>CADEGH010000008.1:54403-253602 GCA_902826835.1 uncultured bacterium | reverse complement strand
CTTCGAGGGCAGATTGCATGTCATTGGTCGAAACGCCCTTGAGATAAAGCCACGGGACGAGTTCGTCCACGGCCTTCGAGCGGCGCAGATACTTCGGGAGAATCGAAGACGTGAACGAGACAGAGTCTTCATGGCACGCACCCCGACGATCCCGAACTCGGGGTGCCTTGACTTTGATCTGACCCGCTCCTGTCGAAACCTCCCGCTCCGGGAGGTGGCCGTTTCGAACGACCTGCCGACGATTGCTCTCATCCCGCACGGAATCGAACTTCTCCAGAAAGGCCTGGACTTCGGCCTCCAAAGCTGCGGCGATCATCTTCCTCGCTCCGTCAAGCGCCAAAGCGTCCAGCGAAGACGTTTCCTTCAAGTCGAGCGCACCCGGCGTTATGATCCGACCCGTGTTCATGGCGTACCCTTTCCGTCCCATCGGGACGTTTTGAACTGTCACCGAAAGGGTACGCCGTTTTCTATTCCAGGGACAGAACACAACTTTCTAGGGTATCTCCGCCCATCGTGGCGCGGCCTCATTGAAGCCCCTCAGTGGCAGTCTTGACAACTTGAGCGAACACTTCTCTCCGCGCCCATCGTGGCGCGGCCTCATTGAAGCTTGTTAAATGACGGCTTACCTGTCGCAGTATAGTCAACTCTCCGCGCCCATCGTGGCGCGGCCTCATTGAAGCAAAGATCACATTGAACATGTAGTCCACGGGCGTGTCGCCTCTCCGCGCCCATCGTGGCGCGGCCTCATTGAAGCCAATTAAGACCTCCACCCGCTCCAGCTTCGCCAGAACTCTCCGCGCCCATCGTGGCGCGGCCTCATTGAAGCGGCACGAGCCACAGCTTGGCCCTCGCAATCCTGCGGCCTCTCCGCGCCCATCGTGGCGCGGCCTCATTGAAGCGCCGCGTTCGATTCCCCCCGCGGCAGGGAGACCATTCTCTCCGCGCCCATCGTGGCGCGGCCTCATTGAAGCAACTCGGACGGAATCTCGGATGCCGAGCATGACACGAGCTCTCCGCGCCCACCGTGGCGCGGCCTCATTGAAGCGTGGCGTGCTGCCGGAGGATCGCCGGGTGCTGCACCTCTCCGCGCCCATCGTGGCGCGGCCTCATTGAAGCGGCATCTTGCCACCATGGCAGAACAGAATCACAAACGACTCTCCGCGCCCATCGTGGCGCGGCCTCATTGAAGCGTGTGCAGCTCCCACGCGGTCGCGGAACGGTTCAGAACGAGCCCCCGTGGAGGAGGGGCGGAACCCGGCTACGCAGGCTTGCGCACAGTTTTTCCGAGGTTTTGGGAAATCGTCGACACCCGGCCGTGCTCATGCTCTCTTTCTCCTGGTTTCGTCTTCGTGGTTGCGAAGGCCATGCGAATCGTTGGTGTCGTCAGGCGCGGCTGCTTCGAGCTGCGAGGCTAATCCGGGATCGTCATTTCGATGAGACCGGCTTCGAGGAGGGGAGCCAAGACTTGGTTCCAATATCTGGTTCAGTCAGTTCGGCCTGAAGGGACCATGAGCTCCAACGGGGCCTTGGTGCGTCCGCAAGCTCGAGCGCTTTCACTTGGTGCCAACTTGGTGCCAACTTGGTGCCCTTTCGGCACCAAGTCACTCGTCCCAGCACGTTTCTCAACGTTAGATGCCACGCTTACGGCCTCCATGCCCGCGGCGACGGTCGGTTCGGCGATGCTGTAGTCGCGGCACGTCTCGATCACCTGGTTGGTGCAAAGGCCCCAGAACTCGATGGCACCCGTGGGTGGGAATGCGCCGGCGATGAGCGGGTCACGAGGAACCGAGCGGCGGCTTGGGAGAGGTGCACAAGAAGCGCGGAAAGCCGGTGCGCAAGGGTTTGAGAACCTGTCGGGAGCTGATTCGCCATGGATACCCCCAATGGAGGTTCCACAGCAGAAATTTGCCCGCCCCTACCCAAAGGAGCTGGCGTTGACTCGCCCAGGGGTGACTGGTTTTGACCGCTCCATGACAGCCTGCGCGGACAGTATGAGACGTCAATTGGAATTATTGGCAGCACTCGGGGGTCGACACTGCCGGGCGGGGGCCAAGGAAACGGAGGCGCAACTGCGCCGGGTGGTCAGGCGGAGCGGCTCGTGAGGGTGCGGCCGCGGGGGGTGATGAGGAGGAGGCCGCGGCGGACGAGGAAGGGTTCGTGGACGTCGCGGAGGGTGGATGGAGGGATGCCGAGGAGGGTGGCGAGGCGAGTGCCGCCGATGGGAGACTCGCGGGTAGAAAGGAGAGAGAGCAGGCGGCGGTCGGTGGGATCGAGGCCGCTCGGGTCGATGCCGTGGGCGGAGAGGGTCGTCGCGACAAACGGGGCATCGATCGAAGCGAGGCCGGAGGCGAGGGCGGCGTTGCGCACGCGGGTGAAGAGAGCGAGGGCTTCGCGGGGAGTGTCGCGACCGGCGCGAGCGAGGGATCGGGCGGCCTCGGAAGTGAGAGGCATGGAAGTGCGGTCGGCGGCGCGGAGCAGGATGCGGGCGAGGTCGGAAGTGTCGTACCAATCGAGCATCTCGCGGATCGGGAAGCGCATGACGAGAGGTTTCGGGAGGGCGGCAGTTTCGGTGGTGGCACCCATGACCGTGAAGGGAGGAAGCTCGAGCTGGAGAGTGCGGACGGTGTGACCGTCCGTGATCGGGAGAGTGAGGATGCGATCCTCCATCGCCTCGTAGAGGGCCTCGGCGACTCGGAGAGGCAGCGCGTGGATTTCATCGATGCCGAGAAGATCACGCGCGCCGAGCCGAGTGACCAGAGAGACCAACACGCCGAGGTCTCGCAGATGGGGGCCAGAAGTCAGGTGCGCCTTGGTCCCGAGATCGGCGGCAACGGCGCGCATGAGGCTCGACTTGCCGAGGCCGGGGCCGCCGAGGAGCAACGAGTGACTGACCGCCTCGCCACGGACCTGGGCTGCCTGGACGGCTTCGCGCAGAGCCGCGACGGTCCGGGCCTGACCGACGACGGAATCGAGGCCGCCGGGTCGATGAGGAAGACTGATGTCGGTCGAGTCATCGGATCCAGGGTGGGGAACTTGACCGGCGACGGCGGGTCGCGTCGCCCCAGATTGCATCACTAGGAGACCCCGGCGTTCGTTCCAAGTGAGCAGATGGAGAATGCTGGCGAGGAGTTCGGGCGACACACGCGACGGGAGTGTGGATAAGTCGACGCAGCGCGGGCGAGTGGCCGATTCGGGGTCTCGGACCTCCGCCGCATCGGCAGGCAGGTCAGGAGGTGCGCAAGGACTTTCGGATTTCGCCGACGCGGAAGAAGCGGGACCGGAGGGCTCCGGAGGCAGGTGAATTTGGAGGGGGGCGTCGGCGGGGGCGGGGTGTTTGGTGGAATGCCCTTGATCGTCGGTCCACTGCAAGCCGTGGGGGGCGGAGCCGGTCACCAATAAGCAGCCGGCGTGGATGAGGAGGTGGCAGGCGACGCAGCAAGTGATCAGGTTCTCGGGCACGGTCGGGCCTCCCTTCGAACGCCACACGACGTGATGAACCATGAGCTGACGCTTGGAGGAACAGTGAGAGCAGCGAAAGCCGTCCCGCGCGAGGACTTCGTCCCGCATCCAAGGTGGGGTGGTGCGGTCAATAGCTTCGGCAGTGGCGTGGCCGTGGGGGTCGGCGGACTCGCGGACCGTGGTGATCTCGGCTTCGGCGAGGTGGGGCGCCAAGGTTGCAGCCTCGATGGGCACCGGGCCGTCCTCGGTCGCGAGCGTGCCTTGTTCACAATGGGCACACCAGTGGACGCTCACGTGAAAGGGCGACTCGCCGGAAGGCGAACGTCCGGGGAGGGAACCCTCGGGAGAACTCGTGAGAAAGAGTTGCGCGAATTGCTGCAGTGCGTCGGCGTCGCTCACGGGGGCGCCGCGCTCGGCGCCCAACTTCTTCTTGGCTTGGAGCCAGAGTTCGTGGCCCAGCCGATCGAGGCTCACCGGCACTTTCATGCGCAGTTCGGGCAGGCCCTTGCGGTCGTTCCGGGGGGGCTTCCCTTTCTCGGCGAGTTTGACTTGGAGCTCGAAATCGACCCAGGATCCCTCGAGGGACTTGGCAAGCCAGGAGGACTCGGTCTCGGGAGTGACGATCTTCGCGAGGAGGCGCACGCGGCTCCAGGAAAGCTGGCCCGCGGCGAAGGCTTCGTCGATGCGACGGAGGGAGATGAGGGCCTCCCCCACCTCGATGAGCTCACGAGCACTGCGCCGCGGGAGATCGAGGCGCTTGACGGCGTAGTCGACGGTGGTCGGAAATCCCAGGAGTTGGGACTCGCGTCGCTCCTCCATGTCCCACAGGTAATAAGCGAGGATGCGATGGCCGACCTCGGTGTGGCGCTTGGAGGCACGGAGCAGACGGTCTTTGTCCTGCACCGGGAGGCCGGGCTCGAGGCGGACGGTGCGCCCCGTTTCGTCGTCGACGAGGTCGATCGCTCGGGCCACCCAACCTGTCGCAACGCCGATCGTGTCGCTGCCGAAGTCCATGCGTCCGCCCCTTTCCCGCTCCGCCGAAGGACCACCACGTCACTCGGCCTCGCGGACGTCCGCCATTGTCGCGCAGGGGGGAGACACTCGGATCGGGTGCCCGAAGGATTGCGGAAGGCTGTGAGTGCAGTCCTTAGGCACGCCACAACTTGTGACGCCGGGCGGGAGGACAGTCTCCGATTTTCTTATGGCGCAATTGCGCCACAGCCCCCCCCGACGTGATGGCGCAACTGCGCCAAGAAGGAAGGGGACCCGGCACTTGAGTCGGAATCGGGCCTGAGGCCGCGGGGCGGCAGACCGAAGGGTCATGGACAGGCAGGGGGTGAGTTGGAAAGGCAAAGCGACGGAGTCACGGTCAATGGAGATCGCAGGCAGGTTCAGGAGATGGCCGATGGGCTTGCCAGCAAGCTTCCGGTTCGGGGCCGGGGCGTGGCGGGAGTAGCGTGGATCCACCCGCTGCGACGTGGTCGGGGCGGGAGCTGGCGATCGGCGTTCCCGGAGACTGCAGCACTTTGTTGGATGGGGTGGGGGCGACCTTTGAGTCGCGTCATCTGGCCCGGCTGGGTAGGACCTGTCCGCCAGATACCGGGAGGAGTAGAATTTTCTTCGGGATTTCGCCAACGCGTCGGCGATCAGCGGAGCCAGGAGAGTAGGAGACCACCATGTCCACTCTTGAAGCGCACTTGTCGGAGTATCGCCAACACGAAGGTGGCCTGCGCCGCCTCGTGGCCACTCTCATCCGGGGTCAGCAGAACCAAGACGACCTGATCCAAGGACTCCTCAAGCGCCTTCTCGGGCGGAATAAACCGATCGACCGACCGTTCCCGGAGTGGGCAGCCCGAACTTTGAGGTCCTTGGCATCCAACGAACGACGACGAGCCAGCCGGATGCGCGCCCGGGAAACCAACTCGGCGCCCCTCCGACGGCAATCCACCCCGGACGATGGGGAGTGGCACGCCATCCTCGAGGAGCGGCGCGCCGAACTTCTGGCGATCATCAACGAGCTGCCGCCGGAGCCGAGGAACCTGATTCTCCTCCGATACTTCCGCGGCCAGGAGCCCAAGGACATCGCCAAGTCCATGGGAATCGCATCGAACACGGTTCGAAGCCGCCTCCACTCCGCCCTGGACACACTGCGCAACCGTCTTGAGGCCAACCCTTCGGGTGGTCGCGACCTGTTGCTGCTCCGTATGCTTCCCCTGGCGGTTCCCAACTCCCCCTTCGACTGCGCTGATCCCGACCAAGTCGAAATCGTCCTACGACGAGTGATGTCCACCTCGATCCTGAACACCGCCACTGCCAAACTCCTGGTCACCGCCGCCGGGTTGCTCGTGCTTGCCACCGTGGCTTGGTCGATCCTCCAGCCTTCCCTGGATTCGCTCACCCCGATCTCGACGGCAGCGTCGACCCTCCACACTCATGGCACTACCGTCGCCACCTCGACGATTCCCCTGATTCCCGACTCGCGCCCCTCCCCCGCACCGATCCTCTCCAGTCCCTTCACAGCTCCGACCACCGCCGACCTCCTGATCCGCACCACGCGCCACGGGAAACCACTGCCGCATGTGGCGGTGGTGGTGGAGGAACGCGGCCCAGAGAATGCAACTCGGAGCCGCCGTGAGGGCCGCACCAACGACCGAGGGGAACTGCTATTCGAAGACTACCCCGCTATTCCAGTAGTAGTCCACTACTTGAATCGCCAGACATGGGTAGAAATCAGCATAGATCAAATGACGACCCTCGACATTGCTGTTGACGACGGGTACGATATAAACGGGGTTGTAGTCGATGAAGACAACAACCCGGTCCGTGGTGCAGAGATTTGGCTGGACTCCTATGAAGAGTGGTTCGGCGAAGTGTCCACCGCGATTGCCGACCAGCAAGGGCGTTTTCAATTGCGCGGGATACCAGGAGGACGAAGATTCATATTGGCGAGAAGCCTCGATGGGGGGTTCGGACACGCTTATGTAACTGGCTGCGATGGCCAGGCATTAGTTCGAACCATACCATGCGATCAACCAGGATCAAAATTCGAGGTAACTTGCGTAGATGAATCAGGATACCCAATTTGCAACGCCGCAGCCGTGGCAGTAGTCGAGGCATCGTCTTGTATCAAAGACCGACTGGTATCGGTGCGCTCAAGTACAGCCACAAACCATGCGGGCCATTGCTATTTTTCAGGATTCGGCGAGGGAATTCACGAAATTACTCTGCAAATAGATGGATATGTCACGGCCCGGTCCTCCTTGTCCATCACCAAAGGACCTCCTCTCCAAGTTCGGCTCGTGTTTCGAAGAGGCACATCTATTCGCGGAAGGGTGCTCAAACCGGATGCAGTGACCGCTCAGGCAGGAGCTCTTGTCAGACTGTTCCGAGACGCAGTGGATGCCACTTACTCTTGCAGCGAAATTATTGATATTCTCTCCCGACCCGATGGCTCATTCATCATACATGACCTCCCGGAAGGCAATTATACATACGAAGCCGATCACGAAGGACTACTGACCAGCGCCACTGGCAGATTCGAATTGCGCAGTGGATCAACGGACCCACTTACTATAATACTCGGATCTGGTCATGACTTAACCCTTAATGTCCTTGACTCTAATGGCAACCAAATGGATGGTCTCTTTGGTTTCCTGCGTGCTTCAGAGCCATGGCGCGGGTATGATGGAGATAAACACCTCGTGGAGCTCTCTATTAATGGAGCAATAGTTGTTCGCGGTTTGGAAGATGGTTATTACGATATTGAAATAAACCAGTCGACGCGAGCCATTGGGGCACTCTTGAGTCCGGTAAGGAGGACTGTCCACACCTCCGATCGCGAAGTTACGCTTGTCGTCGGTGACCTTATCCAGCCGAGCTGCGTGATCGCCGGCATCATTCTGGATGAGCACGGCAAACCGCTCTCTCACGCGCCGATCAACGTTCTTTCCGAGCCGGGGAGCCTCGAGGATCGCGCGAACCCTCGCGGATTCACGGTTACGGACGAATCAGGTGCCTTTCGTATGGCTTCTATTTATCCAGGGAAACTGGCTCTGAAAACGGAGCTTCCGACCGAAGAATTAGTTGTCCTCGGAACGAAGGATCTCCAAACCGGAGAAATCTGGGACCTGGGTACCATCGAATTGGCGACCTTCGGACGAATGATCATCTCATCCTCAGCACGGGGCCCCACTGAGGCATCGATCTGGCTGAGTCTCGGGATATCGGGCTCCAGAATTGCAGATAGTGCTCGAACACTTGGCACACCCACAGAGACATTCTTCGTGGCCCCCGGAGCCTACGGGATCCGAATTGGGAATGGCCGTACACTGCGCGAAGGTCATCTCCTCGACGCGGCAGGCCGTTGGCAACTGGCGGCTCCGACCGCCCCTTGTTTTGTCATAGGACCAGGTCAGGTCCTGCCCATCGTGCTGCCCAGCTTGCCCTCGAAACCGATCGAGGTGCCAATCGTGATCGAAGGGCCACCACTGCCTCAGGGCTCCACGCTTGGCTACGCCTTCGAAGTCACCAATTCCCAGGAATCTAGTGCTTATGGTGTGGATACTTGCAGGTTCAACGGCCTCCCGTTCACATTGACCGAGAACCTTGGCATCGGGACCTATCGGCTCCGAGCCGGAGTGGGCGAGCTTCGGGGTGAAGTTTCCTTCAGCGTCACCGAAGCCGACCTGGAGCGAGGGAGCCTCGACCTCAAAGTGCCGTTGACGCTGACTCTGAAGTAGCCGTGATGGGCCGAGTGGGGTCGGCGCGGGAGGTACCGGCCCTGGTCGGGTGGTCAGAACTGGAGCAGGCAGCCGTTACTGGCGAAGAGACCGAGGGGGAGCGAGCAGGTGGGAGGTGGGCCGATGGGGACCAAGGCTTGCATCATGACGGAGAGGCCGGCGAGGGCTGGTGGGCTCGACATGGAGAAGGTCGCGCCGGACGGAGTGATCGAAGCCAACGACCAACAAGGAATCGAGAGGCCGTCGAGTAGGAGGAGGGAGCCGGGTCCGAGCCAAAGGCCCGGGATAAATGGGAGGGGATCCGGAATCGAGACTCCATCGCCGTAGCGGGAGAGGGAGAGGACGTCGATTCCGAGCGTCAGCGGATGCCCAAGGAAGCGGAGACTCGGACTCACCATGGAGAGGTTGAGGGTGGCACCGGCAGCAATGGTGCGAGAGTAGGCGAAGGACGGAGCTGCATTGACGCCGGTGTGCAGTTCGAGATCAGGGGTCGGAGACGCGGAGCCGGGGAACCGGCGCGCGATCGCCGCGATCTCCAGAGGAGAGAGCGCCGCCGAGTAGATCAGGACGTCATCGATCCAGCCGTCGAAAGTGCCGGGACAGTTTCCGGAGGCACCGAACAGCAAGTCCGCCACTAGATCCGCCTGTCGGTATTCGAACTGCGGGATTACGCTCGCGAGGGTGCCATTCAGGTAGAGACGGAGTGTGCACCCGTCGTAGCTCGCGGCGAAGTGCGTCCATTCGAGCGGAACAATGTCCGCTCCCGCGGTCAACGGCAACAGGTCGGTTCCGAAATGCAAGAGGTTTTGAGGATCCCGAACCAGTCGATAGTTCTCCGCGCCGCAGGGCGCATGGCGCCCGATGATGTGCTGCACCGACTGCGCTGATGCCGCCCTGAACCAAAGTGCGAGCGTGGATGGCCGCCGGGGCGACAACGCCAGCGGCCAGCCTTCAGGTGGCGGCGCTGCCGGGAATGGCACGGAAACCGAGTCGCCCGATGCGGCGGAGAACCGCAACGAACCCGTGTTCCCGCCGAAAGGGGCAAACGTGGTGGTGTCGAGCGTGGCCCCGAACACGGTGCCATGGTTCGAACCCACATCGTCGGGAGTGGTCAAGCTCCCTCCGGCCGACGAGATGGTGTCGAAACGCCAACGCGCGACCAGCGATGGCAGGCCCAGAAAGGTGAATTGGTTGAGCCGCATCACCAGGCCGGGAAGTGCGAGTTGTCCTTCGCCGTTGTAGCCCGTGACCGACACACTCCCGTCCGCGTGCAGGGCCGCGGTGTGATTGGTTCCCGAACTGATCCGGGTGACCCGGCGATTCGTCGGCAGGGTATCGAAAATGGAGACGATCGTGGGGGCAGTCGCTCCAACCCCATAACCGCCGACCGAAGCCGGCGCCGCCCCGATTCCCAAGGCACCCTCGCTGTAGTTCCCGAACGAGACCGCGCGACCGGCCGCATTCCAGACGAAGCTGCGGGTTTCGCCGGCCGTGATGGCGGTCGGCGGCGAAGCGGACGGGAACAGGGAGGCCAGTGGCACCGCCGCAAGATTGTGGTCCTGCTGGGGGTTCATCGTACTGCGCCCAAGCTGATAGCCGGCATTCCAGCCCCAACTGTGGACAATCCCCGTGTCGCCGAGCGCCAGCGAGTGCCCCTCCCCGGCCGCAATCGCGACGATTCGCCCCTGACCCGCCGGTGGATTCGGCAATGCCGTGACCACCATTGGCGTCGATGCGGTTAGAATTGACCCCGGTGACAGCCCCAACTGCCCCCAGTTGTTTTGGCCCCACGCATAAACGACTCCGTCGGAACGCAGGGCCAGCGCGTGGTAGTACCCCGCCGCAATCGCGACTATTGGCATGTTCGCAAAGGCCGTGGCGGGAATCGGAGTCGGCACCGGATTGATCGTGGAGACAACGCTTCCCCCCATGATGCCGCTCGAGCCGTGGCCAAACATCCACACTCGCCCGTCCTCGGTAAGCGCCATGGAGTAACCCGCCCCGGCTCCCGCAGCGGTCACGCGTGTCGCCGGAGAGGATCCGTCGAGTCCCGCGACTAGCATAGGAGTCGGCGAACTCGGTACCGAGCCGGTCCCCAACTGACCAAAGCTGTTGTCCCCCCAGGCTGTCAGCCCGCCTCCGGCCACGGTTGCGAGGGTGTGCGCGGTTCCGCCGGATACATCGGTGAAGCCGGATGCCCCCGCGGGAGCGGCGATCCTGGTCAAGCCGTAGCGATTCCACGGACAATCCAAGGGGATTCCGAGTTGCCCCGACGTGTTCTGGCCACTCGACCAAAGCTCGCCATCGGACATCACGACGTGGAGGGTGTTGGTGCCAACCTCGACTCGAACCGGGGACTGAGCCCACACGACCGGAAGACACCAGCAGAGCAAGCCGACTGAAAAGCGTGACAATCCGGCGGTCAGCGAGACGAGAGTGGGAGCCCGAGAGTGTGCCATGGAACCGAGTCTCCAGAGTCTTCGAGGCGCGAACCCCAAAATTGCCACGACCATGCAGGAGGGATCGCCGGCGAAGCCGCTGTGTTCGCGCCGTCGCGAATTTTTTTCGGCTCGGTTGCACTTCCCGGATTGCCCGGCGACGATTCCCCGGGTCGGCGCGCAACGAAACCGCGGCTCGCTCGACGTTGCGCGAGAAAGAGGATCCGCCATGGACATCGATCGGCATCCCGAATCGGGGACTCGCTCCGACAGCGATTCCCCCGACTTATCCCGATCTCAGGCGCCTCTCGATGTCGACACCGCTCGGGCTCTGGCCGACTATCTTCGTCCCATCCTGAGCCGTCGGAGGATCACCCGTTGGGTCGCGTCGGTGATGGAGGTCGACGACATCATTCAGGAATCTCTACTGCGACTTCACCGGTCGGCGCTCGGAGGTTCCGTCGCCGCACGTTCTCTGGAGAGCCTGCAGGGTCTGATCGTGGTCATCTCCGAGCGCGTCATTTACGACGCCCTGAGGCACGCCCGCCGTCGAGGTTGGGATCGGCGGTCTCCGATGAGCGACATCCTCGCGAGCCCCGCTCGCTCGGAACCGCGCGGGAATGCCCCCGACCAACTGGCTGATCTCCGGCGCGGTGCTCTGGCGTGGCTACTCGAAATGACCACGCGTCGGCGGCTCGTCGTGGCGGCGGCGATGACCGGAGAAATGACCGACTCGGAGCTCGCTTTCCGCCTGCATCGTTCGACTTCCGCCGTTCGCGGCTTGAGGGCGCGGCTGCTCCACCGGCTCCGCGCGATTCTGCGTGGCTGATCCCGTGCCCATGTCGATCGTCCCCGGCCATCCTTCGGTCGCCCTTTCTTCCGTCGCAAGCCGGCCGCCTCGAACCGTATTGGCCGCGCCAGTGCCGCCGCGCGTGATCGGGGACTATCTGATTCGTGCCTCCCTTGGATGCGGAGGTATGGGGCGCGTGTATCTGGCCTCGCAATTGTCGTTGGGGGGTCGACCGGTGGCGCTCAAAGTCCTGGACGGTCCGGCCCTGCCCGACTTTCGCGGCCGCTTCCGTCACGAGGCTCGCCTGCTCAGTCGCATTCACCATCCGCACATCGCGGAGGTGTACGCGTTCGGCGCGGATCCGGAATGCAGCTTCATCGCCATGCGGTGGATCCATGGCCGCGATCTGGCTCGAGTCTTCGAGGAGATTCGATCCACGCCGTCGCTTCGACCCGCACGGAAGGAATACGTCCGACTCGCAGTGAGCCGTATTGCCGAAATCGCCTCCGCACTGGCCGCAGTTCACCAGCGGAAGCTCGTGCACGGTGACGTGAAGCCGTCCAATATCATGCTCGAGTGCCGCCGAACTCGCGGGGAGGAGGCCCTCCGCGCGCCGGCCATCCTGGTCGATTTCGGGCTCGCCCGCCGCGCAGGGCGTGAGCCCGAAAGGCTGGCCACGAGCTGTCTCACGGAGGCCTATGCCGCCCCCGAAGTCCTGAGCGGGGGCTCCGAGGCCCGGTGCCAGTCCGATGTTTATTCGCTCGGGGCTACTCTGCACGACCTCCTCGCGGGTCGGCATGCCGCGGAGCGAGGGCTCTGTCGGTTCGGCTTCGAGCCTCTCCACACGATCGTTCCCGATATCGATGCGGGCCTGAGTGCCATCGTGGGCAAGGCGACTGATCTCGAATGGGACCGGCGCTACCCGACCGCCCGGGAGTTGGCCGACGACCTCGCGCGGTGGCAACACGGCGACGCGGTGAGCGCCCGCAGTTCGACCCTCTTGGAGCGTGCGAGGCGCGGCTTGCGCAGACACGCCGCTCGCATGGTGAGTCTGGCGCTCTTCATCGTCGTGGTTGGCATGGTCGCGGGCGGGTCGAACTGGGTGATTAATCAGTTGCGACACGCGCGCGATCTGCACCAGGCTCGCCAGGAGGCGGATATCCGGCGGGTCTTCGAACTCGCGCGCGAGATCCCCGTGCCCATTGCCAGATGGACGGTTCGCGACGCGGAGCTCGAGGGGATTATCGGACGGGTCGGACCGAGCGAGCCTCAGGGGGCTTTGTCAAGAGTCGCCGCCGCACTTGCGGTCGGCGATGCCCGGAGCGCCCGGCATGTTGCCGCCCGAGCAATCGCGGCTTCGCGCCTGTCTCCTGATCGACTCCTTCGAGACTGGTTTCTCGCGGAGGTTCTCGACGGTGCCCGGACCGATTCCGAGGCATCATCCCAGTCCGCGCCGGCGCTCTTTGCACGATTGATGGTGGAGTCGTGTGATAGGCCACCTCCTTCCGGCATCGAACTCGACTCGTACCGTCGAACCGCTCGGAGCTTGTGGCAGGACCCGGCCCGGAATGCCCGGATTCGACTGCTCGGGCTCGCAGCGCTGGCGGGCTGCGGCACGGAAGCGGATCTCCCGACCCTATGGACGACTGGCATTCCCGGCGCGAGCTCGGAATCGCTGCGTCTCACTTTGGAGGTCGCGGCCGCTATCATTCGGCGCGCCCTGGCGGCTTCGGGGAACCGTGGCAATCCGGCACCAATTTCGCCTTACCTTCCCGACGCATGCCACCTTCCGAACCTCGTGCCCCTGGTTCGTGCCACCGCCACCGATCAGACCCTGAGGCGGAGCCTTGCGCGCTACTTGGAAGCGCTGGCATTCCGGCTGCGGGCCTCGCGCCAGACAGGCCGACTCGACGAGGTGCTCCCCGGTGATTGGGGGATCGACGAGTTGGCGCGGGTGATCGGTCTCGATGCGGCGAGGGTGGTGCTCTCGGCAGCGGACAAGCCGTGTGCACGAGTCTGGGTCCGGCAGTTCGCCGAGGAGGTGGCAGCCCCAGCAGAAATTCTCCTGGCCGGTCGCCTGGTCGGAATGATCGGCGATCCCGCGCTCGAAGCCGAAGTCCGGGAGGTCCTCACCAATAAATTCTCGAGCGGGACCCGGCCTCTCGGACTCGCGGCCAACTTCGCGGAAGGAGTCGCATTCGGGCACGCCCGCGCCCGCGGCGCCTGCGAGGAGTTGAAGCTCGATCCCGCCTCGACTCTCGATTCTCTCCCCGAACTGGCGAACACCGAAGTCCGAGTCTCACCCGATGGCGGCAATCGGTCCAGGATTGGCGTGCACGACGAACGCCTCATCGCCGGATTCCGGTTCGAGAGCACCGAAATCGCCCTGCAAGGCGCGGCTCTCGAATTCTTGTGCCAGTCCGAAAATCGAATCGTCACACCCGAGCCCATGCTGCTCTTGGCCCGTCCCGGCGTTTCCGAATTTCGGGTCGACTGGGAACTTCCTGACGCCCTTGCCTTCCGTCGTGCGCGCGTGGAACTCTGGCATCAACTCGGAGTTCGCCCACTCCTCCCCTTTTGTGGCGAGGCCGGCCTGACTATCGAGTTGGACGGACGACCTCTCGACTCCGACAGCCGCGTCGCCATCCCCCACCTCCACACCCGATCCATCGAGCTCCCCGCCGCCGAACTCTCGCCGGGACGACACACCCTGGTCATCCGCCTGGCCGAAAGCTCGACCACAACTTACCGGGTGTTTGGCCTCACGATCGTGCGGAGTGACTGATCGGGCGATTCAGGATCCGTCACATCCGCACCATGGTCGAACGGGGATGGCTTTACCGAGCGGAAAGCCCCTTCGAATTCACTTCCATCGGTGAAGGGCCTCCCCCACTCCTCGATGTGGCACGCTTCCCGATCGTGTCGAGGTCGCAGTATGACGTTAGGTCTTCCGTTACGTGGATCGCGACCCACCAATCCTTTCTCACCCGAGGCCCGGGCGGAGCGATTGGAACCTGCGTCGCGCGGGGCCCCCGCCGGCATCGCAGCAGGCGGGAACTACCCCGGCACAAGGGGGAGACGGGCCGAACGCAAACCCGCGAAGGCAGAGTTTCAAGGGGCGCGCCGTGCCACCGCTTGCTCAAGCGCGCAGCCTCCCATAGCCTGCTCATCCGAGTTCGGATCATAGACCTGGAACCGAATGCATGAAGTCCATCCTACCCGTTGGCGTCGAAGCACTGCTCTCCGGAGCAGTAGAGACGGCGCGAATCGAGTTCAAAGCAGCCTGGGACCCGGAGACCACGGGTCATCAAGTGATCAAGACCCTCTGTGCATTCGCCAACGACTTCCAGAACATCAACGGTGGTTACATCCTGCTCGGCATCGCCGAGGAGGGGGGCGCAGCGGTCAGACCTGTCAAGGGCCTCGGTGCGGGCCAGATAGAAGAAGCTCAAAAGTGGATCCGGGGAAACTGCAATCGGATCGACCCGAGCTATATGCCGGTCATGGACGTGGTGCACGTCGATGAGAAGCCGATTCTCGTCCTTTGGGCCCCCGCGTCGGATGTTCGCCCCCATCAGGCTCCCGATGGCCCCAAAGGGGATAGGCAGTACTGGATCCGAATCGGTTGCGAGACGATTCAAGCCAAGGCTGAGATGTTGACGAGCCTCCTTCAGCAAACCGCCCGGGTCCCCTTCGATGATCGGCGGTCCTGGGATGCGTCCAACGATGACTTGAATTTGACGCTCGTACGAGAGTATCTCCGGAGCGTGCGGAGCGGACTCATCGATGAAACCGACTCGGAGCGGATCTATAAGGCCTTGCGCATTGTGGCCCCATCGAATGGTCACAGCGTCCCCCGCAACATCGCTCTGTTGTTTTTCACTCACGAGCCGAGTCGTTGGTTTCGGGGGGCGCGCATCGAAGTCGTCGAATTCCAGGACGACGCCGGAGGCAACCTGCTGAGCGAAAAGGTCTTCGTCGGCCCCCTCCACGAACAGCTCCGCCAGTGTATTGCCCACATAGAGGGTCTCACTTCTCGCCAAATCGAGAAAAGCCCGAGTGCGCTTTCGGCCCGGGGCTGGCTGAGCTTTCCGGTGCTGGCTTTGCGGGAGGCCATCGTCAACGCGGTTTACCATCGCAGCTACGAAGACTGTGTCGAGCCCACCAAGATTTATCTCTATCCGAATCGGATCGAAGTCACCAGCTATCCCGGACCCGTGCCGGGTATCGAACTCGGTCATCTCACCGGGAATGCCGTACCGCCTCCCGTTCCCGCCCGAAACCGTCGAATCGGCGAGTTTCTGAAGGACCTTCATCTGGCGGAATCGCGCGGAACCGGAGTCCCCAAGATTCGGCAGAGCATGGCCGAGAACGGATCACCTCCCGCCAGATTCGACTTCGATTCGGGGCGGACCTACTTCAGAGCCACTCTTCCGGCCCATGCCGAGTATGTCGCACTCACGCTGCTGCGGGACTATGCCTATCAGAAGACCACCGGCAATTCCGCACGTGCCCTCCAATTACTTCGAAAGGCGTGGGATGAAGGAACCCAGTCGCCATCCGTAGCATTGGCCCTCATCGGGGAGCACATTCAAGCCGGAGACTTCCAGTCCGCGGAGTTGCTCCTTGACAAACTCGGAACCGGGGACGCTTTCGCCCGAGCGGTGACAACCCTCGCATCGGCTCATGCCGGATCCGACCCGACTAAAGCCGCCAGCCTCCTGGATCGCCTTCCGCCCCGGTTGGCCGAATCGGATGCCTGCGAAGCCGCCATCCTCGAACGTCGGCTGGGAAGAAATGATCGCGCGCACACCCTGTTCGAGAGCGTCGGAAACATCGTCCTGCAAGATGTCCGCGCGCTTCACGAGTTTGCCCAAACCAAGATCGCCCTGACCAGGTCCCTGGTCAGGTCGCGAAGGCCATCTGATCAGCAGGTTCGAGCTCGGCTGCTGAACGAGTCCCTGAGTTTCCTTACCAGGGTCGTGCAGATGGATGCACCCCCGACCCGCCATGCCTGGGCGTGGTTCAACATTGGGCAAGTCCGCCAATGGCTGAACATGCCTCCGCAAGGCGTGATCGAGGCGTTTGGCCGGGCCGTATCCATGGCCCCCGGAGAGGAGAAGTTCGTGGCCGCCCTCGCGAGAGCCAAACAAGGGCGGTGACGTTCTCGGGAAGCGAGGTTGCCCAGGAATCCGTGGGGTCACCGGAGCTCGGAGGCCGCCGAATCATGCGCCCCCCCCCGCACACCGAGGTGATGCGGGGGCGGCGGTCAGAAGAGGTTGAAGCGGGCGCCTTGGGTGGCGGAGACGCCGGAGGTGCCGTTGGGGTCGGCGATGAACCATTGGGCGAGGACTTCGAGGCCGGCGAGGAGGGGGTCGGCGGGGACGTCGATCGGGAGGGTAGCGAAGCCGCCGGCGGGGCCGGCACCTTGGGTCACCGTCGGGAGGAACATCGCGGAGGTCAGGTCGAGGTGGAAGGGCACACCCGAGATGGTTTGGCCGGGAGTATTGGGTCCGAGAGAGAGACCGAGGAAGGCGCCGGAGCCGGGCCGGGCCTGAGCGAGACCGATGCGGAAATCGAGACTGCCGAGGTGGGGCGGCTCGAAGGAGAGCATGTTCGGGATGGTGCCGCCGCTGCCCGCCGTGCCGAGGCCGAAGCGGTTGGAGCCGATCGGTACGCGCTCGATGAAGAGGGTCGGCCGGTCGAAGGGGAATTGGCCGTTTTGGGCGCGAGAATCGGTCAAGGTATTGAGGAAGGCCACGATCGCGTCGCGTTGCAGTTGGGACAGCGCAATTGTTCCGAGAACCGGATCCTTGTTGTCCGGGAAAGGGCCACCTCCGCCGGAATAGAAGCCGAGCACGTTATTCAAGGTCGGGATGTTGCCGTTGTGCATGAAACGAGGGCGCAGCGCGGCATTGCGCAGACTCGGCACCTTGAAGCGGCCGCGGTCGGCGGGGTTGTTGGTGACGTTTTGGCGACCACGATCCTCCGCAATCGGACGCAGGCCGAGGTTGCGGAAGGTGTTGTCGCTGAAGGTGGGGCCGGTGTGACAGACATTGCAGCGGCCGGGGCCGTTGAACGCCATGAAGCCCTGCATCTCCTGCATGGTGAGCGCGCCGGGGTTGCCAGCGGCAAATTGGTCGAAGCGAGTTTGGTTCGGAACCAAAGTGCGCTCGTAAGTCGCGAGCGCGAAGGCGACGCGCTCGATGGTGATCGCGGGCGATCCGAACGCGGCCTGGAAGAGGGCCGCGTAGGTGGGATTCGCGGTGATCGCGTTCGCCATGTCCACCGGCACATTGGTCGCGAGCGCCATCGGCTTGGCGGTCTGCAACTTGGTGGTGGCATCGGCGAAGATTCGCCCGGTGTGCGCCATCTCCACGTCGGAGAGCAACGGCTGAATCGACTGCGATTCCAAAGCGCCGCCGACCGGAATGCTGACGAGCCCGGTATCGGGATTGACAAAGGTGCCGGAGGCCCGACCGTCCCAGAACGACAGCGGTGAATAGGCGCTGCCGGTGAAATCGGGCGCGCGCCGGCTTGTCACCTGGAGTTGGAGTCCGAACGGAGTGACCGGCTCATAGAGCCCGGCCGCGTTGCTGTGCACGACGCCGCGGCTGCCGTTGATGTCATCGGGGGTATTGAACTGCCCATCCAGACCGGGGTGGACCGCCATTCTTGGATCGGTACCCCCCGAAGTCGGACGGTGGCAAGTGCCGCAGGAGACGGTGTTGTCACTCGAAAGTTGCTCCTCCCAAAAGAGGATCTTGCCGAGGACCCGCTTCGCCTCCGTGATCGGATTCTGCGGCGGCACCGGCACCGGAGGAAGCTGAGGCGGCGGCGGAGGTGGGGGCGGCCCGCCTTGGGCCACCACCGTGCCCGCCCCGAGGAGCACGAGACCGAGGAAGGCGGAACGGAGCCAGAACTTCGAAGGCGACAGGTTCATGACAGGACTCCCAAGCGAAGGACCGCCAGGGAGGACCGGTCCTTCACCCCCTCTCTCCGCCCTCCCGCCGTTTTCGGGAAAGAAATCCGGTTCCTGCCCTTAGGAAGCGAGACGCGGCCCGGAAAATGCCGAAGCGGAAGACGAGTCCCCATGACCGAGTCGGACGAAACCTGCTGGACGATGGTGCTCGCCGCCGCGCGCGGTGACGCGCCAGCCCGCCAGGCGTTTGCTCTCCTCTACATGGACATCGTGCGCGCCTACCTCGGCAGCCGCTGGCGCGGCCGCCCCCTTCAGCGCCGGACCGAAGACGCCGTCCAAGACGTCTTTTTCGAGTGCTTCCGCCAGGGTGGGGCCTTGGACCGCCTCGAGCGGGACGGCGACGCCACCTTCCGCACCTTCCTCTACAGCATCGTCAAGAACGTCGCCCGCCGCTTCGAGGAGCGCCGCGGCGAAGGGGTGGCCACTACCGCTCTCGGCGAGGAGGCGGGACTCCTCCCTGCCATGGGACCAACGCCCTCGGTCGCCTTCGACCAGGCATGGGCCCGGTCGATGGTCGCCCGGGCCCGCGAGCGCCAGCGGCGCGAGGCGGAAGCCGCCGGGCCGACCAGCCTGCGTCGGATCGAACTTCTCGATCTGCGGCTCGGCGAGGACCTGCCGATCCGCGAGATTGCCGCGCGTTGGCAGGAAGACGCCGCGGTGCTGCACGCCGAGTACCGCCAAGCCCGGGCCGATTTCCAGCGCGCGCTGCGCACCGAGGTGAGCTTCCAAGGAGTGCGCGGCGAAGCGGCGATCGAAAAAGAGTGTCTGCGGCTCCTCTCCCTCCTCGGAGGCGCCGCATGAGCGAGTCGACCCCCTCCGAACCGGAAGACGCCTGGACCATGGCCATGGCGAGGGCGTGGAAAGAGGCTCCTCCGCCCTCCCCTGCCCCCGTCGACGCGAACGAACGCGGTCGCTACTCGCTGCACGAAGAAATCGCGCGCGGCGGCATCGGGGTGATTCGCCGCGGCCACGATCGCCACCTCGGCCGCGACGTTGCGATCAAGATGTTGCGCGCCGAACACGCCTCCGACCCCTCGTTGGTCGCCCGCTTCCTCGACGAGGCTCAACTCACGGGGCAACTCCAACATCCGGGCGTGGTGCCGATCTACGAAATGGGCGTCGCCGGCCAGGACGAGCCCTGGTTCGCAATGAAGCTCGTGCAGGGCCAGACCCTGGCCGCACTCCTCAAAGCCCGCCCCGACCCGAAGGCCGACCGCTTCCGCTTCCTCGAGATTTTCGAGCAGATCTGTCAGACCCTCGCCTATGCCCACAATCGCGGGGTGATCCATCGCGATCTCAAACCCGCCAACGTGATGGTCGGAACCTTCGGCGAAGTGCAAGTCGTCGATTGGGGATTTGCCAAGGTGCTCGGCGAATCGCCTTCGGAAACCGCCGAGCCGCCGTCCGATCGGCAACGCATCGCCACTCTCCGCTCGTCCTCCGGAAGCTCCACGTCTCTCACCGGCTCGGTGCTCGGCACGCCGTCGTACATGCCGCCGGAGCAGGCGCGAGGCGACGTCGCCGAGATCGACGCCCGCTCGGACGTGTTTGCACTCGGCGCCATTCTTTGCGAGATCCTGACCGGCGCCCCGCCCTATGCGGAAACGAGCGCGCGGGCCAACCTCGCATTGGCTACCGAGGGCAACCTGGACCGCGCCTTCGCCCGACTCGACGCCGCCGAGGTCGATCCCCCGCTCCAAACGCTGGCCCGTCACTGCCTCTCCACCGCTCGGGAGGCCCGTCCGGCCCACGCCGGCGACGTCGCGGCGGCGATGCGCGCGCACTTCGCCCAAACCGAGGAACGCCAGCGCGCCGCCGAATTGTCGGCCGCCGAAGCCAAAGTTCGCGAACTCTCGGCTCGCCGCGCCCGCCGGCTCACCGTGCTGGTCGCCATTCTCACCGTGGCCCTCCTGCTCGGCGGCGGCGCTTGGTGGCTGCTCGATCGCCTGGCGCGCGAACGCACGCGTCGCGAGCGCGCCACGGAACTCTGGAATCAGCTCGCGGAGGCGCGGGAACTGGTCGGTGGCGGCTCCTTCGAGGGGGCCACCAAGCTGCTGACACAAGTGCGGCGCGAGGTCGAGCTCTCCGCCTCCGACGAGCGTTTGGCGGCGTCGCTCAAAGACATCGAGCGCAGCCTCGGACGCGCGCAGATTCTCGCCACCGAGGCCGGTCTCAAAGCCGCTCGCGAGGCCGGTTTCGTGCGCAGCGTCGAGGAGTTGCTGACCCGCGGCGGCGACGACCTCGACGCCGAGGATGTGGCGTACCAAACCGCCTTCCGCGATCTCGGGGTCGAGGTGGACCACGCCACCCCGTCCGTGGTCGCGGAGTTCATCGACCGGTTGCCGACGGGCCCCCGCGCCGCCGCAATCGCCGCCCTCGACGCCTGGCTCGTGGTGCGCCGCAATCGCCATTCGCTGCGCCCCGGCCCGCGCGAGGGAGCGCCGCCACGCGAATCCGGTCGGGGCGCCGAACCGCCCGAGCCGAGACGGCGGCCCGATCGGCCCGACTTTTTACACCTCGTCGCCGTGGTCGGGGCCGTGGATGCCGATCCCTGGCGCGACCGGCTTCGCAACGCGATCCTCGACGAAGACTACGCCGCGCTGCGAGCCCTCGCGACGGACCCCGATTCCCATCGCGCCTCGCCGCGCGCCCTCTGCCTCCTCGCGACCAGTTTGGCGCGCATTGATGAACGAACGCTGGCTCGCACCGTGTTGGAAGCGGGAGTCGCTCGCCATCCTGGCGATGTCTGGATCCACCATCTCCTCGCTACCCTGCATGCCGGAGACCTGAGAGACGGGCCCGGGGGCTTGCGACTGCGGCGCTACGACCCGAGCGGGCTCGCCCGGGGCATCGAACACGCGTTGACCGCAGTCGCTCTCGCCCCGAAGTCGATCTTGTTGCGAAAACACGCCGCCTTGCTCCTGTGCCTCGCAGGGCGCGGCGAAGAAGCGCACCGGACCGTCTCGGAGTTGGCGCTCACCACCGACGACCTCGGGCTGAAAATCGCGATGGCCCGCGCATCGCTCGCCGCGAACCAACCCTCGCGCGCCCGCACAGAGCTCGGGATGGTCGACGGCGCCGAGACCGAAGGACGGCTTTCGTTCGGTGTCGTCTTGGTAGACGAACACTTCGATCGACTTCCGATCACGGAGCGGCTCGAGATCCTCGAGGGCTGGTGCGTCCAGGATCCGTCGGAACTTTGGCAGCTCCACTGGGCTCGCGCTCTGTGCGACCGCGGACGCTTTGCGGAGGCGCTGCCGGTGCTCCGGAGTCTTCAAACCACGCCGTGGCGGGGCGCCGATACCAATCGTTATTTAGCGGAGTGTCTTCTCGAACTGGGGCACTACGAAGAGGCTCTCGGCACCATCGGGCCACCCACGGACCCCGCTCCGCCCGACGTGCAGCGCGTGGCGGCCGACGCCTGGCTCTTGCGCCGCGTGCGGGATGCCGGGGACGCGGGCAAGCCGCCGCGCGACCTGCGCGAACGCATCGCCTGGGCGCGAGTCTTACTGCACCGGGGCAAGGCTCGAGAATCGTCCGACGAGTTTCGCGCGCTCCTGACCCTGCCGGAGTTCTCCCGGGCGGCCCGACCGACTCCGCGCGAGGTCGAACGCGGACGACCCCGAGGGCCCGGGCCGACCGCGCACTTTGCGGCGGCCTGCGCGCTAGCCCAGGCCTTCGTCGACCCGGCCGTACCGGCGGAAGAAAAGTCCCGCATCGCCGCCGCACTCCGTTTTGTCATGGAACTCGCGGCGGAGGAGCCTCCGCCTTCCGCAGGACCGCGCAGCGGGCGTCTGCGCACGGATCTGCTCGAAGCGTGGTTCGACGATCAGCGACTCGATCCCCTGCGCGATCCGGTCACGAGCCCGGATCTCGGCGGCGAGGAGAAGCGGCGGCTCGCCGAGGCGTGGGAACGCCTGCGTCAGGCGCAGTTGCGCGGGCCCTGATCGCAACCGCTATTGCAGGGTCACCCGGTGCGAATTGGTGACACCGAGGGGAATCTGCAAGCCAGGATCAATGATGATTCCCGCGATGTGGAAGATGAACCCGGTCAGGAGCGGTTCATTGGGAATCGCGATGGTGAGAATCTGCTCGCCGTTTGCCGACATCACGCCCAGGAAGTCAGAGAAAATGCCGTTGCCGGGCATCGTCGAAAAATCGAAGAGGATGTCGATCGAGACGAAGACATCGCCCGCCGGAGTGCTGATTCCCGGGCCGGGGGTGAGACTGGCGGCGGCAGCGTAGGTGACTCCCGGGAGCGCGCGGAAGACCGGCTGGTAGAGCGACCCGATGAGCGGCACGGAACCTTCGGGCACCAGTTCGGTGCGGCGCAGATCGAGGGTCAGAGTGTCGAGGCCGGGCAATCCGGCCTCCTCGATGTGGATGTTCGCGGGCTGCAGCGATGACCCGACGAACCACTCTCCCACGCCGTCGAGGGTGCGCGTGAACGGCACTCCGTCGACGGTGCCGGAGAGCTGGCCAGCGACGGTGCGCGTCATCGGGTCGAGCGAGAGCGTGCCGCCCAGGGCGGGAATCACGATCACCACCGGGGTCGGCAAGGAAGGCAGCTCGAGCGCGACGGGTCCCACCGTGTAGGTGGTCTCATCGACCGCTTCCCGACGGATGGAGAAGCGCCCCTGGATCGGTTCCGGCAATCCGCCCGGGCTGCGCGCGGCACTCGAACTGGCGGCACGGCAGGTGTAGTGCCACTCGATGTTGGGCACGAAGAGGTCTTCCTTCAGGCGCACCGAGACCGTGGCTGACGGCAGCGTGTCGATCGCCCCGGTAGCGATCGTGAATTGGTGGAAGTAGCCGGGTTGGAAGGTCCCGTTGAGAGTGAGCAAGCCGCTCGTCGGCATCGAAAGATCGAGGCCCGCGCCGCTCGCGGCCATGATGACCGGGATCGACGCCGAAAAACTGTCGCCCGAATAAAACGCCCCGCCCGGGTTCGAGGCGACCCAACTCGCCGCCTGGGTAGCGTCGCGAGTGATCAGAAGGGTCGCCCCGAGGCTCGGGTCGCGGCCGAATAGCCGCAGGTCGATGGGGTCGAAGACGGCACGATTTCCCATCGTGCGTCGGGCCGTGAAGTAGCCCATTTCGTGAAGGCGGAAGTCGGCGGTGAAATCGAACTGGACCGCGACCGACCCCGACGGCCCCGGCACCTGCCCCGCCAGCACACTGGCAGTCGAGGGCCCGGGAAAATCGTCGGGGACGACGTTGAAGCTCGCCCATGGCAGCGGCGACTGCGCGCAGAGCGGCGAGCCGAAGGCACCAAGAATAGAACCGAGGGCGAGGATAAGGGATCTGAGTCGCTGGATGCTCACGAACGGAGTGGACCTCCCGAGATGTATCTACCCGCAGGAAGGCCCAAAACCCAACGCCGGATTCGAATCTTGATCCCGACTTGAGCGAATCCCGAACGGAGGCCGCCCGAAATCCGCAATTCCGGGCGCTATACTCCACGGCTATGTTCGGAACCCGCAAAAGTCCGCTTCCGCTCCTCGTGCTGGTCGCTCTGCCCCTCGTCGCCCAAACGGGACCTACGGTGGAAGAAGCGGAGCGACGCATGGCCGCCAAGGATTTTTCCGGCGCGGTGACGATCCTCCGGGAGTTGGTGCAGGGCAGTCCTCAGGACCCCGAACTCCGCAAACGACTGGCCCTGGCCCAAGCCAGGCGCCGCCGCTTCCGGGAGTCCGCCGCGGAACTCGCAACCGCCCGAGCCCTGAAGCCGGATGACCCGTCGATCGTCTTCGATTTGGCCTCGAGCCTCACCAACCAGGGTCGCCACGCCGAGGCGCTCCCAGTCTGGCAGGAGCTCGAATCGATGCAGCACCTGCACCCCATCATCGCCTCCCGCCCAGAGATCCCCTACCACCGAGGTCAGGCCGCCGCGAAACTCGACTTGATACCGGAAGCCGTAGAGGCGATGGGTCGAGCGGTGTCGATGGATCCCCAAAATCAGCGATACCGAGAGCACCTCGCCGGGGTGCTCCTCGACGCCGGTCGCCATGACGAAGCGATCTCCCACTTCGAGACACTCTGCAAGCTCGCCCCCCACACGGCCAATCACCACTATCATCTCGGAGTGGCGCTGATGGCGGTCGAGCGCGACGAAGAGGCGGAAGTGAAATTGCGGGAAGCACGGCGCCTGAACCCGAAGGACTTCCAGCCAAGCCTCCGTCTCGCTCGTCTCTACGGACGCCAGAAGAAAACGGATCTCGCGCTCACGCTCTACCTCGAAACCCTCGAAAAGAACCCGATTGCTGCCGAGGCGTTTTACGGACTCACTCGCCACTACTCTGCCAAGGGCTCGACCGTGGAGGCCGAGGAGTGGCAGAAGAAGTACGACGAAGCCAAGGCCAAAGAGGACGCCGCCAACGAAAAGCTGCGCCTCCTCATCCGCGGCCTGCGCGAGCGCCCGAACGACCAGGAGAAGAACCTCGCCTACTTGGAACTCATGGTCGGCAATCAGCAGTGGGCGCAAGCAATGGACGCGGCGATGGCGTTTGTCTCTTACTGTCCCGACAGCGAGCAAGCCGTCCTCAATTTGGCCGCGCTCCTCGGGCGGCAGCGCGAGTTCGAACCCGCGCTTTACGAACTCGACAAAATTCTCGAACGCAAACCGGACCACGCCTTTGCCAACCTCGAGAGTGGGCGGGCGGAGATGGCGATGGGACGTTCGGATCGGGCCCTTCCCTTTTTGGTGAGGGCGGCGAAGAACCTCCCTCCCACCGACACCCGCTACGGCGAGTGCATCGACATGGCGGCCGAAGCCGGGATGCGAAGCAAGCGTCCAGCCGAAACCCTCGAGATTCTCGAAGGCGCTTGCAAGGCCATGTTCGGCCGCGGGGGGGACGAAGCGCGCATGTTGCTCCGGTTTGTTCAAGCGGCAGAGGCGTCCGGGCAATTGCCGCGAGCGTTGACCGCGCTCGAGGCGGCGTTTTCCCACCTCGATCCCAAAGACCCCCTCGCCCGCCAGGGCATCGAGATCTTGGCAAAAGTCGCCGAGTCCCGTGGGGAAGCCGAGCGGGCCCGACTGTTTCGGGATCGTTTGCGATGAAATGTCCGGCCTGCCGCGTCGCGCTCCTGACGGTGGAACACGAGGGCATCGAACTCGACGTGTGCGCCACTTGCCGCGGCACGTGGTTCGACGCCGAGGAGTTGGATCTCCTACTCGAGTCGGCGGGATTCGAAGACTGCGCTCACACCCTCGACATGAAACTCGGGGCCCTTGCGGCTCACCCTCCGCCCTCCCCGAGGCTCTGTCCGCGCTGCCACAAAAAGCTCGAAGAAATTAGGGTGGATCGGCCGGGCGGCGTCGTCGCCATCGACCGCTGCGCTCGCGGCGACGGATATTGGTTCGATCGCCACGAACTCCCCCTCGTCGTGGATGCCATGATGGAAGGAGCGGGGGGACCGCTCCAAAAGCTCCAAGACTACTTGGCCGGATATACCGGCCAAAAGAAGGACCAACGATGACCTTGCCGTTTTTGCTGCAGACTTCGGGATCGATGGTGCCCTGGATCGCCTTGGGCGTCGCCGTCCTCTTCGTCTTTTGGATGATCGGGATCTGGAACGGTCTGGTTCGCGCCCGCAACGAATCCAAGAATGCCTGGGCCCAGATCGATGTGCAGCTCAAGCGGCGGCACGACCTGATCCCGAACCTGATCGAGACCGCTAAGGGCTACATGAAGCACGAGAAGGACACGCTCGAGCGGATCGTGCAGGCGCGCAATCTGGCCTCGGCGGCCCGCGGTCCCGCCGACGCTGGAAAGGCCGAGGGGCAACTCGGTACCGCGCTGTCCGGCTTCTTCGCGATCGCGGAGCAATACCCCGATCTCAAGGCCAACTCCAACTTCCTGATGCTTCAAGAAGAGCTGGCCAGCACCGAAAACAAGATCGGCTTTGCCCGCCAGGCCTACAACGACGCCGCCACCCGCTACAACAACGCCCGGGAGACCTTCCCGGCCAATCTCGTGAGCGGTTCGTTCCAGCCCGCGGAACTCTTCGAGCTCAAGAGCGAGGTCGAGCGCGCCGTGCCGAAGGTGCAGTTCTGAGCCCTCGGGGTTCAGCCTGAGCGATGTGGGACCAGATACGATCGAACCAGCGCCGCAGCGCTCTCGTGATGTTGTTCCTGGCGCTGCTCTTGCTCGCTACCGGGGCGGCGCTGGGCGTGGTGGTCAGCGGCCAAGACAGCGGCGCGGTCGCGGGTGCCGCAATCGGGGCCGCGGTGTGGCTCGTCTTGTTCATTCTCGCCGCCACGAGCGGCGACAAGATGATGCTCTCCCTCGCCGGCGCCCGCCGCATCCAGAAGCAACACCATCCTCGGCTCTTCAACATCGTCGAGGAGATGACCATCGCGGCCGGACTTCCGGTGATGCCCGCGGTCTACATCGTCGAAGACCCATCGCCGAACGCGTTCGCGACCGGAAAACGCCCCGACCGTGCCGCGGTCACAGTGACGACGGGGCTCCTGCGCGAGCTCGATCGTGACGAGCTCCAAGGCGTGGTCGCCCACGAACTCGGCCACATCAAGAACCTCGACATTCGCCTCCTGACCTACGCGGGGGTGATGCTCGGATCGATCGTCGTCCTCTCCGAGGCCGGAAGCCGTCTCCTCCGCCATCTCCCCGCGCGATCGCGGCGCAGCTCAAACAAGAGCGGCGATCCCACCGCCGTGGTGTACTTGGTCGCGGTGATTTTCATCATCCTGGCGCCCATCCTCGCGCAGTTCCTCTACTTCAGCCTCTCCCGGCGGCGGGAGTATTTGGCCGATGCCTCGGGAGCGATGTTCACCCGTTACCCCGAGGGACTCGCCCGGGCGCTCGAGAAGATTGCGGCTCCCAGGGCCAGCCGCCTTCGCGACCAAAGCCGCGTCACCGCTCCGCTCTACATTCATCAACCCCGTGGCAACGCCCGCGCCGGAGCCTCATCTTCGTTCCAGGGGAGCTCCCTATTCAGCACCCATCCCCCCATCCGAGAGCGGATCAAAATCCTGCGCAAGATGGGAGGCGGCGCGGGATTCGACGCCTACGCAAAAGCGGCGATGCAGGTGAGCCAGCGCAGCATCATCGGCGCCTCAACACTGAAGGCGGCGGCGCCGGTGGCCGCGCGCGAGGGCGTTTCCTTACACTCCGTCGAGGACTCGGAGGTCCGCAAGACGCGGGAAGCCTACGACGCCGTCTTCTCGGCGGAGGGCTATCAAATCCTGGACTGCCCGTGCGGGGCGCGCGTCAAGATCCCGCCGAGCCTGCAGGGCCATGTGCATCAGTGCGTCCGATGCGACCGGCCTCTGCAAACTCGGTAGGAACTCACATGCCTGCCCAGTCGTAGTTCGGGGCGAACGAGACGCTCGGGGTGAACGTGATCGAGGTCAAAGGCGCGCCAACGAGGGAATTGCAGAGTCCCTGGCCCGGGTTGACGGCCGCGTAGAAGTCGTACCACATGTCCGTGGCGTTGGCGGCCAAGCCACCACCCATGTTGGTGAAGGTCGTCGCGGCGGGAGTGGTCGCGCCGGTGTTGCCGCGGGAGATGCCGAGCAGCATGGAATCGGCCGTGGCGCTGAACAAACCACCACCCGTGCCCTGAGGATTGGGGAGCACACCCATGAGCCCGTCGATCTTCACGGTGCCGTTGACGATGTCGAATTCAATCCCGTAGGTGTTGAGGGGACCTGCGAGCTCGCCTGCGTAGCGCATGGAGTAGTCGACGCGGATGATGCCACCGCCAACGTTGGTCGCGGTGACCGCTCCGCCCGCGAGAGCCGGGTTGTGGTCAGTCCAAAGTCCGACGGAGGGATTGTTCGAGGCGAACAGCGCTACCGTGGGGGCCGCCGTGGTGTTGCCGGCCGCACCGAACATCACCCGTCCGTTGGAGAGGACGTGCATGATGCTGTAGTTGGTGCCGAAGAAGGGGATGCCGTTCTCCCAGCAGTTCGGCGCGGTCGTGATGTTGAGGCTGAAGGTCGCGTTGTCCGCGAGGGTGATGGGTACCGAGGTGGAAGGGGCCGTGATATTGACGTGCAGCTCGGCCGCCTGCGAAAGGCGGATACCCGATGCCGCCGACGGATCCACGAAGAAAGCCTGGAAGGCCATGTCGGTTTGGGTCGAGAGGGAGTACCCAAAGCTCAGCGTCGAGGTCGTGACACCAGGAATCCCGAACCCAGGCCAGTTTGCGCCCAGGAAGCCGTTGAGGAAGCTGAGCGGCATTCCGATGTTGACGTTGATGACCTGTCCGTCTGGGAGAGTGAGACCGCCGCCCGATGCCGGAAGCAAGGTCGACCCGGAGATCGCCACATCCCAAGGGAACGCGATCAGGTTCGAGGAGATCGCGATCGTGCCGGTGGCCGGAGTGACCGCAGCGCAGGTGAAGACGGGCTTGTTCACGATCGTGGGAGAACAAGCGCCGCCCGCCACGCCATCGATCACGAAGCCGGCACCCGGCTGGTTGAGCTGGTAGTCACTGGGAGTCGGAGGCCCCGGCGACATGCAGTCGTAATGGACCGCCCCGCGCCAGTTGCGGCCGAGAGTCGGCAGAGCGGCCGGGAAATTGGTGCCGATCGCGAAACCGGACTGAATCTCGAGAACGCCGTCGTTGTAGAGCGAAGTTCCGACCGGATTGGCGACGGTTGAGTCGTAGTTCGTGCTGCCGGTCGTGCGGAAGATGTAGACGCCCGTCGGACCGGGGGGAAGATCGATGGGAGAGGGGAGATTAGGGAGCACCGTGATGCCGGTGTTTCCAAGACCCACGACGCCGGGGAAGTTGGCAACCTGGGTCCAAAGACCAGGTTGATTGGTCTTGCCGACCTGAGTTCCGCCGCAGGTGACCATCCAGATTTGGACGTCGCCAGCGCCGGTGGTGAGGAAGCTGTCGATGCGGGTGACCCGCACTCGGTTGGCGGTCAGATTCACGAGGTCGAAGACATGTTGGTTGCCTGAAGTGGCCGCCGTGGTGGCGGTGGCCAAGGTACAAGTCTGTGCCCAAGTCATGGCTCCGCTCAACACGAGCAGAGAAGCAAAAATGGCGGCCGATCGGCGCATGTAGAAAACTCCGTACAGGGTTGGAGATCAGGATGTGACGGTGACTGCGAAACCGGAAAGAGCCTACCCGTGCGCTCGCCCGCACGTCAATCCGAAACCCCTTCCGAAGAATCGTCAGCCCTTCCGGGAGCGGCCGCTCAGCACAATCCTCAGATTCCAAAGATCTTCGCGGGTGGGAATGAGCCAGGCCGCCCAGCCCAGCCCCCGATTGCGCCGGAGCCAGAGCACGAGGATGCCAGCATAGAGGCCGTAAGTGGCCAAGCTCACCCAGGCCGCCGCCATCGCCGACCCAGTGGGGATGAGCAGCCAGTTCAACGTGACATTGGTGCCAGCGACTGCAACCCCGATCGCGGTGAGCGTGATCAATCGATTGGCCAGGATGAGCTCGGTCGAGAACAGAACCGCCCACGACCAGAGGAGGTTGGCTGGCAGCAGCACGAGCAAGAGCGCGTAAGCGGGAGCAAACTCCGTCCCGTAAACACCCCGAACGAGCCACCCGCCGATCAGCGCGAAGCCGAGGATCGGCGGTAACCATAGGAGTCCGAGATGCCGTCCCGCTTGAGAGAGTCGGGCCCGGCGCTGGGTGACGTCTCCCCCGGCCCCCACCATCTCCGAAGTGAGGACTTCTTTGACCGGCTGGAGGATCAGCCTTCGCAACTGGCCGGCCAGGGCCGCGGCCAGCGCATAGACCCCGACCACGGCGGGGCCGTGAAAGTGGTGGAGGATCAACAGGTCGGCCATCACGATGACGGCTCCCGCGAACACCGCTCCCTGCGCCCGGAGTCCGCCTCGGAGCAGCGATGCGGGAAGGGACGAGGATTCGGCATCGGTTGGCCGGTCCGGCCCGATGCGGCGGTGCGCCTGCCAGACCGACAACAGGCCCGGTGCCGCGAACGAAAACGCCTGGGCGAGCACTCCCCCGAACACTCCGCCCCCGAGCAGGACCGAGCCGAGCACGCCGAGAAACAGGGTCGAACACTGGAGTAGATGAGCGCGATTGACCGCGCGCTGATCCCGCAGCCCCTGCAACAAGCCACCTGCGAATCGATGGAGCAGCGCAAAGGGGGCCGCGACCACGATCGTTCGGACCAACCCGGGGTCGATCGGGCGAACCTCGCCGGACTTACGATCGCGATACTCGAACAGGCCCGGGAAATACCGCAACAGGAGTTCGGCCACTCCGACGAGCAGGAGACCCAGCGTCAGCGCGAAGACGAGATTCCAACGCAGGAGTCGATGGGGCCGCGCCTCCCCGTGAGTGAGAAGGTAGTACTGCCGCTCCTCGATGGCCGGGGAAAACACCAAGAGCAGGCCGAAGAGGCTCACCAGAGCGTCGATCTCCCCCTTCCCGGCCGCGCCGAGCCCCCGGCTCAGCACGACGCCAGCGGCGAACACGAGCACGAAGCCGAGCCCCTTCGTGGCAAACGTCGCGAGAAGTGTGCGCGCCAGGCCCATTGAACCCCAATCTACCGCCGTTTTGGCGGGAAGTCGGCCGGACCGGAGTTGGCGGCAGCTCGGAACGCGGAGTCGGGGGTTCGGATAAGCTGTGGCCGTGGGAAACGCACCATGAAAGTCGGAAGCCTCGTCACGCTCCTGCTCTTCGTCTCCATCTTTGGCACGATTGGCTACTTCTTCCGGTCTCAGTACCAGTCGAAGCAGGTCGAAAAGCAACTCCGCGCCGAAGTCGCGCGGCTCATGGAGGAAGAGCAACACGCGAAGATCCTCGTGCTCCCTCCCGAGACGGATAAGAAAACCGGAACGAAGAAACAGCGCCTCCGCTGGGCCTCCACCACTCCCGACGGAAAAGCTCTCCCCGGGGCGGAGATCCGCGAGTTCCAGGTCGAAGGCGAGGAAGTCTTCGTCGATACCTGGCAGATCATTTTCGACGGACCGGCGGTCCGCGAGGGTGATCCCCTGCGCGGCAAGACCCTGACGATCTTCTATCGCATCTACGGCGACCAGGAGAAACCCGCCGAGGGACAACCCCTCGAGATCCCGCGCGAGGTGGCACGCGGGACCATGCCGACGGCCGGCGGCGATGCGCTCGTGCCACCTCGCTTCCGCCAAAATGCCACCGGCGAAGCCCGCGACTTGGAACAGCGGCTGTGGCGCGAGTTCTACCGACTCATGGTCGACCCCGCGTTTGCAAAGACCGAGGGTGTCCGCACCGTCCAAGGGACCGCCGTGCACAAGGTCCTCGTGCCCGGCAAGGAGTACCGCCTGACCCTCAACCGCCAGGGACAAATCCTCTTCGACGGTCCGATGGATCCGGATCCCTTCGTGGAACCCAAGCGGTAGTCCCCTTCCCGGGAATCACGGGTCCCCACGAGCTTCGCCATGCAGCGCATTCTCGCCTTCAGCGTCGTTTCCGTGCTCGCGGCTCTGGCACTCCTGTTCTTCCTTTTCAGATCCGATCCGGAGCCCGAGCCCGGGCCCGATCGGGAGGTGGATCCGAAGGATACCCCCCACCTCGAAGCAGGCCTCGCAGTGGACGCCCCCGCTTCGAACGTGCTCGACTCGCGCCCCTTCACGAAGGAGGAGGAGGAGCAACAACCGATCACCACACCGGCCGAGGGGGGTGACGAGGTCCGCGTGTTGGACGCAGTCTCCGGGGTACCGATCCCGGGCGCCGATGTTTGGGTCCTGACGGGCAACGCCAGTGGCTCGGGCGCAATCCCAACGGCTCCGGTGGAGGCCGCGGTCGAGGATTTTGTTCGGCGCCGGGGAAAGCGGTACCAAGCCGACGATTCGGGGGTCGCGCGGGTCGAAAAAACCGGCGAGTTCACGGTGATTCACGCGCGCCACGGAGCGCTGAGCCGCACGCGCGCATTCCGAGGAACGGAACCTCCTTTTCTCCTGGAACTGGTGGCATGGCCCAAGCTGCGAGTGAGAGCCGTGAACCCCGAGGGTCGGCCGGTGGCGGACATCCCGCTGCGCGTTGGCATCAAGTCTGAGCCGACTTACCGCTGGAGGCTCTTGCGAACGACGGATTCGAGTGGGGTCGCGAACTTCTCCTTGGAGCTCCTCGGCCTGGAAACAGTTCCCACGGAACCGATCGCGGTCGTCGCCGACATCATGGCCACCCAACTTCCGCAAGTCGCCTTTGCGGCCGGCCTGGCATCCTTTCCCAGTGAGCCCGTCGACTTGGCGTTGCCTCCGCTGGGTCAGCTCCACGTGGAGATCGAAGGCGAAGCACCCGGCGAAGGATGTTTCACCTACCTCCGACTCTCCGACCTCCCCGATTTTCGACGAAACCCCGCCGACGATCCCCGCTTTGCGATCGCGCGACTCTCGATCGCGAGCGGGAAGACGACGTATCCGCACGTCGAGTTGGACCGACAGGTCTCCGTCATGACCGACGGTTATCCCGGGGCCATCGAGTTGGAGGCGGAAGGTGATGGTCCGACAACCGGTTCCCCCGCAACCACCCTCATCCTGACCAAGAGCACCAAGCTGCCTCTCCTCTCGGGACGACTCCTCACGACAGCGGGAGAATCGCTCGGGGCCATTGGCATCAAACTTCGACTCGGTTGGGTGCGAGGCGAACACACTTCGACGTTCGAACTGGCGGCGGAGACTGGGACCGATGGCAGATTCGAAGCGCTCGTGCCCGAGGGCTGGTATGAGCGCGACGAGTTGTTGTTGAGCATCGTGGCGAGCACCTCCGGGTCGGCCATCGAGGGCCAGTGCGCTCGCGCCAAGATCCCAGGACCGATCACCGGGCCTCGTGACCTCGGAGACCTCCGGTTTGCCGATCTCCCCGTCCTCGCTCAAGGCCGGATCTTGGACCAAACGGGGCAACCGCTGTTGGATGTCTTGATCGATGCTCGGGAGCGCCAAGGCGACGAGAAAGACGCTTGGTTCGAACAAGTGGGCAACCCGTGCGAGTCCAAGGACGGCGAGTTCACGATCTTCGGCGAATGTGACGGCAAGCTCATTGCCTTGGTCGCGCGCAAGTCGGGCTATGTGATGAATCAGAGTTCTCCGCTCGTGCCCCCCGGCACTCGCGGGATCACGATCAATCTCACGCTGGCGGGCTCAGTCACTGGCTCTTTCCTCAATCCCAATGACTCCGTGCGCCAGGCCCGTCTGCGGCTCCAATCGGAAACTGCGCGGTCGGCGGACTCCCTGGATCTTCTCCCTGCGCCCTACGCCGCCGCGGCCCGAAACGGGGAGTTCCATTTCTTTGATCTCCTCCCTGGTCGCTACACCTTCCTCGTGTCCTCGCCCGGCGGCCGGGAGCTTGCACGCTTCGAGGGTCTCGAAGTGGAAGGAGGCAGCGTTTGCCGCGATCCCCGGCTCCAGCGCATCGACTTGAGCGGGCTCGCGCAACCGATCACGATTACGGTGCTCCTCCCGAGTGGCGAGCCCTGCCCCGGAGCGAGGGTCTGGGAATTGGTGGGCCGGCGGGGAGGCGGACGGTGGACGGATCGACAAGGCCGCATCACCCTGCTCATGGGGAAAGAGCCTCTCGATATTCGGGTCCAGGCTCCCCGCTACGCCTCCGTGGAATTCAAGGATGTCCGGAACGACCTGGTTGTCACCCTGAAGCCGGCGCTCAGAATCAGCGTCGAAACCGTGAATTTTCAAGCCATGGCCGGAGAGCGGCTGATCGTCCTGTTGCGTCCCCTAGGACAGTCCGACTCCCGGAGGATTTTCCAAGAAACCCACGAGGAAGTCGTCGACGGAAAATCTGTGACGTTTGTGGACCGCCCGGGACGGTACCAGGTGATTTGGAATCTCCAGACGGAAACCGAGGCGTTCTCGATGCCGGAGGATCCGAATCATCAGATCGAGGTCGCGGCGAGCGGTCACATCCAATCATTCCGCGTGACGCTGGGCGACGCCACCCTCCGGAAGATCGAAGAAGCGCGCCGCCCGCGCTGATCAGCCGGCCAAGAGGGCGAGGTCGGCCAAGAGCTCGGGGTAATTGCGGAAGCGCCGAGCGGGGACCTTCGACAGGCAGCGTTCGATGAACATCTGCAGGCCCGCGTGGGCGGGTCCCCCGCGTTCTTCGAGTTTGGGCACGGGGGCGTTGCGGTGCGCTTCGCGCAACTCCGCCGGCGATTCGGCGCGGAAGGGCAACGAACCCGTCAGCATCTGAAACAAGGAAATGCCCAGGCTGTAGATGTCCGAAGACACCGTGGGCGAGCCGCCGGGTTCGAATCGCTCGGGGGCGGCGTAGGCAGACGTGCCTCGCGCCTCCGCCTCCGCAAAGCCACCTTCCGCACCAGCCTGACGCAGGTCGGAACGGGCGATGCCGAAGTCGCAGAGCTTGAGGCGCCCGTGCGTGGAGAGCAGGAAGTTGCCTGGCTTCACATCGCCGTGGACCACCGACGCTTGCTGATGCGCCGCATTCAGCGCGCGAGTCGCCTCGGTGAGGATCGATTGGGCCATCTCCGGTTCGAGGCGACCCTTCTCGCGCAAGAGTTCGCGGACCGACCGACCTTCCACGTACTCCATGGTGAGGAAGTGCAGATCCCCTTCGCTGCCGCGGCCGTACACCTCGACGATCGCGGGGTGGCGCAGCGCCGTGAGTAGGCGAATTTCCTCGATGAAGCGGCTCAGGTACGCGAGATTGCGCGCGAGGTGAGGGCGCAGGATCTTCAGAGCGACTTGGCGCTTCGTGGCTTCCTCCTCGGCCAAGAACACGATTCCCATTCCGCCGGCGCCGATCTTCCGCACGAGCTTGAGCCCCGGGAAGGTCGCGGCCCCGAGTTGCCGGGCGCGGCGCAGATCCCCGGTAGCGGTTTCGCACCGCGGGCACTGGGCACTGCGAGCGCTGTACAAGTGCCCGCAGTACAAGCATGGCTGCAGCAACTCGGGGGTGGCTTCCTCTTCGCGGAACGAGTCGACCACGAGATCGATCGTTCCGAGGGTGAGACGGTCGCCCACCTTCAGCGAGCCGGTGGCGACCGGATGCCCATTCACCATCGTGGAGTTGCGGGCGCCGAGATCTTCGACCAAAAGCTCGCCATCGCGCAGAGTGAGGCGGCAGTGGAATCGGGAAAGGCCGCGAGCATCCGGCAAGCAGACGTCGCAGGTTCGGCTGCGGCCGATCGTGCCGGTCGCCTCGCGCAGCGTGACGTAGCGGTTTTCCTCACCGTCCTGCAATCGCAATCGGATCATGACGGATCAAAGCCCCTTGGCGAGACCGGAGCGTCTCGGATCGGCCGCCCCGAACAGGATTCCCGATTTCAGATCGCGCCGAATCCCCTGCGCGTCCCCGATCCCGTACGTCCGCGCCTCCAGGCGGTGTCCGCGTTTGCCGAGCACCGACTCCGCGGACTCGGTCAGGGACTTGGGCTCGCACTGGGTGCGGTCGGGCAGCCATTGATGGTGGAAACGCGGCGCCGCGATGGCGGCGTCGATCTCCATTCCGTCGTCGAGAACATTCAAGACGACGTGGAGCACGGTGTTGATGATCGTAGGCCCGCCCGGGCTACCGATGACGAGCATCACTTTGCCGTCCTTCATGACCAACGTCGGAGTCATGGAGGAAAGAGGGCGTTTCTTCGGGCCGACCGCATTGGCCTCCCCCTGGATCAAATCGAACATGTTCGGAACTCCGGGGGCGATCGCAAAATCGTCCATCTCGTTGTTGAGGAGAAAACCCGCCCCCGTAACCGTGACTCCGCAGCCATGCCCGCCGTTCAGAGTGGTCGTGCACGCGACGGCGATGCCCGACTTGTCCATGACCGAATAGTGGGTGGTTTCCGTCTTCTCGTACGCAAACGGGTCGGCGTCCGTGAGGTTGCGGGACACCATGGCCCGCTCCCGGATCTGGGGTCGCAGGTGAGCTGCGTAGGCCTTGGAGGTGAGGCCCTTCGCCGGAACTGCCGCAAAATCGGGGTCCCCGAGATGGAGGGCCCGATCCCGGAACGCGAGGCGCATCGACTCGATGATCCGGTGAGCGCGGTCGGGGCCCGAGCGTTCGGATGGCTGGTAATCGAACCCCTCGAGGAGATTGAGCATCTGGATCAGCGCGATTCCGCCGGAGGACGGCGGCGGCATCGAGACGATGTCGAAGCCGCGGTAGCGGCCACGGAGCGGCGCCCGCTCCTTGACTTCGTAGGCCAGGAGATCTTCGTGGGTGATGAGGCCTTTCCCGCGTTTCATCTCCGCCACGAGGAGGTCGGCGGTTGCACCCTCGTAGAAGCCGGCCCGACCCTTCTCCGCGATGCGTACGAGGACGCCCGCGAGTTCGGGTTGGAGGAACTGATCCCCCTCTTTGCGGAGTTCCCCGTCGGCGAGAAAAATCCGTTTCGATTCGGGGTAGGCCCCGAGGACATCCCGGTCTGCGCGCAGCGACCGCGCGAGCGCGGGAGAGACTCGAAAGCCCTCCGACGCCAGGCGGATCGCCGGAGCGAGGACAGCGCCAAGGGGCAGAGTTCCGAATCGCGCCTGCACGTGGCAGAGGCCAGCCACGCTGCCCGGGACTCCGGCGGCCCGGTGACCGCGGCGGGAGGCTTCCGGGTCGACCTTGCCGTCTTGGTCGCGGTAGAGATCGCGGTGGGCCGCCGCCGGAGCCATCTCCCGGTAGTCGACGGTGAACTCTCCCTGACCAGGCAGGTGAATCACCATGAAGCCACCGCCGCCGAGATTCCCCGCCACCGGGTAGGTGACGGCCAACGCGAAGCCGACCGCCACCGCCGCATCCACGGCGGTGCCTCCGGCCTTTAGGATTTCGAGCCCCGCTTCGGTGGCGAAGGGCTCGGCCGAAGCAACCATGGCCTCGCTCGAGCGGGCCAGAGTCCCCGGCGTTTGCCCCGCCAAGGTGCTGGCGATGACCCCCAAAATCCAAGCGGCGCGAATCGGCGACGGCATACGGAATCTCCGCGTGCACTCTACCGGTCCAACGTGGCCCGCCAGCCGATCCGAAGGGGGTAAAAAAGAAGAGGGAGACCGGTTTTTCCGGCCTCCCCCGTGGTCAGGTCGAATCAGGAGTCGAGCTGATTCGAGTCGGGTACTCCCCCCTTCCCCGCCCCCGGTTATGACCCCGGAGGTCCCCCCTCTTCGTCCTCGGCTCCGGGCTCTCACACCCGCAACCGAGGCCCTTTTCTTCTCAAACCAGAGATCGGCGCGGCCCCGCACCTTTCTGGAGGAAAAAGTTCTCCGACCCCGAGAATTTCGCCGGCGGGCCGGGCGGCCTCGCACCCGCCTTGCCAGGCGGGGCCCTGGACTCATATCGTGGTGAGGCGCCTCTATCGCGGCGCCGCCTTGGGGGTCTCTCATGTCCGCTCGCTGCCAATTGCCATCGATCGCGATCGGGTTCACTCTGCTCTTGCTCGGAAGCACTCTCAGTGCCCAGCCTGGGCAGGGACAGCGCGGGTCGCGCGAAACCACGTGGTGGGCCCCGACCGCCGAAGACTGGAAGAAGCCCTGCCTGATCAAGTGGCAGCGCAGCTACGAGGACGCCCTCGCGGTCTCCAAGGAGACGGGCAAACCGGTTCTCGTGTGCGTCAATATGGACGGGGAGATCGCGAGCGAGCACTACGCTGGCGTGCGGTACCGCCAGCCGGAGATCGCCGCGCTCTACGAACCGTACGTCACGGTGATCGCTTCGACTTACCGCCACAACCCTCGCGACTTCGACGAGGAGGGGCGTCGCATCCTCTGCCCGCGCTTCGGCAGTGTCACCTGCGGCGAGCACATCGCGATCGAGCCCGGCGTCTACGACAAACACTTGGACGGGCGTCGCATCGCTCCGCGGCACATCGGAGTCGAGCTGGACGGCAAGGAGATGTACGACGTCTTCTACGCCTGGGATACCGAGACGATCTTCAACTCGCTGAAAACCGGGATCGCTAGCCGACCGACGCCGCCCGCGCTGGTTCGGGGCGATCGTCCGATCCTCGAGCGCGTGGCCAGCCGCGACAATCAGGACAAAATCGCCGTCGAAGCGGCGTACCTCGCAGGCGAAACCGCCCAGCGTCGTGCGATTCTGGACGCCGCCATGGCGCGCGGCGAAGAGGTGCCGGTCGACCTCTTGCGCCTTGCCATCTCCGGATTCGACACCGATCTCGCCAAGCTTGGCCGACAGGCGCTCACCCAGGCAAAGAGCGAGAGTGCGATCGACCTGATGGCCGAGACGCTGCGCAATCCCCTCGGGGAAGAGGACCGCACCGAACTCATCGCGGCCCTCGATCGCTTGGGCGAGACATCGCCACGCGCCCGCACTTTGGCGGTCGTGCACCGCGGTTTGGATGAAACCTCCAAGCTCTTGGACGTTGCGGCCTGGACGCGCGCCATCGAGACGACCACGTGGCGCGAGGCCGAAGTCACCGCGCGGCAAGCGTTGAACGGCTCGATCAGCCGGGTGGCAGTCGAGGTTCCAGCAGGCGGCCTGGATCGCGCCACGATCGACGCGCGGCTCAAGAATCGCAAAGAGTCCCTGGCGAGCCAGGATCCGGTCCGCCACCTCGAAGTCGCGGAGGCGCAACTCGGCTTGGCCCTCGAGGCCGATACCACTGACGAATTTGCCGCGCATCTGTTCGAAGAGGCCAAACAGAACGCGCTGAAGGCTCAACTCCTCGCCGCTCCCCAAGCGCGCACGAGCCTCGTCCTGGTGGCGGTCGACTACTTCCGCGGCGATTTGCGCGCCGCCCGCCAACAATCCGAAGCCGCGATCAGCGAGATCCCCGCCGCCCCCGGTAGCGAGGTGGTTCGCGTGGCCCTCGCGCTGTTCGCCGAAGCCCGCGAGCGCGCGATTTCCCGCGCCGTCGCCGAAAAGTCGCCCTGGCCCGGAAGCTGGATGACGGACGTGCACGCGGCCCACGCGATTTTGGCCCGCCACCCTGCGGGCACGGACAAGGACGTCACCGCGCACGTCGACTTTCTGCGCAAGCTCGGCGCCTTCGCCGAAGCGTGGCGCGCCCTCGACCTGGGGCTCGAGCGTTTCCCGACTTCGGGCCTCCTGCACAATCGCTACCGCAACCGGCTGCTCCTCGAGCACGGCCCGGTCGGCCTGATCAAGGTGTACGATCGCCGTCTTGCGGAGCTCGGTTCCACCCCGCACGAGCACTGGTTCGCGGCCTACGCGGCCGCGCTCGCTGCGGAGTATCACCGCAAGGCGGGCGCCGATGCCGAGGCCTATGCGACCTATGACCGCGCCATCGCCCAGTACGAACGCTGTGCCGAAAGCGAGCCGACGTTCCGGGACCAAGCGAATCACGAAATCGCGATGATCCTCGGTGGCCGGGCCCGCATGGCCTTCGAAGCCAAGGACGACGAACGTGCCCTCAACGAGGTCTTGGCCTCCTTCGCGAAGCGCGCCGCCTCGGCGGCAACTTTGGATGGCCTCAACATCTCCACCGTGGACACCGCAAAAATGTTGCTCGCACGCCTGAGGGCGGACAAGAAAGACGAACTCGCCGCCAAGCTCGACCAGGCCCTGAAGGCGCTCGATCCCAAACTCCTCGAACTTCCCGCCTACGAATTCGAAGGCCGCCGCAACGCGCCACCGCCGGTCGACCGCTGATTCGCCAGTGACGGTCTTGCGCGGTTTACGACTGGTGGCGCTGGGCCTCCTCACGCTCGCCACGGTCGGGCCGACGCTCCAACTCGATCGCCTGTTTTTGGGCGAATGCCTCGTTTACCTTCCCCGATTGCCGCTCACCGTAGTTTGGGTCGCGTGGCTCGCGTTCTCGGCCTGGCATCGCCGGTGGATCCGCACTGCCCTCGGCGCGAGCGCAATGGCTCTGACTCTCCACGACTCGGGCCTTCGGACCTTCACGCTTACCTCCGATGCGTCCCATTCCCTGTGCCTCGTCACCTGCAACGTCGGCGACGACGAAACGGCGGCGCCGCACGTTGCGAACCTCCTGCGATCGGTCGATGCCGATTTCTCGTGTTTGCAGGAGGTCCGGGCGCGCAGCCGAGCCCAGTTCGTGGCCGCCCTTCCCGAGTACGAGTTCTTCGTCGCGTCGGCCGAGGGACCTCGGATCCACCCCGACGATGTGCTCGATTCGAATGCGATCCTGGTCCACCGACGACACCTGACCGCTTCTCCGGCTCCGAGGCTCCATGAGAGGATTACCGGATACCGCAGTTCGGCATTGACTCTCACCGTCTACGGGCGGGCCCTTTGCATCGTCAACGTCCATGCCACCAAGCCGATCTGGCGGAAATCCAGGGTGGATCTCGACACGCTGCGATTGGGGTTATCGAAGCTTCAGCGCCATCGAGAAGAGGGGGCAGCGCTCGTGAGTTGGCTGGAGCTCTCGGCTTCCACCGCCACGATTGTGGCGGGGGATTTCAACGCACCGCTCCACTCGAGTCGGCTGGCGCCTTCCAGCTACCGCCATGCTCACCTCACCGTCGGCACAGGATTCCATTTCACGTGGCCGGCGTCGTTTCCTCTCCTTGGGCTCGACCACGTGCTGGCCAGCGACGCAATCGAGTTCCTTGCGTCGTCAACGAAGACCGTAACCAGCAGTGACCACCGCGCGGTCGTGGTTCGTTGGAGCTTGAGTCCGTGATCGGCTGGCCCCGAGCCAATTCCAGCAATTCCGAAACTTCCCACAAAACTCCCCCCGAAATGTGATTTGGAGTTCGGAGTCGTACTCATCAAACCTATGATGCGGCAGTCGTTACTAAATCGGGTATCCCGCCAGGTACGACCCGTTCCGTTTTGCGTCACAACCGGCTTGCTCAGGAGTCTCATTCCGATGAAGTACCTCGCCGCGCTCCTTGCGCTCGGCCTCTCCACGCTCAGTGCCCAGGGCACCTTTGGCACCCCTTACTGTCAAACCCTTCCCCCCAATCTCGAGAACGCCACCACCTCCCAGACCTCCACGATTCCCTTTGGTCTCGACCCGGTGCCGCCCTCGACCGTAGCCCGCTCGCGAACCCAGTACATCTACGATTCGTCGATGTTCTGCAATCAAGGGCCGATCGAAATCACCAATTTGAGCTTCCGCGCCCGCAGTGAAGCGCTGGAGAACCTCTCGGGCGGAGATTGGAGCGACGTGACGATCCTTCTCGGAACGACTGCCGATCTGACGACCGTCACCGGAGCGTTCAATACCAACTACGCCACTGGCCCGGTCATGGTCCGAAGTGGTCCCTTCAACACCGGACCCATCACCATCGGCACCGGCCCGACCGGAGATTGGATCTCGTTCGGACTCACCTCCACGTTCACCTACGATCCCTCAATGGGGCAGGACTTGGTCGTCGAAATCCGACGCTGCGAAGGCACGAGCGCGATTGCCGGCCCGCTGACTCCGCTTCCTGGCGCTGGCAACGATGTCATCAACTCTCCCCTCGCCCGCCGCGTCAGCGCCACGGGATCGGTAGGCACGGTTCCGAGCGTCTGCAGCGGAACTTCCGCCAACGGCTCGGTCAGCGCCGGCGGCTCCCCCTTCGCCCTCATCCTGAAGATGGAGTACGTGGTTTCCCCCTTCGCCAGCGTCGCCTGGGAAACGAACTCCCCCGAGTGTTCGCTCGACCTCGACGGACTCCAAAACACCGTCTGCGGCCCGATCGATGTGCGCAAGTGCATCAATTCCTACACGCGCATCAACCTGAAGAGCACCCTCGTCGGCCAGGGCTGGGATCTCGGCATCTCGATGTTCCCGGGCCTCGCGGGCAACGGCGGAGGCGGAGTGAACACCGCCAACGGGCAAGTGGTCAATCTCGACCTCGTTTCCCAGGTGGGATTTGCCAACGACTTGACCTTCCCGGCGTGGGTCGCGGACATCAAGATCCCCTTCTTCTCGAGCACGCCGTTTGCAATCTTCTCGGGCCAGATGGCGGTTTTGGATGCCGCCCACCCGGACGGTGTCCATCTCTCCGCCCTCGCCCAGTTGCACTACGACGCGCCGACGCCTCTCGCCGCGCCCGTCCTGGGTCCGACGGCCGATGACGGAGTTGTGACCGTCAACGTCGGCTGCGTCCCCTTCTACGGCTTTGCCTTCTCCCAAATGCACGTTTGCACCAACGGCCGCATCATCTTCGGACCGGCCTTCAACACCACGGACTTCACTCCCACCGTCAATGAGTGCCGCATCCAGCAGCCCATGGTGGGTGTCTTCACCGACCTGCACGTGACTCCCACGCCGACTGGCGGCCCGGTCGGTACGATCACCATCACCTCGCCCACCGCTGACACGTTCCGCGCTACCTGGGCGGGGATTTACTACCGCGCCACCACGACCTCGATGACCTTCTCCATCGAGATCAACACCACGACCGGCGCGATCTCTCTGGATACGGGGACCGGCCTCGCCCAGAACCCCGAACCGGGCGTCCCCGGGGCGGCGGACGCGATGTTCCTCGGGCTCTCCCGCGGGCTCCATGGCTCCACGGACGCCGGCATCACCGCCTTCGGCATCGGCTCGGGCAGCACCCTGAATCAGACCGACATGCTCTACAACTTCGCGGCCCTGGGCGGCCCGGGGCTGATGGGCGGAGCGGTTCAACTGGTCTTCACGCCCATCGTCGGCGGGCCGGCGGACCGCAACTACTCCTGGATGGGATTCTGATCTGATCTCACGGTTTTCGAAGTCAATCCCCGCCTCGATCAGTGGCAGGCGGGTCGGCCGCCCGACCCCCTGCTAAGCTCCGGCTCGCAAAAGGCTGGCCTTCGCCAGCGGAGAGCCGTGAATGCCGAGATCGAATTCGTGAGGCGGGCCCCTCCCAGAGGCGGCAAGTCCGGTGGGGGTCCCCCCAGTTCCAGCGAGCGCAAGCGCGCTCCCGTCAAGCCCCTTGAGCCCACCCTCGAGCCGCCGGACATCCGCTCCTTCTCGGAGTTTTCGCTGGCCCCTGATATTCAGGCCGCAATCGCGGCGATGGGCATCACTACGCCCACCCCGATCCAGCGCCTCGCCATTGAGCCGGTTTTGGCCGGCCGCGACGTGATCGCGAAGGCGGAGACCGGCACCGGCAAGACCCTCGCTTTCGGTTCGCCGATGATGTCGAAGATCGACTCATCGCGCCGCACGGTCCTGGGGCTAGTGCTCGCGCCCACCCGCGAACTGGCCGACCAGGTGTACCAAGTGCTGGCCCAACTGGGGGCACCACGGGGAGTGAAGGTCGCCTTGGTGGTGGGCGGCGAGCCGATGGATCAGCAGCTCCGCGCGCTGCAAGCCGGATCGCAAGTCGTGGTGGGCACGCCCGGACGAGTCTTGGACTTGCTCCAGCGGCGCATCATGGCCCTGCCCTGGTGCGAGTACGTCGTCCTCGACGAGGCCGACATCATGCTCGAAATCGGCTTCCTCGAGGATGTGCGGAAGATCCTCTCGCTCATCCCCAAGGAGCGGCAAACGCTGCTCTTTTCGGCCACTTTCCCGCCCGAGTTGCTCTCGCTCGCGCGCAACAACACCCGCGATCCGATCGAAGTGGCGACCGCCTCCGGCGTGTCCACGGTGACCACGATTCACCAAGCCTGGATCCGGGTCGGCGAGGACGATGCCCATCTCGCGCTCATGCGGCTCGTCGAATCGAGCCGACCCGAGGACGTGTTCCTCGTGTTTTGCAGCAAGCGCACCGACGTCGATCGACTCTCGCGCCGCATCTCTTCCTTGCGCGCAAGGGTCTACTCGCTGCACGGCGGCTTCGAGCAGGATGCGCGCTTTCGAGTCCTCTCCGCGTTCCGCTCCGGCGAGATCAAAGTGCTCTTGGCCACCGACGTCGCCTCCCGAGGGCTCGATGTAGCCCGCGTGACCCACGTCGTGAACTGGTCGGTGCCGCGTGACGTTTCGATCTACACCCACCGCATCGGCCGCACCGGCCGCGCGGGACGTAGCGGTCACGCCGTCACCTTCGTGAGTGGTCTCGATTTTCGGAAGTGGCGCCGCATCTTGGACGATGCCCCGTGGGAGGTCGAAGAACTGCCATTCCCGACCCGGGGCTTCCAGTGGCGCTCTCCCGAGCCGCCGCGCCCGGAATCGGATCGCGACTCCCGGTCTCGCAACGAGGAAGATCAGAGGGAGGCCCCCCCACGCCGTAGCGCCCCTCCCGACCGAGCCCCTCCTCCGAGACCGTCGCGCAGCACCGCTTCACCGGCTGCGGCCACTCCTCCGCGTCGAACCCCGGCCGGCCCTCGCGCCGCTCCCCGACCCGATCCCCGCACGAAGGCCCCGGTTCGACGCTCGAAGCCGGCCCCGAAGCTCGAACTCGTGCCGCCCGTCCCGCGCTTGCGCCGCATCAAACCGCGCCAGCCTCGGGCCGTTCGCCGTTCGCCGGGCACCAAGAATCGGGTGCGCGCGCGACGCTTGGCCCGCGGTCGCTGAGCTCAGCGCGCGAAGGTGAGCGTTGCCCACCAGGACTCCCACTGAGTGTCCGCGCCTGGCGCGGCGCGTTTCATGTGCACGGTCTTGACGATGCAGGGACCGCGACCTGGAAATTTCAGGCGCACACGCCCCTCCGCGTCGGTGGTAGCGACCGAGCGCAGCGCGCCGGCCGTTTCGTCACGCACGACTCCCACCACGCGAATTCCGGCAAGGGGTTTGCCATCCTCGAGCACGACGAAAGTCTGCTCCTCGGAGGCATCCTTCAGCATGGGATCTTGGTCCGGCACGATCTCGACGGCAAAGCCCAGCTTGCGGGTGGCATCGCCGACGCTGGAATCGCCCACCATCAAGAGGCTCTTCGCGCAGCGCCGGTAAGACTCGGTCGCCTTCGAGGCGGCCTCGCCCCGCTTCTCGCGGTCGAGCACGATCGTGTCGAGCCCTTCTTCCTCCAGGTAGCTCTTGAACTTCTCCGCTTCGAGTTCGAGTCGACGCGGCTGGCTCAGGTAACCGAGGAGATAGACACCAGGCTCTTTCGGACGCACAAACCCCACCGGGGCCTTGCCGTCCTGACCGAGCACGTCGGCGACCGCCCCGGAGGGATCGGTCACCACAAATTGCGCGATGTGGTCCGGCTTGCGAACGAAGGCCTCGCCCTCGAGATCGTGCCCAACGAAAGCCTCGATCCGAACCAACGCCCCCGCGGCCGCTCGGAACGAATCCGGGCGAATCCACCAGTCGTGAGCGGCGGCCACGCTCGCCAAGAATCCGAATGCGATGACTGCCTTCTTCATGGTCGTTCCTACTTTGCGAACAAGTCCGAAAACTGAGCCGGATCGCCCGACGTCAATCCGCGGAATTCGATGCCGTTGATGTCCACCGGTTCGGCGGTGTCGCTCGTGTTCGTGGTGATCTGCTGCCGCACGAAGGTCGCAAGATCGACCCGATCATCTCCCCCGCCGCCGCCGGAACAACCCGCCGCGAGCGCGAGCAGGGAAACTCCGCCGATCACTCGCCAAGCCTTCAGTTTCATTTCGCACCTCCGGCCGCTCCGACCACGGTCGGAACGCTCTGCGGCGCGCCGCCCACCGGCGTGCGCAGGTACGGGAAGGTGGCGTCGAACAGACTGTCGTTGCACAGAGCGCCGTCGGTGTAGGGAAGTTGGCCGGAGGGAGCCACGTTCTGATCGAGCAAGACTCCCATGGCGGCGCGGATCGTGATGTCCACGACGTCATCGCCAGGGCGGCGCCCATTGGGATAACCGGCGTTGTCACCGGCGATCACGCCGAGCCGATTTTGCTGGCCTGCGGGCGCCGCGGCAATGCCAGTGTTGAGGCGCATGATCTCGCCCTGACCGCCGTCGGCGTTCAGGCCTGGCACTCCGGTCAGGAACACCTGCACGAGGTCGGCCCGCGGAAACAGGGTCGGGGCGGTCACGCCGAACAAGACCTGCAACAAGGCGGGCACGGTGGGATTGGTCACGTACTTGCGGAAGTACGCGTCGTCCTTCGGCTCGGAGGTGTTGTAGCGATCCTTGTCGGAGAGGCCGACCACGAGTTCGTTGAAGAGGGGCATCGACAGCCGAGACTGCTGGACCAAGGCTCCGCCTTCGACGCTCGCCCGCCTGGTCGCGTCGGGCGCCGGATTGAGCGCGCGGGCCTGGCGGAGGCTTGCGGTGGTCCACCCACCGATGATGGGGCTCCCCGAGGCGGTGAGGAAGGAAATCGGGATTTCGAGCACGAACGAGGTGCAGTTCTTGTTCTCGAGGGTGTTCGCCTTGGCGTCGGGCGGCCCGACCGGGTCGAGGTTCACGAGGTCGAAGGTCTCGCCGAGGTTGACCACGAACGGATCCTTACGCTGACCCACGAAGAGACGCATCGGCTGCGTGGAGCCGGGAAGCGCCACGTTGTAGATGTGCGCGGCCGCGTAGGCGGCGTAGTCCGGGATCGACTTGGTTCCGCTGTTGTCGACCGGCTTTGCGAATACCGGCGATCCCGTTGCCAGGTTGACCAGGTCGGTCGACTGGCCACTCCGCCGGTCACCGGTCACGAGTTTCAGGGTGTACGACTCGACGACATTGAGAGCATCCGTGTTGGCCGCCGAGATCGGCCCACTTTGGCGCAGCGGGATTTCGATCGACTGTTGGTTTCCCGGCGGGCCGATCATCAACGCTTGCCGACGATTTGTGTTCGTGAACCGGAACTGGAAGGTCAAGTTCTCCCGATCGTCGCCGTTGGTGTCGAAGTGGATCTCGTACAGCGCGTCGGGGTCCATCGTGAAGTAGTTGGGACCGCCCTCTGGGGTCTGCAACGGGTAATAGTTGGCCACCACCGTGACAAAATCACCGCGGCCGGCTTCGTAGCTGCGGAACAGATAGAAGTCGGTGGCGTCGATCTTCGGAGTCTTCGTGATGCCGGGCGCCTCGCCATGGCTGGACGGCGCCGGGGCCGCCATGGGGAGCACAGAGAGGGCCAGGGCCAGTCCAGGCCCGATCCAGTAGACAAGGGAGCTTCGCATGGGATTCCTCGGGTGGGATCGGCGTGGCGCCAACCCATCCGGGCGTACGGACCAAGCCGCGCGCGCGGATGAATCGAGGTGGCCACGGCGGCGAGAAAACCCGACGCCTGCCGTTCATCGATGCCGTGGAAGGGGGAAGCCGGTCGCTTGGCCGCTCGTGCTACCCATCGAACTCATTCGCCGAGCCCGCCCTGCCTCGGGAACATTGCCGCAGTGACCGTGATTGACTTGCGACCATCAACCGGCGGCCCCGTGATTGGTCAGGGGTTGGCATGCGGCTCCTCGTTCCGCTCCCATAGCGCGCAAGGAGAGCACCTGCCTTGGCAGCATCGAACCAGTCAATCCAATTCCATGTGCTCTTCGCCTCGACGGCCTGCGCCTCTACGCCCAATGGGGCGCCGCCGACTCCCCTGTTCCCCGGGGCTTCTCCCTCACGCCGCTCCGCACCTTCATCGTGAAGTGAGGGTGCCGTCGGAGAGCGGAGGGGTCAGCCTTCCAGGAGTTGGTCGTCGGGCGAGGTGGTGATGAGGAGGAGGCAGCCGTCCCGAGTGGATTGGCGAGGGTGACGGCTGCCCTGGGGGGAAAGCTGGTAGTCGCCGGCCTTCATTTGGGTACCGCCGACGTCGATGTCGCCTTCGAGCACAAAACACTCTTCGTAGCCACCGTGTTCGTGCGAGGGATAGACACTGCCAGGACGCATGCGGACGAGCATGGTGATACGCCCGGTCTTCGGATCGACGTTCAGGCGGCGGGTATCGACCCCGTCGAACGCGGTCGGTTCGAAGGGAGCGGCGTCTCGGCGCACGATGAACTGTTGTTCCTCTCCGCGCGGAGCTTGCCAGCCTCGCCACGGCTGGGCGGGCCTCGCCCGCTCGGCGCGGACGCGATCCAGCATCCGCTCCTTCATCCACGGCGGTGGCGTCGGTGTGCGCTCAAGCGCGCCCTCGAGGTGGTTCGTGAGGCGCCTCAGGCTCGCCACTTCGGCAGCCAACGCCGGATGCCGCGCCATCTCCTCCGCGAACGCCGCGGCTTCGGTGGTGGGCAACGAGCCGAGCGCGAAGAGGGCGGCGCGCTCTTTTTGATCAGTCGTGAGTTCGATCATGACGGCTGCTCCATCAGTACCGGAGCCAATTGTTCTTTGAGCAAACGAAGGCCGGTGCGGATGCGGGACTTGAGAGTCCCCTCGGGCACTCCCAGGAGTCGGGCGACTTCTTGATAGGCGACTTGGCCGAAGAAGGCGATTTCGATCGGGCGCCGCAGCAGGTCGGGCAGCCGACCGAGGGCGTCGCGAACCTCGGCTCCGACGTCGTGGCCTGGCGGCTTGACCGACGTAGGTACAGGAAGGTCGACAAGGGCCTCATCGGGCGCCCGGCCGACTTCACGTTCCGACGCCCGCGCGGTCTTCGAGCGCAGCCGGTCCAAGCTGCGCGACCGCGTGATCATGAGCATCCAGGACTCGGCGCTGGCGCGGCTCGGGTCGAAGGTGGCGGCGTCGCGCCAGATTTGAACGAAGACGTCGGACAAGACTTCGTCGGCAGCGTGATGGTCGGTGACCAAGCGACGGGCCAAGGCCCGAAGCCGCGGGGCCGTGCGGTCCCAGAGCTCGGAGATGGCAGCCTCGTCTTCCGCCGCAATCCGGCGGATCAGATCGAGGAGGGTTGAGGGTGGTTCGGGTGTGGGCATAGGGGCGGATCCCAGCCGCCACCGAGCTTACGAGAATTCGGGCTTGGGCGGATGAGAAGGATCAACTCCCGCCGCATCCGCTGGCTAGGGGGCCCACTCCCGAACCACCCGAAGCCCCAAAAATCCGCTGGTTTGGTGCTTAGGGATCTGGGCCCGGCAGGCGGATCGGGCCGCCGCGGCTGGATCGGAAAAGCTGCCTCCCCGCGCCAATCGGGATGGAACGGAGTCGATCGAGGGCAAATTGGAAAGCTGCTCGTAGCGGTAGCTCGGCTCGAGCACCCACTCGAAAACGTTGCCCGCGACATCGTGCAGGCCGAACGGGTTGGGCCGCAACGACCCCACCGGCGCCTTGTCGGGAAACCCGTCCGCATACTCCCGCTCGGCCGGCCAGCCGGGGGCCCAGTTGCTCTTGCTGGCTTCGTCCGCGATGTTCGCGAAGGGTTGGAGATCGAGCGGGCCGGTGCCGGCGAACCACGGCGTGGTGGTCCCTCCGCGGGCGGCATACTCCCACTGCGCCTCGGAGGGCAGCGCACCCCCGATGCGGCGACAGCAACCGGCCGCCTCGGACCATCCAATCTGCTCCACGGGATGGAGTTCCGTCACCACTCGCCCACCGGCTCGACTTCCGGCTGGCGTGCTGCTCGGGTTTTGCCCCATGATCCGCAACCACTGACCTTGGGTCACCTCGAACTTGCCGATCAGGAAGGCCGGGACCTCGACCTCGTGGGGCGGACCTTCGAATGCGACGGACCTCGGGTCGAACCCGGGTTCCAAGCGGTCCTCCGACTGGGCGCCCATCCAGAATTTCCCGCCCGGTAGGAGCACGTAGATCACCCCGACCGTGGACAGAAGCCGGAGGTCCCCGTCGTCATTCCGAACCGGAATGGGCCCGGCGTGGGACCTCAAGTCCAAGAACTCCTCGAAGCCCGAGGCGGGATCGGGGCCGAGCGGGATCAGGCCTTCGATTGGCATCCACCGCAGACCGACAAACCTCGGATCAACGGCCACCCGGTCCTCTGCCGCCTTCCACTCGGCGGCCGGAGCCTCGAGACTGCGCGCCCTCGAAGCCTTTGCGAACTCCAAGCTTCGTCGCACTTCCTCGACCTTAGCCCCGGACCCCTCCGAGAAGGCCTCGAGCCTGGTGATCAGCGTCCGGAGTAAATCCTGCTCCCAGACCGCTTCGGGAGGGGTCGTAGCGCTCGGGTCACCGCGATGCGTGCCCAAACTCGCCAGCGTCGTCCGGTGGAGCGGCAGACGCGCCGCCAGTTCGGTCGCGCGGTCGAGCCAGGATTCGAGGGCCGGGATCTGGGCCGCGTAAGCCGGATACAGCGCTTCGGCCTCGGCCACAAGTTGTTCATGGCGCCGCAGGTCCGCGAGGCGCGTGATGCGGTCGAGCGACTCCGAGACACGCCGTCGCTCCGCCTCGACCCGAGTGTTCGACGACTGGAGTTTCCAGTTCTGGCGGACAATCCACGCCGCGGCGCCAATCGCGAGCACCGCCAGGGCGACCACCATCGCCGCGGCCAGCGGGTTGCGCCGACGAAAATTGCGCAACCCGTCGAAGACCCCGGCGGGTCGAGCCACCACCGCGCGATGGTCCAAGAAGCGCTGCAGATCCTCGGCCAAGTCGGCCGGGGTGGCGTAGCGGTCGCGGGGTTCGAGGGCCAAGGCCTTGAGCACGATCGACTCGAGATCAGGCTCGAGCGCGGGATTCAGACTGCGCGGCCCCCGCGGTAGCCGCCGTAGACGATCGATGGCCGCAAGCGGCGATAGGCCTCGCAGGTCGTGCACCGGCTGCCCCACGAGGAGTTCGTAGAGGATCGCTCCGAGCGCGTAGACGTCGGTACGTCCGTCGACCGCGCGGGAATCGCCGGCCCCCTGCTCCGGACTCATGTAGTTGAGCGTGCCGAGCACCACCCCGAGTTCGGTCCGCTGCGTCTCTCCGGTGGAATCGGGATCGAACATCCGCGCGATTCCGAAGTCGAGCACCACCGGATGGCCGTCCTTGGACACCATGACGTTGGCGGGCTTGAGGTCGCGGTGGATCACCCCGCGCCGGTGGGCGTGTTCGACCGCCTGCGCGGTGCGCCGGATGAGGTCGGCCGCGGAGCGGGGCGCATAGGGCGCCGACTTCGCGCGCTCGGCCAGCGACTCTCCCGAGACCAATCGCATTGCGAACCATGGCCTCGCGCCGGTCGGGGTCTCGCAACTCCCCGCCGCGTAGAGAACCGCAATGCCAGGATGGTCGAGCCGGGCGAGGATACGGCACTCCTGCTCGAAGCGGCGGCGCGCGTCGTCGCTGCCCAATCCCTGGGCCATCACTTTGAGGGCGACCCGCCGCGGCGGGTGAGTCTCCTCGGCCTCGTACACCTCGCCCATGCCGCCGGCGCCGATGCGCCGAAGGACGCGGTACGGCCCGACTTGATCGGGAATCCAAGCGGCGGCGGCACCGAGAGTCTGGCCGATCGCCACCTGAACGCGATCCCACGGGGCCGCGGATTCCGGAGTCTCGTCGGCGTCGAGCATGGAACGCACCAGGGCTTCGAGTCCGGCGTGCCCTCCACACTCCGCGCGCAGCGCCTCGCCGCGGGTCGTCGGCGGCAAACCGACAACTCTGAGGAAGATGTCACGGGCGGTGGAGTAGGAGACCTTGCTCAAGCGTCAACCTCGGTCGGCTTCGCTGAGAAAGACCTTGAGCCACGCCCTCGCGGCACGCCACTCGCGGTCGACGGTGCTCTCGGAAACGGACAGGGCGGCCGCGATTTCGGAGCCTTCGAGCCCCGCGTAGAACTTGAGCTCAACGAGACGGGCGGCGAGGGGAGCTTCGGCCTCGAGCCTGGTCAAGGCCTCCTCGAGATCCAGGACATCGACACCCTTCGGGCTCGCACCCACGAGATCGGCATGGAGGGTGACCGAAGCCCGATCGCCCCCCCGTTTCTGCGCGCACACCGCGCGGGCATGGTCGAGCGCGAGCCGTCGCATCGCTTTGGCCGCGACCGCGAAGAAGTGACTGCGATCCCGGAACACCGCGCCCGGAGCGGAGAAGAGCCGCGCCCATGCGTCATGCACGAGGATGGTCGGCTGAAGCGTCACCCCCGATCCGGCTGCCCGGAACGCTCGTTCGGCCCGTTGGCGCAACTCTCCGTAGACCGCTTCCAAGAGGCGCGACTGGGCGGCGGCTTCGCCCTCCGAAGCGGCGCGCAGGAGCGCGGTGAGGTTTTGGCCGGCGTCAGTCATGACCACACCCCGGGCCGCGGAAGACTTCGAGAGCAGGCATTGGTGCGTCGAGGTTAGCGCACCTTCGGGTGGCCCCCCTGAGTCGGCGAGGGTCAGCGTCGACTTCGACTACAATCCCGAGACTGGGCCGAGGTCGGCTCGGTCAGAACACGATCTCTGCCGAGTGATCTCCACCATGAGCACACTGCGCGACCTGTTGGAACGGTTAGGCCAAGATGTCTCGGACGTCCGCCTCGAGCGAGCGATGGTGGCGAGCCAACACGCCTCGGAGGGCAGCGGGCAGCGCCTGGCGGAGCTGAACGAACGGCTCGACCACATGACCCTCGCCATCGTGGCGATGTGGGACTTAGTCAAGGAGACCCACGGTCTCGTCGATCGTCAACTCCTCGACCGCATGGCCAAGCTCGACGAGCTGGACGGCACCAAAGATGGCCGCCTCCGCATGCCGCCGCGCCCGTGTCGGCAATGTGGCCGCAACCTGAAAGCGACCCGGAGCCGGTGCCTCTACTGCGGGACGGCGTGCGCGCCGACGCAAATCCTGCCCTGACTCCGGTTCGTGGGGGGGACGGACCGGCCGGGGTGACCCTGGCGAACCCGGAATCGGGTTGGTTACAGTCCCCGCGAAGAAGCCCCGGGCGCAAAGCGATTCGGCTGCTCCGGGCTGCGCTGCTCCGCCGCGAATCGTGAGCCCCGGCTCAACCTCTCCCCCAGGTCGAGTGTCCTATGCGGATCCCCCGCGGTTTTGCCTCATGGTGTTTGGTTGCGCTGGTTGCGACCGGATGTGCAACCAATCCGATTCGCGTCGAGCGTCAGTCCGAAGCCCAAGCGCTCGCGGCCCTCGACCAGAGCGCGGTCACTCGCCCGTTGGAATTGAGCGTGCACACGAAGTCGGTGCTCACTCGCCTGGATCTCGCGGACGCCCCGGCCGGCGAAAGGGAGTCCATACTTTCGGCATTGCGGCGCTACGAGGGATCGCTGCTCGCGCCGGCCGAACTCGACCTCGCACGCGCGGAGATCGCCTTCGCCGAGGGGCAGGCCGCCGAGAGCGAGTCCCGCTACGAATTGGCTCGCGCCCGGTTTCTCGTGGCTTTCTTCGACGCGCTGCAAGGGTTTCGAACCTTGGGCGACGGGATCTCGATGTTCGACCCGCGGCATCGAATCCTCACCGACATTCACAATCGAGCCCTCTCGCGTTTCTTGTTCCTGGGACTCGAGACCGACGGCCCTATGGCGAACTGGTCCACGTGCCCGACCGAGGACGGACGCATTCCGATTCGGTTCGCCACCGGAGCGGGGGTGTTCGCCCCGCAAGAGTTCGAGGAGATGGTGCCCGCGCCGGAGGTGAAACAAACCGGGTTCGATGTCCACCACCAGAATTTCGGCCTCGGGGCTTCGATGATCGGATTGCGGTCGAATTACCGGGACGGCGTTCGACCCGATCCCAAGTACGGACCTCTCATTTCGTGGCCGGTAACCGCGGTGCTCCGGCGTGAAGACGATGGTTCGCTCTTGGTCTTCTTGCACGACGCTTTCCGTGCCGACCATTTCGACTCCCGCTCCGGCCGCCAGTTCCCGCTCGCCTCGGATTTCACCGCGCCGTTGGCGTGGCGCGTCGCCCATTCCAACGCGTACGCCCTGGAGAATGCGAGCCTCTTCGATCCGCAGAGCTTTCTGCCATACAGCGGCCTCACGATGGCCCAGCCGTACGATCCGAACCGGATTCCGGTCATTCTCGTGCACGGACTTTGGTCGAGCCCACTGACCTGGATCTGGGCGATCAACGAAATCTGGGGCGACCCCGTGCTGCGCGCTCGGTACCAGGTTTGGATCTACGCTTATCCGACGGGGTTGCCCATCGTGCTGAACGCGGCGCGATTCCGGGAGGCGATCCGCGAGTTTCGCTCCGCGGTCGATCCCGAGGGAGACGACCAGGCTCTGCGCGAATTAGTGGTGATCGGCCACAGCATGGGAGGCCTCCTCACCAAGACCGCGATCAAGGAGTGCGGCGACGCGCTGTGGAACGCGATGTTCCGGGTCCCGCTCGATCAAGTGGCGGTCGATGCGGAGGAGCGCGATCTGCTTCGCTCCATGTTCTTCCCGGAGCCGATCACCGAAATCCGCCGCGTCCTCTACATGGCGACGCCCCACCGCGGCAGCCTGATGGCCGAGGGGCTCGTCGGAGTGCTCGGCAGCGCGCTCATCGATCTGCCCGACGATTACGTCGACGCGTTCGAAGCGTTCCTTGAGAGCAACCCCGGAGTCCTGCGCCACCCCGAATTTGCCGCCCACCTTTGGGACAGCATCCAAAGCCTGTCCGCGGACTCGCCAATCCTCGCGGCCCTCGACACGCAGCCCTACTTGGCCGGAGTCTCCATCCACAACCTCATCGGCGACAGCGAGAAGGCAGGCCACCGGGACGGTTCGGACGGGGTCGTGCCCTGGCAGAGCGCTCATCAGGAAGGCGCCCTCTCCGAGTGTGTGATTCACTGCGACCACTCCGTCCCGCGCGACCCCATGGCCTGGGCCGAGATGCGACTCTGCCTGCGCCGCCACTTGGCCGAGCGTGCCCCCGCCCCCTGAATCGCCGGGTCGGGTCTCGAAATCCGGAGCGGGATAGCTCCCCGCCTCCCAGCAAGGCGCCTTCTCCGAGGCGCGGCTTGAGGCTTTCTCCTGGCCAGCAACTGAAAATTCCGCACAGCGGCCATAAACAGTGACCCCGGCGGGGTGCCACGCTCGCACTGGGACTGAACCAGAGTGCCGTGGTTCGGCGACTCCGCTTCGCGCGGTTTCCACCGACCCCGGCCACCCCCGAGCCCGAGTACGGACGCCCACTCATGACTCCCTCGCTTCGCTGTCTCCTCTTCGCTCTCGTTTTGACCGTCGTCGCGGCCGCTCAGCCTGTCTCGACCCCCGCCACTCCTGCGGCGTTCATTCCCGAGGGCTGGGTCTTGGTGGACGACATGCTCCTCCCCGAGGAATCGGTCTACGGTGAATCCGGGTTCGTACCGCTGACTTGGCCGGGTGGGATCGTTCCCTACACCTTCGATTCCGGTGTGAATGCCCAGCAGCAGTCCGTCGCGCTCGACGCCATGGCCTCCTGGATGGGAGTGTCCGGGGTGCGGTTTGTACCCCGCACCAACGAATCGGCGTACCTCGTCATTGTCGATCAACCCATCCCAGGCGTGAACTTCTCCGCCATCGGAAAAGTCCCGCAAGGGGGGCCGCAGTTCGTGGTCATCAACGGATGGAACTGGTCCACCCTGACGCATGAGCTCGGGCATGCCTTGGGTCTCCTCCATGAGCACATGCGCAGTGACCGCGACACTTACGTGACGATCAACTGGGGCAACATCCCACCATTGCCGAACGTCCTGGCCAACTTCGCGATTTTCCCTGGAAGCAACAACTCCCAAACCTACGACTTCCGATCGATCATGCACTACAAGGACGACGACTTCGCCGTCTGCCTGGGGGGTGGGACTTGTCAGACCATCACGTGCAAACCGCCCTATCAGAGCATGCAGACTATCATTGGACGGCAGGCCCTGTTGAGCGTCCCGGATGCTACCGGAATGGCTCAAGTCTACGGCCCCCCGACTCCTCCGGTCGTCAACGCCGTTTCTCCCTCCATCGTCCCGGAAGGAGCGACCAACCTGACGATCACGGTCACCGGGCAGGGTTTCTATCTCACGGGCTCCAGCACCGAGGACTATCCGAGGAGCCGAATCCTCGTCAACGGAAATCCCCAGGTCACCACATACCTCAATCCGACCACGCTCGTGGCCACCATCTCGGTCGGCTCGGTCGGAGAACTCCAGATTGCGGTCGAAAACGTCAGTCCCGGAGGCGGAGTCTCCAATGTGATCCCCCTCCGGGTGGCGTGCACGACCAGCACGACCCTGGCCGCCGGGACACCGTACGTCACTCCTTGCTCCTTCGTGACCGCCAACTTGACCCCCACTCCGAACCGGTGGAACGTCGTCGCGGTCGGCGGGACCGATTCGAGCCACCAAATCAGCCTGGGAGGCGCGGTCTCCTCGTTCCCGAGCGGATTCTCGAATTTTGTCGTGGCGAACGGGCGCCTTGGCGCGATTCCCAGCGGGCCCGCAATAACAACCCAAACCTCGGGAAACCCGGGGTCGGTTCTCCACCACCTCGTGCCTCTGATCGGGACCTCGTTCGACAGCGTGATGGACACGAATCAGGTCATTGCCGCATACGAGTTCCAGGTTGCGACTCCGGGTCCTTATCAACTGAGTGTTGATGCGTTTGCCGGACTCCGCTGGGATTTGTATGGTCCGGGAAACGACTCGAACTGGCGGCCACGTGGCACAAATATTTACGGCGCTGCGGGAGATCCGGTGCAGACTGCCAACCTCGTCTCGGGATGGCATTGCCTCGTCGTCGTGAGAGATACGGGGCCCATGACCGCGCCGGTCGGTTACCGGGTCTCCGTAACCACGGGATCGGTGGTGCAGTTGCAGCAAGGACCTCCCGTGTTCTCCGGAACCCTCAGTCCGGTCAACAACGCGCCCCAACCCCAGTTTACGTGGCCGGCCTCCCAGGGCTTTTCCTTCACGCCGGAGGCTCAACGTTGGAATGTCATCGCCGCCAAAGGTCACAATGGCAGCAGGCCAGCCCTTCACGTGGGGGGAAGCCACAGTTGCGTGAATGACAACTACTATGTCAACTACGTGATCGCCAACGGTCACTCCGGCGCGATTTCGGAAACGACCGGGATCTTCGATCATGCAGGCCCTTTTCGCCCTTACCTCCAACACGCTCCCAGGTCGACGTTTCCGACCGGCCAGCTCTTCGTCGATTCGATGTCTCCGGGTGAGTTCGTGCACCTCGTGGAGTTTCAAATCTCGAACGCCGCCGACTACACGATCAGTTCCACCGGAAGCTCGAACCTCCGATTCTCGCTCTGGACCCCGGCCACCGGGGCCACCTGGAGACCACGAGGCTACGCATTCGATCCACAGTTCGGGGGCATCGGGGCCAACAACACTTACCCCCTTATGCCGGGGTGGCACGCACTTGTCGTTACGAGAGACGGAAACGGCACATCTACCGAGGAAGCCTACTCGTTTTGTGTCTACAATTGGCAGACTCAATACTTGAGCTGCAATAATCAGTTGCTTTTGGGAAGTTCCCAATCCAGCCAACTGGTTTCCGGCAGCAGCGCTACTTCGTTTCTGCAATCGGTCTACGTGCCGGCACGTTGGAACATCATGGGAGTCAGTTCCGGAGACAGCGATTGGAATATCGCCTTTGGTGGCACCGCTTCTACTTTCGGCGGGACCTCCACGGACTTCATCGTCTCCAACGGACATCTGGGCACGGCCAATCCGAGTGGAGGAACCGCCTACCGGGTCTCCGGCGTCGGGGGCGCCTACGCACAGGGAGCTTCCGCTTCTCGGATCTACCCTGACTACGGAGAAATCAAAGCCGGCTACATTCCCGCGCTCGGGATCTTCTCCATCCATGAGTTCGAGGTGACGACCCCCGGATCGTACGTCATTTCCACGTACGGAAACACGTCGAATGCCGCTTGGGATCACTACGATCCGGGAACCGGCGCCGGATGGCGTGCGCGAGGCGCCACCAACTACGGAGTCCTGAACGACGCACCGAGAATCGTCAACCTGTCCCAAGGCTGGCACTGCATCGTGGTCTTCAAAGAAGGCCCCCAATTGCCCACCGCCGTCGACTACGAACTCCTCGTGGCTCGAGCCAACGGCCCGGTGTTGACGGCGGGTGTGCCCACGGCGACCGCGACTGGACCACTCAACTTCCTTCCGGAAGGCCACACATTCTCCTTCACGCCGACCGCCTCGAAATGGAATGCGGTAGCGGTGCGCTGTGCCGACACCACGAACTTCGACCTCGTGGTCGGATCCGCGCGGAGTGTCCTCCCAAACTGCTCGTTCACGGATTTCGTCGTTTGCAATGGGCATCTCGGGTCGATCAACGAATCGGTAGGAGTCTGGATTCGGCATGATGAAGGCGAGACCGTCCTTCACCATTCAGCAGCGAACACTCTCGTCCCGGGAAACACTCTCTCGACGAGCCTCCCAGCCGGCCACCTACTCGCGCTCCACGAATTCGAAGTAACGCAGGCCGGGACCTACACTCTGGCTCTGTCGGGATCCTCCTCCCTCTTCTGGGATCTCTATGCTCCCGGGTCAGGCCCGGAGTGGCTCCCACGGGGTGCTCCATACTACGGCTCCGTAGGTGGCCCACCGCAAAGCGGCCTCACCCTGAGCGCTGGCTGGCACTGCTTGGTCATCGTCAAAGACGGGCCGTCATCAGTGGTCCCATTGGACTATCAGATTCAACTTTGTCCGGTTGCTGCCTCCGTCACATTGGGGACTACGCCCCTCACGATCGGGACCACTTCAGGGTGCAGTCCCTTCACTTTCGGACCCACGGCCGCGACGTGGAACGGGGTTGCCGTCATCGGAAACGCATCCAACTGGGATCTCCAGATCGGCAACTCGATGTCGAACCGTGCTGGCAGCGCCGGCGTGGACTTCCTGCTTGCCAACGGAGCTCAGGGCACGATCACTCCGACCGATGGTCAAGCGACCCGAGTCGGGGCGAGCGGGACGGCGACTTTGCAGCGCGTCGTATCCCAGTTTGGGCCCGTACCCGGAGGCACGACCACGACTCTGCCGGCTGGTCACATCCTCAAGTTGGTCCATTTCGACGTGACGAGCGCGGGTGAATACGGGATCACCCTGACGGGCGACACCTCCCTGGGATTCGAACTATTTGCGCCCGGGACAACCCCCAACTGGGTGCCGCGCGGCTCGTTGATTGCAGGCACCGTGGGCGCCCCGTCTCAGAACATTGTCTTCAGTACAGGTCGGTATGTCCTCGCGGTGTTCGCGGATGGTGGTCCCGTCGCCTCGGTCCGCAATTTCACGCTTCAAATCCTCGCTCCCCTGTCAGTGCCATCGCTGTCGAATCTGAACCCCGCATCCGTTGCCGCCGGCGCTGGCAATACCCTGGTCACCTGCAACGGGACCGGATTTCTGCCGTCCACCGTGCTTCGCTGGAACGGGGTCAATCAACCCACTCAGTGGCTCGGCGCAACCCAAGTGAGGGCGACCATTCCCGCTTCATTCCTCGGGGTCGTGGGTTCCGCGACCGTGACCGCGTTCAATCCCGCCCCGGGAGGAGGCGAGTCGAACCCACTGAATTTCACGATCGGAAACCCGATTCCCTCCCTCGCCTCGCTGTCCTCGACGTCAGTGACGGCGGGAACTCCCGGCTTCAATCTCCAACTCAACGGGTCCAACTTCGTAGCCAACAGTGTTGCCAGGTGGGGTGGGACATCGCTCGCTACGACCGTCGTCAATTCCACCACCATCAGTGCGTCGGTGCCGGCATCCCTCCTTCTGGCGGGCGGAACGGTGAACGTCTCCGTGTTCAATCCCACTCCCCTGGGTGGCTTATCCTCGTCGCTGACCGTCACGATCAACAACCCGATTCCCGGCCTGAGTTCGGTGAGTCCCACGTCCGGATTGGTCGGCGCCACCAACCTCGTGCTGTCTTGCATTGGGACCGGACTCAACTCCCAGACTCGCGTCGTTTGGAACAGCACTCAGCTCACCACCACCTTCGTGTCCTCGTCCCAGGTGACCGCCATGGTCTCCTCGTCATTGCTGACCACGGCCGGTGTCGCCAACATTTCCCTCTTCAACCCGGCGCCCATGGGGGGATCCTCGGCGTCGCTGCCGCTCACGATTCAGCATCCCGTGCCGAGTCTCACCAGCCTGAGCCCGACGTCTCGGACTGCCGGAACCCCGGCCTTCACCCTGACCTGCATTGGAACCGGCATGACGTCGGGGTCGGTGGTCCGCTGGAATGGCACCCCCCTGGCGACGACTCTCTTGAGCTCGACTCAAGTCTCGGCTTCGATCACGGCCTCTTTGATCGCAGTTCCGGGCACGGCCTCGGTGTCCATCCAAAATCCCTCGCCGGGTGGCGGCACGTCAGCGTCCCTCGTGTTCACCATCAACAACCCCGTTCCCGTCCTGAGCTCCATCTCACCCACCTCGATCATGGCGGGAAGCTCAAGCGTTGCAATCAATCTCACCGGGTCCGGATTTCTGCCCAATAGCGTGGTCCGATTTGCGGGAAATGACATCCCCACCAGCTTCACCAGCTCCACGCAGTTGACTGGGCAAGTGTCGGCCGCGTTGATCGCCGCCGGTGGTCTGCGCGCGATCAGCGTGTTCACGCCGGCCCCGGGTGGTGGATTGTCCGGCTCCACGACCTTCACCATCAATAATCCAGTCCCGACCCTGACCGGGGTCAGCCCCACCACCGCAACCGTGGGCGGCCCCGCGTTCACCTTGACGTGCGTGGGTTCGGGCATCAATTCCACCACCAAGATCGCCTGGAACGGGAATCCACTGAACGCGTCGGTCGCAGCTTCGGCCACCAGCATCTCGGTGGAGATTCCCGCGAGTTTCCTGACCGTGGGAGGCTCGCGCACCATCACCCTCCAAAATCCGACGCCGGCCGGTGGCGCGAGCAGCGGACAGACCTTCACGATCGTCGGCAGCCCCCAGATCACGGGCTTGAACCCGAGCGCGGTGATCGCTGGGTCCGGTTCGACCCTCCTCACCATCACCGGTCAGGGGTTCCTCCCCACGAGTGTCGTGCGCTTCATGGGCCCTTCCGGGACCCCTCTCTCCTCCAGTTACGTGTCGGCAACTCAGCTCACGGCGACCCTGAGTGCGTCGTTGCTCAATTTGCCGACCTCGCAGGTTCCGATCACGGTGACCAATCCCGCGCCCGCCGCGGGCCAGACCTCGGCCAATCTCGACGTCTTGGGCCCGGTCATCGTCACCCTGACCCCGGCGCAGATTCCCCTGCTCAGCGCCGGGATGCCCTCTATCATCGTCAACCTCAACACCGCGAACACTCTCCCGGGCGCGTTTGTCCTCGCCAACGGTGATGCGCTCGTCACCACCCCGACCGCCCAGGGATTGACGGCCGTGCTGACCCCGGCGATCCTCCAAACGCAGCGAGCCGGGGGGATTGCGATGACGATTCAAAATGGCCTCGCGGCCCCGCTGGCCGTCTCCGCTTCGAGGGTGATCGAAGTCGGAGGCAACTTCGAGAATTCCGGATTGGTTCTCCGTGAGCCGTTGGACCCGCTTCCCGGGCAGGCCTACGCCGCGCGCGTTGAACAGGGCGCTCCCCTCGGGTTGTTCTCACTCTTTGTCGACACTGGCAATCCGATTCCGGTGACGGGCTTCCCGAGCCCGGCCGCGAATTTTGTCATTGCGACGACCCCCTACGCCGGCTCGACCGGGAGCCTCATTCCCATCGTGGACGGTTTCGGCCTGTACTCCCCAGCCAGCGGCGCCACTCTCTCCTCGAGCGGCACGTTCTATCTGCCTGGGTTCGTCGCCCCCAATCCTCCGGTGGGGATCAGCGTGACCGTCCAGGGCGTGTTCCTCGACCCGGCCGCTCCCTTCGGATTCCGCCTGACGTTCGCTCGCTTCCCGGATGAGTTCTGAGCATCTCTGCCGCAGGTCGGTTCGGTATGCTGTGCGGATGAACATCCGGGCTGTGGTCGTGGTCGCACTCCTTGGTCTTGCGGCTTTCGTTTCCGGACAAGGCACCGATCTCGAGACGATCCGGGCCACCATTGAGCGAAATGGCGCTGGCACCATCCGGGACGGGCGCTGCTTCGTCCGCGGTGGGGAACACGAGTTCGAAGTGGTGGCGGTGAGTCGACGGGGAGATCCTGTGCTCCGCGTCGGTGAGGACCAAGTGGCGGTGATGCTCGGGCTCCTCGAAGGTCCGGCACCGGCCGCCCTCGCGGAGCTCCCGAAACTCGTGGCGGTCACCAAGGCCGCTGGACTGGACCTCACCGAATTGCGCCTTCGCGATGTCCCTCTGGTCGGTCCGCACTTGAGTTCGTCCACGCACTGGGTGGTGCCCGAGGGCGTCGCGGCAAAACAGACGATCAGTGATTCGAGGTCCGTCGTCGAACTCGGGCAACGCGCCCGTGCCCTGATCGAGGCGTTACCCGCCGCACCCGTGAACGGGCTCGGGCAGAGTGCGCTCCGCCACTTTCTTGGTGAGGTCGGGCTCGAGACCGGATCGGACGAGCATGTCGAGCCGTCATTCACGAGGCGACTGATTCGCGCCGGATGGTTGCGGCGCCTCGCGGGATCGCCGGATCTCGTCGCCACTCTGGAGTCGGCGGTGCAGGAGGCCGACGAGCGTCGAGCGAGCACGCGCTACGAGGAAGCGGGAATTCTCATCGAAGAGCGCACTAACGTGTTCCGGGAGTCCACCTGGATCCTGCGCACCCCGGCGCGCTCAGGATACGCGTTGAGTATCCCCGCCCCGAGCTTTCTCCATCCCGGGCCGGACACGAGCCTGCTCGTGCACTGCGCGCCGGGTACGGACCCCACGGCGGCGGCGGCCGCTCCGACCCGCCTCGAGATGTGGACCGAAGACGGGCTGCTCGCGTCGTGGACGACGGGCGGCGGATTGGTCGCCAACCCCACCTGGCAGAAGATGATGGAGATCGACGCGGACGCCGACTCGGGACTGCTCCCGACCGTTCTCCCTCCCCATCTCGTCTATCTCGCGCCCGACGGCGACGTCCGTCAGCTCATCACGGCGCACGGCATTCTTCGCCCGGTGCAGGACTCCACGCGGCCGGAGATCGAGCGGTTCCTCGACGATGCCGCCAAGGCGCTGCCGGACGCCGGCCATTTGGACCTCATCGGGCAGCGGCTGTTCCGCTATGTCTACGACAGCCCCGATGTCCGCTTCCCCGAGCTTTTGGGCTACGAGGAGGCGAAGGGCGAAATCCATCAGACGGCGGCGGAAACTCTCGCCAACACCGTCGGTGGGTGGTCACGCGGCGACTGTGACGACCTCGCCGAGCTGTACCAGGAGATTGCGGCGCGCCAAAAGCGCCTCGGACACCTGATGAACTTGCCGGCGCACGCGGCGTTCGGGTTTGCGGAAGAACGCGACGGGCAGTGGTTCGTGCGGGTGCTCCAAACCGGACCGCCGCTGGAGTTTTCGGATCGCGATCTCGGGCAAGCCCTCAAAAAGGCCTACGGGGCCTTTGGCATGCTCGAGGCCTTCGACCCCGACCAAATCGCGATTGCGGTTCGTTTCTCCGGCGAAAACGTGCGTTCGGACTACGTGCTCGGCTCCCGCATCTTCCAAGAGCCGGAGTACTCCGCCGCCATGATCGACGTGCAGCGCGATTGGCATCTGCACACCTACCAGCGTGGCATCACGAAGATGGTGGCGATGATCGAGGCGGGCGACCGAGACCCGGCCAACCTGCGCGAACTCTCCGGACTCTACGAGCGCACGGCCCAACACGCAGAGGCTGCCGAGTACTTGCGTCAGTCCCTTGCCGCGAGCGGCGATCCCACGCTCGGCCTCACGATTCGCCTCATCGACAATCTCTTCGAGGCCAAAGACATCGAGGGTGCGCGCAAGACCGCGCGCGCGGCCATCGACGATCGCATGCCCGCGCTCCAGAAGCAGTTGGGGCTGGCGTTTGGCACCGTGGCGTTGCAGTTCATCGCGGTACTCGCGGCGGACGGACGCGCCATCGACTTGGCCACGGAAGTTTGCGATCGGTACGCCATCGAAAGCTTGGCCCGTCAGCTCGGGCCGGTCATGAATTTCCTGGGTGGACGCCGCTTCAGCCAGGAGGTCTGGGATCAGAGCATGGAAATGACCGAGGTGCGCGCCTCCCTGCGCCTCGCTGCGGTCACGCTCACCGATCTCATTCGCCGAGCCGGGCCCGATGCCCTGCTCGACAACGAGTCGCTCCGCCGCGCGGCTTCGTTTGTCGAAACCTGGATTCAGGTGGTCTCGCCGCGGGATGTCTCCGACCGCGGTGACCGCCTCTTCCGCATCAGCGAAGCCGCTGCTTACGCCTGCGTGGCGCTCTCCGAAGAGGCCGTGGTCGAGCAAGCGCTGAAGGCCGCGCCTCCCAAGGCCTTTCCGGAAGAGTTCGGCCAGCGCCTGACCGGCCTCGGGCAATTCCGCGCGGATCTGCCTTGGTTTCGGATCTCGGTGCCCTTTTGGTCCTCCCGCCTCTATCTCCTCTTCGAGCGCCACCGAACTGAACTCGATCGCGCGCTCGCGGCCCGCTACATCCAGCGCGTGATCGAATCCCGGGCCGAGGCCAAAGCCCTGGGTATCGATCATTTCTCCTTCGATCTCCAAGAGCATCTCGCGCGCCTGATCAGCGCCCTCCTCAATAGCAACGAGGTCGAGCTGGCAGCTCGCTTCGAACATGTCGCGCGTCAAGGCGACAAGTCCTTCACCGACGAAACCGCCCGCATGCTTGGCACCGTCGCTCGTTTCGTCGATCCCTCTTTCTTCCAGCGCGCCCTCGAACTTTGGCATTCCTCGGTCGACCATCCACCCAGCGCCTTTGCCATCGCCTGGACCGCCATGGGTTTCCACGCCAAGACCCCGGCCCTCGCCGCCGCCCGCGCCGCCACCCTCCGCTATCCCTCCGAACCCGCCTTCACCGAAGAACTCCGCGGCCTCGAGCTCCTATCAGCCAAAACCCCTTGAGCCGCCCCGGGGGTACGCAACTACTTCCCGGTGGATCGAGTAGACTGTGCAGGCGTGACCAATCGTCATCAGGAGCCCGAGAATCCAGGACCCGAAGTCTCTTCCGAGCTCATTCCGCTTCTTTACGCGGAACTGAAGCGATTGGCAGCGGCCCGTCTCCAACGGGAGCCGACCGGCGTCACTTTGACCCCGACCTCTCTCGTTCACGAGGCTTACCTCCGCATCGCCGGCTCCCCGTCGGCCTCGGAACCGAAATGGAACAGTCCGGGGCATTTTTTCGGCGCGGCCGCCATCGCCATGCGACGGATCCTCGTCGATCGGGCTCGCCAGCGCCGACGGTTCGTGGAGTCGTCGGCAGGGCACTCGGAAAACTCGGGCCCCTTGTGGGCGATCGAAACACGCTCCGGCATCGATATCCTGGATCTGAACGAGGCTCTGCCTGAACTCGAAGTGGCCTATCCGCGCGCTCATCAAGTTGTCATGTTGCGGTTCTTCGCAGGCCTGGACGGAGCTGAACTCGCAACCGTGGTGGGTGTCTCCGAGCCGACCGTCAAGCGAGACTGGCGTTTCGCTCGCGCTTGGCTCTTAGACCGACTCCAACGTCCGTCATCAGCCCAGTCCGACCAGGCCCACCCGAAGGAGGATCACGATTGAACTCCGCAGCAACCCCCGCAAGCTCGGACGGCACCTCCCCCGAGTATCGAGTCTTCTGCGAGGTGGCGGAGCTTTCGGGGGCGTCGCGAGTGGCTCGTCTGGCCGAGCTGTGCCAAGGGGATTCCACACTCGAGCAACGCGTGACGACGCTGCTCCAGCACGACGCGTCTCCGACCCTTCGCGACGACGCCTTGGCCGCGTTCTTCGAGCCGAGCGAGCCGGACTGGACTGAGGGAATGATCGGCAGTCAAGTCGGAGGGTACGTGCTGAAGCGCGTGCTCGGACGGGGGGGCATGGGCGCGGTCTTTGAGGCGGAGCAGCAAAACCCAGCGCGCGCGGTAGCGGTGAAGTTCTTGGTCGGTCGTCATCTCCACCCCTCGGCCTGGAAGCGATTCGACCGGGAAGTGCGGGTGGCGGCGTCGCTCCAGCATCCGGGAATTGCTCGGGTGCTCGAAGCCGGTTCCTTGGACACCCCCGCGGGTGCTCTGCCTTGGTACTCGATGGAACTGGTCCAGGGGCCGTCGCTCGAGTCCTTTGTCGCGCAGAGGGGTACTGACCTGCGAGGCCGAGTGCGCCTCTTGGCCGAAGTCGGTGAGGCTCTCGAGTTTGCACACCAGAGGGGAATTGTCCACCGTGACTTGAAGCCGGCCAACATCCTCGTGGACACGGCCGTGGATCCGCCAAGGCCCCGCATTCTCGATTTCGGGGTCGCCAAAGAGACCGCGTCCGACCACGGAGCCCTCACCCTTCAGACCGAGATCGGCCAAGTCATTGGCACCCTCCAGTACATGAGCCCGGAACAGGTCGCCGGCCGCTCCGACCAAGTGGATGCTCGCAGCGACGTGTACTCGCTCGGAATCGTGGCCTTTGAACTCTTGGTCGGGTCGAGACCCTATGAACTGGCCGGTCTTCCGCTTGGGGAGGCTGCCCGTCGCATCGGCTCGATCGACGCGCCGCCGCTTCGCCGCGCCCTGCCGGGTGCCCCCAAGGACCTCGAATGCGTGATCATGAAGGCGCTCGCCAAAGACAGAGAGCGTCGTTATGCCGACGCCGGGGCCTTCGCCGCCGACCTCCGCCGGTGGCTCAGCCACGAAGCGATTCTCGCCCGCCCGCCGACGATCGGTTATCGCCTGAACCGCTTTGTACGGCGCAATCCCGGATTGGTAGGTGGGCTTTCCTTGGCGTTCTTGGCACTGCTCTCGGGTCTGATCGCTACCAACGCCGCTCGTATCGAGTCCGAGGCGGCTCGTCGCGATTCCGATGAGCAGCGGCGGGTGGCTCTGGATCACAGCCGCGCCGCCAGATTTCACGCTTATGCGTCGCAGATCGCGGCGGCCGATGCCGCTCTCTTGCTTGGCAACACCAAGCTCGCTCGAGAGCGTCTGGAAGCAGCCGAGCCCGAGCTCCGTGGATGGGAATGGCGCCATGTCAGCGCCCGGCTGGATGAAAGCCTCGGCCTTCGGGTCACCGGCAACCTGAGCGCGCTGTCAGCGACCAGGAACTTCGAGTTGGTCGCGGCGGTGCGCGACGGGCAATCGGTCGAGGTCTGGGAATCAACGGGAACGGAGTGGAAGCTTCGCTGGTCGGTCGCGACCACCGCGGTACATCCACACGCTTCCGCGTTCGACCCCGAGGGCCATCGACTTCTCGTCATGGACAACTACGCGGGCGGGGCCACCATTTTCTCGGTGGAAGACGGACGGACACTCCAGGTGGTGCGCGGACATCGGGATCGCGTCTATGCGGCGGTCTGGCTTCCTGGCGCACGGGAAATCTTGACCGCTTCGGAGGACGGCACCGTGGCGAGGTGGGATGCGGAAACCGGCCTGCGCACGGGTTCAGTCGAGATCGCCTCGGTTCGAGCCCTGGTCGTGATCGAGGGTGCCGATCCTTTGGCGGTCGCGGCGTCGCGCAGTGGACTTCACTATCTCGAGATTCCGAGCCTCACCGTGCGGAGCCACATTCCGTGGAACTCGCCAATGGCAGGGGTGTCTTCGCTCGACTACCGCGGCCGCTACGCGGCGGTGTTGGACGGGAAGTCCTTCAGGCTCCTCCAATCCACCGGTGACCAACGAGCGATCGAGTTCTTGAATGCCGATTACGTCCATTCAGCGTTCAGCCCAGACGGCAAGCGAGTCCTCGCAGGGGGTCGCGATGGGACCATCGATTTGTTGCGCACCGACGACGGGGCTCAGCTGCAATCTCTGATGGCCCATCGATCAGGGGTGTCTGGTCTAGTTTGGGACCACTCCAACCCCTCCCGGATCATTTCCTCCGGCAACGATGGGATTCGTGAGTGGGACCTAAACCACTCCGAGGGGGTTGTCCAAATGAGTGGGCACTTCGGGGATTGCATGGTCCGGGCGATGGCGACGGACGCACCGATCTTTGCCACGATCGATGGTAGAGACCGCACAATTCGCGTCTTTTCGGCCGAGAACGCCTGCCCACTCGGGATCCTCTGGGAGGGGCCCCCACTCGGTCTCGCCCTCAGTCCAGGAGGAGATCGCCTGGCGCTGTCCCACCCCTCTGGCGGCGTCTCGGTCCATGATCTCGTCTCCCAGCAGACCATTCATCGATTCGAATCGGAGGCCGCCCTCGGGCTCCGTTTCGATCCAGATTGTGGGCAATTCTGCGCAGTCTCCGCAATCGACGGATCCCGCCTCGTTTTCCTGGCGGAGAATCCTCCTCGCACCGAACGCGGCAATTGCCTAACCCCGGGAGCCTATGCTGCGGTTGCCGCCGACTCATTGGGCCGAGGATACATCTCCAAGCGGGTGATCGCGGACGACTCCGTGGAATTGCGCTGGCACCCCTCCACTCCGGAGGCGCGCCCCGTTCCAATCACGTGTCCCCGCCCGCTACGCTCCGACCTCGCGAGTCGATTGCACGCGACCTGGTCACGCGATGGCAAGAGAATCGCCGTCGAGGTCGAGGAGGATCTCCACTTGGTCTTGAACGGGTCGGACGGGAGCGTTTTGCAAACCCTCGCCGATCAGACTCTCTTTTCATCGACCATCAGTCCCGACGGATCCCGCCTGGCGTTGGGTTATCGCGACGGTCGGATCATCCTTCACGATACAGACCATCAATTGCCGGTCGCCGTATTGTCCGGCCATGCCGATTGGACTGCCTCGTTGATGTTCAGCCCCGACGGAACCGCCCTCATCGGCACGTGGCCCGATGGTTCCATCCGCATTTTCGATACGAAGCCGGTGCGCGAACGCAGGCCCTCTCGTCGCGAAGCCCGTCGTGTGGCCGACCAAGCCCAGGAGCACTGGACCAAACGGCATCGACCCTATCTGGACCCGCGGGAGACCATGAATCTCATTCGCGCCGAGTCCCCTGCCTCCAATCCGGATCAAATGGCGCTGCTCACGGCCGGCAGCGTCTTCATGGGTACGATGGAGGGATTGAGTGCGCGCGGGCTCGCGGCCCTGGGTACTGAAATAGACTCGGAACCGATGCAGGGTGCCCTCCACAGCCTGAGCGCAATCCTGCGGAACGGATCTGCCGATCGACGGGCCTTTGCTGTAACGGCAGCCCTCGCCCTCGAAGCCGGCAACCCCGACAAGGCCCGATCGCTCTTTGCCTCCGCCGAAGCCGCACCGGCCCAAAACCACGGCGACACCGCGCTCTTGCACTACCTGCGCGTCCGAGCATTCTTGCGATTGGGAACGATGGTCCGCGCCCGCGATGCCATGGACGACCTTCGCGCTCTGCTCGAAGTAGCCCCGCCCGACGCCGCCCCCGAAGTCTCCCACTGGCTGCGCACCGCCGAATCGCTCCTCCCCCAGTAACCCGAGCCTCCCGTTCCGCGCCACCATTGAGTGGCAACGACCTAGGGACCGGTGGCCTCCCCGCCCTCCAAACGCAATTCCGTCCTCACTCTGCCGAAGCGGCGTTCAGGGCGAGCCAGTGCTGGAATTGACCGCGAAGGATGCGGGCATCGATCAGGTCCAGGGCGCGGGACTCGATGAGGTGATCGCCAGCCTCTCGGGCCTCGCGGGCGAGGCGGACGAGGAGGTCGTCGGTCGTCTGATTGCGCAAGAACTCGCCCTGCTCAGGCGCGGGTTCGTCCAGGCCTTTTTCTACCTGGGCCAGGAACTCGCTGGCGGCGGGGAGGACACTGAACTGACGCATGCACCGCTTCAGTAGGAAGTCTCGAGTCTTGCTGTCGATTCGGGTGGACAAAACGCGTCGCAAGAACTCAACGTCCCGTAGAACGCTGGCGCCATCTTGGCTCATGAGGCCACGAATCAGAGACTCTCTCACGCTTGCATCACCATCATCGCAAAGGGTCAGGGCATAGTCCCTGAGCCACTCGCAGTCCGGGATCTCTCGAAGTCCCTGCACCACCACTTCCGTGGCGCCGATCCGGGCGGAGGGAAAATCAGCTAGCTCGCGGTGGAGCGAATCGTTGTCAGGGATCACTGCTGCCTCGCGCAGCCAAACCAGTGCCGCACCTCCTCGACGGGCTATCCAGGGATCGGAGTGGGAGACCAAGGAGCGAATCTGGTCCAAGGCTTCACCTCGAGGCAGATCAGGGACTGGGTTTTGAACGGTTAGGCGCCGCAGCACCAGAAGCCCGGCGGTTTGCGCCGCCACTTGGTGGTCCTGACAGAGCGCGAGGCAGGAGCGCGTGGCCAGGGAGGAATCCGCCTCACGTGCGCCGTCGATGAGAGAAATCGCTGCCGAGCGCCGAGCGGGTGCACGCTGATTGACGAGGCTCACACCGAATTGAAGAAGGGAAAGCCGAAGCGTTGGTTGCTTCGAAGCCACCTCCCCGAGAGCGCGGATCGCCAGACACCCCGGCTCATTGATTTCCGTGCCCTTGAGGTCACTCGCCTCCTGGTAACACCAGGCACGAAATTCGGTATCCCTCCCCAACTTCATCAAGTTGCCGATCACCAGTTCGGGCCACGGTGCGTTTGGCCGAGACAAGACGATCCACGCCAAGGGTCGGGCGCATACCGGATTGTCGAGGATATCGGGGTGATTCAGAGTGGTGGCCAAGTCAGCGTCGACTATGGCCAACGACTCGGCACTCTCGCTCCGAATCGCATTCCATACGCCGTTGAGGATCGCCCAGTAGAGGCCGCGGGCGGGCTTTTGCGTGGACTGACCGTGGGCGCGCAACTGCTCCAGGTAGTGAAGCGGTCTCTGGCTTGCGAACCTCTCCAAGTCCCTCAGCAACGCAAAGAGACTCGGGTTTTCCATCAAGTCGTTCTCGGATTCGGGATCGGACATGTCCCGAAATAGACGAAGGGACTGTGTCCTCCACATTTGCGCATCCCAATCCGCCGAAGAATCCGCTGGGACCGGACTCGCCACCCATTCGATCTTGGAATTGGGCTCATCCCAAGTGGGATCAAACACCCCAAACTTGCGGTTCAACTCCTCCAGACGGCGGTGCGAACTTGATCTGAGGTGCTCCCTCGGGATGCAAGAAAGTATGATCTGGGTGGTCCGTCCATGGTCGTTCCTTCCGGCCCCCAGTGATTGGCTCCATCGCATGCGAAGACGCTCGGACGCCAAGAGTCCGGGCTCTCTGTAGTGGATCGCCCAATTCTGAATCATGTATAGAGCAGCCGGAGAGCAGGCTTTGCAAATAGGCACCAAGAATCGAGCCATTATCTGGGTCCAGGTTCCGGTGGTCCCGATCCCGACGGAGACTTGGCCGCTACCGAGGTCGTTCACGAGGGTTTCAGCGAGGTCATCCGCCAAGTTGACGGAGATGGAGTGCCTCGTCGCTGCGGCTCCGACTTCCAGCAAGAACCAGCGGTCTTGCAGGCGCGAGAAGTCGCCCAACTGGCGCTTCACTTCGGACCACCGCAGAGAGCCGCTTTCGCACGCAAAGAGAACTGCCCCGGCGTGAAACCGCACGATGTGCTCGATGGGTGCACCCGCTTCGACGTATAGAGAATCGCTCGACTCTTCGAGGAAGGGAATCGTATTGGGGCACCACCAATTCTCGAGGAACTTGGCTGACAAAGGACCGGCCTGAGCCTCCAATTTCGGGATAACCGTCTCCTCTGGCCAACCCTCCATCCAATCGAGCTGATCGTCGGCGGTAAGTGCCTCGATAGCAGTCAGCTCCATGAATTTGTGAAGTAGCCGCAGCCCCCGACTGGGCACAGAAAGGACGGAGTCCCAGGAAACAAAGTGCGATAAGGAGCGGCGGACCGCCAGATACTCCAGGCGCAAATCGAAGAGAGGTTCTTCATCAAGGGTAGGGTCCTGAAGGAACACCAAGTCGCAGCGATTGAGAATCCCAGGCTCCTTCGCCATCCAACGGTGCAAGACTTCGGCCACTTTGGAGGAGCGATCGGCCGCCGCTCTCCCCAGAAGCCAGATCAGCCACTGACCGGCTGAGTCATCGTCGGGAGCAGGTTGTCGTTCGACCCATGGCCAGAGGGCATCGAACCAGGCGCGCGAACTCGCAAGAACCAAGCGAAACGTGTCGGCTCGCCAATGGGGCTGGTCCATCCACTCCTCGACCAATTTCACCAACCCAGACGTGGGAGTAGACTCGGCAAGGCCTTGCAGAGCCGATTGCCAGACCAGGGGCCTCAGTTCCCTGGACCACGCCAGGGGGCGTAGGACTTTCTCGGCAATGGGCCCGCGGGCCACGAGGAGTGGCATCGATAGCCGCAGACGACGCGCGTGGAGGAGGGTCTGATCCTCTCGCGGCCCGAGCAGGTTCCCCAGCTCTGTGGAATCGTGGACTCCGGCCCATTTTCGTCCGATCGCAACGTCCCCAATCATTTGGTGGCGGAGATTGAGGCGGGAACCGCACTCGTAGATCAGACCGTGTCGGATGAGATCTTGGATTGCGGGGCTTCGGGATCCCCCGACCATGACCGCGCCCTCGACGAAGCTTCGTCCAGACTGTTCACACTCCGCGATGATTCTCTCGAAGGCGGCCCTTGCCGACTCGGAGCAGGCGTTGAGTTTGCTCCCGGTCCATCCCTCCACGAGGGCCACGCCATGACCAGAGGCCCACTTGGGAACGGGATCGCCGCACTGCGTCTTCAGGTGGTCGAGTAGCAGTGCCAGGAACAGGGCGTTCTTGGCTAAGGAGCGGACTTCGAGAGGGATTTCGATCCACGGAAGTCCGACCTCTTGGAGTTCCGCCGCCGCGGTGGCCTCAGTCAGGTCCCCGATTTCGATGGACTCGAGGATTGCCCCGAGTCCTTTCAATTCTTGGGTGAGTCTTCCGTGATCGCCCGCATCCACGCTTCGGCAAGCGAGAAGAACTTGCACGTGCTGATTCAGGGCGCGGCGGATGCAGTCGCGAATGGCCGGCCAGTTCCGACCAGACTCGGTACCCGGCGCGAGCGCTTGGTCGAGTTGGTCTACCACGAGCAATTTCGGCCGGGCGCTCGCGATGCGTACGAGTGCGTTGACCGGATCACGCGACTCTTCGGGCCACTCCTCGGCGCTCACGGCCAGGCTCGCCCACTGCTCGGGCGGAAGCGCCTCCAGGATGGCGACCAGCGCTTCGCTCTTGCCGGAGCCACCCGTGCCGTGCAGGAGAATCACTCGCTTCGCCCTGTGGTCCCTGATCGCCGCCACGGTCCGAGCAACCTCGGGAATGGTCCACTTCCTCGAGGACGGGCGGCGGCTTTTCACTCGATCGATGAACTTCTCGTTTTGGGCCGCCATCCATTTCAGAGTCTGTTCGATGGGGACCAGCGCAGGCGTAGCCAGACCTCGATTCGCGAGCGTCGTGCGAAGTTGCTCGGGCGCCCAAAGAGCGCGGAGGGCTTCCGCCATCGGGATGGCTCGCAGTTCACTCAGGAGCCTGGGAACATCGGCGCCGGGGATCAGGGAGGCCAGGAGTTCGGCCGTGTTTCGCAGCGCTGCCGGGCTTTCAGTGACTACTTCCACTTTGGCGAAGAAGTCGACTGCATCGCGCCGCGATTGCGCATCCGTCGGCTCGAATCCCACGGGTTCGAGCCACCGGGTTCGATCCCCAAGCACCTCGATCCACTTCTTCGGATCGTTCCGAGAGCGCCTCGCCTCCGTGCAGACGAAGTCGAGTTCGGCGGCGCTGCCATTGGACTGAAACCGGCAGAGATCAACTCGATCCAGTGAACCCGGAGACACGCGAGCGCGCCATGCCTGGAGCACGCCGCGCAGTTCTCCCGGCTGCCATCCGCGCTCGGTTGACTTCGTCTTGCACTGCACGGCGATGGATTTCCCGTCCTCGCGAAGCAGGACGTCCGTGCCTTGACCGGAGCCACCCGTTGGCTCCCAGGTGAGTTCCGCGATCTGTCCATGCAACAACTTGAGCCAGTGCAGGATCACAAAGTCCTGCTCGTACTCGTGGCCCAATTTTGCGAACACGCCGCCGCTCATGGTTGGGTCGGAACCGCCTCCGTGATGGAATGCCAGGGCACAAAGCGATCCTGGCGGTAGGGCACGGGATCAGCACCTCCGTAGATCACCGTACCAGGCTGCAGTTTGAGATCGGGTTCCCGTTCCGCGCGTTGGCGGAGCTTTTCGAATGCGGACAAGTCACTCGGGTTGGGGGTGGCCGTCGCCTTGACCTCGAAGGGGTAGAGGTCGGGCCCAATGGCCAGGAGCAAGTCGAATTCGATGCCGTCGTCGGAACGCCAATACCAAGCCTGTGGCTCCTGGCCCCGGTTCAGGCGGGCCTTGATGACTTCCCCTACGCAGTAGCTCTCGACCAAAGCGCCATAGAGCGGGTGCATCTGGAGTTGATTGACATCCTGGATTTGGAGGAGTCGGCATGCGAGCCCCGTGTCGACAAAATGCAACTTGGCTCGCTTCACCGTGCGCTTCCCGAAGTTGCGCTCGAAGGGGCGAAGCCGGATTACCAGATAGCAGGCCTCCAAGACGGTGATCCAAGCCTCCGCCGTCTTGGCGGAAATCCCGACGCTCTCCGCCAGACTCGCGACGTTGAGCAGTTGGCCCGTACGCGCCGCGCAGAGTCGGACAAAGCGGTCGAAGTCGACGGGACTGTCCACCGCCAGAAGAGCGCGGGCATCTCGTTGCACGAAGTCCTTGGCATAGTTCTCGAGCCATCGCGTGGGCTCGAGTTCGCGGTCGCGATCAAAGAGCGCGGGATAGCCACCCGCGAGGACCGAAGCAGGGAGAGTCGGCGGAACTTTCTCGGATGCGGCCACTTCCGGCCTGGAGAACGGCCAGAGCTCGAGCCTGGACGCTCTCCCCGCGAGGGACTGCGAGACTCCGGACCTGAGATCCATCTGCCTAGACCCGGTGAGGACCCACCGCCCGTCTCGCGCCTCGGAATCGATCCATTCTTGGAGGGCGCTCAAGATCGACGGCAGTTCCTGCACTTCGTCGATCACGGCCCCGTTTGGAAAGTCTTGGAAGAGCTGTGCTTCGTTGTCCCGGTACTTGGCCTGCACCCACGGCGTCTCCAGGCTCAGATAGCCCAGTCCCCCATTTCCTCCGGTCACGGTTTTCGCCAGGGTCGTCTTCCCCGATTGCCGGGGACCAGTGATCACCACGGCTCGGGAACGGCGAAGGAGGTCCCTAAAGGTAGGCTGAATCAGACGTTGCACCATGTCTTGGAATTATGGAATCCAATTCCATTTTTCCAAGTCCTGGCAATCCAAGAATTCCGAACGCTGGATTTGCGCTGGGTACCGCCTCCTCCCAGAGCAAGCCAAGGCGGAGTTGGGGAGGGTCAATCCAGGAAGCGGTCGCGGAGATCGGGGGGAAGGAGGGGGCAGAGGCCGGAGGGGCGGGAGAAGAGGCGGTGGCGGATTTGGGCGACGAAGGCGTAGAGGGTGTCGCGGAGGGCGCGCGGGAGGAGGCGGAAGAGGGAGGCGAAGGGGCGGTAGAGGCCACCGAGACGGGAGAGGAGCTCGAAGACGGCGGTGGAGCGGTCGAGGATCTTGCCGGGACCCGTGCGCAGAATGATGGAGCTTGGGGGCAAGGAGGCCTGGCTCGGGTAATCGCGGCGGAAGGTCTCGCCTTGGAGAGCGCCGAACCGGAAAGCGTGGCCGGAGGGCGACTCGGAGAGCAGGAAGCGGATGGTGCCGTGGCAGAGGCCACAATCGCCGTCGTAGAAAATCGTGTCTTGGTCGGCGGGGCGAGCGCCGGGGATCCAAGCCGGGTCAGCGGCGAGAATAAGCAGGAAGAGACGGCCATAACCCGCCACGTCCATTTGGAATTGGAAGGTGAGTTCGGTGAGGAAGAGCGCGAGCCACGCCCACGGACGGAGCTTCGGAACGAGCAGACCGAACGCGGCGGCAGTGCGCAGTCCGAAGAGCGGCCACTCGGTGCCGTCGAGCTTCATTTTCACGAACTTGGCCCACAGGCCGATGCCCCGCATCGGGCCGCGCTCGGTGAGCACCGCGGTGGCTTCGATCACCACGCCCACTCCCACCACGGCGAGGAGAACCCAGTGCAGCCACTTCGGGAACTCCCAATCTCCTCGCGGATCGGCGCGACCGAGAGCGTCGCGCGAGCCGAAGGGCGACTCGGGAATCGCGAGCAGGGGCAAGAGTGCAAACGCGGGGGAAATGCCGAAGAAGTACCCGGAGAACAGGCCGCGACGTTCGATCCACACCGCCACGAACATCAGGATCAGGGTCGCCGGGCGCACTTGGGTGCCCACCGCGAGCATGCCCGCCGCAATCACTCCCACCACCGGCAGGAGACGCGCCGCCCCTCAGGTCGAAGGCCAGTAGCTGAAGATCCGGAGCAACATCGCCACCCCGAGCACAAACCGCCACAAACTGAATTGCCCGCCCGTCCAGCCCATCACGCCCTCCCCCGTGGCCATCGGCCGATCCTGGTCGGCCTCTTCAGTCGATACGCCTCGTCATGACCTGACGCCAGGGCGCTCGTCCGGGCGGAGTCACTTCCGCGCCCGCCACTCCGAAGGCGAAGATCCGCCAAGGGCACGGCCGAGGCTGCGCGGCACCCCGCTGATCGTCGTGCCCTCGTGTCTCCGGAATTGCGCACGCTCACTTCACCGGATCGGCAGGGCGAGGCGGCAGCGCCGCCGAGCGCTTAGTCAGCTCCTCGAGCAGGTAGGCCACTCCCCGTTCGAGCTGGGGATCCTTGCCGGCAATCACCGAGGCCGGGTCGTTGTCGACCACGATGTCGGGATCGACGCCGTGACCCTCCACCGCCCAGACGCCCTTCGCATCCGCGTGCCCATACTCGGGAACATTGACCGAGCCGCCGTCGAGCAGAGGCCCGTGGTCGGTGATGCCGACGACGCCGCCCCACGAGCGCTTGCCGATGAGGGGGCCGAGTTTCGCCTGCCGGAACATCCACGGGAAGATGTCGCCGTCGGAGGCGGAGTTTTCGTTCAGGAGGCACACCATCGGTCCGGTGAACACCACCGAAGGATAGGTGCCCGTGAACTCCGAGTGCCGCGAGAATTCGGTGGCGAGCAACACCCGGCGCAAGCGCTCGAGGATGATCTGCGAGACGTTGCCACCCCCGTTGTTGCGCACGTCGACGACGAGCCCCTCCTTACGCACTTGACCGTAGTACCACTTGATGAACTCGCTGATGCCGTCCTCGCTCATGTCCGGGATGTGGATGTAGCCGAGGCGACCGCCGGAGAGTTCGGAGACCCGCGCTCGGTTGCGGACCACGAAAGAGAGGTAACGCAGGTCGCTCTCGCCGCGAATCGGGCGAATCGTCACGCGGCGCGCGGCGGCCCGATCGGGAGTGGCGCCCACGAGGAGTTCCACGGGCCGATCGGCCTTGTTGCGTAGGTGCCGATAGGGGTCTTGATCGGCAACGAGGTCCTGACCGTCGATCGCGAAGAGGTAGGTGCCTTCGGCGACATCGACGCCGATTTCGGTGAGCGGCGAGCGATAGCGATCCTCTTCGTTTTGCCCGGAGAGGATGCGCTGGATGCGGTAGAGCTTGGTCGCCGGATCGAAACCGAGCTCGGCGCCGAGCAGCGCGACCGGGGCACGATCCGGAGTCTGCCAATCACCGCCACTCACGTAGGCGTGCGAAACGTTGAGCTCGGCGACCATCTCGCCGAGGAGGTAATTCAGATCCGAGCGGTGTCCGACCGAGGGTAGGAGCGCGGCGTAACGCTCGCGCAGCTTGTTCCAGTCGTAGCCGTGCATGTTCGCGGCATAGAAGTGGTCGCGGAAGCGGCGCCAGGCTTCGTGGAACACCGCGTTCCACTCGGCGCGAGGATTGCGCTCCAACCGAAGCCCGTCCGTGGCCACGCTCTTCTTCGAGCCCTTGGCGTCGTGTTTGGCGTCGTACAGGGCGAAGCTGCCGCCGTCGCGCACCATCACCTTGGTGCCATCGGCAGAGATCGCGTATCCACCGCCCAAACGTTCGACGAGCACGGACACTTCCCGCTTCTTGCGATCGAAGTGCACGAGCTCGGCGGGACGATCATCCTCGCGGCCGTAGAAGGAATCGCCGCTGCGGATGAAGAGGAGCCCATCGACCGTCGCGCTGAGGTTGCGGAGGTTGTCGGCGTCGACCGGCACGCGGGCCACGCGGCGCTCGATGCCTTCGAAGTCGATGGTGATCGGTTTCACACCGGTGTCTTTGGGCTCTTCCTTCTTGTCGTCGGCGGGTTTGTCGTCCTTCTTATCCGCCTCGGCCGGCTTGACTTCGTCACTCTCGGGCGGGAAGGGGTGCGGCACATCCTTGCGCAGCGCGAGCACGAACAGCCCAGTGTTCCGCGCCGGAACGACGTTCCATTCGAACCCCGCAATCTGCGGGGCGTAGCTGCGATCGGCAAAGAAGAAGAGGTACTGGCCGTCGCGATCCCACACCGGTTCGAACTCGTTGAACTCGAGGGGCGTGACCCGCTCGAGGCGGCCGTCTTCGAGCGCGAGGATCCAGATCGAGCGCAGCTCGGTCGGCTCCCCGAGGCTCATCGCGATCCAACGCGAATCCGGCGCCCAGGTGAGATCGCCGATCCGCCCACCGGCGTCCTTCGCCACCTCGCGGAGATTCTTCGACGCGATCTCGAGGATGTAGAGGCGACCGCTGACGTCGGCCACCGCGATCTTCTGACTGTCCGGAGCCCACTCGATGTGCCGGATGCGGCGGGTGAAGGCGGTGGTGGATTCCGCCGGTGACTTGCCGTCTTGGTCCATCCAGTGGATCTGTTCTTCCCCGGAGGCGTCACTCACGAACGCGACCTTTTTCCCGTCGGGCGACCACACCGCGAGCCGCTCGTGCGCGCCGGGCGTGGCGGTGAGATTGCGGGTGATCCCCTTTTCGATCGGCGCCGTGAAGACATCGCCACGGGCCACGATGACCGCCCGCTCAGCCTTGGGCGAGAGCGAGTAACCCTCGATGTTCCCGCTCACGCTGACGGATTCGGGGCGTGCGTGAACGCCGTCGCTCGGGACTTCGATCTTGGGCTCTTTCGTGGTGCCGGTCTTCGTGTCGAGCACCCGCAGATCGCCGCCCAGCTCATACACGATCTGCCCGTCATCGCTGCGGCTCGCCCAACGCACGTCCCAGGTCTTGCTGTCCGTCACCTGAGCCGTGGTGTTTTTCGCGAGATCGTGGCGGAAGAGGTTGAGGGTGCCGTCGCGGTCGGACACGAACCACACTTCGTCGCCAATCCACATCGAGTCGCGCTCGGTGCGCGGCGAGTGGGAAACGGGAGTGACCGCGCTCGTCGCGAAGTCGAACACGTAGAGATCCTGAGCCCAGCCACCCTCGTAGCGCTTCCAAGTCCGAAAGTCGCGGGTGAGCGGCGAGTAGACCGCCTTCGTCCCATCAGGCGACACGTCTCCCCCGCCGGCCACCGGCATGGGCAGCGCCGTCGGCATCCCACCAGATGCGGCGACGTAGTAGAGGCGGGTGTCGGTCAGATCCCATCCCGCGCGCATCGAGCGGAAGAGGACGGAGCTGCCGTCGCGCGACCACCCGTAGACCTGATTGTCGAAACCCCACCGCTGGGGAAGCGGTCCTCGAGCCGGATACCAGGTCAGTTGCCGCGGCTCGCCGCCGCGGGCCGGCATCACGTAGACCTGCTCATCGCCGTCGTACTGTCCGGTGAAGGCGATCCACTGCCCGTCCGGCGAAAACTTGGGGAACAGCTCGAGGCCGGGATGGGCCGTCAGCCGCACCGCCACGCCGCCTTCGGTGCTGGCCGTCCACAGATCGCCGCCGTGACAGAAGACCAACCGGTCGCCCGCGACATCGGGGAAACGCAGCAATCGGGTCTGGGCAGGGAGAACGGCCGCAACCAGGACGGCCACCAACGTCAAAATTGCTCGACAACGCATCCCGGACGCTCCCTTGAGTCCCCCGCCTTGTCAATGGGGGCCAGTGGGAGCGCGGATCACCAGATCCGCCCGCTACCGATGCCACCCCGCCCACGGCCTCTCAAAGAATGCTCTTCCCAAAAGCACTGAGAATGAGCTCGACCCCGAGGCCGGCCGTGCGATTGCGGATGTCCTCGACCGGATCGACTTCCATGAGATCCATCGCGAGCATCGCTCCCGAATCGTGGGCCATCTCGGCGATGAGATGGGACTCGCGGTAGGTGAGTCCCCCACTGACCGGCGTGCCGACTCCGGGGGCGATCTGACTGTCGACTCCGTCCATGTCGAACGAAAAGTGGAATCCCGCCGTTCCCTCGCACGCGAGCTCGATCGCCCGCCGCATCGTGCGCCGCGCCCCGTGTTCGTCGAGATCGCGCATCGTGAACACCTGCACTCCGGTCGAGCGCACGAGCTCACGCTCGGTCGGATCGACGCTGCGGATCCCAATCAGGACCGTGTTCTCGGGGCGCACCTTCACGAACGCGCCACCGATGTTGATCAACTCCGGCGGGCCATGACCGAGCAAACACGCCACCGGCATCCCGTGGATATTGCCGGAAGGTGTCGACTCCGGCGTGTTCATATCGGTGTGGGCATCGATCCAAATCAGCCCGATCTTCTGGTCACGACGTGCGTGAAAGTTCGCAGTTCCGGACACACTGCCGATCGCGGCCGAGTGATCCCCCCCGAGGGTGACCACCCGTTGCCCCTCCCCACTTTCGCGCTCCACCGTCGCGGCAACCTCGCGGCAGACCTCGGTGATCTCCGGCAGGAAGCGCGCCTTCGGATGCCCAGGGGAACGCGACTGCGGATTTGGCACGAAGACGTTGCCGAGATCGGTGACCTGGTGGCCAAGCTCCCGCAGGCGCTCGATCAAACCCGCCACGCGGAGCGCGCTCGGGCCCATGTCGACCCCACGATGGGCTCCCCCGAGGTCGATCGGAACTCCCAATACCTTCACGTGCGTGTCACTCATGGTGATGTCTTCTGTCGGAGGAACCGTCCCGAAAACTCGGGGCCGTGATTCCTCAGATTCCCGCATCGCCGGAGGACACCCAAGGACCAAGGGCGTCCTCGGCAGGGGACAAGGCGGCCGAGAAGGCAGGATTAGGCACCGGAGACTTCAGATCTAAACCATTGCCATACAATGACTTCCGAACCGGCATCTCGCACTCCGCCGCTCCAGATCAAGATTGGCACGCCCTCTGCTATTCCCCTCCCGTCGCCTGACTCGGAGCGGTGCTCTGAGCGGGCGGCGCGAACAAACACCTCGCGGGCAACCGCGAGCGCATCCAAGGAGTCTCATCATGGTCCGCAGCAAGAAGCCTCTCTCGGTGGTCTCGGTCTTCGCCCTCGTGCTGAGCCTGACCGCAGTCGCCTCGGCGCAGGGTTTCTTTGGGGTCTCGATCGGTGGTCACGACCATCACGGCCGGCACGGCCGCCGCGGTGGGGTCAGCGTGAACATCGGTTTCCCGGTGGGACAGGGGAGCCACTGTGCCCCGGTGCACGTGCACCATGGTGGCTGCCGCCAGTGGATCCCCGGCCACTTCGAAAACGTCTGCGAACAAGTTTGGGTGCCTGGCACTTGCCGCCAGGTTTGGGTCGCCCCGGTCTACCGCACCGAGTACACCTCCTGCGGGACCCCGATCCAAGTGCTCGTCTGCCCCGGCCGCTTTGAAACCGTGCAAGAGCCCGGGCGCTACGAGACCGTGAATCGGCAAGTTTGGATCGAAGGCCGCTGGAATATGACCTGCGGCTTCTGAAACTCGGATCTCCTCCTCTTTATCCTCGCTTCCGAGCGGGGCCCCTCCCCCGGGGCCCCGCTTCTTTTTGTTTCCAGGCGACGTTTTCGGAGCTCAGCCGTCGGTCTTGACGAGGTCGCCTTCCGCGGCGGCTCCCGAAGTGACCCGGTAGATCGCCACGCGGCGGAAGCGGTCAGTGTCGGACAATCCGCTCATGTGCCAGCCGCCGGTGCGCTCGCCGCGGCCCTGATCAGCTCCGTCCCGCGTGAACTTCACCTTCGCGGGAGCGTTGGCGGCCGGATCCGCGCCGACCACGGACTCGGGAAAGTTGACAAAGACCTGCCCACTGCTCTGGTCGCGGCCGATCACGACCCCCTCGTTACTCGCCGCGGCGGGACGCGGACGGAAGGTGCACCAAATCTCGACGGGAGTGCTGTCGGCGGCGTCGCCCTGGCTCGGAAGGACGAGTCCTTCGATGACCAGCACCGCCTCCTGCCCCAGGAACGGGATCGCCACTTCCTCGAAGGTGATGCCACTCTCGCGGATCTCCGGCATCTGGATGGTGACCTCGTGGTTACTGTCGGCGAGAGACGTTTTGAATTCCCGAATCGGACGAGCCGCGTTGACGAGGCGTACCTTGCCGTTCATCAAGACTCCCGCCCCCGCGGGTTCGAGCAAACACTCCAGGTCCACGAAGACGCCTTCCGAGAACGTGTCGATGATCGGATCGGCGATCAAGTGAGTCCCTACCATTTTGATTTCGTGGTCCTTGATGTACGCAGTCGTGTTCACCACGGTGACCTGGGCCCGCTGGCCGCTGATGACGAGCAGGGAAGGCGCCGAAATCACGCTCGCGTTCGGAATCGCCTGAAGGACCTTGCGACGCGCATCCCGCTTCTCCGGAGTGGAGATCGCGAAGGTGGAGGCCTCCTTCGACGTCGTGCGCGGCTCGCAGGCAAGAATTTCGACGCGGGCCTCGATCAAGTACTGGTCGCGCGCCAGTAGGTACTGCTGCACCAGGTGCACGCCCCGCTCCACGGCCACCGGAACTCCCGCGAGCCGCAGCCCTTCCTCGCCTTCCTTGTCGAAGGTCTTGCCGTCGCTCGTGCGTCGAACCGTGCGGACTTCGAACACGACCTCGCGCAGCTCGGGCACGTCCTCACGGAGGCGCTGCATCAAGTAGCGCGTCGCGAGATCGAGTTCCTGGCTGCCCGGGGCCGACGACGAGCCCACTTTGCCCAACTGAATCCACCGCGTGGCTTCGCCGGCGCGGTTTTGAAAAAGACCGCCGATCAGCGGCAGATCCTTCATCAGCGGAACACCGCCTTCCGTAGCTATCGATTCCGTGGGTTTGACGGTCGCAGTCTGACTCCAAACGGGAACAAGCAGACCAACTCCCCAGGCGAAGACAACGAAGAGAGCACGATTCATGGGTGACTCCAAGGCACGGTGTGACTGGTAATGAGGCGACGCGGGCCGCCGCGCGGCGAACCCAGGTGTTCGATCGACGAGTGGAGCGTGATCCGACCGTGGCCGCGTCTCGGTGGAGCGTCGCGCGGCGGAGCCTCGCGGGTCGCCACTTCCGCGACTTCGACGGGAGCTGGGGTCGATGACCCACCGGATGGGCGCTTCCATGCCAAGGTCACGAGGATCAAACCCACGACCGCGACCGCCGCGGCAGCGGCGACCAACCGGCGACGCCGACCGCGGTGCACTGGCAAGGGCAGCGGAGTGAGGAGCAGCCAACTCTCCGGAAACCGGGACCGGCAGTCGGCACAGCCGCCCAAGTGACGCCGCATCGCGCGGAGCGGCGGCGCTCTCTCGACGTCTTCCAGTTCCACGATTGAAGCGAAGTCTTGGCAGTTCATGCTCGCTCCTCGCCGAGTTCGCGGCGCAGTTGCGCCCGCGCCCGGAACATCCACGTCTTCACGGTGCCCACCGGCACCCGCAGTTCGCTCGCGATCTCGACCACGCTCAACCCCTCCCAATAGAAGAGCAGGAGGCAGGCACGCTGCTCGGCATCGAGAGAGGACAGGTCGAGCGCCGGAGTGAATGGGGAGGCCTGGACGGGGTCGTCGGAGAGGGGCCCGGGCGCACGCGCGCGCTCGCGGCGCCGGTCGATCGCCTTGCGCACCGCCGTCTGCCGCAGGAAGGGCCAGATCGGCGCGCCCTCCCGGATTCGCCCGGCGGCGCCCAGAACTGACAGCCAGGCTTCCTGGGCGGCGTCCTCCGCCTCATCGGGCGCCCCGAGGATGCCGCGCAAGAGCCGGAGAAGCCCGGGTTGGTGGGTCTGCACCCAGTTCGGCAGGAGTGGTCGACCCGCTTCGCTTCCGTTCACGGGTGGTTTTACGGGCCGCGCCGCCGCCCGGTTTCAATCTCGGTCTTCTCCTCGGCACGGAGCGTCGGTAATTCTCTGTCCGTAGTCCTCCGGTACCTGACCCGCAAGGGATGGGTACCTCCCTATCCAGCGAGCCAAGACCGATCCTAAGTCCCTGGCAATGAGAGGCTTAGGATCTGCCCGCCCGAGCGTCGCCCCCTTGGGGCCAGACGCTTCGGCCGCTCGGAGGGGTGCGAGGTCAAAAAAAGTCCTGGCGCCGGGAGGGGAATCCCTGCGCCGAAGCCATGCCGCGGAGAACCGGATGATTCGCGCCGAGAATCTGAGCCAAACCTATGGGGCCTTTACCGCCCTCCAGGGGGTCTCCTTTGAGATCCCGAAGGGGCAGGTGGTTGGCCTCGTCGGTCCCAACGGGGCCGGCAAGACCACCACGATGAAGATCCTGACCGGCTACCTCGTGCCCTCGGCTGGGCGCGCCTCGGTATTCGGTCACGACATCGTGCAGGAACGCATCGCCGCCCAGCGGCACTTGGGATATCTGCCGGAGAGTGCCCCGGTGTATCGGGACCTCCTCGTGCAGGAGTACCTCCAGCTCATGGCGAAGCTGCGAGAGGTTGCTCCGGCCGATCGCCGTCGCCGCATCTCCGCCGTCGTAGCCGCCTGCAGCCTCAAGGACGTCCTCACCAAGCCAATCGGCCATCTGTCGAAAGGGTTCCGCCAGCGAGTCGGCATCGCGCAGGCGATGGTGCACGACCCGGCGCTCTTGATCCTGGACGAGCCGACCTCGGGTCTCGACCCGACGCAGATCCTCGACATCCGCGAAGTGATCCGCCGGATGGGCCAAGAAAAGACCGTCATCCTCTCGACCCACATCCTCTCGGAAGTGGAAGCCACCTGCGATCGTGCGCTCATGATCGTGGCCGGCCGTCTCCACGTGGATGAACCCATGGAGTCCTTCCGCCGGGGCAAAGCGATCATCGTGCGCCTCCTCGGAAGCCCCGCCGGCGCGGCCGACCGCCTCGCCAAGGTCGAAGGCGTGTCTTCGATCGAGACCATCGCCGATCGCGACGGCAACTCGGCGTTCCGTCTGCACTCCGACGGCCGCGAGGGGCTTTTGACCTCGGTGGCCAAGCTCGCCCAAACCGCGGGCTGGACGCCCATCGAGCTTGCCCGCGAGCATCATGACCTCGAGGAAATCTTCCGCCGCCTGAAGGCCAACGAGGAGGCCGCCGCGTGAGCACCGCCACCACTCATCAAGGATCCGAGTTCGGTCGCCATTTCAAACTCTCGCTCGCGATTGCGGGGCGGGAGATTCGGGCCGCCCTGAGCTCGCCGCTCGCATACACCTTCACCGCCCTCTTTGTCGGGGCGGCGATCGTCGTCTTCTTCCTGGTCGAGCGATTTTTCGCCGGCAATCAGGCATCGCTGCGCGGGCTCTTTGCGTGGATGCCCGAACTGCTCGTGCTCGTCTGCCCCGCGCTGACCATGCGAGTCTGGGCCGAGGAGCGCAAGCAGGGCAGCTACGAGCTACTCGCGACGCTGCCGCTGCGCCCCGTCGACCTCGTGGTCGGGAAGTTCCTCGGAAGCTTTGCGCTCCTGCTCGGGGCGCTGGTCTTCACGGCCGGAATCCCGCTGGTCGCGAGCCGCTTCGGCAATCTCGACTGGGGTCCCGTGTTCGCGGGCTATCTCGGCTCGCTGCTCATGGGCGCGGCCTACCTCGCGATCGGCCTCGTCTGTTCCGCCTTGGTCGTCGACCAGATCCTCGCCCTCTTTTTGGGCTGGGTCCTCTGCGGCCTCACGCTTCTCCCCGACGCCGCCTTCTGGGATTCCTTCCTCCCGAAGTGGTTCGCGGAGGGTTTCCGTGGTTTTGGGTTCGGGGCGCGCTTCGAAGCGGTGATCCGGGGTCTTCTCGACTCCGGCGATCTGCTCTTCTTTGCCTCCGTCACCGCGTTTTTCCTGTTCGTGAACGTCGCCATCCTGCGTTGGCGCCGGATCAAAGCCTGAGGAGATGCCCATGAACTCCAAATCACGTCAAGGCTGGAGCATCTTGCTGGTCGTCCTCTTGGTCGGCCTGAACCTCATCCTGTTCAACGCGCTCTTGGGCAAGAAGCGGATCTTCCGGTGGGACTTCACCGAAGGTGGCCACTTCAGCCTGACCGAGCCGACGCGCGACATGCTGGCGAATCTCGAGGAGCCGGCGGACCTGCGCTTTTACTTCTCCGAGCCCACGTCCCAGCACGAGAAACTCCGCCCGCTGGTTCGGCCGCTCGCCGATCTCCTGAAGGAGTTCGAGTCTTCCTCGAAGGGCCGCGTGCGCACGCACCTGCACGAAATCACGGAGGGCAGCCAAGCCGTGGTCGCGGACGCCGAGAACAACTTCTCGGTGCGACCGATCAAGGTGCGCATCTCCGGAGTGTTCGAAGCGGGGGTGCGCGACAACTACTTCTCTCTCGTGGTGCAGCTCGGGACGCGCCACGCTCACTTCAGTCTGGACGAAAACTTCGATCAGCTCCTGCGGATCGAGCAGAAGCCGAACGATCCGGTGGGCATCAGCGTGGAACTCGCCGACATCGAAAACACGGTCGTCCGGGCCCTGCGCAAGCTCGCTCGCGACTTCGGCAGTGTGCCTGGCGCCCTCGTCGCCCGCGACAAAACGGCCAAAGTGAAGGTGTTCCTCTCCAAGGCCGAGGACCTGCCCAAGGACTTGGAGAAGACGAAGGAGGCGATCGAGAAGATCACCACGCGCTTCAACAAGGAATCGCAAGGCCGACTGCCGACCGAGATCATCGATCCGCTCGAGGGAGTCCCCGCGGAGGAGCGCCGCAAGGTCATTTCCAAACTCGAGAAGGACTACAAGATTCGACCGATTCCGAAGGACTTGTTCGGCGAGAAGGTGTTCTACGCCTACGCGACCATTGACCTCGACGGCAATCGCGACCAGTTCGAGCTCTTCTCCGAAGAGGGAACCGCGTTTGGCGAGTCCGATCTGCGCACCCGCCTCGAGGGCAGCCTGCAACGGCTCATTCCGGGTTACTTGCCGGGGGTGGCGCTGTCCTATCCCGCTCCCGAAATGAACCCGATGATGATGCAGATGGGGCAGCGGCCCCCGCCGTCGGAGTTCGCCTATCTGCCGAAGGCGCTGGAATCGGAATTCGAGACTTCGGAAGTCACCCTCGGCGCCAAGGCCATCATTCCGAGCAATGTCGGCACCCTCGGCATGGTCGCCCCTCCGGACTTGACGGACGAGGCGCTGTACAGCCTCGACCAGTTCATCCTTCGGGGTGGTCGCCTCGTGGTCTGTGTCGATCCCTTCAGCTTCGATGCGGAACAGTCGCAGGTTCAGGGCGGCTTCCAGATCAAGACAAACCGTCACGAGAAGCTGATTGCGTTCCTGAAGCACTACGGAATCGAGGTGACCCCGAAACTTCTCCAAGACACCCGTAGCGAGTACTTGCCCATCCGCGGCAAGGTGCGCTATGTCGGTGGAATGCCAGTGCAGGAGGTCCGCCAAGTCGAGTACCCCTTCTTCATGCGCATCACGAAGGACGGGTTTTCGAAGGACAGCCCGATCACCGCTTCCCTCGAAGCCGGCGCGATGCTGTGGGCGTCACCGGTCGAACTCGCCGAGAAACTGCCCGAGGGCGTTACGGGCCAAGTCCTCGTTCGGACCTCCCCGGAGGCTTCGGCCACCGACTCGACCGCGACCGTCGACACCGTGATCGACGTGGGCTACCGCCCGCCCTCCGATGCGCGGGCCTACGGTCTCGCCGCCCAAGTCCGAGGGAAGTTCAAGTCGTACTTCACCGACAAGCCGATTCCCGGCTTGGACAAGTTCCGAGATCCCGAGGCTCCGAAGCCTGAAGGAGCGCCCGAAGCGCCGCCTAAGCCCGAAGGAGCCACTGAGGCCAAGGGTGGAGTCCTCTTGGAAAGCCTCCGGCCCGGCAGCCTCGTGGTGGTCGGCGACAGCGAGTGGCTGAGCCCGCGAGTTCTCGACATGTGTGGTCAAGAGCAGACGCTGCTCATGGAGAACCTGCGCTGTTTCGTGAACGCTCTCGACCCCTCCGATGAAACCGACGCGGCGGTGCAGATCCGCAATCGCGCCCCGCTCGTGCGTCCGCTCACCGCGTTGGCCGGCAAGTCGGAACACGAACGGGAGCTGAGTGGAACCACGAGTTTCATCATCGTGACGGTGGTGAGCATCCTGGCCCTCCTCTCCGTCGGCTTCGTGTGGATGATGCTGCGCAAGACCCGGTCGGCGATGACCCTGGACAACTGAGGAAACTGCACCCATGAGCAAGACCATCCTGATTCTCTTGGGCCTCGCCGTCGTGCAGAGTGCCCTCCTGCTGTTCGCGGGCGCTAATTCTGATGACGACACCGCCACGAACTCGCTGACCACCTTGGTTCCATTGATGAGCCCGCTCCCGCTCAAAGAGCTGCAGCGCCTCGAAATCACCGACGAGGACGGCAATTTCCTGGTCTTCGAACAAGGCCCGGAGAAAGACGGCCAGCCGACCTTCGTCGTGGCCAACAAGGACGGCTATCCGGCGCGCACGGACAGTGTCGAAAGTGCGCTCAAGCCACTCGGAGAATTGCGCCTCGGGCGAGAGGTGACCAAGAAGCCCCAGGTTTTCACCGAGCTGGAAGTCGCCGACGAGCGTTTTGCCCGCAAGGTCAAGGCCATCCACAAAGACGGCCGTACCCTCGCGGACTTCTATCTGGGTGAAGGCAAGCAGTCCGGCACCTGCTTCCTCCGCAAGGCGGGAGACTCGGTGGCCTACCTCGCACACTCGGTCGCCACCTACGATTTCTCGGCCACGGTCGCCAATGCGATCGAGTCTTTGTACTTCGAGACCACCTCCGACGATGTCGTCGCCGTGAAGCTCGACCAGGGCGGAACCGGTTACGAGCTCCAGCGTCGCGAGCGGCCGAAGGCGGTCGCCACTCCGCCGGCGCCTCCCGAGCCGCCGAAGGAAGGCGAGAAGCCGCCGGAGCCGCCCAAGCCCGAGATGGAAGTCTATTGGGTCGTGAAGTCGCCGGAGAGCGAAGCCGAGGCCGACAAGACCAAAGTCGACAACTTCGTGCGATCACTCTCCCGCATTTACATCGGAACCTTGGTGGGCAAGGGCGAGAAGCCCGAACACGGTTTCGCCACTCCGAAGGCCGTCGCCACTCTCACGATGAAAGACGGCGCGACCAAAGTCGTCACCATCGGAGCCAAGAACGACAAGGGCGACGAGTACTACGCGAAGGCCAGCACCACCGAGTTCGTCTGCACCCTGCGCAGCTACACCATCGACGAACAATTCCTGAAGAAGTCCGCCGACCTGCTCCCCACGCCCCCCGGCACCACCCCCGAAGAAGACCACTCCGGGCACGACCACAAGTAACTTCGCCCCACCTCCGGTGCGGGGACCAGGGATCATGGGAACGCGGATCACCAGATCCGCCCGCCACCGACTCACTCCCCCCACCACCCGCCGAACCGAAGTTCCGACTGCACCTTCCGCGCTAGCCAGACCCCCACCACCGTCGAGGATGCCCCTGCATCCCCGCCCAATCGGCAGCGCTCCGTGTTGGCCCCCTGGACTACGCGCTCAGCCTCCCAGCGGATCTGGCGATCCGCGCTCCCCACACCCGGCGCCCCCACCACCCGCGATGCAGTCCGTGGCGGCTCCCTCCGACCCCTTACCGCCCGCTCGTGAAACCCCCGAGGTAAGTCCGGAAGGAGTTTCGAATCTCCTGGGCCTGCGCGGAGTAACGGTTCCACACCACGTCATAGTCCGGCGAGTCGCCGGGACGCAGTCTCAATACATGGTTCTCCACCGTGCCATCGGGCATAGCCACCCCACGCTCGACAATGAACTCGTCCTCTTTTTTCGTGTCGTAGGGGCTGGATGCACGCATTCTCGTAGCACCGGGATTCATCGGGTCCGGCTCGGTGATGCTCTCCGAGGCGAACTTGGTGCCCCCCTTCTCGTCGAAGACCATCTTCGCAATTTTGAACGCGGTTTGGGTGTAAGCAGCGTGCGCACCACCCAATCCCGCCTCGGCTTTCACGACCTCGGCATTGAGTTTCGCCAGGTCCTCACCCCCCAACGACTCCAGAACCAACCCCTCGGGTAGCCCGCTATCCAATATCTTGCCGATCCTCTTGGCCAATTTGGCCGTGCTCGCCGGAGGAGCCGCCAGCGGCGGATTGGGTTTGGTTTCCTTCTCCACCTTCGGCGGTGGGGCCTCAAAGCTCCGCACCGCCACCGGCTCCGGGCTGGTTGGCAAAACCGCCACGGGCGCCGTCACTTCACGGATGGGTGTGATGTCGGATGATGCCACGTGCGGTGGCGCACCCAGCGACTCCGAAGCCCGGGAAAGCCACCAAGCCACGCCTCCACAAACCGCCACCAGTGCGCTGCCGACCACGATTGCATTCACCGGATTCCATCGCATTGAATTGCCTCCGAGTCGAGAATTGGGACTCCGTTGCCGAGATAAGCCTAACCGCTCATCAGCCGGGCCTTGTCGGCGGGCGTCACCGGCAGCACAAAGGGTGCCGATCAAGGCCGCAAGCGGAGGGTGCGCTCGAAGAGCTCGAGAATTCGGCGGTATTCGTCGGCCCAGGCGGCCGGGTCGCGGAAGCCGTGGTTTTCGAGGGGGTAATAGGCCACTTCCCAATTCCGCTTGCGCAGTTCGATGAGCCGCTGCGACAGACGCACCGTGTCCTGAGCATGGACATTGTCGTCGAGCAGGCCATGGCAAATGAGAAGGTGGTCCTGGAGACCCTCCGCCCACCAAATCGGGCTCGAGCGCTCGTAGTGGGCGGGGCTCTCGAGCGGGGTGTCGAGGATGTTGGCGGTGTAGCCGTGGTTGTAGTGCGACCAATCGGTCACCGGCCGGAGCGAAGCCCCGGCCGCAAACACTCCCGGCTTCGTGAACAACGCCATCAGCGTGATGAAGCCGCCGTAGCTCCCCCCGTAAATCCCGATGCGTTTGGGATCGACTCCATGCTCGGCCACGAGGTAGCGCGCGCCATCCACTTGGTCTTCGAGATCCCGGCCCCCCATATGCCCGTAGATCGCGGTGCGCCAATCGCGGCCATAGCCGCTGCTGCCCCGGTAGTCGATGTCGAGCACGGTGTAACCGCGACTCGCCAGCAAGTGGTGGAACCCGTACTCCCGCTCGTAGCGACTCCACCACTGGTGGACGTTTTGGAGATACCCCGCGCCGTGAACGAAGATGACCGCCGGTCCACCGGCTTTCTTTTCCTTCGGGCGATACAAACGCGCCGGCACTGAGACTCCGTCATTCGCCGGCACCGCCACGATCTCCGGCACTACCCAGCCTTCGTAACTCCGGAATGCGGGCGAGGGTGAATCCGTGATCGGCTCTCCCACCGAGCCGTCCAGAAGATTGCGGACTCGCAATTCCCAGGGTTGATTGGGCGTGGAGTACACCTCGGCCAAGGTGCGCCCGTCGGGGGAGAGCTCGAAGCTGCGCCCGCCTCCGCCTTTCGTGATCCTGGTCATCTCGCCCGAGGCAACCTCGACGCGGACGATTTCCCGGGCGTGCGGCGAATCCAGGGTCGCGGTCGCATAGATCGAATCCCCGTCCGGAGTCGGCTGCGGCGAAGTGAATTCCATGGGGCCGGACGTCAGGGCCACCACCGTACCGGCCGCGGCATCCACCTTCCACAGATGCTGCCATCCGCCCTGCTCGCTCCGGAATACACCCTCGTTCCGGCCTCCCAACCATTCCACCGGAAAGGACTCGAAGAGCGTCCACGCGGGATCCTCCAGATGATGGAGCACGGTGCACGCACCCGACGCGAGATCAACTTTGACAAGCCAGGCATTGCGATCGTCCGCCGTGTTGGCGGAAGCGAGGAGATGCTCGCCATCGGGCGTCCACTGCAGGGAATGCGGAAGAGTGCTGCGATCGTCATTGACCCGATTGATTTGGGTAATGCTCCCGTCGGTGAGGTCGACCAATTCGAGCCACCAATCGTTCGAGCCCTCGCCGACCTTGGCGCGCGTGGGTTCGACCTTCGTGAATCCGTCTAGGGTCACGTAATTCGGCATGTCCGCGATGCGGGGTTTTTTTGCCTCCTTCGAAAGGCGCACCGCCGCGTACCGACCGGAGGGTGAAACAGAGACCGAACTCCGATTGAACCCTTCCTGGACCTGGTAGCTCGGCACTTCGGCCGGGTCCTTCTCACGCGCCTTGCGGCGAGCGTCGCGCCGGTCCTCCGCTTCCTTCTTTTCCTTCAGAGCCCGAAACAGCCGCAGTTGTTCGCGCTCGTGGAATTCCTTCGCGTCTTTGGGGGGAACGGGATCCGCCTTCGGAGCTTCGGATCCCTCCGGCTTTTTCTCCTCCTCTTTCGGGCGTGCCCCGGACTTCCAATGCAACAACTGCTCGAGGGCTCCGTTTTCGATGCTCATTCGAAACAGCCCGTCCTCCGAGGAGAAGAGCAAGTCGCGCCCGTCCGGACCAAACACCAAGTCGGAGGGCGTGGTCGAAAGACGCAAGAGGCGTTTGCGTTCCCCACTTGGGAAAAACTCCACCCACACCGAGTCTCGGTCGGTCCAGGCCCTGGCACGGCGGTCGCGCGACCACACCCCGAGGCGCGGAGCTTCCGCGTCGTCCGGTAGACGTGTCAGCACCTTGGTCTCGAGGTCGTAGACGTGGAGACCTCTCTCCTTTTCGTTCCACCGCTTCCACTCAAACCAAAGACGGCGGCCGTGGGCATCCCAGACCAAGTCCTCCGGCGTCGCGCCGAAGAAGTCCGGACCGTACAGGATCAAGTCGAGATCCAACTCCGGCATGGGGTCGCCGAGCCGCGAGCGCAGCCCGCCCTCGATCGCCTCCGCCGCGGCCGCGCCCCGCGGGGCGGTCAGACCCTTCTCTTCCCCCTTGGATTCCTGCGCCACCAACGCGCCAAGCAAAAGCAGGACTCCTACAAATCGCGCCATCTTCGACTCCCTGGTTTCACGGGTGAGGCGGCCGTCTTCCCTGGCCGCCCGACCCGGTTTCGGTACCTTCTCCTCCGCCTGTCTCGGCGTCCAGTGCCGAGGGGCCACGAGGCCCGATGAGCTCCGGAAAAGCCAGTCACGATCACGGTCAGATCTTCGCCCCCCCGCCCGGGTTCTCCGCCCGGGCCCACGTCCGGGACCTTGCGGCCTACCAGGCGCTCTACCGCGAGAGCACGGAAAATCCCGACGGCTACTGGCTCGCTCGGGCCAAAAGCCTCGACTGGTTCAACCCTCCGACGCAGGGCGTCCGGTGGAACTTCCACACCCCCGAAATCCGCTGGTTCGACGGGGCCACCACCAACGTCTCGATGAACTGCCTGGATCGCCACGTCGTGCAAGGCCGCGGCGACGAGACGGCCATCATCTGGGAAGGTGATCACCCGGACGAGTCGCGACGCATCAGCTACCGCGAACTTCTGTCCGAAGTCAGCCGCTTCGCCCGCGTCCTCGAGTCGCACGGCATCCGCAAGGGCGACCGGGTCTGTTTGTACATGCCGATGATCCCCGAGCTCGCGGTCGCGATGCTCGCCTGCACGCGGATCGGGGCGATCCACTCGATCGTGTTCGGCGGCTTCTCCGCCGAGAGTTTGGCGGACCGCATCAACGACGCGCAGTGTCGCCTCCTCGTGACCGCCGATCAGGGGTTGCGCGGCAGCAAGGTCATTCCGCTCAAGGAGATCGCCGAATCCGCGCTGGCCAAGACGCCGAGCATCGAGCGGGTGATCGTCGCGCGACGAACCGGCGCCGCCATCCCCTGGCAGTCGACGCGCGACCGATGGTGGCACGAGGAAATGGCCAAGCCGGGCATGGGCGAATTTCGGCCCCCCACGCCGATGGAGGCGGAGGATCCGCTGTTCATCCTCTACACCTCGGGGTCGACCGGAAAGCCGAAGGGCGTTCTGCACACGACCGCCGGGTATTTGCTGTACGCGGCGACGACCCATCGGCTCGTCTTCGACTGGCGGCCGGGGGATATCTACTGGTGCACCGCCGATATCGGCTGGGTCACCGGGCACTCCTACATCGTGTACGGACCGCTCGCGAACGGGGCCACGACCCTGATGTTCGAGGGCGTGCCGACCTGGCCGGATCCGGGCCGCTTCTGGGATGTGGTCGACAAACACCAAGTCACGATTTTCTACACCGCACCGACCGCCATTCGGGGATTGGCTCAACACGGGGACGCTCCGGTGCGTTCGAGGTCGCGCCAAAGCCTGCGCTTGCTCGGTTCGGTGGGCGAGCCCATCAATCCTGAAGCCTGGCTTTGGTACCACCGCGTCGTCGGCGATAGCCGCTGCCCGGTCGTCGACACTTGGTGGCAAACGGAGACCGGAGGAATCCTGATTTCGCCGCTCCCCGGGGCGACGCCCCTCAAACCCGGCTCGGCGACACTTCCGCTGCCCGGGGTCCAGCCCGCGCTCGTCGACGATGCGGGAGCCGAGCTCAGTGGCAACGGGGTCTCGGGCAATCTCTGCCTGAAGTACCCATGGCCCGGGATCATGAGGACGGTCTATGGCGACCACGAACGATTCCGCCAGACCTACTTCGCTCGCTTCCCCGGCAAGTACTTCACCGGGGACGGCTGCTTTCGGGACCAAGACGGCTACTACTGGATCACCGGTCGCGTGGACGATGTGCTCAACGTCTCGGGTCATCGCCTCGGGACCGCCGAGGTCGAATCCGCCCTGGTCACCCATCCCCGGGTGGCGGAAGCCGCGGTGGTCGGTATGCCCCACGCGATCAAGGGACAGGGGATCTACGCCTACGTGATCCTGAAGGCCGGCGGGCCCGCTTCCGACGAACTGAAAAAAGAACTGGTCCAGGTCGTCCGCAAGGAAATCGGCGCCTTTGCGGCCCCCGACGTGATCCAGATCGCCCCCGGGTTGCCAAAGACGCGGAGTGGCAAGATCATGCGCCGGATCCTCCGGAAGATCGCCGAAGGCGAAACCGAGGAACTCGGGGACATCACGACCCTCGCCGACCCCACGGTCGTGCAGGCCTTGGTCTCCGGTCGCGCGCAGTAAGGAATCGACCACGATGGCCATGATGGAAGGCAACCGGGAGTGCGGCATCCGCCACAAGTTCGTGGTGAAGCACCGAGACCGCCTCCCCAACGTCTACCCCGAGGCCATGGATCGTCTGATCCACTGGTGCTCGATCTTCGATGCCGAGGGGATGGCTCCGGTCGAAGGCGGAGCGAGTGCGGGCAATCTCTCGTTCCGTACTCCTCCCGGGTTCATCATCACCCCGACCCGCTCGCGGCTGAAGACCGGCCTCGACTGGAAGACCTTCGTCGAAGTCGTGCGCACGGAGTGGCACGACTACGTCATCCATGTGCTCGGCACCCAAGCGCCTTCGAGCGACTCGTTCCTGCACGAGCGCATCTACGCCGCCCGCTCCGACGTCATGGCGGTCTTCCACGGTCACGACGAGTTGGTCCTCCGCCACGCCGACCAGTTGGCTCGTGAATTCCGGATGGCCCTCACCGCCGAGGCGCGCCTCTTCGGCACCAAAGACGACGCGGCCGACACCGCCGTCGAATTGGGCAGCCACACCTACATCATCCGCAAGGGCCACGGATTTGTCGCCGTCGGCCGCACCCTCGACCAAGCCGGCGAACTCGCCGTCAAGATCCACCGCCGCGCCGCCGAACTCGCGCGGCGATAGCCCCCAAACCGGCGCAGACCGGCAATCGGAACGGGGAGACGAGTGCCGAGGGATGCATCCTGTCCAGGTTTGGATCTCGGTAGAGAGCGGGGCGCGGTCCGGGGTTTACAAGGGTGGGTTCATGCCCTACGCTGCCCGTGATGAGTGCACGTCAAGGAGCCGCCTCCCGCTTGAAGGACGAAGGGCTGAAGGTCCGCCTCGCCCACGAGGGGCTTGAGGCCCGCGCCCGCAGCCCGGAACTCTGGGCGAAAATCGAGGCCCTGAAAAAGTCTCGCGGCAGCGCAGCGGAGATTGAAGAACTGCTCGACCGCGCGCTCGCCATGCCCACGTCCCTCGCAGGGACGGTCCAGGCCTCGGCCGAAGCGCGGAAGACTCTGGATCCGCACCTGGACGAGGGCACCCGCCGCCGCCTCGACGCGGTCGAAGCGCAGGTCTTGGCCGGACACACCGGCCCCTCCCTGCTGAAGGGCATGCTCTACCGCGCGGCCAAGGAACACCGCTGCCGCGAGCTCTTGAAGGCGACATGGTTCGAGGAGCTCTTCGACCGGCTAGAGTCGAGACGGTTCACCGATCACGACGCGGCCTCGGCCTGAGCATCGAGACCTATCGAGACCAGCCGCGCGTAGAGACAGGTGAGGTCGACAAATCGACCTTGCCTCGGGGCGATCGGGCGCCCGCGGTCCTTACTCAGAAACGCGCGCACCAATCCCCCCGGCGTGCCTTGCCGGAGGAGTTCCTGGGCGACCTCGCGCCGCAAGTCCTCCGGTCGCGCGTCCGGCTGCCCTAGGTCTTGGGCGATCTTCTGAAACCGGGCGTGGACGGTGCGTCCGTTCAGAGCAAAGCCCTTCCAACCGGAGAGCACGGCCCGATACGCCGACAGAGGGCACTCCGCATTCAGGACCCGGAAGTCGTCCGCGACGCGAGGGTGGATAGGCACGATGCGCCAACCCGCGCGGGAGACGATCGCCCCTCGCCGCAAGCGGATATCCCTCCCCTCGAGGTCGGCCACCTCGATCGGTCGCAGCCCCGCCAGGGCGATCAAGCTCACCACCAGCCGATCCTGGGCGGATGAGAGCAGGGTTCCGCGGAGAAACTCCGGGACGACCCGGAGGTTGGTGCGCCGCGCATCCAAGAACGACAGGAATCGTGCGTAGGCCGAAAGGCGCCGACGCCGGATTCGGTCGTGGGTGCCGGCATCCGCGAGGCGCGCGGCCAGGAATTGGAGGTCGGTCCGTGCGACCTCCCCCGGTGCGACTTCCAACATGCCCGCGAGCTTGTCGACATCGGCGCGGTAATCCCGCACCGTGTACCCGCTGTAGCCCCGGGCGACCAAGTCGTCGGTAAACGCCGCGAGTGCATCGGGCCAGTTGGAAAAGTCCGGCGCGGGGGTCGCACGCGGAGTCGGACGGAAGTGTGCCGTTGCTCTGGATCTGGAGATCATGCTGTCCACCTCCCTCGGTGGCATGAATACCAGACTCAAAACAACCGCGAACAACCCAAGTTTTTTGGAAAGGAGTCCGGATCAGAACAGGCCCGCGGCCTTGGCGGACAGAAAATCCATCGAAAGCGCAACCAGGGAGTGCAGGAGGAAGCCCCCGAGGAACGAGCGGTAGCGCAGCGCCAGGTACCCAAGGGCGAACCCGGCGATCGCGGCTCCGAAGCACTCCTGGACCGGCTTGTGAAAGTGGATCATGGTGTAGGGGACCACCATGATCGGGATCGCCAAGCGACCTACGGCGCGCTCCAGGCCGAACAGCAAGGCTCCCCGGAAGAAGGCCTCCAGGGCAAAGAACTGGGCAATGTAGGCGGCCTCGAATCTGAGGAGGACGCCGAGATCGCGCCGGGCCTCGCTCACAAACGGGTAAGTGCGGGTGAATTCGGGTTGGCCGCTCGCGTGCCAGAGCGCCGGCACCATGAGCAAGAAAAGGCCAAGATAGACCGGGAGGTGGCGCGCGAAGCCGCGGAACAAAAGTCCCAGGTCCCGGGGCCGAAACCCGAGGATCATGAGCAGAGCCCAGGGCAGGACGAGGTACGCCCCCACCGAGAGGAGCGCCCAGGTGACGCCGGCTTCGAGCGAAACGGGCCCCTGGCTCCCCCACGCACGACCCGTCAGTCTGGCCTGAACGCGCGTAGGCAGCGCGAAGTACTCAAGCGCGGTGAGGGCGACCGCGGTGTAGGCGAGAAGGCCCCCCGCCACGTAGCGATCCTTGGCACTAGGGCCCGCGATCGAGTCCCCCACGCTCAATCGGCCTTGGCGTTGCGGGACAGGTTTTCTTTGGCCGGGACGTAGGCCGGGTCGATGTCGAGGGCCATCTCCCACATGGAGACCGCGCGCTCGCGCTCCCCGTTTTGAAGGTAGAGCAGGCCGAGGTTGTTGTAGGCGGCCGCGGTGGGCTTCAGCTCGATCGACCGCTTCAAGTAGTACTCGGACTCGGCGGCGGTCTTCGCTTTGCGCGCCTGGACGAAGTACTTGTCCGATTCGCCCTCGGCCCGAGCTTCGTCGGACATCCGACGCGGAGCTTCGGAAGCATCGGGACCCGAAGCCTCCGCGATGATGTACCCGGCGAGGGCACCGGCGCCCACGCCGATCACCGCGCCCCACCCCCAAGACCCCAGCGCGCTCCCCGCGAGCGCCCCGAGCCCGCCGCCGGCCAGACCGCCGATGGCGACGCCCTTCGTGTGGCGGCTTTCCCAGTTCGAGCATCCACTGAGCGAAAGAACGAGGCCTGCTCCGACCAGCAGCGCGACGGTGCGTTCTCGCAACAGAACCATGGCTGTCTCCCCAACTCCGGCCCGGGGGTGTGGATGACTCGGAGTCACCCCCAAAGGGTCGGATTCCGCGCTCACCATAATGCCGGAAGTGGAGGGAGGGAAGGTGGTTCAGCGCAGGATGCGTAGACAGACGGTCAAAGTCGGATCGCTGCCCCCTGCCACGCGCGCCCCGAGTTCCACGGTCGCCTCCGCTCGGCCGAGAAACTCCTGCTCAACCTCGATGAGGTAGCGACCTGGCGCGCGAAGAACCTCGAGGCCCTGTGGATCCGCCCACTCGGCAACCTGCATTTTGTGGGCGTCGGTCCACTCGTAGGCCAAAGGCTCGTCATCCTCCTGGCAGCCGTGCACTCCGACCCGCACCGGCTGGAGGATCTTCGATCCGTCGGCACGAACCACCTCCACTCGCAATCGCGAGGGAGGCGGGAGTCGGACGGTGGCCTCCTCAGCTCCTTCCTTGACCATGACCTCGGCCAGATAGCCGGCCGGCAGGATGGCGATTTGCAGCCGATCGCCCTCCCCGTATGGGATCGTGAGCCGGTAGACCCGATCCTTCCCCTTGGACTGCGGAGCGGGCAAGTTCGTGAGCTGCCAGTGTCCACCCCCGAGTGCGGCCGACTCCGCCCTCAGGACTTGCGTCGATGGAATCGGCCAAGCGGCGGGAACCTCGATCGAAAGCTGAAGAGACTGGGCCGGGCGCGGCGGCGACTTCGGCAAGCTCAGGTAAGTCGACTGCCATGGCCGGACCTGGACGGTTCGTTCGACCGGCTCGGAAAACGGCGACTCCCGGTACAACCCGCGAACGACATAGAACCCGGGAAGCTGCGGACCGGAGTCGAAGTCCTCCCTGAGACTCGCCGCCCGGATCGTGGCCCGATCCATGGGGAAAGGTACGACGGTCTCGAATTGGAACGGCGCACGCTCTACCAAGAGCCATTGCAGCGCCCCCGATCCGTCGTGATCCCAATCGACGAACATCCGTCCGCCGCGATTCAGGGGTACCACCGTGCGCACCTCGCTGTGCTCGCCGCCTATTCGCACTTCGGGCGCGTAGTCGGGGTGGGTGATCAACCAGTCCTCGGGCTCAGGCGGCTCGTCCTCGGACCGACCGAGTCCAATGGCGTCCGTTGTCCCCCAATCCTCGAGAGTCCCCCAGTCTTCGGCTTCGTCGAGGCTCTGAGACCAGAGCCGGAATTCGGGGGGAAATCGCAACAGCTTCGCGCCCAAAACCAACTCCCCCGTGATCGCATCGCGGAGACAGGCCGTGGCGTGCGGTTTCCCGCCCACGAACACCCGGTAGATGCCCCCGTCGAAGCGCTTGACCGGCTCTCCCAAAACCGCGTCCCAAGGGACTCCCGCGACCGCGATGGCTCCGCAGCGGAGTTCCGCTCCCTCGGGAACATCGGCAAACACCGCGCCTTCTTCTCCCCGTGCGACGGTCACCTCGAAGTTGGGCCCGTTCGCCCATAGGTGCAACTCGCCACCGCTTTCGACCGGATTGTCCGAGTCGTGCCAAAGTTCGACTTCGAGCGTCCGCGTGGGCCGCGGCGTTGGCACCGGCTTCGGAGCAAGCTCGGCCGCGAAATAGTGCTCGGGGTGGGTCACTTGATCCATGATCGGGAGTGCGTGTTCGTAGAGGCGAATCGGTCCCTCGGTTTCGCCCCATTTCGCAACGACCGCGCGGTAGAACTCCTCTCCTTGAAGGTAGGCAAACGCGGAAGCTTGCACTAAGACCTGCAGTAGCGGCTTGAGGAGTGGCGGCGCGTCCACGTGTTCCCCCGTGTGGATCCCGGTGTAGGCACGGTGCACATCGAGCAGTCCTCGTTTCACCGCGAATTCGCGCGCGACGTATTGGGCCTGTCCTTCGGTGATGGCCTGAAAGCCGACGAGTTCGGTGAGGGGCGTCCCGAAGAAGGTCGCGGCCAAGGAATAGCGGCGGTTCTGCGCCACGTGGGTCGCTTCGTGCGCCAGGATCACGTCGACAAAGTCCTGCGTCCAGATGAGGTCGCGATCCCCGAGGTAGGAAATGGACTTGATGACATCCAAGTTGATCAGGACCCGATTGCGAGCCAATTCCACCTTGCCTAGCAATGCTCCCGCCAGGGCGGCCGTCTTGATCTCCTCCCCCGTCCGGAGCGTACTCGCCTTCAGCTTGGGCAGTCGCCACGCCGAGCGAATGACCGCCTCTTCGAGCACCACCCGACTCATCTCCGCGTTGCCGACCACCAACGCCTCGGGATCGTCTCCGAGTGGCCAACCGAGGATGGCCTCGATCTCGGGTTGAAGTTCGCGCAATCGGGCCGTGAGCTCCTCGCTCGTTCTCAGGGGAGCGGCGCGCTTCGTTTGCGCCCCGATCGAAGTCGCGTGCAACCCGAACAAGATTGACGCCACGACGGCGGCCACGAACCCACGAACTCGATTTGCCTGCGTCATAGATGGCATTCTATCCGCTTCGTCGGAGGCTTGGGAATCGAGGCGCCTCCGAGAGCCGCGAGGGAATGCTCTCTGCAAATTCACCGCGGATTCGGCCCGTCCCCGCGGCAGCTTCGATCCGAGGGAACACAGAAGGATTGCGGCGATCCTCGGCCCCGTCGCGCTTCGCATCCCAAGGACGCGGAATCACCGCTCCGGCTCGCGCGCGTCAATGGCTCAAGCGCACGACCACCGACTGCCCACGCTTAGGCACGCCTTCTTGCGCGCCCTCGAGCCTCACCGTGCGGTGACCTGACCGCCCGAGATCGTCGTGCACGCTGATCAGATGCCAACCGGGTGCGCGCACGAACTCCGCACTCCGCGGATCCGCCCATTCCACGCCCTGCATGCGCGCGAGCTCGCTCTCGTCTTCGAAGAGGGGCTCGCCGCTTTCGTCGCAGGGTTGAACGAATATCGACACCGGCTCCAGTGGCAGCGAGCCGTCCGCGTGGAGCACTTCGACTCGGAGCGGTACCGGATCCGGCACGAGGATCACCGACTCGCTCGTCGATTCCTCGATCTCGATTTCGTCGACCAATCCCGCCGGCACGAGCGCCACCGTGTACGGACCACCCTCTCCGCGCTCCAGCGTGACGCGGAAGACGAAGCGCCCGTTTTCCCGCGTCGGTGTCGGCAGCATCGCAAAACCCACGGAATCGTAGAAATCGCCGTCCGAAGGTTCGAATCGCAGCCCCCTAATCGCGGGAATCGGCCAAGCTTCGGGAACCTCGATGCGCAGATCCACACTCTGCGCCAGCCGCGGCGGCAAGGGAGGAGCTTCGTACCGCGCGCTGGCTCCCGCGCGCACTTCCAAGGTGTGACGCAGTCCCGCTGCAAAGGGAGCGCCGCGATAGTGGGCGACAATCTCGTAGCGCCCCGGCAGCAGGTTGTCGAGTTCGAGGGGAGGTGTGAGGGGGACCGTGGAGACTGGCTCCATGCTCAAATCGAGAGGGCAGATCGTCAGGCTCTGATAGGGAACCCGCGCGAGGCTCAATTCCCGCAGCGCCGAGGCTCCCTTCATCGACCAGTCGAGGCGCAGTGCTCCCGCCGGGTGGAGATCCACGGTCACCTGGGGCACACTCTCGGCCGGAAGCGAGCGAATCTCCGTCACGAAACCCGGTCGCTGCACCCAAAGCTCGTGTTCATCCGGCGCTGCCGCCCCGATCACGGGTATCACCGCGATTCCTGCCGCATCGGTGATCTCGAACAACCCTGCCCAAGGCTCTGTGACTTCGATGCGCTGATCCGACCATTGGTGGAAGCCCCGGGGGGAGGCCCACACGCGGGCCCCGCTCACTGGCTGCCCGGTCTTCGTCTCCCTCACCAGGATGGTCCGGCGAGGTTCGCCCCCCACGACGAGCCGATACGCTCCGTCGGGCTGGGCCGTGATCGGTTCTCCGAGCACGACATCCCATTCCAGTGACGGGCCGAAGAGCGCGCCGCCGCGTAACTCGGCACCCACCGGGACCATCGCCTCGAGAAGCCCGTTGGTTCCCTTGGCCACCGTCACTTCAAATCCAGGACCGTCGGCCCACAGATGGAGTTCGGCTGACGTCTGCACCGGTCGGGCATCGTCGTGCCATAAGGAGATCCGGATCCGGTGAAGCGGCCGTGCCTCGACCTGGGCGCGCCGTTCTCGCTCGCTCTTCAGGTAGCGGCTGGGCCTCGTGATTTGCTGCCGACTCGGGAACTCGTGATCCCACAGCGCTCGACCGGCAATCTCCTCACCAAAGTGCTTCACCGCCGCCGCATAGAACTTCTCTCCCTGCAAGTAGGAGAACGAGGACGCCTGCGCCATGAGCTCGAGCAGCGGCTTCAAAAGCGGCGGCGCGTCCAGATGTGCCCCGGTGTGAAGACCGGTGTAGGCCTCGTGCACCTCGGTGAGGCCACGTCGTTCGGCGAACTTGCGAGCGACGTACTGAGCCTGGCCCTCCGCAATCGCGCTGAGGCCCGGCCGCGCCCCCTCGGAGGCTCCGTAGTAGAGCCGCGCGAAGGGATAGCGCCGCCCCTGCGCCAGGTGCGCGGCCTCGTGCGCGAGCAGGACATCGACAAAATCCTGGCACCAGACCAGGGAGCGGAGGCTCTCCACCTGCGAAATCGCGTAGATCACGTCGAGGTTGATGTGGATGAGCTCGCGCGCGAGATCGACCTTGCCGAGGATGCCCTCCGCCACCCCGGTCAACTTCAGACTCTCGCCCATCCGCAGCGTCTTCGCCCGGAGCTTGGGCAAGCGCCACGCACTGCCGATCACCGCCTCTTCGAGCACGATGCGCTGCATCGTCTCGGTGTCCACGACCACGACTTCGGGTTGGTCCCCGATCGACCACCCCATCGACGCTTCGATGTCGCCGCGGATCTCCTGGAGACGCTTGGTCAGCTCCGCGCTCGTCCGCAGCGGCGGCGTGCGTTCCGGTTGGGCGGCCGCCGGTCGCGCGCTGCACACAAGGGCGACGGAAAAGAGGATCGCAAGGCGCAAGACACCATGACTCCGAGTCGACATACGACCTCAGTCTATCGCTGGCGACGGAGGTCGCCGCAAGCCGCCTCGTCAGCGCGATCGGTCCGAGAAATAGCGGGTGCTGCGCCCGGATTCGAGCCAGTCGTGGAATTGGAGCTGATAGCGCTCCGGACAGAGGCGCCGCAGGTCGCGCAGCGGTCGGAATCCCAGGTCGACGATGTCCGAATCGGTGGGACGCAGGTCTTCCGGTTTCACGTCCGCGGCGGGTTCGATCGTAAAGAAGAAATAACGGCTGCGCCGCTTGGGGTCGGGAGAACGAAACCCGAACCGCTCGACCAAGAACTCGAAGCGACCGGGCCGTACTTCGACGCCCGTTTCCTCGCGAACTTCGCGCACGAGAGCCTCCTCCAGCGATTCACCGGGCTCGACCCCTCCTCCGGGAAGATCCCAGCAGAGGACCGGCCCCTGCTCGAGGCGACGCCAGTTCGCGACCAGGAGAATCTCGTCGCCCCGCTCGAGGATGCCGAACACCGCACTGCGTTCAGTTTCCACGAGCGTCGATTTCGGCAAAGGAGAGATCGAGGATCGGATAGCGGCGCCAGTCTTGGAAGTCGAAGTGCCACCACTCGTGTTCGTACACCTGGAAGCCCTCGGCTTCCATCGCCGTGCGAAGGAGCGATCGGTGCGCTTTGGCCAGCGCGGAGGCGCAGGGGGCATCCGCGGCCGCGGCGTCGGTGAAGTCGTCGAAGGCGGTCGGCATCGCGAGTTCGACGCCGGTCTCGAGATCGCACAGCGTCAAGTCCACGGCACAACCGCGGTTGTGCTTCGAGCCCTGCGCGGGGTCGGCGACAAATTTCTGCAGCGGCGGCGGCGTGACTTCCCAGAAGAGCTTGGTCACCGTCCACGGTCGGTAGCCGTCGAACACGAGGAGTCCGTAGCCGAGGCGGGAGAGGCGCGCCTGCACCCGGGATAGAGCCTCCGCGGCGGGGCGCTGGAGAAACGCCCGGGCCTCCGGGTAGACCGGGCGGCCGACGAAGTTGTTCGCGGTGGCGTAGCGAATCTCCAACCGGAGGCTCGGATCGATCCGGATCAGTTCGACGAGGTCAGCCACGGAACTCCCCTGCGCGGAGGCCGGGTTCGCCCCCTCGAAAGTGCGATAGACCTCGGGTTCGGATCGGCAGGCCAGAAGCAACCCGAGGCTCGACAGGATCCATACCGCCATCTTCACGAGGGCATGGTATCTCGTTCTCGGGCGGCGCATTCCGAACGGTCTGCGGGCCCACCTCCCGCAGTTTCCGAAAGGAGTTCGCGGCCGCCGCTTTGGCTTGGGCGCCCGTCCAGGTCGCCTTCCTTCGGAAAGGCCGGTTCTCTGCATCGGTTTCCCGGGGGGTGCCGAACTTCGAGATGGGTTATCTTCGGAGTGGTGATTTGCCCGATGAACGGGTGGGCCTAGGCCTGCCCCAAGGACGCCTGTCGATGAAGATTCTGCTCGCCCACTGCGACTTCGCTCCGGCTTCGCTCGCGCTCTTGAACCTCAAGAGCTACGCGTCGGCGGATCCGGTTCTCAAGGAACGCCTGCAGACCCGCATCGTGGGGGGCACCCCCCACGACGATCCCGAGCACACCATCGCCTCGATCGTGACCGCGGCGAAGGAGATGCAGCCGGATGTCATCGGGTTCAGCATCTACATTTGGTCGCGGTTCCGCCTTTACGAGGCCTCGCGGCAGGTGCGGATGCTCTTCCCGAACGTTCCCATCATCTGGGGTGGCCCGGACGTCTCGGACGAGGCCTACGCCCAGGAACTGCTGGCCGAGCACCCCTCCGTCGACATCATCGTGCGCGACGAAGGCGAACGGACCTTCGCGCACCTCTGCCACCACTTCCTCGGCACCGGCAAGCCGCTGAGCGACATCACCGGCATCTCCTTCCGAGATCGCGCCACCGGCTCGCTGCAGGGCACTCCCAACGTCCAGTACCTCGACAACTTGGACGACATCCCCTCGCTCCTCGACCTGCCTGAGGTCGAAGCGATGATCGATCAGATCCCGGTGTTCGCGCTCGAGACCTTCCGCGGCTGTTACATGGGCTGCGCGTACTGCTATTGGGGCGGGACGACGCGGCGCAGCTTCAGCATGGAGCGGGTGTTCTCCGACCTCGGGCGCATCCTCTCCCACAAGAACATCAAGAAGATTTGGTTCTTCGATTCGATGTTCGGCTACAAAAAGGCGGTCGCGAAGGAGCTCCTGCGCTTCATCGTCGCCAACAAGGCGCCGGATCAGAGCGTCACCTTCTTCCCCAATCTCGATTTCCTCGACGAAGAACTCTGCTCGCTCATGAAGCAGGCCGGGGTCTACATCGAGGCGGGCATCCAAACCACCAACGAGGACGCCTACGAGTACTTGAACCGGAAGTGGGACAAGAAGTTCCTGGACTCGAAGATCCCGCTCCTCAAGAAGTACGGGTTGCACGCCAATGCGCAGCAGCTCATCCTCGGGTTGCCGGGCGACCACATCGAGGGCTTCCGCTCCAGCGTCGACTACGCATTCCATACCAAGCCCGAAGCGATCCAGATCTTCCCCTTCTCGGTCCTGCCGGCCACCGGCTATTGGAAGCGCCGCGCGGAGTTCCAAGTCAAGTACGAGGGGCAATATCGCATCGTCTACCACTCGACCACCTTCCCCGAAGACGACATGGTCATCGGCGGACTCATCATGGTTGGAACCAAGTGGTACGAGCGCTATCCGGGGATGGCGCAGCAGCTCGTCTCGCTCCTGAAGATCCGCCCCTCCTACCTCTTCGAGCGGATGGGCCGCATCTTCATGAAGGAGGTTTGGCAGCTCGAAGACACGCCGTCGTCACGGCCGCTCGTCCGCAAGCGTCTCCTCTGCCAAGCGTTCGAAGTCGAGGACGTCAATCGTCTCGATCTCGAGCTCTTGCGGGCGGCTCTGAACCGCGAAGTGGAAGATCCCGCGCTGCGGGCCGCCGCCGACGAGTTGTTGCGCTTGCAGTCCTACCTCAACTGCGACGAACTGCTCGATGCGCGCATCCTCCCCGAGGAACGCATCACCGCCGCCATGCAGGATTGGAGCCGCCATCCCGCCCGCTCTCCCGTCCTCGAAGCCTCCTTCAACGCCTTTGACACCGGCTCGGTCGAGTCCCTCGCCGACCTCTCCCGCCGCATCCAATTCGTGGCCCACCCGGTCCAAACTCCCAAAGACTTCTTTGGCAAGGACCTCACCCGCTACCGCATCATCATCCTCGGCGAACCCCATCACCCCTCCCGCTTCCGCGACCTCATCGGCTCCCACGCCCAATAGCCCCCTCGCCCCTCGTCGCGCCCTGCCACTCGCCCCGCCCGACAGTCCGGCCCCTGCAGCAGGCCCGCGGATCACCAGATCCGCCCCGCCACCGACGGCTGAAGCCACCCCTCTATAGAAAAATCCACCCCGGAGCGGCTGAAAGTCTGATGAAAAGTGCAAGTTGCCATGCGACTCAGGCGAAATCTAGCAACTGCTGGGGGTGAGAGGCGAGTACAGATCAGAGTCATCCCGATCCCTCAAAACGCAGATCCAGAATGATCCTAAGTTCTCGAAACCCCTTGCCGAAGCGCATCAGCATCTACGGCAAGCTGCCCTTCCATCCCGAGTTCCTCAAGGCGGGAACCGAGGAGTCCAGTGCCTACCGTGACTGGGTCAATTCCACAGCCGGGGTCTTGAGGGCCGAAGCGAACGGTCCCAACCAATGGTCGTTCCTCTTTCGGTACCACGGGGGGCGCGAAACCACCTGCGCCGTGCTCTCTCCCAGCACCGACGCCGTGAACCGCAGTTTTCCCATCTCCGTCTGGACTACGGTTCCGAGCAAGGCACTGCGTGAAACCGGCGAGGGAGACTGCTTGAGGCGATGCGCACCCGTCTTTGATCAGCTCTCCACGGTCCTCGGCGCAGTTCAGGCCGCGCAGTCCGTGGCGGAGTTCCGTGATTTGGCCGAGAAGGTCGAGTTGCACTGGCCGACCAAAGGCGAGGCAGCATCGCCCCTCATCAGTTCGGATGAGCTCATCTCCTCACTCGGTGAGGGGCCGACCTCCGAGGGCTCCTCCAGCCAAAGCGAGGAACGCCTTCGATCCGAGGTCTCCGATGCCTGCTCAAGCCTCCGTACGGCACCGCTCTCGGAAGACGCACTGCCGCCTCTGCACCTTCCCCTCGGACCCACTGCGCAGCCGATCCTTTCCACCGCCGCCTGGTTCGACCTGCTTGACCAGTGGAAACTTTTGCCCATACGAGAAGACCGGGATGCGGTCTCGCTTGCGATTCCCGGAGAATCCACTCTCCCCGGCACCGGAACGTGGGTGTTCTTGAGGAGCCCCACCCCCTCCGATGGACGGTGGCTCAACCACCCATCCGAGGGGCTTCTCCCATTCGACATCGGCGGCGGCTCACCGGAGCGATCCGGCATGGCCCCGACCAATCTCTCCACGATGGGCACCCTTCGCGAAGCCGCCCGTCGGCTCCTCGGTCGCTGATCACCAGCGCGCTCGCGGGTTTTGGCCGTCACAGATCCGGATCAATGAGCCGAAAGTTTCAGAGATTTCCAGCGGGGATCGAAATTTAGCGATTCCGCTCCACCTACAATTTCAAACGTGACGGTCAGCGTACTTCTGGAACCTCCGGCCTGTTCCAGTTCGAATTCCTTGACAGGGTTGCTCGGATTCGAGGCCGCCATCATCATCCGCAGGAGCTCAAAATCGCTCGTCAGAATCTTGGGTGCCGCAACCCGGAGAGCATCACGGATTTCATTCCCTTCCAGCGGCATGTCCACTGGCGGGGCTTCTTCCAGTCTGAGGTTTGGCGAGACGCCAAACTTCAGGCTGATTTCCCAATCACTCTCGTGCCAGTGAACGTGCTTTCCGGAATCTTCTCCCCCCGCCCAACGCCAGCGGTAATATGCGTTTAATCGGTCGGTGGTGGCGTCGATCGAGTACCCTGTCGTCCGTATCTTGACGAGAGTTGGCGCATCGATGTGCTTTTTCAACCATTTCCAGTAATTAACGAGATTCTGCCGGTCGACCCCGGGCTCGCGATGGATCATCCGCCCGAGTTCCTTGCCGTTTTTCTCATCCCAGGCTTCGAAATTAGTTAGGAACTCACTTGCTCGATCCGCAGTCATATCCAGAGTCGCCATCGGATCCACGGGGAAATTTCCGCGAGCTGCACCAAGGAGGTTGCTCCACTCTTGAAAGAGAGACTGTCGTTTGGCTTCTTGTTCGAGTCTACTCTTCTCCTGCTTTCGCTGGTCCTGAAGTCGCCTCAAAGAGATCCAGAACGGCTCGCGTGTGAGCACGCTGTCCAGGATCGGGATGTTGGCACCCGGTTCCGGGCACAGTGCCGTGGCCACTGCTTTACGGAAATCGTTGAGATCATGGTGAGGCAACTTCTCCGTGCTTGGAGGTGCCTCAAGCGACCAAGCCTCCGACAATTTTCGTAGGACGTCAGGAAGCCCAATCAAGGCCTGGTAGATCTCCGTGCGCACCTTCCCGCGATACAGTTCCAGATAGTCGCTGACAAATCCCTGAGCTTCCGTCACCTTGTTATGCGGATCCAAGCGAAGCAGAGCCGACAACCTCTTGGAGCACTCTATGATCCGATCCTCGGCAGCCTGGTCAACGACCGGCGTGGCAGCAAGCTCAAGAATCTCCTCCGCCTCACGATTCCATGGTCCCTGATACTCTCCCTCGTGGTCGTTCCAATAGGCCTTCAGAGACTCCTCGTGTTTTCCCAATGCGTCCGCGACTTTCACGGCTGCATCATTGAGTCCCAGATTTCGAAGACCATCCTGGAGCTTCTTCTCGTTGTTCTGAAACTGGACCAACTCGTTACGGGTGAACCGGCGCGGTATCGGCCATCTTTCAGCGTTTTCGGACGTTTCTCCCCTTCGCTGACGCAACTCGGCATAGAATTCTGAGAGAGAATGATCTTTGACCTTGTCGGCCCCTTTCAATCCCTTCTCAAACTCAAGCTGTGCGTTCGCAGCCGCCCACAAGCGCAGCTCAAACCGCTGCAGGTCGGACAAATTCTCAATCTGCCCAGGCGACCGCTTCAAGGCACCGTTGACCAGGTCCACACGACCTTGGTACGTGGAGCCCAGGATACGTTCACAAACCGCGTGCTCACCGTTGAATTGTTGCAAATCCTTAAGGCTCAGCTTCCACTTGGCGTCGCTATCGGGAACTGCCTCTCGGGCAAGAAGTGGGCGCACTTCGCGTGCGAAATTACTGGGGATTTCGGCCGAAAACGTCGAATGGTCAGTGCGCACACGACTCGCGAAACTCGGCCAGGCAATTCCCTCCTTCAGAACTACGAGGGAGCCGCTCCTCGGGAACAGTTTCCTGAGGGCTTCGGCGCTCGCAACGTATCGATCATACTCCTTGACCCAACTCTCGATTTTCGCCCTTCCGTCGGGTTCCGATACATCATCCGACAGATCCAGAGGACGCTCGAGAAATGAACGCGAGTTCGCAGCGTCATCCTCGAGCCGGTTGACGCGTGCCCAAAAATGGACCGCATCGACGGCATCAACCACCATACCTTCACCGGTCGCCTGGGGAGGTCGATACCGCCATGTGGTTGAGGAAGCTGACTCAAAGTACGCCCGCCAAGTCGCCTCCAGGTTCGAAGACACGTGGTTCTCCACGCTAGACCACGCTCGACTGCGATACATGTCGTACCGGTCCAGGCCCCAAAGGCCGTCCTCGGAACCGATTTCTCGGAAAATCAAAGCATATTGGAAATCAAATACGCTCCTCTCGGATTCCGACGGAGCCCATTTCCCCGGATCGCGAAGTCCTCTGACCAACGTCATGAATTGGCGGTACTTCCCGTCCTCGGTGTCCTTGTCTGGCCCGGATGACTGGTGCGGTGCGATCGCGTCGGTAGTGGTACTTTCGAGTTCGCCGATCCGTGTATTCAGTTGCTCCTTGAGAACGTGGTCCAGGTACGCGGCGCGGTAAGCGCGAGCGCACCACTGGATCAAGGTCGGGCTCGAAGACTCCCCCGGAAGCAGGTCGCCGCTCGCGAGCTTCCGCATGAGGCCGGGCTGCTTTTCGTTGCCAGAGAGAGTACTCAAGATTCCACCAACTTTCGCGGAATCGGTCCCGGCGTACGCCTCATGCAGGCCGACGAATTCGTCGCGCAACTCGCGAGCATCATTGCGAACGAAGCGCCAAATGATCCAACCGGAGAGGCCGATGAGCACGAGAGCGCACAGCGAGTACCCGATTCTGGTCAAGACGGCGGCCTGTTGGGTTCGTCTCCTCGTCGGCTTCACCAACCCAGTCTCCACAAAGATCTTCTTCTTATAGAGGTCCTCGAGGAAAGCAGGCCGAGAATCGTGATGAGCCAAACGCTTCAGCCAGTCGGGTCTTGGCGCACTGGACAGGAGAGCCCGCGCAGCACCGGGTAGAGGATCATCGTCTTGCATTGCCGAAGTGAAATAAAACCCCTTGAAAAATAGGGTTTCAAGAAGTCGATCCCCCCCCCCAAAGATCTTGTGGAGGTAACAGTTCACGCCCTCCATCACCTTCTTCATCTCCTCGGGAAAACCGAACAACCACAGTGAGCTCTTGGCCTCGAGATCCGCATCCTGAAGGAAGCCTAGCCGCCAAGCCCGTAGCCGAGCGACGAAATCGTCGGTCGCGGCGCCGAGTTCCTCTTCGGACAGACGCTCCTCGCAGCGATCAAGGCTTCGCGACCAACCCAAGAGTTGCTTGGTGTCGATATCCTTGGATCCCAGGCAGAACTCGTTGAAACCCGGAATCAGGTCCGCCTTCGTGAAGACCACGTAAACCGGGAACCTGATCTCGAGCTCGGTCTGGAGGTCCCTCAGAGCACCCAGGAGCACATCCGCCTTGGCAGTCCAGCGACCATCGTCCTCGGTCAGAAGCGATGTGCAGGGTATTGCCACGATGGCTCCGTTGATCGGGCAGCGCGGGCGGTAGCTCCCGAGCAGCTCCAAGAACAGGCTCCATTCCTGGTTGCTGATCTCCTCGGCGGCTTCCAAGTTTTGCTTGGCCGCAGCGGCACCCGACTTGGCCTCCGTGCCACCGGGAAACACGAGGCGGCCCGCCATGTCGAGCACGATCCCGTCATCCGCGAAGAACCAGTCGCAGTTCCGAGTCCCACCGATTCCTCGGATGGCTTGGCGCCGTCCCGCCACCGAGCCCAAGCCCTTCACTAGCGTCGTCGTCTTGCCTCCTCCCGGCTCTCCGACGAACACCAAGAACGGGACGGAATCGATGGCTTTGCCGGTATCTCGGAAGCGCTGGACTTCTTTCGCCCAAGACTCTCGGAATTCCTTCTCGGCCGCCTCGGCGGCGATGGCTTGCTCAAACTTCCGGGTACGCGTGCTGGCATGCCGCGCGGTCGCCTTCTGCACCAGGATCCACAGAACCCACATCCCGCAGGCCGCCGCTGGGATAATCATGCACTGGAACCACGGAAGGCGAAGCACCCAGTAAGCGTAGGCGGAGGCTCCCAAGGTTGCCACGATCGCGATGGCCCAAAGCACCGGGCTGGGTACCGCTTGAGTCAAGACCCGGAACGTGCCCGCGAACCGCCACACGCGTCGGAAGAGCGACCAGATGTTCATTTGGGTTTCACCCCCGCAGCCCCGGAATCTTGAGCCGCCCAGCGTCCAGAATGAGCTTCCGAGATTTCCTTCGCTGCTGCGATGGCTTCCCGAATGGCGCCCGGGATCAGGGCCCTCGCCGCGAACCAGCTCACGAGTCCCAGGACGAAGCAAAGGGCGACCAAGCGCGTCATACGTGCCAAAGGCAAGAGCGGAAGGGGTCGGGGGTCCGTGTGGTCATAGGCCCCCGGAAACAGCCGAGAGGGGTTCGTCGGAGCCGCGCTGTGGCGCAGAGTCTCGAGGAACTTGCGAAGCTCGGCCGTGGATCCGGAGGACCAAAGTGAGACGCGATTTCGCTCCCCGGGTACCACTCTCAATTTGCCTCGAAAGCCGGCCGCAATGCACAGAAATGCCAGTTCTTCAATCTCGGGCTCACGAAACGCCGGGAGCGCGTTCGCACCGAACAGTTCGAAGAATCTCTCGTCCCCGTCGGAGTTTTCGTTCAGATACTCCCTCTGCTGCCAAGGTTGCCAGGCCAACGCCACGGGATGCCCGGATGTCATGATGATATCATCGGCTGTGTAAATGAGGAGCTTCTGAGCGGCAGGGAAGAGCGCGGACTTTTGATGGCTGCGGCAGTCCTTCTCCAACGTCCGCATCCGTTCGCTCAGCTTCGACTCCAGCGCCGCGAGACTTTGATCGCCATGCCCGATCGAGGATCGAAATGCCGTTAACACGTGCAAGAAGTCCGAAGCCAAGTGGGGGATCGTGACTGCGTCACTCATCATCCGCCTCGCGGAAAAGGTCCATAGTCAGGGCGAGGCTGTTGTCGCGAATCCAATAACCGCTCAGCTTGGACTCAGCACCCAACAGGGCCCAAAAGTCCGTCTTCTCGCGGGACAGACGGAAGTAATAGTAGGCCTGTCGATTGGGCAGACCGAAATGCGTTTCTTCGTCGCCCTTGAGGTCGATCCCTCTGCGGTTTCCTCCCTTGGCGATCCCTGAAATCAGGGAGCTGGGTGCGAGCTTGAAATTCTGACCGAGAAGCTCCAAGGTTTGTTCACGCCCGTACCCGGGGTCTCTCGGTTTGCGCACCCGCAGATACAAGTGCCGAGTTCCCAAGGCCCAGTCTTTGGGACATTCCGCTTCGACGAGTTTGGGATCCGAGGTTGAGGGGATAAACGGCCGGTGGTGCCCCTCGGCGACTTTGAGTACGGCCTTGGTCACTTCCGATGCCCGCACGCAGACGTCGTCGAAGATTCCGAGGAGATTCTCATGCTCGTACAACTTGAACTTTGGCAGTCCGGTCTCTTGGAGTCTGAACACGCTCAGGCCGGCCACAATACGACACAGGTGGATATAGGCCTCGAACGGGTGCATCTCGTCGACGGAAGTGCGCTGCTCCAACTCAGTGGCCAACTGAGCGGCGGTCTGCAGCTTCATGAGGCGAAGTGCATCCTGCGGAGTATCGGGGGCAAAGGACCGGTCCAAGAGCGAAGCACCGTAATCGGCTACGCCTTTGTTGAGGTCGGCGACCACCGACTCGATACGCTTCCGAAGCTCTGGAACGGTTCGCCAAGAGAGCACCGGGGGAATATAGTTCTCGGAAGGGACGCCAGAGGGACGGCCCGTTCTCTCGGCTCGCACCATCATCAGAGGAACGCAGTCGAATCCATCACTCTCGCCGTCCACCAGCACGCGGGCGTTCCAGCGTTTGCGCTCGATGGTCTGAGGATTCGATCCGTCATTGTCATCACAGACCGCTCTATCCTCTTCGGCCGCAAAGGCCCGGTGAGGATGGGCAGGATCCGCCAGGTTCCCGCCGGCGCCCCTCCATGCGACACCCAATTTGACCAACACTTCCCCGCGGGTCTTCAGCAGTTCTCCTATATCCCGTCCCTCCACCGCGAGAGTATCATTCGGAAGGTGGAGTGTGGTTCCCACGGGGGTTGTGACGACAGCCTCCTCCACGAGAAAGGTGCCGGTCTTCAGCGCCTCGAAGTCGACTCTCAGCTTGGAGATTCCCCAGCGAAACGGACCGATCGCAGCCTGAACTTCAGAGACTCTGGCCTCGACCCTCGCGTCAGTGCACTGGAGGTGGTGAGGGAGAAAGAACATCCCCTCGCGCCAAAGCACCGGCGGCGACGGCCTGAGACTCATGGGGCTCCCTTCTTGAGGCGTAGCCCGCTGCGGCCTACCAAAATGGTCCATTTCGACTCATCTTCGATCTGCTCCTTCGAGATTGAGTGTCGTTCCAGCGGCCTGAAATCGGCAAAGATGTAGATGGTGGAGATCTCGGACGCTTTCTCGGGGAGGTTGATCCGCAGCGCTTCGGAGCTTCCGCGCTCCCACGGTGCTCCGCTCTTCGGCTCGACTGTCCGGGTCTCAACCTTCCCAGAGAACTGTACACGCATCGGGGCGAGCGAAGCCAAATCGATGCTTTCCCCGGAAAAGGACTCAGAAGTGATGGGCAGGATATCGATCAGGAGCTGGTTCCCACCATTGATGAGGGAAGGATCTCCTTCAGGCCGCAGGAAAAATGTAACTTCCGACGAACCGCACCCACCCGCAAACGCTAGGAGGACGAGCAGGAGCCACAGACCTTGCCGGTTACGTGTACGCATGAGAATTTTCTCTTCCTGAAGCCGAGCGCGGCGGGTCGACGACCGGAAAAAGACCAGAGTGTTCTTCCAACCAGGGCTTCTCGGCCGATGGCGGGAGTGTAGGACCCAGCCTGGATCAGTGTCAAGCCTCCCATGACATGGGCTATCGCCTTATTTTGCCGGCCCGTCCGCAAGGACGCAACTTCATTCTGGGCGGTGAACCGTAGGCATCAAATTTGCTGACTGGCGGGCATGGCAAGGGAGATGGGGTCTCGCGGGGCCTGCGCCCGGTCGTCGTGGAGCCAATCGAACAGGACCCGCCGCCGGCCGTGACCAGCCCTTCTCTTGCGCGGAGTTCCGGGCTTGCTGTAAGCTCACCCAGGCGCCGTGAGAACGAACCTCGATTCCCTTTCCGTGGCCGCGCGGACGCGGAGCCGAAGACCGTGCGACGGACGGCGCAGGCAGTCAGCAGTAGCCCCAAGGCGCCGATGACTCTCCGGCCTCCGACGCGACCGTGACCGAAAGGACTCCGCTCATGACGAATCCCGCTGCAGGTCCACCCTCCAAGTCCTATGCGGAGATTTTCCGGGCCGCTTCGGAGGGACTGCGATTCGAAATTGTTCCCAATTTTGAAGCCGAGGATCGCCCCGCAAGCCAGCCCTTCGCGTTGCTGAGCGATGGTGGCCGTTACTCGAAGGTCCTCCTGGCGCGCGTCGTTTCCGCCGGAGGGACGGTGCTGCGTGACGTCGCCCTCAAGGTCCAGCGGGACGAGTATGCATCAGAGCCTATCCAGCAAGTCGGACGGCGAAACGAGGACACGAACCCCAGCATCGCCAGGCTGTGGAGGCGCGAAATCGAAAGTTTGACCAAGTTCGCCCAGGGAAGCACGGGGGTCGTCCAGATCCTGGACTTGTTCGATTTCGACCAAGGAAAGGGTCCCGATTCAGAACCGTCCCAGTCGAAACCGGTTCTGTACTGTCGGAAGACCAGGGATCTCTTTCACGCCCTCTGCCCGGAGTGCACTGGCCTACTGGAGGATTGCCGGGACGAACAGTTAATCGATAGGGTGAGAGCTCATCTCAAGGACAGCGGAAGCGCCCAACCGGCACTCGGTCCCTATGAGGGGACCACGAAGCGCGCCTTGTATTGCCCGCGCTGCTGGGCAGGGAAGACCGACATCAAGGACGCCCGACTGTATGTGCGGAGCTTTCCGTCCAATCGTACCGCCAAGGATTACGGCGAAGTCCTGTCCGACCGCGACGGCCTCTATGCGCGCCTTGGGAACGCCATGGAGAAAGGAACGATCGATCCCCGACTGATGCCCTGCGTCAAGTGCCCGGAGAGGAGCCACTGCTTCGATCCGGGCCAGGGAACGCGCCGCCCGGTTTCGGACCGGATCCACCCGCTGTCGTTCTACGAGTTCTACGCCATACCGATGGACTGCCTGCATCTTCAATACGATATCGCCAGTCAGATCATCGGCGGACGCGACTTCAAGGAGTACGTGTCGTCCGTGCAGCGGACGGTAGACTATTCCACGGGGCAGAAGTACCTCCTGAGCCGCATCACCCCGGCGCGGGACGGCCAGAGATTGACGGTTTACGATCCCAACACCAGTCCGGAGCAGTATTGCCTGGAGGTTCTCAAGCTGAAATTGTCCTTGTTTCGCGACGTGTGCGCCGGCCTAGCCCGCATACACGAGTCGTGCCGCAGCCCTCACCTGGATCTCAAGCCGGAAAACATCATGGTGAAAATGGCGAGGGCTCACCAGGAGACTCCGGCGCTCTGGGCATTGGAGGCGCATATCATCGACCTGGCATCTGCCAAGCCGTTCTTCCACGACGAGGACGAGGAACAGACTTTCATCTTCGAGCCGCCGAAGAATGTCAATGAGACCTACACGAGCCCGGTGATGCTGGATACGAACAACTTCGGCATGCAGCGCAAAGGCACGCTGAAGTTGAGGAATTTGATCGAGAACCCGGATTTCTGCATCATCGAAGCGACCATTACAGACACATCCATGGATTCACGACACTACAGTGAGCGGGACTCCGTGGTCGCGTACATGAACAAAGCCGGTCCACTCTTGGAGGGGCTTCGCGTCATCTACACCGTCAAGCCCGATCATTCCCGGGTCTCCGCGTTGGATCTGAGAAGCATCCCCGTCCACTTGAGTGCGGACCAGATCAGGGCTGTCCGCGACCTCATAGACAAGAACATAGTCGCCTCGGACTTCATTTACTGGAAGTACAAGTGCTTCCACATTCCTTGCGACATCTACAGCATGGGAATGCTCCTCCTGCAGTCACTGCTGGAGACCGATATCGTGCACGACGGAACCGCGGGAGCCCCGGCTTTCGGTCAAGGAATGTCGCAGATCAAGGCTCAGGTGGATACTCTCCGCGTAAGGCTCGAGAACGAGTATCCCAATACCCCGAGCGTCAAGGAGAGCCTCATAAAGAAGCTGAAGGCGGCCGAGAATGCCGCCGATATGGCAGCTCCCGAGAGACGTCGTCCGGCGTGGTGCTCTAAGAAAAACCTGCTCTACCGTCCCGGAGAGCAAAATTGGAAGAAAGCCGAGAGCATTCCGGACGAGATTTGGCAGGAGGCTCTCGTCATCGCGTTCAAGATGCTCACCAATATTCAGGGGTTCAGCTACTGCACGAACAATTCGGATTTCGATGTCGGCAACCCGTCGACGATAGTGAATCGTGCACTAATGGCCGTAGATGTCTTGGTCGACGTCATTCATTCCCGCTTGTTCGGGCTGCAGGCCGTCGCAAGATCGGTCCACGAGGCCCTGCAGGATCTAAGTGAGGCGGAGAACTTGTCGGACGACGCTTCGGCGGACCAGCTTTCGAAGGCGGCGAAGGAGCTGTCCGAAGGCATCGCCCAATTTTGTTCCCAGCAGGTCACCATGGTCTGCGGGAGTCGCGACCTCGGAGACTCGAATATGGGAGCCGAGATCCGCAAAATACTGGAACAGGAACTGCGGAAACTCCCCTCTCCACCGGAGCGTCGGTACCTCTCTCGCCTCCTCCGGGACCGTTACCCGTACGTGGGGGAAAGCGCGCGTCAGACCCACTCTAGGCTCACCGACCAGTTGAAGCTACTGAGGGCGAAACTCTCCCGCCTGCTTTCCGTGGCTGGCTCGAGGTCCTCCGATCCACCTGACGACGCGATCGAGAAGATCGTCGATTTTTGTATCGCTATGAAAGACTGCGTCGACAAGGCGCCAAAGGGGACGGATTGGATCGAGGCTGTCTACAGAAATCCGTTTGACGAACTTGAAGATCCGCCCCGTCCGTGGCCACTCGAAGAGCTCCTGTCGACCTGGCAGAAGGGTGGGAGCAGGACCGATCTGGCCTCGACGGCGGCTCGGATTCTCGGAGACCACCACGAGATGCCTTACGAACTCGTTCGCTCGTTTCGGCGGGCCGCCGATAAGTTTCGAATCCGCATGGAGAAACAGTTTCGGGAAGAACTCGCCGCCCACCAGCTCAAGCAGGAGAAGCGCGGCCTCCTCGGACGACTTGGCAGCAAAGGTACCGATATCGAAGGCCTGAGTAAGCAATTGGGTGGGTCGTTGTTCGGTTCCGAGTTTCGGGAGTGGTTTCTGGAGGAGTTGTTGAACACGGTGCTCGAAACGCAGAATGCGCGTACCGGTTCGGACGAAACTCAAGGCAGGATCATTCGTCGGCGGGCTACTCCGGAGCGTCCGGAGGACACCCTACCCGAGAAGTGAGCTTCAAGGCACGACTCTTGCTATGCCGGGTTCTCCGGAAAGGCGACGGCCTCGTCGAAGGAAAAACGAAAATTTTGGGCAACTCTTTGTAGACTGAGGCGAGAACCATACCGGTAGGGGTTATTTCCGCTTGGAGCGTCGGCCACGCCATGATCAGAATCAGCTCCCCGCTCGGTCGCGACTTGAGGATCACCGGCTTTCGCGGGACCGAGAGGATTTCCGGGCTCTTTTCGTTCGACCTCGAGCTCTTGTCTGATCGAACGTCCATCAGTCCGGGAGAACTCATCGGAAAGGCCGTGACAGTTTCAGTCGAGCGCACCGACGGCGGCGAGCGCCACTTCCACGGCTACATCAGCCGACTCGCGTACGAGGGAAAGGGGCCCCGCAAGAGCATGTACCGTGCCACTATGGTGCCGGCGGCCTGGTTTCTCTCCAAGACGAAGGACTCCCGGATCTTTCAGGGCCTCAACGTGGTGGAGATCGTCAGGGAGGTCGCGAAGGACCATCCGGAGCTTCAACTCGAGGATAGCGGCCTGCGGCGGACTTACCCCCATCTGGAGTATTGTGTTCAATACCAGGAGTCGGATCTCAACTTCGTCCTGCGCCTCCTTGAGGGCGCGGGCATCTTCTTTTTCTTCGCACACTCCGCCAAGGCCCACACCATGGTGTTAGGTGACTCCAGCTCCGCCTATAGGGCCTCGGCCGAGCCGGAGTTGAGTTATGCATCACACGAGGGTCGCCCCGACCATGCCGACATCATCACCGAGTGGAAGCACTCCTGGGAGTACCAGAGCGGCGCGTTCGCGGTCGGCGACTACAACTTCGAGCTCAAGAGCCCGGAACGCAACCTGATCACCGAGGTAGCTGGGCGACCGGTGGTTCCGGCCGGCAGAAACTCTGAAGTCTTCGAGTATCCGGCAGGCCAGCGCACGCCTTCCGAGGGCAATGACTTAGGCGGGGTTCGGGCCCAAGAGCAGGACTCGGCCACCGAGCGGGTTGAGGCCAAGAGCGTGTGCAGAAGCTGGACAGCGGGGTGCTTCTTCACACTGACGAGTCACGCCTCCCTAGCGGAAACCGGGCTCAAGTACGTAGTGAGTGAGGTCTACCACGAGGTGCATAGCCCGGACCTCACAGCCGGAGGAGAGCAGCCTCCATTTCTCTATCAGAATACCGGGGTTTGCCTGCCACACCTCGTCGCATTCCGCCCGCCTCGTATTACAAAAACCCCCACCATCCCCGGGGCCCAGACGGCCGAGGTTGTCGGCCCCCCCGGAATGGAGATCTACACCGACGCCCACGCTCGCATCCAGGTCAAGTTTCACTGGGATCGAGCCCCCGGGCGTCGGGATGGCAGTTCCTGCTTCATTCGCGTGGCCCAAGCGACCGCCGGGCGGGGCTGGGGCACTTTGGCCCTCCCCCGCATCGGACACGAAGTCCTAGTCCATTTCCTTGAAGGCGATCCCAGCCGACCCTTGGTGATGGGGTCGCTCTACAACGCGGACAACCCTCCGCCTTGCTCCCACGCCGGACGAACCGCTGAGGAGGCCCCGCCGCCGCCGACCGCGGTTGAAGCCGCGATGATGACCACGCTTCGCTCCAATAGCCTCGGGGGATCGGGCGGCCACAACGAAATCACCATGAACGACACCGGGGGGTCCGAAGGCCTCTACATCAAAGCGCAGCACAACGAGATCCACGAAGTCGGAAACGACCGCAAAGACACGGTTGGGAACGATGAAACCTCCACCGTGAAGCACGATCGCGTGGATAAGGTCGAGAACGACGAGACCCTGACAGTCCTCGGGCACCGCCGAGAGACGGTGGAGAAAACCGAGACAGTCGACATCACCCAATCGAGGACCCATACCGTTGGAGAAGACGACTCCTTGACCGTCAAGGGCAGTCGGTCCGAGACCATCCAGAAAATGCAAAACGTCACGGTGCTGCTCAGCTCCACCGAGACTGTCCTCGTGGCCAAGGCTCTCTCGACGGGGGGTGCCTACGGCATCCAAGTCGGGGCCGCCATGAACACCTTCGTGGTGGGGATGCAGACCGAACAGGTCGGAACCGTCAAGAAGGTCAGCGTGGGCGACAAATTGGAATTCACCTGCGGCGCCAGCAAGTTGGTGCTCGAAAGCAATGGAAAAGTGACGATCCACGGCACCGAGTTCGACTTCACGGCCTCCGGACCGGTGAAGATCAATGGGGCGATCATAGACTTGAATTGACCCCTCGTTTTTCACGCAACTCGGCGGTCATCCTGCCGAGAACAAGCAGTAACACCTCCACAATAAGTCAACCCCCAGAACAGGAGAGCGCGATGAAGGCCTTTATGCGGATCGAAGGCGTGCCCGGGCAATCGACGGACAAGGACCACAAGGACTGGATCATCCTCAACTCCGTGAGCAGCCCGATCCGTCGCACGATCAAGGAAGGTGCCCGGGATGTCGAGCGCACCCAGGGAACCACCACCCTCGGCAACGTCGGCGTCGACCGCCGTGTGGACAAGAGCAGCGTCAAGCTCTCGGAGTATTGCGCGAGCGGCAAGTACATCCCCGAGGTGGAGTTGGACATCTGCAACGTCGTCAACAACAAGGTCGCCACCGTCTACAAGTACCGCCTCACCAATGTGATCGTGGTGGAGTACACGTTCAACTACAGCGCCGAGGGTGACGCGGGCGCCAACGAGCACGTGGAATTCAACTTCGAGAAGGTCGAGTGGACGTACACCATCATCAATCCCAAGACCGGCGACTCGGAAGGCGACATCGTCGGGCGCTACAACCCCGGCGAAGGCTCCGCAGCCTAAGGGCGAGCCATCGTCAAGGGCGTATTGTGGATCCGCCAGCCCGCGGATCTGGTAGAATCCGTGAGCGATCAGCTCGCCACTGACTCTGCAGCGCCCAGCTTGCCCCAGGCTCTTGAAAGAGCTCTTCAAGGGTGAGTCGGCACGAGTAGGAGGTCCTTCCAACATGCCAGCGCCCGATTCTGCGAACATGTGCTCCGCCGCAAAGGGGAGGTCCTCGAATTCGAAATCAATCCACGTGAACTTGACTCAGCAGCGGCTTGAGGCACGAGAAGGCACGAAAGTTGTCCTGCGCTTCCACTGCGCCACCGGGGATCGGGATCACCCCACACCGCGAGGTCGCTACAAAATTCACCGCAAACATGCGGTGTACCGTAGCAAGACATACGACGCCCAGATGAACAACGCGATGTTCTTCCACCAGGGCTACGCCATCCATGAATCGTCAGCCGTCCTGATCACCAGCTTTCTAAAAACCTTCAGCGTGGACAGCATCGGCTCACACGGATGCGTCCGCCTCTCCCACTCCGATGCCAAGGCCCTCTTCGCTTGGACTCCCTGTGGGACGGAGGTCATCATCCTCTGACCTCGTGAGGGCTGAACGATATGAAGGCCGGCGCGAACGAGAGCGCCCTCAATATTCCAGCCGGACCACCTACAGTACGTCAGTCCGAGACCTGCAAGTTCATATCCGGTTCAAACGATTTGATTTCCACTTCCACACCCCGTGCAGACGGAAGCAGCAACCGTCAATTTATGCGATCAAATGAGGTGCGCATATGATTCGCCCAACCTTTGCGGCCGTGCGTTCCGCCTACAAGACACATGGAACCCACGCGTGCCCGATGCACTTTCCCAACACCTGCGCGATCCGCATGAGCGAGGCCCTGATTGCAGCCTCTGAGTCTTTCCATGAGGTGTTCAGACTCTCTAAGAAGAACCTCTGTCCGCATGGGATGGTCCGAGGAGCCCAAGATCTGGGTGCCATACTCGCGACGCCCGCAGTCTTCGGAAAACCCAACCATGGCTGGGAAACCCCGAGGACTTCTCCCCCAGAGATCCTGAGCCGCAAGGGAATCGTCTGCTTCATGAACATCCCATCATTCGCCGGCCAGGGACACATCGACCTGTGGGACGGCGCCGGTCCCGTGGGTCAAGCTTACTGGACAGCCTCTCCCGTATGGATGTGGACTCTCCCCTAACCTTGAAGTGGTTCCACCGCTCAACGACGATTGCGCCCTTACACCGAAGACGACTATGTTCCCCCCCGGCGTGGGGTAGCGTCGACCTCTCGCAGCGGTACGCCTTGGAGGCAAGGTTACCCGATAGTCGTAGAGCAATTTTGCAGAGTAAAGTGCGATTCGTCTTCTTGGAATCGGATCCGACGGAACGCAGGGCGCAATCCTATTGGACTCGGCCTGCATCTCTTGGTCGGGAAGACGACTCCGCAGGGTGCTTCTGCGCCCAGGTCCACGTTTCCAATTCCCAATCCGGTGTGCCGGGGGTGAGGGCGCGCTCACGCAGATAAACGTCGTAGCGAATAGCCAACGGCAACCGGTCGAAGACCGAGCCAAGCGGTGCGTCATCGACGTTGAGTCCCACTTGATAGCGGATGTCGGGAGCGAACCGCTCAGAATTGGTTTCCCACCACTCCCGCACGCCGGGTAGGTTCACCGGCGGTTGAGGCTCCCACAGATCGAGTTCGTCCTCGGACAGTTCATGTGATGGTTCAGGCGCGGGCCCTCGCGGTACATCCTTGCCGGTAATACGCCAGAAGGCGAACGCCGCCGGCTCCGCCAGCTCCGGCGTCGACATCAAATCGAGCAGCAAGGGAACTGCGGCGGGCAGGCCCAGCCTTCCCAAGCCGTTCACCGCCGCCCTCGCCGCCGCCGGACTCGACGCGGCGCGCTGCAGCCGGGGGAGATCCTCCGGGCCGCCTACGACACCGAGGAACTCGATGGCTTCCGTCGGCTCCAGTCGGGACGTCGCTTCCCGGCACAGCACATGCAACTCAGGAATTCCGCACCGAGCCGCTGCCCGCAACGCAGCTTCCCGGACGCGCTGCGAAGCATGTTCGAGGAATTGCTTCAAGTGGGTCGCGCTCCAAGCTCCCCGCATCCGGCCCCCCGCCTCCGCAAGCAACCACGCAATTTCATCGCCCTCCTCGTCCGGCACTCCGTCAATCTCAGCCTGCACCGCCACCCGATGAAAAGCCAAGACATCCAGAGCTGCAGCCGCCGCGAAATCCCACCCCTGCCTCCCAAGCAACCCCCGCAGATACGGCTCAACATTACCACACTTCGCCCGCCGCAACCCCCACCACGCCGCTCGCCGACCTTCCGTGGATTCACTGTACAGAAGCGTTACCGCTTCGTTTGCTAAGGCGGGCCGGTCGCTCTCAGCCAGCAGGTAGGCTAGTGCAGCGGCAGAGTCGGGTGAAACTGCAGTCGCATCGCGAGCTATACTCAGTCCCGACGCGCCCGATACACGCAACGCGTCGAGGGTAGCCTCAAAACGACCACAAATATCCTCCAGTGATTGAACCGAGATCCAATTCAATGCAGGCGTCACCATCGAGGATATCAGGTCAGTCGCAACGCCGAGATGCTCCAGAAGAATCGGAGTAACTACTGTATGTGACTTAGGTGATGAAATAGGAGTTCTCATTCACAAACCACACCCCGCACGCGTTGTGTATGCTCGTGTATCGCCAATGCAAGATTGTAGATCATCGTCAAACCACTGAATTCCCCTTCGTAGAAATCAGTAATCCAGTTACGGACTGTATTCGACCCCGACAATGAGATCGATCCAAGATTTCCAGTGTCTTCCTGTTCCCGAAAGTCAAGAATGAAGCCGCCAAAAACTCGAACTTCATCCCATGCGCCTAGTGCGCGCTCGACTGCTTCGCGGGATAGAGGCTTTACATCAGTCTCAAACTCTACTCGAATTTCGAAACATCCACTTTCAAGGGCGTGTTGATCAGTGTGCATCGAGACTGACGAGAGGCTTGGCGTGCGAGGAATAGCGAGGTCCTCGCGTAACAGAACATCCTGCGGTATGAGCGGAACCGAGAATGCATTTTGAATGGAGATTTCAACCTTGGTGAGTGGATCGCCTTGATAGACCGCTTGGGCCAGCAACGACAGCAGAACCCGGTAGGCTTCAGGAGCTACGGCGGAAACGTCAAAAATGTAAGTCCACACATCTCCTGACTTACCACGTCCCCCGGACACTAAGTGGAATTTGCTATGTGCGTCCCCTGAGGTGCTCCTGAACATCTGGCACTCTGCGCACATGGCAAACAGTCGCACCATCTCGTCCGACGGATTCATCGTCTCGATCTTGCCGGTAAGAGAATTCGGAACAGAGTTGATGTGAGGATGCAACCGTATCTCTAAACGGTAGGAGGCGACATTTGCCGGGATCGCCATCTGTAGACTAAAAGGGGGTATCATTTGAGTTTTAGGTATCAAAGCGTTGCAACCACTCGCGCGTGTTTTCGCTGCCGCCGATGGGGCCGTCTTTCCCAAGTTTTTCGACTGGAAAGCGTGCATTACGTATCAATCGGCCGGCCGCTCGATACTCGTCGAGGGATTTCGGATTGTTTGCTTCGCCCCAAACCGGTTCCGGACCAGCTTGAAGCAAAATGCCGGATGACATCTCGTGCGCAATGACCGGCTTCCTTGCGGCTCCAATCAACGCGCTTTTTCCTCCGAGTTGTGGAAGCCATCGCTCACCAAGCCACGTTAGCCAATTCGCGGCGTTCAGACCAAAACGTTGATATTCTCGAAAGCGATACGGATCAGCAAAATCGACTCCGCGGAAGCGGCGACTCAACACATAAAGCGGCCTTTTCTCCTCCCACGCTCCGTACAAATAGGTGGCCAGACAGAAACCTCCGTAGCCGGTCAAGACTTTAAGCTTCGAAGTAAGATCTAGCCCTAGAGCCACCATTTCAGCGGGAGATGCAGCGCACACTTCCAACGGCAAAACGAGCCGAATAAAGCCAGGATAGAGTGTTCCCGAGTGATAAAAATGAAACGCGCGGTCCGAGACATCGGAGACACGTCGACCACTTTCCAGAATAAGACCAAAGTGATCGCTCTTAGGATCTGCAGTAGCCAGAGATTTCTTCAAGAAATCAAATGAGTTTCTCTGGATTTTCTTGAACCGCATACGAGCATCTACATCGAAACAAGTAACGTAGTCATGGATTAGGGGAAGCGCCGTCTCATAGAAGTGTAGGATGCCTATCGAATTGTCCAGAACGCTCCCGTCGTAATAAATTGTAAAGGCAAAACAGAGTGCCGCTTCATCATGTTGGTCAGGGTTGCGGTTCGCCAAAAAAAATTCGTTCCGCAGTGAATCGAAATGGGTGCTGTTCATCTCTCAAACTTTCTTCTTGCAGCCTCCGCATTCTTCCTTGCTGATCTCTCTGGGGCGTTCTCCCGTTGCCGCCTTGTATAGCTCTTCTTGGCCAGGATTCTTGTCGAACGAATCTACGCCGAATTTGTGGTCGTAGATTTTGACGTTGCCATCCGGTCCGGTAAACATAGCGTCCGGTCGAATTCTAAAGACGTCGTACTTGCTCATGAAATCTCCCACTGCTTTCGATATTTCAAGTGCGGTAGAACCAATGTCATAAACATCCCACGCGAGGCTGGCGACATTGACGATAGGAATAAATTTGAGAACGACCTTCGCCGCCACTTTCTTGCCGGCTTTTGCAGCGGCAGACTTCATTAGTTTGTTGCGTATCCGTCGTTCAAGCGTATCTGCAGCCATCGGAACGCGTTTTCCCGCTGCCATCGCGCCTTTCTCAACCGCAACCTTTGTGGTTTTTTCGAGCGCGACCTCGGCTCCCTCTCCCAGGGCCTTTTTCGCTGCGTTATCAAGCGCCCCAGCATACTTGCCATCACCGAGTTTCTTGGCGCGATCTGAGTATTTTTCGCCGGGTTTTAGAGGCTTCTTGTCAACATCATCTAAGACCTCGCAGTGTATTTGGCAGAGAACGTACTTCAGCGGGTCATCGGTGAGTAAGTCGAGTTGAAACTCTCCCGCCATGTTCACCGTGTTCTGGTGGTTGTGGAACATCTTGTCGGTGAGGCGGCAGGCGGCTTTGCCTTCGAGTTTTACGTCGAAGGAGAATGTGATCCACGTGGCTTCCTTGATGAAGGTGCTGGAGACGACACCACCGATGGTGCCCGGTTCGTCGCCGATGCTCTTGCTGAACTCGGATCCGTAGATGGCGCACATGTTGCCGCCGTCCGCTTTGACGGTGGTTGTGCCTTTCGCCAGGTCGCGTGAGAATGCGATATTGGGATAGGGAACCGGCACCGGGCCCCCGGGCGAAGGAGTCTTGCAGACGTCGGGAATCGTCGCCCTCGAGATGCCGTTGCTGCCTTTGTGGCAGAGGGTCAGGCTGTTGATGTTGATGGTGACCGGCATGGTGTCAGGCCTCCGAGGCGCCGAGTTGCTGCAAGAGGGCGGCGGCGCGGAGGGGGGCTCGTGCGCTGCTGCCGAAAGCCAAAGTTACGGGGCCTTTAGCGTAGCCTCGCGACCAAGCTGCGAGGGGTAGGATTAAGGAGAGAGGGCCGGAGGCTGCACCCACGTCTCCCCAGGCTTGGGCGGCGGCGGTGAAACTCCCGGGGTCTTCGAAGCCTTCGCGGGTACGGCAGATGCTGAAGCCGTACTCCTCGGCTCGGTAGGTTTCTCCGTTGAAGTCGCAGTAGCAGTGCGCGATGCGTTGCGCCGGGGCAAGCCCCGCGGACAGCACGCCTCGGAAGGCGGTGGTAAGGCCCTCTCCGAGACAGACGGTCTTCGTGCCCATGAGTTTGGTTTCCTGAGCAGTGGCCACCGCCAAGAGTTCGGCGAGTGGGACAAGACCGCAGCGACGGGCCATCTCGCCGGTAGTGACGACGCAAAAGCCCGCGCCTTCGCCGGGGGTGAATCCCCAACTGAAATTCACGGAGTGGAGGTCTCCAGCATAGTCCACGGCTTCGAGCCGTTCCGGGCTAAGCCAGGAATCCGCGCCACCCACTAGGCAGAAGAGCGCTTCGCCGCGACGCAATTGGCGGCACGCGTTCTCCAAGGCAAGGAAACCGCCGGCGTGGCCGGCGACGACCGGCAGAATAGGCGGATCGGCGGCGGTGAAGCCGACCCCTGAGGCGAACCGGATGAGCACGTCTTGCTGTTGCGCCGCGTTCGGCAGATTTTCCGCTGAGAGGGAAAAATGGATGCGCAGCCGACTACGAAGAGAGGGCAATTGTTCCGCAAGCGGATGCAGAGCTTCCTGCGCGGCGTCCACCGCAAGAGTGACGAGCCGGTCAGCGAGCGGGAGAGTCACGTCAAGCCAGTCGGCGCGAGCCACGACCATCGGCTCGCCGTGCTTATCAATCATGAACGGATGCTCCGCATAGGCCGATATGCCGCACCGAACGGCCGCCGCCGCCGCCGGCACGCTGCGGCCTACGGACGTCTGAGCTCCGGCGCTGACTATGTAGATCCTATCTCGATCGAGCGGACTGGAGGTCATGGCTGCTCTCTTCCGGCGCCGCCCACCGGAACCCCATCCGTCTCCTGCCGTTCCTTCTGGATGACCGTAGTGCGCTGTAGGGTGTAAAGGGTATGGTGGCACGGCAATGCCGTGTGCCAAACCATGATCAGTCTCCTATCACTCGGTTCGAGAATGACGGTGTGCAGCTCGGCTCGATGGTGGGTCGTACCACCGTCGATGTTGGTCGCGAATCCGAGACGAATCCGCGGCAGACAAAAACGCATCACCCCTTCCGGGCTTAGGTTGGTCAGAGTTACCGGCTCGCCACCACTCAGGAAGCCGGGTACGCGTTGATCCGGAGGTGCCGAGTAGAAGTACTCATCGTTGAAGTCCTCGGGGACGAGTGGTTGGCGAGTCTGTTCCCAGTGCTTGTCGTAGGTTCCCGCGAAGCTCACACGCGGCTTCCAGTGCGCGGGAATCGCTCCGAAACCCGCCGGAGTGCCCAGGGCGCCGGATGCTTGCGGGGGGCTCTCGAGGTTCGGGTAACGATCCCCGACGTTGCGCCGCAGGCCGCAGCCGATGGGATTAGTATCGAGCTGCTTGAGAAGCGCGTTGGTTTTCGAGTCGAACACTTGGCCGCCGTGAGCGCGTTCGTAGGTGATCGGCATCGTCTCGAACGGCTTCGGGTCCGTCGGCTTTCTGGTCAACAGTCCGTCGCGATACTCCCGATCTCCGCTCACCATCAGATTCTTGGTCAGCGCACCGACGCTGAACGCGACTTCGACACGAGTGGCGAGGCGCCCGCCCTGAGCGTGCGCCGCCCCATTCACAATGACGTCGGTGCCGGGCTTGGTCCTGATGAGATCCGTATCCCAGCGGAGGGACGACTTACCCGGCTCCCCCGTCCACTCCGGCGCGAGAGCAACGGGCACCTGTTCCTTTGCGATCTCCACTCGGCCGTCGGGGAGGATGTCGAACGTTCCGCGAACGGCCACGATCCAGATTTCCGCTCCATTCCGATCCCGGACGAAAGATCGGTCGGCAGCGAATGGAGTTAGGTTGGCAATAGCCCACATGGCGCGAACCGGTTAGTTGATCTGAACGTTTCCGCCGCGGATCCGGTTGGTTGCGGAGGCTCGGGTTACCACGTTGACTCCGCGCAGGACAGCGGTGCCATCGGCCAGCAAGCGGAGCGTCGCGGGCCCGCACTTGAGTACGAGTTCGCTCGTCGCCGCCAGCTCCATGCGCTGGGGAGCGCCTGCGGTTTCGCTCTCGGGCATGGCGACGATCGCACCGACGACGACCGGCTTGGCGAGATCGGACTCGATAAACATCACGGCGACCAGCTTATCGATATGGGTCTCGGACACGGTTCCGGTGGTGGAAGCGGCTATCGGTTGCCGCTTTCCCGGCAACAGGATCAACGGGAGGCCGTCGGCAAAGCCGGTCAATCGACCTAGGACTAGACCATCCGGGGCACGCTCGATGGTCGTCGGGCCGGCAGCCTCGACCTTGTGGGTCGAGGGTCGGGTAGGCGCGACCGTCCGCGGGACCGTCTTCTTCCGGCCGTGTGTAAGCATGAACGCTCCTCAGTTTTCCAAAACCTTGGCCCATAGCGTAGGCGCGCGGTCGGCGGCGGTCAAGAGTTTTCCTCCACCCGTGATCGAGATGTCTGCCGTGCTTATCGAGGTGATTTCACCTTCGCGTAGGCAGAGCAGAGGGGAGGAGGTCAAGACCTCTTGGAGCAGCCGAAAGCCGGGAATGGATGAGCGATGAACCTGAAAGATGGTAGCTCCTAGCCCTGACTCAGGGCCCGCAGCACACGGGGGGCGGCCTCAAACGAACGCTGCCGAGGGTAAGGCGATGGATGACGGGCAGGGCAGCTTGTTTTTTGCGCAGAGGTTGATGGGAGTGGCCGACTGATTTCCATTCAAGTCAGGTGGAGAGCGGAGTCGCGCAGCGAGAGGTTGAAGGTCGGGGGAGCGGAGGTGGGATCGGGGATGGAGAGGAGGGCTTTGGACAGGGGGGTGGCGACTTCGAGATCGATGAGGCGGTCGAGGAGGCGAGCGCCGAGGGGTGAGGATGCACAGCGGGAAGCGAGGGCGGAGAGGACGGAGTCGTCGTAGACGAGACTGGCGCGGTGAACGTCATGGAGCCGGCGTGCGACCGCGTCCAGCTTCTGTCGGCAAATGAGGCGAATCCGGGATTCATCCAGGGGAAGGTAGGGGATCAAATTCACGCGCCCGAGGAAGGGTGCCTTGAAGATTCCGGACTCGAGGTGGGATTCTTCGACTGCGTTTGCCAGCGCGGAACCATCCGGACGAGTGTCGGGATCGGAGCAGAGGCCATTCACGATCGCACTGCCGGCGTTCGAAGTCAGCACGATGACGCTGTTGCGAAAGTCCACATCGCGCCCTTCTCCATCCCGCAGGATTCCGCGATCGAACATCTGAAGAAAGACATCCTGGACTCCGGGATGCGCCTTCTCGACTTCGTCCAAAAGCACGACGCTGAACGGGCGGCGGCGCACCGCCTCGGTGAGCACTCCCCCTTCCCCATAGCCCACGTAGCCGGGGGGAGAACCCACGAGGAGCGAGACTTTGTGCTCCTCCTTGAACTCCGACATGCTGATGCAGGTGAGCGCGTGCGCCCCTCCGAACAGGAGTTCCGCCAACGCATAGGCGGTCTCCGTTTTGCCGACTCCGGATGGGCCGTCGAGGAGAAACACCCCCAGCGGCTTCTTGGGATCCGAGAGTCCGGAGCGCGCCGTCACCAGCCTTCTCGCAATCTCACGCACGGCGTAGTCCTGACCGATGATGCGTGCGCGCAGCCCCTCCTCAAGTCCGAGAAAGACGCCCGATTGGCTCATGAGCACCCGACTCAAGGGAATACCAGTCCAGTCGGAAACGACGCCCGCGACCGTGCATCGGTCGACTTGCCAGCGGACTAGGGGTTCGTCTCCCTGTCGCCGCTGGAGGTCCACGCGCAACTTCCCGATGAGTTCCGGGTCCGAGTGTTTTCTCTCGCCATTTGGACTCGGAGCCTCGACGTCCCCCGCACTCGAGTCTGGAAGTGACGCCAGCGTGATCTCGTCGAGTCGACGAACCAGTTCGACCTCCTCCTGCCAACGAGCCTCAAGGGAGGCTGCACTCGCCCGCAGTCCAGCGAGGCGCACCTCCAAATCGTGCCTGGTCTGGCGATGGTCGTATCCGTACGTCTCTTCCTGACGCAGTCGAACGAGAGCAGTCTCCGACAGTACGATCTCCCGCCGCAGATTTTCAAGCTGCGGCGGTTCGGTGGCCCGGCTCATCGCAGTCTTCGCACAGGCGGTGTCCAGCACACTGATCGCCTTGTCAGGAAGCTGCCTCTCCGTCAGGTAGCGCTCGGAAGATCGGGCGGCTTCGACGAGCGCCTCCTCCGTTATCACTACGCCATGGTGGGATTCGAGTCTCGGAGCAAGCCCGCGCAGAATGCTGATGCACCGCTCCTCATCAGGCTCGTCGATCTTGATGACCTGAAATCGTCTCGCCAACGCCGCGTCCTTCTCGAAGTACTTTTTGTACTCGGCCCAGGTGGTGGCCCCGATGGTACGGAGCTCGCCGCGCGCCAAGGCCGGCTTAAGGAGATTGGCGGCATCGCCTTGACCGGCGGCGCCCCCCGCCCCCACAATGCCATGAACCTCGTCGATGAAGAGAATGATCGGAACCCTCGACTTCTTGACCTCGTCGATGACTCCCTTCAGGCGGCTTTCGAACTCGCCGCGGACTCCGGCGCCCGCCTGAAGGAGGGCGAGATCGAGCGTACGAATGACGACGTTCTTCAGGGGGTCAGGCACTTCACCGGCCGCCACGCGCATCGCCAGCCCCTCGACGATGGCGGTCTTTCCAACGCCCGCCTCGCCCGCCAGCAGAGGATTGTTCTGCTTGCGCCGTAGGAGCACATCGACGAGCTGCCGAATTTCCGACTCACGACCGATTGCGTGCTCGAGCTTCCCCGCCCGAGCCGCTGCGGTGAGATCGATGGAGAATCTGACCAGTGGACCAGCGCTCTCGTCCACATCCTCTTCGGGCGCCTCCTCCGCTCGCGCCGCCCCTCCCTCTCCCCGTACCTCACTCCCGGATTCCGATCCTCCCTCGACGATATCGCGATATTCACGTCGCAAGACCTCGATTCGCACTCTGGCCAGCTCCGCAGGGACGTTCCTGCGCCCTTCTTCAAGCAGACCGAACAGGAGATGCCCGGAGCCGATCTGCCTAGCATCCAAGTGCAAGCTGGCTTCGTTCCACGCCTGCTCCATGAGATGGATGAGGTCGCTCGAGAATCCAGGACTACGAGAGGATCCGCTCTTCACGCGATCCAGCTGATTGTGGAGGCTCTGCCTCAGGTCTTCCGTTTTCACCTCGTAGTAGCGGAGCAACCGCGTGAGGTCGATATCCACCGAGTCCATCAACTTGAGAAGCCAATGTTCGATTTCGACGTTGTAATGCGTGCGCGCCGAGCAGTAGGCCACGGCCGCCTCCAGACCGGCACGTGCGGTCGGGGTCAATTTGTCGACTAATTTCGCGAAGGTAGGTGCATCCGTCATGGTGATTTCGTTTTCACTGCGTTCGAGAAGCCGGTCGTCCCGAGTCCGACCGGGGTGAAGTCTCGCTCGACGGCGACCGGGAAATCCGGGGCGACAAAGTCGTGCCGAGGCTTGGCAGCGCGGGCCCAAACGGATCGTCCCAGGCGTCCATCGCGCTGATCGAGCGGCAGACTCGGGGACGCTCCGCCTAGCTTCGCTTCGGGGATATCCTCTTTCCGCAAGATCAACTGGACGCGAATTTCCATACTCCCCTCCGCGAGTCGGCCGAGAAGTCGGCGAATCCCCGCTACCGTCGAGTCCGACCCCGGCTCACTCGATCCGAGGTCTTGGAGCTTTGCGAAGCTGTGCCAATCGAGCGGTCCGATCACGAGTCTCATGGCACTCTGATGGTCTACCGTTCGCCGGCCGAGCATCATGTCTGCTCCCAAGTGACTCGCGGTCTTGCCGATGCGGGAAACGGACTCTTCGTTCATTTCCAAAACGATCGGAACGAACTGCTCCACCCGCACGGAACATCGAAGCGCCCGACTCAAAACTTCCTCCACGACCCCAGCGGACACACGCCGTCGGATAAGGATCGGCAGACCGCCCAGCATCCATTCGAGAGTGCAGCTCGGAAGGTCATTGGTGACCGCTTCCCCGAGGCCCAGATACGCGCCATGGACGAGCTTGCGGCCGATCTCGGTACCGAAGGACGGATCAACCCGCCGGGCCTCCACGAGGCGGCACGGCTGGGAAATCAACCAGGCACGGTACAGGAACCACAAGTGCCGGTTCTCGAACACCGCAAGGAGATCACGCAGAATCGAGACTCCGGCTCGTTCGTCAGCCCGCAACGCTGTGGCGACATAAGGAGGAAGGGGACCGAACAACCCGCTCAGACCGTGGCTGGTGGAGGCAACACTCCAGCCGCTCAAGTCCGGGCGACCTTCCCGATGGGTATCATCCCACTCCAACCGCAATGAGGCTCGCCCTCTCAGGTCGATCGTCGAGTTGACCTGCCGCGACTCGGACACATCCGTGGAAGCGGCGGCCATGTCTCGGATGCAGCGCTGGATCATCGCGAAGAGAGAGGATCGGCCGTCGCCAAGCCGCTCCCCCCTCATGCCAGCGCCTCCTGGCCGGACCTCGGGGGAAAATCAAAGATAACTCGGCCATCGTCGGTCGATCCTATGGTCAGCTTTACGAAGGAGTTGACGGGAGTGATCTCTGCGAAGAAGCGGCTGAGGACTTGACCCATCAAGTAGAACGCACCCAATGGCACCGATCCGACTTTGACACTGATCGTGACCTGGGTTCCCCTGACCAGGATGCGCGGAGCATACTTGCTGTCCGGCTCAATGGGGAGTCGTGCGGTGGCCGGTTTGCCCGACACCCGCTCAATCGCGTTCACCGCGCGTCGCTGCAAGAGACCCTGGCGTGGGCCACCATCGTCGGGGCCCGACCCCCAGTCGGCAGCCGAGTAGATCAGGAGTGCCTCCATGAGAGCCTTCGGGCTCGAGTCCGACAGAATCGGCAGCCTCGATCCCAAAACGTGAGCCAGCAGGCTCGTGGAGCGGCCGGGCGCGGGGTTGGGTCGAAGTGGAAGGAACGGCCCCGCCAGTATCGTGGCGACGTGACCCGCGGGTGTGCCCTTCTGCCGGAGCTTGCCCCCAGTGCTCCCACCAATCATGGCTTGGATCAAATTTCCACTGCTGCAGGTCACGGTGAGCTCGAGAGATGGACTCCCTGATAGGGTCCGAGGGTCGAGCTGCGAAGCCGACAAAAACACTTCCGAAGGCTGACTGGGGTGGCGGAGTCGGCGGTGCACGCAGTACCGCCCTATCGCCCCCGGCGCGTCCCAGACCTCCTGGTGCGGCCGGAGCTCTCCCTTCACTGTGCCGTCATCGGCGACGAAGCGCACATTGTCGATGGAATAGACTTCGAGACAATCACCTCGAACGGGATCCGGGATAACCAAGTGCTCTTCCGCGTCGGGAGTGAGGTGGACCCTGGTTACCGTGGGCTGCAGAGTGAACAAGTTGACGACGGGCGTACAATTCAGGCGCACGCGCCCGAGCGAATCGACCCCGGAAATCTCATGCCCGATCTCGTTGTGGAAGCGGCTGTCGATGCCGAAGACGATGCGGGCCGAGTTGCCGACACCGGCGAGCGCTTCGAGGGGTAAATGCAATCGAAGAAAGTGGAACTTTTGCGGAAAATGATGGTGCTCCGCGAGCAGGCGGTAGCCGTGGTGTGCGCGGTGCTTCGACGGAATCACCCCCATGCCGTAATCCAGCCCCAGCGGCTCAACGACCACCGGGATTCGCACTCCTTCCGGACTCTCCGGCGAGGGGGGCGCTTCGATCAGCACGGCCTTGCTGTCGACGAGTGCCGCGTAAAGCGTCGTGGAGTTCGGATCTCCGACGTGGAAGTCGAGATGCCGGAGGCCTTGAAGGGCGGAAAACGTGTTGCGTCCGCCAATGCACTGCAGGTCAAGGAAGAACTCACTCGGTATCTTGACGGCGGGGGCGAGATCGAGCGTCGGCTTGGTCGCGGGTCTCAACCCGGCTCGCTTCACCTCCACTGGCCACACGTCGACGTCAAAGCAAGTTCGAAACTGGGCCTTCTCCCGGCGATTGGGATCGTTGGTGACCGGGACAGGAATCCAATCCGTTTCGAGAATAGTTTGATGCGCGGGGAGTCGGATCGGAGTCGTGCGTTGCGGACTCCCCATCGAATCGGAGAACTGCACGATCGCGCAAGAAGGCAAGCCGGCCGTAGCGTGCGGCAGTAAGTACTGCAGCAAGTCCTCGGTGGAGCGGGACTCCGCATCCTCGATCTGCAGCGCGGTGCGGGCGTTCAACAACGCTACTCCGTCCAGCAGCTGCTTCATGAAGGGGTCTTCTATTCGCCCCCCGCTCGATGTCGTGATCTCATGCAGAACGGGATCGCGGCTGCGTTCCAAGACTTTCCGCAATTCTCCGTCCAAGTACCCCAGCTCACGCTCGTAGGCTCTGAACATCCTCGGATTCATGTCACCCTCCTCAGTGCGAAGCGGCGCGTAGCCATGTCCAAGGAAGTAGCCAATGCGAGATCTCGTTCGTCACCCAGAGGGATCTCCAAAGCGATATGCAGAGACAGCTCCCCGACGTCGTTCCCACCCTGGGGAGTGCACGAGACGACCTTGACCCCGGGTTCGAAAGTTCCGATTGCGAGTGACACGCGCTCCGCGAGCGCCTTTCCGTCTTCGCGCCCTCGTAGTCCCACTGTCGTGGGGTCCGGGATTCCAAACGCGACCACCGATCTGCCGACTGCTCCGGGAACCTGCTCCGCGATGAGTTCTGGCCGGAGGCGAGTATTCAAAATCGTCTCGAGACGCCGGAGCAGGGGGTCTTCGCCGAATGCCCGCGCTGGTCGATCTCGTCCTGAAGCCTGATGGAGGCGGTCAAAGAGACTTCCGGCCACAGCCCCTCCCCTTATGATGCCGGGCTCGCAGTGGCTCGGCCGGCGCTGAAGTGAGACAATTCATGCATCGTGAGCTCATTCTGTCCATCCCAAAACACCCGCAGTCCTCGTCCGCACTCATGGCCGTTAACCGGCTGAAAATGCGTCGCACGCCCCAGTCGCACCGAGTCGTCCGTCCCAGTCTCCGACGTCGGATAGAGGCAAGGGACCAGGACGGTCTCCGATTCCCCGTGGTGCGGAGTCATGAGTCCTTTCCTCCAGATGAGATCATATTGGTCCTCGGGAGGCTCGAACTCCAGGGTTGCAACGGAGCGCCATGATATCCAGCAGTAGGCACCCTGAAGGGTTATGAATTCCAGCGTGTTTTCGAAGCGCTCATCCAGGTCGAGGAAGTCGAGAGTTTCCTCGCCGTTGACGGTGGCGCGTAGGGGAACCCTCGTGCCCTTCTCCAGTGGATTCGAGTCGCCGGAGCTCGCAATCGAAGGATGGCGAATGAGACTCAGGGTCTCGAGGAGGTCCTGGTCGTGTTCCTCACGGAGAACCGGCAGCGCGCGGCCCGCGAGCACTTCGTTCCTCGAGATCAATGCCCGTGCCGCCGATCCGAAGGTCGCCCAGAGACCGGCTCGGGAGGAGTCCCGGGAGGCCAATACGGCCAGATGTGTCGACGCCTTCTCGTACTCCCCGGCAAAGAGCAAGAGTTGGACATACAGATTCCGAGCGGTCAGATCAGTCGGACGATCGCGGACGAGTTCGGCTGCTTCGCGGACCGCTTCCGCGAGACGACCTTCCCGAAGGAGCGAGGATGGATCATGATGCATCTTTAGGCCTCGCAATACGAAAGGGAGACGCGATCTTGATGCTGGCGGAGAGCGTGTCGAGGTGGGACCGCATCTGGAGAGTGATGCGCACGTCCAGTTCGTCCGGATAATCGGGATCCGTAGAGATTTGGACCTCTGATCCCCGGAGCGGCATCCTGGCGAGATCTTCTTCCGCGATGTTGGGATCGCTACTCGTGTACTTCACGAGCCATCGGTGGAGTTCTTGGCGTACCTCGTCCCGGAGTTTGCCCGATCCGACAAGTCGATGTCCTATGCGCTTGATGTAATGGGCGAAGCGGCAGCCGCAAAGTACCATGTGAAGCGAGTCGGAGAGAGCGGGAGGGACATCGGACCGCGGCGAGGCTCTGCGAATCCCCTTGGCAGTGGCGAGGCTGTAGAAGACTACGGCATGGCTATTCGTGGTCTGGACCAATGGAATGAACCCCATGGAGGCAAGCGCAGCTTCCTGATTTTCGTCGAGGATGCACTCGGCGGTCGAGATCCGGAGTCTCTCCGGCTCCCGCGTGTCATCGACCCACGGAAGCAAGGGAGGAACCCAACCGCCGCGCTTTCGCGCATCCCGCCGATTATCAGTCGCGACCACCCCGCGGGTGTCCTGAAACCAGCCGGAACTCGTGAAGGAGCGTGCGATCACGGAGGCCAGGCAGATCGCAGCCGATCCGGTCAAGAGGTCCGCGTCCTGCTCGATTGTCTCTCGAAACGCGAAGCCCAGGCTGTAGACCGCTGGACTCTTTTTCGATGCGCACGTGCGACATCCATACGCGGCGTCGAGCATCGTGGTGGTTCGACAGTCCTCGCACCTTGACATACTGACGCAGCTGTACCCCTTCTCGTGGGGTCGTCGGACAACGATGCGCGGCATGGTCAGGCCGAGGAATCGCGCCGCGTCTGTCGCGCGCAATCCGCGCCACGCACCGACGATTCTCCTCGAGACACGGAGGGCGTCAGTCGCGGCTCTCGCTCCGGCTTCGTCTACGACTCCCTCCTCCATGCTGGCGTACTCCAAGTCCGCGGCGGCCGAAGGTAGGTCGAGATGATCGAGATCGAGGTAAGACTCCAGCCCCAGTAAACTCGAAGCGGCGGCACAGACAAAAGGGCAGAAGGAGAGTGCGCAGATTTTTCCGATGGAGCGGAGCGTAGCCAAGTCGTTGACATTCGCTCCGATTTCGTAGAGTCCGACCAGAAGGCCGTATGGCTCGGCACCCGGCTGGTCATACGCCGATCGGTAGATCCAATCGTACAGTTGCGTGGCCTGAAGTCGGAGCGGCGTCAGATCCACCGCCAGCTCCTCCCATGTGCACTGGATCAGTCGAAGTTCCACGCCTGGTGTCGACTCCGCGTGCGGGTGAATTCGAGAGTCTACCGTTGAAACCAGCCAATGCAGTTGGCGCCACGTCCGTTCGACCTGCTGAATTCGCGAATCGTGGAGTATCGCATCCAGCTGCGCCGCAATGCGAGCGTCGATTCCGGCAAGGATGGAGGAAAGTGACTTCATGAATATCAAGCCGGAGGCAGGGGATTCAGCCGCCGCGTTTGGGTATGCGTGCCACCATTTGCAGTGATGCCGTAAGTTCCTCGAGCTGGTACCAAGGACGAAGCAGGGCTTCCATGTTGTAAACTCCGGGGTTCTCCGGATCCGGCACGACCTTGATCATGGCGTCGCGCAACGGCTTTTGCATTCTCGTCAGCGCGTCGGCATTCGGATCCGGGCTTACGTACTGCATGATCCAGCGTTGCAGCTCGCGTTCCAGGTCCGGACCCTCGCGGTAATCTCCGACCCAGCGGTGCGCCAAGACCTTGAGGTAGTGCGCAATGCGTGAGGTGGCAAACACGTACGGCAGTCTGGCCGAAAGATTGGCGGCTGCGGTGGTGTCCTTTTCCAGGTACACGGCGGGCCGCTGCACACTCTGCGCGCTGTAGAAGACGGCGAAGTCCTTCCCCTTGTGATGGCACAAGGGAATGAATCCAGCTTGGGTCAACTCGCGGTCGCGTTCGTGCCAGATATTGACTTCCGTCGGACAGTTCTGGGTTTCCGCTCCGTCTTTGCCGATGAAGGTGTGGGTGGGCAGGTCTTCCACTCTTCCGCCGGAATCTTCGCCGCGGATCCGGGAGTACCATCCGGTCTCTTCGAACGCCTTGGTGAGACAGACGGCGTATGCGTACGCCGCATTCATCCAGCAGTAGTGTTCATTCGGTACGATCTCCGTGTTCGTATCTCCGGCCGTCGCTACCTCTTCGTAGTTGAACCCGTCCTGCTTCATTCCATGCGTTGCGGATCCGTAGGGTAGTCGAGCGAGGACTCGGGGAAGTGTCAGGCCTACGAACCGTGAGTGTTTCTTTTCCCGCAGTGCACGCCAAGCCACGTGCCCGGAGCCGTTGAAACCCTCTTTGATGTCTGATGGAGTGGGGATATCGGAGTATCGCTCCAGACCGAGCAATCCGGGATCCGCAGCCGCGATGAAGGGTGCGAACGCCCGATCCCCCAGCTGCCCCATTTTGTCCAACACCTGAAGATCATCTTGAGTGTTGTCGAAGAAGTAATCTCCGATGAGAGCACCGAACGGTTTGCCTCCCCCCATGTCGTACTGGTTGTAGTAGACCTTCTTGTACAACTCGCTCTGATTGAGAGCGGGGGATTTTGTCAGGTCCCGGTGGAGTTCATCCTTGGTCGTATTGAGAAACTCGACGTAAATATTCGTGTCACTCCCGAGCTCGCTCTTCTGGATGAGGTGGTGCAGGCCTCGCCACGTGCCTTCGAGTCGGAGGAATCGAGCATCGTGCATGACCTCGGCCAGCTGGCCGGAGATCAGCGAGTCCAGGGCTGCGATGCGAGCTTCCAATGTCTGGGCGACATTGCGATCCCAGCGCAGACGCTTCTTGAGGGCATCTTGCACGATGGTGTCGACAAGTCCTCGGGCGTCCTTCTCTTGCCACTTGCGCTTGGTCAGTTGCTCGACCGTGCGGGTTACGGCTTGCTCAAGTGAATTTTTCGGGTTCACCGGTTGTCTCCGGGTTTTGCGGGCTTGGCTGGCGCTCCAGCATCGTTGTCGCGGCCTTCGGGATCCGTGGAGCGCAGTATCGACTCGATCTCTCTCTCGATTTCCGGCGAGAAGTCCGCCGCGGTCGCGAGCTCTTTCAAACGATGTCGAATTTCCATGAGCTCGCGCAATTCTGGGATCTGCGCAGCGATCCGGGCCGGTTCGAAATCGGCCATGGACTCGAACTTGAGGTGTTCGACGGCAAAGACGGTGTTGGAACCCGGGTCCAGCTTGTTCCGAACCTTGATTCCCGAGACTCCGGGCTGAACCTTTTTCATGACTTCGTCGAAGCCTTCTTTCGACACGCGGGTGAAGGATCTCTCCCGGAGAGGAGCCGGTGCAATTTTCGAGTCCATGCTGAAATCGCCCAGGACTCCTACGATGAAAGGCAGCTCCACTTGCCGGATCTGGCCTTTGTCGTTGACTTCCATCGTAATGTGCACTCGCGAGCGGCGTTTCGGTAGGGCCATGAGGTAGGACTCCTGAGTCAGGAACTCTTCGGGGTTTTCTCGACGATTCCGACGCGCTGGTTGATTTCCTTGCGCGTTGAAGCATCCGGGACCAGCTCGGACAAGAGCTCGGGAAGGCTGAGGCGACCCCAGCGGATCGTCTGCTCCAACGCGTAGGAAATCGGGCTGTGTGGCTCGCTGTCCCTGAAGAAGGCGGCGAGTTGGCCGAGGAGGCGAATCGCCTCGCTGCGACTGGGGATGGAGTCACGAGCGGCCTGCGTAGGCGAGGGGGATTCCGACGAATCGGAGTCGGGAAGTCCAGGCACCTGAGCTGGCGGCAATACCATGAGAGCCGCCCGGCGAGCTTGCGCGACCAAATCGGAGAGGTTGCGGGTGAGCGGTTCCAACGACAACGGGCAGCCAATTTGTCCCGTCACTCCATGCGCCTCGAAAGCGGCGCGCAGTCGACGACTCTCGCGTTGAGCACCTTCAAGGTCGGCGAGCAGACTCTCGTAATGTTCTGGTGATCCCTCTTGGAGAATGCGATCGAACTCGGCGTGCTGTTTCGCCCCGGCATCGGGTTGCAGGATCTCCCAGAGCCTCACCGTTCCGGCGCTGGCCTCGGAAATCGAGATCCCTCGAATCGGGAGGTGCTCCCTCCCCTCTCCTGCTTCGCCGAGCAGAGTCTTCAGGATGAGAACCCGATCCTCCGTAGCCCGGGGATGGAGTCCAGATGTCCAGAGGGTCTCCACGAAGGTTGAGAGCACCCGCAGGCCATCGCGAAGCCCACGGACCCCGTACGCGCGTGTAGCCGCCTTGGCGAACACCTGGACGAGATCTAGGTCCTTGGTGTGGACCGCCAGAGCCATGGCACTCAGGTCGACCGCTTTACGCCAGTCGGGTTTATCTACTCTGTCCCGGTCGTCGGAAATTTCCCGCGCGCTATCGAAAGCACTGATAGCCGCAAAGTGACCCGATCCCGCTGCCTGGTCGGCACGGTGGTGCGGACCGGCTGGCGAGGTGCCCGGAAACGGCGCAAGCACCTTCTCCAAGAGGTCGGCACTTACACAAGGGGGGGATTCCTTCCGCAGTTCCATGACCCTGGTCAGCTTACCCGAAGCCTGCGCATCGCAAGTGAAACTCTTTGCAGGGATTTGGCGTGCAGGCGACTAGCCCACGCCTTGCTGATTCCCATCTTCGCCGCTGCCGTCGTCAGGGTCTCGGTCGAATTCGGCCCGTACAGTCGACGCAGGAGCTCACCCCCATCCCCGGGCATGAGTTCCACGATTCGTCTCAGGGTCTCGCTCGTTTCTTGTTGGATCAGCGAGGAAAGCGGCGATCCAGCGGCTCCCCTGGCGCGCATGGCTTCGCTGGCGCCGAGGGCCACCACGGTGCCCGCCAGGTCCTCGACGGCATCCGTGAGAGAGGTGGCCGCGGCGGCGCATGCGTATTGGTCGACCAGGTCGAGGCTGGTCGAGGAGTAGTGGTACCCGTCAAATCCGACCATCGAGAACCAGGAGTGCTTGCGGAGTCCGTCCAGAATAGCGCCACGAATCCTCGGGTAGGCGAAGGTCGAAAATGCCACCCCACGTGCGGGGTCCCAGCGCTTCACGGCCTGGGCCAGTCCCAAGTTTCCGTCCCCGATGAGGTCATCGATTTCGATTCCCTTGGGTAGGCGTTGATGGATCTGCCAGGCAATGGATCGCAACATGCTCTGGCTGGACATGATCAGCCCATGCTCATCCTGAGCGGTCCGGCGCAGAGAACGCTCGCCGCCGCCGTTCGGTGCGGTATTGGAGGGAGAACTCACGATTCGTCCACACTCGTGCGGAGCTTAGTCCAAAGAGCCTGAATCTTTTCGCGTGCCCCCTGGGCCCCCCAGAGGGTGTGACTGCACCGGTCCACGAGTTCAAAAGAGACCGGCTCCTGCGGGTGCTTCATCGCGAGCACGAGCTCAACCACCTCGCGCAGAATTGGCAGCGTACACTGCTCGACGTGCCGAAATTCTTGGGCGACAAGCATGAACTTGGCCTGGCACGCCCGCACTTCTTCGTGAGTCAGGGCGGCCTCGTCCGAAGCTGCGTCAAGAGCCCGCAACAGGTCATCGTCACTAGGTCGCGTCACAAACTCCTTCGATTCGCGGGGCGCGAAGTTCCTCGGCCGCTGAAGCCTACATGGTTACGCTCCGGTCCGCACTGGAACGAAGCTCATCCGATGGCGATATGCCCTTGGAATCTGCCGCTGATTCAATCCATCGACCCTCGCAGGCAGCCTTGGTTTGTCAGCCCCGGGCACTACCGCCATGGACGTCAGGCTGTACCCCGAGGCCTACCACGGATCATCATAGGGGCAGCGGGGAGCACGTCAAGCCGAGAATCGTTTCGCGCGACCCAAAGTTAACCCCTCATTCTACGGTGCTCCAGACTCCCCCAGACTGAAGCAAAGGCCGCAACTAGGTGGACCCGAAGTCCGCGCTCGTCGACCGGCGTCACACGCCAGCGTACGTTTCGTAGTCCCGAGTGGCCTTGCCATATTGGCAACATCTCGGGTGTAGGGCTCGACGAGGCGCTCGCCGTTGGACCCGAACCTCGCCACTGTCGCAATGGTCTCCGCGGAATGGTCGTGTTGGTGTTCCGTTCGCGAGCGTCGCCAGGTCTGAGAGGAAGGTCGCATTGAGACCACCAAAACACATGTGCCAAGCCCGACTGCGTGATGGTGAAGATAGATCCAGCCGTGAGAGGCAGTTGCCGTAGTGCGAAGTGCGAGCGTCAGAGAATCCGTCGCCGGATCGAAGCGAAAAGTCGGGGGAGGAAAGGCGGGAGTGACTCGGCGGCCTGAGCTGTCGAGCCCGATGAAGTCTCCAAAGCCGATGGAGGCCACCTGGTCGAGCCGCGAGCCACTGGCGACCTGAACACTCGAGATTGAGCTGGGGCCTCCAGTCTCAGATCGGAGGCAAGAAGTCAAGAAACCCTGCCACTGCGAGGTGAGTCGATCGATTGCGGTCAACTCGCCCACGGGAGTTCAGGGTTCGGCGTGGATTAGCCGCTTCGATTTGTCGGCAGCTGGACCACGCGCGAGCACCGGGGCGGTGGGGAGTCAGGAGGCGAGGAACCAGGGGATGGCGCGGAGGGTGGAGTCGAGGATGGTGGGGGTGGGGATGTCGCAGGCGAGGGCGCCGTGGGCGGTGGGGCCGGCGAGGGTGAGCCACTTCGAGAGAGCCTCGGCATTGCGAGGGCGAGGCGAGGAGGTGGATTTGACTTCGAGGCCGTAGCGGCGGCCGTCGTAGTCGATGATGAGGTCGACCTCGATGCCCGCGGACTTGAAGTAGGACAGAGGGGGGCGGAGGCCGCGATGACGGAAGGCCTTCAACCACTCTGCCACCACGGCAGTTTCCATCAGCGCGCCCCGCTGAGGGGAATGCTGCACGGCATCGGGAGTGTGGAGGCCCCAGAGGTAGGTGAGGAGACCCACGTCGAGGAAGTACAGCTTGGAGGCGCGCGTGACCCGCTTGCCGAAGTTCTCGAAGTAGGGAGGCAGAAGATGCACGAGGCGACTGGTCTCGAGCGCGGTGAGCCAAGCCTTGACGGTCGGCCCGGTGATTCCCGCGTCGCGCCCCAAGTCGGTCATGTTCAGGATGGTCCCGGATCGGGCGGCGACGAGGAACAGGAAGCGTCGAAACGCCGCCAGGTCGCCAATGCGCAGAAGATCACGCACGTCTCGCTCGATGTAGGTTGCGATGTAGCTCCCGAGCCAAACCTGGCGATCCACGTCCTGGTTCACACACGGCTCCGGATAGGCCCCGCGCAGGAACCACTGGGCGGTCTCGTCGCGAATCCGCGCCTCGGACACCCGATCGCCCAGAGGTGACGCACCGTGAAAGACCTGCTTGAGCAAAGCGCCGATGTCCGCAGGCTCAGGAGAATCCCACGCCTCGGAAGTGGAGAGAGGATCCAACTCCAAGATCGCCGCCCTCCCGGCGAGACTCTCCATGATTCCCTTCATCAGCGGGAAGGTCTGCGATCCGGTGAGGATCCAGCGGCCGGGCCGGCGATCCTCGTCGATCTTGGCGCGCAGCGGAACCATTAGTTCCGGCACGTTCTGGACTTCGTCGAGGATCAGGGGCGGCGGGTGCGCGGCGAAGAAGGCGGCGGGATCGGAAGCCGCGAGTTGCCGCTCGAGCGGGCTGTCCAGGGTCACGTAAGCGAACTCAGAGCCCAGCTCTTGGCGCAGCAGGGTGGTCTTGCCGCACTGCCGAGGGCCGGTGACGACCAGGGCTGGAAACGTCCGAGCACACCGCCGAAGGGCCGAGATCAAGACCCGGGGTCGATAGTGGGCTGACTGGTAGCGGACCATGATGTGCAAATCTAAAATGTGTTTTTGGATTTGCAATATCTGCCACAAGCTATGACAGAGAAACGCTTTACGACCGAGCATCTGGGCGCTCAATCCGCCTTAAGTGCATAAAAGGTGGACTGGCGGACACTGGGAGGGCGAGCGAGGGGGAATCAAACCTTCGCACTCGACCTCACCCACGTTCGGCCGGCCACGCCCCCTCAGGAATCGTACTGGAGCACCTTGGTCAAGGTGGTCGCGACCCCGTCCGGCCGCTGCAACAGGAAGATCGTGTCGAAGGCCACACCGGGAGGGAGGATTCCCGAGGGCGCATCGAGACGAGCGGCGCCACGCGAATCGAGGTTCCCGAACCAAGGCGGGGTGGTGCTGAAGATCAGCCAGTTTGCAAAGGCGTCAGCGCCGAGACCGAGGATGGGACCAGCCCCGTTCAGGTGACCGCCGGAGAGCAGGAAGCTCCACTTTAGGCCTTCGTTGGTGGGACCGCCGTTGATGATCATGGTCAACCCCCCTCCCCCGACCGTCGAGTGGAGGCGCACGTCCAGTTCGCCGTCCGAGTCGGGGAACCAGAAAGGCGCGCCAGCCGCGTTGGACATTCCCATCGTTCGCGGATTCATGGGGCGCCAATCATCCGAAGTCCGCGTCCGCGTTGAGAAGAAGTTGCGGCCGATCGCGCCGGTCCCCCCGGCGACCCTCTGGGCTGCCCCGACAAAGTCTCGGTGGGTCGAGGGAGCACGCGGGTAATTGTGCGCCGCAAAGTCGTCGTGCCCAGTCGTGCGGACGTAGTCGAGAAGCCGACCATAATTGTCATAGAGGGCGCAGTCGTACTCTTCGTTCCCCCACGGGAAGCCCAGCCCCCCGGAGAGCACGTTGACGTACACCGCGGCCGTCGGCATTTCGCTGGGTTCGGTCGTGCCTTCACCCAGCACGGTGTAGGACTGGACAGTCATGATGAAAGGAGGCGGTGTGATAAGCACGTGGGAGAGGCCCTGGTTCGCGCTGGCCAAGAAGTACCAGTTGCGGGCCTCCACGTACTGCGTCGACGAGGTGTTGTAGAGCTCAATGTAGTCCGGGCTGTCGTCGATTTCATTGATGCGCACGGTCGGAAGCGGGAGTGGATCGGTGCCGCGATCGCCCGAGCACGTGTTCTCGAGGCCGAACGAGCGCCCGACACGGCTGTACCAATCGCTGCCACCGTTGGAGTCGAGCCCCCAAGCCCGTTCCGCACCGATCGATCCTACGAATTGACCCGTTTGCTGATTGACGGCGATGCCGCGAAACTGACCGTGGAACGGACCTTCATCGTAGATGCCGTCCGATCCGGCGACGTGCACTTCGTCAATCACGGCCCCGGTCGGAACCCGGAGGGCGACAGCGAAGCCCGAGGTGCTCGTGGGAAGGGTCGGGAAGCGCACGAGAATCTGCGTTCCCGGCGGCGCCTCGGTGATCGTCCCACCCGGTTCGACCACGAGGATCGACTCTCCGGGGGCAATCGTGGTGCTGATGCTGGTCGAGGTGTAGACCGTATTGTCCTTCCACTCGAGGGTCCAGCCGGAAGTGGTGACGCTGGTGTCGCCGAAATTCGTGAGCTCGACCCCATCGACGGCGCCCGCGGACACTTCGCTGATCAACACGCGACCGAGCGCGGGCGGAACCGGCGGCGAGACGATGTCGATGTCCCCCGCGTTGCTGCACGGGGAGTCCGATGATGGAATGCCGATCACGTAGTCGAGGCGGGCATCCTGGTCGACATCCCCGAGGAAACACACGGTCGATCCGAAGCCCAGACCGGGCGTGACCGGGCCGAAGAACGAAATCTTCTGTGCGGTGTGCAGGACCGTCCCATCCCGTCCGGATCGGAAGTGCACGTAGCCACTCCCGGTCGGCCCTTGGGAGCCGAGACCATTCTCGGTCGCACCAATGAAAATGTCGTGGTACCCGTCTTGATTGATGTCGCCGGCAGAGCCCACGGTGTGACCGTAACGATCACCCGATACAAGTCCGGTGTAAGTGTCCACCTCGGAGTATCCCCCGATCGTGGCCGCACCTCTCCAGACGCGCACATAGCCCGTCCCTCCCGAGTTACCGGAGATGTTGCCGGAGTCGATCGCGCCGGCGGCGAAGAAATCATTGGAAGTCACCAAGGAAGTCGTGGGATCCAAGAGCGCGACGGAGTGCCCGAGGTAATCGTAGTCGGCATCCCCTTCCTTGGTGGTGAGGATGACCCCGGTGGCGCCCGAGAACACCCGAATGCGCCCGCGATCGGTTCCCGAGCCGTCGTAGTGGGGGGTGCCGATGATGTAATCGGGTCGCCCGTCTCCGTCGACGTCACGTCCACCCGCCATGGAGTAACCAAAGCGGTCTCCGGTCGTACCGCCGATGGACGTCCGCATGACGCCACCATTGGTCGACCACAGTTCGACCCGCCCCTGGGCGCTACCCCAAATCCACGAGCCGACGAGGAAATCGACATCCCCGTCGCCATCGGCATCGCCGACCGCCGCCACGTCGGTGCCCATCTGTCCGCTGGCGGTTGAATACGTGAAGTCGGAGATGGTCGCCCCCGACTGGCTTCCGAAGATCATGAATCGTCCGGCGAAGCTGTTCGCCCCCGGGCATCCGACGAGGAGATCCTTCTTGCCGTCACCCGTGATGTCGTCGAGCGCCGCGATCGAGGTCCCGAAGTAGTTGCCGACAAAACCCGTCCAAGAGTAAAGCACTTCACCGCTGCGGCCGGAGAAGATGCGCACTCGGCCGCGGTCGTTGCTGTACCCCGGTTCGCCGACGGCGTAGTCAGGAGCTCCATCGCCGTTCATATCGCCCATGGCAGCCAGTGAAGTTCCCAAACCACTTCCGGCAGAGCCGCAGGTGACGGTGAAGGTACGCGACCCGGATGACTGGCCACCCGCCACCGCATCATTGGTCACTCGGACAGTGTGGGTCCCGGCCCCACTGAGCATCTGCGGCGTCGCCACGAACGTTACGGTCGTGGAATTGACGTAGGTCGTGTCGACCTCCTGGCCATCCCAAAGAACCCGCGTCCCACGAACGCCAGCGGAGTTCGACGGGGTCTCGGAGCCCTCGTGGTACCGGCCACCCTGCACGGTGATCGTGACCGGACCGGTGCCGGCCTGAGCCTCGTCCGGGGTCAGGAACGAAATCGTGGGGGCACTCGGGGCGCCGTAGCGAGCGGCCAGAGCCTGCGCGTCGCCAACGCTCAAGAAATCGGAGTGTCCCATTTGGTTGCCAAACTGGGAATAGGCGGGCAGCGGCGTGATCGTGTCGTGCGGGGCCGTGACCGGGCAGACATTGAACGCGTTCCGGCGGTAGTGCATCACGGAGGTGAAGTCGTACGGTCCGTAGGCGGTCGCGGAATTCACTTTGTTGAAGTTGCCCTCCCGACCCGGTTCGATGCAGTTCCAGTGGATCGTCACGAAGTTGTCGCGATCGGGCCGCGACTGCTCGTGCAGAAACCCGAGAGCGTGCAGCACTTCATGCGCGAGGTGGAAGCGGACGAACCAGAGGTTCGAGCCGACGTTCAGGTTCTGCGCGCCTCCGACCATGCCCACCGACGAGTTGGACACATTGCTCTCGTTGGGATTTTGGCGCACATAGATGTAGTTGCCCGACCCCGTTGTCTCGACGAAGTTGAGGTTGGCACAGACTCGAATCTCCTGCAGCGCTTCGCGGAACGAGCTCCGCTGCGTCGCCGTCACCCCCGCGTCAAACACGTAGTAGACCGTCCCGTTCGGCCAAGGCGTGCCATTGAACGTGCCTTCCCCGAACACGGCCTCCGGGGGAATCCACATGTCGTCGACGAGGATGGTCCCCGGGGGACCCCCATGGGGTGGAGGGTTCGGGACCTGCCCCAAGACGGGGATCGCGGTCAAGACCGCGAAAACCAGCGAAAGGAGGCGGAGCAACGGGATTGACTCGTTCGTTCGCAGCACGGGGCACTCCGGGTGAGGGGGCTCGGGGACGAGCCCCGGAATGCCTCCCTTCCCCGACGGTCCAGTTTTCGCCCCGAAAACTCGGCCATCCCCAATCGCGAAAATCCGAGAATTCCGCCCGGGCGCCGCGGCTAACCTCTCGCCCTTCCATGAGTTTCGCCAAGACCAGCCGCAAACTGCATCGAATCGCCGCTCTCGTTTGTTTCCTCCCCCTCGGCCTCGTGACCGGCACGGGGCTGCTCTTGCAGGTGAAAAAACAACTGCCTTGGGTGCAGCCGCCGACCCTCAAGGGCACGGGGACTACGCCCGCTGTCGATCTGGAAGGCCTCCTCGCCGCCGCCCGGAGCCGACCGGAAGCGGGCATCCAGTCGTTTGATGACCTGGACCGGATCGAAGTCCAGCCGTCCCGCGGCCTCGCGAAGCTTCGCGGCAAGAACCGCTTCGAAGTTCAAGTCGATACGGGCACCGGGGAAGTGCTTCAAGTGGCCTACCGCCGCTCCGACCTCATCGAATCGCTCCACGACGGCAGCTTCTTCGGAGAGGCTTCGAAGCTCGGCATCTTCTTGACGAGCGGCCTCTGCCTGCTCTTCCTGTGGGCCAGCGGCTTGCACCTCTGGCTCCTGCCCCACCTGAACCGATGGCGCGCACGCCGGCAAAGACCCTCCTCCCACTGAAGTGGGTTAGCCGGCCTTCGGCCAAAACCACATGAAGGCCGCACCGGTCGCGAGCGCGTAGAGAAGGCCGTCGAACAGGAACTTCAAGGTGATCGTCCAGCTCACACCCTTCCAGATGGAGTCGGTGACGTTGGTCAAACCGTAGGCGAGAAGGGCGGCGGTCGCGGTGAGGCGGAAGACCTGCTTGGCGGCGGCCGCCGGCCCCAGGGTGATCGAGGCGATGTAGGCGACCACCACGCCGATCACGAGGCAAAAGAGGAACCACTGGATCAGGCTCTTACCCATGTTGACCCCGCCAGGGGGGAGGATCGTCATGTGACCGGCAGGCCCGCGCTTGAGCTTCGCCATGAATTCGGGAGTCCCGCATTCCTTCATCGAGCCGGCGCAGGGAAACATGTATCCGCCGGTCACGAGGCCCTGGCCGCGGAGGAAGTCCATCACGGCGTCCTCATTCTTGAGCTTTTTCCAGTCCCCTTTGTGGATGGGAAGCGCCATGTGCACGATCGAGCTCACCACGAACACGAAGACCGCCGACAGCAAAATCGGCAGCCACAGGTCTACCAGGCCAACCATGGGAATCTCCGTTCGGTTCACGAGACTCGCCAGGGACCCGGCCCCGGCGCGCTCGACCCCCGGAGGATAAACCATGCCCAGGACATCCCCGCCGGATTGGGCGCCCCTCTGGCCAGATGTCCCCCCTCGCCCCTACAATCCGGGGGCTCAGAGACTTCCCTCCCCAGGAGTACCCTCCATGAACAAGATTGTGATTCAGGCCGCCCTCGGCGCGGCCCTCGCCCTGGCACCGTGTTTCGCGCAGCTCAACACGGGCGACATCGTGGTATCCGGGTTTTCGAACGCCCAAGCCGGCATGATCCTGAACTCCGGTAGTCCCGTCACCCTCAACCTCGGGAGCTTTGGCGGCACCAGCACCTCCCAGGCGATCCTCTGGGATCCTCGCCGCCCCGACTCGTTCATGATTGGCGGCACCAACTGGATCGGCCGGGTCATCGTCGCGGGATCGAGCATCGCGAGCTACGAACTGTTGACCACCAACGTCGGCCAGGTCGGCGAAATGGACTGGGACCAAAACGGCCAGCTCATCGTGGGCGACACCACCACCGACCAAGTCAACTCCTACGATCCCATCACCGGCGCGATGACGCCCCTCACCTCCGGGGTGCAGCCGTGGGGTACCAGCCTGAATGCCATGAGCATCGACCCGCTCACGCAGGACATCGTGGTGGGAGCCAACCTCGGGCTGTTCCGCGTGCCGGCGGGTGGCGGTGCGGCCACGACCATCGCCTCAGGGTGGTCCGGGGCCGCCTCCTTCGTCTCCGGAATTGCCTTCGACCCCGCGACCAACGAGGTCGTCGCGACCCTCCTCTCGGTCAGCCGCGTCGTCCGCGTCGACTCCGTCGGAACGTTGACCGATGTCGCCCCCGCGGCCACCATCACAAGCCCCAACTCCATCGACGTCGATCAGAACGGCGACTGGATCGTGGGCGCTGCCAACCGCACGATCTATCGCGTGCCCTACGCCGGCGGCCCGGCCCTGCTCCTCGGCACGGCGGGCGGCACCGGTTCGAGCGCCAGTGGCGTGAGCGTGGTGAAAATCCCCTTCTTCGCGCTCTCCGTGACCGATCTCACCGGAGCCTCGGGCAGCCTCGGCCTCGTCAACGTCCCCTTCGGAACGATCGAGGGGTACACCGTTTTGAGCTTCGATACCTCCCTTCCGGCAGGCACCGGTCCTGTCTTCGGCATCATCGTCGATGCAACCGTGCTCTCGATCCTGACGCTCGCCCCCGTGGCCTCCCCCGGCAATCCGCTCCACTGGACGGTCCCCGTCTCCTCCCCCCTCTACCCCGCTGATCCCTTCACGCTTCCCCCCGGTTTCTTCCCGTTGGGAGTCCCCATGGACTTCCTCGCGGTCTGCACGGACGGCCCGAACGTCTACGCCACTCCGGTCATCCGCCGCCGCTTCGGTTGAGCGAACTTCTCGAAAAAACCTGCGACTCCTGCGGCCGCCGGATGACCTGGCGGCCTCGCTGGGCGAAGGTTTGGCACGAGGTCCGTTACTGCTCCGATGCCTGTCGGCGCCGCAAGGTGACGCAGGAAGATCGCGCGTTGGAACTCGCCATCGTCGAGTTGCTGGGCCAGCGGGATCGGCGAGCCACCATTTGCCCATCCGAGGCGGCTCGACGAGTTCGGTCCGGCGACGATTGGGCCGAGATCATAGAGCCGGCCCGCCGGGCGGCCCGACGCCTCGTGAGCCGCGGCGTCCTCCAGATCCTTCAGAAAAACGCAGTGGTCGACCCCTCGACCGCGAAGGGCCCGCTTCGGCTCCGGTGGGTGGGGCCGTGGCCTCCCTCCCTGTGAGGGACCGAAGCCCCCGTGGCAAGCCGGGTGGCGACGATAGACTCCGCGGTGCTATCGCTCGAATCGACCACTCCGCCGCAATGGGTCGGCGTCGTCGAGAGCAACCTCCGCGAGGTGCTCTTTGACCACGCCCACTGCGAGAAAAAAGCGGCCGCGGCCGCGACCCACCTCTTGGTGTCCTACGTCGACCGCCCGGAAATCGTCCGAGCCCTGACCCCGATCATCAAAGAAGAGCTGGACCACCTCGAACTCGTCATGGAACTCCTGGACCAGCGCGGGTGGAGACTCAAAGGGCAAGCACCGAGCGCCTACGGCGGCCGCCTCGGACTCCTCGTTTCCAGGACGGAGCCGGACCGGGGAATCGACCGCATTCTGGTCTCGGCGTTGATCGAGGCTCGGTCCTGCGAGCGATTCACGCTCTTGGCAGAAGGGCTCGCGGACCGAGACTTGGCCGCGTTCTACGGTCGGCTCCTCGAATCCGAGGCGCGGCACTTCGCGTCTTACTTGCGAGTGGCCGAGTGTTTCGCGCCGCTGCCGATCGTCAAGCGGCGTCTCGCCGAACTCGCCAAGGAGGAGGCTCGCATCATCGCCCTCCCCGACCCCCTACCCCGCCTGCATTCCACGCCGGAGCGCTGAAGTTCAGGCGGGCAGGGGTCAGGAAGTCACAGGGCGATCCCTGCGACTCGAGGATCAATCAAAGACCCGGGATGCTGAAGAAGAAGCGGAAGGTCGACCCGAGGTCGACTGGGCCGGAGGGCCAGCCCGTGATGCCGGAGCCACCCACGCCGTAGTTGGTTACGCCCTGGCCGACCGTAACGGCCATGCCATGCGACATCTGGAGCGGATCGCTCGGGAAGACGGCGGGGTTGAACATGCCAACCTGCGCGTAGAAGGTGAAGCCCTGGAAAATCGGGTCGTTGGGAATCGTGAACCACGGGGCCACTTCCATCGTGGTGCTCAACCAGATTTCGGGCTCAACCAAGAGGCGATCGGTCGGCCAGGGATTGAGCGCGATGTTGGCGGTACGGAAGCCGAGGAGGACCAAGCACTCCACCCATTCCTTGTTCGCCATGGCGCAGCGCTGAACCATCTGCGCATCCACGAAACAAGCCTGGATCGTGTCGATACCGACGTTGATGCCACCGATGTAGGTGAACGTCGCCTGCCCCATGGCATTGGTCATGGCCTGGCCCATCTGGCCGGCATTCGGTCCGGAGACCACCGTGAAGGTCACGAGCGTGCCGACGACGGGATTTCCCTGATTCGTCGCCACCGTGGCGGTGACGGTGTGCGGCTGTCCGGTGTTGCACACCTGGTTCGGCGGCGTCAGCGCGATGCCCTGCACGATGACCACGCTGGCTCCACCGATCGCGGCGGCGTTACCCGTGTTGTTGTTGGTGGCGAGCACCTGCAGGAACGCGGGGAACGCCGTGTACTCGTCGTGCCAGCAGCAGACATCCAGGTTCGTGTTGGTGATTCCCACCGCGAGGCCGGCTGCGGTGGCCGTGACGTTGTCGTACTGCGCGGGGAACCCGAAGGTGAACGCGCCGATCGTTCCGAGGTATCCGTAGGGGTTCGTGAGGTCATCGGCCGAGAAACCGAGCAGACCACCTCCCCCGTTCACGAAGGCCGCAATGCCCGCCGCGCGTGCCGCCAAGGCATCGTTCTCAGCCTGCGTGAGGCCACCGCTGAATGTGGCAAACTGACTGCTAGCCACCGCGATGACGCGGAAGCCGGCGAAGGACTGAGCCGTGATTGCCGCGGCGCCATTGACGAAGGTGGGAACTTGGGCCGGGGTCGCGCCGGCGCAGATGGCATTGAAGAAGCCCGTGACATCGTCATTGGGGTTCTTGCCGCCACCGATGACGAGCACCCCGGAGCCACCGTTCGTGGTGTTCCCGAGCATGCTGGTCAGGACTGCGATGTAGGGGGCCTTGCCGCCGTGGGAGCTTCCGAAGGCTCCGTTGCCATCCTCGGCGTCGATCCCCATGAGCGTCACTGGCCCTTGTGCGAAGGCCGCGCACGAGGCGATTGCCACCCAAACTAGGCTGCGTGTCACGATTGACATGGACAAACTCTCCAACAAAAAGTCGCGAAAGGTTCCCCCGGAGGGACTGACCCGAAGTGCGGCAGGAACCGGGGGAGTAGCGCAGGTCACCCTGCGTTCAGGCCCAGTTGTACCCGTCCCCATCGCCGCAGTGGGAACAAACTTGAATAAGCCACCCCATGAGGTCGGAATTATCGTAAACAAAATTCCGCAAAGCCTGAGAGTCCCCGGCCCAAGCTGGGGGGGGTACCGGGCGCCTGGGGCTAAGCAACGGGGCGGCAACCCCAGCCGTCCAAGCTCGCCCCTTGAATTCGGATCAAATTACTCCGATATTGAAAGCGCGCCCAGCCCTGCGTCATGATCCGCATCACCAAACAAGCCGACTACGGCATCCTGCTTCTCTCCCTCTTCGCCAAGGTGCGAGGCGGCCGGAGCTACTCCGCCCGGGATCTTGCGCTCGAAACCGGGCTCGGACTCGCCATGGTCGCAAGGGTCTTGAAGCTGCTCGTGCATGCCGGTCTCCTGGTCTCCCACCGCGGAGTCCGAGGCGGCTACGAGCTCGCGAAGCACCCCGCCGACATCCCCGTACGCAGCATCATCGAGGCGCTCGAAGGCCCCATCTCGATCACCTCGTGTGCCACCGAGTCCCCGGCCGACTGCGGGGTCGAGCACCACTGCACCGTTCGTACGAGCTGGCAACGCCTGAATGACGCCGTCCGCGAGGCCCTGGATCGCGTGACGCTCGCGGAAATGACCTGCCCGGCAGCCGACCCGGTCGGCGCTTTCGCCCGCGAACGAACCTTGGCCCCCCCGGAATCGGTTTGAACGGAGCCCCGCCTTGTCTACCCCCGAGACCACCCAACTCGAAGATCTCGCCAAACGCGAGTACGGCTACGGCTTCGTCACCGACATCGAACAGGACATCGCTCCAAAGGGCCTCTCCGAAGACGTGGTGCGCCTCATTTCGACCAAGAAGGAGGAGCCGGCCTGGCTGCTCGAGTGGAGACTCAAAGCGTTCCGCCACTGGCAGACGATGAAAGAGCCGACCTGGCCCAAGGTCAGCTACCCGCGCATCGATTATCAAGACATCAGCTACTGGGCCGCGCCCAAGCAAAAAACCGGTCCGAAGAGCCTGGACGAAGTCGACCCCGAACTGCTCAAGACCTACGCCAAACTCGGCATTCCGCTGCTCGAACAGCAAATGCTCGCCGGAGTCGCGGTCGACGCCGTGTTCGACAGCGTCTCCGTCGCCACGACTTACAAGGACAAACTCAAGAGCCTCGGAATCATCTTCGGCTCGTTCTCCGAGGCCGTGAAGGAGCATCCCGAGCTCATCCGCAAATACTTGGGCTCGGTCGTTCCTACCACCGACAACTTTTTCGCGGCGCTCAACTCGGCGGTCTTCAGCGACGGGTCGTTTGTCTACGTCCCGAAGGGCGTGCGCTGCCCGATGGAGCTTTCGACCTACTTCCGCATCAACGCCGCGGAGACGGGCCAGTTCGAACGCACGCTGATCATCGCCGACGAAGGGGCGTACGTCAGTTATCTCGAGGGCTGCACCGCCCCGAAGCGCGACGAAAACCAACTTCACGCCGCCGTCGTCGAACTGGTCGCCCTGAAGGACGCCAAGATCAAGTACTCGACGGTGCAAAACTGGTACCCGGGCGACAAGGACGGACGCGGCGGCATCTTCAACTTTGTCACCAAGCGCGGAATCTGCGCGGGCGAGCGCTCGCACATCTCTTGGACCCAGGTCGAAACCGGCTCGGCGATCACGTGGAAATACCCGAGCGTGATCCTGAAGGGCGACCACTCCGTCGGCGAGTTTTACTCCGTCGCCGTCGCGGCGAACCGCCAGCAGGCGGACACCGGCACGAAGATGATCCACCTCGGGAAAAACACGAAGAGCACCATCGTGTCGAAGGGGATCTCGGCCGGTCACGGGCAAAACACCTACCGCGGCCTCGTCAAGATCGCGAAGAACGCCACCACCGCCCGCAACTACTCGCAGTGCGATTCACTCCTCATGGGCGGCGACTGCGGAGCCCACACCTTCCCTTACCTCGAAATCGGCAACGTGTCCTCCACCGTGGAGCACGAGGCCACGACCTCCAAGATCAGCGAAGACCAGCTCTTCTACTGCGTGCAGCGGGGCATCAAGCCCGAAGACGCGGTCTCCATGATCGTGAACGGTTTCTGCAAGAGCGTCTTCAAAGAGCTCCCGATGGAGTTCGCGGTCGAGGCTCAGAAACTCTTGAACATCACCCTCGAAGGCAGCGTCGGCTGACCGCACTCCCATGCTCGAAATCACGAACCTCCACGCCAAGATCGGTCAAAACGCCATCCTCAAGGGCATCGACCTCGTCATTCGACCCGGCGAAGTCCACGCCATCATGGGCCCGAACGGCTCCGGGAAGAGCACCCTCGCCCAGGTCCTCGCCGGTCGCGAGGCCTATGAAGTGACCGAAGGCTCCGTGCGCTTCGAAGGCAAAGACCTGCTCGCCATGAACCCGGAAGAGCGCGCGTGGGCGGGCATCTTTTTGGGCTTCCAATACCCGGTCGAAATCCCGGGCGTCACCAATTCTTATTTCTTGCGCTCCGCCCTCAATGCGGTGCGCAAGGCCCGCGGCCTCCCCGAACTCGACGCGATGGACTTCCTCGAACTGCTCAAGTCCAAGGCCGCGATGATGGAGATCGATCAGAAGTTCCTGAATCGCTCCGTCAATCAGGGCTTCTCGGGCGGCGAGAAGAAGCGCAACGAAATCCTCCAGATGGCGATCCTCGAACCGAAGCTCGCCGTTCTCGACGAAACCGATTCCGGCCTCGACATCGACGCTTTGAAGGTGGTTTCGAACGGCGTGAATGCGCTCCGGAGTCCGGACCGCGGCATCCTCCTCGTCACCCACTACCAGCGTCTCCTCGACCACATCGTCCCGGACCGCATCCACGTGCTCTCCAACGGCAAAATCGCGCGCTCCGGCCCCAAAGAGCTGGCCCTCGAACTCGAGTCCAAGGGTTACGCGTGGATCGAAGAGGCCGCTGCCAAGGCTGGGCGATAGGAGAGTCCGGATGCCAACCGTCGCCACTTGGAAACAGATGTTCCAGCCGATCGAGGCGGTCTTGCCCGGCGCGGGAGCGCCGTGGATGCGCGACTTGCGCCGCGCCGCCCTCGAACACTTTGCCGCCACCGGGTTCCCCGGTCAGCGCCACGAAGATTGGCGCTACGCCGCGTTGCAATCGCTGAGCACCACCGCATTCCGTCCGACCGCGGGCGGCCAGCTCGCGCGGGAGTCCGAACGCCGCATTCTCGAGTACGTCCTGGGCTCAGCCGAATTCCCCCGCCTCGTGTTCGTCAACGGTGCGTTCGCGCCCCAGGTGTCGGGTCGCGCGGTGGTACCGAGCGGCGTGGTCGCGCTCCCGCTTGCGGCAGCGCTCGCCGGATCCAGCGAATTGCTCGAGGCGCACCTTGGGCAAGTGGCTTCCTTCGCGAACTCACCATTCGTCGCCCTCAACACCGCGTTCCTGACTGACGGATTTGTCATCCGCGTTCCGAAAAACGTGTCCGTCGAGACGCCTCTCCACCTCGTCTTCCTCACCACTCCCGAAGCCGAACCGACCTTCACCTGCCCGCGGGTGCTGATCGTCGCCGAAGCCAATTCCCGAGTGGCGGTGATCGAGTCCTATCTGGGCTCCCCTCGCGGCACGACGTTTACTAATTCCGTCACCGAAATCGTCGCGGAGGCGGGAGCGCGGGTCGAACACCATCGGGTCCAGGAAGAAGGGGCCGATGCTCTGCACGTCGGTCACCTCCAGATGCGAGTTCTCAAGGACGCCGAAGTCACCTCGCACTACGTGGGCCTGGGAGCCCAGAGTTCGCGCCTCTCGATTCACGGTGCTCTCGAAGGCACCGGCTCCCGAATCGTGTTGAACGGTCTCTTCGTCGGCAGCGGCCGGCAAACGATGGATCACCACACCGTGATCGATCACCAAGTCCCCCACGGCCAAAGCGAAGAGCTATACAAGGGCATCCTCGACGGCCAGGCCACCGGCGGATTCACCGGCCGAGTGCTGGTGCGGCAGGGCGCCCTGCGCACCGACGCGGCCCAGTCCAGCAAGAACTTGCTGCTGTCCGACGAGGCCACGATCAACGCGCGGCCGCAACTCGAAATCTACGCCGACGACGTCAAGTGCTCCCACGGCGCGACCAGCGGCCAACTCGACCAGGATTCGCTCTTCTATCTGCGGTCCCGCGGGATCGCCGAAGCCGATGCCAAGACCCTGCTCACGCGCGCCTTCGCCGACGAGGTGATCGACCGCATTCGGATCGAGAGCCTACGTACGCATCTGCACGCGCGCATCGACGGCCGGGTGGCCCACGCCCGCGCTCAGAAAGAGGTCGTATGAGCCGCACCGATGAAGCCGCGCCGCGCACGACTTCGGCGCGCCCCCCCTTCGACTTGGAGCGCATCCGCCGCGAGTTCCCCGCGCTCAAGCGCGAGGTCTACGGCAAGCCCCTCGCCTATCTCGACAACGCCGCGACCGCGCACAAACCGGCGTCGGTGATCGAGGCCATGGATCACTTTTATCGCGAGCTCAATTCGAACGTCCACCGCGGCGTGCATCGGCTCAGCCAGGAAGCGACCGATGCCTTCGAGCGCGCTCGCGAGAAGGTGGCGCGCTTTCTCCACGCCCAGAGCACCCGGGAGGTCATTTTCACGCGCGGAACCACCGAGGGCGTGAATCTCGTCGCCCAAACCTACGGCCGTCGGCACGTGCAGGCTGGCGACGAAATCCTGATCTCCGCCCTCGAGCACCATTCGAACATCGTCCCTTGGCAACTACTCGCCGAGGAAAAGGGGGCGCGGGTCCGAGTCATTCCGATGGATCAGCGCGGAGTGCTCACCCTCGAGGCGCTGCCCACCCTGCTCAGCGAACGCACGAAGATCGTGGCGGTCACGCACGTCTCGAACGCGCTCGGCACCGTCAATCCCCTCCCGACCATCATCGCGGCCGCGCACGAACGTGGCATTCCCGTACTCGTAGATGGCGCCCAAGCCGTGCCCCACACCGCGGTCGATGTGCGGGCCCTCGACGCAGACTGGTACGTCTTCTCCGGCCACAAGCTGTTCGGGCCCACGGGCATCGGCGTCCTCTACGGGCGTGAATCATTGCTCGCCGCGATGCCTCCCTGGCAGGGCGGCGGAGACATGATCTCCTCCGTGACCTTCGAGAAGAGCACGTGGAACGAGCTGCCGTACAAGTTCGAGGCGGGAACTCCGGATATCGCCGGAGCGATCGGTCTCGGCGCCGCCATCGACTTCGTGGATCGTGTGGGCTACCCGACCATCGCCGCCTGGGAGCACAGCCTCCTCGAATACGGAACTGAAAAACTCACCGCAGTTCCGGGCCTGCGCCTCATTGGCACCGCCCCCGGGAAGGCCTCGGTCCTCTCCTTCGTGGTCGACGGCATCCACGCACATGACCTCGGCACGATCTTGGACCGTGAGGGCGTCGCCATCCGCGCCGGTCACCACTGCGCCCAACCGGTCATGGACTTCTACGGCATCGCCGCCACCGCGCGGGCGAGCCTCGCGTTCTACAATTCGATCGACGAAATCGACCGCCTGGTCCGCGCCGTACGCAAGGCGCAGGAGATCTTTGGCCCATGAGTGAAGTCGAAGACTTGTATCAGGAGATGATCCTCGAGCATGCCAAGCGCCCGCGCAATTTCGGGCCGCTCGACGGACATTCCCACCACGCGGTCGGTCGCAACGCCCTCTGCGGTGATCACCTGAAGGTGTACCTGATCCTCGACGGCGACCTCGTGAAGGACATCCACTTCGAGGGAGATGGCTGTGCGGTGTCGAAATCCTCCGCCTCGCTCATGACCGAAGCGCTGCTCGGCAAGACCGTGGCCGAGGCCGACGCCCTCTTTGCCAAGTTTCATGCCGTGGTCACGGGTCAGCCGGACGCCTCCGCCGACGGCCTCGGCAAACTCGCGGTGTTCTCCGGTATGTCCAAGTTTCCGGTGCGTGTGAAGTGCGCAACTTTGTCTTGGCGCACCGTCCAGGCGGCGCTGCACCAAAAGTCCGATCCCGTCTCCACGGAGTGATTCTCATCATGTCGCACGGTCCCAATTCCGCTTCCACTCCGAGCCCCACCACCCCTCCGGCATCCCCCGCGCCGGGAGGTCACACCACGCAGGCGAATCTCTCCCCGCCCGCGGCTCCGGTCACCCCGGCCCCACCTCCGACCCCTATTGCCCTCGGCCCCGAAAACCCGCCCCTCAAAGACGCGGTGATCGCCACTCTCAAGACCGTCTTCGATCCCGAAATCCCCGTGAACATCTACGAGATGGGAATGATCTACGAAGTCCGCGCCGACCAGATCGGCGAGGTCTACGTCAAGATGACGCTCACCTCTCCCATGTGTCCGGTCGCCGGCTCGCTTCCCGGCGAAGTCCAGGCCAAGGTCGCCAAGTGCGAAGGGGTCTCCGCCACCAAAGTCGACCTCGTCTGGGAACCCGCCTGGGAAATGTCCATGATCTCCGAAGCCGCCAAACTCCAGCTCAACATCCAGTGATCGACGCCACGCCCGCACTTCGAAGCGGAGGATGCGGCGCCTCAATAGTAGAGCACGACCTGGTGGGCATCGGAGAGGGAGATGAACGGGCCGAGGCCGCTGTAAGAGCCCGCGGGGTCGAGCACCCCCCATTGGCCATAGAAGACGAGTCCATCGGCACTCGGAATGAGCGGCAAGGGGAGCGGCGCCGTGGCGGTCCCGGTGGCATCGGTCATGAACAAGCCGTAGGGCCCGGCCGGATAAAGGAGTTCACCTGGCAGGGTGCTCAACCAAAGCCCGCCCGGCTGTGTCCCCGTGGGCTGCGCCGCCGTCGCGATCCCGAGGATTGCCAACGAACCAGGCCTGGCATTGTCGACGCTCACAAAAAAGCCCGCATTACCCAGAAGCGGCCGGCTCCTGCGCATCCTCGGCGTCCCGGCACTTCCGCTCACTCCCCCACCGTAGATCGACAGGTTCTCGATCCAGGCTAGATCCACGGGTGCGGTGGTCATCATGGGCCCGGACGTGGGATACCCTTCCCGTCGGCGCATGAAGTCCAGGTCCCCGTCACTATCACGGTCGGCACTTGTCAAGAACGACAGGAATAAAGCCGGAGGGTTGGTTCGAAACTCCATCAGCCGAAAGCTTCCGTCGCCGCTTCCCGACATCAGAATCCAGTGGTAGGTAACGAACCAGGGAGGGAGAAACGGATTGACTTCACGCTCCTCGACGAAGAGGTCGGTCATGCCGTCTCGGTCGAGATCCACAAAATGAAAATAGTGGACTTGCCCCAGGCCGAACGGTACCGGGGTCGTTACGGGGTTTGCCGCGAGGCCGCTGGTCGATCCGAGGTTCACCGCAATGGACGCGGTCAGGGTGCTGTAGACGACAAGATCGTCAAATCCGTCGTTGTTCACATCGGAGCCGGTCAGGGGCTTCGAAGTCACGGCAGCCGGATGCAGTCTCTGGGTCAGCACCGGACCGACGTAGGTGAAAGAGAGGGGCGCCGAGGCGGTATTTCGATACCAGTGCGCGTTCGGGATCGGCGCGAAGGTCCGATGCGGCATCGCGGCAATGTCTCGAAATCCGTCACCATCAAAATCTCCCACGATCGGAACATCGAGCCAGAATGGCCCCGGATCGGCGATTTCACCGATCTGATTGAATAGGAGGCCGGTGACATCGTAAATCCGCCAACAGCCGTAAGTAATGGGGACCGAACAGAGCGCAGTTCGCGCCACCAATTCCGGTCGGCCGTCGGAGGTGAGGTCGCCAACTCCCATCGAGTCGATCAGGCCGCCAAGGGTCGTGACCACTTGAAATGCCCCTCCTCCGGTCGCTCGCCAAATGTCCACGATTCCCGAGTTCGATCTCGTGACCAAGTCCGCCATTCCGTCCATGTCGAGATCCTGGCAAACGTGAATCTCGACCGCCGATTGCGCTATCGAGCCGGGCGACAGCCTCGTGCTCAATACCGTCGGACCAAACCCGCCACCCAGCACTCCGGGAGCACAGGAAATCGATTCGCGGTAACTCGACGGATGGATGTAGTCCAGGATCCCGTCCCCCGTTGCGTCCTGCAAATACGAGAACGAGGCGTAGCCAACCGGTTCCAATGCGCTCGTACCACTGGGCGGCAACGCTTGGAAGATCTGGGAGAATGCCGGCTGGGCAAGCACTCCGGTTGCCACAATGACCAGTGCAAGCAGGATGCGCGCGTTTCCGGCTCGCATCGCTCGATTGACTCGGAGACACCCGTCGCTCCCGCTCCAGTAGTCCGGAAATGCCCTGCGTCCAAGTCCGCCAAGACCTGATCCACAGGGGCGCGGACGAGGCACTGGAAACTGTACAGGACCAATTCGGCTCAACTGCGGTCGCCCTCGACCACAGTTGTGGCGTAGAAGTAAAGCTGGCAGTTTTGGCTGTCGGTCATGGATCATGAGCAAGGAACCGAACGCGGCACTCGTGAGTGTGCACCAGGATTCGCCTGGTGTCAAGAACCACCGTTTCCGGAGGTTTCCTTGAAATCGTGCGATCGACTTGAAGCTATGCGAGGCGAAGGCGGTGGTGGGAGTGGATGGTGGGGATGAGGGTGGGGGCGACCGCGGCGGCGGAGGCGAAGGTGGGCCAGCGGGAGACGGCGGATTGGACTTCGAGGAGGATCGATTTGGCGCGGCCGCGTTTGAGGAGCGCGGAGCGGGCACAGGCTTCGAGATCCTCGAGGAGGAAGTCGTCGCGTTTTCCGTTGACGGTCATTTGGTGGGTGTTGGTCCAAAGGCCGGCGGGATTGAAACTGTAAGTGAGGTCAAAGGCGGGAGCGAGCGACCATTCACCGGAGCGATCCATGAGGAAGGCGATGTTCTTGACGTGATCGTCTTGGTTGCGGGCGACGAGATTGAAGGCCATCCGCCGAAACAGCTCCTCCGAGGCGGAGTTCGGGAGCCCCAATCGCCGCAGGCACTGAAAGGCCTGCTCGTAGGAGTGCGCGCCGGCGAGGTTGAAGTCGAGGTGCGCGAGCGCGCCGAGCGACTGCATGTGGAGCTTTTCACCCCGCGGCCCTCGATCGAATCGGCGGGTGAGGAAGTGACGACGTCCGTTCTCTTCGAAGAGTCGGCAGTCGGTCATCGTGATGCCGGCGGCCTTGGCCATCTCCGAGTAGGCGTATTCGATCGCCCCGAATCCGTGGGTCGCGGAGAGGTCCTGGGAGCCCTGGTCATCCACCCCGTCGAACTTCAGGAGCCACGGCTCGAATCCCGAACCGCTCGCGACTTGCCCGGAGCGCACCTCGTTGGTCACCGGGTTCCATTCGATGACTGCCTTGGGCCGAGCCCCGCCGGCCGAAGTCCCGACCCGCAGGATTTCTTGGAGCGCCCGTTCCCGCTCGCCCTTCGCAAAGCTCCCGCTCACCGCGGCCCGAGACGCGAGCACTTCACCCGCCAGTCGGACGAGCGCGTCGATCTCCACCCGCTTGGCGCGACTGGGCCCCGGTCCTATGCGCGGGAGAAACTCGAGCGCGCCCATCCCCCGACTCCCCGTGTAGCAGAGCCGCTCCACCGCGCCGAAGCTCTCGCGAGTTCGCCCCTGGGTGGCGAGCCACGCGTCGATCAGAGCGTTGCCGAAACGGTCGGGCAGGGAATCGGCCAGGAGGCCAGGCAGTCCGTGGAAGGTGCCGCGCGCGAGTTCGGGGAATCGGTAGATCCGGTCGGCAAGCGGCATCGCCAGCGGCGCCACTTCAATCCGGCTGCGAACAAAGTCCGGGTCGTATTCGAAGGCGGCGCAATCATCGCCGTCCGGCTGGAGGACCGCTCCGATTCGCCGCCCCCAGAGTCGGACTTCCGCGATCATTCGCGGTCACCCCAAGTCCAGGGTTTCGATCCCTGATCCTGGGATCGTCGGCCCGAGGCCCGGGTTCGCTTCTTGCCTTCGCGCTTCAGGGCTTCCATCGGACTCTGCGGGGGCTCCGGCAACAGGAGATCGAGGCGTTCGAGCTGGCCGAGGGCACGGAGCGCCCGCACCAAGCTCGAAAGCTGGGCGCCGACCTCCCCCGACTCCAGCCGCTCGATCGTCCGTTTTGAAAGCGAGGCCCGCGCGGCCAGCTCCGCCTGGGTCAGGTTCTGCTGCAGCCGCAGTTGCTCCAGGCGGGCGCCCAGAGATTGGAGCACGGATTCGTCGGTGAGGTGAGGGTTCGTCGGCATAAATCGCCTCTTTTGGCGAAATGAGCACCAGGAGGCCTATTGTTCGTCATTTCTGGCGATTCACAATGAGCTCTGGTGTGGTCAAGATCCAGCGCAACTCGCCATTTCTGCCAAAATAGACCAGTCATCGCCGTCAACTCGCCAGTTTTGGCGATTTATAGCGGCCAACCACCAACTCGCCGCCCGGCCCGGCCACCAGCAAGGCACGCAGCCTCGACCATGACCTCGGCGACTCCTCCGCGCTCCACTGCCCGCAACCCGGCCGGCCGGGAATGCACACGAAGGGAAATCCGCTACCCTTCCCCGCAAGAACCCGGAGTTGAAAGCAGGACCGCTCCCCATGAAGCCGAGAGACAAGGGCCCGCTCGCGCGGCAGTTCCAGATCGCCAACTGGCTCATCGGAGGTGGCTTCGTGCTCACCGCCTTCGGCCTCGGGTTAGGGGTCATTCATCTCGTGTTCCTTGGCCACACGGAAGAGACGACGGGGACGGTGATGCGGATGACGAACCGGGCGTGGGGTCAGCCGAATCACGCCCTCGCGCCGGAGTTTCGATTTCAGGACCAGCACGGCAACACCCACACCGTGCTAAGTGAATTTGCGTCCGATCCTCCTGCGTTCAAAGTGGGCGAACGAGTCCAGGTGCTCTACGACCCGGAGAACCCTGCCCGGGCCAGGATCAAGAGTTTCGCCACCCTGTGGCTTCTTCCCCTCGGATTCACCATCTTCGGCCTGCTCTTCGCAGCCTCGGTGGCCTGGATGAAACGGGGAGTCCTGGCGCCATCAGAGCTTGTGTCGCCGACCAGCTCCGTAGCGAGCTGAAGATGCCCAAAAACGTGACGGCTCGACTCCGAGCTGCCACGTCGACGCGACACGACCAAGCCCGTGGCTCCAAGAACCGTCGCGGTTTACACCGAGCCTGGGGGATCAAGCCCGTCTCGTAGTGCCTAGAGAGGTCTGCTCGCAAACGGCCATTCACCCGGAGCAGGGCTGGCACCATCTGCGCGCGCCAGACTTGACTTCACGGGTGATTCGCTTTCACTAAGGGGGCCTAGGGTCGCGGGCCAATCGAGTCGTACCGCAGCCGGGCAAAGGCGAGATCATGAAGAAACTCAGCTCGGTCCTAGCGTTGGCGGTGGCTCTGGTTGGAATGCTCGGATGCGACCGTGACCGCGACCGATTCGATGCCGGCGAATATCGAATGGCGTCAGGGTTTGCCTTCAAGGGACCACTCGCCAACGCATCCGTTCAGGTGTTTGCTCTGCTGGACACGGGCGGCGCGGGAGCGCTGCTCGGGAGCGCCACGACGGACGCGACCGGGAGCTTCGCCGTCCCGGTCGGGATGTACTCGGGATGGACCTTGATCGCGATCACAGGCGGAACCTACACCGATGAAGCCACGGGAATGGCCGCGAGCGTGCCGGTCAACCAACCACTCTGGGGCTTCGCTGACACTTCGGACCGCGGCGCCGCGTCGGTGGTCGTATCCCCGCTCACCACGGTGGCCTACTACCTGCTCCAAGCACAATGTCAGCATGCCGATGCCTTCGCCGCGGACCAGGTTCCAAACGCCCTGCGCATGACCGCGCGATTCTTCGGAGCGGACGATTTTCTGCTGACTCCGCCGGCGAACCTCACGAGCGGCCCCGCCCAGGCCGGGCTCGCCGCCGACCATGCCGCGGCGATCGCCGCCATCGCGCAACACGCCTTCGCGCTGAATCAAGACACGATGGTCCTGACCCACACCATCGGCCAGGATCTGCAGGATCTCGCCGGCGACGGCCTGAACTTCGGAACCTCAACACCCAACGACCGCAGCAACTCTCTGACGTCGGATCTACTTGCGGCCCTGAGCACCTTCTTGACCACCGGGCGTGGTTCCGTTTCGGGTCTCTCCCCGAGCAACGTGACTCCCGCCGCCGCCTTCCAAAGCAACCCGTCGGCTCGGGTCATCCCTCCCCTCGAGGTCTGGGGCCTAGTCCGCGGGTACGGCGATGTTCAAAACCCCGTAGAGACTCGAGTCTTGATCGGCCCGGACAGCGTCGGCCCGCTCGCTGATCACGGCGAAACCTATCGGGCGAGGCTCCAGGACCAGACAATCCCCGTCACCGTGATTTCGTCCTCCGAACTCGCCCTCACGCTTCCGGCCGGCCTCGCGGAAGGGGCTTTTGACTTGCTCCTGGAGGAGATCGACAGCGGGCTCTTGACCCGCATCCCGTCGGGAGTTCACGTGGGCGACAGCGCTCGCATTCCGCTCATCAGCCGCACCAGCCCCGACCGAGGCCCCCTGACCGGCGGGACTGAGATCGAGATCATCGGCAGCCACCTCTTCGACTCCACGGAAGTGCGCCTGGACGGCATTCTCCTCCCGCACACCGCGTGCTTCCCACCGAGCCGCATCACCGTCACCACCCCACCGGGAACTGCCGGCTTAAGAAGCCTCCATGTGAGCAACGGCGGGACTGCCGGCGTGACGATTCCCGACGCATTCAACTTCGTGAGCAAGTTCCTGCGGGGGGCGAACCTCGTCCCGTCCGCTCTCACGCCCTTCCGGGTCAATGCCACCAAATTGTCGGCCGACACCTCCGGCAATCCCATACTCACGACCTTCCGTGCGACCACCAATCCGCTCGACTCCGATCAAGGCACTTTCACTCTCGCGGAGCGTTTCCTGAGCACCAGCGGCAACTCACCCACGAGCCGCACCCGCAGCGGAACCGCCTTCTTCGGCAACGAAGCGCATCGCCGCTCCCTCCTTCTCTTCGACTCGGGAAATGGCCTGAGCGATTTCCTGCGATTTGAGAGCAACCCGTTCAACGGATCTTTCGTCGGCCCCACCGGCAACGGAGCGTCCTCGGCTTGGCCGGTTCCGACCAATCTGGATCTGAATGGGGTCGCCGGCCGCTATTGGGTCAGCGGCATTGGAATCGAGACGAGCGCGGGTCACCTCGGCCAAGTTCAGGGCTGGCTCGATCTGAAGCTGGACGGCAAGGGCTCCGTCAATTTGCTCGAGTACACGAGAGACCCTCTCGGCACCGGCTACCGAGTTCGTTACGACCTCGATGCGTTCGATATCAGCGTGACTCCGGACGGCAATGTCCAAGGGCAGAGCACTTCCGACCCGAGCCGCACCGTTCTCGGAGCGATGAACGGCACGAGCGACCTCGGGAGCTGGACCTTGGAAACGTCGACCTCGCTGTGGAGCTGGTCGCTCATCCGCGCCGAGTACGGCCAAGCCGGACCCGGACAAGGAGCGCAGACTGGTGCATCCATTGGCCAGTCGATCCTCGGTGGACTCTCGACCTTCATGCAGAAGGGATCGCGCCTCCGTAGCGAAACCCACGCCGACGGCCGCAGCTTGGCGCTCGAGATCGCCCAGATGACCGAGTCGAACCAAGCCAATCCGCAGGGCCGTTTTGCCGAGGGCGCCGAATTCCTGACCCAGACCCTGAGTCCGAGCGGCGTGGTTCGCGACGAAGACGGCCGCATCGCTGGATTTTCATCCACCCGCTCCGGTGCGTCACTCTGGACCGGGGAGACGATCGGAACCTACGGTCTGGGAGCAACCGCGGATCGGCCCATCGCCATCGGGGTCAGTGGACACATCGACGCGCTGTTCACGCACCAAAGCCTGAGCGGTGACTTCCGTTACCTGGAATCGAGCGGCGCTTACTCCGGCCAGCCCGCGTCGGGTGGAGCTCCGTCCTTGCAATTGGATTTGCGCACTCGGTTCGAGCCGGTGCAACTCGAGGCATCGATTTCGGGCCAGTGGCAGGGGCGAACATTCCGATCGAGCGGCACGATTCCGACCTTCACCGGCTCCACCACGACTGGCCACGAAAAGACGGTGACTCGGGATGCGATCGGGGCGACCTCGGTCTCGCTCGGCGTTCCGCAGCCGTTCGGGGGCAGCATGCTCTACTCGGGAATTGGCGATCAGATTTATTGGATCGCGACCGGCGCCAATGATCCGCTCGGTCGTCTCGCCCAGGTGTCGTCCTTCCCCCATTTGTTCGGCTCGTATTCGCTCAGCTCCGACGGCGAGCTGGCTCGCGGTGCCGAACCGGCGGGTGCGCCGGCCGACCGGGATCTCACCCTCGTCCGCTCGACGACGACCACCATCGTTCCGCAAGGCGACTACGAGCTGGGCTTTCTGTCGGCGGAGCTGCAAAGCCTCCTGCCCTCGCTGACGACGTTCCGCATCGGCCAGGGGCAGCTCCAGTTCGGTGCCAACGGAGCCATCACGACCTCGCTCAGTCATGCCCAGTTCCCGTCTCCCGGGGGAATTACCCAGGGGAGTGCCCAGGGCCAGGGCTTGGCAACGATTGGGAGCATCGGGGATCTCTTCTTGGATCTCCCGCCGTTCGACGCCGCCGCCCCTGCTCGCACTTTTGTCGGTGCGCTCACTCCCTCGGGCGACTTCGGGATCGCCCTCGACGTCACGTCCGGGACCGCCAATTCCGGCACGCTCACCGTCATTCGCCCCCAAACCGGCACCGATGTGTTCGGTTGCACTTCGCGATTGTTCGGATCCGAGTGCAGCATCGTGACCCCTTCGAATTCCGCGGCGGTGGAGCGACGCCGTTCGGACTCGATCGTGTTCGCGCCCACTTTCGGTCAAACCAATTGGTTGGGTGAAATCCGGACCCGGATCAACGACTCGAGCCTGATCTTCGGGCAGACACAATTCCGCGCGACCGCCCCCACCGTGACCGGGCCGGGCCGCGGGGAAATTCCGTTCCTGGGAGCCGTGCCCGTTCTGCGCTACCTCTTTTCGGACCGAGGTCGTTCCATCGCGCACACGCCTCTCACCGTGCTCGTGACTCCGACCCTACTCTCCGGCGTCTCGGAGTGATGGAGATTCGGCACGCGGTGCGGGTGGGAATCATCGGCTCGGCGGCCCTCTCCTCCGAGCCGAAACCTCCGTCCATCGAGTGGGCGTCCGCTCCCCGTTGACCGAGCTGCGCTCCGCAATCCCTCTCGCCCACTCAGGCCGAGTTCGGTGGGCCTTCGAGTGTGCGTCCTCATCCCCTCAGTCGAACGAGCACTTCCCGCCAGGGCAGAGCTTCCGTGCCATCCGGAAATCGCTGGACACGTGTCCCTTGGTAAGCGATCCACTTCGATAGGCGCACCTTTCCGCCCACCATTTCCGCCAAAGACTGAAGCCCCCTGGTATCGGTCGGTCCCACTTTAGTGCCGGCTTTGATCCCGAGCCCCACGATGTCGTCCCCCCTCTCGATGACCAGATCCACTTCCGCGCCACCTTCGGTTCGGTAGGCGGAGAGCCGCCATTCTTTGTGAAGCGCATGGTGAAGCACCACGACCTGCTGGATCAGCCACTGCTCGAAGACCGCCCCGAGATCCACCTGACTGACCGGGCGTTGATGCAAACCACAGAGCGCATTCCGAACGCCGACGTCGAAGAGCAAGATTCTCTCCCGCTGCGAGACTCGGCGCGTGGTCCTCACCCGCGGATCAAACGGGAGGAGCCGGATCGCGATCATCGTGTCCTCGAGGACTTGCACATAACGGCGAATCGTCTCTTTGGGGATTTCGGTGTCCGAGGCGAGCTTCGAGTAGTTGATCCACTGTCCGCTCATGGCGGCCACCGCGTCCAAGAACCGAGCGTAAGCGCCGATGTTGCGCGTCGCGGCTTGCGCGAGAATCTCCTCGCGCAAGTAGACCTCCGCGTAGGTGCCGAGAAGCTCGGTGGCGTCGCTGCCTCCGTGAAAAATCCCGGGGAGCATTCCGATTCGCAGAGCGCGTTCGAGTTCGAACTTTCCCTCGATCTCGAGAACCGAAAGTGGGTCCATCCGTTCCATGATCATGCGGCCGGGGAGCAGGTTCGCTCCTCCGCGCTTGAGTTTGGTCGCACTCGAGCCCGTCAGTACGAAGCGGTACTTGCGATCCGAGACGTCCACGAGCGACTGAACCGTATTGAGGAGCGACGGCACCCGCTGAATCTCGTCGATGACGACGAGGCCCTTCTTGCCCAGCGCCTCCACCTCGCGCCGGAGGCGTGATGGGTCCTTGGCGAAGGAGAGGAACTCGGCCTCGTCGGCGAGATCCACGTAAAGGTCGGCCCCGAGCCGGCGGCACAGTGTCGACTTCCCCACTTGCCTCGGGCCGAGCAGCAGCACACTGGCCCGCGAAGCGAGGATTCTGGTCAGGAGCAGCCTGTCCAACATGTGGGTCATTTACGTCGTAATTGACCCACGATCAAGCCAAGCCCTTCCGCCGGGACCCACCCGAGACCACCCGTCCGGGCCTGGAAACGAGCCCGGGGGGTCCCGAATCCGGGGTCGGTCCGGGAATCCGAGGGGCTCGCCGGAGGGGCTCTCAACCGGAGGCAGCGGCTATGGTGCGCGATGCCAGTGCCCCGCCTGCCGATCTTGCTCTGCTTCCTCATCGCGGCGCTCCAGGCGACCGACAACGCGATCTACCCTCTTCTGCTTCGCACGCTGCGCAACGATGTGTGGCCGGATCAGGATCCGACCTGGCTTCCCGCCGCCTACGCTCTCGGCGCGGCGATCATCCCGGTGTCCGTGAGTCTCAAAGCTCCGGTTTGGCTGTCCAGGTCGGGAACTTGGTTCGGCTTGCTCGGACTCTGCGTTTCGGCCGCGGGCTTGGCGCTGAAGCCGGATTTCGCAGTCGCGGTTCTCCTGCGCGCCTTGGCCGGTGGCAGCAGCGGGCTGATCTCCGCGTCCCTCCTGGTCTCCGCCCTTGAGATCGGCGCGGGCGCCGTCGCGGCGATGACCGCCGGCTTTCTGGCGGCGGTGGTGGCCGGAGTCCCGGCCGGCGCCAAGCTGGTCGCCCGCTTCGGATTGGAATCGCTGTTCATCGCCACCGCCGCCACGGCTCTCGCCCTCGCGGTGTTCAGTGGCCTCACTTTCCCTCGCCCGACGCAGCCTTTGGGCTCGCCACGCGGCTTTGGGGCCCTGTTCTCCGAACGACGCCTCGCGCGCGCGCTGATCTCCACCGTTGCGGCGGCAGCCGCGATCGGCGGTGCGACAACCCTTCTCCCGAGCCTCCTCCAGTCGCCGGAACACGCCGGTCTCTCCATCGGTCAAACGGCGAACTTGTATTTTCTGGCCAGCGTAGGTCCCCTCCTCGGCGGTCTGCTCTCGCCCCTCGTGCTGAAGAAGAGACCAGCCGCAGGAGTCGCCTACGTAGGTGCACTCTGCTTGACGCCGATCCTGCTCGCCCTGCCGGTTGCCGCGGACTCGTTTGTCGCCGCCACGCTGATTCTTGGCGGGGCCTTACTGATCGAAACACTGCGCCGCTCCGGCCTGCAGACGCTGATGGGTGAACTCGTGACCGCGCCGGATCGCCCTCGCTATCTCACGCTGCGAGCCTTACTCGTCCAGTTGGGATTGGCGGGAGGGATCCCCCTGGCCGCCCAGTCGGCGCGACACGCGGGAATCATGTTCACCGCGGCGGCCATGGCGGTGCTGATGACGATCGCCGCTTTCACCGTCCCGAGATCGACGTAGCGCCTGACCGCGTCTCTACGCGTGGACGTTGCGCCAACCGAGGCAGTAACAGAGCGCCCACGACGGCGGGTCATCCCCCTTCGCGAACACCGCAATGAGGCGCTCGAGGCGCGCGAGGGAAACGGGATCTTTGGTCTGCGCGAGCAAACCGGTCACGGTCGCATCACGCCGTTGGATCGCCGCCTCCGTGCTGTCCCCGCGGTGGCGCAGCAAGGTGACGAGTTGGGCCCTCACCGCGAGCGACTGCGGTGACGGGTCGCCCCGATCCGCGACGAGCAGCGCTTCCGCCCGCCGGGCCGCTCGGATCGCGCCCGACAGATCGCCCCGCACCGCGGTGGCGGCCGCAAGCTGCGTGAGAACGAGGGCTTGGACTACCCCCGTGGCGCGGCCTTCCATCGTCGCCCAGCCGTCGTGGGCGGACTGAAATGCCTGCTCCGCACGTCCGAGCGAGAGCCAGCCCACCGATTCGCGGAGTTTGAGAATGCCCAGACTCGCGCGGTCGTTGTTCAAGAAGAAGAGTCGCGCTGCGGACGCCCGCTCCCCTTCGGTGCGCTCCAAGAAAGCGAGGAGCGCCGCCGGGGACTCCCGGAGGGCCAAGCCCAGTCGGTTCAGGGTGACTTCCGGTTCGGAGGATGTCCCCAGGGGTGCCACGGTCTGCATCGCCTCTCTCCTTGGGCACGCCGGCCCACCGTGACTTTTTCGGCGAATCGGTCTCCGAACTCACACTTTTTTCGGCGTCGCGCCGCGGCGAAGGGCATAGAACAAGGCGCCCAATCCGGCAAAACCAGCCGCGTAGAGGGCCCGTTGTTGGCCTTCCGGATCCGTCAATATCTCGAACTCGACAAACAGAGTGGCCGCCGCGAACAACACCACGCAGAGCGGAAGCCACGGGCACCGATAGGGTCGCTCGGCGTTCGGGTTCCGCACCCTGAGCACCCACGCCGCCGCCACCGCGGCCGCAAAAAAGAGGAGCGCGACGGTCACCACGTAGTCCGTGAGGTCGTGGAACTCCCGAAGCACCACCACCAGGCCAATCGAGAGGACGGCCTGCGCCCAAATCGAGGCCACCGGGGTGCGAAACCGCGGGGAAATCCTGGCGAAGAGGCGGGGCAGCTCGCCCTCCTCGGCCATCGCCAAAAAGCTGCGCGAGGTGGAAAGAAAATTGGGATTGGCCGCTCCGAGCACACTCAATGCGAGCAGGAGAACAAACGCGTTGCCCACCGGCGCACCGAAGACTCGCGTCAAGAAGGTCTCAGCCACCCAACTCGGTTCCGTCCCCGAGATGGCAACCATCGCCTTCATTTCCCCAAGGGGGACCACCGCCAGGTAGGCGGCATTCACGAGGGTGTACCCGGCGATGAGGATGGACATCCCGATCAAGACCGCGAGCGGAATGTCCCGTCGTGGGTTCTTGAGTTCGGCGGCGCTGAACGCGAATTGGTGCCACCCTTCGTACGCCCAGAAGACCGCGATCGCGGCGATCCCGAGCCCCTTCGTGAGCGAGGGATTCGAACTCGGCACCGTGGTCGCGGCCGTGGCAGCCGGCTCGCCGCCCAGGGCGAGCAACCCGCCCACCACGATTCCCCCGAGGATTCCGAGTTTCGCGATCGTGCTGACGTTTTGGAGCCAGGTTCCCGCTACCACTCCAACGTGGTTCACCAGCGCGAGCCCGACGATCATGGCCAGCGCGAGATTTAAATCCATCCCCGCACCCAACCCGAAGAACTCGGCAACGCGCTCGCCGAACACCACTGCGAGAGCGGCGATCGTTCCCGGATTGATGACGAAGAAAAGGCACCAACCGTAGAGGAAAGCGACAAAGGGCCCAAACGCCGCTCTCAGGTAGGTGTAGGGGCCACCCGCCGTCGGCATCATCGCCCCGAGTTCAGCGAATGCGAGCGCCGCCGCAAAGCAGACGACACCGACCCCGATCCACGTCGCGTAGATCCAACCTTCGGAGGGCAATACCTCCGCCAACCTGAGCGGTTTCAGGAACACACCCGACCCGATCACCGACCCTACGATCAGGAAAACGGCGCTCGGCAGGCCGAGGGCCCGCTTCAACTCAGGACGATTCATGGCGGGGGTGTACCACGCCAGACCCTCAAGGATCCAGGACCAGTTCCAGAGCCTGGTCGGCAAGGGCCACCACTTGAAAGAACACCGGTGGTCCGCTGGCCACACCGTACTCGGGATCCACAACGGCCGCCTGAACATTGAGGGGGCCGAGGGGAACCCAACCGGCTTCCCAGGTTTCGTAGCTCCCTTGGGAGGGCCGGCGAATCATCCGCGAGCTGCGCGGCATCTCCGGCCGCGTGCTTTGAAGGAACAGGTGCACCGCATCCGCGAGTTCGTCCATCACCCGCAGTCGAAGTGGTACGAGTCGAGGCATCGTGATCGTCGACTGGACTTCCTCGCCGCCAAGGGCCCCGACCACGAGCCATCCCGGACCGAACACCTCGACGGAGGCCGAGACCCCCGACTCGAGCCAGGCGCGAAAGACCCCGGGGCCCGCCGGCCGCATCCAGCGGGGCGTCCCCGCGACGAGGAGCCGCACTCCGAGTTCGTCGGCGCCAAAGAGCGCGGGACCCACGACCCGGACGTGCCGCACCGCTTCCGAGGACATCGCCACCTCGAGCGGCGCTCCGCCCCCGAGGGCGGCAAAACGATGTCGAAATGGGGCCGGTCCGAAGGGACCCTCGATCTCCACCTCGACCGTTTCGCTCGCCCGACCCGGCACGAGAAACTGGGGCCCGCTCCAGGGCATTTCCGAGACCACTCCGTCGCGCGTCACTCGCCCCCCCGCGAAGATTCCACTTTCTGTCGCCGCCGCTCCGGTGACTCGCCCCGGGTGCATCATCCAGGCCGCATCCACGAGGTGGTTGATCCGAAACACCTCGCCTTCGTTGAGGCGGATGTCCTCGCGGTGCACGACCTCGTCGTTGACATCGAGGATCTCGACTTTGACGGGCTTGCGCAGGGCCAGGTCTTGAACCGAAAGCGCTCCGGAGCGGGAAAAGACCGCTTCGAGCTGATCAGGCAGATCCACGCGCGGGCTCGCCCCGTGCACGCCGCGCCCGACCAGGGCGGGCAAATCTCGACGTTGAAGCACGCGTGGATCGGCGCTGAGGCGCAAGCGAAAGAGCGGGAAGACCGCCGGTTCGTTGCCCCGAAGATTGACCTCGAGCCGCGCCGGTGGCGAGAGCGCCACGCTGTGGGCTTTGGCATCGGCCGGAATCGCGATCCGCACCGCGCCGGTTCCCGGGCCCAAGGCCGCCACCTCCGCCGGCCCGCGCGGGAGACGCAGGGTGACTGCCCCGCTGGCGTCGGTGCGCGGGAGCCAGTCGAAGTCGGCCCCCAAATCGGGCCAGGGGGAGATGCGCACTCCGGACACCCCGTGTCCCCGACCGTCGACGCAGCGCAGCACGCACTCGCGCGCGGCGGCCAATTCGAACTCCCCGAGATCGGTCGGCCGCAATGGCCCTATCGGTGGTTCGATCCGCCGCCACGCTTGCCCGTTGGCACCCGCCACCCACCACGGATCACCCGGTCCCCAATTGGGAGCGGCGACCGCGAAGCGGCCGTCCGAACCGGCACTGAACACCTGGCGCCCCACCCGGATGAGCGCGTAGGGCACGCCGCGACGAGGAAACTCCTCAATGACCTGTCCCGCGAATACGGGAACCGTATCCGCGGCCAGCCAGGACTTGGTCACCCCCGGAAGCAGGCGGTGTAAGCCCTGGCTCACCATGGGCCCAGGGCGCCACTCACAGTTGGTGGGCGGGCGAATTTGGAGCGACGCTGAGTGCGAAAGCCCACGGAGTCGATAGCGCGCGCCACCCTCCCACGCGAGGGCCAAGTGCTGGGCACGCGGACGCGAAGCCCGGTCCTCGACCACCGCGAGCGGGAGAGCGGCCAACGACTCCTGGATCTCCCGTGACGTCGCCAGCAATTCGAACCGCCCGTTGGCCAGAGTTCCGTCGATCTCCAAGAAGGCCTCGATACCCGGCTCATCCGGCACTTCGATCTCGACCAAGGATCCACTGAGTCCAACGAGCTCCTTGATCGGGAAGAAGCCTTCCGCGATGGCCACGACCGTGGCTTCGCCCGCCTCGGCGTTGCAGGTGAAATACCCGGCATCGTCGGCCCATCCCGAGGCCAGCACTCGACCATCGCGCAGGACCCAGATCTCCGCCCCTCCGACCGCAAATCCTTCGGGATCCCGCAGCACGAGGGTCGTGGTGTCGGTCGGAAGAAGCGCTCGCGGAGGCTCGGCCGAGGGCAAAACGGTGGTTTCGATTGGCCCGGTCGGAGCGGCGGCAACCTTCGCCCAACCAAAGTCCTTGGCTTCCTCCACCGGGGCCACCGGCCACGCCCAAAGGGCGAGGAGGACAAGCCCCAATCCCACTCCAATTCCGATCGAAAAAGCCTTCATGCCCTAGTCACGTCCGAGCCTCGCACCCACCAAACGTCGCCCGCACCGGAGCCACTCGGGCTCGGCACCGCGGCCGTCAGGAGAGGATACAACCTCCGCGAGAAAGCTCTCGCCGGCTCCGAACTGCGGCCGGGATGCCCCTCCACCCGGGTCTTGACGGATCAGGAGGCGCAGGAGAGGATTCAATTCAAGTCGAATTCAATTCGAAAGACCACCGCCATGATCATCGACGTCAGCAAAGACATCCACTCTCTCACCGAGTTCAAGACCAAGACCCCCGCATTCCAGGAGCAACTCAAGGAGTCCGGGCGTGCGCTTCTGTTGACCGTGAATGGGCACGCCGAAATTGCGGTCATGAGCGCATCGACGTTTCAACGGGTACTCGAAGCGCTCGCGACTCTCGATGCCGTCCAAGGTATCCGCGAGGGAATCAACCAGATGAGGAACGGTGGGGGCCGGCCTCTCACCGATGCGGTGAAGCAGCTCAGAAAGAAGCTCAAGGCCCCGAACAACCGGTGAGGTACCGCGTCCTCATCGCTCCTCGCGCACTGTCCGACGCCGAGGCGATCTACCATTGGATCGCAGACGTTCAGGCGGCGCCTCTTGACGCGGCGAAGTGGCTTGACGGTGTCTTCGAGGTAATTGCCACGCTCGACGAACTTCCGCAGCGTTGCCCCCGTGCTCCGGAGTGCGCCTACTTCGAGCGCGAGATTCGACAAATCGTGTACCACAACCACCGCGTGCTGTTTGGAATCGAAGGCGATACCGTGGAAGTGTTCCACATCCGTCACGGCGCAATGTTGCCGTTGGAACCAAACGATTCTTGACTCGCGACTTTGCCGACAAGGATGCTCTGCCAAAGTCGTGGTGTTGACTTCCTCATTCAAGGGGAATGGTGCGCGTCGTAGTGAAGCGAGCGGAGGGACGAGGATCGTACCCCGCGCCGAGTCGCCGGTGCCGCCGCCCGGCTAGTCCGATCAAGCTCGAAAAGGCAGACAAGACAACGCTGATGACCCCTCCTGAGCGGACTGGAATCGACTCCGGCCTCATCGGATCTCGGCGCCCCGGATTCGCTTGCCACCGTGCACGGACCGTCCCTCGATCCAAAGCCGCAACCTAATCGGTGCCGACTTCCCAGTCGGGGAGGGGGTGGTGGCACCAGACGGCCGACTCGGGAGCATTTGCCCGCGTAGACCTTCAACGGAGTCGACCGGTTGACCTCACGGTGGTCAGCGCCGTCGTATGATGCCACCTCTTCCTCCCCGAGGCAGGCCATGCACCAGCGATTCACTCTCCCCTTCGCCCTCGCTCTCCTCTCCGCCCTGGGTTTTGGCCAGGCGCCGGAACCGATTCTCGAGAAAATTCGGGAACTCGACCGCACCGACTCCCAGGTGATGAAACACCTGGACGAGCTCGTGAACGGGATTGGTCCGCGCCTCACGAGTTCGGAGCGCCTGGATCAGGCCTGCGACTGGGCGGTCAAGAAGTTCGAGAGCTTCGGACTGAAGAACGTCCGCAAGGTCCAGTGGGGGACTTTCCCGGTCGGGTTCGATCGGGGGGTCCGCCGGGGCCGCGTCACCGCCCCGGTGGCCATGGACCTCGTCTTCACAACCCCCTCGTGGACGCCTGGCACTAAGGGGACCGTCCAGGCCTCCATCAAGCAGGCTCCGGAGAACCTCGCTGATCTCGACAAAAATCCGGCCGCGTGGAAGGGCTCGTTTTTGCTCGGCGTGGCGCGCGCCCGGGGTGGGGAGGAACGGGTCGCACGGGAAGCCCAATTCCAGAAGCTCGGAATCGTCGGCGTGATCACGAAGGCGCAGAGCGAACTGGTGCTCACCGGGGGCTCGCACCAGATTTCCGCTGCTGCCTTGCCCAAGATCGTGTCGATTTCGCTACAGGGTTTGCAGTACGCCGAGCTCGAGCGATTCTTGGCAGATGGCCAAAGCATCGAAGCGGAGTTCGAAATCGACAATCGCTTCCGACCTGGCCCGATCCCCCTCTACAACGTGATCGCGGAGATCCCGGGCGAGGGAAAGCCGCGCGAACTGGTGATCGTCGGAGGCCACATCGACTCGTGGGACGGTGCCACCGGCACCACCGACAACGGCACGGGCACCGCGACGACCATCGAAGCCGCACGCCTCTTGGCACTCGCGGGGGCGAAGCCGCGGCGCACCATCTGATTCATGCTCTGGAGTGGTGAAGAGCAGGGCCTGCTCGGAAGCCGCGCGTACATCGAACAACACGCCGCCGAGAACGAGAAGATCTCCGCGGTGCTCGTCCACGACGGGGGCACCAATTACGTTTCCGGGATTGCCGCGACGGCGGCGATGGTCCCGGATTTCGAGTCGGTCCTCGCGCCTCTCCTGACCTGGAACAAGAATCTCCCGTTCAAGATTCGCGCCGTGAAGTCACTGCCCCAGGGAATTGGCAGCGATCACGACAGTTACCTTGCAGCGGGAGTCCCCGGCTTCTTTTGGGATCAGGGTGGCAAGGCCAATTACACGCGCACGCACCACACCCAGTACGACACCTACGATGCCGCCATCGAGGAATACCAGCGCCACACTTCTCAAATCGTCGCGGTAGGGGCGCTCGCGATCGCGAACCTCCCCCACCTCCTGAACCGCGAGGGGATGCGCTCTTTGAGCGACACCGGTGCTCGCCTCGGGCGAGGCAGCCGCCGCCGCCTTGGCATCAACCCCAATCCGGACGACCTGAGTGTGCTCGAGGTCACTCCGGACTCCGCCGCCGCCAAGGCCGGAATGAAGGTCGGAGATCGCATTCTGAAGATTGACGGCAAAGCCATCACCGACGCGTTCGAGATGTCGGATGCGCTGCGCGCCGGAGCCCCGAAGAAAGTGATCACCGTCTTGCGCGACGGCAAGAACTTGGATTTGACGGTCACTTGGGATGAGACGCCGCGAACCCCGCCCCCATCCGAGGAGACGAAGAAGTGATAGCCAGAAAATCGATGTCCCAGCGCGCTGTGATTCTCTTCGGTCTGCTGGGGCTCCTGAGTCCGATCTGCGCCCAAGCGCCCGCCACGCGGTACGAACTCGGTCGCCGCTTGGCCGCGATGGAGCGGGCGTTCGAGCTGCACTCCGGACCGGTCGCCCGCGGGCGCGCCCTCCCCCACCTCGTCGACGCGGTCGGAGCGTTTTTCGGGCTGCGGATGTCAAAGGCGGGCCATCGGCTCGACCAAGCCCGCTTCGCCCTCGAGAGTCCGGATCTTCCGTCCGAAGACCTCGTGCTCGCCACGAGCCTCGCGATCGAACTCGAAACCAGAGCGCTCACCCGCGGTCCCGCGGCCCTGCGCGCGCGCATCAAGCCGTTCTACGAAACCGGCGTGAAAATCCCGCCGGACCTCCGCATCGTTGGAGTGTTGATGAGTGGGGACGGCAAGGCCGCTCGAGGTTGCGTCGACCTTCCGATCACCGAACTACCGACGGAAGTGCCGCTCCAAGTCGGAGATCTCGCCGAGGCCGACTTGCGCCTCGAACTCCAGATCCTGCGCGGCGAGCAGCGCATTCTGCGGAGCGAGCACCACTTGTCGATCGTGGAATCCCCGATCCCGCGCGCGCAGGCGGTTCTCCACGCGAAGGTCGATGCCACCGTGGCCTCCCCGTCCGACTTGGCGAGTTTAAGAGCCGGCGCGGAGGCGGTGATCGAGGCGGCCAAAGGGCGCATCGCGGAACGCGACCAGCCGATCGTGGCGTGGCTGCGGGAACTCGAACGCGGTCGCAATTTGGTCGAGAACGGCAAACCCTGGCTCTCCACGCGCAGCGGAGACTTCAGTTGTTCGCTCTCCGTCATCGATCAGGTCCTTCCGATGCGACTCCAAGTGCCGGCGGGACTCACTACGGAAAAGCCGGCCCCTCTGATCATCGCGTATCACGGAGCGGGCGGCAGCGAGAACATGTGGTTCGAGGCCTACGGCGCCGGCAAGCTGGCACGCCTCGCGGCGAGTCGGGGCATCATGGTGGCGGCCCTGCGCAGCGGCGGCGGACGCGTGGGCATCGGCGCGATCACCGAAGCTCTCGCCAAACATTGGCCAATCGACCGCACCCGGATCGTCGTGATCGGGCACTCCATGGGCGCGAGCCAGGCCATCGCCGCCGTGACCCGAGAACCGCAGATCGTTCGGGCCGTGGGTATTTTCGGCGGCGGGGGCGCTCCCAAGGACCCGACCGTGTGGTCGAAGATCGCGAGCTTCGGAGGTGCCGGTTCCGAGGACTTTGGTCGGTCGGGAGTCGTAGCCTTCTGCGAGGCACTCACCGCGGTCGGCCACAAGAAGGTTCGGCTCGAGACCATCACCCCCTCGGAGCATTTGACCGTCGTCCAGGCCGGCTTGGACGCGTGGTTTGCGTGGCTGGACGGGGAACTTGCGCGCTGAGCCGAGAGCGAGCCACCGGCCCGTATCAGCGCGAAAAACTCGCAATCCCCTCGTTCGCGGCTTTTAGGATCCTCACCCCGAATGGGTGAGAGATCGCCGACTCCTCCCCGCCCAAAATCTCGACTCCCCGGCGGGCAATTTGACGGCAACCAACATCAGTTCCCATGAAATAGGCGAACGCCAGTCCCGCCACGCAGGCATTCACGGCTTCGTCGCGCGTCACCCGACTTTCACCGCCGGTCCGATACGTCTCCAATAGCCTGATCGTCGCCCAATAGCCGTGAGCCGCCAACTGACGCGGCGGGCCGATCGACGAGGAATCCTCGGGATTAGGGTACTGATTCCAGTGCGCCACCAGCGAGATGATCTTGAGATTGGCAGGCGACCAGGGCGGGTAAGAATCGACCGCCTCGAGCAGGCTGACCCAAGCCTCGGAGCGACGCCCGAGGTAGCGCAGGAGATCTCCACGGATCGCCAGGACTCCTGCCGCTACACTCGCCGCCGAAACTCCTCGGGCCTCGACCAACAGGCTGTCGGCATCCGCCAGGAAATCCACGAGCTGGTCTTTGGCCTGCGGCGCGAGTGATTCCGGCACCTCCAACGGCTGTTGCCCAAACGGACTATTCTCGATCCTCGTGTGGAGCAACGCCAGTTTGCCGCGGGCCTTCGGGCCCTGGCGGCGACTCGCGGCCACCGAATCCCGGAATCTCTCTTCGGAGGCGGAGAAGTCCCGGCGCGACGCCGCTTCATAGCCGCGCAGGAGCAACACCGTGGGCTCGGTGGCAAATCGTCGTTCCGCGAGAGTCACGAGCGCCTCGAATTCGGGCTGGTTCCTCGTTTGGAGGCTGAGATTGAGCTGCAGGTGGAGCAAAGGCAGCCAATCCTCCGGCCACCTGGCCAGTCTCGCGTGTTCGATCGCCCTGGCGGTGAGGGCGCGGCAAGCGTCGAAGTTTCCTCGCAGCAACTCCCAGCGAGCCAAGCCGAGTTCCGCCTCGACCGAAAGCGAAGTGGATTCGGTGAGGCCCTGGTAAAGGCGACGCGCGGCGTCGATGCGTCCTTGTTCGACCAAGACTCCCGCGAGCGCGCGGCGGCCGCGTTCGAGGGTGGGATCGAGTTCGCAGCAGCGCTCGAGTTCCGGCAACAAGCGGTCGAGCGGTGCCTCGACGGCCCGCAATACCATGGCCCGAAGCAGGTGCAGCTCGGCCGTAGTCTTCGGAGATGTCGGCAAGTCGCTGTCTGCCGGACCCAGGACCAAGTCGACTTTCTCCCAATCGTCTCCCGAGAGCACGCCCCGCAGCGCTCGTCCAATCCCGCGGTAGTCGGTGTCCAGTTCAAGGGCATGGCCGTGCAGGTCCACGCCCGACTCGTCCGAACAAACGGCGGCAATCATTCCGAGCACGGCCGTCCGTCGGACTTGCATGGACCTGGGCAGAAGCGGCGCATCCAACCGTCGAGCCAATTCGGACATCGCCTCCAGGTCCCAGGTATCGGGAGAGAGTTGGGCGGCTCCTGCCAAGGCCTCAAGCGCGATGATGGCTTGGACCTCCGCCTGGGCGCGCATCACCTCCGGATGGCTTTCCCGACCCCGCTTGATGCGAGTCAAGATATCGCGAGCAGATACGGTATTGCCGACCTCGAGGTGGGATCTGAGGTTTGACAGGTCCAGTTGAAACGCCCGAGACTCGAGCCAGATTCTCCGCCCAAGGATGGCCGCAATGACCGCTAACACCAAGAGCAAGCCGCCGAGGATCAGCGCCGCACTGCGATGCCGCCGAACCAACTTGACGGCCCGCTCCAAAGTCCCCACCGGCCGAGACTTGATGGGCTCGCCGGCGAGCCAGCGGTCGAGCTCGGCGCCGAACTCGGCCGCCGATCCGGGACGTTTCCGGGGTTCCTTGTCGAGACCCCGAAGCAGAATCACTTCGAGGTCACGATCCCGAGCCGAGAGCCCCAAGGAGCGAGGCTCCCTGAGTAGGACATCCGTGATGAGTCCCTCCATCGTGGACGACTGGAACGGCGGATTCCCCGCGACGAGTTCGTAGAGGGTGGCCGCGAGGCCATAGACGTCGGAGAGTGCATCCGGAGAGCTGTTGCTACGAGCCAATAGCTCGGGAGCCATGTACGCGAGCGTCCCCGGCGCTCCCCCCGGCTCGGTGAGTCCGTCCTGATCGAGTTGTCGAGCGAGGCCGAAATCCACGACCACGGGTTCGCCCCGGTCGAGAAGGATGTTGGCGGGCTTGATATCGCGGTGGATGATCCCGATGTCGTGGGCGACTTGGAGAGCGCTGGCAACCTTGGATCCCAGGGTCGCGATTTCCCGAGGAGAGCGGGTCTCTCCGAGTCGGTCCAGGCTTGGCCCGCTCAGGAGCTTCATGGCGAGCCAAGTGACCTCGTGGTCCTCGCCGGTCGCGATGATGGGGACGATGTGGGGATGATCGAGCGCGGCGGTGATCTCGGCCTCGCGCCGAAAACGCAGGCGGGCATTGCGACTCAGCGCGAAGGCAGGACGGAGGATTTTCAGCGCCACCTGTCTCGGCAGGGAGACTTGCTCTGCCAGGTACACCTCCCCCATTCCTCCACCGCCGATGCGCCCCTGAATCTTGAAGTCTCCGAGGATCAACCCGGTGCGGAGTTCGGGGTGCAATCCGCCCGCTCCATCAGCGGGACCCAGTTCACGGATCGACGAGTCCATTTCCCCGACCTCCTGGACAAGCCGCAGGAAGGATTCGGTGAGTTCGGGTCGGTGGGCAATGAACTGGACGGGATCGGGTGCATCCCCCTGCTCCCGAGCCACGATCCAGCGCAGGAGGAGCTGCTCAAGGTCGGATTCGGCTTCAGGGTGAGTCAAGGGGGAGCGAGGCGAGAATCGGGTCGCGAACGACCAATTCGAAACGGTCAACTACCAGAGCGGAGAGCCATCATAGAAGAGGAGCCCCGCGTCAGGAACCGGGTTTTGGCCCGGGAGGGGCACAAAGGGCCAGACCAGGGTGTTGGTCACTGAGTTCCAACCGTAGGCGTAGCCGATGACGCCGGCATCCTCGGGCACTTTGATCGCCAACTCGTCCGCCAGGAGCGGGATGCCACATCCCAGCCGATCGAGCACCGCCACAGGGATCAGCCCGCCAAACATGTCGGGCATCAACATCGTGTCGATCTGGAGCGCATTCGCGTGGTGGAAGACCATCGTCTCCAGCCTTTCGCCGTAGAATGCGAGGGGCAACCAAGGAGCCACCGGGATCCGGAAGTAGTTGTTTCCATCCAAGGGTGGGTGGCCGAGAAAGACCAACACCGTCGGAGCGCTCATCGTGAAGCCGGGAGGGAACGGAGTCTGAGGGGGAGTGTTCCGCCAACTGTCCGCGCCGCGCGTGGTGTCGTTGATCGCCGCCGCATCAACGGCGACCGGGCGGAATTGCGGAGGGATGGCCGCCCCGCCCGTCGGCGGGTCGAGCGCTATGGCATGGAAGCTGAGCTTGAAGCCGTAGTCCAAACTGGCTTGGAAAACCGAATCCGCGAAGGTCGTACTTCCGGGGAACAGGAGGTCAGCCTGATCCCGGAGCAACGCTTGAGCCAGTAGCGCCGAGGAGAAGACCTGGTTTTCCAGGGTCGGGTGATTGAGCGCCAACCGAGTACTCCACAATTCCGAGGTGTTTGCCTGATAATGGGTGCTCGCGGCAACGTTGCGAGTGTAGGTGCCCCAGTTCTCAAAGTCGGAGCGCCATTCCAGCACGCAAAAACCGGAGGGATAGCCGGCACCCGAGGCGGGGCTGCCCGAACCCATCTCAATCCCGTAGCCCTTGACCGCATTCGCCCGAGCATTCCCGGCCGTCGAGAGGCCGTCGCCCGAGAAGCCCTGGATCTCCTTCTTCATGAGAAGCGGATTGACTCGCATCGTGAAGTTCTGGCCGGCAAGAGCGGTCTCGGACTCGATCGAGATGAGGTTCGTGCCCGTAAGATAGGGAGCAAAGGCCATCCCCGTCATCGCGATGGGCCTCGCAAAGGCATTCGCGTTCCGCAGGATCTGAGCCTTCTCTTCGTTGCCACTCAGAGTGCCATCGGGAATTGCGTGGGCGACGATCCCTACCCAGTAGCCGACCGGAGCGTGGATGCGCATCCGGAAGTATGGGACATTGGAGTCCATAGACGGCTCCGGCGTCCAAGCCCAGATCCCGGTGATTTCGTCGTACAAGCCGAACTCGAGGATCGGCGCAACTGGAACTTGGGCAGTGAGGAACGTGGAAAGAACGAAGAGGCCAACGGCGAGGCGGGTGATCATCGGAAGCGAGACTCCTTAGAGGGCGGCCCATCGCGGGTTATGCTGCCATCCTCTCTTCGAAGGAGCCAAGGGTCGCCCGATGTCACGAGCTTTTTCCGACTCCAACCCCGAAAAAAACGAGCGAAGCCCCTTTGCAGAGCGCCTCCAGCGGGCGCGGCGCGGCGACCGGGCGGCCTTGGCCGATCTTCTGAACGAGGTCCGGCCCAAGCTGCAAGTCGCGACCAAGGGCCTCTTGGGTAAGTCCTTGCGCACCAAACTGCGGTCCTCGGACATCGTCCAGACCGCGTTCCTCGAAATCATCCGCGACTTCGACAGCTTCCAGGGCACGAGCGAGGGAGCGTTCTACGCCTGGGCGATCTCGGTCATGCAGAACGCGATCCGGCGCACCGATCGCACCCACGGCGCCCAGAAGCGCCGCGGGCCCGGGAGTCTCGAAAGCGCGGCCCGGCTCCACGATGCCCTGCACCACAACGTGCCCAGTCCGAGCACGATCCTCCTTCGGCACGAACATGCCGACTTGGTGAAAGCCGCCCTGGCGGCGTTGACGGACGAACACCGCGAGGTCATCGACCTGGCGGTCATCAAGGGCCTGAGTCACCGCGAGATTGCCGAGCGTCTCGGGCGTTCCGAAGGGGCGACCCGCATGCTGCTCGTGCGCGCTCGCGCCGCGTTCGCCCTCACCATGCGCCGCCTCGAGCCCGGCAGCTCCACGCAGAACTGAACGCTCAGTAGTCGTCCGGACTTTCGCCGATCGCGACGATCGCGCAGGCGTTTCGGATCGGCAGACCCAGCCGCTTGGCCTCGGTGTCGATCTCCGCGCTCTCCGCCCCGGGGTTGAACCAAACCTCGCCGGGCGCGACCGCGGCCACCGTCGGCAGGAGTTTCAAGCCCACCGCCGGAGGCAGATAGAAGCTGACCCGATCAATCGGGCGGGGCACGTCCTCGAGCCGCGCGTAGGCCTTCTGGCCCTCGACCTCCGCCTCTTTCGGATGGACCGGAAACACCCGCCAGCCGCGCTTCAGGTAGGCCCGAACCGCCTTGTTCCCGAACTTCGCCCGATCGCTCGAGGCGCCCACGATCGCAATGCTCCGCATGGCCCGATCCTACCTCTCCGCCCGCCCATGGGGAGTGGCGGGAGGCGACCGTTATACTCCCGGACTTTCTCGGAGAATCCGACTTGGCGACCGACCCCATCATCGATCGAGACCCGGAAGAAACGCGCGAGTGGCTCGAGAGCCTCGATGCGGTGTTGGAAGCGGAAGGCGCCGACCGCGCCCGCTTCCTGATCAGTCGCCTCACCGAGGTGGCCCGCCGCCGCCGGGCGATCGGGAACATCCCGGTTCAGACCGACTACATCAACACGATTCCGCTCGGCGAACAGCCCGAATATCCGGGCGACTTGGGCATGGAGCGGCGCATCGAGCACATCCTGCGCTGGAATGCCGCGGTGATGGTCGGACGCGCGAACAGCCGCTATCCCGGACTCGGTGGCCACATCTCCACCTACGCGTCGGCGGCGACCCTCTTCGAAGTTGCCTTCAACTGGTTCTTCCGCGGCAAGGATGCGGAGGGGGGCGGCGATCAGATCTTCTTCCAGGGCCACGCCTCCCCCGGCATTTACGCGCGCTCGTATCTCGAAGGGCGCCTGAGCGAAGACCAACTCGACCGGTTCCGGCGCGAGAGTGAACGGGGGCTCGGTCTTTCGAGTTACCCCCACCCTCGCCTCGCCCCCGACTACTGGGAGTTTCCCACGGTCTCGATGGGGCTCGGGCCTCTCTCCGCGATCTATCAAGCGCGCTTCAATCGCTACCTGCACGCCCGGGGCATCAAGGACACCTCCCAGTCGCGCGTGTGGGCGTTTGTCGGCGACGGCGAGTCGGACGAGCCCGAGTCCTTGGGGTCGCTTTCGATCGCGGCTCGCGAAGGGCTCGACAACCTCACCTTCATCGTCAACTGCAATCTCCAGCGCCTGGACGGGCCGGTGCGTGGCAACGGCAAGATCATCCAGGAGCTCGAATCCGTTTTCCGCGGCAGCGGGTGGAACGTGATCAAGGTCGTCTGGGGTTCCGAGTGGGATCGCATCCTCGCCGGCGACCACGATGGTCAGCTCGTCAATGCGCTGAATCGGGTCGTCGACGGGGAATGGCAGAAGTACGCGAGCGAGCCCGGGAACTACACTCGGGAGCGCTTCTTCGACGGAACCGCAGAGAGCAAGGAACTCGTCGCCCATCTCTCCGACGAGGAAATCCACCGCTTGCGCCGCGGGGGTCACGATCCGCTCAAGGTGCACGCCGCTTACCGCGCCGCCACCGAGCACAAGGGTCAGCCGACGGTCATCCTCGCGCACACCGTCAAAGGCTGGACGCTCGGTGAGGGCTTCGAAGCCAAGAACGTCACGCACCAGATGAAGAAACTCTCGCTCGATCAATTGCGAGAGTTCCGCGACCGGCTCGAACTGCCGATTCCCGATTCGAAGCTCGACGAGGCGCCGTACTACCACCCGGGGAAAAACAGCGACGAGGTCGCGTACTTGCTCGAGCGGCGCCGCGCGCTCGGCGGTTCGGTGCCGCGTCGCCGTGCGAAGACATCGGTCGCCCTGGACGTCCCCCCTGCGGAGGTTTACGACGAATTCAAGAAGGGCGTGCACACCGAAGGCGGCGTCAGCACGACCATGGCGTTTGTGCGCCTGCTGTCCAAGCTGCTCAAGGACAAGAGCATCGGGAAGCGCATCGTCCCGATCGTGCCCGACGAAGCGCGCACCTTCGGCATGGATCCGTTTTTCCGCGCCATCGGGATCTACGCCGCCCACGGGCAGCTCTACGAACCGATCGACCGCAATCAACTCCTCTTCTATCGCGAGGCCAAGGACGGGCAGCTCCTCGAGGAGGGCATCACCGAGGCCGGTTCGATGGCTTCGTTCACGGCGGCGGGGACGGCTTACGCCACCCACGATCAGCCGATGATCCCCTTCTACATCTTCTATTCGATGTTCGGTTTCCAGCGCACCGGCGACCAAGCCTGGGCGTTCGGGGATATGCGGGGCCGCGGCTTTTTGCTCGGCGCGACCGCGGGCCGCACGACTCTCAATGGCGAGGGTCTGCAACACGAAGACGGGCATTCCCATATTCTCGCGTCGTGCGTGCCCAGCGTGTCGGCCTACGATCCGGCGTTCGCTTACGAAATCGCCCGCATCGTCGAGGCCGGTCTGCGCCGCATGGTCAGGGACCAGGAAGACGTCTGCTACTACATCACGCTGCAAAACGAGAATTACCCGATGCCGCCCATGCCGGAGGGCGTGGAGGAGGGCATTGAGCGGGGTCTCTACCTATTCCGCCCCGCCGCCAAACGGCAATCGCGTCACCTGCAAATGTTCGGCAGTGGCTGCATCCTCAATGAGGTCTTGAAGGCGCAGGAAATGCTCGCCGAACAATTCGGGGTCTCCTCCGACGTGTGGAGCGCCACGAGTTACCAGATGCTGCGCCGCGAGGCCCTGCAGGCCGAACGCTGGAATCGCCTCAATCCCGAGCAACCTCAGCGCGTCTCCTATATCGAGTCGACCCTCGCCAACGTGAAGGGTCCGTTCCTCGCCGCCACCGACTACCTGAAACTCGTGCCCGAGCAGGTGGCCCGCTGGATTCCCGGCCGCCTCACCGTCCTCGGCACCGACGGCTTTGGCATGAGCGACACGCGCGAAGCCCTCCGTCGTCATTTCGAAGTCGACGCCGCCTCCATCGTCGTCGCCGCCCTCGACGCCCTCCGCGCCGAAGGCCAGTCCACCGCCGCCGAACTCTCCTCCGCCATCCGCTCCCTCGGCCTCAACCCCCAAAAGCTCGACCCCCTCGACCTATAATCCCCGCACCGGGGTGTCGTGGGGATGCGATGTGGTGGTGGTGTGATGTGGTGATGTCGCAACGAAGCTGCCGCCCCATGGGACCGCGGATCACCAGATCCGCCCGCCACCAACCCCAGCAGACCACCGCATCCAAGCACAGAAGTTCCGACGGCCGCGTGCCGCGCACCCCGTCACCACCACCACCGCCGCAGACCAGTGGTTGCCATCGTCCGCGGCGCTCCGTGACGGGCCCCTGGGCTACTACGTCGGAGCGGATCTGGTGATCCGCGTTCCCACCGAGCCACCGCATCGACGCGAGTTCCGAGATCAACGAACCTCAGTCGGCCTCGCCTCCGCGAGACGAGAAGACCCCGGCCTCACTGTCGGAGCCCTGCCCGTCCCTGGGACCGCGGATCACCAGATCCGCCCGCCACCGACCCCAGCGGACCACCGCATCCAAGAACAGAAGTTCTGACGGCCGCGTGCCCCGCACCCCGTCACCACCACCACCGCCGCAGACCAGTGGTTGCCATCGTCGGCGGCGCTACGTGACGGGCCCCTGGGCTGCGACATCGGAGCGGATCTGGTGATCCGCGTTCCCACCGAGCCACCGCATCGACCCTGCCCCACACCCCACGCTCCGTCATTGCCACCAAGGGAGCGCCATACTCCAACATCCCCCCTCGATCAGGATCGTAATCACCGCCCCAATCTTGATCCCGATCGCCCGGAACTTCCGGTCCTGTGATTCAGCATTCCTCCACGCCGGCACCAGGTAGAAAAACTGCCATATCCCAATCCCACTGATTCCCATCAGAAGCCCAACTCAGGTTCCCCGCTCCCCAATGATCGCCGATCCCAATAACACCCCCAAGAAAGCCGCACTGATTCCGGCAAACAGACTCCACCCCATCGCCCACAAAAGGCCGCGCCCAAGTTCCACTCCCGGCTCCGGTCTTATCTTCCGCCGCATCACGACCCCTCCCCCGTCCGCCCCCTGACCCCCTCATATGCCCAACGCGCTCCCAACCTCCCAATTTCCCTTCAAAGTTCATCTCGCCCCGCAAGGTCTCACTCATCATCCGAGTCCAGCTCATACTCCAAGATCTTAGCCGCTGCCCACCGAAGCCCGACCGCGCCGCCGGGCCTGCCGATTGACAATCCCCTCCGCCTTCGAGCACAATGCCCTCGCCATGGCGTCTCCCTGGATCCCCGAAGAGGCCACCCTCCTCCGCCGCCGCGCCGTCCGCACCAAGTTGCGGAAGTTTCTCCACCAGGAGTCCCTATCGATCGAAGCTCTCGCAAAGTCAACCGGCTTGGACCCCGCCTGGCTTCAAGATCTCACCTGCCCCAACAGCCGGTCGCCACTGACCGATCCCCGCTTCGAGTCGCTCGCCAAGGCCCTCGAAATCTCCCCCCTCGAGTTACTCCGCTACGAGGTCTTTGTCGTATGGGACACGCAGATCGAGGCCGTCGAGCCGACCCTCGATCACTTCGCGCGGAACAGCGACGACCAAGTGCGGATTCGATTCGCGAAAGCCAACTCCGGCTCCCGGGAGATCTGGCGCAATGAGACAGAACCTTGTCTCCGGGATGCCGATCGTGTGATCGCTCTCGTGGACATGAACAATGCAAACGTGGGCTACGAGATCGGCTACGCGTTAGGGCTCGGCGTTCAGGTCGTGCTCGCCACAGCAAGGAAGCAGCGAGCCTCCTTCGTGGACAAACCTCCCCTGAACAATTGGGTGGTGAAGCCCCTCCCCTCTGATTGTCCGGAAATGGGCCTCTCCGAACTCAAACGGCTGATTCTGGACGAGGAGGAAGACCCTGCACTGCCGACGCCCCTCACTCCAGGCGATCGGACCTTCGTGCTTTGTGCCGGCCGGGGAGTGGGCGAGACCTACCTCACTGAGATCCGATCGCTCCGCCCCGATTGGATCGCGCTGCCACCCCAAGGATGGAACCTCAACGATTTCCAATCCAGCTTTCGGGGCGCAGGCCGGATCGTCTGGCTCATTCTCGAAGCAGCCAAAGATGATCGCGACGGCCCCGACAACGCTTCCCACGCGGCTACGGCGGGCTACCTTCACGCCCACGGGCTATCGACGATCATCTTGAGGAAGTCCGGAGCGCGGCTTCCGGTCGATGTAGCGGTTCCAGCTCACACGTGGACCGACAGCCCCTCACTCCACCAGAAAATCGAGGCCATTCCCGCGGTCGTCCCCGGGAGCAGCCAGAATTCGAAACCGGAGCCTTCACCGACTCCTATTGAGCTGTTGGCGCAGTGGCGCCGGAGCCTCGTCCTTGAGCTTCAACAAGTTGTCACTCGCGGATCCGCCATGTCGGTGGACATGCGCCAAGTCGTCCCGCGCCGCTTAGAACCGCATCTCGACTCCGATGCTCCCCCGGGCAGAGCACATGCCACTCTCCGACACTCCGGGGCGGACCTCGACGGAGAAGCTCAAGCACCAGGCGATGCTCACTTCGACCTCCAGGCTCGCCTCTGCACCACCGCTCCCCAGCTCAAGGATCGGCGCCTGGTCCTCATCGGCGATCCTGGTGCGGGCAAGTCCACGTTGCTCCGCCATCTGGCCTGGAGTATGGCCCAACTCCCCGACGCTCCGCTGCCCATCCTGTGGCACGTCTGCAAGCTCGCGGAGCTCAACGACAAAGCCGGCGGTCGCGACATTTTCGACCTCGCTGGCGAGGAGTTCGACTCCGCTCGTGAGGATCGACGCGTCGCATTCGTGAACGCGATGCGCGCCCGCTCGCGCCAGCCCGGTGGCGTCTGCCTCCTCCTGGACGGTTGGGATGAGCTGGGTGGTCTCAAAACCAAGGTCCTGACTCGCCTCAATCGGTTCCTCGACCAGCCGGAGTCTTCCGAGATTCGGGTCGTCGTCTGCACCCGCGGTTCCGGCTTCGACCAGAAGGAGTTCTCCGACCGCTTTCAGGGCGCCGTGCTGCGGCCGCTGGACCCCGACAAACAGCGGACGTTCCTCGTCAAGCGACTGGGCGAGGAAGATGGGGCAGACGCCTACAAGCGACTCCAAGGAAGCCCCGCCCTCAGTGGCATTCTGGGCTCACCCCTCATCCTGAGCCTCGTTGCCGACCTCGTGCGGGCCGGCCGCGAGATTCCCCGTCGACGTCGCGAACTCTACTCCGCCGCCATCGATTGCCTTCTCGAGCGACGACAGTCCGCCGAAGAGTCGGCCGAGGCCCGCGCTCCCGGTGTGCGCAACGTGGAAGCCGTGAAGTTGCTTCTCCCCGCTCTGGCCTACCATCTTCTGCTCCGCCAATGCTCGTCCAAGGAAACTCCCCTCTGGAAGCGAACCGACTTCTTCCGCGCTTTGCAGGATTCTCTCACCGACAAAACGAGAGCCCTGCTCGATACCTGGGACAAGGACGGGACTCTCTTTCTCAACGAGGTTTCGGAGCGCTCGGGCCTCTTCGGCCCCCTTCTCCGTTCCGACCAACCTTGGACTTTCTTGCATCGGACCTTCCAGGAGTTTCTGGCTTCGGAATTCCTGAATCCGACGACTGAGGCGAGCCTCGCATGGGAACCAGCACTCGCCGAAATCAGCAAGCTGCCGGGATTCCTGTCGTTCGCCGAGGTGTTCGCATTTCTTGCGGGCGCAATTCCCGAAGCCCAAGTCTCCCCCCTCCTCCTCAAGCTGCAGGGCACGAAGCCGGAGCTATTTTGGCGCGCACTCCCCGAAGTGGAAACCCTCAGTATTTCGCAAGGCCTCGACCTCTTATTCAGCGCCAAGGATCGCGACGGTGATCGACTCTCCGCCGGCCTGAAAGGCTGGGGTAGCGATCTCAGCTACGAGACCATCGAGACAGAGGTGCATGGATGGGTGAAGCGACGCCCACATCCCGCTGGCTCCCTGCTGCTTACCGATCACGCCTGCCTGCTCTATGCCCTGGAGTCCCTTCAGCTTCACTGCCACCGCAGAGCCAACAAATCCCCCACCCTCACTGACCAGAATGCCCTGGCCGAACGCTTCTTCGCCGTCGTTGGAGGCCAATTCTCAAGCGAGCGACCGACCATTTCCCGAGTTCGTATTCCCCCGGGCGATGCCGACTCCTGCTCCTTCCGGCGCCACCCCAGCAACCCCGGTTCCGATGGACACACCCCAGACACCACCCTCACGAGGTTCGATCTGGGCGAAACGGCCGTGACCTTCGAAGAATTTAGGGCCCTCGATCCCGCACGCTCGCAGTCCATGAATCCCCGCTTGCCCGCTACCGGGGTCAATTGGTGGGAAGCCTGGCTCTTCGCCCGCTGGATTGGCGGCGACCTTCCGACCGAAGCCCAGTGGGAGGTGGCCTGCCGAGCCGGCACCAACACCAACTGGTGGTGCGGCAACACCGAAACCGAGATCCAGCGGTACGAGTGGTATCGTCGCAATCTCCAGAGAAGGCCATGGCCGGTCGCAGAGTGCCGTGGCGACAGACACCCGTGGAAACTTCAGGACATGACCGGACTCGTTTGGCAGTGGTGCAAAGACTGGCGCGGCGACTATCCGAGCGGGACTCAGTTGAATCCAGGCGGCCCCTCCCGTGGATCCGACCGTGTTCTGCGCGGCGGCTCCTTCGGGGACGTGGCGTCGAGGGCGCAGTCCGCCTACCGCGACTGGTTCGGACCCAGCCGGCACGACACCACCATCGGCTTCCGGGTCTGCTTCCCGCGCGCCCTGAGCTCGACTTTCGATCCTTGAGATAGGTGCCGGTTCGACATCCCTTTCCCGATGTCGCCCATTCCGGCCACGAGTCACCTAGTGCCGTAGCGCCGGAGCGGTCCACCGATGGGACCGCGGATCACCAGATCCGCCCGCTACCGACACGAGTGGACCACCGCATCCAAGAACAGAAGTTCCGACGGCCGCGTGACTCGCGCTCCAGAACCGCTGGCCAGTGTGCGTCACGCGGGCAACCTGTCCACCACGTGATTGCCTTGCCTCATGCAAGGCACGACCGCCGCAAGCCAATGGTTGTCGTCGTCGGCGGCGCTCCGTGACGGGCCCCTGGGCTGCGACATCGGAGCGGATCTGGTGATCCGCGCTCCCACCGAGCCACCGCCTCGAAACGAGTTGCGAGATCAATAAACCTCGGTCGGCCTCGCCTTTGCGAGGCGGGAGGACCTCGGCCAAGGGGGCGCAGACCCGGCCGTCCACGGGACCGCGGATCACCAGATCCGCTCGGTACCGATGTCAGTTCACCACCGACGTCGCGAGGGTGGCCAAAACGTCCGTCAGGCGGAAAGGGATGTCACTCCGGCACCGATCTCAAGGATCGAAGGTCGAGCTCAGGGCGCGCGGGAAGCAGACCCGGAAGCCGACGTCGTCGAACCGCCACCAGGGCTCGAGCCCGAAGCGGTAGGCGGACCGCGCCCTCGACGCGTAGAACCCGAAGGAACCGCCGCGCGGGACACGGTCGGAGCCATGCTGGGGGCCAGCGGGATCGTGCGCAGGGTCTGGGGTGTAATCGCCGAGCCAGTCGTGACACCACTGCCAGACGAGTCCGTTCATGTCCTGCAAGCCCCAGGGGTGGCGATCGCTTCGACACTGGCCGACTGGCCAGATTTTGGGCTTCTGGTTGCGGCGGTACCACTCCTGACCGCTGACCTCCTCTTCGCTCGCGCCGCCCCACCAAGGAGTGGAAGTCCCGGCCCGGCAGGCTGCCTCCCACTGGGCTTCGGTAGGAAGATGGCCGCCCAGCCAACGGCAGTAGAGCCAAGCTTCCCACCAGGAAACCTCGGTCACGGGATGTTGTGGGTAAGAGCCTCCGTGATCGCGATCAAAGAGCTGGTACTCCTGCACCGTGACGGGAGTCTCGGCGAGTTCGAACCAGGTAAGGGTTACTGGATGGATGGGGCGTTCCCGGGAGTACCCGGAAACCGGGTCACCATCTTCGGCTCCAGGCAAAGGCTCGGGGCTACCCATGTCGAAGGTGAACTCGGTTTGACTCGGATCGGGGGGAATGCGCTTCAGCGACGGCCTCCTTGGCTCATGCCCGGGCCAGCGGCCGATTGCGGTGAAGAATTGGGGGCGATCGAGCGCGATGCCGTTCTGCTCGAGTCCGTAGGCCAGGTAGGCGTGAGCGAGGAGGTGCGAGAACTGGGTGCCTGCGGCCCGGATCACCGCCGCCTGGAGTTTCTCCGGCCGATCGCCCGCAGTCAGGCGACGGTGGACGATGGCGCGGACGTCGTTTCCCTCCCAGGTTTCCCTCTTGTTCTCCTCCACTGGAAGTCTGGAGAGCCGCAGCAGGCACTCGTCGATGGAGATGGTGCCGGCACCGCGCAAGACTTGGATCAGGAGGCGGGGGTTCTTCGCCTGCAAGAGGTCGAGCAATTCCTTGCGGTACTTCGCATCGCTGGTGAGCTCGGCGAGCAGGGCGAGCGTGCCTCCGAAGCGTGGGGTGTCGTCCCCGACTCTTTCGAGCAAGGCCTCGATTGCAGAGACCTTGCGTTTGGCCAGCGCGGTCGCGGCCAGGTATTCATGGAAGGAGCGGTGCAGGAAACGCCAGGCAGTTCCGGCTTCGCCATCGGGTGCGAGGATGCGAGTGTGGCGCAGGTCTTCCAGAAAGGTGCTGACTTGGTTGTCCCACCACTGGTTGAGGGCCACCCCATAGATCTTGGGGCGCTTCTTGCAGAGGTCCCCCACTGCGGAAGCTAGTTTCGCGTCTTCCCACTCCTCGGTTCCTTCGAACTGAAATTTGTAAGCAAGCGCCGCCAGGATCTTGGAGGCGTCCTCGGCATTGCGAACCTGACGCGGCGGCTGGCTGTACCCGTGATCCAGAAGGTGATCGATCGAGTCCCGGAGCAGGCCGGCCCGACTGGTCGGAAGCGGGGAATCCGAGCGGAGCGCAAGCTTCGTGAACAAGGTGAGGAAGAGGGGCCGCCGCAACTCGACTTCAATGCCGATCGGAATGCGTTGGAGGATAGTCCGAGCCTGGTCCGGGGTTCCCACCCACCGGCCCACGAGTTCGAGCTGGGAAGCCCGATCCAACTCCAAGATCTGGCAAGTCTGAAACTCCTCGCCGAGGGTGGTGCTCTCGCGCGAGCTGACGATGAATCCAGCCTGGGGCATCTCCGCGATCCAACTGCTGAGGGCGCCCTTGAACTCCAGAGCCGTTTCCTGATCAAGCTCGTCCAGTCCGTCGAACAGAAACCAGACGCGACCACAGGTCTTGGCGGCCCGACGCAAGTGGGTTGCGAGAGGTTGCAATGGAGGCGTGATGAATGCACTCGCCGCGCTATTGGCCGCCGCCACCAAAGGATGCTCGCGCTTTCGGGCCCAATGCGAGCACGACAGGAAGATCGGAATGAGGCCGAGCCCGGGAGCGGCCAGCTTGTTGTCCGGGTCGCGCGCCAGCTCCCGCGCCAAGAAGCGGAGCGAGGTGGATTTCCCTGATCCGGCATCACCCACGAGCAGCCAGCGCAGGCCGCGCTTGGCACTCCGGTCACTTCCGACCAAGCTGAGGATTGGCACCCCCGACCGCGAGTCGAAGACCTTCCGATCTTCCGACTTCTGATCCCGAACGCGCTTCGACCGGTCCACCGCCAGTTCGACGTGAAGTTCGTGCAGCGCATGCCCGCCGAAGAACGGCAGCGGCTGATCCATCACCGTGGCGATGTGGCGGCGGTAGACCTCGATGGGGTCCTCGGCCTCGGCCACACCTCCGCTTCCGAATAGCCTGTAGAGGGCACCCAGGAGCTTCGTGCGAAGATCGTCCGGAGTCGTGAATGTGTCACAGGTCTTGCCGCACGATTGGACGCGCTTGCGGAATTCGACCTGCTTTCCTTCGTCTTCCGCGGCATTGACCTGCTTATGAAACGGGCGCGAAACTTCGGCCTCGTCGTGCAGCAGAAACAGAAGCATCCGCTTCTGGGACTTCAGAGCCTCCTCAAACTCCAACTCCGTGTAGGAAATCTCCGGCCGGTCCTTCACCCTCGACCCGTACCGAAATCCCAGGATCCCGACATAGACATCGGCCTGTCCCACCTCGTCGATGCACACCTGCGCGGGCTGGTCATCCCGAGCGCCGAAGTACTTCATGTCGGTGGGCGCACAGCGCGCCGCATTCACGGCGTCAATCGCCGCCTGAATATAGGACCGCCCCGTCGGGAACTCCCCGAACTCCCCGGTGTGACTCAGAAACACCCGATTCGCGTTGCCCATGTTCGTCGCCCACAGTCTGGCCGCGCCGTGTCCCGGTGTCAACCACCGCACGGCGGCACCCGGATGCACCGGAGCCGCGGCACGGTCCCAGGCGGACTAGCGGCGGAGGGTGCGAATCGCCCTGATTCCGGATTCGTAGTCTCTCACATCCGCGGCTTTGGTGAGATTGAAAGCAACCTTGGACGTGATGGCGTCCCTCCGGTAGCTCCCCCCTTTTTGGACCTTGATACGTCGGGCGGCGTCGGAGCTGAACTGGAGGTTGTCGCCATCCCCGGCGCGCGGCCGGAACACAGAGCTCGGATGGGCATCCCGCAGCCATTCACAGACGTTTCCGTGGATGTCGTGCAGGCCGAAGGCATTCGGAAGATAAGAGCCGACAACGGTCGGCGGCTCGCTTCCGTCGTTCCATGGCTCGAATTTGATGGGAGCCTCGCCGTAGGTCGTGAACTCGGTGCCCGCGAGATTGGCGTAGCCCTCGAGCGAACCGCGGTCGCGCCCCGTGTGCCATGGCCAGATCGACCCCGCTCGCGCCGCGTACTCCCACTGGTAACCGGTGGGGAGATCCAAGCCACAGCGCCGCAGCCAAAGGTCGGCCTCGAGCCAAGTCACACAGTCCAGAGGATAGTCCTGATCGTTTTCTCCGCGCTGATGCTGGCTCGGCCGCATTCCGGTCAGGCGCCACCATTCCCCGCGCGTCATTTCGTACTTGGCGATCAAGTAAGGAACAAGTTCGACGGGTTCGAAAACCCCGGGGGACGATGAGTTTTCGTCCACCGGTACATCGTCCCCGAACGGGGGGTCGTCCGGCCGCAACTTGGCCCCTCGGAATGCGCGCCCTCCCGGAATGAGCACAAGAATGACGCCAAAGCTACTGTCCCTCCGCAGCTTGCCATCGGATCCTCTCGCCGGAACCGAGAAGTCGAAGGCGGGGTCGGCGGTGTAGAGGTCCATGAATTCGTAGAGGCCAGACTGCTGGTCCAATCCCAGTGGCAATAATCCAAACTGCGGGCGGATCCGGAGGCCGCGGTAGCGCGGGGACCGGAGAGGATCGGCAATGAGGGCGATCGCCTCTCGCCAGGCGGCCGCATCTTGATCCACCAGGCGCTGCCGGGCGCGGAGAACAAATTGCAGTCGATTCAAGACGTCGAAGCGTCCGCCGCCGTAGCGATTTTCGGAGAGTAAGTTCCGCAAGTCGTTGACGATCGACATCACGATGTCATGACGCGACTGGTCGGCGGAAGATGCAAAACTCCAGCGTGTGCGGATTCTGGGTTGGCCACTGATCCAATCCTTGGAGTTCGCGATGTCCTGCAGGCTTTTTGGGAGCAGGCCAGCGCGGGTGGAGTCCGCTTCGGGAAGCTCACGGCGAAAGCGCGACTCGACCTCGCCGAGATGGTGAGCATGACTCCGAAGGTCCCCGATCTGGAGTCCGAGAATCGAATGGGGTTCGTCGTCGGACTGAATCAGGCTTCCGCGCGCTCGCAACTCCCGGAGTTCCGCTTCGTGATGGGGAAGTTCGCGGGCTATCGCCTCGGCCTGCTCCAGCCACGCCTCGTAACGAGGGATCATCTCCGGAACGGGCGGCCACAGCTCGTCCGCCGCCATCTTCAGTTGGAGCACCGTCGCCGCGTCGGCCAGCCTTCGGTAGTCGGCGAGAGCGGACACCGCCTCCGCCCGCAAATAGAAACCGAGAGCAGTTGCCGCACTCAGAGCCACGACCACCGCCAGGCCCGTCATGGCTTTGCGGGGGTGACGGTGAATCCACTTGCGCGCTCGGCTCCACGCACTCGGGGCAACTGCGGCCACCCGTTCCCCGCGGCGAATCCGTCCGAGGTCCTTGGCAAACTCAAGCGCCGATGCGTAGCGACGGGCTCGGTCTTTTTCGAGAGCCATGGCCAGCACGAGATCCAAATCGCGCGGCAGCGTGGGGGCGAAATGACTGGGGGGCGGAGGGTCGTGTAATTGGACCAATTCCAGAATGCCCTGGTAGGTAGGGGCCTGGAACGGGCGCTGCGCGGTGAGAGCTTCGTACAGCGTGACGCCCAGCGAAAAGACATCCGCCCGTCCGTCCGGAGCCGGCCCCGTGGGCGCAATTTGCTCGGGCGCCATATAGAGGGGCGTTCCGATCACCTCGCCAGTATGGGTGAGAGTCGTGGCGCCACCCTCTTCTCCACGGGCAATTCCGAAGTCGAGAATCACCGGAGTCCCGTCCGGACGCAGCATGATGTTGCTGGGCTTGATGTCGCGGTGGACGACTCCGGCCTCGTGGGCGGCGTGGAGGGCCATCGCCGTCTGCTCGATCACTTCGAGTATGCGGTGGGTGGGATCTTGGCCGTCGGACGAGGAGCGTGTCGACTCCCGCACCGCCGCCCACCGCGGAATGGCGGCGGTGAGTGGCTCGCCCGCGACGTACTCCATTGCGATGAAGGGGCTTCCGTCATGCTCCCCGTACTCCAAGATCCGACAGATGCCCGGATGATCGAGGCTCGCGATGACTTCGGCCTCGCGTCGGAATCGAGCGAGACTATCGGGCTGGGCGACCGCGATTCCTGAGAGGATCTTGAGGGCGGCCTTGCCTCCCTGATCGTCGCGCGCGAAGAACACCGAGGCTTGTCCGCCACAACCGATGAGGCGGAGCAACTCGTAGCGGCCGAACTGGACGGATTGAGAGGGGGCTCGACGGCTCGCCTTGCTTCGGCCGGTGCCGGATCCGGACTCTTCCCGGGTTAGTTCGCGATACTCGGCCGCAATCATCTCCGCGAAGTCCGGCCAACGGGCCTCGTACTCGGCACTACTGAGAATTCGGCCGCCGTCGCGGTCGTCCAAAAACGCCCGCAGGAAGGCATTCAGCACTCCCTTCGCCGGACCCATCAGAGCTTCACTTTGATCCGCACTACCCATGCCGCGGAGTCTACCCGATTCAGTGGCCCGATTGTCATTGCAAAATAAGATCGAATCTCCGGATCCGCTCTTCATTGATAGCCGCGCTTCACCTATCCACGCGCCGATCGCCGTGCCGAAGACCAGCCATCGCTGCAGACCGGTGGTTGGCGCCATCGGCGGCGCTCCGTGACGGGCCCCTGGGCTGCGGCATCGGAGCGGATCTGGTGATCCGCGTTCCCACCGAGCCACCGAGCCACCGAGCCACCGAGCCACCGAGCCACCGAGCCACCGAGCCACCGA
>CADEGH010000008.1:37063-54303 GCA_902826835.1 uncultured bacterium | reverse complement strand
GCCACCGGGCCACCGAGCCACCGAGCCACCGGGCCAGCGCGGCGGGCGTGCCACTGACTATGGGAGCGCGGATCGCCAGATCCGCCAGGGACAAGATCCTGTGGTCCAGACCCCCGTCACGAAGCGCCACCGACGGCCCATTGATCACCTCTCCCCCCCCCGACTCCTCGCATTGAGGCTATATCACGCCCAACGGCTCACATCGGTACTCTCGTTCGAGAGCTGCGTCTCAATCAACCGTCTGCAGCGAGCGGATCTGGCGATCCGCGCTCCCATGCGCCAAGTCCCCGAACTCGCCGGTGTTGCCAAGACACACCCGATTCGCGTTGCCCATGGTCGTCGCCCGCAGTCGGGAGCCGCGCTAGATTTTTGTCAACCACTCCGAGCAGACAGCGGAGTCGAGGTCCACGCGAGACCAGCAGACTCTTCACTATTTTTCGGCAGCAGTCCCAGACACGCCAGCGCGTTGGGCATCGGAACTAAACCGTAGTTCGACGAGGTTTGGGGATTGGGGGGAGCTCTGCGTGCCGGATCACGAGCCATACCTCAGCATGTGTTTCTTGGTGCCTGACAGATCTTTGGGGCCGCGTACGCAGCCCACGAGGTCTGATGCCGCCGCTGAGAAGGAAACTGCCAGGTCGGGACGGAAGGCGAAGAGTGCGGCGCGCAGGACTTCGGACCGGGAAGTCCCCCGGGCTCGAGATAGATCGACCAGCCGACGTTCCAAGTCTTCCGGGAGCCTAACCGATGTGCTTTTCATGGCTGTCTCCGTGAGTCCAATTGTACTCCCGCTCCAAATCCGGCGAATGCGGATCAGGATCCTCTTCGCCGCAGACCCAATTCGTCCCAGCGGCGTAGCTCCTTGGGGTGGTGGGGTCCGGAAATCGTAGCTTGGAAAAGTCTCCACTGAGCTCCGCCGCAGACGCACCAAGAGATCCGATTGCAGTGATCCGTCGACACACCCAGGACGAGCCTCGACTCGAGAAGGATCGGGTGATCGATCGGAGGTTCAAGCCGGCGTTCTGGTAACCTTGGCCCCTTGAGGCGACGCCAAGGCGTCGCCCCAGCATTTGAGGTCCCTATGAGCAAAGTCGTTGTTTTGCTGAGTCTCTTCGCACTGCCGCTCCGCGCGCAGCTTCTCGATGTCACGGTCACGCCGAACCCGGCGCCGATGGGGACGCCGATCACGCTCTCGGTGTTGGCGAGCCTGCCGAATCAGTTCACCCTCGGCGGATGCCTCGTGACGGAGATCCGCCAGGGAACTCCGACCGGGCCCACCGTCCGGTTCTTTCCTTGCACCTTCCTTGGAGTCGCGATTCCGCAGTGCGGGCCGGGCGCGGTCCCGCGCACGCTGAGCTGGAACCAAACCGGCGCGGGTGCATTCGCAGGCCAAGTGCCCCCCGGTGACTACTACTTCTCCCTCTCCGTCACGAACGGCCTCTTCGGGCCGGTGACGCAGCAATCCATCAGCGTGCGCGTCGACGCGGCGCCGCCCCTCCCCAGCCTGGTGCAAACCATGCCCGCGACGGTGGGAGGCATCGCTTTCTTCCAACTCACCGCCGCCGCCCGCCCGTTTGACGGGTACTTGACGGCGCTCTCGCTCTCCACCAACACCGGCTTCCAAATCCCGGGCGGCCCGTTCATCGGCTTGGACTACGACCCTCTGTTCGAGCTCAGCTTCACCGGTCAGCTCCCGACTCTGCTCGTGGATTTCACCGGATCCTTGGACGGGGCGGGTCAAGCCTCGACGATTGCAATCGTCCTCCCCAACGATCCGATCATCCAGTGCCTTCCGCTCTTCATGCAATCAGTGGTGTTCCCAATCACCACGGCCCTTCCGCTCGAGGCCACCAATGTGGCCTCCTTCTTCATCCAGTAACCCCCGGGTTCCCGTCGCCCACCCCGCAGGGACCCTTCGGGTTTTCCGACGGTTGGACGGATTCCCCGAAGGCACTAAGCTTTGAGTGATCCCATCGCCGAGACTTGGAGGAGCCAAGTGGCGAATTCGAGTTGTCCACCGAGGTAGAGCATGAGCAGCATCATCGGTCGTGTCAGTGCGAGTCCTGTCATCGACGCTTCCGCCACGGAGCGCCAGATCTTCTTGAAGCGCACCTACGGCCATTTGCTCGGAGCCGTCGCGGGTTTTGTGGGGATCCAAGCCATCCTCATCAAGACCGGCATCGCCGACCAGATGCTGCGGATGGTGGCCCAAAGCCGGTTCTCGTGGATGCTGCTTCTCGGCGGCTTCATGGTGGTCGGCTGGTTCGCGTCGCGCACGGCTCACCAAGCCAAGAGCCTCGGCGCCCAGTACGCCGCCTTGGCGGGCTACGTGGTGGCGGAGGCGTTAATCTTCGCCCCGATCATCCTGATCGCCAATCGCTTCGCCCCCGGTGCGATCTCCAGCGCGGCCGCGGTCACCCTCGTCAGTTTCGCCGCCCTCACGGCGATTGTCGTGATCACCGGCAAAGACTTCTCCTTCCTCGGATCGATCCTGCGTTGGGCCGGCATCCTCGCCCTGGTGGCGATCGGCGGGAGCTTCATTTTCGGAGCCCACCTCGGCACCTGGTTCAGCGTCGCGATGGTCGCCTTCGCGGGTGGCGCCATCCTGTTCGACACCTCGAACATCATGCGCCATTACCCGACCGACCGCTACGTCGGCGCTTCGCTCGAGCTCTTCGGCTCGGTGGCCCTGCTCTTCTGGTACATCCTCCAACTCTTCATGTCGCAGCGGGATTGACCGGCCCTGCCCCGGGCTCGCCCCGCGCCCGGATCTCCCCGCGCCCTCGCCCGGAGTCGCTTTTTTCCGAACGCCGCGATTGACTCCGTCGCCCCCCTTCCTGCTAATCTCTTAGCAGCCACCGCGGCCCGCGTGGCGTCCCCATGGCGGGGCATCGCCATCCCTCGGCGCCCCGCGCCGGGAGCGAGGTTCCCTTGGCACGCTGCCTCTTTTGGGCTCTCGGCTTGATGGCTTGTGCGCTCGGTCAGCGGCAATTCTCAGTGCCCCTGCGACTCGACCCCGCACTCGGCGATGTGCGCGCGGCAGTCGACCTCACCGGCGATGGCCGCCCCGACCTCCTTCATTACTTTTGGAACCCCACCAATCCGTTTCGCAGCGTCACCGTCCAGGTGAATGACGGGACTGGCCGATTTGCGCCGCGCCCCCCCCTGATTCTCCCGCCCTGGACCGCGGAGGATATTCGCCTCACCGACGTGACCGGCGATGGTCGCCTTGACCTGATTGCCACGACGCCGCCGGTCGTCCCCCCGACTCCCTCCGCCGCAATCCTCGTCTTCCCCGGAGACGGGCAGGGCGGTTTCCTTCCGTTCATCATCAGTCCGATCGGCCGCAATCTCCTCTCGTGGGATCTCGCGGACGTGAATGGCGACGGACGCCCGGACATCGCGGCCCGCGCCGAAATCCCGATCACGCTCACCAATGAGCTTCAGTGGTACCGCAACACCGGCGCAGGATCCTTCGTTCCCCTCGGCACTCCCCTCATACTTCCGATTCCCGGTCTCTCGATTCCCTTCAACCTCGTCGCCGTCGATGGCAATGTCGACGGCATTCCCGACGTGCTCGGCGCCGACAATGTCGGCTTCACGATGGCGGCCTACCTCACCGCAGCCAATTTCGACATTCAGCCCGCCGGTAGTTACCCCCTCGGCATTGCCGCACCGCTTGCCCGCACCTTCGCGTCGGACCTGAATCGGGACGGCCTTGCGGACCTCGTCACCTGGGGAGTCTCTAGCATTGGCACGGTGCAGATACGCCCGCAACTCGCCGCCCCGGGCGGCGGGTACGTGGTGCAGGCCGCGATTGCAACCGGAGACATGGCCAACCCAACCGTCTTCACCGCGGACTGGGACGCCGATGGCTCCGAGGAAATCCTCGTGCACGGCGATCTCGTCGGTGCCGGCACCGGTTACGGGCTTCTCGCGTATCGATGGTCGGCGGCGAGCGGCGGGCCACCGGCCTGGCAAATCCAAGCCTCTCCCCGCCTGGCGTCGAGCCTCGGCGGAATGACGGCCGACCTCGATGGCGACGGCCGGACCGACTTGGCAGTGGGCTCGGATCTGCTCTTCGGCGATGCCTCCAGCCGCGCACCGGTCACGCTCGTGAATGGAGTACCCTCCTCTTTCGACCTCGCTCCGATGGCGACCGATCTCGACTCGGACGGAGACATGGACCTCCTCCTGCCGGACGGGATGTTCGACGAAAACCGCGGCGACGCGACCTTCGCACGGAGGTCGATCGGCTGGCCGAGCCCGATCCCCGGAGCCCTTGCCAATCCGGGGCGCGCCGTCGGAGATCTCGACGCCGACGGAAGAACCGACATCGTGGTCTCGCAGGTGGCACTCGCGACGCCTCTCCCCGGTACGACGATCCTGCAATACCGTCGCTACGAATGGACGGGCAGCGGCACCGTCATCGACTTGGGCCCTTTAAGCACCAACCCTGCCCAATTGGCTGGCACGCGGACCGCGGACCTCGACCAAGACGGCGATCTCGACCTCATCGGCATCGGTTACCAATTGAACTCGGGCTCCGGGCTGTTCGGGCCGATCGTCAGTCCGTGGCCCAATTGGTCGGTGGCCGATGCCGCCGATATCGACGGTGACGGAGATCCCGACTTCATCGCGATCAGCCAATCTCCCGGACCGCCGCACGTCGCCATCATCCGCAACAGTTTCCCCAACTTCACGATCCAGCCGATCAGCATTCCGGAGACGGCCACCGGCACTGCCATCGCCGAGCTGCGCGCCGGATTCGCGGACCTGGATCAGGACGGCGATCCGGACGCCTTTGCCGATCACTCGAACGGCAGCGATATCGCGATTCTTGCCAATGCGACCGGTAACCTCGCCTTCTTCTCAAGCCTGACCCTCGATCCATCGGCCACCGGCGTTCGCAATAACACGATGTTCGCCGCGGATGTCGACGTCGACGGCCGCCCGGAAATCCTCGTGCGCGACGGCTCCGAACTTTGGGTCTGCGAGTCGTTGGGCACGAGCCTGAATTTCCGCCCGCCTCTTCGCTACGCCTTGGCCGGCGTGAGCGGAGCCGCCGATCTCGACGGGGACGGCGATCCGGAGGTGTTCGGAAGTGCGAGGTTCGCGTGGGGATTCCAGCGGCATCGCACCGATTGGGGTTTTGCGCGGCAATTCGGGACCAGCACCGCGGGGACCCTCGGCCAACTCCCCCAACTCGGCGCGATCGGGCCCTTCCGACCCGGATCCACCCTGCAGCTCCGGGTGCAAAACCTGCTCGGTCAAACCGCCGGTCTCATCGGCGTTGCCTCGGCCCCCGCCACTCTCATGGACTTCCCCATCCCGGGCGTCCACACCTACGGCCAGCCGTGGTTGTTCTTCATTCCCTTCGCGGCGACCGGCCCCCAGGGCGCCCCCGGCGCCGGCTCCTTCACACTCCCTCTCGCAATTCCCCCCGTCCTTTCCGGCCTCTCGCTCACCTGCCAATCCGCCGCCGCCGATGCCGCCCATCCCACCGGCATCGTCGTCAGCCACGGCGTCACCATCCAATTCGGGCTTTGATCTTCACTGCGACGCGAGGCGTTTGACCTGCACGAGGCGGGCGATCAGGCGGAGGATGGTCAAATCCTCGCAAGCGGCGGCGGCTTTGGTTTGATCGGCGAGCAGGCCCTTGCCTCGCAATTCCCGGAGCTTCTCGAAGGGAATGCCCAGCCGCTCGAAGGCGTAGGTCGCCCGCTCCTCCTCGGTCTTGAAGCGCTCGCGCCGAAGTCCTTGGAGCGCGAAGTGATTGGTGCTCTGGAGGACGACGCCGTGGCCCACCGAAAAATGAGCTGCGAGGTTGCCCTGTCCGAACGATTTCGCGGCCTCCGCGCTGTCGATCAGGACTTCGACGCGCTCCGGATCGTGGACGATGATGAGTTGGTATCCGGCCAGTTGATACAGGGGCCGCGTGGTGGCGTCGAACACGTCTTTCAGGTGCGCGGAGTCGGGAGCGGCAGGCCAAGCTTCGACCGCGCCCGCGGGGCTCTTTCCCTGCGGATGGGCCGAGATGTAGCCGGGAAACGTCTTGGCCACGGTGTTGGTGAGACCCCAGCAGGAAGAAATCAGATGTCCGCCCGCTCGCACCAGCCACGCCAAGCGATCTCCATCTTCGCCTTGGATCTGGCCCGGGCAGTTGACCATGAAGACGACGTCGGGATGCAGGCCCGATGCCGCGACTTGGCCGGCGCGGGTCAGCGAGTGGGTGATCTCGAGATCCTCGAGGAGCTGTTGGAGTTGGTCGCGCTCCTGGGTGAGCACGATCACGTCGATGTCTTTGAAGACCGCGTAAGGGTTGCGCCGGAATCCGTCGCGGTCGTAGTCCCCGGCCGGCTTCGGTCGGGCAAAGCGATCGACAAATTGGAAGCTGTCGGCGCGCTGCTGCCACCATTTCGCCCAGACTTTGGGGTCGGCTTTGTGCTTCTCGCCACTGATGCGGCGTAGGGCGTTCAGGGCCGAGCTCTTCACCACGGGATCGGCATCGTTTAGTCGTTCGAGGAGGATCGGGATCCCCTCCTTCCAGCCTCCGAAGCCCAACCCGGCCACGCCCGCGGCGCGGCGCTGCCACTCGCTGTGGCCGGCGAGTTTGACGAGTTCTGCGGAAGCGCCTTCCCCCTGAAGCTTGCCGAGCGAGATGGCCGCCGCAAGACCGACCCGCCAATCGGCGTCGGCCAGTCCCTTCGACAATTCCGCGCTGGCGGCGCGCCCGACGCTGGTCACGAGCAGGACCGCGGCCTCCTCGCGCACCGGAGCCTGCGCATGGCTCAGCGCTGCGCGCAGGGCTTCCGTCGCGGCAGCACCGTCGATGCGGACGAGCCCGCGGAGCAACTGGATCACCACCCGCTCGTTGGTCTCGCCAGCCAGCCGCGTGCGAAACAAGGCCGGGGCCTCTGCGTCGCGCACGGCGGCCAACGCGTGGGCCGCGGCGGCCCGCACCCCGGCGTCCGCATGGGCAAGGGACTTGTCCCGCACCGAGCGCAGAAGGTCGTCGCGGCCTCCGAGTTTGGGCTCCGCTTCGAACAGGCTGACGGCCAGCCGGACCCCGCGGCCCGCCGTGGTGGCCGCGTCAGCTTGAATCAACCGTTGAACCCGCGCGAGTGGTAGCGCCGAATCAGCCTGTTTCCGCCAGCTATCGATGATCGCGAGCCGAATCTTCCGCTCGAGCACCTCGTGCATCGGCGGGGCCTCCAGGCGGGCCACCAAGGCTTCGAACGCCTCGGGCGTCGCCAACTTCGCGAGCGCCGCGGCAGCCACCACCGCGAGCGGGGTGTCCTCCGATCCCAAGTGCCCTTTGAAGAGGGCGAGATGCGCGGGGTCCGCCAAAGCGCCGAGCGCGCGCAAGGCCGCCAATTGCACCGGTGGTTCGAGCGAAGTCGTGTGCTTGACGATGGCCTTGATCGCCGCGGGATTCGGAGCGGGGACGAAGGCCAAAGCTTCGAGGGCCCGCACGAGTTCATCACCCTTCATGCGCGCGACGATCAGAGGCCCGGCCGCGGTCGGATCGAGCTTGGCGCAGGCCTGGGCGGAGGCCTCCCGAACCGCCGCAATCACCCCGTCAATCGCGAGGTCGACCAGAAGCTTCGTGGACTTCGTCGATCCGTGAGCGTGGAGGCCGCGGACGGCCGCCCACTGCACCTCCCAGTCTTTGTCCTTGAGCGACTTCTGCAGGAGGTCCTCCGCCGTCGGTCCCCCGCGCTCAATCAGGAGCTCCACACCTTTGAGCCGCTCCGAAGGCTCCTTTTTCTGAAGCAGCTTCTCCGCTTCCCCCTGGGCACAGAGTCCGCTCACGAGCGCCAGGCTAGCTCCCAAGAGTCGCCATCCACGGGCCGAAACCTCGGTTCGCATCAGTTGCTCCATCGCTGTCTTCGACTCTGGACCCGGCAGGGGGCGCCGGGCTGGTCGCGATGGTACGCGAAGTGGCCCTCCGGATTGGAGGGCCGAGGGGTGGAAGGAGCGGACCCTAGGCTCAGGTCCCGATCAGAGGCAGGTCACATCGTAAGCCTGGGTCACGTAAAAGCCGGAGGAGCAATTGGGATCCAACACCAGGGCTTGGGTCGCAAAGCGGGTGAGCGGCGGGCAGAACGGAACCGTCCAGCTCGCGGTTCCGGGGGTGCCGCAGACGTTCGGGGCCGAGGTGACCGGGAAGGGGCCGATCGGAGCTCCGAAGAGGCACGACAGATCGATGTCGATGCTCACCAGGGTCCCGCAGCACCCAGGAAACACGACCGAACCAGGCAGACACTGGCAGGCGAAGGCGAAAAAGACCGACGTCGCCGTCGGCGTGGTCTCTACCGCGAAGACGAGGGGCGAGAGGGGTGGGTTGAAGTACGGAGTGCAGGAGGTCGTTCCCGAGCCGAACCCGTTGATCGTGTAATCGTTGCAGCAGGGTATGCCCGTGGTCTGAGCTGCCAATCCGAGGCTGAGCGAGAGGGTCAGGGCGGCGAGGGTCGCGATGCGGCTCATGGGAGACTCCGGTCTGGCGCCAGGCTTCCCCCGGGACATCCCGGGGACGGTGACCATCGGCGCCACCTTCGTATCCGATGGCCCAGCCGGACCGGAAGCGGATTTCCGGATTTTCCTTACTCGAACCGGATCAGTGGCCGCTCCAGGGGCTTGAGCTTCGCCAAGAACGCGTCGCTGACTGGGGCGAGGCGCAGGTGGGTGGCGTCGGGCGGCATCTGCTGGGCGTACGGATCCACCGAGTGCCAGGCCCCGTCGACATAGATCTCGCACCAAGTCCGAGGCAGAAACGCGCGATCCTTCGAGGAGAACGCCAGTCCCTTCACCGTCCGCGCCGGCAGCTCGTAGTACCGCGCCGCCGCCACCAAGACCCGAGCACAGTCTTCGCTCGAAATGCAGCCGCCCCCCACGAGATCAGCAACCGTTGGTGGCCACCGAAGACGGAACGAGCCGAGGGTTGGTCTCGCGAAGGCCATGAGGCCCCTCAGAAGATTCAGTCCCGTCCGCTCGCTGAACCGTAGAGGTGGCAGCCTGATTCGGCCCCTCCAATCGACTTGGTCCGCAGCGCTGATCGTCACGAACTCATCCATCGCTGCCTGGTCCCGTGGTTGCACCCGAGGCGTCCTCTCGTGCAGCATCCACACCGCGAGCCGCGGATCATTGGAGCTCCTTCGGATCTGAAACTCGTCTTCGCCAATCGCGTCCGCCCATTCAGCGGGGGCATACACGGCCACGACCTTGCGACCTGTCGAGTCCGGCGGCTGGTCGAATGAGTGGGTCCGACCAGCAAACACACGATCGCCCCCGAAGAGCTGCGAAACCGCCACCGGATCCTCCCTTTGCCCTCCCCTCAATGTGTGCCCGTTGAAGACGATCACGCAATAATTCCAACCCTGGCGGTCGGCGACATGGTAGTATGCAAGCATCTGGCGTAGCCCGCCGGTCCACATATCTGCCCAAGGACTCGCGTCCGCCAGGGGAATTGCATTACCGGTGTCGAACTCTCGCCTGCCTATGCGCGAGGATTCAAAGTCCAAGGCACTCAATGGACCGGCCTCCCTCACCTCCGGCATAGGCGAAAACGAGAAGCCAGTCCGCGAACCGATGGAATCGACCAGTCGCAATTCGATCCGCGGAAAGGTGAAGTTCGACCTGCGTTCCCTGACCTCATCCTGACTCGGACCGTGCTTTCGCAACTCCCTATGTAAGACCTCGGCTCCATCCGCCAAGTTCAAGAGGAACCGTTCATCGTATTCCTCGTCCCCACGATCGGAAACCCACTTCCGCGACTTCGTTCCAGCCACCAACACCTTGAGCCCTCGGCTACGGAATTGTAGTTGCGACCCAACGTCCAAAAGTCCCTGGCTACCGAGCTTCTCGCGTCGCTCCACCATTCGTTCATCAACCACGATCGTAGGCTCCGCGCCCCGGTCATCCACGGTCAGACTGAATGATGACCAACCGATTTTCTCGTCGTGGCGCCACAAGCCCACGGTTGAGCTTGTCTGTAGGGCACGGAGACTTTCATCGTCGATAGACTCCCTCCGCGATTGGGCGGCGGCCTGGCCCCATCCTGTGAAGATCAGCGAGAGCCCGCAGAGAATCCGAACGGAAATGCTCCTCCCAAGCCGAACCGCGCTCTCGCCACGCCGCGACATTTCACCACGTCGCCCGGCCATTCCATTCGATGGAGGATCACCCTTCATGCGTCGCTCCTACTCCACCGAGAATCGAGGGAAGGCGAGAGCATCGAGTCGCGCTTTTTCCTCGCCGACAACTCGAGCCAAGCGAATGTAGGTGGCATCGAGGCCGATTCGGCGTGCGTAAGGGTCCACGGACAGCCACTGGCCGTTGACATGCACCTCGCACCAATGGCGGGGGACAAAAGCGCTCTCCTCGGCGCTCAAAGCCAGCCCGCGGATGAGGCGGGCCGAGATGCCCACCGCGGTCGCCGCCTTGACGAGGGTGTCAGCAAATTCGGCCGAGCTCAAGCACCCCCCCTGAACGAGCGATCGCCAATTGGCTCTCTCTGGCTGACCGAATGTCTGGGAAGAAGCAAATTGGAGATTCTCCAGCAAGAGCGACAGGCGAGCCATTTCCGTGGGCGCCCTGCGGGCCTCGCGAGCAATCAGGAACCAGTGAATCATGGGTGAGTTGAAGTCACGAAGTCCATACTGATTCCACGGCTTACCGCGCGTAGGATAAGGCAAGCGGGGCTCTCGGCGGCGTACTCTCAACTGGGCGCGGGCCACATCATTGGTGAGAACGAGGGTTTGCGCCTCGTCGCTCACGAAGAGACTCGCCCAGTCACGCGGAAACCCCAGGGTGAGCGCCGCGACCTCCCCGGGCTCCGGAAGTTTGGACTCGAATCGGATCCGAGACGCGAGCCATCCGCTGGAATCGAGCCGCGAATTCGCTTTCACGGCAGCTTCAGGAAGATCCAAAGGGAACCAGTGAAGTGGCCACCTGCCGGTTGGCAATTCCCCTCGACCAGTGGGCTCGAGAATCGCGTCCGCCGCCGATAGCGGATTCCAGTGCAAATGTTGCTCCCGGATCCAGCCTTGATGGTCCAACCCCAACACGTTTCCCATGCCGAAGCGCATCCACCCGGCCACTCCGATCGGTCCATCGGCGCGGCGGGACAATGCAGGCGTCCAGTCTTTCACGGTCGGCTTCGCAGTACCGGTTTCGAAGTCCAATTCGTAGTAGCGACAGCGCTCGAGTCGTCCCTGCCGCTGGACGAGCCCAAGTCGAAACGCTGGCATGTACGAGCTCGATAGGTCCAAAGGGCAGCGCACGTCCACGGTTTCCGAAGGATCGCCGAGGGGCCGGGAATCCCCGGCTGACGTGACGAGGAAACGCCTGGATCGCCGCACGGAACGGGAGTCGTGGTTCTCGATCACCCAGTGATCGCACTCCACCGAGTCGGGGTCGACTCGCGAACGCACCCTGCGTTCAGCGACTATGAGGTCTTGCGGCGGAGCAAGGCGAAATTCGAGGCGGCGCTCGCCTTCGCATTCGATCGGACCCGAGGATCGGAACCCCCAGGTTGTCGATGATTCCGTAGCCACGAAACGCTCGATCCCACCAATTTCTCGGACGCTCCATGAGAAGGAAGCAAAGCCGACCTTCTCGTCTCCCACCCAACAGCTCGCCGATGATTGCCGGACAAGCCCGCGCAACTGGTCGGCGGAGAATGTGGGGGCTTCGGCCAGCGACTGCGCCCTGAGAACCCCGGTAGCGGTGATAAAGCCCGCGACCAGAATTGCCAGCGAGGGAGGCCGCGGTCGTATTTCCATGCCTACGGATGGTAGCAGGCGGAGCGGTTCCGAGGGCACACGGCGCGAAGACGAGGTGGGGTGAGGGCGAACGGAAGTCAATGGCGCCGTTGCCGCGTCAACGCGCGAACGTCGAGTGCCCGAGGCGTTCGGCGTCTTGGGCGAGTTCGGGGGGAAGGCGCAGGATGCGGTCGCGGTGACCTCCGTGGATTTCGAGGCGGTGGATGCGGCTGTTCCGAAGCTCGAGATCGATCCTCGTGTCGTGCGGAGCCGCCAGGCGGAAGTTCACGTCCCAGGCGATCGGCCATGCGGGCAGAAGCCAGATCTCCTCACCCACGGGTTGGAGAAGCATGGTCTGAGCCACAATGAGCAGGTTGCTCCCATGGCACTGATCGGGCAGCCAGTCGAAGTTGGGGCCCCACATGGCGGGGAAGCGAAACTTCGGATGGGAGTTTCCGAGTTTTGCGAGGAGGATGCGGGCGGCCTCGTCGGTGAGACCGAGGCGAGCGGCCTGTTGACCGTCCTGGGTCCACCCGTGCGTCATTTTCTCGTGGCGAGCGGAAAACGTGGCCCGCGCCATCGCGAGGTCAGGGCTTCCGAGGCCGTAGAGGCGAAACGGCCAAATCGCCGCGAGTTCGGGATTCTCCACGTTGCTGCGCTTCGGATCGAATTGTGCCGCCGGAGCGAGACGACGCTCTCCCCCCACCTCGTGCACCGGCACCGGTGGCAAACTCGCAAGCAACGCCTTCCATCGCTCCACATTGGCACCGTCATCGGGCCCGACCCGGTTCAGGAGCCGCGGGATGACGTGATGGAGACCGGCCACCGTGGGCAAATCGTCCACGACGCCCTCCCAGTAGGTCTCGAGGGATTGGGTCGGGGTCAGCCTCAGCTTCCCGTCCGGCGTTCGCGGAAACCTGGTATCGAAATAGGCCAAGAGGGAATTGGCCGCGGGAACGAGAGTGGTCTTCAGGAATCGGGCGCTCGGTGCGTACTCCATGCGATCCAGCATCAGCGCGAGTAGTTCCGGACCCTGATTCCATGCGTAGCACCACCAAGGACAGAGCACGTCCTTGGCTTCGTGGCCCGTGCGATCCCAACCGTAGTCCTGGTTGGCATAGGCGCCAAACGGCGTCATGGTCTCCGGGATCCATGCCCCCTGGACGCCGTGCCAGACGCGGGCGCGCGCTTCCGCGAATGGCAGGGTTTGTTGGTAGAAGTCGAACAAGACGTCTAGGCCCTCGAAATCGGATTGCGCGAGCATCGCGTGATAGGGCAAGCGGGTGTTTTGCCACCAGTAACAATCTCCCCACTTCCGCCAGTCCGAGTTCAGCTTCGGGCCGCCGGCATGTTCCGGCTCGACCGTGAAGATCGAACCGTTGAACTTGATGGGATAGGGCCCGAGCCCGCCACACCGCTGGACCCACTGCTGGAGCACGAGAGCCTGGGTGAGTCGAGACGGGGGGGCAGGGTCGCGGGCCGGGGCGGCGTTCGTCGGTACCGAAGGCGCCGACTCACCGGCCGTCAGAATCCACGACTTGCCCCAATAGCGCTGCCAGGCAGCGAGGTTCGCCTCCGCGGACCGCACCGAGTCGGCCGAATTCAGGAGATCATTGGCCGTAAGAACCCATGCCGAGACATCTCCGCCTTGGACACAGGGAGCGGCAACCTGAAACACGGTGGACTTCCCGTCCGCGATCAGCACGGGCGACCACTCCGTGGAGCCCTCTTTCTCCCGCGCCCCCACTCCTCCCATCAGCAGTCCGAACGTTCGGTGCAGGATGGGATCGTGCACCGTCGACGCGACTTCCTTCAGCCCTTGGTGCGCGAGCGTGAGCGGCACCACGGAGTGCTCGTTGCGGTGAATGAACCCCCTGCGGGGGGCGGGTACCAGGGTGGCGGTCGGGAAGTCCGCGGACTCTTCGACGACGATGTTCGCGGGGGCGTTCTGCATCGTCCAACTCGAGCGCAGTTCCTCTCCGGCGAGTGTGCGCTTCTCGTTCCTCCAATTCGTTGCCCGCAGTTCCGTCGAACCCTCGGACTCGCTCTGGTTGCGAATGTGGACGAGGTCGCGAATCGGATCGAACCAGATGCGGGTCTCGACGCGGCGTGCCCCGTCGCCCCACCGAATCCTCAAAGTCCCTTCGCGGAGCAAGAGGGTCTGCTCGAACGTCTCGCCCTCGGTGGGTGGTCGGAGCTTCAGCGTCACCATTCCCAGCTTGAGGAGCCGCGAGGCCTCACTCCAACTGTCGGTGCGGGAGAGCAGGAGGTGAACTTCGCCCACCTTGGTGGCCCAGACATTCGCCCCGAGGCGCCCGTTCCCCATGGGGACAGACCCTGCCGCGGTTTCCCCGGGCGAGTTCCAGACGAGGTTGTAGCGATCGAACTCGGAGGGTGGGCCCTGTGAGGTGACCCACGTGGCGAGGAGGAACGGAAGTCCGAGGGCGAGGAGGAGAGTCGTGACACGCAGCATGGGGCTAGGCTACTCGACGGCGGGGGCACTTGTACACGCACGGCCGGCTCGCTCGAGTCCCCGCGCCTCTTTCCGGAACGACCCCCTCCACCCTGCGGTTCAGATTCCGAGCGGCGTGGCGATCAGTCAGGCTTTTCGCGCGGCATGATCCGGAGGAATTGCCGCCAAGGGCCAACGGCATCGTGGTACTGCCGGGCCATGACGCGGGCGATCTGCGCCAGATGGTCCAGATCGTGGGCGACCCAGGTCGCCAAGAGCTCCGAGAGTCGCACCCGTCCGAGCGTCGGGTGAGTCCCGGTTCGTGAGAGCTCGACGTCACCCAACTCCATCGCGGCCAGCCGCCTGAGACTCTCGCCCCGAGCGGCGCGGAACTCCCCGAGAAGGTCGGTCAGGGTCTTGCCTTGCGACTCTCGAAACTGCGCAAAGCGATCGAATGGCGGAAATGGAACCGACTCGCCGTGCCGGAGCAGATGCTCGATGCGGGGAACCCAATCCGTGGTTTCACCATGAATCAGATGTCCCACGATGTCGAACACACTCCAGGTCTCCCCGCCCTCGTTGCACCTCGTCCATTCCTCCGCGAGGCCGGTCAACCACACGTCGAGCACCGCGGGAGTTCGCTCCAGGAGGGTACGCACGGAAGTCAGTGAGAAGTCCATAGTGTCGACTCCGTCGGACTCCAGGTTGAGGGCTTGTGCCGAGGCCCATCCGCTACCAAATCGCAGACGATGACCTCGCGGGGGCAGTTCCAGCGCAAAGGCAAGGTGTCGGCCAGACCTCGGCTCACGAACAACGGCATGGTGCCGACCGTGAATCGAAGCCCTGTCCAGCGGTTGATCCATGCTCCCGGATAAAGACGCCCGGCGGACTCGAATAGGACACACTGCCCGCCGTGCAAGTGTCCGGCCAACGCAAGGTCGTAGCCCAGCGCCGCCGCTGCGGGGGCGTCTTTGGGATCATGCAGGCAGGCAACTCTGAGATCGGCATCCGAGGCTCGGCCCTGCAGACTTCCGTCGCACTGGATGGTCAATCCGTCCGGGCTTTGGAATTGGAGACTTCCGTCCGGGAGCCACGCCGCGCCGGCACTCTTGACGCACGCACGAACCCGCTCCACGCCAATTGCCCCGTCGTGGTTGCCAGGTATCGCCCCAACCGGCGCGAGCGAAAGGAGTTCTCGAAGGCAGCGATGGAGAGGATCGAGGCCGCGTGCGTGATCAATCAGATCTCCACCGAGAAGAACCACGTCCGGGCGATGCGCGCGGGCGGCGACGAACAAGTCGGTGGCCGCACGTTTGGTCCAGGGTCGCCCGAGGTGGAGATCACTCGCGTAGAGGACTCGAGCTCGCCCCGCTCCGCGAACCGGCAAAAGCGACTCGAATCGAACAAGCGACTTCATCGGCGGACTTCCTCGTACCAAAGCAGGATCGCCAGACAGCCGATGCACCACGACCGCAAGAAGCCCTGTCCGACTCCTCCCCCGAAGAGCATCACGGAGGCCACTACCATCACTTTCGGCGTCACCACCCAGGTGCCTCCGGCGGCGCGGAGACATCGCTGAGCTTGTGCCCAGGGCCGGTGCGCCCCGTCGACAAACGCCGGGAAGAGGAAGGCTCCTTGGGCCTCGACCAAGTAGAAGAGGACGAGGGCGCAGGGAGCCCAGCGGAGATGGCCGAGGCGCCAAAGCATGAGGACGGCCAAGGCCGTCACCCCGGTCGCGGCTCCGTACTTGAGCACGCCAAGGATGGTCGCTCCAGGTCGAAGCGGCGACACCGGCTGCCCTCGGATCTCCGCGAGCGCCACCGCCATCCATTCCGCGCCGCCCTGGAACCCGCGTCGAGCCGAACGCCGCGCTGCGGCCCTCAAGGTCGCCGAGGTGTCGAAGGTGCGGGCACTTGCTTGGAGAAGGCTTCGAATCGACCGAGCCTCAGCCAATGCCGCGCTCGCGGACGAAGATCCACGCAAACCATGCCAAGAACGCCAGCCCGTTCCCGGTCAAGAGCACGTGGTGGAAGAACGACTCCATACGGGCGCAGGCGCGACGGTGGTACACGAACTCGTCGTGGCAGACACAAATCACCGTGAACATCGTCACCACGAGGATGGGCAAGAGGTAGTTCTTGGGTTCCGCGGCGACGGACGCGGCGGCCATCAGCGCGAAGAGTGGCGCACCACCGAGCGCGAGGGCGACGATCTCTCCCCGCTCCTCGCGGCGCGACACTTCGCGGAGGCCACGCACGTGCCAAATGAAGTCCGCCATTCCGGCAAGCGTCGCGAGGCTTCCCCCGACCGCGATGAGCCACAGCTCGAGCGGCCAATTTCTCGCGGACTCCAAGAAAGCGAACTCGGGCCGACCTCGCACCATGAACAACGCCGCAATGAACCCGGCGCCGGGCGCCATGAAGGTCAAGATCCCGAGCACCCTCGTCAGGGTCAGCCCGCGTCCGCGCACGATGAAGTTGCCGGGTGTCCACCCAACCGCCGATGAGTTCATGATCACGATCTCCCGTTGCGAGACCACGCGGGCGGCGCGGTCCCTACCCCCCTTCCATACACCCCCCGCTCCACCCCGGCAAGCGATTCGTGACGAATCCCCATTCGATAGTGAGAGCGACGTCACCGATTGTGGATCTGCGACCACCACGCCCGCCGATCTGCCCTCGCCTCCGACTCAAAGTGCGCCCCCCCCATGGGACCGCGGATCACCAGATCCGCTCGCTGCCGATGGAGAGTCACGTCCAACCTCCAGAACAGAAGTTCCGATCCCACCCTCAATCAGCCCCCGAGGCTACGCGAGGCCACAACCTTGCTAGCGCGAACTCTCGACCACCGGTAGCGTTTGGTCATGACCGCCTGAAGTGCGACATCGGAGCGGATCTGGTGATCCGCGGTCCCATCAGGGGCCGCGATTTCGACGCTCGTGGCGAGTGCTCTTTCGGTCGGAGCGACTTCACCGATTGTGGATCTGCGACCACCACGCCCGCCGATCTGCCCTCGCCTCCGAC
>CADEGH010000008.1:25962-36963 GCA_902826835.1 uncultured bacterium | reverse complement strand
CCGCGACTTCTTGGCCCGTGGGGGCCCCCCAGTCCCCCGCCGCCCCCCTTCCCCGCCGTTCGGGGATGGCCTATCCTCCCGTTAGACCCTCGTTTGCCGAGAAGATCCACCATGAACGAAGCCAACCCGAAGCGCGCCCCGTACCCTCGGCTGCTCCACCCTCTGGTGCGCGACCAAAGGGGAGCCCCGCTCCGCCAAGCGAGCTGGGACGAGGCCTTGGACCGGGCCGCCCAGGGCTTTCAAGCGGCCATCGCCAAGGGTGGCGGACGGTCGGTCGGGCTGTTTTCGTGCTCGAAGAGCACGAACGAAATGAACTACACGGCCCAGAAGCTGGCCCGCGTCGCGTTCGGCTCGAACAACATCGACAGTTGCAACCGGACCTGACACGCTCCCAGCGTCGCCGGTCTGGCGATGGTCTTCGGAGCGGGCGGCGGCACCTCGAGTTACCGGGAGATCGAAGAAACCGATCTGGTCCTGCTCTGGGGGTCGAACGCACGGGAAACGCACCCAATCTTCTTCCACCACCTCCTCAAGGGCATCCGGCGGGGCGCCCGCCTGTACACCCTCGACCCACGCCGCACCTCCTCCGCCGCTTGGGCCGACCGTTGGCTCGGCCTGAACGTCGGCTCCGACATCGCGATGGCCAATGCGATGGGCCGCGAGATCGTCACCGCCGGCCTCCACCATCGCGAATTCATCGCCCGCGCGACCTCCGACTTCGACGCGTGGTTTGCCTCGGTCGAGTCCTGCACGCTCGAGTGGGCGGAAGCCGAAACCGGCGTCCCAGCCTCCGCGATCCGGGAGGCCGCCCACGCTTACGCGCAAGCTCCTCGCGCGATGGTCTGCTGGACCCTCGGCATCACCGAGCATCACAACGCGGTCGACAACGTACTCGCGCTGATCAACCTCGCCCTCGTCACCGGCCACGTCGGCCGCTACGGCTCCGGCATCAACCCGCTGCGCGGCCAAAACAACGTGCAGGGTGGCGGCGACATGGGCTCCCTGCCCGACCGATTGCCGGGCTTCCAGCACGTCGAGAACGCCCCCCTGCGCGCGAAGTTCGAATCCGCGTGGGGCACCAAGATCCCCCCCGAGCGCGGCTGGCACCTGACCGGCATGTTCTCCGCGATGGAGCGCCGCGAGCTCACCGCGCTGCTCGTCATCGGCGAAAACCCCGCGCAGTCGGAGGCGGATCGTCACCGCACCGTCGGCCTCCTCCAGTCGCTCGAACACCTGGTCGTGCAGGACATGTTTCTCACGAAGACTGCGGAACTCGCCGATGTGGTTCTCCCCGCCGCCGCCGGTTGGTGCGAATCCGACGGAACGGTCACCAACAGCGAACGCCGCGTGCAGCGCGTGCGCGCCGCCCTGCGCCCGCCCGGCGAAGCGCGCGAAGATCTCCGCATCCTCCATGATCTCGCGCAAAGACTCGGTCACGACTTCGGCCCGCCGGACGCGGAACGCACTTGGAACGAACTCCGCCGCGTAAGCCCCGTCCACGCCGGCATGAGCTACTCCCGCCTCGAGTCCGAAGGCGGCCTCCAATGGCCCTGTTACGACGAAGCCCATCCCGGCGAGCTCTTCTTGCACAGCCGACTCTGGGAGACCCCGGTGCGCGGTTCTCGCGCCCCGTTCCACGTGGTGACGCACTCCCCACCGATCGAGCCCCTCGACGCCGAGTACCCACTTCGCCTCACGACCGGCCGCCGCCTCGATGACTACAACACCGGCGTGCAAACCCGCGGCTACCGCTCGCCCTTGCGCCGCGGCGAGACCATCGACCTGTCCGAGCCCGACGCGACTCGCCTCGGGCTGCAAAACGGCGAAGTGGTGCGCGTGACCTCCCGACGTGGAAGCGTGCTCGCCCCGGTCCGCATCGACTCCGGACTCCGCGCGGGACTGACATTCATGACTTTGCATTTCCAAGACGAGGTCGCGACCAACGACCTCACCATCGACGCCACCTGCCCCAAGTCCGGCACTGCCGAATTCAAGGCCGCCGCCGTGCGCGTCGAGAAGACGGAGCGCTGATTGGACCTCAAGATCACGGGACCGGGACCCACCACCGCGGAGCGGGCCGCCGTCGACCGCGTGCTCGGCCCGGAAGTGGCGGCGTCGCCCCGCACGGAAACCTCCGGTCACGCCGCGCGCGCCGACCGCCACTTGCTCCTGCCGGTTCTCCACGCGATCCAAGATCATGTCGGCTGGATCTCCCACGGCGCTCTCGGCTACGCCTGCCAGCGGCTCACGGTCCCGCCCGCCGAGGCCTACGGCGTCGCGAGTTTCTACTCCCTCCTCGACACCGCTCCGGCGCCGCCGAATGTGGCCCACCTCTGTGACGATGTGGTCTGTCGAATGCACGGAGCCGATTCCCTGTGTGCCGGACTCGCCGCCGCCCTCGGCCCCGAGGGCCACCCACCCGCGGGCCAAACGACCACCTGGCACCGCTCTCCCTGTCTCGGCCACTGCGAACGCGGCCCCGTGGCGTTGGTGGTGCGCGCCGGCGAACGCCCGGCCGCGGCGACCCTCCCCGCTGCCACGTCCACGGACATCGTACAGGCTCTCGGTGGCCACCTACCGATCGCCCGAGGACTCGAAGAAGCGCGCACCGTCGTGCCCGAGGCCGGCTCTCCGTCGCACCGACTCCTGGCGCGCATCGGCTCCGTCGACCCTCACGACTACCAAGGCTGGCTCGCGCGGGGCGGCCTCGCGGGCCTCCGCCGCGCCCTGACCATCGGACCGGCCGCCACCCTTACCGAAGTCAGCACCTCCGGCCTGTCCGGGCGCGGCGGCGCCGCCTTCCCCACCGGCCGCAAATGGGCCGCCGTGGCCGCCGCATCGGCTCGCCCGCACTACCTCGTGTGCAACGCCGACGAATCGGAAACCGGCACCTTCAAAGACCGCGTGCTGCTCGAGTGGGATCCCCTCGCGATCTTGGAAGGGCTCGCAATCGCCGCGTTTGCGATCGGCGCCGAGAAGGCGTGGATCTACCTACGCGCGGAGTACCCCCTGGCTCGCGCCCGCCTCGAAGCCGCGATGACCCTCGCCCGCACCGCCGGCTGGATCGGCCCGTCCGCGTTCGGACCGGGTCGACCCTTCGAAATCGAACTGCGGCGCGGCGCCGGGGCGTACATTTGCGGCGAGGAAACGGCCCTCTTCAATTCGATCGAGGGCAAACGCGGCGAACCCCGCAGCAAACCTCCCTTTCCGACCGACGTCGGACTGTTCGGCGCCCCGACGGTGGTGAACAACGTCGAGACCATCGCGAACGTGCCGCTGATTCTCGCCGAGGGTGCCGCGAGTTACCTCGGGCGCGGTACCAAGGGGTCGCCCGGCACGAAGCTGTTCTGTGTGTCAGGCAGCGTGCGCCGGCCGGGGCTCTATGAACGGGACTTCGGTCTCACGCTCCGCGAACTGATCGCCCTCACAGGCGGGGTGCCGGAAGGCCGCACCCTGCGCACGGTGCTGCTTGGCGGGGCAGCCGGGACCTTTGTCGGGCCGGAAGCGCTCGACGTCCCCCTTGCGTCCGAGTCGCTGCGTCCGATCGGCGCTTCACTCGGCTCCGGGGCCGTGATGATCGTCGATGACCAGGCCGACTTCCCGGCGCTCCTCCGTCGCATCGCGCAGTTCTTCCGCGACGAATCGTGCGGCCAGTGTGTTCCGTGTCGCGTTGGCACGGTGCGGCAGGAGGAATCGCTGGCACGTCTGAAAAACGGGGGATCTCCCGCCGCAGAACTCCCCATTCTCGCGGACCTCGCCGCCGTCATGAAAGACGCCTCGATCTGCGGCCTCGGCCACACCGCTTCGGCGGCGGTGATGTCGGGGCTCGCCCTGCTCGCCCGGGAGAAATCCACATGAGCGATCCGATTTGGTTCGCACCAGCGCCTCGCCCCACGCAGATTCCCGGGCCGCCACCCTCCGATTCTCCACCCGAGGTCGAGCTTTCGATCGACGGTCGCGCCACCACCGTTCCCTCCGGCTCGACCATCCTCGATGCCTGCCGCGGCCTTGGCATCGACACTCCGACGCTGTGTTTTGCGGAGACGCTCACCCCCGTCAACGTCTGCCGCATCTGCGTCGTCGAAATGCAAGGCAGCCGCACGCTCGTGCCCGCGTGTTCGCGCAAGGTCGAGCCCGGCATGGCTATCCAAACCGACTCGGAGCGAGTCCGGACCAGCCGACGCCTCGTGCTCGAATTGCTCGGCTCGTCGGTCGACCTCTCTCACGCCGACGCCCTCACTCCCCTCTTCGAACGTTACGGGGCCGATCCGACCCGCTTCGGATCCCCGACCGCTCCCGCGGCGGCCGGTGAACGCGATGCTCGAAAGGCCGGCCACCACCACGCGCCGGACGGCGGCTCGGCGGAAACGGTCGCCCAGCCGGTGAAGGTCGACAACGACCTCTACGTGCGCGATTACTCCCGCTGCGTGCTCTGCTACAAGTGCGTCGAGGCGTGTGGCACCGACGCGCAAAACACCTTCGCGATCGCGGTCGCCGGCCGCGGATTCGATGCTCGCATTGCGACCGAATTTGCCATTCCTCTGCCCGACTCCGCTTGCGTCTATTGCGGCAATTGCATTGCGGTCTGCCCGACTGGCGCTCTCTCGGGAAAAATCGAACACGACTTACGAGGGTCCGGCGACTGGGATCCCGCCCGACAGACCAAGGCCGATACCGTCTGCCCTTACTGTGGCGTCGGCTGCGCCCTGACCCTGCACGTGCAAGACGACCGCATCGTCAAAGTCTCCTCCCCCCCCGATTCCACCGTGACCCAAGGCAACCTCTGCATCAAAGGCCGCTTCGGCACGGTCTTCGTCGATCAAGGGCGCCCCTGAAGCCGTCTCGTTGCCCAGCGAGAGCGGGACAGGGACGTCTTCCAGAATAATCTTGGTTGCAATCGCCCGCCGACCGTACTTTCGTCGGTGAAGGGCGCCCGCCCGCGCGCTCCCCCGAATCCGCACCGACTCATCCGCAGGAGCCCGGAATGACCCCCTTGCGACCTGGCGTCTTGCCTCTTCTCTTGTTCGCTGCTTCCGTTTCCGCCCAGCCTCTTCTCGACGCACCGATGGTCTGGACCGATACGCGGTACTACGCCACGGCGGGTGATGTCGACGGCGACGGAGACCTGGACTTGCTCGGTTGGGAGTACGATCCCGCCATCCTGGGCTACCGGGCGGCGTTGTACGGCCACGAATCGTCGCTGCGTTTCCCCCGAGTCAATACCGGCGTCATTCCCAATGCCACACAGGAGACTCGATTCGGGGACATCAATGGCGACGGCATCGGCGATGTCGTGGTGCGAACGATCGACTTTCCGCCGTTCCTGCCACAAATCCTGGTGTTGCCGGGCCTGGGTGGCGGTCAATTCGGAGCCCCCATCGCGAGTCCGATCGGCCCCGGTCTCACCAACACCAACGGTCCGCTGGTGGCCGTCGACGATGCCAACGGGGACGGCCGCGACGATGTCCTGCTCGTCGGCATCCGCGGGAGCAACCTCGAAGCGGAGTGGTTCCTTTCGGCGGCACCCGGTTCACTGGCAGTGACGCCCTCGGGTTCCGTCGTCCTTGCCTCGGCCAATTACACCACCTACGCGCTCTTCGACCAAAACGGCGATGGCGATCTCGACATCGCGGTTGCCGAGTCCTCCACCTCGCTGATCCGCATTTTCGACACGAATGGCGGACTCCTGACTCAACTCCCCTCGGGTCCGAGCCTGCCCCCCTTCGGAAGTGGAGAAGGTCTAGCCGCGGGAGACTTTGACGGCGACGGATTGGGTGACGTCGTCGTGCGCCGCGATACCAACGGTTACGGCGCGGTGGCCCTCGATGTCGCCTTGCGCCGATCGAACTCGTGGCTCTACGTCGCCACTCCCTTCACGGTCACGGCACCGAATTCCCGACCGCTCGTCGGCGACTTCGATGGTGATGGCGATGACGATCTTCTGGTCGGCGGGTCGCGGTTCTTCGCCAGCCAAGGCAACGGCAGTTTCCTTCCGGCCCGGCGGCTGGATGCCGCCCCCGGAGCACCGGTGTTCATTGCCGATCTCGACGCAAACGGGACGGACGATTTGGTTTTCTCGAACGCGGTGCAGTTGACCGGGCAAGGTAGCCTTGACTCGGGCTTTGGTACCAGTCCCACTGAGGTGCTGGCGTCGCTCGACGCGGACCGCGACGGAGATATCGATCTCGTCACCAGCCCCTTCACTTGGTTCACCAACACCGGGGCGAGCTGGCTACCTGTCTCCGCCTCGAACCCTCCGACGGTCCCCCCCGCACCCGCGACTCATCCTTGGAATCATGGATCCTGGATCGCCGATCTGGACGCGGATGGCGATCTCGATGCCGTGGAGGTCTTCCGATCCTCCAACAGCCTTTTTCCGATGGCGACCTTGGTAACCCGAATCCTCGAGAGAACCGGCCCGACCACGGTGATGCAGGCGGGCCCGATCATTGCAGGTGCACTGCCCCTCGGCAACTCCTCGGTCTTTGCGCCCGTCACTCGCCCGTTCCTTCAGCCAGTGGATTTCAATGGCGATGGGGCTCCCGATCTGATGGGGGCCGACTCACCTTGGCTCAATGCCGGGGCATTGACCTTTGCGCCCATGACCCCGGCCCTTTATCCCGGCATGGTGCCGCTCGCGGCTGGGGATGTCGACGGAGACCTGGATCAAGACCTGCTCGTCGCGCCCGCCTCGCCGCCGTCTTCGCTCTATCTTCTGCAAAACGCGGGTTCGTCCTCGACTCTGAGTCTCCTGAGCGCCGGCTCCGGCACCTCCAATCCGCAGCGCCCGTCGGCCATCCTGGCCGACTTCGACGCCGATGGGGATCTCGACGTCGCCGCTTCCTGGAACAGTGCCTCGCTGTCTAGTCCGAGCATCATTGAAATCCGCGAGCGCATCGGGGCTGCCTGGGCCACCCAAGTCTTGACGCTGGGAACGGCGGGGCCCGGCCAACTCGCCGCCGCCGACGTGAATGCGGACGGCCGATTGGACCTCCTGGCCAATGCTGCCGCCCCGGCCAGCCGAGTTCATGTGTGGATCCAAAGCAATGGACCCGGCCTGAGCTTCGAGCCCGTGCGGGTATTCGCTGGTGCCTTTTTAGACATCTTCGATGCGGAGGGTGATGGCGATCCCGACTTGATCAGCTTCGGCACCACCCTCATTCGCGGGCGCCGCTTCGAGGGCCCCCCTGCGGGTCAGCGGCGCCAGTTCGGCAATGGCACCGCAGGTGGTGGCGGCTACGTTCCGGTCCTTGGAGTCAGCGGCATTCTGCGTTCGGGTGAATCCGGCCTCATCACACTGGCCAGCGCCAGCGGCGCCACCTCCGGAATCCTCATCATCGGCCCCGAGGTCAACCTCCCGAACTTCTTGGTCCCCGGCGTGACCACCCTCGTCTACCCCTTCGATGTCGTCATTCCCTTTGTCACCAGTGGCACTCCCAACCAGTTCGGAGTCGGCAACTGGTCGCTTCCGTTCACCCTGCCCTCCGGCTTGCTCGGCGCCCGCCTCTCCCTCCAAGTCGCCCTCGCCGATGCGGCATCCCCCACCTTCGGGATCTCCGCATCCAACGGCGTCACTCTCGACTTCGGCCTCTGATCCGTGGTGCCACGCGCTCTGGGGTCGACACTGAGTCGACCCGCCGAGCGAGCGAGTCCGGAGGGGACCCTCGGGCAGTTTCTCCCGGCACGAAAGCCACGGAGACAGCGTCGGGCCTGATCAGCGCCACTCCCTCATCCGACTGACGGCACCAATGACCCGTCATTGCTGGTAAGCAAATCGAGGGAACCCCGAGGAAAATCGTCATGGACCCCGGCGTAGACGGTGAGACAATCCCGCTGCCAACAAGGAGTGTCCCCCGCATGCGCAGGAATATCGGGTTGCTCATCGTTCTCTTGGGTGGGCCCTGCGCCTTCGGCCAGGGGGCGGCAGAAACGGAAGTCGGCGCGGTCGCTCCGCTCGGAACCTGGACCGTCGAGGGCGGTTCGTTGGCTCGCACCGGCTGCGCGGCCAGTCGTCCTCTCGCCGGCGCGCTCGACTCGGCCTGGCAGGTCGATCTCCCCGGTACGGTCGAAAGCGAACCCCTGGTGTGGGGCGACCACGTGTTGGTCTCCGTGGCGGCCAAACCGGGGATCCGGGAACTCCACTCCCTGCGCCTCTCGGATGGGAAACGGATCCGCTCGCCCCGGCCCTTCAAGACCGACCACGAGCTGGACCCCAGCATCTGGTCCGATCTCGTCTTGGTGCGCAGCGGGGCGTCGGCCGTCGAGCTCCTCCGATGCGGCGCGCAGTTCACGCCGATTTGGAAGCAGGACACCGCCGGAGCGGTGCAGAGTCTCGTCGTCCACGAAGGAATGCTCTTTGTGCTCTCCAGCCAAGAACTGTTCGCCCTCGATATCAGGACGCGCAAAGAGGCTTGGAAGGTCAAACGCCGCTTCCGCGGGACCCTCGCACTCCGCGGGTCGTTCCTCCACGCGGTCTCCTACGACGACGAAGGCATGGCAACCCTCCACGCCTTCGATCGCGAACGCGGCACGATGGCGACGAGTGTGAAGATCGGGCACCACCAGGGCGCAGTCCCGGGCGAAACCGCGGGCCCGACCATCGTGGTCCTCGAGAAGGAAATTTATGTTCACCACACATTGCCGGTGCCCACCGCGGACGGTGAGAAATTGTCGACCTCTCACGTTCTCCGCGAGCGGGCCGGAGAGAATCTCGTGACGCAAGGGCTGGTGGATGCCGTCATACCGATTACCGAGGCACGACCTTGGATCGGCTTCCTCGGCGCGGATGCCCCCAATCTGGTGGCGCCCCTGGCCTACTCGGACCAAATGTTCGTCCTCGCGGATTCCCTCGATCATGCCGAGTACGTGGCCAAACCGATCCCGCTGAGCCGCACCGGCGACGTGGTCTACGCCGGACAGCGCTCGTTCCGACTCGGCAAGCGGACCGTGCTGTGGGAAGGCCCGGTGACTCCGCTCTTCCGCGCGGTTCCCGTCCGCGAAACGGTGCTGCTCGTGACCGCGCCGCGTCGTATCGAAGCCTTCCGTCTCGCGTCAGCGAAGGCAGGAGCAGCCGGTGCGAAGTCAGCCGCTGCGTTCACCGCTAACGCCGACGTCAACAAAAAGGCGACCGCGTACCTCGAGGATGGATCCACGATCCAAGGCGATCTGCAAATTGACGGAAACAGCGGCAAGCTCGTCCAGGGAAAAGCGTCCCACCGACTCGACCAGGTGCTCGCGGTCTTCGACCCCGACGGCAAGCTGCTCTTTACCTCCGATCGGGAGCGCTTGCTGCTCGCCCTCGAACTGGCCGGCCAGAGAATCATGGCGACGGAGCTCCTCGCCCTCGCTGAAGCCGCCCGCCGCGCCCAGGCCAATGACCTCGCAGACGATTTCCTGGCCCGCGCACAGCGCGAAGGTGCCGCCGAAAAGGAGGTCGACCGAATCGCCAAGCTGATCGAAGCCGCACGCAAGGTCAAGAAGCCGGAAGACGCGGCGGCGGTGGCCACCATCAAAAACCAGTCTGCCGCATTGTCCGCCCTGCGGGCAAAGCCCTATTGGTCGGCACACGAAAGCCTCCCGAAAGAGCGGGTGACCCTGCGTTCCCCCCTCCTCAAACAAGTCATCACCCTGGATCCGGCGCACGCCGGCGCCCGTCAACTCCTCCTATCCGCGCTCCCGAAGGAGTTTGCCGGACTGGTCGACCAGAATCTCGAAGGCAGCCTGATGCTCGCCGAGTCGTTCGCCCAATCGGAGATCCGCCTCGTCGAACCACCGACGCCGGAGCAAAAACAAACGACCCACGCGCAGCGCCAACTCGGCTCGCTGCAACAGACTTGGAGGAAGGATCTGATCGCCCTCGAGAGCGGGCAACTCCTGATCGTCACTCCACTCGCCGCCCCCGGCAGTTTGGCGCGCTGTCTCTCGATGGGCGAGCTCATCTGCGACAGTCTGGAGAAGCTCTTCGCGAGCGGCACCAAAAAGCGGGATTCCCGCAACCCCTTGCAGCTCCGGGTCTACGAGACCCAAGCCGAGTACCTGAAGGAGAGCACTCGCACGATTGCCGGATTCGGTGCCCAGTCCACCGACTCCCTGGAGTGGACATCCGGTCACTACAGTCCGCTCGAAAACGTCTCGCGGGTGTTCTTGCCCGCGAGTGAAGACGCGTTTGTCTCGGTCATGAACACGTACGCGCACGAACTCACTCACCATTGGATTCCCGAGCGGTGTCCCCTGTTCACCACCGCGGATCGCACAATGAAAGCCTTCCAAGTTCCCGGCTACTGGGTGGTGGAAGGATTTGCGACCTTCATCGAGGAGGGGCGTTTCGACCTCATCGAGCGCTCGTTCGATCCGTGGAATCCACGGGCCGAGAGCCTCGATACGGTGGTCAATGCCACGCGGCTTCTCCCGTGGGACAAGGTGCTCGGCGACGATCAGGGCGACTTCAGCAAGATCGACCCGAAGCCGCGGCACAAAATTCCGTTCCGCTGGCGGCTCGGCATGCAGAAGCTGCTGAGCGACAAAAACCTCTTCTATTCTCAGGCCGCCGCGACCTGCCATTACCTCTATCACGCCGAGGACGGACGCCTGCGCCCCCGTCTCCGCGACTTCATCGGATTGCACTACACCGCCAAGTCCACCGCGACCTCGGTGCGCGACCTCTTCGGCGACGATCCCGAAGCCCTCGGCAAAAAGGTCGTGGATTGGGCCCGCAAAACCCTCGGCCCCTGATTCTCCGCCGCAAGTCCCGCAATCCCGTCTCATCCCGCAATCCGCGCCGCCTGCGACCAATTTGCCTGGGACGAATTCGACTGTGGTCCATGATTTCTCTCGAAAACGGGAACCACTGGGTCCGGCCTGGCGAGCTTCAGAAAAAAAATTCCGTAACGCCTGGAATAGGCTTGACGGGAAGGGGGGGGGGGGGGGGACGGTTAACGCTTGGGGGGGTGAGGTCGCCCCCTCGTGTTTCGCGCGCAGGCGTGGGGTGCCACCCCGAACACC
>CADEGH010000008.1:0-25952 GCA_902826835.1 uncultured bacterium | reverse complement strand
TTATGTGATGTGACTCGATGAGAGCGGGGGGAACACATGGCGCAGGGGCGAGAGAGGGGGCGGGGGGTCGGGCGGGGTGCTGTGCTCTCTGGGGGTCGAGAGCACTCCTACTGATTTCACGTCGAGGCGGTGGGAGCTCCTCCTGAACCCAGCTTCGCACCATCGGAGCCGAGAGACAAAGAGATGAACATCGTTGTTGCTGAGGCGCTCTCCCTGCCATCGAGTATGGACGTCGTTCTAAGCTTTCTTCGAACCATCAGCATGGCAGGTGCCAACGCCTTGTCGGTCAGTGCAATCTACGCCAACATTATTGGAACACCTGTGTCCGTAAAGGTCTTCGTACAAGTTTCGGATGATGACACAAATTGGCTGTTCATCGCCACCGGAGGAACAACAACGACAGATCCGGGATCTGCTTTTCCGCTGTTCGGGGCGAACGGCATCACGGCGAGTGGAGCGTTCAATGCTACCGTCGCCCGAGGTGCCGGCGGAGCTGGCAACTTGGGCTTTCCGATAAGCCAAGCTTTCGTTCGGCTTGTTGTTGAAAATGGGGATACTTCATCCGGGACGATTCGGCTCATCGTCAACACAAGCTTCGTTTGAATAACTCTCCCTCATCGAAAGGACCCGTACCATGCGACCACCCTCGCCTGCTTACTCGTTCGTGATGGCGGCAGTCGCCGTCGCAGCGAGCATCTCGACTGCAGCTATCACCAACGTCAAGCCAGGGCGGCAAGGCGGGGCGACGCCCGTGCGGCTCGGTGACCTGACGCTTGATCGAGCCATTCACTTCACTGTCCCTCTGAATTCGAACTGGAGTGTTACCTGCCCTGTTCCCTCGACATTTGGACTCGCAATAACGGAGCTTTCTGGATTTCCGTACCATGGCTCACCTGGGCCAAGTGATCAACCAGACTATTTTGCACGGCGCGCGACGATTAGGATCAATTCAGTTCCCAACTCGAGCTTCCTGCTCATCGATTCAGGTCAACCCGAGCGAATCGCCTTCAACCCTCCGCTAATCGTTCGCCCCGGGGATATTCTGACTATCGAAATGAGCAACAACTTGATCTACCCATTCAGCTTCTTCGGCCCACAATTTCCCATACTTCTTGACAGTCCCGAAATCACAGTTGGCGCTTGGGTGCTTTACCCTGGAGAGATTTGATCATCATGGCCGGACCAAGCCCGGGTTTCATAGTGAAGGTGGCAGAGCGGGCCATCTTGACCGCGGGAGCACCGCTGCTCACGACAACGCTCATCAGGCGAGGGACCGGGCCCGCGGCGGTCCAGGTGATTGCCGCTCCGAGCAGCACCGTGACCGCAATGATGATCTTTCTCGAAGTGAGCAGCGATCGCCTGAATTGGTCGCGCGTTGCCCAGTTGGATCTGGCCATTGCGCAGTGCACCCTACTGCCGACGACCTTGTTTGCCAGGCTCAGCCTCAAGAGTGGATCGAGCGGTGGTCCGCACACGACGGTCCTTCGCGCCCTGATGCGATTTCCGGCACCCTCGTAGGGCCGCAGCTCGGAGGCGCAATGGGGAGCGGAGCGAGAGAGGGCGAATTTTTTGTTGACATACGAAAAGCTTCGTACTACTGTCTTCGTACGAACCTGCTTCCGAGATCAACGATGAAGCCACCTACCGAAGCCGAGCTGCGGATCTTGAAGGTGCTCTGGGGCCGCGGGGCCTCCACCGCCCGGGAAGTCCAAGCGGAACTTCCGCCCCCCGAAGTGGGCTACACGACGGTGCTCAAGTTGCTGCAAATCATGGAGAAGAAGCGGTTGGTCAACGTCGACCGCGGCGAGCGCGCGCACACCTACGCGGCCCGCCACGACCGGGAGGCCACGCTCGGAGGACTCGCCCGGGACTTCGTCGAACGCATCTTCGATGGGGCCACCGAGGAGATGGTCCTGCACTTGGTCCCGAAGACCTCTCTCGACACCAAGGAGATCGCCAACCTGCGGCAGCGCCTGGCGGCGCTGCGCAAGACCTCGGGAGGGCGCCATGATTCCTGAATCCACACTTGGCGCGCCCTGGTATTGGCTGAGCCTCCTCGGCTGGTCCGTCCTCGTCCTTGGCGCCGCTTCCCTAGCCGGCGCTCGATTCGCGCGCCGCTTTGTCGCCCTGCGGTACCAGATCCACTGCACGGGGATCCTCGCGGCGCTGAGTCTCGTGCCACTGCTCCTCTTCGTGAATCCCGAGGCGACGATCTGGTCTCTCGGCAGTCCCCACCTGGCCCCGCAGATCCCGACGGAGATTCGCTCCGCTTCGCTCTCGCCCGCAGATCTCGCGGCAAGCCACGAGCCTCCTCCGGAGTCTCGGGAGTCCGCTATCGGCCTGGTGAGCGACCGTGTCACGCAAGACACGGGTGCGTCGACAGAGAGCGTCACTTCCGAGCTCGGATCGCGCTCCGATCGGGCACGACCATGGCACTGGCTCGCTCTCGTCTGGGCCGCGGGGAGCCTCGGTCTCCTCCTGACGCAACTGGCGGGAGTCTGGCGATTGCGACGTCTCCTGCGCACCGCGGATCCCGCTCCCGCCTGCGTGCGGACTCAAGTCAAAGAACTCGCGCGCTCGATCGGGCTCCGCCGTACCCCAAGAGTCGCTGCCAGTTCGCGAGTCCCGGGACCGGTCCTTCTCGGCACTTGGTCGCCGAGGGTGCTCATCCCCTCGGCACTCGCACTCGACTTGCCCCCGAGCCAACTCCGGCCCCTGCTTCTGCACGAACTCACCCACGTGCGTCGCGGCGATCCCTGGGTGCACGCCGGGGTTCGCCTCGCGAAGATCCTGCTTTGGCCCAACCCTCTCCTCTGGTTCACGGCGAGCGCAATCGCCCGCGACCGCGAGGTGCTCACCGACGGGGAAGTCGTCCGCCGCTCGAACCAGCGCGCCGACTACGCCGAGGGCCTCCTGCGGGTGCTCGAACGCATGTTGCCCTCCACCGGCCCGCGGATCTCCGCGCTCGGCGTGGCGGACGAACACCGAGACCACGTCAGGCAGCGCCTCGACTACCTCTTGAGCCCCGCCACCACGGCCTACGCCACCCTACCCGGCAAGCGGCGCGCCTTGGTGTGGGCTGCGGCGGCGCTGGCGCTGTTCCCCGCGTCGAGCTTCGGATTGATCGGACCCGCCCTCATCGAGTCGACGAAACCGGAAACCGCGTCGCCCCAGGAAGAACCGCTCGTCATCGAACTTCCGGAGCCCCTCCCTTCGGCCGAACTCCTGAAGGACCCCGTCCAGGCCGCCGCGTGGACTCCGGCACGCCGCATGCGCGCCGGTCGCATGTACGCGAACAACGTCGAAGTGACCAAACTGACCCTCAAGGCCGCGCTCATGCCCTACGGGGTGTCCCGCGCGGAGAACCGGTCGGCCGAGAACCCCACGGTCTCGACGGTCAAAGCGCGCATCGTCGCTTCCGCGCAACGCGACTTCGCGGACGTCCGCTACGTACTCGACATGCTCGGCGATCAGAGCATCGGCATCCGGGACGTCCGCATGGTGATGGCCCCCCGTCATGAGCCACCCAAGCCGCCATCGAGCTACGACGACGCCGTCCAGTCCGGGGTGCAATGGCTCCTGCGTCGTCAACGCGACGACGGCCTTTGGGATTCCGGCCACCCACAAACTCAACGGGTCGGGGTGAGCGCCTTGGCGTTGTTGACCCTCCTCGGGAGCCGCAGCGACGACCCACGATTCTCGGAAGCCCAAACGCGGGCCACCCAGGCGCTGCTCGCGACGCAGGCCCCGGACGGACGCTTCGGCGAAAAGTCGTTCCATGACTCGATGTACCACCACGCCATCGCACTCTTGGCCCTGAGCGAGGCTCACGCGCTCTTTCCGAGCGATGAGCTCAAACTCGCGGTGAAGAAGGGCGTCCACTTCGCCCTCAGCGCCCAAAACCCCTACCGGGCCTGGAGGTACGGCGTAAGGGACGGCGACAACGACTCCTCGATCACCGGTTGGATGTTGATCGCCTTGAAGTCCGCCAAGGTTCAGGGATTCGAGGTCACTCCGGTCTCCCTGACTTGGGCGCTGGATTACCTCGCAGAGCTCACCGATCCCGAAACCGGTCGCACGGGATACATGAAGCGCGGCGAGCGGCCAGTTCGCGCCGCCGGGAGGGATACGAGCTTCCCCCCGGAGCACAGCGAGTCCCTCACCGCGGAGAGCATGTACGCTCGCATCTTGCACGGACAGAATCCGAGAACGACTCCCCTGATCGAGAAGGGCGCCGACCTCCTGCTTCTCAAACTCCCGAGGTGGATGCCGGAGGCCGGCCGCGTCGACTACATCTACTGGTACTTCGGAACGCTGGCGATGTTCCAAGTCGGCGGTGACGAGTGGAGCCGCTGGGCCAAAGCGACGGCCGCGGCCCTCCTGGAGGCCCAGACGAAAGACGGTGAGGAGGCGGGCTCCTTCCCAGCAGTCGACCCGTGGAGCAACGAGGGCGGCCTCGTCTACTCCACTTCGCTGTGCACGATGGCTATGACCGCGATTGCCCGATACGACCGGCTCAGGTCCGGCAAGTAATCGACGAAATCAGGGAACGGCGACGATGTAGGCGACAAAGCTCGGATCGTTGTCGCAGCGCTGAACGTGGCGGAAAGCGCCGTTCCCCTCCTGCGATTCCTTCTCGGTGCCCTCGCAGTAGACCTCGGTCGACGAAAACCCCGCCTCTCGCAAGAGATCACGGGCCTCCATGACCGACCACCATCGCCAATCGTAAGTGAACGCGCGCCGCATCTTCGAGCCGTCCTTGAACTCGAAGTGGATGTAACAGGTGATGCGGTGGTCGATCGGATTGAAGACCCCCTGCTCCCACTGGTACACGAAGCCCTTCCGGCGCTTTTTTTCTTTCAAGCTCTTGGTGGCCTCGTAGCCGCCGTGGATGTCGAGCATGAAGAGCCCGTCCTTCCGCACCGACGCCCGCGCCGCCTTGAAGTACTCGAGGAGGACTGACCGTTCGTGGAACACCCACCACGAGAAGTTGAACGCCACCTGGACGTCGACTTGCGGCCGCTTCGGCGTCAGCACGTTGCCGCGCTGGAGCAGGACCCGACCCCGGCTCTCCCCCAGAGGATCGACATTGTGGGCCTGTCCCCACGCCAAGACCTCGCGGTCCAAATCCACCCCGAACGCCACCCGCTCGGCCTTGCTCTTGACCCACTCGGTGGCCAAAAGCCCGGTTCCGCAAAAATCTTCGCGCAGGGTCAAGGGCGCCCGGTCGTAGCGCTTTCGATAGACCCGATCGATGAAGCGCACGTCGGCTTCGGTGCACTGCACGGCTTCCTGGTAGAGCGCGTGACGATCCGCCGTCTTCGCGGTGAGGGGTGGTTTTTTGGCCAAGGGCGACTCCGTGGGGCGAAGAATGTAGCGCGATTCCGCGGTGGCCCCGGGCAATCGTCCTATAATCCCCGCCCATGCAACGTGTCAAAATTGGCTCCACGACCCTGCGATTGGCCGAGCCCGTCACGAAAGCGCCCGAGTGGATCGGTAGCCCCGAGCCCATGGACCAGCTTCTCGCGTGCTGGACGCTCATCACCGACGACGATTTGCCGATGACGCCGCGGATCGTGGGCAAGCCCGGAATGGGCAAGACCACGCTCGCCCAGGCCGCCGGTCACACCATCGGCCGGCCCGTCTACATCTTTCAATGCACGATGGACACCCGTCCGGAGGACCTCCTCGTGACGCCGGTCCTCGGCAAACGCGGGGAGATCCACTACCACGCCTCGCCTTTGGTGTCGGCGATGATCCGCGGCGGGATCGCGATCCTCGACGAGTCGAATCGCATGCCCGAAAAGTCGTGGGCCAGCTTGGCGCCGCTGCTCGACCAGCGGCGCTACGTCGAAAGTCAGCTCGCGGGGGTGCGGATCCCCGCCCACCCCGAGTTCCGCGCCTGCGTCACCATGAACGACGACGCCTCGACCTACGAGGTGCCCGACTACATCGTGAGCCGCTTGCAGCCCTTGATCGAACTCGACTTCCCCAACGTCGAAGACGAGCGGCGGATCCTCAACTACAACGTGCAGTTCGCGCCGGAAGATCTGCTCTCCCTCACCGCCGATTTCTTGGCCGAGGCCCGCCGCTTCCGCCTCGCCTACACGACGCGCGACGGCATCAACATCATGCGCCTGGCCCTCAAGCTGCGGGACAAGGACTTGGCGAAGGACACCAAGGCCTCGTTCGGACGAGCGATCGAGGGCGTCTTGGGCAAGGGTGCGCAAAACCTCGAAGCGGTGGCCAAGGGGCAGGTCCTCGGACCCGAGATCGGGGATTGGTCCGACTTCTTCACCGAGGGCAATGACCCCGAGGCGAGTGAAGACGACGACGCCGAGGAATCCCGGTGAGTCGATTCCAGTGGCGGAACGTCACCGCCATTCCGATCGTGCACGGGCGCCTGCCCTTCGCGATCGAAGTGCGGCGGCAACTCCTCGAACACCGCTTCGACGCGCTCGCGGTCGAGCTCCCCCCGTCGCTCGGACCCGCGGTGCAAGAGGCCATCACGCGGTTGCCCAAAGTCAACGTGGTGCTCTACCGCGAGCGGCCGGACTTCCTCACCTCCGAACCGCGGCACCTCTGGTACGTTCCGGTCGACCCCTGTGACGCGATCATCGAGGCGCTGCGCGTCGCCTCCGGCGAGCGGACGGTGGTGCACTTCGTCGACGCCGAGACTCCCGAGTTTTCCCCGCGGCCCCTCCTTTTGCCCGACGCCCACGCGATCTTCGGGCTTGGCCTCGAGAAGTGGTACGAGGCCATCCTTCCCGAGGTGCGCTCGCAGGTCCGCACACCGCAGGACGCGGTGCGCGAACGCCACATGGCGGCCCGGATCACCGCCATCGCCCACGAACTCGGGGACCAGCGTCGTCTGCTCTTCGTCTGCGGTCTCGGCCACTGGGAGGGCATCAAGCGCCACCTCGAGGGCCACGGTGGCAACCTCTCCACCGATGTCGGTCCCGATCCGGCCCTCGTCGAGCTCCGCCCGGTTCACCCTCGCTCGCTCGCGCATGCGCTCGGGGAATCGCCGTTCCTCACTCAGCGCTTCGAGGAGTGGCGCTCCGGCACTTCGGCAGGCCCGTTCGACTCGATCAAGGTGGTGCAGGACGCGCTCCTCGTGGCGCGCGAAGTGCACCGCGAAGATCCCTCCACCCTCTTCGAGCAAGCAGGGCCTCCCGAACTCGCCAATCTCCTGCGTTACGCCCGCAAATTGACGCTGCACTCGCGGCGCCTCTTCCCCTCCGTGTTCAGCCTCGCGGTGGCGGCGCGTGGCTGCATCGGCAACGACTTCGCGGTCGCCCTCCTGAACGTGCTCAACCACTATCCGGCCAACGATGATCCCGGCCCGGAATCGATCGAAATGACCGATTCGGAGGGCTCGTTCGACGGGGAGGCGGCCGAGCTTTCCGCCCGCACCCCGGGCGAAGCGCGCACGATGGGCCAACTCAAACTCCGTCGTCGCCCCCTTCCCGAAGAAGCCCGTCGCTGGCGCTTGGACTTCGACGGACACTCCCAGTGTTCCTGGCCCCCCGAAGACGTCGCCCTCGAAAACTTCCGGGACTTCGTCATGAAACGCGCCCTGGGCCTTGCCGGCCTGGGCATCGTCCGCACCGAACCCTTCCGCACGTCCTTCCTCGACGGCTTGGCCATGCGTGAGACCCTCCGCAACTGGCACAAAGCGGAGGTGCACGTGAAAGAGGAGCCGCGCATCGTCGGTCGCGTGGGGTCGCTCGTGCTCATCTTCGAGGAAGACGCCGACGGCACGAAGTTCCCGTGGCGCACCACCTGGCAGGCCGAAAAGAGCTGGGAATCGACGCTCGCCTTCTATGCGACCGATCCCCGTGCCGACATGGTCGGTCCGAAGATCGGGCGGATGCGGTTCGGGGGGGCGTGGTTTCTGTATCCGCCGTTGCCCGTGCCCGACATCTGGGACGATCTGCGATTCGAGCGGGCTCGACTCCCGTCGGAACGTCTCCTGCTCGCGGCGATCGCCTGGACCCCGGAACGCTTCATCGCCTACGTCGCGGCGACCCCTCCCCGTCTCGCCGTCAAACAAGCTGCCGCCGAATTTGGCAAGCACATCCTGTACGTGCCCCTGAGCTCCTTCTCCCCGAAGACCCTCGAACGATTGCGCGTCGCGCACGTGCTCGGGGGCAAGGAAGTGCGGACCTGGGCGGGCGATTACCTCTGATTCGTATCAGCCTTCGAACTTGAGAAGCTGGCGCAAACGATCGCAAAGTCGCTTCCGGTGGGAGTAGCGGGCACAAAAGCGCCGGAGAACGACGACAGCGACCTGAGTCGCCCCGGACTCCACGGCCATTTGGTGGACTTTTTGAAGATTGCGAACGACTGCGTTTTCGTCGGCTAAGGGCTCTTGGTCGGCGCGACGATGGGCCGCCAGGGTCAGCCACCCCGCCCGTAGGTCGATGCGCACTGCGGTGAATCGGTCGGCCGCCGCCTCAAGGACCGCCGCGGGGACGAGCTGGGTGACGGCGAGCCCGTCGGCCTCAAGCACATCATCCGCCTCGAGAAGCAGCTCGAACACGAGTCCCGGGGCTCGCTGGTGCCGCTGCAGGTGGGCCAGCACCCGTTTGCGAACGGCCGGCCATTGATCTTCCGGGACGGAACGCTCGAGGGCCGACCAACTCGCGCGCGAAGGATGATCCAAGAAGAGGTTTTCGAGGTCTTTCTTGCCGGCCCGGTCCGGGACGCGGGGCGAGACTTCGAGCAGGCTCGCGACCAGGGCTTGGAGTTCGTCACGCCGGTGGGGCCGTGGGGAGGATAGGCCCTTACGGGCCACCAGCAGGGCTTCGGGGTCCTGCCCGGCGCGTCGGAGAGCAAAGGCCAGCTCGAAGGCGTCTCCGGTCCGGCGCCAGTCAGCCCGCGCAACCTGGATGGAGTACTCGAAGCGGCCATCTTGAGCGAGCAACTCCCCGAGGAGGCGCTCGGCGCGGTGGCGGGCCGCGATCTCAAGGGACCGCGAGAGTTCGTGCGAGGCTCCCTGGCGGGCCGGGAAGTAGAGCGGGCGGGTCCGCAGTTCTTCGCTCCAAGTGTCGATTAGCAGGCGCCGCAACCCCGCCTCGGACGCCTTGGCCAAGATCACGTGGTCGCCCGCGGCGAGAAGGCCACCGGTGTCGTCATCCCAGGCGGTCAACGCCGCGAGCGCCAGCGGATGGAGGGCTTCGCGGCCCTCTCCACGCGCTTGAAGGGCGGCCACGATGTCGATCAACTCGGTGAACAACCGGAGAGGGAGATCGGCGGCCGCGCCCCTCACCCCATCTTCGCCCTCGAGAAGGGGCGGCAGACGCTCAAGCAGGGCGAGGAGGGTCTGCGCGACCACCCAGGGCTCGCTCGAAGCCAGGCGTTTGAGCTCGGGCCGAAGGCGGCCGATTTCCTCAAGGAGGATGGAGTCTCGGCGTTCGCGGTGGAGCTCCGCGCGGCGCAACACCCGCCCGACCCGGCGGCGCCACTGAACGGCAAGTGCGGAGTTCTGACTCATGCTGGCGGACAAAATACCCGACGCGGGGGACACTTCGGCCGAAAGACGCGCCGTAAGCTCTGCGTTAGATACGTAATCAACCCGCGCCCCGCGGGGTGGCCTTAAGCTGCCGCGTCGCCCGGGCCCGAACCTCGGACCGCCCTCTATGACCAGTCCTCGCTCCCTCCTCTGGCTGCTTGCCTTGACCATGGCCTCTGTCCTCCCCGTCAGCGGACAGGAAGGCCCACCGCCAGGTGGACCTCCCGGCGAGGGTCCGGGGGGACGTCCCTCCGGCGGATTCATGGGTGGCCCCGGCGGCATGATGAGCCAGGAGCGCAAACTGGTCGACGAGTTCGACGCCGACAAGAGCGGCAAGCTCGAAGCGACCGAGCGCTCGGCCGCGCGCGAGAAGATCAAGAAGGATCGCGAGTCGGGAGGCGGTCGCCAGGGGCCCGGCGGCCGACGACGCGGCCCCCCCATGGGCGAAGGTGGCGAAGGCGAAGCTCCCAAAGCCGGGCGCAAGCTCAGCCCCACGGATATCCCCCACTACCCACAGGCCGAGCTCTACGACCCGGGGATCCTCCGCACCCTCTTCCTCGAGTTCGAAAACGCCGACTGGGAAGCGGAGCTCGCGGACTTCTACAAGTCGGACGTCGAAGTGCCGGCGAAGCTGACTGTGGATGGAAAAGTCGTGGGGGAAATCGGCGTGCACTTCCGCGGCGCCTCGTCGTTCTTCACGGTGGGCCCCGGCCAGAAGCGCTCCCTCAATCTGTCGGTCGATGCCTTCGACAAGAAGTTGCGTCTCCACGGCTATCGCACCCTCAACCTCTTGAATGGCCACTCCGATCCGAGCTTCCTGCACACTGTCCTCTACTCGCAGATTGCACGGAAGTACCTCCCGGCACCGAAGGCCAACTTCGTGCGGGTGGTGATCAACGGCGAATGCTGGGGGCTCTACGCCAACGCGCAGCAGTTCAACAAGGACTTGGTCAAGGAAGGTTTCGGATCCGGCGAGGGCGCCCGTTGGAAGGTTCGAGGGAGTCCCGGCGGACGCAGTGGCCTCGAGTACACCGGAGACGATCTCGCCGAGTACAAGCGCCGTTACCAGATCAAGTCTGCCGACGAGGATCAGTCGTGGCAGGCACTCGTGAAGCTCTGCAAAACGCTGAACGAGACCCCGGTGGACGAGCTCGAAGCCGCCCTGAAGCCTATGCTGGACATCGAAGGTGTCCTGCGCTTCCTCGCTCTCGACATCGCGCTGATCAACGGCGATGGCTATTGGACCCGGGCCAGCGACTACAGCCTCATTCTCGACGCCAAGGGGGTGTTCCACGTCATCCCGCACGACATGAACGAGGCTCTCCAGGGCGGCGGCGGCCCGGGAATGGGACGTGGCGGTCGGGGTGGTCAGGGGGGCGGTGCGGGTGGGCCCCCGGGGGGCGGAGCCGCGCCGGAGGGCAATCCTCGCCCCGCGGGTGAAGGCGCCCCGCCGGCTCCTCCCGCACCGGGTGGACAGGGCGGCGCACCGGGCGGCCCCGGTGGACGCCCGGGCGGCGGGCCCGGCGGCGGAGGCATCGAACTCGACCCCTTGAGCGGGCTCGACGACACTTCGAAGCCGCTGCGCAGCCGTCTCCTGAAAGTGCCCGCGCTGCGCAAGCGTTACCTCGAGCTCGTGCGCGAGATCGCCCGCGACCACTTGGACTGGAAGAACTTGGGTCCGATGGTCGCCGCCTTCCGCAAGGTCGCGGAGCCCGAGCTCGAACTCGACACGCGCAAACTCACGCCGTTCGAGACCTTCCAACGAGTGACCGCGGAGGAACTGCCGAAGGAGGAACCGGCCGGGCAGGGTCGCCGCCCGGCGATGACACTGCGCAGCTTCGCCGAGCGCCGCCGCGCCTATCTGCTCGCGCATCCGGAGATCAAGAAGCTCGACTGATCCACGCGCGGGCGTCTCGCCTTTGCGCGCCCGCCTCCTTCTCACCTAGCCGCGACCGTTCGCGCCGAGACGCCGAGTTCCGCCGCGATATGCTCGCCGACCCGCAGGGCATTGGCCATGATCGTCAGTGCCGGATTGACGGCGCTGGAGGAGGGGAAAAAACTCGCGTCGACGACGTAGAGGTTTTCCACCTCGTGGGCGCGACAGTTCCGATCGAGCACCGAGGTAGCGGGATCATCGCCGAACCGAAGGGTCCCGTTTTGGTGCGCCACTCCGGCAAGCGGGATGCGCTGCCCCACGAAGAGTTGGAGTGGGATGAGATGATCCTCGCAGTCGAGGGAGCGGAGCAGTGATTTCAGCTTGCGGTGGAGGCGTCGGTGACCCTCTTCGTTGTTGGGCGTGTAGCTCAACACGATTTGCCCGTCCGCGTCCAGGGTCACACGATTGTCCGGATCGGGCAAATCCTCGGACGTGAGCCAAAAGTCGAGCGAGTGTTTGGCCATGACTTCGAGCGTGAGGCCCGGCACCAATTTCGGAGCCCCCGCCGACAGCATATCCCGGTCCATCTTGCCGACGAAGGAGATATGGCCCATCGGGAACTCCCAATCCTCGGCGCCGAAGTAGAAGTCGTTCAGGGCCAGGGTCTTTTGGAACACCGTCGGGTTCGGGGTGCGAGAAATCGCCAGCAGGACGGAATTCAAATGCCCCATGTAGTGGCGCCCGACCAAATCCGAGCCGTTTGCGAGCCCGTGCGGATGCGCGTCCGAGCGAGACCGCAGGAGCAGCGCAGCGGAGTTGATCGCGCCCGCCGACACCACCACGATGTCCGCCCGGTAAGTCTCGGTCTTCCCTTCGCGCAAGACGTGCACACGACGCACCTGCCGCCCACTTTCGTCCGTTTCCAAACGCTGCACGTAGGCCCCGGTTAGGAGCGTCACGTTCGGGAACTGGAGGGCCGGATCCACGCCACACACCTGAGCGTCGGACTTTGCCCGCACGAGGCAAGGATGTCCGTCGCAGGTCGCACAGCGGATGCAGGCACTCTCCGCCCGCTTCGCCTCGTTGAGCTGCACTCCGAGAGGAACGTGGAAGGGACGATGCCCGAGGCGCACGAGGTCGTCGTTCAACTTTTGGATGCGCGGTTCGTGGGAAATCGCGGGGTTTGGAAACGGACCACTCGACGGCCCCTCCGTCGGGTCTTCACCCCGCGTTCCGTGCACGTGATAGAGCCGCTCGGCCTCGAGGTAATGGGGTTCGAGCTCGGCGTAGTCGATCGGCCACGCCGGGGACATCCCACCGTGGTGGCGCAACTCCCCGAAGTCCGCTTCGCGCATGCGAAAGAGAGCGGCCCCGTAGAACTTGGTGTTGCCACCCACCGCGTAGTTGGTGTGCGGATGAAGAGCCTTGCCCTCGCGGTCCCGCCAAACCTCTCTAGTCTGATAGCGACCCTCGACGTTGACCGCCTTCGTGCTCCAGTTCTCGAGTTCGCGGGGCACGTATTCCCCCCGTTCGAGCAGGAGGATCCGCTTGCCGGTGGGAGCGAGTTTGCGCACGAGCGTGCCGCCGCCCGCACCGGAACCAATAATGATGACGTCGTAGGCCGCGGACTCGAACATGGGGCGAATCTCCTCGCCCCTTCCGATGCCTGGGGACGCGAGGGGTTACACCCCCAAGGCAATCGCCTGCGTAGCCCGTCGCCTTCGGGTCCCCCGACCCGCCCGGCCTCAGTCCTGGGCGTAGGGAACGCAGCTCGCGTTTTCGCAGAGGAAGGCGGCGGCCTCCCCGGCGGGAGCGGATTTGCCGTGGAGCGGGACGCCGAGTTTTTCGAGGCCGGCTCGTTCGAGTTCTTCGACCGGGATGATCACGCGGCCGGGGAAGAGGTCGCGGTGCGCCCGGCGCAAGAGGGTGCGGAACGACTGGTCGAGCGGATTCCCCACCACGAACAGGGTGCGCGGCGGTTCCTCGGCTTCGATGGCCGCGAGCAGCAAGAGAGGGTGAGCTTCGGGATTGGCGACCACCCGATCACGGAACGCCATCACGGTGCGTTTCCCGCGCTCCCGCAAGTCTTCCCGATCGAGGATCGCCCCGAGGCGGACGAAGAGGAGCGCCGCCAGGGAATTGCCGGCCGGGAAGGCCCCGTCGTACGACTCCTTGATGCGCACGATGAGATCCGGCTGCGGCGTCGCGAACCAGTAGCCCCCGCGGGCGGGATCGGCGAAGCGCGCTTCGATGGCCTCGGCCAAGAACAGGGCGTGCTCCAGCGACTTCGCCCTTCCATTGACTTGAAAGAGTGCGAGGTAACCGAGGCCGAGCGCGGCGTAGTCGTCGAGCGAGGCGACGAAGCGACTCTCGCCCGCCCGGAAGCGTCGGAGCAACTCGCCGGATTCGTCGATCAGGTGCGACTCGATGAACTCCGCCGCCCGCTCCGCCAGCGCGAGGTACTTGGGCTCGCCCAAGACCGCCGCCGCACGAGCCAGGGCCGCGATCATCAAACCGTTCCACGACGTCAGGACCTTGTCATCGAGGCCGGGGCGAACCCGCGCCTCGCGATGTCCGTAGAGTTGGCAGCGCCAGCGTGCGTACTTCTCCATCAGCTCCGTGGGGGTGAGCCCTAAAGCGGCCGCACTCTCCCCGACCGATTCCGGGAACCACAGAATGCTGTGGCCCTCGAAGTTGCCCTCGGCCGACACACCGAACACCCGCTTCGCTTCGTCGGCCTCAGACCCGAGCACCGACTCGATCTCAGCCGCCGAGAAGACGTAGAACTTGCCTTCTTCGCCTTCGCTGTCCGCGTCCTGCGCGGAGTAAAAGCCACCTTCGGGATGGGTCATTTCGCGCTCGACCCAGGCGATCACGTCCTTGACGACGGCTCCGAAGTCCTCGCGGCCGAGCAAAAGGTGCCCGTCGAGATAACTCTCGATGAGCTGCGCGTTGTCGTAGAGCATTTTCTCGAAGTGCGGAACGAGCCACTTCGTGTCCGTCGAATAACGCGCAAAGCCGCCGCCGACGTGATCGTAAATCCCGCCGCGCCACATCATTTCCAGGGTCTTGCCGAGCATCGCCGAGAGGGCCGGACCTTCGTGCCGACGAACACGATGGCTCAAGAACGCGAGCGCCACCGGCCGCGGGAACTTCGGGGCCCGCCCGAACCCGCCGTACTGGTCGTCGAAGTTCTCCTCGAGATCCCCCGCGAGCTTGCGCCCGAGGTCTTGGGGCAACCCAGACTCCGAACTGGCCTCCGCCTCTTCACTGCGCTTCAAGAACTCGAGGATGCGGCCGGAGCGCGCCGCCACCTCATCGGGGCGACTTTGGACGAAGTGGGCCAACTGCCGCAGGAGATCCTCGAAACCCGGGCGGCCCCAGCGGGCATCGGGCGGGAAGTAGGTGCCGCCGTGGAAAGGCACGAGTTCCGGCGTGAGCCAGACGCTGAGGGGCCATCCCCCCTGCCCGGTCAAGCCCATCACCGCCTGCATGTAGATCTGGTCGACGTCCGGCCGCTCTTCCCGGTCGACTTTGATGTTGACGAAGAGTTCGTTCATCACCGCGGCCACGCGCGGGTTTTCGAAGGACTCTTTTTCCATGACGTGGCACCAATGGCAGGTGCTGTAGCCGATGGATAGGAAGATGGGTTTTTTCTCCGCCTTCGCCTTCGCAAACGCCTCTTCGCCGTACGGATACCAGTCAACGGGATTCCGCGCGTGTTGGAGCAGGTATGGGCTCTTCTCGTGGGCGAGGCGGTTTTGGAACTCCGACATGGCAGCAAACTCCTGGGCGAGCGTAGCAATCGAGGCAGTCCAGGACGCGCGGAGCTTCGAGCCCGATTCCGGACTTGGAGGCTTCGGACTATGATCTCGACCATGGTTCGAGCCGCGATCTGGATTCTCCTGGCCGCTTCCGCCCTGGCGCAGGCGCCGACTTCGAGCTCGCTCGAGGGGTTTCTCAAGACCTACTGCGCGTCCTGCCACCAAGGCAGTGATGCCGAGGGGGGACTGATCGTCCCCAAGGAGCGCTTCACTCCGGAGGAACACCGCCGCATCCTCACCCGCGTGAAGAGCGGAGTGATGCCGCCCAAAAAGGCCCTCCAGCCGAGTGCCCTGGAGCGGGCGAACGCGATCTCGGATCTTGAGAGTTCCCGCCCCGTGGTCGCCGAGGATCCCGGCCGCACCACGATGCGCCGCCTGTCGCGCGTCGAGTACGCCCATGTCGTGCGCGACCTTTTGGGGGTGACGATCGACGCGGAAGAAGAACTCCTCCCCGACGATCTCGGCTACGGCTTCGATGCGATCGGCGACGTCCTGACGCTCTCCCCGCTGCACCTCGAGCGCTACGCCGAACTGGCGGAGAAAATCGCCGCGCTCGCCCTCGTGGACGAAGACCCCGCAAATCCCCCCACTCTGCGCCTCGAAGCTGAGTCGCTGGAGGGAACCACCGGCCAAGAGGGAGGAGACATCTACAACCTCTGGAGCAACGGCACGATCGGCGATCAGGTCAAGTTGCCGCGCGCCGGCACCTACGAAGTTCGGGTGCGAGCCTTCGCGCAGCAAGCCGGCCCGGATCCCGCGCGGATGGCCATCGAACTCGGCGGAAGGTCCGTCTTCGAACACGAGGTGAAGGCGGTGCGCCGGGCACCGGAGGTCTACACCACCAAGGTCGCCATCGAGAGTTCCGAGGTGAGGCTCGCCGTGGCCTTCACCAACGACTACTACGAGCCCGATGCGCCGAAGGGCACGCCGAACGATCGCAACCTTTTGGTGGACTGGATCGAGGTCCGAGGGCCTCTCGACGCCCGCGCGCCGACCCTGGCGGAACGGTGGATCGCGACCCTCGATCCGAAAAAGGGCGCCCCGGAGGTGCGGGCTCGGCCGATCCTCAAAGCGGTGGCCAGCCGCGCTTGGCGCAGGCCCGCGACCGACGACGAGGTGGGCCGTCTCGTGCGCCTCGTCAAGGAAAGCGCGAGCCGCGGCGAGTCCTTCACTTCGAGCCTCCAGTGGGCGTTATCCGCGATTCTTGTCTCGCCTCACTTCCTGTTCCGTCCCGAAGTGTCGAAGGCGGAGAAGGGGAAGGAGGTGCGGGATCTCGGCGATTACGAACTCGCGTCCCGCCTCAGCTTCTTCCTTTGGAGCAGCTTGCCCGATGAGGAGCTCACGAAGATGGCGGCCGAGCGCAAGCTCAAGGACGCGGTCGTCCTCGAGGCCCAGGTTCGCCGCATGCTGCGGGATCCGAAGGCGCAGTCGTTATCGACGCACTTTGCGGCCCAATGGTTGGAATTGCGTTCGCTCGACGAGGTCACACCAGCGGTGGACCGCTTCCCGCAGTGGGACAACGACCTGAAGACCTCGCTTCGGACCGAAACCGAACGGTTCTTCGCCTGGGTGCTCGCGGAAGGCCGCCCCTTGGTCGAGCTGATCGACTCGAAGATCACCTTCGTGGATGCCCGCTTGGCCGCGCACTACGGATTACCGGCTCCCTCCGGCGACGGGTTCCACCGCGTGGAGTTGCCGGATGCTCGCCGTGGCGGGGTGCTTTTCCACGGAAGCGTGCAAACCGTCACCAGCAATCCCACCCGCACGAGCCCGGTGAAGCGGGGCAAGTGGATCCTCGACAACTTGCTCGATGACCCACCCCCGCCCCCGCCGCCGGGCGTCGGGGCGCTGGAGGAAAAAGCGGAGGCCACCGAGGGAGCGACCCTGCGCGATCGGCTCTTGGCCCACCGCAAGGACGAGCAGTGTGCGTCCTGCCATGCTCGGATGGACGCTCTCGGGTTTGCCCTCGAGAATTTCGATCCGATCGGAAGGTGGCGGGAGCGCGATGGAAAGGCCCCAATCGACGCCACGGCGGTACTCCCGGATGGCCGGACCCTGAATTCCGCGGCCGAACTCAAGGCCTGGCTTCTCGAAGATCGTGCCTTCGTGCGCTGCCTCGCGAAAAAACTCCTCATCTTTGCCATCGGCCGCGGCCCACTTTCCGGGGACGATCCCGCCCTCGATCGGTTGGCCCAGGCTTATGATCCGAGGATCGCCACCCTCGAGGACCTGATCCTCGGCATCGTTCGCCTGGACGCCTTCCGTCGCACTCGACTCTGAGCTGCCCATGCCCACTCCCCTCCACCGCTCGGCTCTCTCGCGGCGCGCCTTCCTGCGCGGCAGCGGCGCTCTGCTCTCTCTGCCATGGCTTTCCGCCATGGCCCCGGCCCTCGGCCCCTCCGCTCCGCCCGCGCCGGTGCGCGCCCTCTTCATCTTTGCGCCCAACGGCAAGAAGATGGACGACTGGAAGCCGAAGGGCTCCGGCGGCGCGTTCGAGATCCCATTCCTACTCGAGCCTCTGAAACCTTGGAAGAAGGACCTCTTCGTCGCCACCGGGCTCGGCCTCGACGGCGCCGACGCGCAGGGCGACGGGCCAGGGGATCACGCCCGCGCAGCCGCGGCATTCCTCACCTCCGCCCATCCGAAGAAGACCGGCGGCGCCGACATTCGCGCCGGAATCTCGGTCGACCAGGTGCTCGCCAATCACATCGGCGGAGCGACCCGCTTCCCGTCCCTCGAACTCGGCCTCGAGGCCGGACGCGCCTCCGGGATTTGTGACTCCGGGTACTCCTGCGCCTACTCGAACAACATCTCGTGGAAGTCCGACACTCTCCCGATGGCGAAGGAGGTCAAACCGAAGAAGGTGTTTGCCCGCCTGTTTGGGGATCCCGGCGATGTGCAGTCGGCCGCAAAACTCGAGGATCAGCGGCGGCGCCGCAAGAGCATCCTCGATTTGGCCCTCGAAGACGCCAAACGCCTCCGCGGCAGCGTGGGAGCCCCAGACGCCCGCAAACTCGACGAGTACCTGGCCGGGGTCCGCGACTTGGAGAAGCGGCTGGCCGCAGCGGAGCCTTCCTCCCCGAGTGTCGCGGTTCCCGCCGGTCTCAAATCGACCACCGCCGCGGGCGGAAACGAATCGACGCTGAGTCTGCTCTACGAGATGATCGCCCTCGCGTTCGAGAGCGATACCACCCGCGTCGCGACGCTCATGCTCGGGAATGGTGGCAGCAACCGCAGCTATCCGCAGGTCGGAGTCTCCGAGGGGCATCACGACCTCTCGCACCACGGCAAGGACCAAGAAAAGCTGCGGCAGGTCCGCCTCATCAACCGCTGGCACATCGAACAGTTGGCGGCCTTCTACGAGCGACTCACCAAGACCAGCGTGGAGGGGAAGTCGCTCTCCGAACAGAGCCTCGTCCTCTACGGATCCGGAATCTCGGACGGCGATCGCCACGACCACCACGACCTACCCATCATCGTTTTGGGCCGAGGCGGCGGCTTTCCAACCGGTCGCCACCACTCCGCTTCCCCGCGGACTCCCCTCGCCAACCTGCACCTTGCGATCCTTCGCCACGCCGGCGCCCGGGAATCGAAATTCGGCGACAGCACCGGCCCGCTGGTCTGATCGGGGCCGCCGCGGGTATTCTCCCCGCATGAGCCGCGACCAGGGATCGGAATCGGGCGCGAAGGCCAAGGCCGACGCCATTCGCCACAAGCACCGCGAGTATTTGATGCCCGCGGTCACCAACTACTACGAAGAGCCGGTGGTGCTCGATCAGGGGCGCGGGCGACGGGTCCGGGATCTCGAGGGTCGGGACTATCTCGACTTCTTCGGTGGGATCTTGACGGTATCGGTCGGGCACTGCGACGAGCGGGTGACCGGCCCGCTCATCGCCCAGATCCAGCGGCTCGGCCACACTTCGAGCCTCTATCCCACCGCGCCCACCGTCGAACTCGCGGAGCGGCTCGCGAAGCTCACGCCGGGGCGGCTGCAAAAGACGGTCTTCACTCCCAGTGGCACCGACGCCGACGACACCGCGATGATCCTCGCGCAGGTCTACACCGGAGCCCTCGAGATCATCGCGCTGCGGCACGGGTACTCCGGCCGAAGCCTCCTCGCCCACTCCGTCACCGCCCACGCGTCGTGGCGCGCCGTGCCCTCGCAGGTCGCCGCAATCAAACACGCGATGGCCCCCTATTGCTACCGCTGCCCGATCGGCTTGACCTACCCGAGTTGCAAGGTGCAGTGCGCGAAGGACATCGACGAACTGATCCGCACCACCACCACCGGCAAGATCGCGGGCTTCATCGCCGAGCCCATCGCCGGGGTCGGCGGATTCATCACGCCGCCGCCCGAGTACTTCGAGATCGCGGTCGGGATCGTCAAGAAGTACGGCGGCGTGTTCATCTGCGACGAAGTGCAAACCGGATTCGGACGCCTCGGGAAGCACTTCTTCGGCATTCAGCACTGGGGCGTCGAACCGGACATCATGACGATGGCCAAGGGCATCGCGAACGGAATGCCGATCGCCGCCACCATCGCCACTCCGGAAATCGCCGACGCGTTCAAGAAGCTCACGATCTCCACCTTCGGTGGCAACGCGATGTCCGCCGCCGCCGCCAACGCCACGATCGCGGTGATGGAACAAGACGATCTCCCGGGGAATGCCGAGCGCCAGGGCGAACGCCTGCGGGCGGGACTCGATCGCCTCAAAACCCGGTTTCCCCGCCTGATCGGCGACGTGCGCGGCAAGGGCCTCATGCTCGGCGTCGAACTCGTCGAAAACGAAGTCGCCCAAGACCGGACGCCCAACGTCAAAGCCGTCCTGCGACTGTTCGAAGAGACCAAGAAGCGTGGTCTCCTCATCGGTCGCGGCGGCCACTTCGGCAACGTCCTCCGCATCGCTCCTTCCCTCTCCGTCACCGCGGACGAAGTGGACGAGGCGCTGCGGCTGCTCGAAGAGTCGTTCGCCGCGCTCGGATAGCCCGGCCCGCACCCTGACTTTGTCCCAAGCGGCCGCTACACTCCGACATGCCCTCTTCGTTCGTCCTCTGCGCCCACATCATCACGCTGCAAGGCTCGCCGACAGTCGCGGCGGCCGATCGCGCGCTTCGTGAGTTTCCGGACGGGGCCATCGTCGTCGATGGCCGGGGTCGCATTCTGGATGTAGGGAGCCGCGATCAGGTTCGGATCCCCGACGGGGCCCTGATCGAGGACTACCGGGGTTTGTTCCTGGTGCCGGGCTTCGTCGACACGCACATCCACTTTCCGCAGGTTTATCTGCGCGATTGTTACGGAGGCGGGAGCCTCCTGCATTGGCTCGAGCAGTGGGTGTTTCCTGGCGAGGCGGCGCTCGCGGACCGGCGCATTGCCAAGGCGGCGGCCCAGGATTTTGTTCACGCCCTCGCTCGAGCCGGCACGACCACCGCCCTGATCTTCGGATCCCAGTTCACGGTCGCCCAGGAAGCGCTCTACGAGGAGTTGCGGCGCCACGGGTTGCGAGCGGTGGTCGGCCGCACCCTGATGACCCACGGCCCGAAGGCGGCCGCGCCCCTGCTCACCACGCTCGACGAAGGCCTCGCGCTCTGCCGCGAGGAAATCGCGGCCATCCATCCGAACTCGGAGGCCGAGCGCGACTCCCTTTTGCGAGCCGCCATCATTCCCCGGTTCGCCCTGAGCCTCGACGCCCGCGGCTTCGCCAAACTCGGGGAGTTCTACGCCGAACAGCACGAGCGCGGCGTGCACTTCACGACGCATCTCTCCGAAAACGCGGAGGGACCGACGGGTGAAGTGGCGACGGTGAAGAAGCGCTTTCGGGTCGCCAACTACTTGGACGTGTACGACGGTCGCATCGGCACGGGTCGCGGGCGCCCGAGCCTCTTGGGCGAGCGGTCGACCTTCGCGCATGCCGTCCACACCACCACACAAGAGCGCAAGCGCCTCGCAAAGGCGGGTTGCTCGGTCGCACACTGCCCGAGTTCCCAGCTCTTTCTCGGCAGCGGCACCATGCCTTGGCGCAAGATCTCGGAAGCCGGAATCACCATCGGAGCCGGGAGCGATGTCGGGGCCGGGGACAGTTTTTCGATTCCGACGGTTTTGAACGCCGCGTGGAAGGTCCACATGAGCGCCGCCGACCGGGTGACCCTCTCCCCAGCGAGCCTCCTCCATCTCGGGACCTTGGGGGGAGCCCAGGCGTTGCGGTTGAGCGACCGCATCGGAACCCTGGAAGCCGGGAAGGACGCCGACTTTGTCCTCCTCGACCCCAGGTCCGACGAACTCCTCGCGAAGCGATTGGAGGCCACGGCGGGGCTGCCGGCGGCTCAGGCTCGCAATCAACGCCTTTTTGCCCTCCTGATGGGGGGGCCGCGGGTGCATTCGACCTGGGTTCAGGGACGACGGGTCCCCGTCACCATTCCCTGATTGCGTTCTGTCACGCTGGCGTAAGGAGCTGGTGAACAGATCGACGATCTCGAGCGTCTGAGGGAGAGTCTCAAGGAGTCTCTCCGATGCTGAATCCCGTTTGGCTCGTCTTTGTCCTCGGTTTTGTGCTCACGGCCCAGGTGCCAGACCTCTCCCGCTCCCACCGGCCGGTATCGCGGGTTGTCCCGGACCCCGCCCCCTACGTCCAGGCGGTCAAGGCTGACTTGACGATCGAGGGCCTCTTGGCCCAGGTTGTTCTCAACTTGGAAGTGAAGAATCCGGCGACGTCGGTCGGGGAATTCGACCTGATTTTCCCGCTGGGACCGGACGCGGTGATCGCGAGCTTGGACTTGCAGATGGACGGCAAGACCCTCGAAGGTCGCGTCCTGAAGGCGGACGAAGCGCGGGCCCTCTACCGCCAGATCACGCAGCGCGACCGCGATCCGGCGCTGCTCGAACACTACGGCGAAGCCCTCTACCGCGCGCGGGTGTCGCCGATCCCGGCCGGCGGCGTGCAGAACCTGCGACTCTCCTACGCTCGGAGCCTGGATCAGGAAGGCGACCTCGTGCGTCTTCACTTCCCCCTGACCGCTTTCCGACGGGGAGCAGTGCTCAACACACTCGAGATCAACGGCAAGATCCAAGGGAACCAGGCGCCCTCGACGATCTACTCGCCCTCCCATCCGATCGTCGTCGATCTCGGAGGCGCCAATCGTCCCGCGAGCTTCCGATTGTCGGTGCAAGGCCAAAAGCCCGAAACCGACTTCGTCGTCTACGTGAAGCCGAACCGTCCCGCGGGTCTGATCGACGGCGCGGTCTTGAGTGAGCGTCTCGATCCGTCCGCGCCGGGCTACTTCCTCGCCACGATCCAAGGCTTCCTCGCCGAGGCGGACCGCCCCGAGCCCAAAGACGTCGTCTTCGTGCTCGATCGCTCCGGCAGCATGCAGGGCAAGAAGATCGAACAGGCGCGCGAAGCTCTTCGTTTCATGCTCGAGCGCCTGCGCTCCGAGGATCGCTTCGGGGTCATCACCTACTCCTCGACCGTCGAGCAGTGGAACGCGGCGTTGAGCAACGCCACCCCGGATGCCATCGCCGGTGCCGTCAATTTCGGCAAGGCCATCGAAGCCGGCGGGAGCACCCACATCGAAGCCGCGTTGACCGCGGCCTGCACGATGCTCCAAGAGTCGAAGCGCTTCGCCCAGATCGTCTTCCTCACCGACGGTTTGCCCACTGCCGGCGAGCAGAATCCCGCGAAGCTCTGCGACCTCGTGCGCACCCGTAATGCTGCCAAGGCGAGACTCGTGGCCTTCGGAGTCGGCTTCGATGTCAATGGTGGTTTGCTGGACCGCCTCGCCGTCCAAAACCGTGGACTCTCCGAGTACGTGCTCCCGAGCGACAACATCGAGGACAAGGTCCCGGGGTTCTACGCGCGGATGCAGAGCCCGGTGCTCACCGACGCCACGTTCTCGGTGGAGGGCACGAAGACCCTCGATGTCTATCCCAAAGAGCTGGGTGACCTCTACGCCGGCAATCCGGTGATTCTCTGCGGGCGCTATCTCGATGCCGGTCCGGCCAAACTGGTGGTCCAAGGCAAACGCCAAGGTGTCTTCACCAAGATCGAAATCCCGGTCGACCTCGCGAAGGGGCGCCGCGCCGGTTCCAACGACTACGTGGCTCGCATCTGGGCCGCGAAGAAGGTCGGGTTCCTGGTCGACGAAGTGCGGCTGCACGGCCAAAACCCCGAGCTGATCAACGAGATCGTCGCGATCGGCAAACAGTTCGGCATTCTCACCGAGTACACCGCGTTCCTCGCCGCGGATCCCGTCGACTACGGCGACACCGCGGGCCTCTCGGCGCGCGCCCTCCAGGAGTTCGAGGAGCGGGCCAAGGTCGAATCCGGTACCCATGGCGTGGCCCAGGCCGCCAACTCCAAGAAGATGCAGCGCGATGCCGTGGCCCAAGGCGAGAACTGCTGGATCGACTCGCAAGGCCGTGAAACCCGTGTCGCCACTTGCACCAACGTCGCTGGCCGCACCTTCTTCCAGCGCGGCGGCCAATGGCAGGAGGCCGACTCCGTCCCCGCCACCGCCGAGGACGTCGTCCTCTTCACCCCCCGCTGCTTCGAACTCCTCGACGCCCACCCCGAGCTCAACCGCTGCCTCGCCCGCACCGGCAACCTCACCATCCGCCTCGGCACCCACTGGTTCCGCTTCCTGCCCCCCGCCGCCGACTGAGTCGGACCTGCCCAGTCCAGCGATCGCAGGGCTTCAGCGAATCGCGCCGGCGCCGGACCAGAGCGCCCCAAGCCATCGGTGGGGATGACAAGGGTGAGGCTCGCTGTCCGGGCACATCCAGTCTCGGACCCGGAGCCAGTCCCCCGCCCGCCCACCCTTCAAGGGGATAGCTGCTCCAATTGGTGTACACCGCCCTGCCAACGGAAATCAGCCTAAAGACTTGCCTTGCTCTGGGTTATGCGTTTCCTTGCAATTCAGGACTTTAACTCGCAAATTGCAAGAATGCTCATAACCCCTTGTTCTCTCTGAACTTGCGAGCTTGCAGGCGGCTGCTTTCGGTTTTCAGCGGTTAGGGATGAGGGCGGCCGCCATCCCAGGCGGGCCCAGTTGCGAGCCAACTGCGAGCGACGACCCGGGGCGTCGCCCGGGACAGCTGGCCGGGTCGTCGCCAGGCCTGCGTGCACTTGCGAGTCGCAAACTCGTTTTTGCAGAGTGGAAACGAGTTGTGTACTCACGATTGCAGGAAGTCCCCCAACGCTCCTTGTTTCTCTTCGGACCGCGAGGGACCGGAAAGGCCGCTTGGCTTCGCGTGAGACTCCCGAGTGCAATGACTTTCGATCTCCTACGATCCAGTGACTTTCATCGGCTGTCTGCCAACCCCTCGCGACTTTGCGACGCAATCCGGAAAGACCACCAAGACTGGGTCGTGATCGACGAAGTCCAGAGAGTCCAGGCCCTGCTCGACGAGGTGTATGCGCTCATCAAGGAACGAAAACTCCGGTTCGCGTTGACCGGATCCAACGCCCGCAAACTGCGACGTGGGGGCGCGAACCTGCTCGCGGGCCGTGCAAGGACCCTGGTGAAATCGCTCTGAAACTGACCCACCCCCCCGACTTGACCGCCGTGTTGGCGGCGGTCTCACTAGGAAGATGCTGGTCATGGATGAAGTGTGCACGATCCGGTACATGGTGCGGAGGCAAGGGGTGTCGATCCGCGAGGTGGCGCGCAGGCTCTCGGTCTCGCGCCCCGTCCCTCCGCCGGTCCCAGGGTCCATCTCGGATCTGTCGTCATGGGGAACCATCGCTCTTCCTCTCCTGGGCTTCGCCCAGGCCAGGAGGCGGTGCGTCTCTCCCCCCTGCTCTACCCCCTCGAATGCGAAATCAATTCGTTACACACGACAGTCCGGCGTGCTTCGGATGATGCCGAAGGACTGCGGTGTGTGGTAGATAGCGGCAAGTTTGGCGACCCGGCGCGGTTAGACCTTCACGTGGGCCCTAGCCGTTAGCTCTACGGCGATCCTGGTCGAGGCGCGCCGAAGTCGCGGAGGCAACCGAAGCGATAGAGCCAAACGGGAGTTTGAGCCGAAGGCAAGCGCCAGCTTGCTGAACGCTTCCTCCACGCGACTTCGCACCCGCATCCGAATTGGATCAGATCGCTTCCGGCGGGGGTGATGATTCGACCCGCGACTGAGGTGCGAATTTCTTGGAGAAGGGCGCTCGCCCTATCTTGGGCACCCGAATAGCTCCGGATTTGCCCGCGTGGGGTCGCCACGAGAGCCAGAGGACCACGAGGGCCAAAGCAGTGTAGAACGGAACCGCGATGAGGAGATCCGAGATTCGGATCTGCGACGGGTTGGATTCGCGAAGTTCTGTGATGAGTGCGTTGATGATGGAGATGATGCAGAACGCGACGCCCACAGAGATGATCGAGGCGCTTCCGACTCGGCGCGAGCCAGGCTCCTTGCGAAACCGGAACAAGACCGTCGCCTGGACGATTCCCAGCATGAGAGCTTGAAACGCCACGGACCTCCGCCCGGCAGTATAGGCGCGCTCCACCTCTCCAAAGCCGGTCATGCCGACGAAGAACGCAGTGCTAAGGAACGATAGCAGCATGAAGATGTCGATGACGCGTACGCTCTGGAACCGGCCGTTTTCAGCTTGCATAGGCATATTCAAGGGCCTCCACCATTAACCAGACGATGTCTGGAGGAAAGACCGTCATCTTTTCCTTCGCGCCTGGGTTTTGGTCGCTGACGCGTGGCCTGCTGTAGGAGGCCGCGACGCCGAGCCCTTGCAGGAAG
>CADEGH010000007.1:194677-255334 GCA_902826835.1 uncultured bacterium | reverse complement strand
CTCGGAACCGAGGTCCAGCAAGGAGTTACGTCAAAGCAATCCGGGGAACTTCGGATTAGCTCAGCCGGCAAGCAGGAATCGGTGAGGAAGCAGGTCTCTCGCCAGTTATGGGGCAGATTTTTTATCCCTGGATTGAGGAATCGCATGGTCGATGCCAGACGGAAGAATAAAGCGCGGAGACCGATGCCTGCACCCCCAGCTGCACCCGCACCCCCATCCGCACCCGCAATTCTATCCGCAACGGCAACCCCAGCCGCAACCGCAAGCGCAACCGCAACTGCCACTCCAATCGCAAGCCCAACGGCAAACCCAACGGCAACCGAAACAAAAAACGCAATCAGACCCAGTACCGAAGGTCCGGACGCAGTCAGTGAATGAAACACAGGAGTAGCCACACCCACAACAACATACGAAACCACTAACGCAGCCATACTCGCAACCACAACCGCATCCACAACCGCATCCACCCCCGCAACCGCAACCGCAGCCGTTAGGGAGATGGCGGTCGTGAGAATGGACCAGACAAGCAAGTTCCAACCTGCTCTGTCTGAATACCACGCGTGCGCCAGCCAATCAGTTACGAAGTAGCTTGCGAGACCACTGAGCAAGCCCACACCCCCGATCCAAAGAGCTTTTTGCAAAGTAGACCAAAGCCTGTAGTTCTCAAAGTCAAACCAGTCCTTCGTGAACCAGCGCACCCCAGTTTCGATGGACTCTTTTGATCGTAGTAGAAGTAGCGGAGCGATGAACACGCTCGTTACGAGGTGGAAGTGCGTCTGGAATCGCAAGGCGATCCACCAGTAGACGACGACGGCGAACACCGTCTCCGCGCACGCCAGAGCGGAGATCTGGTCCCGCTCCTTTGATTTATGCGAAGACCGCCAGACCCAGGGCCTCGGCCTTCTTTCCTTGGCTGCCTCGCTCATTCGGCTGCATACTACTTGAGACGTGCAGTTTTTCTGCCGCGGACGAGTCGCCCCCCCTGTTCCGGGGTCGTTGCAGCTTGCTTCGTTAGGCCCGGCCCTGCGAGGAGTAACTGGTGGGGCACACCATGGGGTCGGCGCTAGAGGGCGAACACCTTGGCGCTTCGGGGTTGAGGAATGGAGTCAAGGGTCGGGGACGATTCGGAGGTGATTGGAGAATCCGGGCGAAGGGGCGCCCCACTGAACCTGGATGTCGAGGTGAGGGAGTGCGATCAGATCTCTCGGCAACTCGGGCAGCGTGAATTGGAAAGAGCCGGTTCGGTCGAGGCGAATTTCCGTCACGAGGGGTTGCGCCACGGGTTCCTCGGTCGGGAGGGGAGCATCCAGGCGGAGGAACTTTGGGTCCCAGCTTCCGATGCACAACCGAGCATTGGATTGAGGCGGACCACCGGTGAGAGTGATGGTGATGGGGGAGCCGAGACGAGGTGGAGTGATAGTCAGGCGACCGGCGTCGGCTGGTGAGCCGAGTTTGCCCGAACTGACTTCGATGACTTGGAGGCGACGAATGCGCCGGCCCAGGAATTGGCACTTCCAGCCGACTGGCGCGAACTCGATGGCGTGAGACGGATCGGCGCGCCATCGAGTGACCTCCTGGCGCCAATCGGCGCGCCCTTGATCAATGGGACCGGAGCGCAGTTCGCCCAGGGTTCCGGTTGCCAACACGGCCATCAATCCGATGGCGGCGGCGGTCCGTTTCCAGCCGGCCTCCCGAGCGGTCCTGGAGTTGAACGTGGCCAGCAGGGAGAGATACAGGACGAAGGCTGGAGCAAAGTGGTATCGCGACGAATCGGTCCGCGCGCTGAGCTCCATCCAGGGGGTGAGGGAAAACCACGCGGAGGGGAGGAACAAGCAGACGCTCACGGCGAAGAGATCTCGGGCTGATCGCCACACGAGGATCCCGAAAAGAGCAATCAGGAGGGTGGATGCCAAGAGCACCAGAATGGTCGGCTCTCCACGCTCATCCAGCGCGCCCCCGGGAATGGAGAGTACGAATTCCTGGACGATCTCCGGGCCAATCGCCGCGCGGGCTATGAGACCGAGCCCCGTGGACGCCAGCAACTGGCCCGGGGTATGAGCACCGGTTCGTCCGGCGGAGACTTCGGAAGCGGATGGGCCGAACGCGGTCGGGCCGGTCCACCCCGTGATCACGATGGCCTGGAGGGCGGCGGCTAAACCGAGTGCGACCACGTCGAGGAGACTCGAGAGGCTTCGCTGCTTCCAGGCCCGAATTGCCCAAGCGGGGACGAGAAAAAGCGCAACCGGGCTCGACACGCCGATCAGGAACAGGCCGATCCCGCGAACGACCGAACGGATTCTGCCCGTAGTCCCATCCGGCCGATCCAAGAGCATGAGCGTGGCTAGGATTGTTAGGTGGTACTGGCTCAGGATGAGGCTCGCCTGCACCTGGCGAGCGCCGGGCAACATGAGAAGTGCCGCCAACCCCAGGGATCGTGATGGCCACCCCGCGAACAGAGAAGCGCGGCTCGTCACGATCTTCAGGACAACCAGACCTTGGACGAGGAGCGCCAAGAGCGTGGTCACCAAGGGGGCTCGTTCCAGGGGGGACACCGACCGCGCCAACCCCGTGCCGAGATTGGGAAGGATCGAGAGGTAGCCCTGATAAGGGCGAGTCATCCACTCGTGCCACTCGCCGATGTGCGAGCCCTGGAAGTAGATGCTGAACTCTTCGGCGAAGAAGCGGGGCTCCAAGACGAGCTGGCCGTGGCGCCACCACCAAAGCAGGGCAAACCCCAAGATCAGGAATAGGCGAGGTGTTCGAGTCACGGGTGGTGACACCACGGTCACTCGAAACTCAACCTGATTCAATCCCGCTTCGGCGGTCCGGCGTCGGGACACTCGGAACGTGGCGCCAAGATACTTCCCGAAACTGTCTTTTCTCGACCAGGGGACCTGGCCGCCTCGTGCCTAACGTGCACATCGTCATCGTCATACCGCCGAGGCTTGTTTCGCTTGGTTTCGTGTCTCAGTTCGAATGCACGGGATCGCCCCGCGCACCGAGGAGCGAGTTGTCTTGCCAACTAACTTGCTGAATCAGGCAGACTGAGGACCTGGTAGAAATCTGCAACTTCCCAGGCTCAGCGGGGCGTCGGTCCCGAAGTCTCGAGGCCGGGCGCGGTGGGTGTTATGCATCGTGCCCTGAAGCGAATGCGAGACTCGAACGAGCTCACCTCGACCGACCGGCCTGCAAGGGGTCCGACTTCCAGCGGGAACTGGCCGACGCCTTAGCCCCTCCCATGGCCTGCCTTCCGCTGACCTTTCCGGTTGTGGAGTAGGGCCCGAGCTTCTACAGTTCTCGCCACGCACCCGTAGCTCAACTGGATAGAGCATCGGACTTCGGCTCCGAAGGTTGGGGGTTCGAGCCCCTCCGGGTGTACTTGGTGAGAGCTTCGAGGCGGTCGAGGTGCGGAGCCGAGGGGCTCAGAAATTGGCGATGTAGAGGGTGCCGGAGCGGGAGACGCCGGAGGTGGAGGACGAGGGAACGCCGATGAGCATTTCGTCGTCGCCATTGCCGTCGAGGTCGGCGGCCCGGATGCGGCGACCGAACTGGTTGGCGCTGCTCTGGGCGGGCTCGACGAAGCTGGTGAACTGGGTCAGCGACGGTCCGTACATCACGTAAGCGCGTCCGGCCTGGGAGACGGGGACGGAGTAGTAGAAGGCACCGACAAACAGGTCGGGGATCGAGTCGTCGTTGAAGTCGCCGATGGCGAGCCCGGAGCCGAACCCCTCGTTTGCCACCGGTTGGGGTGAGAAAATTTGTTGAGTGGTTTGAAAGGTCGGGCCATAGAGCACCCAAACCGAACCCTGCTGCGCGAGGCCGCCACTGTTGTCGAGTTCGGCGCCCGCGACGAGGTCTAAGAATCCGTCCTGGTTGAGATCACCCCAGGCGATGTCCGCCCCGAGCAGGCCTTGGATGCTCGGGAAGGGATTGGGAAAGGACCGCACGAGGGTGAGGTTGGGGCCTCGATAGATGTAGACCGCACCGCTGTCATCGAGCCCTCCCGGCAAGAGGGATTTGAATACGGCGGAGACCGCGAGATCACAGAATCCATCGCCGTCAAAATCGGCGGCTTCCGACCGGTAACCGAATCGCGCGGTGTCAGTGGGGATCGGCTCATTCAACACCAACGGGTTGGAAAGAGTTGGACCGAAGTAAATCCGAACCAATCCTCCATTGGGCACTCCCAGGGCAAGCGCGCCGATCGACGAAACGGCGACATCTCCGAATCCGTCGCCGTTGAAATCCCCACAGGTGACGTAGTGACCGAATTGCTCACGGAGGTTTGGCGCGGGGGAATAGAGAACGCTCGTGCCAGCGTAAGTCGGGCCGTAGAACACGACCACCTTCCCTGCATCTTGGAGCCCGGGGAGATCATGGAGGCGCGCACCCACCACGATGTCGTCGAAGCCGTCGCCGTTGATGTCGGCGGCTCGCACGTGGACGCCGAAGTGACTGAATGCCTGCGGCACCGGATCCTGCAGGGTCACGTACGGAGTGGTCGCGAAACCCGAGTACAGAAAAGCCTTGCCCGCGTCGTTGATCGGTCCGTTGGCCTCGCGAGCGCCGATCAACATTTCGTCGATGCCGTTGCGGTCGAGATCTTGGACCTCGAGGCCGTAAGTGAAGGCTCCCAAGACTGGGATGGAAGGTCCGAATCGCGACGTCAGAGTGGGGGCACGTCCCAAGTCTCCACCCTGCACTCCGGAGATCGCCAATCCGTTGGGGGCGGTCGCGTCCAACACGGCCGCTTGAAAGATCAGCCGCCCGGAAGGAGGTGCTTGCGTCGGAATGACCAGCGAGCTGGAAAGGCCGTTCGGGCCGAGCGGAGGAACCGCGGATCCGAACCCGTTCACGAGGGGAACGAACCCCGTGGTGAGCCAAAGCACGTCGGGCTCGCCCGGCAGCGTGATGCGGGGCGGCGAGTTTTGGTGCAGGAGGTCGAAGCCCAAGACCGTGGGCATTCCGACGAGGCTGCCGAGCGGAGAACCGACCTGGAGCTGAATCGAATCGCCTCGCTGGAGGAGGCGCATGCCCGGTGCCGACGGAAGCCCTGCGATGATGGCGTCGAGGGCTGCATCCCGACCGTTTCCCTGCGAAAACCCGAGTGCCGCGAGAAGGCCGACCAGCGTGACTATGCGTGCGGTGGGCATGGCGGTCTATGGCTCTCCGATGCGGACCGTGACCGCGTTGCTGACGGTGATGGCCGAGAGGATCGGGCCGCCGTCCAAGACCGCCCATTGCAGGTTGAATTCCTGGCCGATGAGGCAGGGGTCCAGAGGGATCCCGGCGGGGAGATCGGCGCCTCCGGTCAGACTGGTGAAGGTCAGGTACTGGGAGTAGTCGGTGGTGAACTGGACGTAGCCGCAGCCGCCGGTGGTTGCGGTGGAGGGAGTTCCGCCGATGGGCGTCTGCACTCCGATGACGAGGAATGCGAGCGAGAGGGGGGTCGCGTTGCTGAGGCGAACCAGCAGGGAGGTGCGCCCGATGAGCGGCTCCTCGGAGAGCGCAACCTGCGAGAGAGGACCCGTGGTCGGGCACCCGGTGAGCGCGACGCTGCGAGTCTCGAAGAGGCGGCGCAGACGCCAAACGGAGACGAGGTCGGCTGCGAAGTGTGTCACCGAGATTTCGTCGGTGGCGCAGAGGCCAGGAGCCGCGGGGGTGAACTCCGAAGCTTCGATGCGGAAACCGGCGGACCGGGAAACCTGCACTGGGTGAGACAAGCCGAAGGCCATTCCGGTCCACCCGACATGGCGGGTGAGGTTACCTGCCCCGTCGAGCACCGCGAGGTCCTCGCCGGCAGTGGCGTCGAATTCCCCGGCGGCGACGTCGCGAGCCAAACTGAATCCCAGAGCTTGGTTCGAGGTGAATCCGCTCATCCCGAACCCGATCCACAGCCGCACGCCGCCGCCACTCAGGTCGAGCGATGAGGTCGCGACGTCGGATCGAATGCCGTTGCCGTCGAGATCCAGCGCGGCAAGGGTACGAGGCGGGCCTCCCGCGACATAGGGGCTGCCGGTAGCGGGGGTCAGAGTCGGGCCGAGAAGTACATGCAGGCCACCGCTCGGGCCGGCGGAGTTGTTGGCGAGCAGGAGGTCCAACGAGCCATCGTTGTCGAGATCGTGGACCACCACATCCGTGAAAGAACCGCCCGCAAGGAGGGCGGTTCCGACCACCGGCGCGGTCAGCGGGGTCGTGATCTCGGCCGCGAACCCGTCAACCACGAAGGAGCCGGCCGCCGCACACACGACGGAGGCGGACATCCCGCTTCCTCGCACCGCGCAGCCAGCGATCGCACCGGGGGAGACCGAGTTGTCGACGGAAATCGGACTCGCCATCGTGAGCGAGAGAGCGATCGTGTTGCCGGATCCGGTGGCATCGAGAATGTCGACGGATCCGTCACTGCGCCCGATCACCACTTCGAGCCCGAGGTCCGAGTCGAGCTGCCCGGCGCAAATCGAAGCCGGCGTCGCCCCGGCCGAGAGCGCGACCACCGTGGGCGCCAGGGCCGCGAACTCGGCGTAGGAGTCAGTGCCGAGATGATCACCATTCCACAGGATGGTGAGTCCGTTCGATCCGGCGACAAGCAGGTCGTCGTCGCCGTCGCCGTCAACGTCACTATGCACCTGGGCGATCGGAGAACTCGATCCTCCGAGCGCGTGGGTGGAAGCCGCAGCGGCCGCCGATGACTCGAAGAGGCGAATCTGCCCTCGCCCGGTCCCGGCGCCATTGCGATCCGGGGCTCCGCTCAGAACTTCGGCCCGTGCGCCGCTCAGAGTGTCGTCGAGCAACGCCACCGCGCCGCCTTCGGTATCCGCAGCGCTCAGCCCCTCGAAGGAGAACAAGGGGCTCCCGTCGAACCCTCGATAGACGCTCGTTTTTCCGCAGTCGCCGCCGGCACCTCCATCGAAGCCCGGCGCCCCCACGACCAAGTCGGTGAATCCATCGGCATCCACGTCTTGCCCGGACGCCACGGCCGCGCCGTGACGATCGCCAGCGGTGGCACCTTCGACCGCCAAGATCTGCACGCCTCCGCCGCTGCGAAGAACGATGCGGCCGCAGTCGGTTCCCGCGACGCCATCGAACAGCGGAGACCCGGCGATCCAGTCGCCGCGGCCATCGTGGTCGCAGTCCCCGGCTCCGGCGACTGTGTGGCCAAATTCCTCGGCGGCTTGCACACCTTCGATGGTGGCCAGCACCGTTCCATTCGAACCGGAGATCACGAGAACGGCGCCGCAGTCGGCGCCGGCCATTCCGTTGGTGCCGGGTGCACCCACGATCTGATCACTGATCCCGTCGGAATTGAGATCGATCGTGTAGCTCACGCTGGATCCGAGGCGGTCCCCCGCGCCCACTCCGTCGATCGTCCACAGCACGGTGCCGAGGGCACCATCGTGGATCGTCAGCGCCCCGGCGTCAGCGCCCCCGGGACCATCACGAAGAGGGTGGCCGATGGCGAATTCGGCTCGTCCGTCCGCATTGAGGTCGGGGAGAATGGCGACCGCGCTGCCCGTGCGATCACCGGCGGCGCTTCCCGAAATCGTGTAGAGCAGAGCCCCGGCGATTCCGCTGTAGACCCTCGCTTCACCCTGCTCGGCGCCGAGGCCGGCATCGCGGGTCGGTGCACCGACGATGAGATCGGCGCGCCCATCCAGATCGAGATCCCCGCCGAGATGGAGCGCGTGTCCAAACTGATCTCCGGCGGCGACGCCGGTCAGTACCCGAATGTCGCTGCCATTCGCACCGCTGATCCAGCGCACTTGACCTTGACTCACACCGAGTCCGGCGAAACCGGGGCTCCCGGCAGCATAGTCCATGCAGCCGTCGCCGTTGGTGTCACCTCCGCCGGATATGGACGCACCGAAGCGCTCAAGGTTGGTCACCCCGGCATGCGTGCGCAGGAGCGTCTGGGCGTGAGCGCTGGCTGCGAATCCGAGGATCGCGAGTCCGAAGGCCAGTCGCAGGTAGAAGGGAGGCAGGAGTCGTTTCATTGATACTCACCGAGGCGAATGACGAGGGAATTGGAAATCGTAAAGCCACCGGGTCCGCCGTCGAAGATCAACCACTGCACCAAGAAGTCGATGCACGTGATCTCCGTGAGGCTCGGAAGAGGCACCGGGAGGAGGGCCGTGCCACTGGGGCTGCTCATTCCCCAGGGGATGAAATCGATGGTCCCGCCGTACCACGCGAAGGAGCAAAAGCCGGCGGAGAAGACGAATGGGACGGCGCCCGGAACCGGCGCGATCTGGAGGACAAAATTGAGCGGCACATTCGGGGAAGCACCCGTGAGGGCAATGCCAAACGTCGCATCGCCCAGCACCGGAGTGCCCGTGATCGAGATGAGGGCCGAAGGTGAACCCGGCGGGCAGCCGGTGCCCGCGACCGGAATCTCGCGAGCGCGGTTGGCCTGACGAACCACGCGCACCGCGTGGTTGCTGCGGGAGACGAATGCCAGTTCCTCGCCGTTGCAGGCACTCCCTCCGTCAATCAGGGTGAGCTGGGCGGCGACTCCGTCGACGATGTCCGGCCCGATCGGGAGGGCGGTGGAGGCGGAGAAAGAAACTCCGTTCCACGCGCTCTGGTAGCGGAGGTTGCCGATGCCGTCGACGGTGACGATGCCGCGGCTCTCGTCGCTCGGACGCCAGCCCAAGGCCACGCGTACCTGCGAGGGGCCGGTCGAGAGCGCGCCGGCGAAACCGGATCCGGCCAAGTAGTCGTGCAGGATGCGAACCCCGCCGCCGCCGATCCCGAGCGTGGAGACCAGGAGGTCGTTCATTTGGCCGTCGCCCTCGAGCGAGGCACCAGCGCTCGCGACCGGAACGAACAATCCGAGATTGTAGGGGGTCCCGGGCGCCGCGCCGAACGTCGGGGCCTGCAGCACATGGATCGACGTTGTTCCGGCGACGCTGGCGGTGGCAATGATGTCGGGCAAACCGTCGCCCGTGATGTCCGCTTCATGCAGATCTTCGAAGGCCATGCCGGTGGCAAGCGCGGGGGAGAGGATCGCGGCGCCCATCGGATCCAGGATGCGTCGAACCTCTCCTGGGTTGAACGGAGTGCCGCGAAACGCGAGGGCCACCACGGCGGGTCCACCTTGCGTTTGGATGACGACGTCGGAAATCGCACTCGGGGGAGTGCCGGTATCGACGATCAAGGGGCCTCCGTGAATCGCGAACATCGGCGCCGCCATGGTGCCGGCTCCGTCGATGATGACGACCCTGCCGTCGGAGCTGCCAATCACGAATTCCGAGATCGTGTCGCCGTCCAAGTTGCCAACCGCCAAAGCGGTGGGAGTGAAGCCGACCGGCAGATTGACAACGGTCTGGGCGAGGGTCGCAAACCCGGCGCGTCCAAAGGTCGGACTGCCGATGACGTGATCGCCGTTCCACAGGATGCGCAGCGTTCGGTCGCCCGAGCAAACCACCACGAGATCCTGATCCAGATCAGCTTCGACATCAATCGCGGCAATCGCCTCGGGCAAGGCTCCCACCGAGTATCCGTTGACGATCAATCCGTTGGGAGGCACGAGTCGGTACGCTCCGATCAGCCCGGCTTGGGCCTGTCCTCCACTCGTGGCAAATGGGGACGCAAAGAGAATGTCACCGCGACCGTCGAGGTCGAAGTCGCGACCCGCCGCGCACGAAAAGCCGAGTTGGCCGAGAGCTTGCGCACCATTGACCACGAAGAGGGTGGTTCCGGTGGCCCCGTCGAGGAGCGTACCGGCGCCAGCGTCGATGCCGGCGGGACCGTCGTCGTTCGGCGAGCCCACCGCAATCTCGGAGCGGGCATCGCCTGTGATGTCGCCGACGATTGACAGGGACGCTCCGAATCGAGCCCCCGCCTCTTCGCCATCCACGCTCCAAACGAGGGCGAAGTTGTCGGCGCGACGGACCTCGACGCGGCCGGCGAACATTCCCGCCGGAGTGGTGTCGGAGTCGGCTCCCAGCACCAGATCCAAGAATCCATCACCATTCTGGTCGCCACCGGCGCGGAGGGCGTAGCCGAGGCGCTCGCCCGCACTCGTGCCTTCGAACGAGCTCAGGAGGCTCGCGTTTTGGCGGACCACGCCTACGAAGCCGGCGTTGGCTCCCGCGATCCCGGATGCAAAGGGGGCGCTCGCGGCGAACTCGGGAAGGAAGTCCTGATCGAGGTCACCGACGCGGGCGACGGCCCAGCCGAACCGCCCGTGCGCCACTGGTCCCTCGCGCTGCATCATCAGGCTGCCCGTGGCTGCGTACAGGGTGATCTCACCGCAGTTGGTGCCGGCCGAGCCGTCGACGAACGGGGCGCCGATCAGGATTTCGTGGCGCCCGTCGCCGGTGATGTCGCCTACGAATTCGAGCGCGGAGCCAAAACGGTCTCCCGATCCGGCTCCGTCCTGGCTGTACAGAGGGAGCCCGCTCAAGAGGTCATGCACGGTGACCCGACCGCAGTTCGTGCCCGAGGTTCCGGACGCGAGTGGGGCCCCGATTCCTAAGTCGAGTCGGCCGTCGCCATTGACATCACCCAGGGCCAGCGCGTCGCCGAAGTGATCGCCCGCGCCCTGACCTTCGAGTTGAAGCAGGACGCTCCCGCTTGCGCCGTCGAGCACCACGACGATCCCCGCTTGGGGTCCTGCGGTTCCGGTAGCGAGCGGGCTGCCGCTCACCACTTCGGGGCGGCCATCCCCGTTCAGATCTGGAGCGACTCGCAGATTTCTACCGTTTTGTCGGCCCGCCAGGTTTTGAGACCAGGACCCGATCGGAGCTTGGGCAGGGCACGTCAGTGCCAAGAGGAGGACTACGAGGAGTTTGCGCATCGGGGGGGCACTCCTTCCGCACGGCAAGTGGGAAGGAGAGACGGGGTCATCTGAGGCCGATAGAGCGGGGGGGCGCCCGGCTTACAGAGTTTAATGTGTCGGCGTCAGAAGGCCGCCAACTTTCCTGATCAAGGGCTGCCAAGGCGCGTCCATGGCTCGGTTTTCGGTCCTTGCAAGAGTCGAGGGAGGTTGCGACCATTCCCACCGGAGAATTCCATGCCTGCAAATAGCCGAAAAAACAAAAAAGCGAATCATGGTCGTCGTCCCCGAAGCCACGTGGCCCGCAAGAAGAAGCGTTTCGAGTGAGAATTGACCTCGCCACCTGAGCCTTCGGGTCGTCGGAGTGGGAGCGAAGTGAGTTTCTCAAGCTTGAGCGGATTGCGTTGAATTGCCCCTGATTCGATGGGCCTCCTTGTGATCGGGCGGAGCCGAGCGGCGAAGCTCCTCCCGGCGAGCTCGGAGGTTGGCGAGTCCGCCGACCGCATGGGGGTGCCGAGGCAGATATGGACTCAAGACGGGATTTCCTGAGGGTCCTGGTCGCCGCGACGGTCGCAGGTGGATGTTCCGGGCAGGGTCGGGGTCAAGCGCCCGGGCCGGCGTCGAGTGACCCCACCTCGACGCCGGAGAGCACCTTGAAACCAATCCTTCCCCGCGGTCTCGAAAAGGGCATGACGGTGGCGTTGATCTCCCCGTCTTCGCCGCTGTTCGATCCGGATCGCTACCGCCAAGCGGAAGACGTGGTTCGGTCGCTGGGCCTGGTTCCCAAGCTCGGAGCGCATGCCACCGCTCGCTACGGCTACTTGGCGGGTCGCGACGAGGAGCGACTCTCCGACCTCGAAGCCGCGTTTGCCGACGAATCCGTGGATGCGATCTGGTGTCTGCGCGGCGGGTACGGCGCCCTGAGGCTGCTTCCGCGCTTCCGCTTCGACCTCGTTCGCGCCAATCCGAAGATCCTGCTCGGATACAGCGACATCACCGCACTCCACCTCGCGATCGCTGCCAAGGTGGGACTGGTCGGATTCCACGGACCCATGCTCAACTCCGATTTGAGCGAGTACTCGCAGGCCGAGCTTTGGAAGGTGCTCGCAAAGGGGGCCACGGCCACCGTGATCGGGACCCCCCCTGCCCCCAATCCGAAGCCGGGGCAAACTGAACGCTCGCATCGGGTCCTCACGATTCGTGGCGGCAAGGCGCGGGGCCGGCTCTTCGGCGGGAATCTCAGCCTCGTCACCCGGCTCGTCGGCACGCCGTATTTGCCGGATCTCACGGGAGCTCTGCTCTTCCTCGAAGACGTGGGGGAGTCGGGGTACCGCATCGACGGCATGCTCTGCCAGCTTCGACTCGCCGGGGTCCTTCAAAGGGTCGCGGGAATTATCTTCGGGAAGTTCACGGAAGACGTCCCGAAGACTGCCGATCAGGGGCGCCTCCCGACCGAGACAGTGTTGCGCGAACTGACCAGCGACCTCGAAGTCCCGGTCATCGCCGGCTGGATGTGCGGACACGTGGCGGACCAGACCACCGTGCCGTGCGGGATCTCTGCCGAGCTCGACGCCGATCGCCAAACCGTGACGCTGCTCGAAGCGGCGGTGCGCTGACACCCACTTCCCGGGTCGGCATCCAAGGCCTGACCCCAAGACCCTCGGCTCGGAGGCGCCATGCGAATCTTCCTCCTCATCAGTCTCTCCTGCTGGAATGTGGCCGCCGTCCTCGGGCAGGAGGTGGCGAGTGCGAACTCCGGAGTCTTTCCGCTCGAAGCCGCGTTTGCCGAGGCCGCCAAGGCTTGGCCGACCAAACTGCCCGGGCTTCGACTGACTCAGGATCCGTTGCGAGTGAGCCACATCGTGGGCGAAGGCCCGGATGCGAAACTCGTGCTCCGCCGGATCGACAGCGGGGAGGAGGAGATCGTCTTCTCGCGAGCGGAATGGGAGCGTGCCTGCGAGTCGGCCAAGATCGCTCCGGGAGATCCCGGTGATCTGGCCGCGTTGGAGTGGCGTTCCTCCACTCGCCTGGAAGCGGTGCTTCCCGGTCGCATCCTTCGCGCCGATCTCGAACCGCTCCGAGTCTCGGAACTCGTGAAGTGGCCGGTTGATTCGTCGGCTCACGCGCTGTCGCCGGACCGCAAGTGCGTCGCGTACGTCCGGGAGTTCAACGTGTTCGTGGTGGGCGCGGATGGTGCAACCGTCACCGTGACCCGCGGCGGCTACGAGGATCTCACGCACGGAGTGTCCGTATCCCGCGTCGAGTTCGGCATCACCGAAGGGTTGTTTTGGTCCCCGGACGGATTGCGTCTCGCGTTCTACCGGGAGGACCTTCGGCCGATTCGGGGCTACCCTTCGGTTGAGCTTCACCGGGGGCCCGCCACTTCCAAGACTTGGCGTTACCCGATGGCCGGCCAAGCGGGGAGCCGAATCGCGGTCGGCATCTACGATCAGCGATCAAAGCAGGTGACTTGGCTTGCAACTGATCCAGATGTGGACGAGTACTTGACCAATCTCGCGTGGCACCCCGGGAGCGAGCACCTGGTCGTCTCCCACGTCAATCGTGCCCAGGACCGGGAGGATGTGGTCGAGTACGACGCGCGAACCGGTTCGGCTTCGCGGACGTTGCTCGTGGAGTCGGACCCTGAGTGGCAGGAGCCGCTTTCTCCCATTCGCTACTTGCCCGACGGCAGTGGGCGGTTCCTGCGGTTCTCCGATCGGAGTGGATTCCGTCATCTCGACTTGCACGCATCGAGCGGGGCGGTGGAGCAGGCGGTGACCACGGGCGCATTGGACGTGATCGACTTTCTGGCCTTCGATCCCGCCGAACCCGACAGCTTCTGGGTGACGACAACCGGGCCAGATCCGAGGCAGCGCCATCTCTACCGCGGGCGTATCAAGGGAGACTTTGTACCCGTCACCACCGAGCGCGGTTCGCACGAGGTCGAGCTGTCCGCGGACGGTGGGAGAGCGCTGGATGTCTGGTCGAATTTGGAGACACCCTTGGTGGTCCAAGTGATCGACCTGAAGTCGGGAAAGAAGTGCGCCCCGCTGCCGATCCGAACGGATCCGTGGCAAGGCTTCGTCGGGCCGCAGGCGAAGTTTTTCGAGACGAAGACGGCCGACGACCAGACGATGTACGGGCTCATGCTGCTGCCGAAGGAGACCAAGGGCGCTCCGGTGGTGCACTACGTGTACGGCGGGCCCCATGTCCAACTGGTTCAGGATGCTTGGCGAGGCGGAAAGAGCCGCTGGAACCTTTGGCTCCATGCGCTAGCGGCGCGTGGTTACATCGTGTTCTTTGCGGACAACCGAGGAACGGCATTCCGCGGAGAGGCATGGCAGCAGTCTCTGCATCGTCGATTGGGGACGATCGAAGTGGACGATCAGCTCGCAGCTTTGGACTTTGTCCTGGACCGCACCGGCGCAGACCGCAAGCGGGTCGGGGTCACCGGCTGGAGTTACGGTGGATACCTGAGTCTGTGCCTCGCCGTGCACGGGAAGGACCGGTACGCGGTCGCCATGGCCGGAGCGCCAGTGACGAACTGGGCGCTCTATGAGACTGGCTATGGCGAACGTTACTTGGATCGCCCCTTCGAGAACGAGGAGGGCTACCGAGTTGCCAACCCCGCCCATCATCTGGCCGGGCTTTCGGCGCGCACTCTCATCATTCAAGGCAGTGCAGACGACACGGTCGTGATGCAGCATGCGTACGAATTTGTGGACGCCTGCGTCCGGGCGCGAGCCCCGGTCGATCTCTTGGTGTACCCTGGCCAAGCCCACGGGTTCCGGGGTCCGGCTTTTGAGCACGCGGTGCGACGGATGACGGACCACCTGGATCAGTTCGTGGGTCGACCCTCCGCACCGGGCCGGTGAAACGGCGGTCGACCGGGCAATCGTGGTGCCCGGCCCAGGAAGTTCGAATAGACCAACGTTGCGGGTGGTTCAGGATCGAGTGCGAGTGGCGATTGGATTGCCACTCGGCTCGATGAAGAGCTTCCGCATCCTAAGGAGTGAACGATGATCGCTTCGCTGTGGCTGAGCGCTTGGCTGGCCTTCGGGCTCATGCCGAGTGCGGTCGGTCCCGCGGCGGCCCTGGACATGACGGGGGATCCCCCGGTGTACCAGTTGACCGTGTCGGGAATGACCTGAGGGGGTAGCTGCGTCAAAAAGGTCCGTGCGACCTTGATCAGTCTCCCCGGTGTCGAAAAGGTCGAGATCGACTTCGCCAAGAAGTCCGCGGTGGTCACGATGAAGGCCGACATGGCCCTCACCGAGGACTCGATTCGCAAGGCTCTGAAGGACAAAGGCTACGGCTTGGACACCTTCAAGTCGACGGGAACTCCCGCCGCCGAGCCGAAGAAGCCCGTCGACCCACCGCCTCCGGCGGTCAAGGTCTACCGCCTCACCGTCTCGGGCATGACCTGAGGCGTGGCCTGCACCCAGAAGGTCCGTGAGACTCTTCTCAAGCTCGATTCCGTGCAGGAAGTGGCCGTCGATTTCGAAACCAAGCTGGCGACCGTGAAGGCCAAGGCCGGCTCCGAGCTCGCGCGCGATACGGTCGAGTCTGCCCTCAAAGGGGCTGGCTTCGAACTCTCGGCGTTTGAACTCGTCAAAGCGCAGTGAGCACTGCCGCGGGGGCCCGAGGTTAGTCACAAGGCTCGGGCCCCGTGGTCACCTCGCCTCGGGTTGATCGTACAGAGAGCAACTCCGAACCGAGGTCGTAAGGCGGTCCGCGAACTGTTGTCGATGCCTCCCTTGCGCAAGGTGGCGGCAACCGGCAGCCGGCGGTGGGGTGGCCTCGGACGGCTCGTGGGCGTGGATCAGCCTCAGCGGGGTCGGGTCTTTATCCTGCCGTGCCGTCGTTACTATGGCGCATGCGTCGAACATCATGGTGGGTCACGGGCGCGGCGCTCGCTCTCTGCGCGCGACTCGGTGCACAGGTTTCTTACCCCGATGCGATCGATGATCTGGTCGTCGATCACGCTCGGGTCCTTTCGCCGGCGGTCGAAGAGAGCATTCGCGGCGCCCTCCGTCCGGCTCGGGCCGAGGGGTTGGCCATTGTCGTTTTGACAGTCGAGAGTCTCGCGAAGTACGGGGCGAGCGCAGAGCGGATCGATGCCTACGGCGACCAGGTGATGAACACCTGGGGAATTGGCCAGGAGGACAACCGCGGAGCTCTGCTGCTCGTGAGTCGGGACGATCGCAAAGTGTCGATCCGACTCGGCAGGGGCTTGGCCTCGCTCGGAGATACCGTCCCGAAGGAAGTCCTCGACCAGGTCATTTTGCCGCGCCTGCGCGAGGACGATTGGTCCGGCGGGATCTTGGAAGGGGCCAGGGCCCTCAAGGATCGCCTGAAGTCGGCCGCGCCCGCAGGAGCCACCACGGTGCCGGCGGCAGGACGCAGTCCAACCCGCTCCAACGCTCCCACCGGCTGGATGCCGCCAATTGGCGGGCGTAGCGACACGCCTCGCGACGTTTGGCCAGACTCTCAGCCGCTTCCCAACGACCCGGGCGCACCCGGTCGGACGATGTCGATCCCCAACTCCAAGGGCGGGATCCTTGATCTATTCTCCGGCAACAACCTTTGCCTGATCGTGGGAGTGGCGATCGGAGTCATGCTGCTCCTTAGTTTTTTGAAGCGGGGTATGCGTCGACCGGCCGCGGTGCCGCCGAGTGGGCCCGCACCGGGCTCGCAGGGTGGCCTCTTTGGTACTGGCTTACCCGGAGGCCCTGCAGCCCCGGCGGGAGGCGGTCAGGGTGGTGGCGGCCTGTTCGGAGACCTTGGGCGTCCCGGTTCGCCCGGAGCGGAACCTCGTCCGTCCGGTGGAGGCCTCCTCGGGACAATTCTCGGCGGAGGACCCAGGTCTTCCATGCCCCACCGGGGTGGTGGCGGGGGAGGACTCGGAGGCTTGATTGGCGGAGCCGCTTCTGGGTGGATCACCAAACAAGTCTTGGGAGGCCTCATGAAGGGCGGTCGATCCGGTCAGATGGGATCTTGGCTCAATGAAAACGAGTCGAGTCCGAGAAACCGTCCGAGCGCTCCGAGTGGATCTAAAAAAGGCGGCGGTGGTCCCTCGTCGAATTTTGGCGGCGGGAGGTCCGGTGGTGGTGGTGCGAGCGGGAGTTTTTGACCATGGCGCTCCAACAACTCGATCGAGCCGCGGCTGCCCGGGTGGACACAGCAGTCACGGAGGCGGAGAGCAAGACTTCGGCAGAAATCGTCACCATTCTCGCCGAGAAAAGCGACACCTATCTCCACGTTCCCTATCAGGGCGGACTGTTGGGAATGGCGCTGGTAGTGGGGGTGGCAGTGCTGGTGGACTGGATGCGCTTCGGGGAGCTTCCCGTGATGCACGTGGGGTACTTCGTGAGCCTCAGCATCGTGGGATTCCTCGTGGGCGCGATGCTCGCGCGCTTCGATGTCTTCGAACGGTGGTTCGCGGGCGACGAGATCATGCGGATCGAGACGAGGGAGCGGGCGCATCAGCTCTTCGTCGAGCACGGCCTGTTCCGAACCAGTGGACGCTCGGCAGTGCTGCTCTACGTCTCTTTGTTCGAGCGCATGGTGGTCGTGTTGGGCGATGAAGCCTGCGACCAAAACCTCGGGCAGGCCTTCTATGATCGGGTGGTCGACCGCATGTTGTCCGAGCTGCAAAAAGGCCAGCTCGAGAACGCATTTGTGGCCGGCATCCAAACCGCGGGCGAGGGATTGGCGCAGGCCTTTCCGAAGTCGGCCGGGGACAAAAACGAGATCGAAGATCGACTCATCGTCTTGGGCGTCTGACCGACCGGCCCGGGCTCTCTCGCTTCGACTCAGGTCGCCTCGGTCAATGCGAAGAACTCGGAGGCATTGCGGGTCGTGATGGCGGCCAGCTCCGCCGGGGAGACCCCCTTCACTTGAGCAAGTCGTTCCGCAGTGTGTCGCACGTAGGCCGGTTCGTTGCGCTGCCCTCGCTTGGGCATCGGCGCGAGCCACGGCGAGTCGGTCTCGACCAAGCAGCGATCCAATGGGCACGCGAGGGCGGCGGCCCGGACATTGTCTGCCTTGGGGTAAGTGATGATCCCGCTGAACGAGACGTAGAAGCCCCACTCTAGGAAGGGGTGAAGATCGTCGGGACCACCGCCAAAGCAGTGGAGCACCGCCCTCAAGCCTCGTGGAATGAATGGCCCGAGCACCTCGCGGATGCGGGGATAAGCGTCTCGGATGTGCAACACGAGGGGTCGTCCCAGGCGAATCCCCTGTTCACAGTGCCACTGGAGCGCCCTCTCCTGTAGGTCCGCGGGCGCGCTATCGCGATAGAAATCAAGGCCGGTTTCGCCGAGGGCCACCACCCGCGGATGGTGAGCGAGGGCGGCGAGTGCCTCGAAGTCGTGATCGGTCGCGTTTTGGGTGTCGTTCGGGTGTACGCCGACGGTGGCATAGACCCCGGTATGTTGCTCTGCGAAGTACACCGCCTCCTTGGACGACGCCAAGTCGATGCCGACGAGCACCATGGTGCGAACCCCGGTCGAACGGGCACGTTCGTAGGCCCCTTCGGAATCCGCGCGCAATTCCCCGGACAGAAGATGGCAGTGGGTATCGACGAGAGCGTCCATCGTCGATGGTACCGCGTTCCCGGCGCCACGAACGGTCGTGATCCTCCATGGACGCGGCCCGGAGACGACGGTACGCTCGCCCCGGAGTTACCCCATGTCTCGGTTCGACCCCATCCCGGAAGATCGATTCACCTTTGGCCTTTGGACCGTTGGCAACCCCGGCCGCGACCCCTTCGGCGACGCGGTGCGGCCGGTGCTGCATCCGGTCCACATCCTGCGCAAGCTCGCGGAATGCGGAGCCTTCGGTGTCAACTTGCACGACAACGATCTCGTGCCGTTCGGAGCACCCGCCGCGGAGCGGGATCGCATCGTCCGGGAGTTCAAAGCGGCGCTCGCGGAAACCGGAATGGTCGTCCCGATGGCGACCACGAATTTGTTCACGCATCCCGTGTTCAAAGACGGTGCCTTCACCGCCAACGATTCCAAAGTGAGAGCCTACGCCCTCCGAAAAACTCTTGATGCCATCGACCTCGGCGCCGAGCTCGGCGCCAAGATCTACGTGTTTTGGGGCGGACGCGAGGGAAGTGAGGCGGATGCGTGCCGTGATCCCAGAGACGCCATCAAACGCTTCCGCGATGCGCTCGACTTCCTCTGCGAGTACGTCCGGGACCGCGGTTACGGAATGAAGTTCGCTCTGGAGGCCAAACCCAACGAGCCCCGTGGCGATATCTATCTGCCTACCACCGGCTCGATCCTGCATTTCATCTCAACTCTGTCCCATCCCGAAATGGTCGGGGTCAATCCCGAGGTTGCCCACGAGACGATGGCTGGCCTGAGCATGGTGCACGCGGTGGCCCAGGCGATGGAGGCCAACAAACTGTTCCACATCGACCTGAATGCGCAACGCATCGGGCGCTACGACCAGGACCTCCGCTTCGGATCGGAAGACCTGAAGCAAGCATTCCTGCTCGTGCGGCTTTTGGAGGGAATGGGTGGTCGGGGTAGGTACGAAGGGCCCAGGCACTTCGATGCCCATCCCTACCGCACCGAAGACGAAACCGGAGTTTGGGAGTTTGCGCGCGGCTGCATGCGCACCTACAAGATCTTGAAGGCCAAGGCCAAGGCGTTCGATGCGGATCCCGAAGTGATCGACCTTCTCGCCCACCAGGAGAGTTGGGAAATCGACCCCTTGCTCAAGGGTTATTCCCGCGAGAAGGAGCGCAAGCTGAGGGCGTTGCCGCTGGACGCGAATGACATTGCGAGACGAGGCCTCGGCTACGAGCGCCTTGATCAGATCATGATGGAGCACATCCTCGGAACGAGGGATGCGGGATCGACCTCGTGAGTTTCTGTCTCGGCATCGACGTCGGCAACCAGAGCACCAAAGCCCTGCTCGTGCAGATGCACGCAAGCACGGCCGAAGTGTTGGGGAGCGGCAGTTCGCCGACGCCGCTCTTGCCGCCCACGGAAGTCGGCGACGCCCGGCAGGAACCGGAAAGCTGGCTCATCGCTACCGACGCGGCGATTCGAGGCGCATTACGCACGTCGGGAATCGATGCCGCGCGGATCGAAGCCGTCGGAGTATCGGGCCAGCAACACGGTTTCGTGGCCCTCGATCGGGCCGGAGAGGTGATTGCGCCCGCTCGACTTTGGTGTGACACGACAACCGTAGCGGAAGCCCGCGAACTCAGTGCCCGCCTCGGTCGGCATATCCCCGTCGGCTTCACCGCGTCGAAGATCCTCGCGATGAAAAGGAAGGATCCGGGAAATTTCGCTCTCCTGCACACGGTCCTACTTCCTCACGACTACCTCAACTTTCGCCTCACCGGTCAAATGTGCATGGAACCGGGCGACGCATCAGGGACGGGGCTGCTGGATGTGGACGCGGTTCGGTTCGACAAAACCGCCCTGGCGGCGATCGACGAGCGGCTCGCGACCTGCCTGCCGCCTCTGATCGAAAGTGGCGTGCCGGCCGGACGAGTCACCGCCGCAGCGGCGGCGCGCTTCGGTTTGGCCGAGGGCACCCTCGTGTCCAGCGGAGGAGGGGACAACATGATGAGCGCCATCGGGAGTGGCGCGGTGCGCCCCGGCGTGTTGGTCGTGAGCCTGGGCACTTCGGCCACCGCATTCCAGTTTTCCGAACGAGCGCTCCGCGATCCCGCGGGTGCCATCGCCCACTTTCGATCGAGCACCGGAGGCTACCTACCGCTTCTCTGTCTCATGAACGCGACCATGGTGCTCGAGGAGGTGCGAACGGGGTTTGCGGAGGCGGGCACCGAAAAGAGCTGGTCGGAACTCACCAGAGCGGCCGCATCCGTGAAGGCAGGCTGCGACGGGGTGCGCTTTCTCCCGTATCTGCACGGCGAGCGTGTCCCCGATCTCCCGCACGCCTCGGGGAGCATCCACGGATTGCGGTCTGGGCAGTTGCGGGCCGCGGTGCTGCTCCGGGCGGCTATGGAGGGGGTGGCGGCGGTGCTCGCGAGTGGGGTGAAGCGGCTCGAGGCCCTGGTCGGGCCCGCATCCATGGTTCATCTGGTGGGAGGCGGCGCCCACAACGCACTGTGGTCGAGCATCATCGCCGACGCGCTCGGAAAGCCGGTCGTGGTGTTGCGGCAAACAGAGTCGGCCGCGCTCGGCGCGGCGCTCCAGGCGCACTGGACGGCTCGGCGAATCGCGGATCCGTCGCTGACCGCCGAAGCGGCACTCTCCCACCTCATCGATCGAGGTGGGGTGAATTGCCTGCCAACCGGCGAAGGAATGGCGGCGCAGGGGCAGGTACGCCGGGACGTCGAGGCACTGACTAACCGCCTCTATTCCGGTATTTGATTTCGGTCGGATCGCTGGACCCAACGGTCCCGGCGCGGAATCGCCTATCGCAGCCCCGACCTCAGCATCGGATCCGCACCGAGTTGCGCCCGCTTGTAGATTGCGCGCATCCCGAACGGTCAGGGATCCGGTGTGGTTGGCGCTTCCAGCAACTCAAACGTCGTTACTTGCTCCGAGGTGCCCCACACTCCCGGGCGGGTCGGATCGCCGGCTACCAGGACCGTCTGCCAGTAGGCGAAGGTCGCCACTCCCGAAATCCCGGGGTGCACGATCACCGCGGAGGCGCCGCGCGTGGGGCCGCTGGTCAATCGGCCACCAAGAAACGCACACTCCGAGACCGTGAGGATGCCGCCGATCTGGCGAAGTGCCGGTACCGGCTCCGAGTCGCCCACGATTTCGTGAGGGGCGGAGATGTTCGAACGCCAAAGTTTGACAGTCGACTCCGAGCAGACGACGGGAGCAAATCGTGGTGACTCCAGCCGAGCCGTGGTGCCAGCGCGCACGTCAAGGCCGTTGATGCTCACCTCCGCGCAATCCAATAGTTCGAGCGCAGTGACACCGGGAGCTTGAGTGGTATCCAAGATGATGTCGACCAGTCGGAGTTTCCCGGCCACTTGGGAGGCCGAGAGGAGGGGACGCGTTTCCTCACTGCGGGCCGCGATGGTGATTCGCTCCAAGGTGATGGTGGAATCCTCCCCCGTCGGCAGTACCCGAACCCGAGCGAACTGGACGCCGTTAGCTTCCAATCCGGTCATTCGGTAGCGGCCCGGCGGTACCGTGAGTTCGGGGTAGTGGCCCGCCACGAAGAGGACGGTGGCGTCTTCAGGAAGAGAACCGAGCGTTTGCGTGATGGACTCCGGGCTCAAGGACGGATCGATAATGACATCGCTGGTGTCCACAGAAATGCTCGGCCGAACCCACTCTTTGAGGGCGAAGCCGAGACCTACTGCCAATATGAGGGGGAGGGCGAGCAGAAGTCCTCGTTTGACCGGGCTCCAACCTCCGGCTGACGCCTTCTCATCTGTTACGTCGCCGAAGCGCGCTTGTGCGAGGGCTTCGGCAAACGGGCCGCTGCGCGGAAACCTTCGGCCCGGGTCGAGCTGCATCGAACGGGTAAGAACCGTCAACAACGCGGCCGCGTGGGGAATCTCATCGCCCCGGTAGAGACCGGGCGCTCCTCGGCCGATCGCGGCGAGCAACTCGCGCGGGGTGCCACCGGCAAAGGGCCGGCGCGAGCCTAAGACTTCGTAGAGAATGACGCCTAGCGACCAGACATCGACCGCCGGGGTGAGCGGCGAGGACGATCCGTCCCAATATTCGGGAGCGCGGTAGCTCTCATCCAAAGGGAACGAGAGAATGGCATCGGCATTGATGGGGAGCTTCCACGTGAGACCCAAGAGGAACGCGCGGTTCGCGGCGTCCAGGAACACGGCGTCCGGCGTGATGCCACCGTGTACGATTCCCTTCTCGTGGAGAGAGTCCAAGTCTCGCCCCAACTCCACCATGACCTGAAGGACCGCGTCTTGGTGGCGCAAGCGCGCGTCTCGGTCCAGTGCTCGCGGGCGTAGGGCGATCTCATTGGACAAAAGACGCACCGGATGATGGAACTCGTGAACGCTCGAACAGCCGTAGAAGTTCTCCAGAATGTCGGCTGCATACAGAAAACAGGCGGTCCCGGTCTCGCGTATTCGGGCTGCTTCGGAGGCAAAGGCGAGCCCCAGCACATCCGCACGGTGGCGACGGATCTGCACCAAACTCCCGGAATTGCGTCGGGTGTCGATTCCTACGTAGACCTCACCCTGGCGACTCTCGTGGAGTTTGTGGAGGAGGCGGACGCCCGCCGGAAGTAACGGATCTTCCGGAATAGCCTCCAGACTCAAGATCCGCCGGTGCTCCTGATCGAGGATGTCGGCGAACTCTTGGCGCCCCTCCAAGTAACGGGAGACTGGTCCGAGGTCCCCCGCGGCGAGGGCGGGGGCTGCGGCCAGGTAAAACTCGCTGATCGCGGCCCGACTACGGGGATCGTGGTTTGCTGGGCGACTCGTCGTCATATCCAATCGTGTCAGGCCCGCGTGCGCGTGCGGCGGGCATCCGAAAGTCCGGCCGCGGGGGCGATCACCAACTCGATTTCACGCAATCGGCGCCGAACGATTCGGGCCGGTCGGTCGAATCAAACTCGCACCGAGTCACTGGATGGTAAGGGTCGTAGCGTGAGAGATCGTATTGACCCCACTCGGCGCATTACTGCCTCCGGTGGCGAACGCGAGGTGGACCTGCACTCCACTCAACGGGGGAGTCGGAGGAATGACCACGGCCGGGAAGTTGGTGAATCCCGCGGCGTTGAGAGTGCCTAAGAAACTGAAGAACACTCCGCCACCCCCCTGAAAGACCGACAGATCGAAAAGGAAGTCGTAGCCGAGCGGGATGAACCGCGTGTCCAAGAACAGGGGACCTTGGGTCAGCGAGGCCGCCACCACATACGCCGCGTTGGCATCGCTCGGGCTGTCGAGGAAGACCGAGGTGGCTCCGCCGTTGGGGACGACGGGGCTGCCGAGCGAGATCATGTTGCGGTTGAGGGTTCTAAACCGGAGACCGATGTCGTTGCCAGCCACTCCGGTCCGCAGGACCTGCCAAGCGACGCGCAGGTTTCCGAATTGATCACTGCCAAGTCGGGGGAATGAGTGGGTCTCGTTCGAGGGGCCACCGGACTCGACCAACCCTGACTCGATCAAGGTGTGATTTTGACGGAAACGGGCAAAGCCTGGACGCGGGCCCGGCTGGGTGAGTGTCGCCCCTTCATCCATCCACGTGATCGCGGTCTCGCCATTGCTCGTGATGACGGCCCCCATGAGAAACTGGTTGTTCGTCGTGTTCGCCGAGGTGACGTTGAAATCCGCCACCTGTCTCGGAGCGCCGGTGTCCTCGAAGTGGCGGACATAAGCGTCAATCAGAGTGGTGTTCGTATCGCCGCACCAGCCGATGACGCAGACGTTGCGGTCGTCGCAGGCGACGTTGGGTTCGAATTGGTCACGATTGGTGATTTGGTTGGCGACCGCCGGGCCGAACGCCAAATTCAAACCCGGGTCGAGGATCGCGAAGAAGATTCCGTTGCCGGAGCCGTCGGCGGACTGGGTCGGCAGGGTCGATCCGTTCACGCCGTCTTGCCAGGCCACGCACACCCGGCCGGAGGGCCAGGTCGAGACCGAGGTAGCATCTTGATATCCGACGTTGACGGCCGATCCACCGACGTCCACTCGCACCTCTGTCGCATCGAGGGGAAGGGCATTGGGGGAAAATCGACGGACGTAAATCCCGGCGCTCGGCGTCGCTCCCGTGCGTTTGCGGGCCCACGCCACGATGAAGTCACCATTCAAGTAACCATCACAGCTCGGTCGGCCTTCGTCGAGGGTCGTCAGCGTGTTCACGATTCCACTGCCGATCTCGATACCGGTGAGGTTGAAGGTCCGCAGGTAGATGTCCTTGGCGGTGACGCCGCCCCCGGGAAACACCTCGTAGGCGATCGCGAAGCCCGTCGGAGTCGCGGCGGCCACCGTGGTGGCCGGGCTTTGGCCGCCCGGAAGCGTGATCACGGTGGGACCGGAGATGAGGTTTCCCGCCGGATTGAAGAAAGCGACGTTGAGGGTGCTGAGCGGATTCCCACCGCGCACCCAAGTGACCAGGGTCTCACCGGTGGGAGCGGTCGCGACAGTCGGCACGGATGAAGTCACGGTGTTGGACAGCGTGACCAGAGTCAGAATGGTGCCAGCGGTGACCACGTCAGCGCGCGCCATCGAAGCGAGGATGGAGACCACCAAAGCAACACATGCGAGCGATCGTCTCATGTCGGCACCCCATTATGCGTGAGTTGGGCCGGAGGCAGGATTTCCCGGCGACCCCGACGATCATACGATGGGAGTCCCCTCCCGCAGAAGGAAGGTTTCGAACTCGCAGGCAGGGGGCGGGCGGCTAGAGTCCGCCATGCTCCCGTCAGAGTCCGAGTTCCGTCCCACCCTCGATGCCCGATTCGGTCCCCGGCCGGGGCCAATTCGGGTGGCCATAGCCCCGTACCGCCTTTCTCCCGTGGGAGCGCACACGGACCACCAGGGCGGCCTGACCTCCGGCTTCACCCTGGAACAGTCGCTTCGCCTGTACTTTCGCCAGCGGCCGGATGGGGTCATCCGACTGGCTTCTCGGGAGTTTCCGGGGGAGTTTCTCAGCGGTCCGCCTGAGCCACCCGCGCCGACGGGCACTTGGACTGACTATGCCCGTGGGGTGATTATCGCGATGACCAACCGTGGCCTGACCGTGGGCGGCTTCGAGGGCCTCGTCGAAGGAGACCTGGCCCCTGGGGGGATTTCCACGAGCGCCGCGCTGCAGGTTGCGATCTTGGACGCTGCCCTGAGCGCGTCCGGGTTGTCCCTGTCGAAGGCGGAACGGATGCACATGGTGGTGCTGGCGGAGCGAACCGAGACCGGGCTGCAGGTGGGACTGTTGGACCCTGCCGTGATCATCTTCGGTGATCAGGGGGGGCTGGTGGTCTTGGACTGTCAAGAAGGGGTTCCCCGCCGGCATCGTCTGGGTCGCCGGATGCCCGCCCATGAGTGGATCCTGGTGAATTCCGGACGTGCGAGGTCGCTTCGAGCCTCGCCCTACAACGAGCGGGTCCAAGAATGCGCTGAGGTCGCGAGAACCCTGGGCTGTGAATCCGAGCTCCCGCGCCTATCGGAGACCGCACCGGAGACCTTCCGTCGACTTCGAACCACTCTACCGGCCAAACTGCGCAATCGAGCCGAACACTATTTTGCCGAGGTCAAGCGAGTACGGCAGGCGGTGATCGCGTGGAGTCAGGGCGACTTGGTGTCGTTTGGGAGACTTGTGGACGCCTCGGGACAAAGCCTGGCGCAGCTCTACGATTGCGGGACTCCCGAGACTTTGGATCTTTTGGCCCGCCTTCGAAGTTGCGCCGGCGTCCTGGGAGCGAGCTTTGCCGGCGCTGGATTCGGCGGGATGTTGCAGGTGCTGGCGAGACCCGGCACATCGACGAAGCTCGGGGAGCAGTTGATCCCTGCGTATGCAGCTGCTTGGCCGGACTTGGACTCGACTCCGAAAGCGCAGGTCGTCGGCTACGGGGAGGGGGCGCGGGTGGCGGGTCTCCTGGACTGACCGATGGAACTCTCGGAAGAGTTGCGCGCGTTGAACCGGGAACTGCATGGACTTCTCCACGAAGCGGGGAAACGGGCGTCCCTCGCGACGCTCCTCGCTTGGATCCGGGAGAAGACGGACGCTTTGCGAGTCGCGGCGGCCATGGCGGGTCAGATCCCCGCTCGCGAACTTCTCGCCCGGGAGGACGGAGCTGCGCCTCCGGGTTGTGCCCCCTCCACCTGGCTCGAGCGGGCACGCTTCCTCGCTCTTTCGGCCACCTGGCGCTGGACGCCGGTCTGCTTGGGGAGCGAAACATCGCCCATTCCAAGGTCTTCCGACTACGCGGCTCCTGCCGGCGCGGTGCTCGGCGTCATGGCGGACCTCCACGAGTTTTTCGGCGCTTTTGGCGGGCTGGTCCTGCGCTCGGCGGCAGTTCGGCACCCCCACTTTGGCCCCCTCCAGGCAGGCCAGTGGGTTCGCCTGTTTCGGATCGGGGCCCGGGCGGCCGCCCTTGGTGCGGATTTTCCCGGAAAACGGGCGATCTGAGCCTGGCATACCCGCTGCCTAGCCACTACGCTTCCCGTTGGCTCGTCCGCTACGAGCCGACGGTTCTGGAAGAGGAGTCGGACCCCATGAGTCGACCCAAAGTCCTGATCATGTCCGAGAGCCCGTTCCATCTCATGCTGATGGGGGATCTCTTGGATGCCAACGACCTCATGACCGTGAGGGCGCACTCTGCGACCCAGGGAATCGAGGCCCTGAGGCGAGAACGACCAGACCTCGCGGTGGTGGATCTCGAAATGAGTCACCTTCACCAGAAGCGCTTCTTGGACGCATGTCGTGCTTCCGGGGAGTCCGGAGAAACTCCTGTTGTATTGGTCGCGGCCAGCAATCAGCGCGACGAGGCTGAGAATCTGCTCTCCCACTTGAGCGGCCGCGCGGTCCTCAAACCGATTGACACCGGGCGTTTCCCCCGGGCGGTGCTGCACGAGATTCGTCGTCCGACCCGCGAAGGCGAACGTCTGGCGCTGCTTTGAGACGCGGGCCGGTTGCGGAGGCAGGGTCACCAGGCAAGATGGCGCCATGAATCGCCTGGCCGGTGTCCTGATTCTCACGGTGTTGCTAATTTCCTGTTCCGGGCCGAGCGTGCCATCCGACCAGGGTGGTGGAGCAAACCTGCGGGAAACTCGGCCGGAAGCGATGCGTTCGCCGGGCTGGTTGGACCTCCGAACCCTCAGCGCCCACACCGATGCCGAGGTGAAGACCCCGACCGAGCCCTACATCCGTGGCGTTTGGGTAGGCGGACTTTTTTATCCGGAAGGCGACGTGGTGGGAGCGCGAACGGAACCTCCCGCCAAACGGATCGTGGTCAAAGGCTGGTTGGCAGTAACCACCCGGGCTTTCTATCCGGAGTCCCTCGCTCGGAAGCCACGGGCTCCTCGGATCGCGGGATGGCGGGACAAAGAGACCGGAAATTTCTACCCAGCGTCGACTCTCGATCAGGGTGTCGAAGTCGACGTGATCGAGGTCCTCGCTGAGCCGACCCCCCCGGAAGGCGGTTCTTGACGAGTCTGGCGGCGGACTTGCTTGCTTGGTTCGAGCGTGAGCGTCGCGATCTGCCCTGGCGTCGAGAGCGAACTCCGTGGTCGACCTGGGTGAGCGAGGTCATGCTTCAGCAGACGACGGCGGCGGTGGTGGCGAACCGATTTCCCGGGTTCATGGCCCGGTTCGGCACACTTTCGCAGTTGGCTTCGGCGGCCGAATCCGAGGTTGTCCAGGCCTGGCAAGGGCTCGGTTATTACCGGCGAGCGCGTTCGCTCCACGCCGGTGCACGTCACGTCCTCACTCAGTTCGGCGGGTCGATTCCGCGGGACGAAGCCACCCTGCTCCAAATTCCCGGCGTGGGGGAATACACGGCCTCGGCAATTCGAGCCCTCGCATTCGATGAGCCCGCAGTGGCAGTCGACGGAAACGTGGCGCGAGTCTTGGCGCGGTTCTTCGCGCATGAGGGTGACTCCACCTCGGCTCGGAGTCGACGCCGTCTGGCGGAGTTGATGAGTCCGCGGGTTCCGAATAAGCGCGGTGCCGCCTTTGCGGAAGCGCTCATCGAATTGGGAGCTCTGGTCTGTCGACCCCCGGATCCGGATTGCGGAAACTGCCCGCTTCGACCCGAGTGTGCGGGTTATGCCCAAGGCCGCGCGCGGGAGCTTCCTCTCCGCACGGCGCGCCCTTCGACCCTCGCCGTGAATTCGCCGCGCGCCTTCTGCGAGATTGGCGGTCGCTGGCTGTTCGTTCGTCGCGACTCCACCTCGTCACTCCTGCCCGGCTTCCTGGAATTCCCCGGGCGGTGGGGCGAGCCCGGCAGCGATCCGGCTGAGCTGATCAGGGAAGAAATGGCTACTTACGGATTGGGACTTTCGGGATTGGGCCGAGTGCGGGCCGAGGCCAAGCACACGATCACGAAGCACCGCATCCACGCTTTTCTCTATGAGGCATCCTTGGTGGAACCGACTTCTCATCCCCGGATCGAATGGCACGCGCCGGCGGCCCTGCCCATGAGCGAACTCACGACGGAGACTCGCAAGTTGCTTTCGAAACTTGAGGTCAGCCGTGGATCGTAGGCCCGATCGCCAAAGGCCGCGGCGTCCAGGTGCGCCAGGACGTCCGGGGCTGAATTCGAGGGGACCTCATCGTCCGCGAGGCCCGGAGGGACGAAATCGGCGCACTCCCACTCCGGACCCCGAGACTCTCCTGGCGATGGCCTCCGAGCTCTTGGCCACGGGCGATGTCGCTCGGGCCTTGGAAAGGGCAGGGGAGGCGGTGTATCTCGATCCGGAGCGGCCCGAGGGATTCGTGTTGCTGGGGGATATCCACCTCGCCGGCTTGGATCCCGAGGAAGCCCTCACCGCGTTCGAGGTCGGCCACGAAAAGGCGCTCCGATTGCGAGACGAGGGGCAAGTATTGGCGGCCCTCGCTCTGTCGGGGCAGGCCAAGGCTCACTTCATGTGCGGGCGCCTCGAAGCGGCCACGCTCCCGCTGGAGAGACTTCTCGCCGATCATCCCGAGGACGGTGGGGGAGCGGTGTCCATTCTCGCCCAGGCCTACCTCGAATCGGGTCGCAGTGCGGATTGTCGGAGGGTCTTGGCGGCGCACCCGGACCGCTTGGATAGTGGCTTACACTTGATCGAGGCCTTGGTCGAGCTCAGGGACGGGCGCCACGAGACGGCTTGCCTCGCCGCCCGCCGGGCTTACCTCGCCAATTTGCATCTATTGGGCGCGCTGATGGAGGAAGAGACTCCGGACTTCGGCCTCACCGTGGGCGACGACCGCGGTTCGCGGGATGCGGCGACCGACCTGGCGGAGCGACTCGGAGAGTATTTCGAAGCCTGCCCGAGTGGGTTGGACGATCTCGAGAGCATTGCGGACAACGAAGTGGTCGAAGCTGAACTGCTGCTCGCACTCGAAGCGGCGCGGGCGCTGAACCGCGAGCGCGACGTCCGGTTGCGGGCGGAGTGGATCGAACGACTGTCCGATTTGCGTGCGGAGCCACGCCTGCTTCTTTCGAACGGACCCGTGGTCGCTGGACTCTCGAATCGAGGCTGAACCGCCGGGCGGAACGTGCGCGGCCTGGGCTCCCGAGTGCATCTCAATCCACAGCAAAGGGGTCGAGCGTGTGCGATCACGGCCGCCCAAGTGTGAAGCTTGTCGGCACGAGTCGCGTTCCCGCCCCCAAAGTCAATCAATCATTCGGGTGATCGGGCGGCACGGACGTATGAGCCGGGCGATCGGAGGAAAGGGACGCGACAATTCCGCCCACCAAGGCGACGACGATCACCGCAAGGGAGACGAGCACGGGGATGTGATACCAGTCGTGGAGGATCATCTTGATGGCAATGAAGAGGATGATGATCGCCACGGCCGTCTTCAGATGATGGAAGCGATCGAGCGAATCCGCCAACACGAAAAAGAGGCTTCTCAGACCCAAAATCGCGAAGATATTCGAGGTAAAGACGATGAAGGCGTCCGACGTGATCCCGAAGATCGCGGGGACGGAATCGACGGCGAACATGACATCGGTGGCTTCGATGATGACCACGGCGGGAAGCAGCGACGTAAAGCGCAGTGCTCCGCCCACCCGGGTGGTGAAGCGCCCGCCAAAATCGCCTTCGACGATCGGAAAAACGCGACTGACCGCGCGGAAGATCCAGGAGTCATGAGGATCTTTTTCCTCCTTCTCGGAGGAGAACAGCATCTTCCCGCCCGTCCACAAAAGCAGCGCGCCGAAAACGTAGAAGATCCACCCGAACTTGGAAACGAGGGCGGCCCCGAGGCCGATGAAAATTCCCCGGGTCACGATGGCCCCGAGAATCCCCCAGAAGAGTACGCGGTGCTGATACTTCGCCGGGACTTTGAAACTCGCCATGATCATGGCGATGACAAAGAGGTTGTCGACGCTCAGGCACTTTTCGAGGAGGTAGCCGTTCAGGTACTTGAGAGCGGCGCTGGACCCGTCAAGTGGCCCGTCCCGATCGGGAATGAGGCCGGCTCCAAACCAGTGGTTCTCGTAGATTGCATATACGAGACCGCCGAAGAGCAGTGCGACGACGATCCATACAACGGTCCAGCGCAGCGCTTCCTTGAAACCGATGACGTGGACTTTGCGGTTGAAGACACCCAGGTCCAGGGCCAGGAGCCCGACGACCAGGAGCAAGAACAGGGTCCAAAGCAGAAGCATAGTTGGGCCAGGATTCGGTTGGTGCGCTCTGCGGACTCAGGAGTCCTTGGAGGCAGTGGACGGGGCGGAATCGCGACGTCGGGAAGGCGGGGGGGAGCCCTGGGAATTCGGCGAAAGCACGCTGAGCCAGCCCTTGCGCGAGAAGAAGAACAAGAGGGCGAGCGCGGTGGACAACATCAAGAGCAGTGCGGCCGGGTATCCAAAGACCCACCGAAGCTCCGGCATGTTCCAGGGGGAGGCGTCCGGGTCGAAGTTCATTCCGTAGAGACTGGCGATGAACGACAGTGGTATGAAAATCGTGCTGATGATGGTCAAGACCTTCATCACTTCGTTCATGCGATTGCTGGCGCTCGACAAGCAAGTCTCGACCACCGCTCCCGTGACATCGCGGTAAGTCTCGATGATTTCGAGGATCTGGATGACATGGTCGTAGCAGTCGCGAAGATAGAGGCGCGTCTCCGAGGCGAAGCGCGGGCTCTCGTCCCGGATCAGCGAATTGACGGCCTCCCGCAGCGGCCACACCGACCGACGCAGGATCAGCAGGTCCCGTTTGATGCCGTGGGCGGCCGCCATTTCGTGCGGGGTGGATCGGGTGAGCGCGTCTTCTTCGATCTCTTCCAAGCGCTCGCCCAGGCGTTCGAGCACCGGGAAATAGGAATCGATGATCGAGTCGAGAATGGCGTAGCAGAGGTAGTCCGGCCCGGAGAGCCGGAGCCGACCGCGATTACGCCGCAGGCGTTCGCGCACCGGATCGAAACAATCTCCGGGAGTCTCTTGGACGGTGATGACGAAGCCATGGCCCAAAAAGAGGCTGAGTTGTTCGGTTTCGAGTTCGTGCCCGGCCATTCCGGTCATGCGGGTGATGCAGAATAGATGGTTCGGGTAGTCCTCGACCTTGGCGCGCTGGCGCACGTCCAACACGTCTTCGAGCGCCAGTCGATGGAGGCGGAACATCTCGCCCAATTTGGCAATCAGGTCCGCGTCACCCAGACCGGCGACATTCACCCACAGGACGGGCCACAGCTTCATCAGCTCGGGAAGTTCTTGCAGCCCCGTGATGCGCCGCTCTACCATCTCGGCGGCGTTGTAAGCGATGATGTCGATCTCGGGGGCCAAAGCTCCTTCCGGAACGATGAGCGTGCCGGGAGCCAAGCCGGGTGCCAGCGGCACCATTCCGGTCAACTCACGAGCGCGGCGTTTGCGATGTCGTTTGGCCATGCCAGGCGACTCCGATCAGGAGCCAGAGTCGGGAGAAACCGACGCTCGGTGGTCCGCCTCGCCCTGGGTCGGAGTGCCTCGTCGTCGCATGCGGGCGTAGAGGCCGCCTCCCAGCAGGAACAAGAGGAGGAGGCAAAATCCGATGCCAACCCAGCGCGCGGCGTCCGGGCCGGCCGCCTCCAAGGCAAAGGCGGCCGCGCCTACCACCAGGAGTACGATCAGAATCACGTAATCGGCGCGCATAGTTCCGGTCGGTTAGGAGTGGGGACCCATCGAGTCGACCGATGCTACCATCGAACTTCTGGACGGTGGCCAGAGACTCAAACCATGCGCGCACTCTTCTTGGCCCTTCTCATGCCGGTGGTCGGGCTCTGGGGTCAAGACTCGCCGCCAGGGCCTACTCCCTTGCTGGGGCTCCCGCTCTCGGCCCGGCCGAAGGCGCCGACGCAGGCCGAAGAAGCGCCTCGACTTCTGCCGCGCATCCAGGCCAGTCTCGACAAACTCGATGCCGAAATCCTCACCGCAGACGGGGACCGCAAGACCGGGCTATCCGGGGTGCGCGCGGTCGTGGAGCGCCAGCGCTTGGCGCTGCTGCGGCTGCAAGACGCGTTGCAGTCTCTCTCCATCGTTGGTGGCCAGACCCAATCTTTGGCCGACACCCTTCCGGAGCTCCGGCGACAAAAACTCGGCCAACGAGCGGCCTACGAAGACGAGCAGAAGCGAGTTCCCCTGGATCCGGCCGCGACTGCGAGTTGGGTACGGAGCGAGGTTTCGGTGGCTCGTGCCAAGGCAGGGACAGATCTCGAGAGCGCGCAGAGCGAGCTCTTGGCCCTCGAACTCGAAATCAAGACCGTTCAGCGCCGCATCGACGATGCCTCGCAATCGCTCCTGAAGCGCCCAGACGAGGAATTTGCAGCTCGCCAATTGGAGGCCGACGCGCGGGCGCGGTTGGTGAGCCTCGAAGGCGAGTTGGCCGCCATTTCGGATCCGGGGACTCCGGTTGCCCTCCAAAAGTTAGAGGAGACCTACGCCTTGGCAATGGAGGCGGAGGCGGCCTCGGCGGTGAAGAACTACCTCGGCCTACCCAAAGACGAACTGCTGTCGGCGCAGCTCGAAAAGGCCCAGGACGAGCGGGAACTCGCGAATCTGCGCAAGCGGCGGCTCGAGCACGCGGTCGAGCGCTTGACCAAAGATGTCGACCTCCTCTCCCGACGAGAAATCTCCCTGATCACGGCGGATGAGGCGTCGATCGAAGCCAGCCTTTCCGAAGCGATGCCGCACCACCGGCCGTTCTTGACCTTGAAGAAGCGCCAGTACGAGTGGCAGCGAGCCGCCGCCAAGACGAGGGAAAATCGCGAGGCTCTGCGAGCCAAGTTCGTCGGCAGCGGAGACATTGCCCTTGTCCGCGCTGACCTGGAGTCGCTCGATCTGGCTCGTCAAGAGAGCGTGGAGGCGCTCGATGACGCCTTGTCGGATCCGACGGTCTTGCAAGCACGGGTCGCTGAAGTGCAGCGAGACGCGCAAGTCGTCGATCGCACCCTGAACCAGATCGAGGCCTTCCTCTTGGAGGCTCGCCGAGGGGCTCGCCAGACCGCGGCAGAGGACCGCGATCTGGCGCGGGTCTTGGAAACGGAGCGGGGGACTGCCGTGGCGGCGGCTGGACCGGATCGCCTCCGCGACTACTACATCGAGACCTCCTCCTGGGAATCCTTGGGCAAGGACTTGGGGGTGGCGAGCCAAGCGCGGGGGGAGGAGTATCGAAAGTCGATCGAGGCTCTGTCCGGCCGTCCCGCCGAACTCCGAGATCTGCGCGAACAGGCTCGAAGCATCTTGAAGCGACTCGGGCCGCAGTTGTTTTGGACGCGAGAAACGAGCGCCATCACTTGGGACAGCGTGAAGCGGGCGGCAGGCGATGCCCAGTCGCTCCCGCGCGCCGCCTGGGCCGAGATCCTGGAGCTGCGAGACCGCGCGATTCGCTACGCGCGAGACCCCGCGAATCTCCCGTCACTCCTGTGGGGCGGCGGTCTCGTCCTGCTTTTTCTCGTGCTTGGCGTGGTCATCCACCGTCGGATGCCGCGAACTTTTTCGTGGCTCGAGAATTATCACCGCGGCAAAGGCGGGCGCCTCCTGCGCATGGCCGCGGCTGCCCTTCGGCGCACGGAAATCGCGTTCTTGGTGGCGGCGGGCTACTTCGCCCTCTGTCTCATCCTGCGCACCAGCCCTCGGGACCAGCTCGGGCTCTCGGTCTTGGCGTTCACTCCGTTCCTGTTTCGTCTAGGGCGCGTGCTCCTGGATCTGTTGTTTCATCCCGGCAAGGCCGAAGACCGGGTAGCGCAATTCGATGGGCCGGTGCTCTCCGCCCTTCATTCGACCGGGCGCACGCTCCTATGGCTGTCGCTCGCGTTCGTGCCGACCGGCATCCTTCTCGAGCAGGCCGGCTACGGCCAGGCGAACCCGGGTTTTCTGGAACTGTGGGATCTCGTGTACCAGGTCGGGTCCTTTGCCGTCGTCTTGCTCGGGCTCTTCCGGCCGAACCTGATGTTGGGTCTGGTGCGCGGTCGGGTCGGCCTCGGAACTACCGCCAAGGCGTTCATCTTGGTGGCGGTCCCCACCCTGGCGCTGTGCATCTTGTTCTTGGCAGTCCTTAAGGGCCTTCGGCTCGAAGTGGCGCGGCGGGAGATGCGGGCAGCCTTCTTCGAAGCATTCCTGGTGTTGCTCGCGGCGTTCACGGTCTATCGCTGGTTGCACTCGAAGTGGTTCAAGGGGATCGAGGATCAGCTCGACGAACGCCCATCGCGCGAGGACTTCGACGAGCCCGCGGCCTATATGGCGGCGGGTCGGGTGTATTCCCTCGGGCTCGGTCGGCGCGCCCTACTGCGGTTACTCGTGTTCGGCCCGGCGGCCGGTTTGCTTTGGTCGCTCGTCCTCCGCATCAAGGATCAAGCTTTGAGCCCGAGCGCCGAAGCATCGCCTTGGTTGCGCACCATCGCGAGCGGGTTGATCGGGTTTCTGGTGGCGGCGGTGAGTGCCTACGCGATCGGCCACTTCCGGCGCTTGATGCGGTTCGTGTTTCTGCCGGGCACGAAGCTCGATCAAGGGATCCAGTACGCCGTACTCACACTGAGTACCTACGTGCTGGTCGCGATCGGAACGGTTGCGACGCTGAGGTATTTGAATGTGCGGGGCGAGCAGATCGGAATCGTGCTCGGCGCTCTCTCGGTGGGCATCGGATTTGGTCTCCAAGACATCGTGAAGAGTTTCGTGGCGGGAATCGTCCTCCTCCTCGAGCGACCGGTCAAGGTTGGCGATCAAGTGAACGTGGGCGATCAGGTGGGGGTCGTGGAGAAGATCAATCTGCGGTCCACGACGGTGACCACGTTCGACAATGTCGGGATCATCGTTCCGAACGATCAACTCGTCGGCGGGACTTTGAGCAATCGAGCCGCGGGGAATGCTCTAGTGCGAACCCGGCTCTCGGTGGGCGTTGACTACGCATCCGACGTCAAACTCGCGATGCGAGTGATGATGGAGGTCATGCAGAACCACGGGCTGGTTCGCAAGCGACCGGCCCCGGAGGTTTTCTTCATGGCGTTCGGAGCTTCGTCTTTGGACTTCGAACTCCGGTACTGGACCAGGGTCTCCGACCCCACCCTCCGCGTTTCGAGCGACTTGCGGAGCATGCTGCTCTCGGCCTTCCGCAAGCACGGAATTTCGATTCCGTTCAATGTCCTCGATGTCAACCTGAAACAAGTTGACGATCGGTTGCATCGCGTCGACCTGTCTGGGGATTCCTCGCCGACGAGGACGACCGTCTCCTCTTCGTCGGAGCGGGCGATTCCCGAGGGGCCGAGCGAATGACCATGGCCCACGAGCGATGGATGACCGAGGCCCTTCGGCTCGCGGAGCAGGCGCGGGAGGAGGGGGAAGTGCCGGTGGGGGCCCTGGTCGTCTTGGGCGACCGCGTGGTGGGGACCGGATACAACCGGCGGGAGAGCCTCAACGATCCGACCGCCCACGCCGAGATGCTGGCCATCACCAGCGCGGCGGCCACCCTCGAAAGCTGGCGTCTCGAACACTGCACTCTCTACGTCACTCTCGAGCCGTGTGCGATGTGCGCGGGCGCGATCGTGCTGGCGCGCCTGCCGGAGCTCGTCTTCGGGGCCTTCGATCCGAAGGCCGGAGCCTGCGGGTCCGTGCTCGACGTGGTGGGGGAGGCGCGTCTCAACCACCGCCTGGAGCCGATCGGAGGCGTGCTGGCGGAGGACTGCGGCCGCATTCTTACGGGATTTTTCGCCGCGCGGCGCGAAGCTGCGAAGTTGCGAAAAGGACGCATTGACCTTGCCGGGGAGGATGTATAGACTCCCCGACCCTCCAGGAGAGGTGCCGGAGTGGTCGAACGGGCCGGTTTCGAAAACCGGTATACCCTTACGGGTATCCAGGGTTCGAATCCCTGCCTCTCCGTCATAAAAATCCGCAGCGGGGCCTCGGTCTCGCTGCGGCGCGCTTCTGTCCGATCCCGGTTGGACGACCCTGGGAGAGGTGTCCGAGTGGCCGAAGGAGTACGCTTGGAAAGCGTATATACGGGTAACCGTATCGAGGGTTCGAATCCCTCCCTCTCCGCTGCGAGCCCCGCGAACGTGCGGGGCTCGCGTCATTTTCGGACCACCTGTCGTCCCCTGAGTGTCTTCGAAACTTCGCCCGCCGCCGAGGTTGGCGCGGACCGCGCAAGCTCCTATGATCCACCGGGATCGAGGTTCGTCGCCAGGACGACCTCAACTCGGTCGGAGCCAGAAGCCACCGCCCGCTCGTGTCCCATGCAACGGACATTTGCGAACCAGGTCAGGGCCGGAAGGCAGCAGCCTTAAGCAGTACTGGCCGTGTGTCGTGGTCCAGCATGGGCGGGGGGTGGCTTCGGGCTCCGACTCTTTTTGTCGGTCGCTGAGTTCGCGGTCAAGGAGCTTCCGTGAGCTACGAGCCCCTGGCTCTCAGATATCGCCCGCGCGTGTTTGCCGATGTGGTCGGGCACGAAGCGGTCGCCTCCACCCTGAAACAAGCGGTGGCGAGTGGCCGAATCGCCAACGCCTACCTGTTCTCGGGAAGCCGAGGGGTCGGCAAGACTTCAGCCGCGCGCATTCTCGCGAAAGCTCTCAACTGCCCGAATATCGTCGAGGGAGAGCCCTGCGGACGGTGCGAAATCTGCACTTCGATCGCGCGCGGGGACGACCTCGATGTCTTGGAGATCGACGGGGCGAGCAATCGCGGAATCGAGGAGATCCGCACCGTGCGTGACAACGCGGGCTACGCCCCCGCCCGCTCCCGCTTCAAAATCTACATCATCGACGAAGTGCACATGCTCACCGTGCAGGCCTTCAATGCCCTGCTGAAAACGCTCGAAGAGCCCCCGGCCCACGTGCGGTTCATCTTCGCCACCACCGAGCCGGAGGCGGTGCCCGAGACCATCGTATCCCGCTGCCAGCGCTTCGAGTTCCGTCGCATCCCGGTCGAGGCGATCGAACGCCGCCTCGCCGACATTTGTCGGCGCGAGGAGCTGACGGTGCCTTCGGACGTCCTGCGCGAACTTGCCCTCAAGTGTGAGGGCGGCTTGCGCGACGCTCTGAGTCTGCTCGATCAAGCGATCTCGTTTGCTCCCGGCGGTTTGAGTCTCGAAGCTCTCGACACGGTGCTCGGGCGCATCGACTCGGAACTCTTGTCCTCCGTCGTCGTGCCGATGGGGGGCGGAGACCTCGGGGCGCTCCTCGATGCTCTCGACCGCATCTTTGCCACCGGCCGGGACGCCGAGGACATCATCGAGCAACTCGGGGACGTTTTCCGGGAAGCGATGCTCCGGGAAGCGCGGGGGCTGCGGGGTGGGGGAGAGGGTCGCCGCTCGGCCTTGGTCGCGGAGGTGCGGCAGCACTTCCCCATGGACCGTCTTCTCCTCGCGCTGCGACTCCTCCTCAACACTCGACGAGAAATCAAGCTGGCGGGGCACGGCCGGTTGCAACTCGAGATCGTGGCCCTGAAGATCGCCCGCTCCGTCGACTTGGTGAACTTGACGGACCTCGGCACGAAGCCGCTTTCGGCTGCGTCGGGGGAAGCCCCCCCATCGACGGCCCCTCGTTCGTCATGGGTGCGCAGCACGCCACCATCGGAGCGTGCCCTCAAACCAGTGGCGCCTGCGCCGTCAGTGCCCTCTCCGGAAGAACCTCGGCGTGGGCCGGGGTCGTCGTCCTCATCAACCCCGCCGCCGGTCGCGCCTGAAGTCGCTCCGAAGGCGGTCGCTCAGGGTGTTCCGCCTTCGGTTCGATCCGGTCCGCCCCCCCTCGAGGTCGTCAAGGCGGAGTGGCCGCGGTTCCTCAAGAACTTCCGCGAGCAGCGGCCTCGTCTGGCCGCTTTGCTCGACCGCAGCGAGCCCGAGCGAATCTCCGCCCAGGAGTTCGGAGTGCGACTCGCCCCGGGATCGGAGTTCGCGAAGGGCCAACTGCAAACCACTCACCGCAAGCTCGTCGAAGACCTTTTCGAGAGCCTGTACGGGATTCATTTGCGCTGGAGCTTCAGCGTCGCCCCGGCGACCGAGAATCCGGAGTCGGTACCCAAGGCGCGCCGGGTCCTGGAGGATCCGAGCGTCCGGAAATTGGTAGAGAGCTTTGGGGGTGGCGTGGTCGCGCTCGACGAAGCCAAGCCCGCATCCCGCAACCACGAGGAGTCGATCCATGAAGGGGTTTGATCCCAATGCCCTCTTCGCCCAGGCGAAGAAGATGAAAGACGACATGGCCAAGGTGCAGGGCGATCTCCGCCAGCGCATGGTCGAGGGCAAATCCGGCGGAGGGGCGGTCGCGGTGGTCATGAATGGCCAGCAAGAGATCCAATCCGTTCGTATCAAGAAGGACGTGATCGATCCGTCCGACCCCGCCTTGCTCGAAGATCTCGTGCTCCTTGCCGTGCGCGAAGCTCTGGAGCAGTCGAAAAAAATGTCGGAAGAGACGATGAAGCGGGTGACCGGCGGCTTGAACATTCCGGGCCTGTTCTGAAGCTTTGACGCTGGAGAGTTTTGTGGGGATGATGTCTTCGTGACGACTCAGGGTTTGCCATCTCCCCTTGCCAGGCTGATCGAGAATCTCGAACGGCTGCCCGGAATCGGGCTGCGCACGGCCGAGCGATTGGCCTTCCACCTGTTGCGCGTGGAGCGCCCAGCGGCGCTCGAACTCGCGCAGGCGATCCGATCGTTGCGGGAGGAGCTCGAACCCTGCCGCGAGTGTCAAAACATTTCCATTGAACCCCTCTGCCCGATCTGTGCGGATTCCTCTCGAGACCGACGTCTGCTGATGGTCGTGGAGAGCCCTAAGGACCTCGCCGCTTTCGAGCGAAGCGGGCACTACCGCGGCTACTACCACGTGCTTCATCAAAAGTGGTCACCGCTCGACGGCACTGGACTCGAAGGATCCGCCACCGATCGAGTCCTCGCGCGCATCGAGCGCGACGCGGTGAAGGAAGTCATCCTCGCTACCAACCCCGATGCGGAGGGTGACGGAACTGCGCTCGCTTTGGAGGCGCGACTGCGTCGTGCCGGAGTACCCGTGACGCGGTTGGCGAGGGGGCTCGCGCGAGGAACGTCCATCGAATACGCTGCCCCGGATATCCTCTTGGAAGCCCTCGAAGGTCGAAGAGCCCAGAGCTCCTCCTCCGACTGAATCGAACGCACATCATGGGACTGGACATCCGACTCAACCAGCGACTGGACTTACAGCTTCGGCTGGCTCCCCAGATCATCCAGTCCATCGAGTTGCTCCAGGTCCCCGCTATGGACCTCTTGGAGATGATCGAGAAGGAACTCGACACGAACGAGTTCTTGGAGAAGGCACCCTCGACCGAAGTCGCGACTCCAGCGGCACCCGAGAAAAAGCCCGAAGGCGAGGAGGAGACCAGGTACGACCGGATGGATGTCTGGGACGACCCGGCGACCCGGCGTCCGCGGTCGACCGACGAAGGCGTGCTGAGTGCCAAACAGGAGGCGATGAACAATACCGCCTCGGTTGGTCCCTCGTTGCAGGAAGACCTGTTCGAGCAGTACCAGCTTCTGGATGCGGATTCTCGCCTTCTGCCCCTGGCGGAGCAGATCATCTTCAATATCGACGAAAACGGCTATTTGAGCTGTTCGCTGGAGGAAGTCTGTGCTCCCCTCGCGGATCGATTCGATGCCGCGGACGGAGTGGCTGCGCTCGCCTTGGTTCAATCATTGGAGCCTCGCGGCGTTGGCGCCAGGGACTCCGGCGAGTGCCTGGCACTTCAGCTCGACAGGAAGGATCCCGATTACGAATTGAAGCGCAAACTCGTCCTCGAGTATTTGGACGACATCCGCAAGAACCGACTTCCGAAAGTTGCCAAGGAGAACGGGCTCGAACTCCTGCGCCTCCAAGAACTCTTGGCGTCGATGTCGACCTTGTCGCTGCGACCGGGACAGCGCCGCACCGAGGATCGCAATCACTACATCCAGCCCGACATCATCGTGGAATGGACTCAGGATGGCTACGACGTTCGGCTGGCCAACGAGTACGTCCCGGAGCTGCGGCTCAATCCGGCATGGCGTGACGCCTTGACCTCACCCGACGTTCCGCGGGAGTACAAAGAGTACGTGAAGCGGAAGGTCGACGGCGCCCGAGCGTTCATCATGGCGGTCGAGAAGCGCCAGAAGACTTTGCTCGATGTCGCCAAGAGCATCGTCACGAGGCAGCGCGACTTTTTCGACTACGGGCCGCACTACCTGCGCCCCCTGAAAATGCAGCAGGTCGCCGACGAGGTGGGAGTGCACGTCTCCACGATTTCTCGGGCCACCTCCGAAAAATACCTCCAGAGCCACCGCGGCATCTTCTCTCTCAAGGACTTTTTCACGAGCGGGACCCAAGCCGCGGACGGGACGCTCGAGTCGCGCGATTCCGTCATGTTCAAGATCACGGAAATCGTCGATCGGGAGGACAAAGCCAATCCGCTCTCCGACGACGAGATCGTGGAACTGCTGAGGAAGTCCCACGGCATCGACGTCGCCCGACGTACCGTGACCAAGTATCGCAAGGCTCAGAGCATCCCCTCTTCGCGGCAGCGGCGAAAGTTCTGAATTGATGAGATCCGGACCCCGTGGTCTCGACTGACCTCGGAGCCCCGCTGCCTGGCTCGTCCGCGCATGTCCCGCCTCGCAGGTCCCTTCGACGGCGTGCTCCGGCATGAGTCCGTAGACCGGTGGCCCTCGTGCTCTCGCGCGGGGAAACCGACCTATCCGACCCTATGCCGAGTCGGACTCCCTCGGCTATCGTGCCCGCCTCATGGCTGATCAATCCTCCTCCGAAGGCGCGGGATCGCTGTCGGGTTTTCGTCACCGGTTTCCGAACCTGCCGCCCCGCGTGACCTCCTCGGGAATCCCCATCGAGGTCGTGTACGGCGAGACCGGAGAGGACCCCAAGGTGGGGTTGCCGGGGGAGTTCCCGTTTACGCGGGGGATCCACCCGACGATGTACCGGGAACGACCTTGGACGATGCGCCAGTACGCCGGGTTCAGCACGGCCCAAGAAACCAACCGGCGCTTCCGGATGCTCCTCGCCGCGGGTCAGACCGGGCTTTCGACCGCGTTCGATCTCCCGACCCAAGTCGGATACGACCCTGATCACCCTCTAGCCCAAGCCGAGGTCGGAAGAGTCGGAGTGTCCATCGCCTGCCTGGACGACGCGCTTGAGCTCTTCGAGGGCATTCCGCTCGACAAAGTCTCGACTTCGATGACGATCAACGCCACCGCGATGATCTTGCTCGCAATGTACGTGGCGGTGGGTCGTCGCCAGGGCGTTCGCATCCAGGATCTGACGGGCACGATCCAAAACGACATCTTGAAGGAGTACGCCGCCCGCGGCACCTACCGATTCCCGCCTAGGCCCTCGCTGCGCCTGATCACCGACATTTTTGCGTGGGGGACGGAGCACCTTCCGAAGTTCAATCCCATCTCGATCTCCGGATACCACATCCGCGAGGCAGGATCGACGGCGGCCCAAGAGGTCGGATTCACCCTCGCGAATGGAATTGCCTACGTGGCCGCCGCCAAAGCGGCCGGTTTGGACGTGGACCGTTTCGCGGCTCGACTCTCGTTCTTCTTCAATAGCCACAACCACTTCTTCGAAGAGATCGCCAAGTTCCGGGCCGCGCGCCAGCTCTGGGCCGGGATTATGAGGGATCGCTTCGGCGCCAAGGATCCGAAGAGCTGGGTGCTTCGATTCCATACCCAGACCGCGGGATCGACGCTGACTTCCCAGCAGCCGGAAAACAACGCGGTGCGAGTGACTCTCCAGGCCCTCGCGGCCGTGCTCGGTGGAACCCAGAGCCTGCACACGAATTCGAAGGACGAAGCCCTGAGTCTTCCCTCCGAGGGAGCCGCGCGACTCGCGCTGCGGACTCAGCAGATCATTGCTCTCGAATCCGGCGTCACCGATACGGTCGATCCGCTCGGGGGATCTCCGTTCGTGGAGACCCTGACGGAGCAGGTTGCCGACCGGGCTCGCCGCTACATCGACGAAATCGATCGCATGGGCGGAGCCGCCGCGGCGATCGAACGGGGATACGTCCAGCGCGAAATCATGCGCTCGGCGTACGAGTACCAGCGAGCGGTGGAGTCCGGATCCGCCCTGGTCGTCGGGGTCAACCGCTTCGAAGACTCAGAAGAAGGGGCTCCCGAGATTTTTCGCGTGTCCGGTTCGGTGGCGGACGCTCGGGCCGAGGCGATCGTCCGAATGCGGAGCGGCCGCTCGCCGGGGCTCACGAACGAGTCTCTGGGTCGGATCGTGCGGGCCGCCCAGGGGTTCGAGAATCTCTTTCCCCCCGTGCTCGCCGCGGTGGAGGCCAACGTCACGGTCGGCGAGATCTGTCACGCTCTCGAAGGGGTGTTCGGCAAACACCGCGAAGTCCCCGTACTCTGAGACCGCCCATGCTGCACGGCATCAATCATGTCGCGATCGCTGTCCAAGAGCTCGCTCCCGCCATCGCGACCTGGCGAGACTTGCTCGGCTTCGAACTCCACGGGATTGAACACGTACCGGATCAACGAGTCCGGGTGGCGATCATGCGGAAGGGCGACCACTGCGTCGAGCTTTTGGAACCGGCCTCGCCGGAATCGCCCATCACCGGCTTTTTGGCCAAGCGGGGACCGGGCCTCCACCACGTCTGTCTCGAGGTCGAGGGCATTGCGGACATGTTGGCCCGGCTGAAGGCCGCCGGCGTCCCTCTGATCGACCAGGCGGCGCGGCCGGGCGCCGAAGGCCGGATGGTGGCGTTTGTCCATCCGAAGGGGACGGGGGGGGTCCTGATCGAGCTTTCCGAGCGCGAACCGCAAAAGCCGTGAGTGGGAGCGCGGGCGGGATAAGATCCCGCGCCCGATAGTGCGGGTCGGAGACGCTGGATGGATGTGCGACAACGGTGGGAAGAGCTGAAACAGGCGGCGCTGCTCGGCGGCGGACCGGAGAGGATCAAAGCTCAGCACGCGCGCGGGAAATTGACCGCGCGGGAACGCATCGATCTTTTCTTGGATCCCGGTTCGTTCACCGAGATCGACATGTTGGTCACCCACCGCTGTCGGGACTTCGGGATGGACAAAAAAGTCTACCCGGGCGACGGCGTGGTGACCGGCTACGGGACGGTTCAAGGTCGGCACGTCTACGTCTTCTCGCAGGACTTCACGGTGCTCGGAGGGTCGCTCTCGGAGACCCATGCCAAGAAGATCTGCAAGATCATGGATATGGCCCTGAAGACGGGGAAGCCCGTCATCGGACTGAACGACTCGGGAGGGGCCCGCATCCAAGAGGGGGTGGACAGCATGGGTTCCTATGCCGACATCTTCCTACGAAACACCCTCGCCTCGGGGGTGGTGCCTCAGATCTCGGTGATCATGGGACCCTGTGCCGGCGGCGCCGTGTACAGCCCCGCCATCACGGACTTCATCGTGATGGTGGAGGAAACCTCCTACATGTTCATCACCGGGCCGAACGTGGTGAAGACGGTCACCCACGAAACCGTGACTTCCGAGGCGCTCGGGGGCGCCGAAGTGCACGCGAGTCGATCCGGGGTTTCGCATTTCACCGCGAAAAACGACGCCGAGGCGATCGCGCTGGTGCGCGAACTTCTGTCGTACCTGCCTCTCAACAACCTAGAAGATCCGCCGCGCATCCCCGCGACCGACGATCCGGACCGGGAGGACACCACTCTTGAGAGTTTGGTTCCGGACCAGCCCAACAAGCCCTACGACATGAAAGAGGTGGTCACCCGCGTGGTCGACCACGGTCGCTTCTTCGAGGTGATGCCCTCCTTCGCCACGAACATCGTCGTGGGTTACGCGCGCTTGGACGGTCGCGTGGTCGGAATCGTCGCGAACCAACCCGCGGTGTTAGCGGGCGTTTTGGATATCGATGCCTCGGTCAAGGCTGCCCGCTTCGTGCGATTCTGCGACTGCTTCAACATCCCGATCGTGGTGTTCGAAGACGTGCCCGGCTTCATGCCCGGAGTGGCGCAAGAACACGGAGGCATCATTCGCCACGGAGCCAAGTTGCTGTACGCGTTCTGCGAGTCCACGGTGCCCAAGCTCACCGTCATCACCCGCAAGGCCTACGGCGGAGCGTACGACGTGCTCAATTCCAAGCACATCCGCGGCGATGTGAACTTGGCATGGCCCAGCGCAGAGATAGCGGTCATGGGCTCGAAGGGGGCGGTCGAGATCATCTTTCGGAAAGAAATCGACGATGCCGGCCCGGCGCGAGCGCAGGTCGAAGAGCGTCTCGTCCGCGAGTACCAGGACCGGTTCGGCAATCCGTTTTCGGCCGCGCATCGCGGGTATGTCGACGACATCATCCACCCGCGGGAGACCCGGCCTCGCCTCATTCGGGCCCTCCGTCTGCTCGAAAGCAAGCAGGATCGGAATCCGCCCAAGAAACACGGGAACATCCCCCTGTGAGCAACATGGCTGCTTCGAACCGCCCGCTGTTCCGCAAGATCCTGGTGGCCAATCGTGGGGAAATCGCAGTTCGGGTGATCCGAGCGGCGCACGAGTTGGGGATCGCCACGGTTGCGGTCTTCAGCGAGGTGGACCGCAAATCGCTGCACGTTCGCTACGCGGACGAGGCCATCGACCTCGGACCTCCCGAGCCTTCGCGCTCGTATCTCGATCAAGGCAAGATCCTCGAGGCCGCCAAGGCGGTCGGGGCCGATGCGATCCATCCCGGTTACGGATTCCTCTCCGAGAACGAAGACTTCGCGGCGGCCTGCCGAGCCGCTTCCGTGGTCTTCATCGGGCCCTCCCCGGAAGTGATCGCGGGAATGGGCGACAAAATCCGCGCGCGCGCCACGATGAAGGCGGCCGGAGTCCCCATCGTTCCCGGCCAGGACGGTATCCAACGAGAAACCCTGTTGGCCAGCGCGAAGGCGGTGGGTTATCCGTTGATGCTCAAGGCGTCGGCGGGCGGCGGCGGCAAGGGGATTCGTGCCGTTCGCGAGGAATCGGAATTGGTTTCCGCCTTCGAGCGAGCCCAGGGCGAGGCGATGACCGCGTTCGGCGATGGCACCGTCTACCTCGAGCGACTCATCGAACGGCCGCACCACATCGAGATTCAGATCTTCGGAGATCGCCACGGCAATTACGTGCATCTCTTCGAACGCGAGTGCAGCGTGCAGCGGCGGCACCAGAAAATCATCGAGGAGTCGCCGTCGCCGTTCATGACCGAAGCCCTGCGGGCGTCCATGGGGAAGGCCGCGGTGGACGCCGCCCGCGCTATGAAATACGAGGGCGCCGGCACCGTCGAGTTCTTGGTGGATGACCGACGCAACTTCTACTTCCTCGAAGTGAACACGCGGCTCCAGGTCGAACATCCGGTCACCGAAATGGTGACGGGGATCGACTTGGTCCGGGAGCAGATTCGAGTGGCCGCGGGACTGCCGCTGTCGTTCCGTCAGTCGGACTTGGCGCAAAAAGGGCATGCGATCGAAGCCCGAATCTGCGCCGAGGATCCCGATCAGGGATTTGTTCCTTCGATTGGTTTTATTCGCGATTTGGCGTTGCCGGGTGGTCCCGGGATTCGCCTCGATTCGGCGCTGGCGACCGGACTCGAAGTGTCGCTCTACTACGACTCGCTCCTCGCGAAGCTCATCGCTTGGGGAAGAGATCGGGAAGAAGCGATGGTCCGCCTTCGGCAGGCGTTGGCCGAATTCAAGATCGCCGACCTCAAGTCCAATATCGCCTACCTTGGGCGGGTGCTCAGGAATTCGGAGTTTGTCTCCGGAGTGTACGACACCGGGTTGTTGACGCGCATGCCGACGCCCAATCCGGACGAGAGTCTTCTCCACGCGGCCGCGGTGGCGGCGGTGCTGGCTCATCATGGGCACGACCGGGCCACGCTGGCGCCGTCCGCCGGTCAGAGTGCCGCGACCTCGGATCCATGGAAGCTCGATGGCCGCCGGCGTGGCCTGCGGGGGGGCGCATGAAATACGTGGTTTCGATCGGAGAACGACTCGTCAACATCGAAGTGCGGGACCAGATGGAAGGGCGTCTGGTCGTGCTCGTCGACGGCCAGGCCTACGATGCGAGCATGGTGCGGGCAGGTGGCCAGTCTCTCTGGTCACTGCTTCTGGATCGCGCTGCCTACGAAGTGTCGGTGGTCGGCCCGCCCGAACAAACCAGCGTCAACCTGCGAGGGCGCGAGATCGCGCTGGCTGTCGAAAGCGAACAGACGCGAAACGCCCGGTTGCTCGAGGGAGGTGCGGGCAAGCGTGGCCCCGCCACCATCAAGAGCGTCATGCCCGGACGGGTCGTCAAGGTGCTCGTGCAACCCGGCGACCAAGTGGTGAGCGGTCAGCCGCTCATCATTCTCGAAGCCATGAAAATGGAGAACGAGATCCGGAGCTCGAGCGCGGGAACGGTCGCCTCGGTGTTCGTCAAAGACGGCCAAACGGTCGTGAACGGCGATCCCCTCGTCGCTCTCAAGTAGGGGGCGGGCGGCGCCGCATCGGGAGGTGCGGAAGCCCGTCCAAGAGGTAGTCCGCGCCCTCCCGAACGAAGCCCAGACTGGCGTAGAAGCGCTCGAGGTAGGTCTGGGCTTCGATCTCGATTTCCCGTTGTTTCAGTTCGGATAGCGCGCGGTTCATCAACGCACGAGCGAGGCCGCCACCACGGCGCTCGGGAACGACCAACACTCTTCCGAGGTGCACTGCCGAGCCGTGTGCGTACCAGCGGGCATAGGCGACGAGGCGGTCCTGCTCGAGGCCCGAGAGGTGCCAGGCATCCTGGTCCCGGTCGTCCAGGTCCAGATACAGACTCTGCTGCTCAACAACAAAGATCTTCGACCGCCACTTCAAGATTTCGTAGAGGCGCGCCAAAGTGAGGTCGGCAAAGGCGTCGAGTCGGAAGTGGGGCATAGGCCGTGGATTGTAGGGGGCTTTTCGGCACCGAGTTCAGCGCGGCGGTTGCGACGGACCTCGGCCTTCCCGGTCCCGCCAGTTCAGGAGGCCCCGCGTCACGAACCGGTACCCGGGCTTGATCCAACGACGCCAAAATCGGGCCGGCCAGGAGCGGCGGGTGAGCAGGGACTTCTCCGAGGCCGTGAGAGATTCGCGGGCAAATCGACGCTTCTGCTTCACCAGGTGACGGAGGTCTTCGAGGCCGCACAGTCGTGACCAGGCGGTAGGACGGGGGTGGCATCCGGCCAGTTGGAAGTCGATGAGACCGGCAGTTCCGTCGGGGCGAACGATCCAGTTTTCCGGTTTGTGTGTGTCGTTGTGGGTCACCCCGGCGGCGCGGATTTGGCGGAGCAGTTTTCGACCGCTCGACCAGTAGATCAGGGGGGGAGTCCCCTCGCTCAACGGACGCCCATCCACCCAGGATCGCACCAGAAGGCCTCTGGCCCGGGTGAGAAGCTCGGGTACCGAATCCACTCCGGCCAATCGATGAAGGGCCTTCGCTTCGCGCCCGAGGAGGATCTTGGCGACCGGACGGAGCCAGACCGGTCCGGCCGAGGCATCTCGGACAGCGACTGGCCGTTCGATCGGGCCGTCGGCTTGAAGCCCGTGGAGCACGGCCCCAAACGAGTCGCACTTCAGCACCGTGAGCGCCCGGATTTCCGGGATGAGGGGGAGGGGTCGGGCCATGGACCGGAAATGATACGGCTTCGGGATGGGTTAGATTCCAGCATCGGGAGCGGGTTCCCTCGCCATGGGACCCCTCCCCAATCGGAGCTACTCATGCGCAAGCTGTGTTGGTTGCTGGTGCTGTCATCGATCGTCGTGGCCCAAGAAAAAGCCACGGTTCCCTTCTTCGGCAACCTCAAGTGCCCCATCACCGGGAAGGACATCGACAAGGCGTACTACACCGAGATCGAGGGCCAGAAGGTCTGGACTTGCTGCAAACAATGCAAGGCCAAGGTGAAAGAGAATCCGGCGGACGCTCTGAAGGCCGCCTACCCGGCGGATCAGGTCTCGATCCTGAAGCTCGCCGACTGCCCGATCATGAACAAGCCGGCGAAGGAGGAGCACACCATCGTCTGGCAGGGCCACCAGATCCCCTTCTGCTGCAAGAAGTGTGTCGGGATGTTCAAGAAGGAGCCCAACAAGCGCCTCGCGATGATCAAGGAGCCGAAGCTCGTGGACCTCAAGAACACGATGTGCCCGGTGATGCCAGAGGAGACGGTCATCCCCGATCTCTTCGTGGTCTACAAAAACCAGATCATCAACCTCTGCTGTGACTCCTGCCCCGAAGAGGTCATCGCCGACCCCGAGAAGACGATGAAGGCCCTCGCCAATTTGCCGAAGCCCGGTGAGCCGAAGAAAGATGCCGCTCCGAAAAAAGACGGCTGACCGTTGGTGAACCCCGTGGGGGTCGCGCCCGTTCCTGGTTGCCGGGAATAGGAGACTCCTGCATGATTCGAGGTTGGCTGCTCGGCGCCTGGGTGGCGCTCGTCGTCCCGGTTCTGGCTCAAGATCCTGCGGCGGTGCCGCCTCCCGCCCCTGAGCCCACAGACTTCGAAATCCAAGAGGAGAGTGAGCGTCTGAGAGGGCGCCTGGAGATTGATCTTTCCACCGCCACGAAGGGCTCGGCGCGCGCCTTCGACCTCCCGTACGCGACGCTTGCTCCTGACCCCGAAGAACTGCGGCGCGCCCGCATCGTGCAGGACGTGTTGCGCAAGTCACCGGGAGTCGTGATCCAACGAACCTCGTACGGGCAGGCGTCGCCTTTCCTCCGCAATCTCACGGGCTACCACACCCTCTTGTTGGTGGATGGCTTTCGCCTCAACACCTCGATCCTGCGGTCGGGTCCCAACGAGTACTGGGGATTGGTAGATGGGATGTCCGTCGATCATCTCGAGACCGTCCTCGGCCCCAGTTCGGTCCTCTGGGGATCGGACGCGGTGGGCGGCGTGACCAACGCCATCACGCGTAGGCAGGATCCGGTCGCGGAAGACTTCTGGATTCGCCGCGTGGCGGCGCGATTCTCTTCCGCGGAAAACAGCCTCGTCGCCCGTGGCGAAGTTCGCGGAAGTGTCGGCAACGGACGGTTGGGCTTTCTCGTAGGTGGCGGAGGTGGCAGCTTCGGCGACCTTGATGGCGGGGGAGACACCGGCACGCAGGATCACACCGGATACTCTCAGCAGTTCGGGGACGCGCACTTCGTGCTTCGACTGGACGATCACTGGTCGGCGCGTTTGCTCGTGCAAGCCGGCTGGCTCAACGACATCGGACGGGTGCACCGCACGCCCTTCGGAACGCCGTATCACGGCACGACGGTCGGCAACGAACGCCGCCACAATCTGAGTTTTGAGCGGGAGCTCCTCGGCTTCACTCTCGTCGGACGCGCGTTGGACGCATTTGCCGACGAGATCACGCTGCGACTCGGTTACCAAAACCTCGAGGAAGACCTCGACCGGGTGCGCAACGACTTTCGTCGCGACAAGTCCGGTTTCGACGTGGGTAGCTACCTGTTCGGAGTCGACTTCCGATCGCATACCGGAATCGGACGTCTCTCCTACGGTCTCGACTATGCCCACGACGAAGTCGATTCGTTCCGCAAGAACTTCAACGCCGCTGGGACCTTGACTTCGATTGGTATCCAGGGACCAGTGGGGGACGAAGCCCAGTACGACTTGCTCGGGGTGTACCTCCAAGACGAAATCGCCCTCGGCGAAGATTGGACGGCGATACTGGGCCTCCGGTTCACGGCGGCCCGGGCCGAAGCTCGCGAAGTCGAGGATCCGGCGGCTCCCGGCGTCAGGAGTGACCTGGAAGATTCATGGGCCAACTTGGTGGGGAGCGGGCGTCTACTCTGGCGAGCCTGCGAGTCGCTCCGCGTCTACGGTGGAGTCTCGCAGGGATTCCGGGCTCCCAACCTTTCGGACCTCACTCGTTTCGACATTGCTCGCTCGAGCGAGTTGGAAGTGCCAGCTCCCGGTCTCGACTCCGAGGATTTCATCAGCTTCGAGCTCGGGGCGCACTACGAGTGCGAGGCGTTGCGGGCTGATGTCGCGCTCTACCACCTGCTCATCGACGATCTGATCATCCGCGCCCCCACGGGGATGATGAGTGGAACCGACGTGATCGTCACCAAGAAGAACAGCGGAGACGGTCACCTCCAGGGGCTCGAGGCCAGTTTCGCCTGGGATTTTGCCCCCCAGTGGACCCTCTCGGGTGGGTTTGCTTGGACGGACGGTCAAATCGACGCGTTCGCAACCTCAGCCCCCGTACTCACCGAGGAAGTTTTCACTCGTCTGGCCCCCATTCAGGGTCGAGTGGGACTTCGGTGGACCACCGCGGATGGGGCCTTCTACATTGAACCGAATGTGCTGATGGTGGCGAGTCAGGATCGCCTGTCCTCTTCGGATCGACGTGACACTCAACGTGTGCCACCAGGAGGGTCTCCGGGGTACACGATCTACGGCGTCAACCTCGGCTACCGCTTCGACGCCAAATCGGAGGCCTTCCTGTCGATCGAGAACATCACCGACAAGGACTACCGCGTGCACGGCTCGGGTGTTCAAGAGGCTGGGATCAACCTCATCGCCGGTTTCGACTGGACCTTCTGACCGGCGTCAAAAGTCGAGCAGCACTTCGAGTGAGCATTCGACCGGCTTTTCACCGCGCTTCCCCGGGTGAAAGCGCCACCGCTTCATTTCGGCGGTGAGGCTGTCGAGGATTCGCAGGTCCGATTTGCCGCGGACGACCGCGATTTGGCGGAGCGTGGGAAGTCCGTTCACGTCGATGTCGAGATCGACGCGCACCACTCCTCGCCAGCGGATCCGATCGGCCAATGCCTCCGTTTGCGCGGTGCTGCACCGTTCGGGGATGCGCGTCGCGATACGGGTTCGCGGAGCCGCGGGGGCGGGGGTCGAGGTAGCGGTAGGCACCTCCGGACTCGGGTCAGCCCTCACGACCTCGCGAGGAATGACGGTAGCCGGAGTGGGCATAAGCACCTCATCACGCCGCGGCGACAAGGCCCGGAGCGATCCGGGAGGTCCGCCAAATACCTCAAGGGCCCGTGGGGTCCGCGGACCCTCCACCAAGAGCTCGGGAGGGGGCTCACCCAGGACGGGCTCGTCGGGAAGTTGTTCGGGGCTCTCCCCGTTTGGGGCCAGGGGCGGAGCTTCCGCGGAGAGGCTGGCGTCGGGCGACAGGTCGCTCGGGCGCAGAGGCTCGGATTCCGACTCCAGGCGAGGAAGGTCCGAAATTTCGACCGCCGACCGAGCGGTGTAGGCGGAAGTCGAAAAAAACGAGACGGAGGCCGCGAGTCCTACCGCGATACTCCCGTGGGCGGCCATGGAAATGGCCGCGGCCAGCCCGCGGGAGGAGCCGAGGAGTAGGGGGGAGGAACGAAGTCGCGGCATCTCGGAGTTCAGCCCAAGGTCAACGGGGCTGAACCGGTGGCAGTTCAGGCCATCTTGCCGACGAGCTTGGCGAGTACCCTCTTCTTGCGGGCGGCGTTGTTCGGGTGCAGAACGCGCGACTTGGCCGCCTTGTCAATTTTCTGGGTCGCCACGATGAGCTCGGCGTTGGCCTTCGCCTTGTCCCCCGCGTTCACCGCGTCCTGGACCCGCTTCATGTAGGTCTTCATCGCGGAGCGCTTGCCCTTGTTGGCGACGCGCGCCTTCTCGTTCGTCTTGATGCGTTTTTTTGCTGAGTCGGTGTGAGCCATGGTGCTTTCCTGGCGGTCGACGCGGGAGCGTCAGCGCGCGAGAGCTTTGATCCGGTCTCCGACGTCCTTGTACGCGACGTCGGATTCGTAGATCTGCTGGTAGACGTCAAGGGCGGCATCCTTACCGCCCTTCTTTTCGTGGAGCTGCGCCAACTCGTAGAGCAGTTCCTTCTTTTGATCGTTCATCCCGGCGAGCTTGGAGATCGCCTCGGTGAATTGTTTGATGGCGAGGTCGGGCAGTCCCTGGGAGGCGAAGGCCCGGCCGAGGAGCTGCTGGGCGCCGATGCGCAGCTTCGGTTCTTTGATTGCGGCTTGCAAGTGTTCCGTCGCCTCGGCAGTTTCGCCTTCGGTGAGGAGCGCCTTGCCGAGTTTGAATCGATACATCGGGTCGGTCGGATTGTTGCGGACGCGGCGCCGGAGTTCCTCAAGCTCTTTCGAGGCGAGGGTTCGTCGCAAGCGGCGGAGACGATCGTCGGCGCCGTCTTCACCGGCCTTGGCTTCGCGGTCCGCTTCGGCGATCTCGGCCTCGATCTTGCGCAGTTCGAGGTCGCCCTTCAGATCTTGCAGGTCGACGATTTCAGGGGAGAGTTCCAACGCCTTCGCGACCGCCGACAAGGCACTGGAAAAATCGTTGCGATCTGCCAATAAACGCGCCTTCTTGCCGAGCAAGCGGGCGTCGCTCGGGGCTTTGGCGATCTCGGCGTCGAGGTCGTCGATCGCGCTTCCGATGTCGTCCTGGGTGCGCACGATCCGCTGCGCCCGCTCGGCCTCCTGGAGCTGTCGGTCGGACTTCGCAAGGTCGCGAGAGGACTTCGCCTGTTCGAACCCACCCTTGCGAATGGCACCTTCCGCCGCGAGGTCCTTGCGCATCTTGCCCGCTTCTTGGTCGCGGGGATTGAGCTTCAGGGCCCGCTCGAAACACGCGATGGCGGCCTCGTGGTCTTTGCGCTCCGCCAAGAGGCGCCCGAGGATCTTGAGGGATTCGATATCGGTCTGGTCGACTTCGGTCACGACCCGAAACGCGGCTTCGGCGCTCTTTTTGTGTCCGAGCGCCAGGAGGGAGTGGCCGAGGCGATGATTCAGGCCGACATTCTTCGGATCCCGGCGCAGCGCCTGTTCGCAGAGGGACGAAGTCCAGGCGTGCGAACGGAACAGCTTCGCGAAGGGCATGCACAGATTGGGTCCGAAGTTGAGAACCGCCCGCTCGATTGCGCTGGGATAGCGCTTTTCGAGCTTCTTGATGGCGGCCATGCGCGTGCCCGCCCGGGCTTCGCCGCAGTCCGGATCGATCTGGAGGATCTCCCGGTACAGGGTGATCGCGTGATCGTAGTTTTTCCGGCGAACCTCTTGTTCGGCTCGTTCGATGTATTTTGAGACGTCGACCACGGTGGCGGGACTCGTTCCGAAGTTAGGGGGAGCGGCAACGTACCAGGCGGGCCAAACTGCTTCAATCTCTTGTCAGGACAACGCTTAGGAAGCAACAATAGAGCCTGGAGATTCGTGTGCGACTCGTCTACTACCCGGACCCCATCCTCCTTCGCCGCTCCGAGCGGGTCACGACTTTCGGTGCCGAGCTTTTGGCCAAGGCCGAAGAGATGATTCCCTACATGGAACTCGAAGGAGGAATCGGGTTGGCCGCTCCTCAGGTCGGGTGGGGCGTTCAGCTTCTGATTGCCAGCCACGACGGTAAGCAGGAGAGCGCGAAGGTCTTGGTGAACCCCGAGATCGTCTGGAAGGGCGGCGGGAGCGAGTGGGGTGAAGAGGGCTGCCTGAGCTTCCCTGGAATCTACGGGGAGGTCCTCCGCGCGAGGGCGGTGCGCGTGAAGGCCCAGGATCTTCAGGGCAGGGAGTTTCTCGAAGAGGGCGAGGGGCTCTACGCCCGGGTGCTTCAGCACGAGATCGACCACCTGAACGGGGCCATCTTCGTGACCAAAATGCGGCCGGTGGACCGGATGCAGAATCGGGCTCGGTTGGAAGAACTCACCCAGCGCTACCGAAGTTCCGAGAAGGCCTCGGGACCCGCCTCGTGAAAATTCTTCGCGGCCTGGAGGAGGCCGGCCAGGCGCGCCTGCGTGCGCCCGTTGTGACCCTCGGGGTGTTTGACGGAGTGCACCTCGGGCACCGACTCCTTTTGGACCACGTCGTTCGCCGGGCCCGGGATGCCGGCAAGGATGCGGTCGTGGTCACTTTCGCCCAGCACCCCCGGGCGGTCCTGCGGGGGGAAGTGCCGATGTGGATCACCTCCTTGGACCATCGGATCCGCCTGTTTTCCGCGCTGGGTATGAGTGCCGCCCTGGTGCTGGAATTTGACGCGAGCCTGCAAGTTTGCGAGGCCGAGGAGTTCGCGGAGCGGGTCTTTGGACGGGCTCTCCGGGCGAGCCATGTCGTCCTCGGATACAACAATCGGTTCGGCCGAGGCGGAAAGGGTGATTTGTCCACTCTGCTGCGAATCGGTCCGGGCCTCGGATTTAGCGCCAGTCAGGTCGATGAAGTCCGGGTGGGGGAGCGCCCCGTTTCTTCGACGGTCATCCGCGAAGCGATTCTCGCCGGGGAACTCGAGCGGGCCTCCTTGCTCCTAGGTCGTCCGTTTTCTGTCCTAGGTACGGTGGTCCACGGCGACCAGCTCGGCCGAAAGCTCGGCTTTCCGACTGCGAATCTGGACTTGCACCACGAGGTCCGGCCGCCCCGTGGGGTTTATGGCGCCGAGGTCTCGGTTTTGGGGTCTCGGTACTGGGCGCTCGTCAATGTCGGGGTGCGCCCGACCGTCGGGGTGCCGTCCGAAGGATCAACCTCGAATGCGTGGGTAGCCCGGGATCGGCACGATCGCATCGAGGTGTTCCTCCTCGATTTTTCGGGCGATCTCTACGGCGCCGATCTGGAAGTCTTTTTTCTCTACAAGCTGCGGGACGAACGAAAATTCGCCGGATTAGCCGAACTCACGGAACAAATCGAGCGCGACCTCGCGGCCTTCAGGGACCGTCAAACTTCCATCCGTTGATCCCCGCGAAACTCCGCAGTACCATGCGCGCAAGCCCGGCTAGATAGCTCAGCTGGTAGAGCACAGCACTGAAAATGCTGGGGTCCCCAGTTCAAGTCTGGGTCTAGCCATGAGCCTCCCGGCGACCCCGGGAGGCTCTTTTTCGTTGAGGGAACTGCGATGAAGACTTTCGTTCCAGCCCTGCTTTTTCTCGTGTCCTCCCTGGCGGCTCAGGAGGGATCGCCACTCTCGAAGTTTGTCGGCTTCGTCGACATGGAGAGGATCGTGCGGGAGCATCCGCAGACGAAGATCCGCCTCGACAAACTTGAGCAAGAGACCAACGAGGCGCTCCAAAAACTGAAGAACGACTTCGACCGCGCGAAGGCCAGCGAGAGCGGGCTCGACACCTATGCCGAAGGCAGCCCGGAGTACATCTCGCTCCTGACCCGCATCCGCCAGGAGCGGGCCGAGATCGAGATCAACCGCAAGGCGGTGGTCGCACGCCTCAACATCGAGTCGGTCAACGTGACGCGGGATACCTACAACCTGTGCCGCGGAGAGATCGGGCGGCTGGCGCAGGAACTCAAGCTTTCGGTGGTTGCGATGTACAGCTCGAGCGATGTCAAAGGCCAGTCTCGCGCCGAGGTCCTCACGGACATCATCACGCGGCCGTTCATCTACCACGATTCGTCGTTGGACATCACCGAACAGGTGCTCGCGCGCATCAAGAAGTAGGGTCGCCGCCGGAAACGCGGTGCGAGGCCAGGGACGCTCCCGTCATGGACTCGTACCAGTTTCTGACTTGACGCTCGAGTTTGGCCGAGTCGAGAGGTTCTCCGCAGTCCATGTCAAGGAGGACCACGAGGAGGCCTTGCCGACCCCTTCGGGCTTTGGCTCGGATCACGCCGTGGACCAGGTCGGCCAGTTTGCCTCGAGTGTCGAGGAGGGCGACGGCGCCTCCCGAATTCTCGCTGGCCGGAACGAGTTCGAGGGGGCCTTCGACATGAGCGGCGTCCAAAACCCACACCGGGCGCGAGAGCCAGATCGAGAGGATCACGCCCAGGTCGTGCGCGTCGTTCTGGGTCTCGATTCTCTGGTGGTTGGCGACGGTGAGTGAAGTCCGCTCGAAATCTAGGATTTCATGAGGGGTTCCCGCGAGCCGGCGGAACGCTCGCCCGGCTGGCGATTCGCCCGGGAGGGTCATCCTGGTTCGGGCCGACAACCGCTCCCGCAGGGCTTTCCAAAGGTCGGAAAAACCAGGGTGCCCGACGCTCACCTCGGCCCGAACGAAATGGAACAAGTGCACCTTCAGGTCGGGAGAGGTTCGCGACAGCCACGGTGAAATTCTGGCTTGGGTCAGGGCGTCCATGGGGGCTTGGGACCATAGCTTCGCCTTGCTTGCCGCCCCCTCCCCAGGCTGGTACTTTGTCCGCCTTCGCCCGCGGGGTTCCCATCCTGATCGTACGCGCCGAGATCGCGCAGACGGCCCCTGTGAAGCGAGCCTTGTTCAGACTCCCCATTCCCAACGGGAGTCGCCGCCTCGGAGTTGGTCATGAAGGAAGGTGTGCATCCCAAGTATGTCCGTTGTCTGGTCACCTGCGGCTGCGGGAACTCGTTCGAGACCCGCTCCACCCAGGCGGCCATCAACGTGGAAATTTGTTCGAGCTGCCACCCGTTCTTCACTGGCAAGCAGAAGTTCATCGACACCGCTGGCCGCGTCGAGCGCTTCATGAAGCGCTACAAGAAGACGGGCGAGCCGACGCCAACTCCTACGGCCACTCCCAAGGCGACGTGATTGTCAGCCCTTCCCGCCGGCTTGGCATGCATCGCGCGAACCTGACGTTGGCCCAAAGCCGGACTCTTCGGGAATCCCGAATCGTGAGCCTGGCCGCTCGCCGGGTTGGTGAATCCGGCTGCGCAACGGTCAGGGCTTCCGGCCGATGACCTCTCTTTTCCAGCGACTCGAACCCAAGTTGATTCGCCTCGAAGAGCGCTACGTCGAAATCGACGCGCGAATGGGGGAGCCTGAGATTGCCCAGAGTGGCCAACAAATGGCCGCACTCATGCGCGAGCGGGGCCAGCTCGAAGAGACGGTGGAGCTCTTTCGGCGTCTCCGAGCGGTCGCGAAGGAGATCGCGGCGACGCGCCAGGAGTTGGCCACGACGAGCGACTCCCAGCTCCAGGCCATGGGCGCGGAGCTGATCTCGGAACTCGAAGCGGAGCGGCCGCGGCTCGAAAACGAACTCTTATCCGCCTACGCGAAGGACGAGGACGAGACCATTTCGGGGTGCATCCTCGAAGTGAGGGCGGGTACGGGCGGCGACGAGGCTTCGTTATGGGCCGCTGATCTCGTCCGGATGTACGTCCGATTTGCGGAGCGCCAGGGCTGGCGCACCGAGTTACTGGACGAAAGCCGTTCCGCCGTCGACGGGCTCAAAGAGGCCATCTTGGGAGTGAGTGGCCAGGGTTGTTTCGCGGCGCTCAGATTCGAGAGTGGGGGACACCGGGTTCAGCGGATTCCGACCACCGAGACCCAAGGCCGAATCCACACCTCCGCGGCGACGGTGGCCGTGCTCCCTGAGGTCACCGAAGTGGAACTCGAGATCCGCGACTCGGATCTGCGCATCGATGCGTTCCGCTCGTCCGGCCCCGGGGGTCAGAGTGTGAACAAAATCTCCTCGGCCATCCGCATCACCCACATGCCTTCTGGCGTGGTGGTCTCGTGCCAGGACGAGAAGTCCCAAAGCAAGAATAAGGCCAAGGCGATGAAAATCCTGCGCTCGCGCATCTACGACCAGGAGAAGCGCAAGCGGGACGAGGCCCGGTCCGAGGCTCGCCGAACCCTGATTGGGTCGGGCGACCGGTCGGAGAGAATCCGCACCTGGAACTTCCCCCAAAGTCGGGTCACCGACCACCGGATCAATCTGAACCTGCACAATCTCCCGGCCGTCTTGGAAGGCAACCTCGACGATCTCGTCTTGGCGTTGCGCCAGTACGACCGGGAACAACGCATTCGCAACCTCGCCGACGAGGTCGGCTGAGCGCATCCACCCTTTCCAGGAATGAACCATGGCCGAAGATTTTCGTAACCCGGATTCTGCCGCCGCTCCCGCCGAAGCCGCTCCGCCGCCGCTGCGCGCTGCGTTCTTGGTTTGGCCAGGCAAGAGTCACTCTCAGACTTGGCTGTTCCTGTGGGCCGGCGTGGCCTACGTGATCGGGGCCCTCTTGCCATGGCATGGACACGGCGCCGACACCTACGTGCTCCAGAACGGAACGAGCCTCGAAGCGGCGCGCTACGAGTTCCAGTACCCGGCCGGCCTCACCGACGCGGCGAAGGCCTTGTCGCCCATCGTGGCGGTGCACCCGAAGCGGATGAACCTGGGGGTGGCAGTCCTGCTCTTGTCCGCGATCTGCATGGTCGTGGCCGGGCTTCGCAGTGTTTGGAATCGGCGATTGATCATGGCCCCGGTGCTCTGCACCTGGTTCATCGCGCTCATCCTGGTGCACTTCTACGGATGCCCCAACCCGGACCCCGGGTTCCAGGACGTGCTACGGATACGCGGCTGGTCGCAGTTGACTGAGGCAGTCAGCCAGAGTTTTGCCTCCTTCGGCGACCTCTTCGGCGGCGCCGTCCCGAATGATCTCACCGAGACGGTCGGCCGGGCTGGAGTCGGCTTTTACCTCACCGCGTTCACCACCATCTTCCTGCTGATCTTCGTGCTTGCTTCCCTCTTCACCGGGAAGAAGAAGCCGGCTGACGAGAAGTTGACCCCCGCTCGCCGCGTTGCTCCCCCGAAGAAGTGATCGTGGGTTGCGGAGGTTTCCGCCATGTCGTGGACGGTTGCGAGCCTCCTCACCAAAGCTTCCGAGCACCTGCGCGGGTTGGGTTTCGAAGACGGCCGACTCGACGCTGAGCTCCTGCTCGGTCGGGTGCTCGGGCTAGATCGGTTGGGTCTCTACACCCACTTCGACATGCCCATTTCCGATGATCAGCGCGATCGGTATCGAGAACTCGTCCGCCGTCGAACTCGTCACGAACCGGTGGCGTACATCCTGGGGGAGCGCGAGTTCTACGGCCTGAATTTTCGGGTCGACCCGCGGGTGCTAATTCCGCGCCCTGAAAGTGAGCATCTGATCGACCATGCAGTGGCATGGCGACGGTCCAGGCCGGCCGATTGGGCGCCTCGAGTGTTGGACCTCGGGACCGGAAGCGGCTGTCTCGCGATCGTGCTCGCCCATCGCTGGCCGGAGGCCTCGGTGACGGCGGTCGACCAATCGAGTTCCGCACTCGAGGTGGCCCGGGCGAACGAATTGAGTCTGTTGGTCGCGCCCCGCATTGATTGGCGTGAAGGTGACCTCTTCTTGGCCCTCGATTCTCCCGACAAATTCGACCTCATCATCTCGAATCCGCCCTACCTCTCGACGGATGAACGATCGGCACTGCCCGTCGACGTCAGGGAGTTTGAACCGGCGCAGGCCCTCTTCAGCGGGGCCGATGCCTACACGTACTACGACCGAATCTTGGACGGTGCGCGAACTCGGCTCGCGGCTCACGGGGTCTGCCTCATGGAGCTGCCAGGTCAGGCGCCGGTCCCTCTCGACCGATGGGTGCGACTGCGCGCAGAGTTCGATCTCCTGGTCCACCAGGACTATGCCCGGCGGCCGCGGGTGTTGGCTGCTACGCGTTGCGCGCCACCTCGTACGAACGAATGAGGTTTTCCAGGCTGGACTTCTGGTCGCCATTCAGGCCCAGGAAGAAAAGGGCGACTTCGAAGTCTCCGGCGGGGCGCTCCACGCAGCGCACAACCGCGGCAGTGGCCTCGAAGGATAGCGGCGAACCGTCCGCCCGGGCAGCCTCCAGGCGAACCACGGCGGTGGCATGCTCGGGCAGCGCGTCCGTGCTGATGGCGAGCGCGCCGTTTCGGCTGAGATTGACGACTCGGCAGCCGCTTCGGCCGTGGCTCTGCAAGCTTCCGGCAAGGTCGGTTTCAATGCGCGGCTCGCGCCGCCGATCACGCGTCGACATGGCAGAGTTCCGTGGTGAGGGCCTTTGGGGCGGAGGCCCGAGAATGCGTAGCGTCCCCCCCGGGCAGTACGATCCCGGCTCAGGGCCGAAAACGACTGCTCCCCGCAGATATCGTCGCGACCCTCCCCCCAACTGACGGAAAATCCGGCTCACGCCGGAACTTCAAGCGCCGGCCGGGCAACTCCCCAGGAGAAACGAATCATGGCGAACTGCAACAAGGTCATTCCGGC
>CADEGH010000007.1:66229-194667 GCA_902826835.1 uncultured bacterium | reverse complement strand
CAAGCGTAACCCCCGTGGCGGAATTAGGAATGGCGATCAATCGCACCTGGAGCGATCAGGCCACCGGCGAAAAAAAGGAGGCAGTCACCTTCGTGGACTGCCGCTTGATGGGCAAACAGGCCGAGGTCCTTTCCAAGTACACGCGCAAAGGGAGCAACCTGTTCGTCGAGGGAAGGCTTGAGTTTCGGTCGTGGGACGCGAAGGACGGGACGAAGCGAAGCAAGTTGGATGTCTACGTGGAGAACTTCCAATTCCTCGGAAGCCGGCGCGATGATGCCGGTGCGGAAGGCGAGGTTCCTGGCGGCCGCCGGCCCGAGAGTCGCTACGCCGGGGAAGCACCACGCCAAAGCGGGCGGCCGATGGACGCGGCCGAGGAGCTGCCGCCCATCGATGATGAGGTTCCGTTCTGACCCGAGGGTGATCTGATCTTGGACCCTGGCCAGCGGAGGGCGTCGCACCGGAATCCGAGAAGGCGGTTGTGCCTCAGTCCGTGCCTCTTTGCCTCTTTCCGGGCTGGGGCTGCCGCCCTAGTTTGAAAACACGGCCTACCAGCGTTCGACGCTGCCTCGCAGGTGCGGGCTCGCTTCTCGTGACCAGCGCTGGCATTCCGAGCGGTCCCATCATCCAGGAGGATCAGCCCGCGAGCTGAAGAGGGGTAGGTGCACACTTCGGCTCTCGCCTCGGCGACGGAATCGTCCCGCTTTTGCGCTAGAGGGGTTGGATTTTTCGGAAAATCGCCGTGCCTTTCAGATTTTCTATTGAATTCATGTGTTGCCAGTCTGGGAACGGTCCTCTAGACTTCACGCAACGCCGCCAAGCCGACACCGCCTCGCTCGGAACCGCTGTCCGACCCTGCTCCATGCGTCTATCTCGTGAATTTCTCCTCCTTATCGCCATCCCCTTGCTGATTCTGTTCAGCACCTGGGGCGGGCTGCGCCAGGATGGGTCGGAGTCGAATGAGGGCGAATCGCGAGGAGGCGTTTCAGCTCCGGCTCCATTGGGACCCCTCGTGCCGGCAGCCGGAGCTGCTGCCCCGCGTGCGAAGATCGCGCTCCCGCGTGACCTGGAGGGTCGCTCAGGATCTCCCCCGGCCGCTGAATCAGCCAAAGCCGCAGAGTTGCCCAAGACGCCAGTTGGAGCGAACTCCGAGGCCGGCATGGGCGAAGTCTTGCCTCAAGAGCGCTCGACTCCGTCTGATTCAGGGGCTGGCGAGCGGATCGTGGTTGAGCGCCGGGTTGTCGATCGCCACGGAGTTCCGGTCGAGGGAGCGCGCGTGTTGGTGAGGGAGCGCAGCAACGCGTTCGATTCGAGATTCCGTCCCTTTTCGGATCGGGTTTGGCAGGAGCCCCTGGTCACCGATTCCGGCGGCGGCTTCGCAGTGCCGGCGCGGCCCGGCTTCATTTACGAAGTTCAGGTCCACGCTGAGGGCTATGCGCCATCGACCCTGCGACTGTTCGGCCAGGCACCGGCACCGGTGGTGCTGTACCCACCGTCCCTCGTGCGAGGACGAGCGACCGATGGTCTGTCCGGGGCACCCCTCTCAATGGTCGAGGTGACTCTGGAGAGCGGCAGTTTTGTCCGCCGTGTCCTCACGGATGGCGCAGGGCGCTTCGAGATTGGGGGCGTCAGCGCCGGGACACACCTGCTGAGTCTGCGTCACCCCGGCTTTACCCTCGCTCGCGCCACCTTTCTGGTGGCAGGCACCGGCGACGTGGTCCAGCGAGACTTCGTGCTGCAGCCGGGAGTCACCGTCTCCGGGAAGGTGCGGTTGCGCAGCGGGGGAACTTCGCCGTTTACGCTCGTGCGAATATTCGACCTGGAGAAGCAACTGTTGGTGGCCTCGGGCCTGACCAACCAAGACGGCCATTACGAGTTTGCGAGCCTGTCGGAGCGGGGACTGTTTGAAGTCTCCGCTGATGCCGGTTCTGTTGGGATGGGACTCGCCAACTTCGAGATCGAAATCGGCATCGAAGAACTCGCGGTCGATTTAGTCGTGGAAGATCTTTGGGCTCTGACCGGCATCGTCACCAACGAAGAATCGGCCCCGCTCGCCGGCGCCACCATTACGGTCGCGCGGGCGTCGGGAAGTTGGAACGGGTTCATCCACGTGGACGCCGACGAGGAAGGCCGCTTCGTGGTCGAGGGTCTCGCCGCCGGCCAGACCTACCTGGTCGTCGCTCGCTGCGAAGGATTCGCGATGATGACGAGGCTCGGCGTGACTCGCGAGCTAGCTTCGGAGCCCCTAATTTTTGCACTTCCCGAAGAGGCGGCACTGCGCGGTCTCGTGGTATCGAACGGAAGCACCCCTGTACCCGGGGCCCTCGTTCGCGTCACCATGCCGGGGACCGGCACTTCTCCGTTGTACGGGTATTCGGACGATCTAGGGCGATTCGACCTACGCGGCCTGGCGACCGGACTCGTGCAAGTCACCGTGCTCGCGCCCAGGCACCTCCCGTACCAGGTCGAATTCAGTCTAGCCCTTCCAGCCGTGGTTGAGATGGGGACCCTAACTTTGACGCCCTCGGTTCGTACTGCGAGGTGACTCCGCGTCGGTTGGCAGTGGGTCCGAACCCGGATCTCCGGACGCAGGGCCCTCGGTACTCGTGGAAAGTCGCATGACCTGCAAATTAGGCGCAGTCGCGGGATGGGCGTTGATCTTGTGCTTGGATGCCCGCGGCGTCATGGCTCAGCCGACTCCGAATTCGAGCCCCCCTCTGGTCGACGCGGCCAAACCGTGGATCGAGGAGTGGGATCGCAAAGTCATCCGCCCGGTCGATCTCGCGGCGCTCCGTTTCGACTTTGCCTCCGGCAGCGCCGAGACGCCGCAAGCCGAGCGTCAGCGAATCAGGTATGCGTGGAGGCGCGAGCTGGGAGATCGGGTCGACTTCGTGGACGCCAAGGGCGAACTGAAACCCCTTGCTCCGGCGCCGACCCCGGAGCAGAGCCTCAAGATGACTCAGCATCTCCACGCGTCCGCCCGCAATTTGCGGCAGCGGGTCTTGGGGAGGGGCTTTTTTGAGGAGTATGGCGATGACCGGGGTCGGGTCGTCGAAGAGACGGTTAACGGCGAGGTCCAAGTCAGCCTCGTGTTCGAACCGCTGGCGCCCAAGAAGGTCGCCCGCACCACGATCCGTGTCGGGCGAGATCGGCTCCCCTGGCGCACACGCATCGAATTTCTGAACGGCGACGAAGTCATCCTGCACCAGACGTGGGAGGCCCGCGACGACCGCTTTGTCCTGGTGACGATTCAGCACCTCTACACCCCCGCCAGCTCCACCGAGAAATCCTGGTCGGCCGCCGAAAAGATCGGCTACCAGCGGGTTGGCCGCTACCTGCTGCTGGATTCGGTGGAGAGACTGAGCCGGGACCTGCCGGCTGCCGCCACTGGCACCACCGAGTTGACGAACATCCTCGTCGACGACGATGTGCCGGCTTTCGAGCCCGTCCGCTGATTCGGAACGCTCCCCGTCGGCCGGCGGTCAGGCTCGATCATCGTCTGGCGCGCCGCTACCGGAGCCGGCGAGCAACTGTCGCTCCGCGTCCACCTCATTGCGGTCGATCAGGCGCATTGCTTCCTTGAGCCGATCGGAGAGCGCTTTGTCGGCGCTCACCGCCCACGCAAACTGGCGCAGCATCTGGATCGTCATCCGCAGTTGCCGCACGAGGTCTCCGTCCTGACCGGAGCTGAAGCTGCGAATCTCCTGAAACGAGGTTCCGCGCATCCAGGCCAAGAGGGTTCCTGACAGGCCGAAGTCCAACTCACGGATTGGGTCTTCGACGCCGAAGCTACGCTCGGTGCGTTGGAATTCGGCGATTCGTTTACGGGCGCGATTCCACACCGCGGTGACCCCCGCGGAGTCCATGCGACGATGGAACTCGCCGCGCCTCGGTTCGAACACGATTGAACCGATGAGAATGGCGGCGTCCTCGGCACTCAAACCCTCGAAACAGCCGTCCCAAAAGAGCTCGGTCATGGAGATTTCGTAGCCGGTCAGCTTGGCGGCGAATCGCCCTTTGCCGGTGAGCTCCTGACCCGAGATGTAGCCATGCTTCTCGAGCACCCGCAACCGCGCGGAGAGCAGGGCACGCTGTTTGCCGACGTGACCCTTCTTTTGCCAGGACGCGAAGGACCGGTCGGCGGCGTCGAACACTCCGGATCCGACCTGCCTGAGCAAATTGAGGACGGCGGAGTAGGAGAGATTGAACCGGCTGATCAGGGGCGCCACTTTGCCGAACACCACCGACTTCACGTCCTTCGCGGTGTCGTCGCCGGGATGAACCACCGAGAAGACATGGCCCTCGGTGTCGAGCCCCTGGCGGCCGGCACGGCCGGCCATCTGGTAGTAGTTGAGGGTCGGTAAGTAGTCGAAGTTGACGCCGTCGAACTTGCGCAACGACGAAAAAACGACGGCCCGCGCCGGCATGTTCACGCCGAGCGCAAAAGTCTCGGTCGTGAAGAGCAGCTTCACCTGACCGCTGGTAAAGAGCCGTTCCACTATGTCCTTGAACGTCGGGAGGAGTCCGGCGTGGTGATAGAGGATCCCACGGCCGGCGAGTTCCCGCAGCTCGGTGGCATTCTCGGAAGGATCGATTGAATACTTCTCGCAGAGAGAGTCGAAGTCGGCGAGAATCTTGTCGCGCGCGCTGGGGCTCAGGAGCCTTCGACGCCGCGCGCCGCGCGCCCGCGCTTCGCACTCCTTGCGCGAGAAACAAAAGTAGAGGGCGGGTAGGAGTCGGGCCTCTTCGAGGTGATCCAACATCCCGGTGTCGCGGCGATCGACCCGTCGGTGCCTCGGATCGGGATCCAGATGGTGTTTGAGCTCGGAGATTCGGACAACGCCGACTCCGGGCACGTAGGCCTGGTGTTTCAGTGGTACCGGCCGTTCGTCGGTCGACACGAGAACGACCGGGTCCTCGCGGACTTTTTCCACCCAGGCGCGAAACTCCTCGAGATTGGATATCGTGGCCGACAGACCGACGAAGCGGATTTCGCTCGGGGCGAACAGCAGGCTCTCTTCCCACACCGTGCCCCGATCGCTGTCTGCGATGTAGTGGACCTCGTCCATGATCACGTGGCTGACCCCCCGCACCTTCGACGCGTCTTCGAAGATCGTGTTGCGGAAGATCTCGGTAGTCATGATCAGGATGGGGGCGTCGGGTTCGATCGTGACGTCTCCGGTCATGATCCCGATGCGATTGCCGTAGCGCTCCTGGAAATCGCGATACTTCTGGTTCGAGAGTGCTTTGACGGGGCTCGTGTAGATCGCCCGTCGGGAGAGTTCGAGGGCTCGCTCGATGGCGTATTCGGCGACCACCGTCTTGCCAGCCCCGGTGGGCGCCGAAACGATCACGCTCCTACCTGCTTCGATCGCCTCGATCGCGTCGCGCTGGAAGGGGAAGAGTTGGAATCCGCGGGCCGCTTCGAAGGCAGCCACGGCTCGGGAGTGGGAGGAGGACGGAGCCCGGGGCGATGGCATGGCGCCGAAGCTAGCAGCGGCCTAGAGGATGGCAAGACCGTAAGCTCTTGTCTCACCCGGGTTTGGCCGATACGTTCGGACGCTTGCGGAGATCCCGCGGGCAGGAGATTACCGGGTTATGGCGGGCCATAATAAGTGGGCCAACATCAAGCATCGCAAGGGCGCCCAGGACAAGCGTAAGGGCATCCTCTTCTCCAAGTGCTCGAAGGCGATCATGGCCGCCGTCAAACAAGCCGGACCCGACCCCGACATGAACCTGGCTTTGGTCTACGCGATCGAGAAGGCTCGTGAGTCCAACATGCCGCGGGAGCGCATCGAACGAGCCATCCACGCCGCCGCCGGCACCGGCGCCGTGGACAGCGTCGAAGAGGTGATCTACGAGGGTTACGGCCCGGGCGGAGTCGCGCTCATGATCGAGAGCCTCACGGACAACCGCCATCGCACCGCGCCCGAGATGAAGAAAATCTTCGAGAAGGCGGGAGGCAACATGGGGGGAAGCGGGTGCGTTTCCCACCTGTTCGTGCGCAAGGCCATCTTCACATTTTCGAAAGACGCGGTCTTGGAGGACCGCCTGGTGGAACTCGTGCTCGAAGCCGGGGGAGAAGACGTGGCGCTGGAGGGGGAGCAGTGGCTCGTGACCGGTGCGCCCGAGCGGTTCACCGCCCTTCGCAAAGCCCTCCAGGCGGCTTCCCTGACTCCGGCCAGCGCCGCGGTCTCCTACCTTCCCACCATGAAAGTGGATGTCTCGGACGAAGACGTCGCCGCGAAGATCCTCAAGCTCGTCGAAGTTCTCGACGAGCACGACGACGTCAGCACGGTTCACGCCAATTTCGACATCCCCGATCCGATTCTCGAGCGTCTTTCCCTCGAGGATTGACGCGGCGTCGGCTTGATCAGAAGGCTCGCCTTGGATTGGGCGCTAGCACCTTGGGGGCTGGTTTAGCTGGGGCAGGTTTGGGTTCAGTCGGCTTCTTCTCGGCCTCACGGATGGTCCTGCCGATGTCGGCCGCAAGGTCGCTTCCCTTGACCCCGGCAATCTTCCAGGCGCGCTCGAAGGTGATGCGGTGGATCGAGGCTCCGGAGGTGGGGAGCTTCTCGGCGAGCACGAGCCTCAAAAGCAGCTCCCGATCGGTGAGCTTCAACGGGTCGGTTCCGAAGGGAACTTGGCCGACCACGGACCCCAAAGTCGGATCATCGAAGGTGATCGTGTACTCGATTTCCAGGATCATCTGAACGGTTTCGGTGCGGCCCCCGGACTTGACGGGAACCTCGGCGAAGTCCGGTCGGCCGGCAACGAGCTTGGCGGTGCCCACCTCCAAGTCTTCGAGATTCCCCACCTTCGCTTCTACCCGTTCCTTCACGCGATCTCGTACGAGCAGAAAATTGCCGAGCGTCCAGGCGTCCCCGGTTTTCGCTTCTTCCGCCCGTTTCATGAACTCGGAGAAGCAGAGGTACTGGTGGCGAGGAGCGGTCTCATCCTTCAATTGCATGGCGGCTTGGAAGTACTGGAGGCCGCCTTCGGGAGTCGAGAGGTTTTGGAAGGGCAGCCGCACCGTTTCCGGGCAGGGCGGGCACGAGGCGCAGGAGGCCAGGGACAAAGAAAAAAGGAGGACCCAAGATTTCATCGGTTTTCCTCGGAGATTGCCGGGGGCAGGTTAGCCGAAGCCCGTCCTTCGGACGAGTTGACCTTGACCCGGCGAGCTTCCTTCCCGATGATGCGAGCCCCTGTCCCTCCACCATGACTATGAACGCAGCGACGACGCCCGGCGGACGCAAGTTGATCGGTGAAATCTTGAGCGCGGCCGGAGTCCTCACTCCCGAGGGACTTGCGGACGGGCTCCGGTATCAAAAGGAGACCAAGCTTCGGCTCGGCGAGTGCCTCATGCGCCTCGGGCACTGCCGGGAGGAGGACGTCTTCAGGGCGCTCGCCCGTCAGGCGGGGATTCCCTTCGTGGATATCGCGAAGGGCCGGATCGCTCCGGAGGTCATCGCGGCCATCCCCAAAGAAGTGGCCGAGGAGCACAGCGTACTCCCGGTCAAAGTCGAGGGGCCGGGTCGCATCATCCTCGCGGTGACCGATCCCTTGGCGGTCTTCCAGCTCGAACACCTCCGGTTCATCTTGGGCGTGGAGTTTCGGTGCGCCCTGACCACCGAAGAGTCGATGCGGGTCGGCCTGGAGCGGTACTACGGCATCACGAAACGGGACGTCGGAACCACGGGAGACGTCGGGCGGAAGGTCAAAGGCAGCCCCACCGCCGATGACGACGCCCCGATCATCCGCCTCGTTCAGAACACGATCGAAGATGCGTCCAAGGCGCGGGCCTCCGATATCCACATCGAGCCGATGGCGGATCGGGTCCGGGTGCGATTCCGCATGGACGGGGTCTGCCGGGTGGTCAACGACTATCCCAAGGCGATCCAAGGCGCGATCTTGTCCCGCCTGAAGCTCATGGCCGGAATGGACATCGCCGAAAAGCGCAAACCGCAGGACGGCCGCATCGAGTCGCGGGTCGGGGAGAGGGCGGTGGACATCCGCGTCTCGGCTCTCCCGGCTACGCATGGCGAAAGCTTGGTCATGCGCCTCCTCGACAAACAAACCGGCCTCGTCAGCATGGAGAGACTCGGGTTCGACGGGGCCGATCACGCTCGCTTCCAGCGGCTCATCAAGCGCCCCAACGGGATCGTGCTCGTGACCGGTCCCACCGGATCGGGCAAGACGACCACGCTCTATGCGGCTCTCCAGGATCTGAACAAGCCGAATGTCAAGATCATCACGGCCGAGAATCCCGTCGAGTACCTCTTGCCCGGCATCAACCAATGCCAAGTGCAGCACGGCATCGGTCTCGACTTCGCGCGCATTCTCCGGGCGATGCTGCGACAGGCTCCGAACATCATCCTCGTCGGCGAAATCCGGGATCCGGAAACCGCCGGCATCGCCATTCAGGCGGCCTTGACCGGCCACTTGGTGTTTTCGACCCTGCACACGAACGACGCTTCGTCAGCGCTCACCCGCCTGATCGATATGGGGATCGCGCCCTTCCTCGTCAGCTCCGCGATCACCGCCATCCTCGCGCAGCGGCTTATCCGCAAGCTGTGCCCGCGGTGCAAGAAGGCGTACGAGCCTGCCAAGGGCGACCTCGAAGCGGTGGGTCTCGATGCGGCCAAACTCGAGGGGAATACCCTCTACCGCGGCGTTGGCTGTGACGACTGTCGGGGAACCGGCTACCGAGGTCGGCTCGGCATCTTCGAGCTGTTGGAGATGTCTCCCGACTTGCGGGAGGCGGTGTTCCGCGGGGCTCCCACCGGGGAGATCCGCTCGCTCGCGCAATCGAGCGGAGGCATGGTTTCCCTCAGACGAGACGCCCATCGCAAAATTCTCAACGGCTCCACCTCCTTGGAAGAGATCCTGCGCGTCCTGTCGAAGGAAGCCGTCGGCGCGGCGTCCTGATCGAGCTCTTCGTCCGCATGATTCGAACCGAGACCAAACATGGACATCCATTCGCTGATGAAGACCTGTGTGCGTCAGGGTGCGAGCGACATCCACATCCGGGTCGGCCGAAAGCCGGTGTTGCGCCTGCACGGACGCCTACGTGACCTTCAGTCGGAGGAATTGACGCCGGAAGCCTCCGAGACCTTGGTCCGCCAGGTTCTGCCCGCCCGCCTCCAGCCGGAACTTGAAAGCAAGGGGTCGGCCGACTTTGCGGCCAGTTTCGAGACCGAAGCCCGGTTCCGCGTGAGCGCCTTCGCCGAAAAGGGCGGATACGGGCTCGTGATGCGTCTCATTCCCAATCGCATCTTGACCTTCGAACAGGTCGGACTCCCGGATCACGTGCGCGATTTGTTGACGCGTACGCGCGGGCTGATCCTCGTGACCGGCCCCACCGGATCGGGAAAGACGACCACCCTCGCCACGATGATCGACGAGATCAATCGCACGCAGGACAAACACATTGTCACCATCGAAGACCCAATCGAGTACTACCACCCCCACAAACGCTGCGTGATCACCCAGCGCGAGGTGGGCGTGCACGTCCCGACCTTCGGTGAGGCGATGCGACGTGTGCTTCGCCAAGACCCGGATGTGATCCTCCTCGGGGAAATGCGCGACTACGAGACCATCAGTACCGCGATCACTGCCGCGGAAACCGGCCACCTCGTCTTCGGAACACTCCATACCACCGGCAGTGCGCGCACCGTCGACCGCATCATCGACTCCTTCCCGCAGGATCAGCAGGAACAGGTCCGGACCCAATTGGCGTTGAGCATCGTGGCGGTGGTAAGCCAGCTACTCGTACCGAAGAAGGAAGGCGGAGTGGTGGCCGCCTTCGAAATCATGATCAACACTCCCGCGATCGAGAACTACATCCGCAAGAACGAGACCTTCAAAATCCCATCGGACATCCAAACCGGGAAAAAGCGCGGCATGATTCTCCTCGACGAACACCTTCACCAGCTCTTCAAAGAGGGAAAAATCACTTCCGATTCCGCACTCGAGTTCGCCCAAGATCGAACCGAAATGCGCAACCGACTGGCGACCTGAGGATCTCCCATGGCGAATGCAGCAACCGGGGCGCGTCGACTTTTGGGCCAAATCCTGAAGGACCATCGCGCCGTCAGTCAAGGTCAGATCCAAGAAGCCCTGGCCGCTCAGCGGGACCGGGGTGGTCAGATCGGCCAAATCCTGATCGAACTCGGAATGGTCACGAAAGACCAGGTCTTGAAGGCCCTGGCCGAACAGTCCGGGATGACCACTGTCGATCTGGCGAAGATCCAGATTCCCAAAGACGTGTTGGCGAAGGTCGACCCAGAAACGGCGCAGGCGTTCCGCGTCGTCCCGTTCGCGCTCGAAGGTCGCGAACTGAGCGTGGCCTTGGCGGACCCCATGAACACCGCCGTCTTGAACGACATCGGTTTCATGACGGGCCTCACGGTCAAGGGCGCCCTCGCTTCGGAGGACGCGATCAATGCCGTGTTGGCGAAGAGTTTCGCCCCCGAAGACGATTTGGACGCGCTACTCGATACGCTCGAGGCCCAGGCCAAAGGATCGATCGACGATGCCGCGGCGTTGGCCCGTTCCGCCCCCGTGGTTCGGCTCCTCAATCACATTCTCCTCGCCGCCATCCGCGACCGGTCGAGCGACATTCACTTCGAGCCTTACGAAGAGGAGTTCCGGATCCGGTATCGCGTCGACGGCACCCTGTTCGAATTGCGGTCCCCGCCCAAACACCTGGCCGTGGCCCTCATCTCGCGCGTCAAGGTGCTGGCCAGTCTGGATATTGCCGAAACCCGGCTACCTCAGGACGGTCGTATCGAGCTCTTGGTCGGAGGACGAGCGATCGACATTCGCGTATCCACCCTACCGACCATGTACGGCGAATCCTGCGTGATGCGCATCTTGGATCGCAGCGTGGTCAGCCTCGATATCGAGAATCTGGGATTGCGGGCCGACGATCTCCGGCTCGTGCGCGATCTCATCGATCGTCCACACGGAATCGTCCTCGTGACCGGCCCCACCGGCTCCGGCAAGACCACCACTCTCTATTCGTGCTTGAACGCGATCAACGATCCGGGCACGAAGATCATCACCACCGAGGATCCGGTCGAGTACGACCTCGACGGAGTGGTGCAGGTCCAGGTCAACGAAGAAATCGGCGTTACCTACGCGACTTGCCTTCGTTCCATCCTGCGCCAGGACCCCGACAAGATTCTGGTAGGGGAGATCCGGGACAAAGAGACCGGCCAGATCGCGGTCGAGGCGGCGCTGACCGGGCATCTCGTGTTTTCGACCCTGCACACGAACGATGCCCCCACCGCAGTTACGCGCCTTGTCGACATCGGAGTCGAGCCCTATCTCGTTGCCGCGGTCCTCGAGGGCATCGTCGCGCAGCGCCTGGTGCGACGCATCTGCAAGAAGTGCAAGACCTTCGCGATCCCCTTGGATGAAGTGCTGATGGAACTCGGGCTCACTCGGTCCGAAGTGGGGGATCGCAAATTTGCGTTCGGGAAGGGTTGCCAGGAGTGCCACGGCACCGGGTACCGGGGGCGGATGGCCATCTTCGAGTTCCTCGTGATGAACGACGCTCTCTCGGCGGCGATCACGGACGGAGTCTCCCTCACCCGATTTCGCGACCTGGCGCGGGAGCATGGCATGCGCTCGCTGCGGGATTCCGGACTGCGGGCCATCTTCGATGGGGAAACCACCCCGGAAGAGGTGGTGCGCGAAACCTTGGCGTCCTTCTGAGAGTGGAGGCCGGACGGTCGGAGGAAATCGCGGGCGAGACGGAGGCGCACCGTCCTCGGGTCGTGGGTTTTCCCTACGCCGGTAGGATAGGCAACGCATGGACTCAGCCCGGCCCCCCCTCTTCGGTCCATGATTGGCTGATTTGCGCTCCGGCGCGTCGGTAGGAGAAGCGAGTTCGATGCCTGACAAACTGAAACAGCGGCGCGAGCGCCTGGCCCAAGCGGCGCAAGGTGAGTCCTCGGCGGCGATGGGCCCGGCCGGATCCAAGCTCTCCCGCAAGAAAGTCTCGCGCGAGGCGAAAACGGTCTTCACGACCCAACTCGCCACCCTCCAGGATGCCGGCCTTCCGGTGCTCCGCAGCATCCGCGTGTTGGAGGGGCAGATGGAACCCGGCCCGCTCAAGTCCATCGTGGGCGCGATTTCGGAAGACGTCGAAGGCGGGGCGAGCCTCTCCGACGCGATGGCCAAGTACCCGGCCACGTTCGACGACCTCTACGTCAACATGATCAAGGCCGGCGAAGCCAGCGGCTCTTTGACCACCATCTGCAACCGTCTCGCCGAGTTCATGGAGAAGACCGAGCGTCTAATCCGGCGCATCAAGGGCGCCATGATGTACCCCTTGATCGTCATGATCGTGGCGATGCTGATCGTCACTTTCATCATGCTCTACATCATTCCGAAGTTCGAGGAGGCTTTCACCCAGTTGAGCGTGGAGCTGCCGGGGGTCACGAAGGCCCTCATGACGGTTTCGCGCTGGGCGGTCGAATCCTGGTACATCGTGCTCATGATCCCCATCGCCATCGTGGCGATCTGCATGTTCGTGGGGCGAACGCCGAAGGGGAAGCGCTTCTTCGACCAGGTGAAACTCGAACTGCCGTTGGTCGGGCCAATCATCAAGAAGTCCCAGGTGTCGCGGTTTGCGCGAACCCTCGGCACCCTGAGCTCGAGCGGGGTTCCTCTCATGCAAGCCCTCGATATCTGCGGCGACGCCTCGGGCAACGCGGTCGTAAAAGAGGGAATCGAGGCGGTCCAGGCGGCAGTCAAGGAAGGCGAACCCATGGCTCGACCCATGGGAGAGTTAGCCCTCTTCGACGACATCGTCGTGAACATGGTCGACGTCGGCGAGGAGACCGGTGAACTCGATCGCATGCTCATGAAGATCGCGGAAAACCACGACCTCGAAGTCGATCAGCGCATCGGCACCTTGGTCGCGTTCCTGGAGCCGGCCCTCATCGTGATCATGGCCGGAATCGTCGGCTTCATCGTGATCGCGCTGTTCCTGCCGCTCCTGAAGCTGCAGGAAGCCATCAGCTCGCGGTGACCCTTGTCGCTACGGCGCAGGGTTTTCTTCGTCTTTCTGCTCGTCAACGTGGCGTCGGTGGCCGCCGTCATGGCTTATGCGCGGCGCGAAGCGAATTTCGATATTGCCCGACGGCAGGGCGCCGCCGAGATGACCGATTTGCGGCAGGACTTGGCGCAGCTTTCGATTCGCTCCGACATCGATCGGGAGCTGAGCGCGTTGCTTGAGCGGGATCTGTCCGGCGCGGAGCTTCTGCTCGCGATTCGCAATCGGGATTTTTTTCGGCAGGAGGCCTTCGCGCGCCGGGTCGCGAAGGCCGTGATCGTAGAGCGGGGAGGCGCCGGAGAACCCGCTACCTTTTTCAACTTGCCGCGGCGATTCATCTTCGAGGTGGGGGAATTGGATCGCCGCGAGGCCGTGGAAATGGTGGAGGAGAGTTTGGAGCGGGGGGGGCTGGTCGAACGCGGCCGCCGGATCGCCGGTCCCCTCACCGTCCGCGGTCGGCCCTGGGGAGGGTTTTTTCTCCTCCTGGCGGAACCCGCGCTCGTTGGTGATGCCGACGGTTCCTGGTTGCCGTTTCGCAGCTTCCTGTTGCTTCTCCTTCCCGGGGCGCTGTTTCTGTGGTGGTTCACTTGGTCGATCCTGAATCGGGGCGTCCTCAAGCCCTTGGATCGCCTCGGTGAGGTGGCGCAAGCGGTGATGGCGGGGGACTTTGCTCGGAGGGTGCCCATCGCGAACCCGGACGACGAGTACGGGCGAGTCGCGGGTCTCATCAACGCCATGCTCGACTTGGTCGCCGACTACCGCGATCACATGGAAGCGAAGGTCCGAGAAAAAACTGTCGAGTTGGAGAAAAAGACCAGGGAACTCATGCTCGGCCAGCGACTGGCGGCGACCGGAACGCTTGCGGCGGGGGTGGCGCACGAAATCAACAACCCTCTGGGGGGCATGTTGAACGCCCTACAAAGGTTGAAACGAGCCGATCTTTCCGCCGAACAGCGGGCGAACTACCACGAGCTCTTGACTGACGCGGTATCACGGATCGGATCGGTCGTTCGCCGCCTCCTGGATGTCAGTCCTCGCGCCAGGGTAGCGGGGCCGGTAGGGGTGGCAGAACAGCTTGGCCGCGCCACGGCCCTGGCGGATCTCAAGGCTTCAGGCCGCAAGGTCCAAATCGTCTTAGAGGCGCCCACCGACCCGGGTCTCGTGATCTTGGGAGATGCCCATGAGTTCGTGCAGATCTTCCTCAACCTGCTCCTGAACGCGCTGGACGCCAGTGCACCTGGATCCGTAGTGTCCGTTTCCACCCGAGTGGAAGAGGGGGAGGTCGTGATCCGGGTATCCGACCGGGGGGTGGGCATGTCCGCGGAGGTGGCAGCCCAGGCGTTTGACCATTTTTTCACCACCAAAGAAGCCGGCCAGGGGACAGGGATTGGCCTCGCCATGGTCCGGAGCCTGGTCGACTCCATGCAGGGCTCCATCACCTTCGATTCCACCCCGGGCCAGGGAACGACGTTCCGCGTGGCGTTTCCTCGGTCGAGTGGCGGTGGGTAGGCGGGGGCAGCGGCGGCCAACTGAGATCAGAATGGGTCGGGGAACCCGGGTGACCGCGTTCGGTTGCCAAGCTCAAAGGTTTCAGGTAGCCTCGCACTTGCCCCGCTTCTAAGACGTCCCATGCGCCAAGACCCCAAAAACTTCGTGATTCTGGTTCTCGGCTTGGCTCTCGTGTGCATGCTGTTGATTCCGGTCGTCCAGGCCGGCTCTGAAGACGGCGGCGGCGGCGATGCCGATCGTGGCCTCATCGCGGTGACCGGCACCTACGGCAGCGGGGCCTCGGCGCTGTACCTGATCGACACCCGCACCCGTCACTTGGCCGTCTACCGACTGGAAAACGGTCGCGCTTTGGAACTCGTAGCCGCCCGGAATTGCTCCTACGACTTCCTGCTCGAAACCTATAATGATCAGACCCAAGCTGGCATGTTGCCGGCAGGACTGCGCCGCAGTTGGCAGGAGTTGAATCGTCAGTCGGCGACCAAGAGCGTCCCCGACCAAGGCGATCTGAACTCCCCACCGACCGGAACCAAGCCCGATTCAACCCTGCCGCCGGGTCCTCCGGCCAAGGACGAAACCAACAAGGACTGAAGGTTCGGCGGATCATCCGCCGTGGAATCAGGAGAACAGCGCGTGCCTGGACATGACGACTACGTGAACTTCGACAACGCTCTGCGCGAGCTCAAACTTTCGGCAGAGCAGTTGAAGCGGCTCGTCTCCGAGGGCGAGATCCGAGCGATCCGCGGTGAGAACAACAGCATGAAGTTCCGCCGGGACGAGATCGAGCGCCTGAAGAAGGACACGGGCAAGACGATCCAATACACCAAAGACTCTTCGGACACCCTGACGGACGACCTCCTCTTCGACGAGGCGGGCGATGTCCGGGTCGAAGAAGAGGGGATGGCGACCGCGCAGATCACGAGCGAGGACACCTTCGTCGGCGACGATCCGAAGAAGGGCAAGAAGGGGCCTCCTCCCAAGGCAGCACCTGCGAAGAAGCCGGCGGCACCTGCCGCCAAGGCCGCTCCCAAAGCGGCTGCAACCTCCACCTCGGCGGTGGCCCGGGGCGCGACTCAGACCCAACGCCGCACCACCGGCCGCTCGACGATGATGCGGCAGGCTGCGGCCCAGGAAACCGCATCGGGGATCGGCATGGGAATGACGGCGGCCCTCGTGGTGGCGTGCCTTGCCGGCGCGTTCTCGCTGCTCATCTGGTGGGATTCGGCCTCGAACAAGCTGAGCTCTCCCACGCAGGGAGTGGCCCAGTGGGCGTACGAGACCTTCGCCAAGAACTGAGGCTCGCACCGGAGCGGGGGACGCCAGGTTCCCCGCTTCCGGAGGCGGATCGTGGTTGTGGTTTGCCGGGGTGGTTGGACCGGGCGGTCCGAGTGTGGGGGGCTTTCAAGTGAAACTGGGTCTGGCTTCGCTGGGTCTTTGTGCGTTGCTGATTGGTTGTGCGCACGAGGAGACGCGCGACGACTTCGGTCGTGAGATCGACAACCAAGACATCACGATTCGCGAGTTGACCGCGAGGAACAACGAACTCGTCGATCGGCTGCGACTGCTCGAAACGGAGCTCGAAACCCTGCGCGCGGAGAACGCCTCCCTGCGCCGCGGGGGTAGCGCGATGGATCGCATTTCCGAACTCGATGCCAATCTGCGTCGACTCCAGGAAGAACTCGGTCGCCGCGCCAACGTGAGCGGAGACGACTTCACGGTGCGTCAGACCGGCGAAGGAGTCGTATTCGAGATCGCCGACACCGTTCTCTTCGCTTCGGGCAAGGCCACCCTCACTGACGGGGGGCGCGATGTGCTTCGTCGCGTCGCGGAACGAGTGGCCTCACTTCCCAACCACATTCGCGTGGATGGCCATTCCGACACCGATCCCGTGGTCGTGCATCGCAACGAGTATCCTCTCGGCAACCTCGAACTGAGCGGCAAACGAGCCCTCAACGTGGCCCACTTTCTCGCCAACGGCGCGGGTCTCGACGCATCCCGGGTTTCCTTCCAAGGATTTGGGGAGTACCGGCCGGTTGCCGACAACGACAGCCGCGAATCCAAGGCTCGCAATCGGCGAGTCGAGATCCTGATTCAGAATCGGTGAGGCTTGGAGGCCCCGGCGACGATCGTCGAATCGAGCGGTCGAAAGCCGTACTTAGGGCCCTTGCTTTCGGGCGTATTCACTCCATCGTTGATCCTGCTGGTCTGGCATTGGCTAGCCGCCCCAGACCGTCCGATGGTGGAGCTTCCGGAGCTCAGTGATTTGGTCTACTGCGCCGGGGGCCCGCTCTGGCGCGAGACTCCGCCCGAAGTGGTGACGGTGTCTCCATTCTTGATCGGCCGATTCGAGGTCACGCAAGAGGAGTATGCGGCATTCTTGGTCGCGCAGCCGTCGTGCTCGCCTCCGAAGATTGCAAGCTGGCGGGGGGGGCGCAGCGGCCCCCCGGACGAGTGGGATCTTCCTGTCACCCAGGTTTCCTACGACGACTGCGAAGCGTACGCCCGATGGCGGGGTCTGCGTATCCCTACTTCCGACGAATGGGAGTGGGCGGTCCGTACGAGCCGAGGCTTGCGTTACCCGTGGGGGGACGGTGAGCCGGCCTCTCTGGTCGCCAACTCGCTCGAAGCCGGAATCGGTGGTCTCACTCCCGTCGGCTTGTTCGAAAGTGGCCGATCGAGCGTGGGAGCCTACGACCTCGTGGGTAACGCCGCGGAGTGGACCAGCACGGTGTCTACCCGCACGTTTTCGCGCGCCCATTTCGTTCGCGGCGGGTCGTACCTCGAGCCGATTCGCAACCGGGCGTTCGGGGAGGGAGCCTCCATCATGGACACCCACCGGATGAGGAGTGAAGGCGGATCGGACCCCTTCGAAGCGATCCCGGGTCGCCTCTCAGGCCCCCAGGGGCGCTCGAGCGATCGTGGATTTCGAGTGGCCCTCGATTGGGAAGTCGCCCAGGCGCTTCGGGATATCGTGGGGTTGATTCCGAGGCTCGGCGGACGAGATCCGTGGACCTACTTGCGTGAGGTACGCCCAGCGATCCGGCGCCTGGATGCCATGTGCGCCACCACTCCCGCCTTGGTCCGGAGAGTCTGGTCCCGCCTGGCCGAAGGTCCGGTGAAGGCAAGGTTTCGCAAGGCTCTGGAAAGTGCGGGAGCGCTGGATGGACGCTGATTCGAGTCGAGGGCGAGCGCCGAGCAAGCGGGCCGAGGTCCTGGCGGTTCTTCTCGCGCGGGGCATGAAGCCTCGGCACCGGTTCGGGCAGAATTTCCTGATCGAATCCGCCCCGCTCGATTGCATCATGGCGGCTGCCGACCTCGCGCAAGGCAGTCGCGTACTCGAGGTCGGGCCCGGACTGGGGGTACTCACCGAGCGACTGCTCGCTACCAAGGCGGAGGTGTTCGCCGTCGAGATCGACCGAGGTATGGCCGAGTGGCTCCGCGAGTTGTTCGACGGCGTGGAGCGGTTTCGGCTACTCAACGAGGATGTGCTCGACTCCAAATCTTCACTCAATGCCGAAGTCGAGCGATGGGTTGCCGCAGATCCGTCACGACCCTGGAAGCTGGTGGCCAACCTGCCGTACGCGGTGGCGAGCCCGCTTTTGGTGGCGATCGCCCGCTTGGTGAATCCTCCTGCCGAGGCCATCGTCACGATTCAACGCGAAGTCGCGGATGTTCTTTCGGCCGGGCCCGGTACTCCCGACTACGGACCGCTTTCGTTTCTCGCCGCGTTGGCGTTCGACGTGCACCCCCTCATGGACTTGTCGCCCCGGTGTTTTTATCCGGCGCCAGCGGTGCAGTCGCGCATCGTGCGCCTCGTGTTCCGCCCTGCCCGAACCACCACGCTGGATTGGACCCTCGAAGTGGCGCGGGGGTTGTTCTCGCAGCGGAGGAAACAGCTGCAGGCTGCGCTTCGCCACTTTTTGACCGGGCGAGCAGGGGACCGAAGCCCATCCGATCTCGCAAGAGAAATTCTCGGCGAGCTTCACCTCGATCCGACCGTTCGCATGGAGGTCTTGAGCCCCCTGCAAGTCGAGGACTTGGCCAGGAACCTCTTGAACCACGATCTTGGAGGATCACTTGGTCAGCCCGAGCCCCGGGGGCTATGATCGCCAGCTGGAGATCCTGAGCGCTGCGGTAGCGCGTCCTGCCACCACCGAGGAGTCGAGTGACGACATCACGCCGGGACGTGATCGCGGAAATCAAAGCCAGGGCGGACATCGTGGATGTCGTCACCTCCTATCTCCCGCTGCGGCGAGCGGGAAAAGGCTGGTCGGCCTGTTGCCCCTTCCACGAAGAAAAAACGCCTTCGTTCCATGTGTCTCCAGAGCGCCAAACTTTCCACTGTTTCGGTTGTGGCGAGAAAGGGAGCGTCTTCGACTTCGTGATGAAGTCCGATCGCCTCGACTTTCGAGAGGCTCTCCGTGTTCTGGCGGATCGTTACGGAGTCGCGCTGGAGGAGACGCGGGGTGGCGCGGATCAAGGCTCTGGCCGAGCCGATCTCCTGAAAGTTCATGCCTGGGCCCAAGACCGTTTCCGCGAGGCGTTCCGCAAGCGCGAAGGCGAAGCGTGTCGGCGCTATGTCGAGGGTCGGGGGATTCTCCCGGCGATGGTCGAGCGATTCGGACTGGGCTTCGCTCCCGACGAATGGACGTACCTGTGCGATCTCGGTCGTACGGCCGGATTTTCGACGGCGCTGCTCGAACGGGCGGGGTTGGCTCTTCCCGGAGTGAACCGGCCGGGGCACTACGATCGATTTCGTGGTCGTTTGACCTTTCCCATTCGAGATTCGCTCGAGCGAACGATTGCCTTCGGCGCCCGCACTCTGGACGGAAGCGAGCCCAAGTACCTGAATTCCCCGGAGACCGACCTCTTCCACAAGGGCCGGACACTCTTTGGAATCGACCTACTCCGCAAGCACCCTCGCGAGGTACCCATCATGGTGATGGAAGGGTACACGGACGTCCTCATGACCTGCCAAGTCGGAGTTACCGGGGCGGTCGCGACTCTCGGAACGGCGTTGACCCCGGACCATGCGCGCCTGCTATCGAGATACAGCGACCGCATCCTGCTGGTTTACGACGGCGATAAGGCCGGCCTCTCGGCGGCTGAGCGGGGCGCCGGCATCCTGCTCGAGGCGGGGCACTTGGATCTGCAGGTGGTAGTCCTGCCGGATGGTGAAGATCCCTGCGACTTCTTTTCAAAACGTGGTTCCGAGGGTTCAGGCCTCCTTCAGGATTTGAAGACCGACCTGCTAGATTTTCTCCTGGCTCGGGCTGCCTTGAAACACGACCTCGACACGATGGGAGGTCGTCGCTCGGCCGCGGGGATGCTGCTCAAGGCGGCGGCCGCCATCGGTGACCCCGTCTCGAAGGAAGTGGTGCTCGGACGGCTTTCCGAGCGACTGGAGATTCCGAAATCCGCCCTGCGGGAGCAGTTGGTCCGCCAGGTGGCGCCGATTCGGGCGCCGACATCGTCGGGAGTGGCGCCCGCGGCCGCCCCACCCAAGATCGGTTTGACCGGCCGGATCCAACTTGAGTTGGTCCAGGCAATTCTGAATGATCCCCAGTGTCACCTCGGGGACACCGACCTCGATCTCGTGCCGGATTCGCGAGTCAGATCCCTGCTTCAACACCTGGAATCGACTAAACGGTCCGGGAAGGCTGCGGTCGGGGATCTCCTGGATTCCGTGGCCGACCCCACCGCCCGGGATTTGGCCAAAAAGGCCCTTCTGCCCCCCGATCACGGCCTCGATCTCGTGGCTCAGCTTGAAGGGGGCCTGAAACGGCTGAAAATGCTCCACTCCGAACAGACGCTCCGAAACCTCAAGGATCGGGTAGGCGACCAGGAGTCCTGGCGCGAAGTCCTGGAGGTGGCCCGCCCGCTCAAAACGGGCGATAAACCTTCGGCAGGACGTGCAAGCGAAGCTCGACCGCGCGGAGACCTGCCTTGATTTCCAAAGTAGCGAGTGCAGCCAACAAGCTCGGTGTTCCGGACCTCCGAGGCCTCCTGAGCGAAGGACGGGCGAAGGGGTTTGTGACCTACGGTCAGATCAATCGAGCCATCCCTGCCGAGGTCACGGCCACCGAAGTCCTGGAGCAGGTGATCATGCGCATCCAGGAGGCGGGCATCGACATCGTCGATGACGAGGACCAAGAAGAGCGGAGTGCCCCGGTGCCTGCGTTCGTCGCGGAACGAACCATGGCGCAGGATGCGGATGACGGCGACGACGAGGACTCGACTCCTTCCGGCCCGGTCGAGCGCATTGACGATCCGGTGCGGATGTACCTCACGCAGATGGGGGAGATCCCACTCCTCACGCGAGAGCAGGAAATCTCGCTCGCGAGAAAAATCGAAATCGCGCGCGGCCTCTATCGGCAAAAGGTGCTCGAGAGTGCGCTCGCCGCCCTGGCTGCCGTGAAGATCTTCGAGGACGTCGATCGCGGTGAACTCGCCCTCGATCGAACCCTCAAAGTCGAGGAAGTCGACAAACACAATATCTCTCATCGACTTCCCGAGAACGTGGCCACGATCCGTCGCCTCATCGAGCGGAACCGAGCCGACTTCGAAAACTGGACCAGGACCCACAAGGAGCTGCCGCACGAGGAAGAGCTGGTTTTGGCTCGCCGCGTCCGCTCCCGCCGCAAAAAGTGTGTCATCCTCCTCGAGGAGCTCGGTCTCCAGATCAAGCACATCAAGCCCCTGATGGACCGCATCTGCGAAATGGCGGATGTCATGGCCAAGCTCGAAGACGAGCTCGGGAGTTTGAAGCGAGCGCGGCGCCGCAAGGAGGCCGATCAGACTCAGGAGAAACTCGACGAGTTCATGCTCGTCGCTGCCGAATCCCCGCACCGTCTGCGGCGTCGGGTGGAACAGATCCGACTGCGCTTTGATGCCTACGAAGACGCCAAGCGGCTGCTTTCGTCGGGCAATTTGCGACTGGTCGTCAGCATCGCCAAGAAGTATCGCAATCGGGGTCTCTCCTTCCTGGACCTGATCCAGGAAGGAAACACGGGACTCATGAAGGCGGTCGAGAAATACGAGTACCGGCGCGGCTACAAGTTTAGCACCTACGCCACCTGGTGGATTCGCCAGGCCATCACCCGCTCGATCGCCGATCAGGCTCGCACCATTCGCATTCCGGTGCACATGATCGAGACGATGAGCAAGCTTCGCAACGTCACGAAGCGGCTACTCCAGCACATGGGCCGGGAGCCCACAACCGACGAGGTGGCGGCCGAGGCGGGAATCTCGGTCGAAGAAGCCAGTCGGGTGATGAAGATCGCCAAACATCCGATCTCGCTGGATCGCCCGATCGGGGAGTCCGAGGATTCCTATTTCGGGGATTTCATCGAGGATCGATCGGCCGAGTCTCCGGTGAGCACCGCCAGTCACCGGATGCTGAAGGACAAGATCGACGAAATCCTCCAGAGTCTGAACTACCGCGAACGCGAGATCATCAAGCTGCGCTACGGCATCGGTGACGGCTATACCTACACTCTCGAAGAGGTGGGGCGAATCTTCAAAGTCACGCGCGAGCGCGTCCGGCAGATCGAGGCGAAGGCCGTTTTGAAACTCCAGCATCCGATGCGCGCGCGCAAACTCGAGGGCTTCCTCGAAGACCAGGTGATCGACCCTTGACTCTCGGCCGGCCTCGGAGCCAGCGAAGGAGCCGACGATGAGTGTTGCCCACGAGTCCCTGGCGGCTCTCCAGACAGTCGATACCGAGATCGCTTCCCTCAAGCGAACCGCCAAGCAGCTTCCCGAGGAAGCCCAAGCCGCGAAGCGGTCGGCCGAGGCGGCGGAGAGAGAGGCCGAACAAGCCCGCACGCTCGCCCGCGACGCGCAGCGGTTCGTCGATCAGCGCAACCTCGATCTCCAGACGACCGAGACGGCGATCAAGCGCCTGGAAGCCCAATCCCTGCAACTGAAGACTCCTACGGACTTCGAAACGATGCAGCGGCAGATCGTGCAGAAACGGGAGGAGGCTTCGGCGCTCGAGACCAAGATCCTCGAGGGCATGGACATGGTCGATCGGGCTCGGGCCGCGATACCTGACAAGGAAGCCCACGCACGCACGCTCGCCACCAAAGCGGCGGCCGCGGCGGAGCGTGCCAAGACCGAAGTCGAGAAAGGTGTCGAACGACTCCGGGTTCTGGCCCGGGAGTGGGCCGAGCGCAGTGCTCAAGTTCCCGCTGACCTTCTCCCGAGGTATGTGCTTCTGCGCGACCGGCATGGTGGGCAAGCGGTGGCAACCATCGCTCCGGACGGGATGTGCCAAGGCTGTTTCATGCTGGTCACCCGCGCCCGGGCCACCCAGGCTTTGGCGGGGGAGGCCGTGGCTTGCAACAACTGCGAGCGCTACTTGATCGTCGCTTGAGAATGGCATGCTCCTACCTCGCGCCTGGGTTCGAAGCTCGGTGTTCCCCTTTCACGAGATTTTGAGAGGACGGCCTACCGTCTCGATTCTCGAGAGGCTCCGGGAACACGACAAGCTCCCCCCGGTCGCCCTGGATTCCCTGCACGCCGAACGATTGGGAGAACATCTGAAGCGGGTCGCACGCGTAGTTCCGTTCTACGCGAGGACGCTCGCGGGAACGACGATTAGGTCCGCCGCGGATCTCGCCGCCTTTCCGATCATCGACAAGCGGACCATCCGGGAACACTTCGCCGAATTTCGAGCCTCCGACTGGCGTGGTCGCGTGCTCACGTTGGAGACCGGGGGTAGTTCCGGCGAGCCCCTCCGTTTCGAGACCGATCCCGTGCGCGAGGCCTCGCAGCTCGCCTGCAAGTGGCGCGCCCGCAGTTGGTTCGGCCTGCACGTCGGCCACCGTGAACTCGACCTGTGGGGGTCACCCATCGAAACCGGGAAACTCTCGTGGCAGAGGCGCCTTTCCGGAGATCTCTTGGGGAATCGGTTGCTGTCGGCATTCGCGATGTCGGAGGAGAAGTTCGCGGTCTGGCGCGACGAGATCGACCGACACGGCTCGGACTTTTTGTACGGATATTCCTCGGTGCTGGCGCGTTTCGCGCGGTACTTGATCGCCGAGCGGCGTTCTGTCCCGACCGGTCGACTGCGGGTCGCCATCGGGACGGCGGAAATGCTGCCGCCGGCGGACCGAGCGGTGATGGTGGAAGCGTTCGGGTGTCCGGTCGCCGCTGAGTACGGATGTCGCGACGGCGGCCTGATCGCCCACGAGTGTCCATCGGGCGGCCTGCACTTGATGCACGACGCGATCCACGTCGAGCTCCTCGATGCTGCTGGCCAGCCGGTGAAGACCGGGGAAGAGGGCGAGGTGTGTCTCACCAATCTCTACTCCCAGGCTTTTCCGCTGATTCGGTATCGGTTGGGAGATCTGGCCGTCAGGAGCCCGACCGCCTGCCCGTGCGGGCTTCCTCATCCCACCTTGGCTCGACTGACGGGTCGGTCCACGGACACCCTGTTTCGCGACGACGGAGCGAGAGTGCACGGGCTTGCCCTCATTTACGTCCTTCGTGAACTCCCCGGGGTCGACCGGTTCCGCATTCACCAAAAGCAGCTCGGCCGCGTGGAAGTCTCGGTGGTGCCGGGAGCGGCATGGTCCGAGGAGCGGGTCGGACCCGACCTGGTCGCGCGCGTCCACCGTGTGCTCGGCGCCGGGACCCGGGTCGACGTTTCCCTCGTCTCCGACCTACCTCCGCTCCCGAGCGGGAAACACCGGTACGTGATCTGCGATATCGGAGAGTCACCGGAACAAAAATCGGCGAGGTCCTGAGACCTCGCCGAGGGGAGCCTGTAAGCCGGGTTTTGTACCTTCGTTGCCGAAGATGGCAGCCATTCATCTAGGAGGCCGGTTGCCCGGACCCTCGAACGGCCTACCCGCGAGTGCTCGGGAGACGGGCCGCCTCCCTCGCGCCGGGGCGCGAATCCTCGCTTATTTGGCCTTTCTCCGGGTGGGGTTTACCGTGCCTGACTCGTTCCCGAGTCAGCGGTGGGCTCTTACCCCACCGTTTCACCCTTACCTGATCCGCGAAAAATCGCGGCCATCGGCGGTCTGTTCTCTGTGGCACTTTCCCTGACCTTGCGGCCGGTGGGCGTTACCCACCACCCTGCCCTTTGGAGCCCGGACTTTCCTCGAAACCGGAGTCTCGCGGCTGCCCAGCTCTCCGCGGGAGGGTAGCAACTCGCTTCGAGGTGGGTCCGGATTCTCGGGAAAGTCGTGAAAATCCGGTTTTGGGGCTTTTCTCGCCTTGGGGGTTGCGGGTAGAAGAGGTGGATATCCGGAGGGGGCGGTCTCTCCGGGGAGCTTGGTCGCACGCATGCGTGTCACCTCGTCTGGTTCGACAAGCTGAAGTTGTACAAAGACAGGGTTAGCTGCCTCATGGACCATCCACGGCTCGTCCGCGTGATCGTCGTCGTCCTCGGCATCCTGGCACTCGGGGAAGAAGGCACTGGCCAGATTCCGTCCACGCCTCCCTCGAGACCTCGCATCTTGTTTCGCGCGCAGGACATTCCGGCGCTCCAGGCCAAGGTGACTGCGGTAGGAACCCGCTCCGCGCTGGCATGGAATCAGATGTCGACGACGACCACCTGGCAATGCGGGGGATCCGGTGGCGCTTGCCCCGGCAACAACAGCGAAAGTTGGCGCCTCGACCGCAGCCTGCGCGCCATGGTCGAAAATGCCGCGCGCTACGCAATCTTAGGCGACTTGACGGCCGGCTCCCTCGCACGGACCTTCTTGATCAGCGGGACCTACAACGCGATCAATTCGATTACGCCCACCGGTGACAATGGCTACCAGACATCCTCTTATCCCGGCGTCATCGCGGCGACTTACGACCTGATCAGGCCGCTGCTTACCGCCGCAGAACGCACTGCGGTCGTGGCCGAACTCGAGTTGTGGATCAACACGATCACCGGCGCGAGCTCGGCGATCGGTCCGCTCAGCCTATACTCGGGTGCGGCCGACAACTACACTTTTGCGTGGGCGAGCGGCCTCATCATGTCCCTCCTTGCGATTTGGGGCGATTCCGCGCGCCCCAACATCCCGCAGGACATCTCCATGTGGATGGACTTCATCCGGGACGGGTATCTCGACGCGATTTCCCCGGACGGATCGATCGACGAGTCGTACGGGTACGCTAACTACGGAGCGATGTACAGCCTACACTCCATGATCGCGGGTATGAACTGCGGTTTCGGAGATCGAATTGCCGGTACGAACATCCTGAAGACCTCGCGTTGGTACGCTTATTCCTTGGTCGGGGACCACTTCCCTTGGACCGGGGATTGTGGGCCGACCCACAAAGGCATGCGCGTCGATCCGATTCTCTACTACATCATCCGCCGGACTCAGGACTCCGCCGGACTGTGGGGAATCGAGAGAGCCCAAACATACGCTCCGCTCGACCAGAACCTTTCGACCTTCGCCTACTCGCCGTTTCTCTCGGCGGCGATCCACTATCCCGAGGGCCTGATCTCCGCGCCGCCGACCGAAAAGGGTGCGTTCTTTCGAGACAACCGCAACCTCGCTCCCGGTGGTTCGACGACTTGGAACAAACGCAACAACAACCCGGAAATCGGGAGTGGTGGACTCGGGTATCTCCACAACGGATTCGGCAACGAGTCGTTGTTTTCGATCTTCTACATGATTCGCGACGAATGGACGAATCACGGACACGAAGATGACGGGCACCTCTCCTTGGCGGCCCTCGGTCGTCAACAGGTGATCGATCGTGGTTATGCCAGCCCGGGCGGCTCTTACCCGGGTGCGCAGCACATCGACCACAACATCGTGACCTATGTTGGCGGACCGGGCTACTCCCTCTCCAACTACTACAATCCGCCAGCCACCGAAGGACGGCATCAGGGAACACTTCGGGCTTCGCTGTTGTCGCCGGGCCTCGACTATCTGGCCGGCGATCATCGTACGGTGTGGGTGATGGAAAAGGCGGACCGGACGGTCGTGCTCGTGCGCGACCCCGCGTTCCCGTACATGCTGCTCGCGGATGAAGTCGCGGTCAGCTCGACTACCGGGCAGTCTTATGCTTACGAGCAGAGGTGGAACGCGGCTTCCGCCATGACCGGAGCGGGTACCATCCAAAATCCGACCTCGGTCAGCAAGAGCGGAGTAGCGCTGCGCGGCGTCTATCTCTCGCCGTCTTCGGTTACGGTGACGGCCGGGGCGGCATCGACGCAGTCGTCGTCCGTCGTCAATTACTTCCCGAACAAGGTGGCGAGCGCCGGGGTCGGGCCCCGCGAATTCGTCAGCGTGCACTTCGGCGTCACCCCGACGAGTATCACTCCGCTGGTGGCTCCGAGTGTCAATGCCCGCGGCGGCTCCATCCAGTCGCCGGCGTACCTCGATCGATTCCTCTTTTCCGCCGATTCCCTGCCCATGCAGGATCGGGATACCTGGACGGATGGACAATTCGCGTGGATTCGGAGAAGCCCCAATGCCTCGACGATCCTGGGCTACGCCTTGGCCGAAGGCCAGCAGCTCCGCTTCCAAGGGCTCGGACTCGTTGCTGCGACCGAGCGAGTGGCGCTGAGTGTGAAGGATGGAATCGTGACCATTCGGAGGGCGGCCGCTTTGGTGGGAACCACACTCCCGATCATCACGGTTTTGGCGCCGAGCAATGCCCCGATTACCCAGGTCACGGTGGATGGTGTAGCCGCGCCGTTTGTGATTCGCGGCGCCCTCGTGTACATCGGATCTGCCGGCTCCATCGTGAACGCTGGCTGGACTCTTCCGGCACCTCCAATATCCAATGACCGGTTCTACAGTTTCACGGGTGGTGACTTCCAAGACGCAGAGGTTCCAATTGGCCTCAGTGTGGGCTCCGCGGGCACGGTCTCGGCCGTGCCGGGCGGTTCGGTGTTTTCGCCCCGCAGTGGACTCGCCTGGCCCAACGGGCCTCTCTACTTTGTCGCCGATGTGGCTCCGATCGGCAACCCCTCGACCCCGCTCGCGACTTGGCGGGTGGGGACTCAGCCGGGCGGTACCGAACTCGGACAACTCGAATTGCTCTCGGACCCGGCGGGATCGCGAGTGAGAGTGGTGCCGCCGACGGGCCCGGTTTCCACCATCGTGGTTCCGAGGTTGGCAGGTGAAGTGTCGCAGCGAGTCGGATTCGTCTATCGCCCCGCTCAAGGGTCGGTCGAGGTCATCGCCCGCAGTGGAGCAGTGGCCGGAACCGCCGCCATCGGCAGCAGCCTGTCCAATTTCCACGTACGGTTGTGGATCTCAGGGTCCGCCTCGGTCGATGACATCGCGTTCTACGACTCCGCGGAAGACAAAATGACGCCGCAAGGGGTAGTGGCCTGGCTTGCGCCCAACGGCTTTCTCGGCTGGGCCGCGTCTGCCCCGCTCGTGTTGCAGGGTACGACGTTCCGCGTGTACTTCGCGGGGGTAGAGATTCCCGCGCCGTTCGTGAGTGGCTGGATGTCGGTCAACGGATTCACGGAGACGCTGTACGGCGACGTACTCGGAGCGGGGATCATGCCGCCGAGCACGTTGCGCGAAACCGTGGTCGAGTCCGCCCAGCCGGCGGTGCTTCCGATTCCCGGCATTTCCTACACCTTGACGTGCACGACTCCCGGCGGAGTCATCCTCGCCGGCGGGGCTTGGATCCCGCCCGGACCCTGAGCGGGTCGCGCGGGTCTCCACTCAGCGGAGTGTCACCGAGTGAGGGTCGCTTCGAGTTCTCGCAGACGATCCTGCCAGCCCGGCTCGTCGGTGAGGCCGAGGCCAGGCAGGAGGTCGCCTATCCTCTGGTCCGCAACTCCGGTATCGAGAGCGCGCCTGAGCCAGGTTGCGGATTGGATGCGGTCCTGCTTGCGCATCGCTTGATCCGCGTACTGGAGCGCCATAGTCGTGGGAGTGGGCGAGACGCACCAGAGGTCCATAGCTGCCAACTCGCCCCGTGCTTTCGTGGACGCTTCGGAGCGGGGGGAGGCCAGAAAGTGCACGCGAGCCAGCACATCCGGGCGATGGCCCGCTTGATCCAAGATGCCGAGGAGCTCGGAATCGGAATGGGGTGCGCCGCTGAAGAGACGCTGTAGAAGTTGCGCGTGAGGAGATCGTTCGAAGAGCGTAGGGCGCGGATCCGCATTCGGTGGTTGAATCCACGCGTCGAAGTCGGGCGCGTACGGCGGATAGGCGGCGGCAAGTCGGATGACGGCGGCTTCGTAACCGCGGTCCCGCCGGCAGGCATAGAGGCGAGCTTCGCCCTCGATCGGGAGCGCGAAGGTTCTTTCGAGACTGACCGTATCGTGCAGGACACCCGACTTGGCCAAGATTGCCTCTCGAATGCGCATGGCGGTGCGATGAACCGGGGCCCGGCTCGGGATCTTGACCCAGGTGGTTCCGGTTACGAGCAGGATGGCATCGGCATCCATGGGTCCCATGGCTCCCTCGGCTGAGATCGCAAGCGGGAAGGGGGTCGCCCCCGGATGGTCGGCGGGGAAATGCAGCGGGATGTTGCGGAACGAGACGGAGCTGCCGCGCTCCTCGGCGAGGCTTTGGAGCCCAGCGTCCGTGAACCCGGGCAGCGTGAACAGAACGAGCACACGTGCCCGAGGGTCCAACGACTCCGCGGCTTCGATGACTTGCGGAAACGGCCACTGCCGCTGGTCCGGCACCCCGCAGTCGTCGGCATGAGGTCTCGTCAGGAGGGGAATCCGCACTCCGGAGATCGCGAGGCGATCCGAGGTATTGGGCGCCCAACTGGAGGCGAGCGAGGCGAGGAGGACTTGGATCAGGAGAATGCTCGTAAGCCACTTTCCCAACTGGGCCGGCAATCGGTCCAGGCCCCATAGAGCGAGGATTGCCAAGTAGGGCACCAAAGGAAGGAGGTGGCGGGGCTTCTTGGTGAGCACCAAGGAGAACACGACCAACGGAATCGCCACCGAGAGAACGAGGAGACCACGATTGACTCCCGGGTGTCTTCGGACCGAAGTCACGCCGACCAGGGCGCAAAGAAACCAGGGCAAACCGATCCCGGCGAATGCCAATTCCTTCGGGTAGTACAGCCAGCCGTCCAACCCGGTGACCGCACCCACCCACCCAGCGCCGCTCGTCACTCCGGTGTCGACAAAACTCGAGAGAGCGCGCCACTTCACAAGATACCAGGGAAGGCTGATCGCAAGTCCGATCCCGAGCGCCATGGCCTGCCGGCCCCAGGCCTTCTTTTCACGGAGCGCGAACAGACAGGGGACCGCGACAAAGATCGGAAACGTCCATTTGGTCAGCATGCCCGCCGCGAAGAGGCCGCCGAGTTTCCAAGGATCGAGGGGGCGACCCAGGGCGGGACGTCGAATGAGAAGGGTGGCGGTCGCGAGCGACACCGGCAGCAAAAGGTTCTCAAGATAATAGAGGTGCGAGAGGCTGGTCGCCAAAGGAGCGGCGGCAACGAGCGCGAGGAGGGGCCAGGTGAATTCGGGCTTTCCGATCGCGCGGGCTAATTGCCGTGCAATTGCCAGACTGAGGAGCGTGGTCAGGAGATTGACCCACCGCACCATCGGCCACTCGCCTACTCCGGCGAGCCTCGCAGCCGCGCCCACCAGTGGGTAGAGCGGCGGATGACTCGGATGCAATTCCAGAAGTTCCCGCGGTGATTGGTGGTCGAAGCGGCGAATCGCGCGCTCCGCTTTCAGCGTCATGCTGTAGTACCGCTGCTGATCCCAGAAAGGCCGACGATCATCGTGCATGAGCCAAGCGGCCTGGCTGACGAGAGCCAACGTCAGCACGAGGAGCGCTACCGACTTCGGGTCGAATAATCGCCAGCGAGCCCCGGGGGGAAGAGCCGAATCCATAGCTCCAATCTAACGGCTGCTCGAGCCGGGAAACCGGTGACCTCGTGCGTATTTCGAAGCGCGGGACGAGGCCCATTCCCCGGATATTCCCCGACTCGGGCGAGCAGATTTATGAAACGCGACTTCTCGTCCGATGAGCCTCGTGGGTCAGGTTTCCCCCCGGAGGTCTTTCATGCCTCGTGTCCACAGGTTCTTCCCCCTCTCCGAGGTTCGCGCCGAAGCGCGCCGATTGGCGTCTTTGGGCCTTCACATCGGAGTCGATATCGACCGTCCGGAGCCGCTTTTCGGTTCGGGATGGGACCGCGATGCCCGCGAACTCGGGCGAACCTTCAAATCCTTGAATCTCGGGGTCATCGCCCGAGGGCCCGGTTTTGATTTACCACTCGGTGCCCTTGATCAGACGGTGTCGGAGCAGGTGCGCGCCTGCCACGACCGCGCGTTGGCGGTGGCTCAGCACCTCGGGGCGTCGGCCTACCTCGTGCGGCGGGAGCCCCTCCACGGCGTGCCCCGAGTGCAGCAACTCGCCCGCCTGGAGGCCGCGGCCGGCTTGCTGCGCGAACTCGCCGGAAAAGCCAAGGCCAGAGGCATCCAGGTCTTCCTTCAACAGGCGGTCGAGTGCGACGAACGCTCTCTCGTGAGCACGCTCGCCCTTGCGGAATCCGCCTCCATCGGTGTCGTCAGGTCGCCGGCTCGGACCAGGTGGGCCAAGTGCGAACACGTAGACTACGCGCTCCAGGGAGTGCGGTTGCCGCTGGCCATCGATCTCACCGACATGAGTAGCGGGGATCTCGATTTGACCGCACCTTTGCGCGGCCAATTCCAAGACCTCGATTCGCTTCGATCACTCGTGGAGCGACCAGATGTTGCCTGGTGCTGCGCGGAAGGTCACGGATCAGCCACCGAGGACTTGGTCGCGGCTCTGAACGACATCGCGCGCTCCAAACCGCGGATCGAGTGCGAGGGCAACGCGGCCTGATCGCCCCTTGGACTCGATCCATGACCGGACCGCATGCGATTCGAACCGGAGCACGCGGTAGCCGGCGCTCGCGAGAGTCTTGACCGCGGCGTCGGTGTGCGCGCGCCCGAGCAAGAGCGCGGCACGCTCGAAGCCTCGCGCTTCCATGGCTTGCACGAGAATCTCGGCGGCTCGTTCACCGCGTGCGTTCGACTGGGCGCGGATCGACGCTTCGAGTCGCCGCTTGCGGGCGACCATCTCCGGGCTCTTCTCGTCGTCCAGGGCCAGGTCGCGCAGCTCGCGTAGCCGCGCCACATCCCGGTCGTAGAGCTCCGGATCTTCGACTCCGATCACGAGCAGCCGAGCTTGGAACTGCTGCTCCAAGCGAATCGGCTGATAGAGGGTCCAGGCGTTCACGTCGTCGTGTTCCTGGATCGCGCGCGCGTAGGCTTCCCGATGGGCGTTCGCGGTGGCGTCATCGGGAAGGGGCCCCGACTTCCACTCGCAGCCGAGGAGGGTGAACTCTTGTTCGATCAACCATTCCACGGCTTCCGCGAGATCTCTTCGCACGCCGTAGAACTCGTCCCGGGATCGCAGGATGCCACCGTGAAGCGGATGCAGGTCGGCGAGGACTACGATCGTGCCGCGAACTTCGGGACCCGCGGGCGGGGCGACCTCGACGGTGCCGAGCGACGCAAGGCCGGCTTCAAGCGAAGCTCCGGGAGCAATGCGGGGGGGGGTGGCGCAGCTCCCAAGGAGAGCGGCGAACAGGACGGCGAGGTGGGTGGTCGGACTTCCGGATTTCACGCGCTATCATGGAAAGGACGGACATCCGCTCAATAGGGAAATCCCATGCTCCGGCTTCTTGTTCACTTCATCATGGCGGGAACTCTGCTCGAGGTGAGCGGGTTCGCCCAGGAATTGAAACTCCATCGTTACCGCGGAGGAGAGTCCCTCGGTACTTCCGAGCTGCGCTGGTCAGACACCGAGACCAACCTGCGGCACGAGGGGCAGGACGTCATCGTGACGGCGACGGTTCGCAGTGACGAACAGGGCTGGCTCCTGTTCTACGAGCGGGAGGTTCGCAAACGATCGCCGGATGTGCTCGTGGGCAGAGTTCGGTTCCAACGGGCGGAATCGGGATTCTCGTTGCGTGAACAGGGTCCCTTGGGTTCGAGATCGCGGGACATCCCGACCCAGTCGGTGCGGGGAATCGTCGATCCGACTTCCCCGGAGTTGCTCATTCCGCTCCTGATGCGCGAGGACAAAGGCCTGCTAAGGCTGTTCGTGCTGGCGTCGGAGTCGACGGTCCAACCGGAAATCCGGGCATTGTCGCCAACTCGGCGGCGCCTGGAATTGCCGACCGGCGAGACCACCGTCGAGCTCACTTCCGATGCGCGGTTTCAGCGACTCGTGATCGGCGGCGCGGCTGGACTTGAGATCTCCGGATTGGCCACTCCAGCGGCGCCTCTGCCCGAAGGTGTGGTGGAGGAGTCCGTCGTTCTTCGTTTGGACGGGGCCGAAGTTGCGGCGATGGTCACCCGGCCCGAGCCGTGTCCGGTCGATGCCCCGGGAATCCTGCTTCTCGGCGACGCCTTGGGACGAGGTGTCGACAGCGTGCGCGCCGATGCGGCAAATCGTCCGCTGCTTCGGGACTTGGCGCATGCCTGGGCCAAACGCGGACGCATTACGCTTCGATTTGCCAGACGGGACGGTGGCGCGGGTTCGTTGCCGCTCTCGGCGCTCGCCGACGATGCTGGCAAGGCGTTGGATCTCCTCCGTTCATTTCCCGGAGTCGAGCCTCGGAGGGTCGGGATTTTGGGCCACGGGGAGGGCGCTTACCTCGCCCTCGCTCTCGCGAAGGGCGGACGCGCACGCGGCCTACGCGGTGCGTTCCTGCTCGGGCTTCCCATGCGCAAGCTTGAGAATGTCCTACTGGAGCGACTGGCTCGCGACCTGCGGGCTCGCGGAGAGGTCGAAGACGGCATCGTGGAGGCGCAGGCGGCCCTGGCGGAGAGCCTCACCAAGGTTCGCCAGCGTGAGCTGGATGCTGCGGCGGGACCAGAACGGCTACTTCGCGACCTGCTCGCGATCGACCCCATGTCCGAAGTCGCCGACGCCGACATACCGCTGATGATTCTTCATGGTGAAGAGGATCAATCGATCACTGCCGCGGATCGGGCCCTTCTGCCCAGCGCTACTCTTTTTTCCACCTCCAAGGTCTCGAGGTCTCGACTGCTCGAAGGCGCCAACCACGACTTTTCGGGAGCGGACGGCGAAAGGCACCCGGACTTGTTGCCCCTTTTGGAAGCTTTTGTCCGGGAGTTTTTTGAACTTCCTTCCGCCGAGCCGAAGTGAGAACGTCCAGCACGGCCGAGCGGCCGGACGATAGGAATCGAATCGGCTTATGAGCTTCCGCGTACTCCACGTCCAAGATCACACCATCCCCGAGATGAGCGGCTACGCGATCCGTAGTCGCTACCTTGTCGAAACGCAGCGGCGTTTGGGAGTGGATGCCGAAGTGGTCTCGTCGGCACGCCACCGCAAGTTCGGAGCCCCGGTCGAGGAGTTGGAGGGTCTTCGCTTCCATCGCACGCCCTGGCCTGCCTCGGCCATGGATCGGTGGCAATTGAAGGTGCCCTTTTGGCGCGAGCGAATCTTGACACGAGCGGTGACGGATCGAGTGCTCGAGGTCGCGCGCGATTTTCGCCCGGCCCTGCTGCACGCCCACTCGCCGATGTTCAACGGGCAGGCGGCGTTGGCAGCCGGCCGAAGTCTCGGAATACCCGTCGTCTACGAGATCCGGGCCTTCTGGGAAGATGATGCGGTCGACAAGGGGAAGTTCTCGGAGGGTTCCTTCGTTTATCGTCAGGTCCGCCGCCTCGAAACCTCGGTCTGTCGCCGAGCTGACCACGTGGTCACGATTTGCGACGGACTGAAGCGCGATCTGATCGGTCGCGGCATTGCCGCCGACAAAATTTCGGTCGTGCCCAACGGAGTCGACGCCGACCGCTTCCAGCCTCTGTCTCGCGACGAAAGCCTCGCGCGGGACCTGGGGCTTTCGGAGAAGACTGTCATCGGGTTCGTGGGCTCGTTCTTTCGCTACGAGGGATTGCCCCTCTTGGTCGAGGCCATGGCGCTCTTGGCCAACGAATTGCCGGATCTTCGCCTCCTGCTGGTGGGTGGCGGGGAGGACGAGGAGGCCACCCGGAAGAAGGCGACGGATCTCGCGCTCGGCAATCGGGTCCTGTTCGCCGGGCGGGTTCCGCACGCGAAGGTGGACTCCTACTACAGCGTGATCGACCTGCTCGTCTACCCGCGCTACTCGAAGCGCATCACTGAGCTCGTGACCCCTCTCAAGCCTCTTGAGGCACTGGCGATGGCGAAGCCCATTTTGGGTAGCGACGTCGGAGGGTATCGAGAACTGGTCGCGGACTGCGCGGTGGGCCGGCAATTCAAAGCGGGGTCGGCCTCGGATCTCGCGGCCTCCATTCGGGACTTTTGCCGGACTTCGGATTCGGACCGAAGGTCCGAAGGCGCAAAGGGGCCTGGGGCAGTGCGGGCCCGTCGGTCCTGGACGGACATGGCTGCCCGGGTGTTCCCGGCCTATGCCGGCCTGGCCCCGGAGGCCTGGTCCACGTTTTTTGCAAACCGTCCGACTCGCGCTCCCTCTTTGGCCAGCCGGGGATAGTATGGCTGCACGCGGCAATCCCGGCCGTGAAGGGTTCGATCCATGCCAACAAAAATGAATCTCGTCAAAGCAGGCTTAGGGGTGCTGCTTCGCCCGGAGAAGGCGAAAAACACCCCGGTCCATTTGCAAATCGAGCCCACGACGGTCTGCAATCTCAAGTGCTCGTTTTGTGTGCGGGAGAAGAACGTTTTCCGCCCGAAGAGCCTGAGCCTCGAACAGTTTCACGGCATCTTTGACCAGATTCAGCCCGCCCGAGTCACCTTTGCCGGGGACGGGGAACCGACGCTGGCTCCCGATATCTGGAAGATGGTCGCGTACGCCCGTGATCGGGGTGCCAAGACGATCATCACGAGCAACTGGACGATCGGGCCCAGACTCGCCGAGAAGGCGCTGGATGCGGGCCTCTCCGCGCTGCGGGTCAGCATCGACGCGGCGACCGCCCCCACCTATGTGAAGATGCGCAAGGCCGACTACCACTCCGTGATCGTGGAGGGGATTCGAAAGCTCCAGGCGCTCAAGAAAGAACGGGGACAGGAGACTCCGGACGTGGGGTTCGAGTACGTGCTCGGGCGCGACAACCTTCACGAGATGAAGGAGGCGATCGACCTCGGATGCGAGCTCGGTCTCTGCCGCGTCAACTTCCGTCCACTCAATCTCGTGGGCATCGAGGAGCGAGAAAGCGAACTGCTCGGCGGGATGAGCAAGCAGCAGTATCGTGATGCTCTAGCCGAGGCTCATGCCCACGCCCAATCGCGGGACATGCAGACCAATCTGGAAGAAGTAATCGGCCTCCTTCCGTTCTACGAGGTTCGCTATACCCCGGAGTTCAATCCGGAAGGCCGAAGTCCGGATTGCATCTACCCCTGGGTGCAGGTGTACGTGGCGGTCGACGGGAACGTGACGCCGTGTTGCGCGCTCCAGATGGACGAAAAAGTGTCCCTCGGAAACATGTTCGAGGCCGGAGGATTTGCCGCCGTCTGGAATGGCCAGGCTTACCGGCAAATGCGCAGGGACACCGTGAAACGGACCATCCCCTACAAATCCTGCGTCACCTGTGAAGGACGAGGAGTGGGCAAGGTCGCGAGCTTGGCAGCCAAGACGCCTGGCTTCTTGAAGAAGCCCAAGACGACCGCGAAACCAGGATCCTGAAATGCCACGACGACCCGTCATCGGTATCACGAGCCGCAAGATCGCGTTTTTTGACCACGACAAACCGTACCCGCGGTACGGCGTGGCGATCAGCTATTGCGAAGCCGTGGAAGCTGCCGGCGGGACTCCACTCATTCTTCCGCTCACCCAGGAGCGGAGCGTCCTGGACGCCCAGTTCGAGCTCTTGGACGGGCTACTCGTGCCGGGCGGATTGGACGTCCATCCTCGTCACTACGGCGAAGAACCACACAAGAAGCTCGGCGGGGTCGATCCTCTGCGCGACATCACCGAATTGCACCTCGTGCGTCGCAGCTTGGCCGAACAACTCCCGATCTTCGGAGTGTGCCGCGGTCATCAAATCTTGAACGTCGCTGCCGGAGGAAGCCTCTGGCAGGACATCCACGCGCAGGCGGGTGAGCACTGCTACCGACACTTCCAAGACACCGCCGAGGAGTGGACGACCCACTCTATCGCGGTGACGCCCAACTCGAAGTTGAAGGCGATCGTGGGGGAGGCGGAAGTCTGGATCAACTCCTATCACCATCAAGCGGTCAAGGCGGTGGCGCCGGGCTTTGTGGTCAACGCGGTGGCGAAGGACGGGGTGGTCGAGGGAATCGAGAAGGTCGAGGGTGGGTACGCGCTCGGAGTGCAGTGGCACCCTGAGCTCCTGGTTCCCAATCTCGACTTCAATCTCGCCCTTTTCCGTAGCCACGTGGAAGCCGCGGGGCGATACGCCGAGTCTCGTACTGCACGCACCAGCCCGCTCTGATCGGCCCGGGGGACGATAGAACTCCGAGCAGGCCGTGCGCGAGTCAGTTCCCGAGGCTCAGGCGCCGAGAAGCTGATCACGCAGCCAATTGCGCAGTTGGGCGATCGGGAGACGCTCCTGACGGCAGGAGTCGCGGTGTCTCATGGTGACCGTACCGTCGTCTTTGCTCTGGTAGTCGATGGTGATCCCAAACGGCGTGCCACACTCATCCTGGCGGCGGTACCGACGCCCGATGGCTCCGCTCTCGTCGTAAAACACCGCGAACTCACGTTTCAGTTCGGTTTCGATCGACTCGGCGAGGTCCGCGAGTCCGTCCTTTTTCACGAGTGGAAAGATGCCGGCTTTGATCGGGGCGAGGGAAGGGTGGAAGCGCAGGACCGTGCGCTTTTCACCTTCGATTTCGTCTTCGGTGAACGCCTCGCAAAGGAAGGCCAGGCAAGCGCGATCCACTCCAAGCGCTGGCTCCACCACATGGGGGATGTAACGCTCCCGCGTGGTGGCATCGAACCAGGCGAGATCCTTGCCGGTGGCCTCCGAGTGACGCTTGAGATCGAAGTCGGTTCGGTTGGCAATTCCCTCCAGCTCCTTCCAGCCGAACGGGAATTGGTACTCCACGTCCGAGCAGGCCGCGCTGTAGTGGGCGAGTTCATCGGAGGCGTGTTCGCGAAGGCGCAGATTTTCGGGCTGGATTCCGAGATCGGTAAACCAGCGGTAACGCTCGTCACGCCAGTACTCGTACCACTTCATTCCGTCCGTCGGCGGCACGAAGAACTCCATCTCCATCTGCTCGAATTCCCGGCTTCGGAAGATGAAGTTCTCGGTGACGATTTCGTTGCGGAAGCTCTTCCCCTGCTGGGCGATCCCGAACGGAGGCTTCACGCGTGAGGTGTCGACGACGTTCTTGAAGTTGACAAAGATGCCCTGCGCGGTTTCCGGTCGCAGATAGACCACCGCGGAAGCGTCGTCGATCGGCCCCATGTGGGTCTTGAACATGAGATTGAACTGCCGAGGAGCGGTCAGTTCGCCTTCGCATTGACCGGGGCGCAGGCTAGGCTTCTTCGGGCAGTTCTGGTTTTCGATGGTGTCGGCGCGGAATCGGGCCTTGCACAGTTTGCAGTCGACCATCGGGTCGTTGAAGCCCGCCACGTGCCCGGACGTTTCCCAGACTTTGGGATGCATCAGGATGGAACAGTCGATTCCGACGATATCGGATCGTCGGCGCACCATGCTGCGCCACCAGGCTTCCTTCACGTTGCGTTTGAGTTCGACCCCGAGCGGGCCGTAGTCCCAACACGACTTGAGTCCGCCGTAAATCTCGCTCGACTGAAAAACGAACCCTCTCCGCTTGCAGAGGGCGACCAGTTGTTCCATCCGCTCCTGAGTGGCCATCGATCTCATCCTTGGTTCAGGGGGCCGTGAGGGGCCCCGCGCGCGCATCATGCCACGATAAAACGAAACGAGCCCGGCCACGCGGGCCGAGCTCGATTTCCAACCGGATCCCGCAGGATCAGGGAGTGGCGGCGAGGAACTGCATCGGGGTTCCGATGACCGCGCCGAACGGGATCAACTGGATCTCGACCGGGGTCATGGCGCCGACGCCGTCCGCGGCGAAGTTCCAGATGAACGTCACGTTGCCGACACAGACTTCGTGGTTCGGGAAGTTGCCGGGCAACGAGGAGGGCGTCTGGGAACTGATCGTGGCGTGGCTCCACGGACCGGACCCGATCGTGGTGCGGTAGCGGACCACCACGTAACCACCGTCGTTGTTGGCATCCGTCACGTTGAAGTTAATGGCCACCGTGCCGGCGCCTTGGCCGGAAGCGGAGGTGTTGGCGCTGGCCACCATCGGAACCGCATTGCTGAAGGCGTAGAACTCGACGCTGTCCAGGAAGTTGAGGTTCGGGGTCATGCCGGCGTTGTTACGACCACCGATCACGAAAACCGAGCCACAGTCGGTGTTGGCCGCGGAGTGCTCGGCTCGGGGCACGGTCAGCGGATTCACGCTGACGAAGCCCGTCACATTGCCGGGGGAGAAGCAGTCCGGAACGCGGAAGATCTGCGAGTTCGTGGTGAACTGCTCCATCGGGTTCGCGGCGTCGCTCGTGATACCGCCCGAGATCAGCACGTTGCGGTTGCCGAGCAGGGTGGCCGAGTGGAACGCACGAGCTCGGTCCATCGTGATGGGTGCATCCAAAACTCCCGACGCCCCACCACCCTCCGGACGGTAGACGTACGCGAGATTCGATGGCGCACCCGTGTCGAGTCGGCGACCACCGACGATGACGACCCAGCCGTTGGCAAGGCGGGTCACGGTGTGCCCGCGAACCCCGAGGGGCCCGGAGGTCACCAGGACCGAGGTCCCGGCGATCGGATCGTACACCTCGCACATGAGGGCCATCGTGGGGTTGGCCGGGTCGTAACCGCCGGCGACGAAGACTCGTCCGTCGGCGAGGAGGGTCGACGCGTGCTCCACGCGGGGGAACGTCAGCCCGGCGTTGTTCGGGCCGGGCCCGAAGGTATTGGTCGCCGGGTTGAAGTGTTCGATCGAGGAAATCCCGGAGAGGGCTACGGGATTTGCGGTTGAGGTCGCACCACCGAGGATCACGACCTGGTTGCTCGGAGTCCACGTTGCGGAATGGCCGAAGCGGGTCGAAGCCAGGTTGGAAACGGCGACGACCTGTTCGGTCGGGCTGAAGCAGTAGACCGCAGCGGACGCGAGGTCGTTGCCGCCGCCTACGCGGTTCACCAGAGCGGCGCCCAGCGGATCGTAGTTGGTCACACCGCCCGCCACCAAGACCTTGACCAAGCCGGTCATCGGATCTAGGAAGAAGGACGATCCGTGCAGGACGCGGCGAGCTTGAGTGTCGCCCGAGAAGGGGATCGTGTAGTTGGCCCCGTTCGCCGAGAAATCGAACCGGTCACCGGTATTGAAGGCGTTGGGGTTGGCACCGTCGTTGTAACCACCAGCGACCAGCAGGTCCTTCACGCTACCGGGAGCGACCGTCGGACGGACCATGGTGGCCGAATGCAACGCACGACCGGTCCCGCCGTACGGGTTACCGTTCGAGCCGCTTCCCGCTCCGGGTCCCATGCTGGACATCGCCGGGGCACCGCCGCCGAACGAAATCACAGTCGAGCAGGCGGCCGGTTGAGCGGCGCCAGCCACGAAGGGCGTGAAGCAGAACTGCACCTGGGCGGGGAGGAATCCGAGATCGGCTCCCGCGTACCAGTAGAAAGTTCCGGTAGCCGTGCCGTTGGCGTTGAGCATCACCCCGACGAGAGGGGAGCTCGGCGGCACGTTGCCAAGGCCGGCGGGTGCCGGGGTGGCGGCCGCCGGCATAGTCGATCCAGCCAGCAGGTACTGCGCGAGGAGATCCAGGACGCTGTTCGGGATCCCGGTGACCGTGAAGGGCACGCATATGACGCCGAAGGCGGCATAGGTGGTCGTGTCCGCCGGGGCGAAAGTCACTGTCAAATTCACGGGGACATCGTCGTCACCGTCTCCGCCGCTGCATCCTGCTACGAGGACCGCAAAGCCGAGGAGGCAAAGCAACCTACGAAGGGCGCCCTCGGAACGAACCACCATGATGAACCTCCCAACCTCTTGCATCCATGTGCCCCGGCTTGAAGCATGTGCCACTTCCGGAGCCCCCTTTTGATCCCGGAACCTCAGAGACCGAGGTTTCCGCAGAACAGTGAGGGTTTTACGCGCAGGCGGCACAGGCGTCAACCGAGATTGTCAGCTGTCCAGAATCTGATCAGGCCGGTCGAAGGACCATCCTGACGAGTTCGGGGAGCGTGACGGCAAGCCAAGCTCCCTTCCTTCTCCGATCGGGGGGGCGGGCGCCCCCATCGTTCTGTACGAGATGGTACAAAATAGGCGATAGCCGATGGAAGTCGAAATTCGGACCCATGCTTCCCGCGTACCTACGCCCGCTTTTCCCAGGAAAATCGCCGTGTGGCTGTTTTTCTTGGCCGCGATCGCAGGTGGCCTGGTCTACGACCGCACCCTTGAGGATCTCTACACGAGCCCCAAGCGCGCGGCTCTCCAAATCCTGGCCGCAGGTTCCCTTTGTCTCCTCTTCGGCTGGAAGGCGGCCCGAGGCCAAGGATTTTCCTGGCCCAAGGGCGGCTGGATTGCCCTCGTTGCTTTCGGTACAGCGCTCGTCAGCGCGGCGAGGTCCGGAGCTCCGGCCGAATCCGCACACCTGATTCGAGATGGCGTGGTCTTTTTGGCGACGGTGTGGCTCGGGCAGCATGTCGTTTCCGAAGCTTCGGCCCTCCGCCAAGGTCTCAACGCGCTGGGGGTTCTGAGCACGGGGGTGGCAGCGCTGGGGCTGCTTCAGCTCGCGGAGCTCGACGAGTGGCCGCCAGGTTTGGGACTGCCTCGCTGGTTCGAGCACCTTCCGGCGACGGACCGGCCGGGGTCGACTTTCGGGCACGTGAATTTTGCTTCGGAAGTGGTGGCGCTCGGCCTGGTCGCCCAAATCGGGCTTCTTTGCCGGGGTTTGGGGGACCCGGGGGTCGCGGCCTTCCTCCGTCGTGGGACACTAGCTCTCCAGATCCTCGTCGCCGTCTGGTTCCTGGGAGTCGGCGGTTGTCGCTCAGCGTGGGCGGGAGCGCTCGGAGGAGGTCTCTTCGCCGCGGCTATGGGGCTTCGCGCTCAGATGGGAGCCGACGCGGTCTTTCGGTGGGCTTCGCTGCTGCTCGTCGCCACCCCAGTGCTCTTTTTTCTGGCGGATCCTTGGGTGAAGGTCCCGGGGAGAGGTGGAGGCCCTGACGTTTCGATCTCCCATCGACTGCGGGACCTGGCCACCCTCGAGGACGGCACCGAGGCGGAGCGCCTCGTCCTCTGGAAGAACACGGTCGCCATGGTCGAAGCCAACCCCTTGCTGGGGGTGGGGCCGGGCGCCTGGAAATTCGAGTACCCACGCTTTTCCCGTGCCGACGCGGTGCTCGGAGCAGACCGATTTGGTCTCTCGCGGCAGCCTGAAGCTACCCACATGGAGAGCCTGCAAGTCCTTGCCGAGTTGGGCTGGCTCGGGGGCGGAGCTGCGATCCTTTTTGTGCTCTGGAGGTGGCTCGGTTTGGTTCGCAAGCGCGGTTTACCCCCGTCATCGAGCGCGGAGCATGGAGTCTCCGGGGGGGTGGTCCTCGCGGCGTTCTTGATGTCGATCGGGGCCTACGTCTTCCAGAATCCCGTGCCCACGTTTTGGGTCGCGCTCTTTTTGGGCGCGGGGGGGCGAAACGTGTCGGCTCGGAGCCGGGGAGGCCCGGCGGGGTCGCTCGGGATCGCGCTCTCGGCGGCAACCTTGACAATTGTGCTGGCGCTCCATCATCACGCCCGACTCGAGGGTAACCGGGCCAGCCATCTCGCAGCTCACGACCTGTTTGCCGCGGGGATTCCAGTGGCGGACCGATCGGCGCTGCCCCTATCGGAGTCGGAGTTCCGGGCGCGGGCTCGGGATGCGCTGGATGTCGCGGTCACCCGCGAGCCCAATAACTTTCGCTACCACTACCGACGTGCCTACCTGCTTTGGAACCAGGGCTTGCTCGACGCCGCCAAACGTGCCTTCGAGTTGTCTCTTTCCCTGCATCCCGCCTTCTTGAACGCCTACCTCGGGCTTTCCACGCTGATTCTCCAGGAACCGTCCCCTGATTTTGCCAGGGTTTTCGAGCTTCTGAGCGAGGCCCTTCGCATCCAGCCGAACCAGCCGGAGACACGTTACGCCATGGGCCTGCTCTTCGAGGAACGGAGCCGGCGCGCCGATTCGGCGCGGGGCGCGCTTCGAGCCGAGGCGCTGGCCCAATATGAAAGTGCAGCGAGCCTTCGGGAGTACATGCCGTTCGCGAGGCTGGGAGCGGCGCGCCTGTTGATCGAGGACGGGGCTCCCTTGCCGAGAATCCTCGGGCATCTCGCCAAGGCCGAGGAAAATGCCTCCCGCGATGCGAAGCTCCTCGCCGAAGTGGCCAGAATGTACTCCGACAGTCGCTTGGCCGCACCGGACGGACTCTTCGGGCGTGCCGGTTCCAAGTCGCTCGCGGTTTGGAAACGAGTGCTAGCGCTCACTCGGGAGACGGACCAAGAGGCCCAGCTCGCCGTGCGCAGTGCCGGGCTGATCGCGGCCGAGGGAGGCGGTCCGCCGGTTTCGCCGGCCGAGCTCGAGAGTCTCCGCGTGTTTTTGGAGGGAGCGATCGAGTCGCGACCCGACGACATCATGGTGCGCTCGATCTACGCGCGCTGGCTTGAGGCGGCCCGGCGTCCGGAGGAGGCCCTACGAGAGTGGGGGGTCGTGCTCCGAATCGGGCAGGCTCGGGACTGGAAGAGTGCCCGATTTCGGCTCCTCCTCGACGAAGCCGTGAGCGCCCAATTGCGACTCCGCGAGAGCACTGAGGATCCGGTTCGGTGAGGCGTTGGCTCGAATCCACCTTGTTCTCCATCGCTCTCGGCGCGACCGCCTCAGGCCAGCATCGGCCTGACCAGCTTCCACCCTTTGTCCTTACCCCGCCTGACGAGTCGCCGTCGACCCGATCCACCGAGGACGGGCTCGTGCCTCCGGCTCCCCCGCCGCCGTCGCACGAGGAATTGACCGAGCAGCGACGGCGCTCGGAGGCGGGCGGATTTGACCTTGACGCGGTGTCCAGTCGTGTCGACGAGGTCTTGGCGAAGTCCAAGACTCGCTCACCAGCGGAGAACATCCTCCTCGGTGTAGTGATCGTGGGCGCGAGCCTGTCGCTTTTTCTCCTGGTGGTGCTCCTGCGGCTGCGCCGCCGGCTTTGAAAGGGGATCGCATCGTCATGCATCGTTGGATTTGGATTTGGTGCGCGCTGAGTGTCCAGGGACTGATGTCGCAAGCCGCGTCCGCGGAGAGCATTCCCACTCCGGAGGCCTTCCTCGGGTACGAGCTTGGCAGTCGATTCACCGAGCACGCCCGGGTCGTGTCCTACGCGAAGGAGATTGTCGCGAAGTCCCCGCGAGCCCGCCTTTACGAATACGGGCGGAGCTACGAAGGGAGGCCGCTTCTCTACGTGATCCTCTCGGCGGCGGAGCGCATGGCGACGCTGGAGGAAGCCCGCCTCCGTTTGGCGCATCTGGCGGACCCTCGGGGCTTCGCGCGTGATTTCGACCGCGAAGGGGCCATTTCGGCTTCGCCGGTGATGATCTGGCTCTCCTACAACGTTCACGGCAACGAGCCGAGCGGTACCGAGGCCGCGTTGCGCGTGCTGCACCGCCTGGCCTCGGCGAACGACCCGGAGACTCTGCGGTGGCTCGACCAAGCGATCATCGCGATTGACCCCTGTCTCAACCCCGATGGCCGGGATCGTTACGCATCTTGGTTCAACGCCACGACGGGGCGGAGGCCAGATCCGGAACTGCAGTCGATGGAGCATCGCGAGCCTTGGCCGGGGGGACGGACCAACCACTACGGATTCGATCTGAATCGGGATTGGGCGTTCAGCACTCAGGTGGAAACGGTTGCCCGATTGCCGGAGCTCTTGCGCTGGAATCCCCAAGTGCACGTCGATTTCCACGAAATGGGCTACGACAGCACCTACTTCTTTTTCCCAGCAGAGAAACCGATCAACGCCCATTTGCCGGAGTCGACCCTGGAGTGGGGCAGACGGTTCGGCGCCGGCAACGCCAAGGCGTTCGACGAGCGCGGTTGGCCCTACTACACGGAGGAAGACTTCGACCTCTTCTATCCTGGCTACGGGGACAGTTGGCCGTCCTTCACGGGGGCGATCGGAATGACGTACGAACAGGCCGGGCTGGGCCGAGCCGGCGCTTCCGTGCGGCGTCCGGACGGGAGCCTCCTGACTTTGAAGGACCGGGTCGCTCATCAGGTGGTGGCTACCGAGAGCACGATCGGTACCGCTGTGGCCGGCAAGAACGACCTACTCCGCGACTACGTGAAGTTCCGCGAGAGCGCGATCCACGAGGGAAGTACCGGCCCGATTCGCAGCTTCCTCCTCCCGGAGGGCGGGGATTTGGGAGCCCTCGACGCCTTGGTGGCGTGCCTGCGGCGACAGGGCATCGAGGTCCGCGAGACGACGGACAGCTTCGTGCTTGCCAAAACACGGAGCACTCAGGGCGAAGAGGTCTTTGATCGCAGTTTTGCGGCGGGGACTCGGGTGGTGGAGCTCGCGCAGCCGCTCAAGCGTCTGGCGCTCACCCTCTTGGAACCCCGGACGAAGATTCGCGAACTGTTTTTCTACGACGTCTCCGCGTGGAGTCTGCCCTTGGTGTTCGGCGTGACGGTTTATGAGTGCACCCAGGCTCTACCAGTGGCGACGAAACTCCTCGTCGAATCCTTGCCCCGACCCGGTGGCGTGAAGGGGGAGGCCACGACCGTGGGCTGGCTCCTTCCGTACGGAACGCGGGGCGCCATGGAGGCCTTGGTGGACCTCTTGTCCGCGGGGGTGAAAGTCCGGTCGGCTCGACGGGAGTTTTCCGCGCTCGAGCGGAACTTCGATCGCGGCAGTTTGCTGATTCGCCGGAGTGACCAACTCCGGGAAGTGGCCGCGGACATCGAGGCGGTCGGAAGACGTCGCTCGGTCGAGTTCCACGCGGTGAGCGACGGCTACACGGAGCGGGGGATCGACCTCGGCTCGACTTCGTTTGTGCTCGTGGCACCGCCCCGCGTGGCCTTGCTCGGGGGAGAGGGGGTGGACGTCACGAGTTTCGGCTCGACGCGCTGGTTGTTGGATCAAGTCCTCGATCTCCCACATTCGGTGCTTCCCATCGGGAAACTCGCGGATCTCGACTTGCACGGGTTTTCCTCGGTGGTGATCCCCGAGTGTCGGGTCCCCAAAGAAGGCGCCTCGACCCTGGTCGAGTTTGCCAGGGAAGGCGGGGTCGTGATCGCCATGGGCGATTCCGCGTTTTCGCTCCTCCGTCTGGAGCCCCCCATCGTCGCGATCACCGATCGTGAGTCCAGCGAGAAAAAGGCCGACCCCGAGCCGGCTCCGACTCCTCCGAAGCGATGGATCCACGAACGCGAGGAGGAAGACCGCCGCCGCCAGCAACCCGGCTCTATTTTCACGGTTGAGCTGGACCCCTCGCATCCCATCGGTTTCGGTTATCGGTCCGAAGTCGCCGCGTTCAAAGTGGGCACAAGGTCGTTCGATGCCAAGGGGCCCGGCCTGCACGTCGGAGTCTTCAAGGACGCGTCTCCGCTTTCCGGCTACGTCAATTCCGAAGACGACCTCAAGCTTCGCGGACGGAGCTTCGTCAGCGTCGAGGAAGTAGGCAGCGGCTTCTTTGTGCTCTTCGCCGACGACGTGAACTTCCGCGGGGCCTGGCGTGGCCTCTCAAGGCTCTTCGTGAATGCGGCGCTGCTCATGCCGACACGTTTTCCCACCTCGGTGCGCTGACGCCACCCGAAGTCGAATGTGCCGGGGCGGTCCGCGCGATCACTAGAAGACTTCGAAGTCGGAGAGCAGGCGGTGCGACGAAGGACTCGCCGCTTGGGGCAGGCCTGAGTGCCGAAGCCGGCTGAGAATAAAACCAGCCTCACTCATTGCGCGGGGCGATTCGGCGCCTGCCACCGCCGTGAACATGCCGGGCTGAAGGACTGCCGCACTTCGCCACCACGGGAGAATGGTCGCCCACGCCGAGTTCCGCGCTCGATCCCGCTCAGAACTTGGACTTGACGTACTTACGCCACTCGTCGTCGAGGGCTTCCAGGCTCCAGCCGTTCAGGGCCTGCGTCACGGAGTCTTCGGTGGTCGCGCGATTGCGGGCCTCCAACCACTTCACGAAAGCATCGTGGTGCTCTCGTAGCAGCCAGTCGACCAGGGTCCACCCCTTGGTCAAATGATCCCCGTTCAAGGCGTTCAGGTCCAATTTGTCTAGGATGCCGAATGCCTCGTCCGATCCGTTGCGCACGAGACCCTTGGCTCGATCTTTGGCGTCCTTGGTCGCAAATTCCTTCTGGGCCTTGCCGCCATCCGCATCGTAGTTCGCGAGCGTGGAGCAGTTCACGACACCCGATCCGAGGTGGACGTGTTCAGCGTGGTGGCCGAAAGCCTCGGAAAGCCAGCTTGCGTGCTTGAGGCCGGGCGAGAACCAAAAGATGAGGAAGTGCCCCGCGACATGCACCAGTTGGTTGCGGATGTCCGAAGATTGGTTGGGCACCTGGGTGGCGATCAGGATGCCGTCGGCGTGGACGTTACCCCCACCCTGGTCGAGCAGAGTCTTGAACTGGTCATCGAGGCTGAAGCGATTGCGGTAATTCGCGAACCACTTCATGACCGCGTTTTTGTCCTTCAGTACCCACATGTGGCCGCGATTACCGCGGAATACGTCGTGGGCCGGTTCTTTGCCCATCTCCTTCACGAACCAGTCATAGACCGTTTCGAGAAGCTTGCCGAACTCCGCGACCTTGTCGGGCGGATATTGCTGCATGTACAGGCGGAAGTGCTTCGTGGTGTGGATCCAGATGTCCTCACCCATCAGCTCCTTGAACTTCGCCATGTCGCGGCGGTCTTCTTCGGTGCCGCCTTGGATCCACTTGCCGCCCAAGAAGACGAGCCCCTTCTCCTTCATCACCTCGGAGGTTTCGCGGAAGAGCCCGTTGTCGTCGCGCGTGAAGGCTTTGGGGTCCTTGTCGGCGAGCGCCTTGTCTTCCTTCTTGATCCAGCCGTCCTTGTAGCGGACGTACCCCTCTTCGGCGAACTTCTTCGCCATCAACTCCTTGTTCGCCTTGTCGGCGTCGGTCTTGTTGGTGTACCAAGTGTCGCCGACTTTGATGTGGTCGAGGAGCTCGTGCGCGAGGTCGTGGTTCGGCTCCTTGCGCAACGCCAAGCGTGCGACGAGACGCCATCCCTTCGTGCCGGCGTCCTTGGCTTTCTTGGCAAGCTCGGCGAGGGCCGACGGGTCTTCCCCGTCCACTTCACCGAGTTGTTTGTCGAGTTCCTCGGAGCCGATTTCGCTGCTCTCGGCCACCGATTCGACGTCTTCCCGTCGGAATCGCTCGGTCTTGCCTTCGGGAGTCTCGATTCGCACGCTCTTCGGACCGTCTTCGACGATGAAGCCCTTCACGACCTTGCCGGTCTTGAGGGTGACTTCGTCGCCGAGAGCGGTGCCCGAAAGGACCAAAGTCAGGATCGAAGCTAGGTAGGTGCGCATGCGGTTCTGCATCAACATCGACGCCACTCCAGGAGAGATCCGATCTGGCAGGACAGGGGCCCAGCGTCCCGAGGGGGAGGTCCGAGCCGGGGTTTTCCAGCCTACCCAACCGTGTAGCTGGTGGGAAGCCGGGGACCCCCATAGTAACCCGAACGAACCACGGGGAATTCAACCTTACTTCAGGAGCTCGCTGACCGACCGGCGGCGGTTGATGTTGAAAATGACCCGGGCGAACAGGGGCGCCACGGTCACCTCCCGGTACCAGGGGTGGGCCTTCTGAAACTCCGTCCCTCGCCAGACGGCATCCGTCCCAATCACCATCTCGAAGAGTTTTTCGGAGTAGGCCTGGTCGAGACGATCCACGGCTGGGGCGTTGAAGAAGGGGAGGGAGCAGGCCACGAGAATCCGGGCGGCCCCGTTTTCTCGCAACAGGCGGCAAGCGTTGATGAGGGTGCCCCCGGTGGCGATCAAATCATCGGGCAGGATGATCGTCTTGTCGCGGACATCGCCCACGAGGCGCATGCTCTCGATCGTGGAAGACTTGGAGTAGTCGCGGGCTTTGTCCACCACCGCGAGGGAGCAGTGGAATTGCGTGGCGTAGTGGCGAGCCATATCGGCTCCGCCGACGTCCGGTGCCACGATGCAGATGGGGCCTGTGTCCGAGGGGTCGTCGAAGACTTGATTGCGAAAGTACTCGATGATCGCCTTGGAGGCGTGCAGATCCTCCAGAATCGCCCGCTGGAAGAAACCTTCGATCGCTTCCGCATGGATGTCCAGGGTGATGACGCGGTCGGCGCCGGCGTCTTCGAGCGCTGCCGCGACGAGGCGCGCGGTGATCGGCTCGCGCGCTTTCTTGCGTTCCTGACGCGAGTAGGGGTATTGAGGGATGACGGCAGTGATCGAGTCCGGATCGGACTGGTAGACCGCATTCACCGCGGTCAAAAGAGCCATGAAGTTGTCGTTGACCGACCGATTGGAGAGTGGGTCGTCGATGCATTGGACGACGTAAACATCGTCGCCCCGGATGTTCTCCTGGACGACGGTCTTGATCTCTCCATTGGCGAAGTGGATTTCTTCGGACTTTCGCAGCACGGAGGGGATCAGCGGCTCCTCGGCGCGGATTTCGGGCATCAGATGTTCGTGGATGCGTTCGGCGAGTTTCTTGCCGGAATCACAGGCGACGAGGCTCAGGCGACCTCGATGGGAGACTTGCATGGGAGGCTCGGGCGGAGGAGGGGCGCGACGGGCGGGATGATAGGGAGGGGTGGCAAGGGGAGCAAGAACTCAGTGCGCCTCGAGCCAGTTCCGGCCGCTCCCGGCCTCGACCTTGAGCGGAACACGAAGGGGGTATGCACCTTCCATCTCGGCACGAACGAGGGCGGACACCGCCGCGAGTTCCACTTCCGGTACATCGAACACGAGTTCGTCGTGCACGGTCAGGATCATCCGGCTGCGCAATTGGTCTTGCTGCAAACGTGAGTGCACCCGCACCATTGCCACCTTGAGGATGTCGGCGGCGGAGCCCTGAATCGGGGTGTTGACCGCCATGTTCTCCGCTGCCACGAGGAGCATTCGATTCGACGACATGAGGTCGGGGAGTCGGCGGCGCCGTCCGAGGATGGTCTCCGCAAAACCGCGCTCGCGGGCCTTCTGTTTCAGGTTGTCGAGGAAACTCCGAATCCGCGGAAACGCGGCGAAATATCTTTCGATGAAGTCCTTCGCCTCGTCGAGGCTCAAGGCCGTCTCGCGGGAAAGCCGTTGCGGGCCCATCCCGTAAAGGATGCCGAAGTTGATCGCCTTGGCTCGAGATCGCATGGTGGCGTCGACCGCCTCGGGGGCCACCCCGAAGACCCTCGCCGCGGTGTCGCGGTGGATGTCGGCGCCGGCGCGGAAGGCGGCAATGAGGTTTTCGTCTTCCGACAGGTGGGCCATGATCCTGAGTTCGATCTGGCTGTAGTCGGCGGAAAGAAGCACGTGATGGTCGCTCGAAGGGAGGAAGGCCTCGCGAATCCGGCGGCCGGTCGGGGTTCGGATCGGGATGTTTTGGAGGTTGGGGTCGGTGGAGGAGATTCTTCCGGTCGCCGCCCCCGTCTGGTGGAACGAAGTGTGAATGCGTCCCGTGTCTTCGTCGACGAGATCGGGCAGGGGTTCCACGTACGTGGAGAGCAGCTTGCTCTTGCTTCGGTGCTCCATCACCAACGCGACGACGGGGTGGTCCTCGTACTCCTCCAAGATCTCCTGGCCGGTGGCGTACCCGGTCTTGGTCTGCCGCGGCTTTTTCCCGTGCTGCTTGTGGATTTCGAGGCGATCGAAGAGCACTTCTCCGAGCTGCTTCGGGCTACTGGGATTGAAGGTGCAGCCGGCAGCGGCGGTGATTTTCGTCTCGAGTTCCCCGATTTCCCGGGCCAGCTCTTTGGCCATCTTGCGCAGGATGTCGCGGTCGACCCGCACTCCCGCCGCTTCCATAGACTGGATCACGGCGATGAGGGGCAGCTCGACATCGTCGTGCAAGGGAAGGAGCCCCTCTTCCTCCAAGGTCGGGAGGAACTTGGCCGCCAAGCGCCGTGTATAGTCGGCGTCTTCTGCCGCGTATTCTCCCACCGCTTCCACCGGCACGGCATCCATCGTGATCTCGGACTTGCCCTTGCCGATGATCTCCTCGGTCTTGATCTTCACGTGTCCGAAGTGACGAAGCGCCAGGGCGTCGAGGTTGCGTTCTCGCTCGTGGGCCTCAAGCAGAAAGGAAGCAATGAGGGTGTCGGTGCGGATGCCGCGCAAGGCGACTCCCGCGGTTTCGAACACCGCTCGGTCGTACTTGACGTTTTGCCCGCACTTTCTCGGCGTCGCATCCTCCAGGAAGGGGCGAAGTGTGGCTAAGGCCCCGGCGGGACCGCGGAGTTCGTCCCAAGTGGGCGCCCCGAGTCCGAGAAGGGGCACGTAGTCGGCGTCGTTCTCGGCGGTGCTGAACGAGATTCCCACGAGCTGCGCGCGTCTGGGATCGAGGCCGGTGGTTTCGGTGTCGACGGCAACGAGCTCCGCCGATTGGAGTCTCTCGAGCAGAGTTTGGAGCTCGGCCTGCGTGCGAAGGATGCGGTAGTTCCGGGCCACCTTGACCTGGGACTTGGCGGCCATTTCCTGCGCGAAAGTGCGAAAGCCGAGTTCCCGGAACAGGGCCGCCGCGAGTTCGGCGCGGGGGCCCGCATACTGCAATTCCTCCAACGAAAGATCGAGGGGAACCCGCGTGTCGATGGTGGCAAGTTCCCGGGATAGTCGCCCGGACTCGGCATGTTCACGGAGCGCCGAACGCACTTTGGGGCTGATGTCTTCGCCGGGGTCGATGAGGAGCCCCTCGAGGTCCCGCCCGCTCGCCAGGAGCTTCTTCGCACCTTTTTCGCCGATGCCGGGAATGCCCGGAATGTTGTCGCTGGCATCGCCCATCAGGGCCAAGAGGTCGATGATGCGCTCCGGCGGCACTCCCCACGCCTCGATCACTTCAGAGCGCCCGATGATGCGAGGTGGCTCCTCGGATCGGGGCAGGCCGTAGAGGCGGATTTGGGCATCCACGAGCTGCATGAAGTCTTTGTCGGCCGTCACGATGTACACCGGCGTGCCGGCCTGGGCGGACTGGATAGCCAGGGTTCCGATCAGGTCGTCCGCTTCGTACCCGGGCTTCTCAAGGACCCGAAAACCCAAGACCTCCGCCCCTCTCTTGATCCACGGTAGTTGTTCCACCAGCTCAGGGGGCATCCGCTCTCGAGTCGCTTTGTAGTCCCGATACAGCTTGTGGCGGAACGTCGGTTCCGGGGTGTCGAACACGACGGCGGCGGCCTTGGGCGAGCACTTGGCGGCCAAGCGGCGCAGCTCCGCCACGAAGCCGAACACCGCTCCGGTAGGTAGGCCCTTCGGGGAGGAAAGAGAGGAGCGAGCCATCGCGAAGTGGGCTCGATACGCCAACGCGGACCCATCGACCAGGATGAGACTGTCGGCAAAAGATGGAGATTCCGAGGCGGCCATACAGTCTCCGGAAAAGGGGCGGATTATACTCGCGCTCCAGCATGACCCGTCCCACGCCGAACCAGAAGTCGAGGTTTCTCGGGCGCTACCTCGTGGAGGAGCGTCTGGCCGAACAAAACGGAATCGGCGTGTTCTTGGCGCGGGACGAGGTCGCCGGCGGCACCTCCGTGGTCTTGAAGGTGGCGCGGGGTAGAGACCCCGACCTCGAGCGGGTGCGCCGGTTGGCGGCCGAGGCGAAGATTCTCTTCTCCCTCCAGCACCCGAGCATCGTGCGAGCTCTCGATTATGGAGTGGATTCGGCGGCGGCCTCCACCGTGCTCGTGCTCGAGCGAGCCCGCGGCCGACCGTTGGCCGATATCCCCTGGGATTCCGGCTTGGTCCGTGCCGCTCTCCCCGAAATTCTGCGTGCCCTGTCGGCGCTGCACGCTCGAGATCTCCTGCATCTCGACCTCAAGCCTTCCAATGTCTTCTTGGACCAAGAAACCGGTCGCGCGACCCTCATAGACTTTGACTTGGCCACGAGCCCTCGCGAGGCCCGCGGACGAGGAACGGTGCCGTTTGCCGCCCCCGAAATCATGGGTTCGGGGGCTCCCATCGATGGCCGCGCCGACCTCTTCAGTCTAGGTGTGTTGCTCGCTACCTGGGCCGGATGCCTGGGGGCCGATCAAGCCTCGGGTGTGGGCAAGGTCGCGCTCGAACTCCCGGCAACCTACGGCACCGGGCTTTGCGAGTTAGTCCGCTCCCTGACTTCCCCTGAGCCCGCCAGCCGCCCAGCGTCGGCACGGGGCGCCCTTGAGGTCTTGGGACGGGACACACCACTCCTGGTCGAAACCGGAGAAACCCGACGAGCGCTCTTGCAGATGAGCCCTTTTGTGGGGCGGCGGGCCGAACTTTCGAACTTGTTTTCGGCAATCCCGCTGGAGCGACCGCGGCGCTCCCGAGCCCCGGTCGTGTTGTTGCGGAGCGGCGTAGGGGTCGGTCGCAGCCGGTTCCTCGAAGAAGCCGCCCAGCGCTGGCGTGAGAGTGGCACGCGCGTTCTTCTCCTCCGTCCCGACCCCGGCCCGGTTGGCACGCTGCGACCCGTGATGGATCTCCTGGCTCTCCTGAACGACCCTCGGGACTCCGAGCGAGCGGTGGAACCGGCCCGACTCTTGGCCCATCGGGAGTGGTCCTTCGATCGAGAGACCTCGCGGATCCTGCGCGAGTTGCGGGGAGACCGGTGCGTGCTGATTGCCGAGGACATCCACCGTTACGACCTTCCCAGTCGCGAGTTTTTCCTGCATCTCGCACGGCGGGTGGCGCACTCGACTTGGGAGCGGGGTGGGCGACCTCCGCTGGAACTAGTTTTTTCGGAGGATCGCGAGCGCTACCGGGACGACAGTCTGAAGACTTGGCTCGATGGAGAGGTCGCCGGTGGTCAAGCGATTCGCATCGACCTCGAGCCCTTTGATCCGGCGCTCACCGCGTCGCTCTTCGCCGGCCTGATCAGTCCCGAGCGGGCCAGTCCGGAACTTGCCCTCGAGTTGCACGCGAGAACGGGCGGAGTCCCCCTGTTCGTGCGCGAGACCCTGCTCGCCCATGCGCTCGAGCCGGACGGTGGCGGCACTCTGCTCGGCAGCCTTTCCGTCGAGTCGTTGCAAACGGAACAGGTGCCATCGTCCCTCGAAATGGTGGTGCGTGGTCGACAGGTTTTGTGCACTCCGACCGAACGTAGTCATCTCCAGGTTCTCGCGATTTTTCCGACCGGGGTTCAAGAGGCGGTGGTCGCCGACCTGACCGGGGGATTGGGGGACACGCCGCGCCGGCTGGCAGCTCTGAAGGCCCGTGGCTTGGCGGTGGAGCACGGGGGCCGGTGGCACGTGGCGGAGTCGGTCACCCGGACCGTGGTCCTGGGTCAAACGGCCCCCGAATGGCGGCGCGCGAGTCACGACCGAGCCGCACTCTCCCTCGAGCGGCATGGCGGCGCCGCGGAGGAAATCGCCTACCAAATGCTCAAGGGCCGAGACCCTGCCCAAGGGGTCGGACGCTTGCTCGAGCGCGCCTACGATTTGCTCGCGAGTGGTCAGGAAGAAGAGGCGGTTCGCTACCTCGACGAAGTCGCGAGAGAGGGCCGGGTGAGCCCTTTCGCGCGGCGTCTCGCGGCGCTCAAACTCTTCGACGTACGCTTTGCGCGCGGCCAAACCCGGCGTGCTCGCTCCCTGATCGAGCAACTCCAACGGCCGCGCCCGAGACTCGATCTGTCGGCTGAGCGGCGTCGAGCATCTCTGCTTTTGAGGGAGGGGCAGGGGGCCGCCGGCCGGGAGATTCTCCGCGCCCTGGCCCAGAACGACCTCTGTTTCACGGAGATAGAACGAGTCGGCTTTTGGGTGGAGTTCGTGGAAAGTCTGGTCCAAGAAGGCCGCATTCTCGAGGCTCGCCAGGCGTTTGCCGCGATTTTCGACCTGACTCCCCCCGAATGGCCGTTCGAGAGCCTCCTGAATGGCACCGCGAATGCGACTCGGCTACCGAGATTCCCCTGGCCGCGCGTCGGGGCGCCGTCACTCGCGCGGCTTCTCTTGGTGGCGGCCGACCTCGCGCGCGCGGAAAAAAACCACCGACATGCCCGAAATCTTCACCGGGTTTCGACCAAGCTCCTTGGCCGCTTGCGAGATCTATCCGGGCTCGCCCGAGCTCGGCACGGGATTGCCTCGGCCTGCCTCGCCCTGGGCGAGCACGAGGAAGCGGAGCGCCATTTCCATCAAGCCATCGAGCTGCGGGAGCAGGGGGGCGACTTGTTCGGGATGGCGGAGTCCGCCAACAATCTCGGAGTCCTCTTGCGCAAGACCGGGAGGGGCACCGAGGCGATCGAGCGATTCCGCCTTGCGCTGCGGCTGCGCAGACAAATCGGCCACTCGGCGGGCGAAGCTGGAACCTACCTCAACATCGCCAATGTGCACCTCGAGCGGCGGGAGCTGCGGGCAGCCCGTCGCCACTTGCGACGCGCCCTCGCGGTGGCGAGGCGACTCGGGGATCGGCGCACGGAGGCCCAGGTGCTCAACAACCTGGGCGCGCTCTCCGACCTCCAAGATCGATTCTCGACCGCGCATCGTGCCTATCGCCAGGCCGAGGAGTTGGATCGCCTGGTCGGAAACATCGCGGGGGCGCTCACGAAGCGGCTCAATCGGGCCGGCGTCTGTGTGAAAGTCGGCGCGCTCAAATCGGCCCGATATTTGATCGAGACGGTGCGACGGGCCGGCGAGCGGCGCAAGGATGCCGCAATTCTGCTGCAGGTTCGTCTGCGGAGCGCCTCGGTCGAGCTGGCCTGCGACCGGGCCAATTTCTCCCTCTTGAGCTTGGAATCGCTGTGGGCCGAGGTTCAGGCCGGAAGCGACCCCGGGCTGGCATTCGAAGTCGCGGTCGAGCTGTCGGAGGCGGCGATCGAAGTGCGCCGTCCCGAGCGCGCCGAACCCGTATTGGCGGCCTTGGCAACTCCGGTGGAAGCGGAGAGCCGGGCCCGGGCGGCCCTGATCCGTGGCAAGCTCGCTCGTCTGCGCGATGACACTCGAGGCATCGAAGTGGAGCTGCAGGCCATCGAAGAGGGCGCACGATTCGCTCGAAGATCCGGCCTACACGGCCTCGAGCACCAGTGCGAGGCCGGCCGGGCCGGGTTGGTCGAGAGTCTCGGGGAGCCGGCCTTGGCGCTCGGAGCGTACGCCGCGGCGCAGCGAGCCTTGGAGACGATCCTCTCCTCCTTCCGGTCTCCGAACCGCCTGCGCGCGTTTTCGAAGTCGCGACTCGTCCGGCGGTTCGAGGAAGAGCTGCGGTCTTTTGCATCTCGAGTTCGACCTCGCCAGACCCGAGACTTACTCGAAGAAGGGCGACTGCTCGTTCGCGAGCTGCGTGGCACCCTGTTCGAGGCGGAACGAGCGGTGCCCCGCTCGGAAGGACTGACTCAGGATGAGGGCGAACAACTCCGGCGGACCGTCGAACTTTCGAGGCAACTCCGAAGCACCGCGCCCCTGGATGAACTCCTCCGCAGCGTGGTCGACGCGGCGTTGGACTTCAGCCGGGCGGAGCGAGGTTTTCTGATCACGGTGGATGCCCGAGGTCGCCTCCGGATTCCGGTTGCGCTCACGCGGACGCGGGAGCCGATTGCCGGTGCCGACCGCGAGATCTCCCACCGACTCGCGAAGGAAGTGCTGGCGACCGGGAAAAGCGTGCGGCTCTCGAACGCGCTCGCCGAGAGCGCCTGGTCGGAACAGGCGAGCGTCGTCAATCTCGATCTGCGTTCGATCATGTGCGTTCCACTCTTCCGAGGGGCGGACGTGGTGGGGTTGCTCTATCTCGACAATCGGACGCGCGCCGGGCAGTTCTCGGCTCACGATCTGCAGCTCATCGAGATCTTCGCCTCCCAGGCGGCCGCCGCGCTGGACAATGCGCGGCTTGCTCGCCAGTTCGCCCGCGAAGAGAAAATCCGGGTGCTCGGGAACCTCGCAGGCGGGGTGGCGCACGACTTCAACAACCTGCTGTCGGTGGTGCTCGGAAAACTGCAGGAGGTACTGAATAGTCCGGGATTGCCGATGGAGTCCGAGCGACGGCTCCGCAGTGCCGAAAAGGCCGCCCTGGACGGGGCGGCAATCGTGCGGCGACTGCAGGACTTTTCGCGCCTGCGACGCGCGTCCGACTTTGCTCCCCTTCGCCTGGCCGAACTGGTGGAGGACGTGCTCGAGTTCACCCGGGTGCGGCGGGCTAAAGACCGTCGGCAGGGTAATCGGTCGATCGAGGTGCGAGTGGAGATCTCCGAAGACCTCTTTGTTCCCGGGGATGCTTCCGAGCTGCGCGAGGTCTTCACCAACCTCGTTCTCAACGCCGTCTCTGCGATGCCGGAAGGAGGCCAGCTCTCGTTCTTCGCCACCACCAAGGACGATCGGGTCACCATCCAAGTCGAAGACAGCGGGATCGGAATGACCGAGGAAGTGCGGGAGAGCTTGTTTGATCCCTATTTCACCACCCGGGAGAAGGACGGGCTAGGCCTGGGGATGAGCATCGTCCTGGGGATTATCCTGCGGCATCGAGGCAGCGTTCGCGTCGAAAGCACGCCGGGGGAAGGATCGCGGATCTTTGTCGAGCTTCCTCTCGCGGCGGCCCCGGAGGCCGCTGATTCCGCCGCCGGACCGGATGAGCCCGCCACGGCGACCCCGGGCGGACGCGTGCTCGTCGTCGATGACGAGGAGAGTGTTCGCGAATTGCTCGAAAGTTCCCTCACGCGAGCCGGTTACGACTGCGTGCCGGTGGGCGACGGCCGGATGGCGCAAGCCGAACTCGAGCGCGCCGAATTTGATGCAGTCGTTACCGACCTGGGAATGGTTCCGGTCAGCGGGCGGGATTTAGCGGCTTGGATTCGGGCCCGCGAGTTGGGTTGCGCGGTCCTGCTCGTCACCGGATGGAGTGGCGAAATCGACGCCGCCAAAGCGGCGGAATGGGGAATCGATCGAGTGCTCCCGAAGCCCTTTGATCTCGACGGCGTGGCCATGGCGGTCGGCGAGGAAATCGCGAAGCGTAAGAAATCACCAGTGCGCTGAGCGGCGGGCTTGATCGAGGAGACGCCCGGCCGCGCCAGCCGAGCCCGAGGGGGCCGACTACTGGATGGCGTCTTCGATGATCGGACCGAACGGGAGCAGGGGGGAGACGAAGGTGTTCGTCCCGCTCACCGCGATAAAGAGGGCCTGCGGCGTCAGGCCGATGAGGGCGGGGTGGTAGGGAACCTTGAGCGATCCCCGCAGGTCAGGGGTGGACAGGGACCAACGTCCCGCCGCCCAAAAGCTGGCATCGAAGGGGAGGGTGATGCTCGCGCCCCGCACTGAGACCGGAGTTGCCCCGGCTTGGGTGCCGCAGAAAGCAAAAAGGCTGGCGCCGACCAAAGCGGGGTCGACGGACAGGGCAAATTCTGCGCTGCTCCCGATCCTCACGGGAGCATTCGAAATCTTGATCCGATCGAATCCCTGGTTCGTTTGACCATCGGCCCGTACTGCACCGAGGACAAGGCCTAGAGCCAGAGCCGTGACGACTCTTCCCATGCGCTCGTCTCCTATTTTGACCTTCCCCTGGGGAGGAGAAGATCCTGACCGTGTTCGGGTTGGGACGGATCAACGGGGGGCCGTCCAGGAGTGAGAGTTCCGCTTTCAACTCGAACGGCGGGAGCTTAGACCTGAGAAACTGGAAACGCCAGAAAAAAGCGACCTCCCGAACAAGAATTTCTCTACGTAATGGAAGGGAGAGAATGTCGGAGTTCCGAGCGATCCACTTTTCCTTAGCTTTTTTCGGGATACTGGCGATCTCCGGAGTCCAGTCGTGCTTCGGCCAAGCCCTAGTCGCGCTTGAACCCGAAAAATCTCGGTCCTCGTCCGCGGAAACGCAACGCGCGTGGGCTAATCAACTGAAGTTGCTCCGGGCTGGATCGGGGACGGACCGATTGGATCGGCGCCGCGAGCTGATGGCGAACTTTCCAGAGGTCGAAGGAGCCTTCACTGAAGAGCTGCGAGGAGGCAGCCAGTCCTCCCAACGCCAAATCTGTCTCATCCTGATGGAGCGCCCCGACTCGAAATTCCGTGAGCCCCTGGAGCGGCTAGTGGATGGCTCGGGACGGGGAGATTCCACGGGCGCGGCGTTGGCTCTTGGCATCCTGGGCGATCCCCGTTCGGGATCCGCGCTCCAAGCCGCGAGGACGAGCGGGCAGCCGGTCACCCGTCGGGCTGCACTCCTGGCTTTGGCGCGCGGGAATTTTGTGGAGGCGGAGGCGGAGGCCCGCAGGATATTGAAGGATCGTCCTAGACCTCTTGATAAGGAGGCCGCCCGATTGGTCCTGGCGATGGTCGCGGCGAGCCATGCCGCCGAAGACAACCTGCTCATGACGGACCCGAGCGACGAACCAGGACGCCGACTCGGGGCCCTGATATTGGGACGGTCCGAGCCCGGAGCGTCGCGGGCCAGCCTTCTCAGGGCTTTGAAAGACAGTGACGCGGAAGTAGTCGACCGCGCCATGGCATCTCTGCTGGCCCGAGTCCACGATGCTCCGTTCTCCGGCCCCGACCGCGTCTTGATTCAGGCCGTTCCCGGGGGATTTCGGGAGCACCCAGCCTGGGCGTGGCTGCTCTCGGCAGCGCTCGGGAGCGAGTGCTTGCCTACCCTTACCCGCCTCAGGTCGGAAACGCCGACGCTGAACCACCGGATCACCTTGGCGGCGGCAGCATTCATGCTGCCCGAGTTGGCGGGGGGCGAGTGGGCGCGGGCCTTCTTGGCGGACAGCGAACCGGCGGTGCGCGAAGTCGCCTTGATCGCTCTCGTGGCCTTGGCAACCCAGGACGGAGGAATCACGTTTGCGGTGCACGCCGAGGACCGCGAGGAGTCGGTGCGCGCTACCGCGTATCTGTGCGAAGTGGCGGCCCGTGGCAAGGCGGCTCGCCCGCTACTCGCCCAGCGGAGACTCGGTGCCCAAAAGGGCGATGATTGGACGATTGCCCTTCAGATGACGGCGGCCCTCGAGGAGGACGAAGCCTGGGCTCGCGTCGTGGCGCGGGCTCGGCTGCAAGTCCGCCTCGACACCCTTGGGGGTGCCCCGTCCTGGGCTTGGTTTGCCAAACTTCAGGCGGCGGTGCGCCGAATCCTTGAGATCGAGGATGCGCTACCCCGCGGAGGCGGAGGTGCGTCGACCTCCGGATCGGCGGGGGCGCGAGGCCTGGGAGCGGCCGCTCACCGGGTCTCGAACGAAGACGAAGACCTGCGGCGGCACCTCGATGTCTATCCGTACTTCACCGGGCCGAGGGAAGCCGAGCTGTTCCGGTCGTCGGGTCGTTGAAGCGGGAACTCGTGCGGTCGGTTGCGGCTCAGGTCCCGCGGACTCTGCCCGGCTCGGACAGAATCGGGACCCTGAACGATCAGCCGGCGAGCGTGTCCCTATAGTCGACTCGCGCGCTTCGACCCGCTGCGGGCCAGTGCTAAGTTCGAGGACATGGATGCGTGGGCCCTCCTACTCCGCTACTTGAAGACTCGACGGGCGGCGTGGGTGGCCTGTTTGTGCATCATGCTGGCGGTTGCCGCGATGATCGTGGTGACCTCGGTGATGGACGGTTTTCGTGCCCGCATCCAAGGTCAGATCCGCGGCACCGAACCGGACTTGGCGATCCGCTGGCCAACCCCTTTTCCACGCGACCACGAAGCACGGATCCGCGAGGAATTGGCCGCGGAGATGGTGGCGCAGGGGGGGCCGATCATCGCTCTGGCGCCGCGGCTCGAGAGTGTGGCCTTGGTCCTCGCCGGAAACTCCCGAGTGCCGTCCGAGGGCACCACATTTTCCACCTTGGGGGTCCGCCTGCTCGGCGTGGATTGGAAGTCCGAGAAGACGATTCTGCCGTGGGAAGGACTGGTCGGGGATGTTCAGGATCCAGCCCTCGCCGCTCCACTCCCGATCGCGGACGAGGTCCTCTTTGGTTCGATTCCGGGAATCATCATTGGCCGCGCCTTGGCTGATAGCCTGGGAATCCAACGGGTCGAGGGGGCCGGGTTTGGAGTCGCGGACCAAGCCAACCTGTTGACCGGCCGGGTGGTTCAGAATGCCGGTCGGGATCGCGAGTTCGAGCCCTCGAACCTGCTCTTTCGCGTGGTGGCAGTGTTCGACTCTGGACGAGACGACTTCGACCTGTCCCACGCCTTCGTCTCCCGCGAGGCCTTCCGGCGCCTTCGGTACGGCGAGGACCGGTCTCGGCCGGACGCCAGTGTGGTGCACGCCCGCGTGAGGGAGGAGCTCACCCACTCGTTGGATGAGGTGGTCGCCGGGCTCAAGCAGCGCCACCCTGAACTTCTGATCGAGACCTGGGCCGAACGCAATCGTGGCCTAGTAGATGCCCTCCGCATCGAGAAGACCACGATGACGGTGATCCTCGGCTTCATCGTGTTTCTCTCCGTAGCCTTGGTGCTCGGCCTCCTCGTCATGATGGTGCTCGAAAAGACTCGAGACATCGGCATCGCGCGGAGCCTGGGCATGAGCCGCACCCGAGTGCTCTGGGCATTTGCGGGTTACGGAGCCATTCTCGGATTTGTGGGCGCGGTCTTGGGCGCGATCCTCGGTGTGGCGTTGGTCGGGGATCTGAACTCGATCGTGCGCTTCATCGGAGACCACCTCGGAATCGAGATTTTTTCGCGCGATGTCGCTTACAAGTCGCGGGAGATTCCGGCGGTGCTCGACTACCAGCAGGTCGGGTTCATCGCCGCTTTCTCGTTCTTTCTCGCGGCGTCCGCATCGGCTTTGGTGGCGATTCGGGCCGCCTGTGTCGACCCGGTGTTCGCGTTGCAGAAGGATTGATCCATGACTCGTGATCGCCGACCATCCTCCGAACGCCGGCCGAGTCGGTGGCTCTGCCTGGACGGCTCGGCCGGCCATCCGATTCGACGAGGTCCGGGCTTCGGTCCGGACGGGAATGCAGCCGGCCCGACCTCGAACGAAGAGCGAGAACTCCGTTGAACCAAGCTCCGATTTCCGAGGATGCCCTCACGGTAGAGGCCGTGCACAAGAGTTTTCGTCTCGGGGGAGAGGACATCTCGGTCTTGAGGGGAGTGAGCCTGAGAGTGGGAGTCTCCGAGTTTGTCGCGATCCAGGGCTCTTCCGGCGCCGGCAAGAGCACGCTCTTGCACGTGCTGGGATTGCTCGATCGTCCCGACACGGGTTCGATGAAATTCTTCGGCCGGGAAGTGGCCAAAGCTTCCGATGCCAGTCGCAGCGAAATTCGCGCCACCGATCTCGCGTTCGTCTTCCAATTTTACTTTCTCCTCCCCGAGTTTTCGGCCCTCGAGAATGTCGTCATGGCGGCGCTCATTGCGAGAGGTCGTGGACGATCTCCCAAGAACCGCTCCGAAGCGACCGAGCGAGCGACGGTTCTGCTCGAACGAGTCGGTCTCGGCGCCCGCATGCGGCATCGGCCCCACCAACTTTCCGGAGGAGAGCGTCAGCGCGTGGCGATCGCGCGCGCCTTGGTGAATCGACCGAGGCTCTTGCTCTGCGACGAACCCACCGGAAACCTCGACTCGAAAACCGCATCCGGGATCCACGCACTCCTTGCCGAGGTGAACCAGGAATACTCGCAGACCTTGATCGTCGTCACCCACGAGGAGTCCATGGCCAAAGTGGCGCCGCGGCGACTGCGGATGGTGGATGGCCAACTTTGGGAAGCGGGTGAGGAGCCGGGTTCGTGAGGGTCATTCGCATCCTCGTCGCGCGCTGGCTGTGGACGCGCCATGTGGCCCTAGTCGCCATCGCCTCGGTCACCATCGGGGTGGCCGCCATGATCGTGGTGTTCGCCCTCATGGACGGAGTGCTCGGCTTTTTGCGGGACCATTTTCGGGGCACCGAGGGAGACTTGGTGATCCGACATCGATCGGTCCCGCATCTCGAATCGGACCTGCTCGGCCTCGTGGCGGCGGATCTCGAGAGCGAGATGGTTTCGAAGGGCGGCTCCATCCGGGCCTTTTCGCCGCGGTTGTTCGCCCAGGGACTCATTGTGCCGGGCGAAAAACCGACTCCCGATGAACAAGATCGCATCCAAGGCGCCATCCTGTTCGGTGTCGACTTCGAATCCGAGTCGGAGGTCGTGCCGCTGCAGCGCCAAATGGAGGATGTCGCTCTCCCGGAGCTTCGAGTTCCGGCGGAACGACGAACCTCACCCTTTGTCGGAACGCGAAGGCCCGCAATTCTCCTGGGAGATGCGTTGGCCAAGCGACTCGGCGTTCAGGGGCCGCTCGGGCCGAGAGGCGGCGACCTCGTCACGATCGTGGTTGCGACTCCCAAGCGAGGCGCCGAGGGACAACCGACCTTCGACCAACCTCGCTCCGAAACCTTCGAGGTGGCGGGGTGTTTCACGACCGGGCGGGAAGACTACGATCGCCTGCGCGCCTTGGTCGCCCGCGCGGACTTGCGCAAGCTCCGCTACGACCAGCCCGAGTTCGCCCCCAACGCATCGGTGGTGGCGGCGAGCCTGGCGCCGGGGGTGTCCGCCGGTTCCTTCGCCCGCGAGCTGCGATCGAAAAAAGAGCGGCTCGTCGTGAGGACCTGGGAAGAGGAGCACCGCAACGAGCTTCGCTCGATCGAAGACCAAAAGCGCATTCTCGTGGTGATTCTTTTCTTCATCGTCGCGGTAGCCACGATCGCCATCTTGGGAATCGTCTATCTGATGGTGCGCGAAAAGACGCGCGAGATCGGCATCCTGCGGGCCATGGGCATGAAGCAAAGCGGGATTTTGGCCGTCTTCACGCTCTACGGACTTTCGATCGGGGGACTGGGAGCCGCGGCGGGGCTCCTCCTCGGGCTCTTTTTGAGCGCGCGGCTGGATCGCCTGGTCGCGTGGTTGTCGGACCTGGCGGGGGTGCCCCTTCTCAATCCGGAGATCTACCGGTTCGAGACGATTCCCACGCGAGTGGAACTGTCGGCAGTGGTCTCGGTCCTCGGTGCCGCCTTCGCGATGAGTCTCGTGGCGAGCCTTCTACCTGCTTGGCGAGCGGCGCGCCTCGAACCCACGCGGTGCTTGCACACTGAGTGAAGCACCAATCTCAGTCACGAAGGGATCGTGGTGGACCGAGGACTTCATGGGCGATGAGCGCCTCACGAAATCCCGCCCGTGTTCTCCAAAGGCGGGTCGAACCAGGGAGAGCTTGGACCGGCGCGGAGGGGGAGGTCGAGGTGGAAGCCTCGTCGCGATCCGGCGCGGAGAGCCGAGTCTGTATCGACAACGTCCGCAGGGTCGGAGGTGTCCGCGGTGCGGAGTGGGCCGGCGGCAGTTTGGCAAACGCGGGACGCCTGGGTACGGCCGGGGTGGGGACCTGCGTCGGTGGCGCCGGTTCCGCGGAAGGTCGTAGGACCGGGTCGGCCGGCCTTCTGGACCGATTGGGTGGAGGGCTCCTACCCCGAGCGATCTGCTTGGAAATCCACTCCCAAAGCGCGGACACCACCACAAACGCCAGAATTGCCGCGATGTGGTTCTTCGAAATCCACCGGATGATGTCGGCGAGGTCCATCAGGCCTCCTTTTGCCCAGTCGCCGGATCTCCTAGGCTCGAGCGCATCTGGGTGTCGGCCTCGAGGTTGCGCATGCGGTAATAGTCCATGACGCCGAGGCGACCGCTGCGGAAGGCCTCGGCCATGGCGAGCGGCACTTCCGCCTCGGCGAGTACGACCTTGGCGCGGTTCTCGGATACCTGAGAGCGCATCTCGTGGTCGCGGGCGATGGCCATGGCCTTGCGCTCTTCGGCTCGAGCCTGGGCGACCAACAGATCGGCTTGGGCTTGATCGATCTGGAGCTTGGAACCGACATTGTCCCCGACATCGATGTCGGCGATGTCGATCGAGAGAATCTCGAAGGCCGTACCGGAGTCCAGCCCCTTGGAAAGCACCGTCTTCGAAATGCGATCGGGATTTTCGAGTACGTCCATATGGCTCTCTGATGAGCCGATCGTGGTGAGGATGCCTTCGCCGACGCGAGCGACGATCGTCTCCTCGGTGGCTCCGCCGACGAGGCGAGGGATGTGCGTGCGCACGGTGACTCGGGCTCGCACGCGCAGCTCGATGCCATTCTTGGCGACCGCGGAAATGAAGTCCCTTCCCGATGCTGGGTTGGGGCAGTCGATGACTTTGGGGTCCACGGAAGTGTGGATGGCGTCGACGACATTGCGCCCTGCGAGATCGATCGCGGTGGCGATCTTGAATGGCAGTTCGATGCTGGCGCGGTCAGCGGCAATCACGGCGGTGACGACTCGAGCGACATCGCCGCCAGCCAAGAGGTGAGCTTCGAGTTCCCTGGTCGGGATCGAGAGCCCGGACTGAACGGCGCGGATCTTCGAGTTGACGATGAGCGTGGCGTTGACTTTCCGAAAGCTCATGCCTACGAGTTCGAACAGCGAAATGTCCGCCCGCGAGAAGACCGCGCGAACGTAGAGATTCAAGTACTTGAGCAGAAAGGCCACCAAAATGAGCAGGACGAGCCCGAGGCCCACGAGAAAGATCGTGGTCACTCGCTCGGCTGCGAGAAGGGTGATGGACATGTCGTTAGCTCTCGGGATAGAAAGTGGGATTGCAATCAAGCACGTCGGTCGGAGCGGGAAGCCGCCGATCCGCCGCCGCACTACGTTCGTAACCACAAACGGTCATACACCCAATCTCTACCTGACCCGCGGCTCGCCGCCGGGGATCAGGCACTGGGCAGGGCTTCTACGATGACTTTGGATCCCTCAGTGTGAATGACTCGAACGGCCGCACCTTTCTCCAGGAATGGGCCGTGTGACATCGCATCCACTCGCTGGGTATCAAACTGGACCGCGCCCGATGGGCGAAGGTCGGTGAGAGCGCGGCCGATGGCTCCCGTCGCAACCGGAGTCTCCAGCGGGGCATAGGGTTTGGGCGGGGCGGGAATCATCCTGCGACCGAGGGGAGTGTGAGGGAGAACTTTGAGGCCGATCCGCCACGCCAGAGGCACGAGCAGAACGCCTGCTCCCAGGATGACCCATCCCACCGTGGCGTCCTCGCGAAACGCGGTGACCACCGAGAATCCAAACGCGGTCGCGGCCAAGACCGCGAGGATCCCGAAGCTCGGGATGAGCACTTCGAGGATGGTCAACCCTGCCGCAGCCAATAAGAGGCAGGCTGACCAAATCATGATGGCACTCCGCTGACGACGATCTTGTTTCCTTCGCGCCGAACCACGCGAACCGGCAGACCCGACTCGATCCAGGTTCCGTCGGAGACGACGTCAGCGTGCAGGTTGCCGAATCGCGCTTTCCCGCTCGGACGCAGGGTGGTTTCCGCGACTCCGAAGGCCCCGATGGAGGGGAGCGAGTGGAGGTCGGCGGCGGAGCTTGCCGCCTGTTCCGAAGTTTCGGAGCTCGCGCGGCCCAGCGCGAGTTGGCGTAGGAAGGGCAGGCGGTGAAGCTGAGGGAAGAGAAACAGAGCGCCGAGTACGCCCGCGATTGCGGTGACCAGCAAGCGGAGGAACCAGGATTGCACGCGTTCCCAGTCGGCTCCGGAATCAGGGATCAAGCGATCGACCGCGGTGGTGCCGGGAAGGTCGATGGTCGCGCCGTAGATGGAGAGAAGGATGCAAAGCAAACCGGAGATCCCAAAGATGCCAAATCCTGGCAGCAAGAAGAGCTCGGTCGCGAGCAGCGCGACTCCGACCACCAGGAGTCCCATGCACAAGCCGAGGCTGGCGGAATCCTCCATGCCCACCAGGAAGTACCCGAATAGGGAGAGGATCGCGAGGATGCTGAAGAGGCCCACACCCGGGGTCTTGATCTCCAAGACCAAGAACACGAAGGCGAGCACCAAGAGCAGAAGGCGCGGGTCGAACCAGCGGAAGGAGAGGGAGCCGTCCTTCGGGATCGAAAACTGCAGGAGCTCTTCGCGGTGGAGGGGACGATCGCCCAGACCCAATGCGGCGGGCAGTTGGTCACGAGACATCACGCTTTCGAACGGGAAACCGGGGAGGCCGATGGTGTTTCCGCCCGCCACGAGCTTCAGGGCTTCCCGCTTGGACTTGATCTGGACGGTGCGCACGGATTCGGGTCGCGACGCGAAGGTGCGCTCGAAGTCCGAGACGAGCATGAGTTCGGATGGTGCTTGACCGTTCGTGACGACGACCACCTCGCACTCGGCGTCCACCATCGCCCGCACGAGGAGCGGATGAAACGGGCTCCCGAGGGCGAGCTTTTGGGCGAAGGCGAGCACCTCTGTCAGCTCCTTGGGCTCGAGATCGTGGAATTGGCCGAAGGCGTCACGCTTCCGCGGGATTGCGTTGCCGATCTCCGCCCCTGGTGCGAGGAACAACTCGTGGCACCCAAGGGCAATCAGGGCGCCGGCACTGGTTGCGGCTTCGGGAACGTAGGCGATGGTGCGCACGCCCCGCGCGCGGAGATTGCCGAGCTCGTGAGTGATCTGCTGGGCGATCGCCAGGTCTCCACCCGGGGTGGTGATTTCCACAACAAGGATGGTGGCGCCCGCAGCCTCGGCTTGGCGGACCAAGGCGCGCCATTCGGCGAACAAAGCGTCGTCGACCTGCCGCCCGAAACGTCCCTCGCGAGGATCGGCTTCCGACAAGGTCGGCATCGCGAGGACGCGCAGGACCGGGGTCTGGCCGTGCGCCAGTGCGCCCCCAAAGCCGAGGCACCAGGCGATCAGGATAAAGCTCGTCACTCGGTTCATGGCGTCCCTGGGAAAGGAGGAGAGTCGTCTACTATACGCCGAAGCGCGCGGTGGCACCGTAGTCACCACGGATCCGGATCGGGACTCGATTCCCGACTAGACTCACTCCCGTGCCCATGGTTCAGACGCCAAAGATCCAGAGGCTTCGGATGGATTGGGTTGATGCAGAGCCACGGGTTTCTTGGTTCAATAGGTCAAGCCGGGACCATCGTCGAGCTCCTAACGCGGAAACTCCGAGCATGGTGAAGTCCCTGAGGAGTCGACCATAGAACCAGAGCTGGGGGTGGCGGCGTTGCTCATGGCCGGCCTGGGCCTCCTGGTGGCGATGGCCGGGGCGTGGTGGCAACGGAGTTTCGTGGCGGTGTTCGGCTGGTTGGTGGCGGCCCACTGGCTCTACGAGGCTGGCCACTTCCTGCGAGAGAGCCGACTCGGCTGGCTCGCGGCCGTGATAGCGGTCGCTCCGCTTCGGATCTGCCACCGCGGACGTTCCCGCGTGTGGCGGTGGATCAGCATCTCGGTGTCGATAGTCCTGTCGATCGGATGTGGGGGATGGGCGCACCGGCTCTCGACTTCGCCCTGCCTCTGGCCGGCACCGCTCACGCTCAGCCGCTGGAGTTCCGCCTCGCCCCTGAGCCTGAGCTCGGACGCGGCGCAGCTCAAATCCGCCGACCGGGAAGCTCGCGTATTCCCCGGTAGCCAGGACTTGTTGGTGAATTGGACCGCGCAGGGGGGCGGGGGAGAAGTGCGGGTGCTCCTTGAGAACCTTGGACGTCCTGACCAAGTTCGCGTGGTCTCGGGGGAGGTGGCACTCAGCTCGGCGTGGGGAGGTCGGACCTTGCTCCGAGCGAGCTTCCCGGAGAGCGGGGGGAGTGCCCGGATCCGACCCCGCGGGTTTGATGGCGAACAGCCAAGAGTTCTTGTTTTGGGACGGGGAACGCCCGAGAGCACTCTGGAGCGCATCGAACGTTTTGCTTCGCCGGCGGCGCTCCCCGAACTGCTCGTGACTTTGGGGATGGTGGGTTCGGACTTCGATTATTCGGGGCGACTGGCCGCGCGGGACGCGATCGAGAGTCTGCGCCTGCGCAGTCTCCACCTTCCCGATGCCGAAGCTGGGGTGGGCGAACGCGCCCGTCGGGCCCAACGCAGCCTGGGGGGCCCTTTCGAAGGACCTTACAACGTGGCGGGGGTGTGTGCTCTCGGCGCCGACTTGATCGGGCCGGACGATCGTTCCGAGGTGTTGGGACAGCACCTCTTTGCCGTGAACCTCGCCCGCGATTCCCATCCGGTGGTGGGACTCGTGAACGGGCCGATCTTTGGCCAATCCGAGAGGAGAGGGGTGACGCTTCCCCCCTTCGCGAGCGAGCGAGCGGAACGGACCTGGGCGGCATTGAAACACTTGGGCGCGCGCCTCCTCGTGATGCCGTCTGCCGACCAAACGCGACAGTGGACGCAGGACGGGATCCAAGTCGTTGAGGTGGCGGACCGGGGCGCAGTCTGGCTTACGGTCACGCGCAAGGGAGGCGGAGTCGAGAGCTGGATCCCGGTCGCCTCCGAGTCCCTGATTCTCCGCCGGATGAAGCACGTTCCGGCGCGTTGGAAATCCCTCTCGGACGAACACCGTGAAGTGGGGCACTGGTCGTGTGCCGCTCTGCTGGCGCTCAGCAACGCGGTGGCGGCGCTTTTTCCCGGACGAACTCGGAGACGAAATTCATGACGACCGATCCGGCTTGCGCGGGTGGAGTCGATGACCGTGAGGTGGTGCTGCTCCTGACCACGATGCCATCGGCGTCCGAAAATCCGGAGCGCGCGCGGATCTTGGTGCAGAGCGGGCGGGTGGCCTGCATCGCGAGGACTCCGGGGGTCCGATCGACCTACCTCTACGAAGGACGGTTGGAGGAGAGTGAGGAAGAGCAGTGGGTCATGAAGACCACGCGGGGTCGGGCCAAGGAGCTCTTGGCGCGAGCGGCGGAATGGCATCCCTACGCGGTTCCGGAACTCTTGGTCGTCCCGATCGTGGACGGACTTTCCACCTACATGAGCTGGGTGGCTGACTCTTGCCGAAGTTCCGGCTGAGAAGGCGAGCCAGGCGGGTCGCACTGAAGAATCGTCGGCCGCGCCGGGGGGCTGACAAACGCGCGGGGCGCGAGGTTACTTCTTCTTTTCGGTGTGCTTCGTGTGCTTACGCAGGCGGGGGCTGTACTTCATCAGCTCCAGCTTTTCGCCCTTCGTGCGCTTCTTGATCGTGTAGTTGCGGTCACCGGTCTCGGAGCAGACGAGGAATACGATCTCGGTCTTCTCCTTGCTCTTTTTGGCCATGGTCGAGGTCCTTCGTTTCGGAGGAGGCTTCTACCAGGCGCGATCTTCGGACGCAACGATGGAGTAGCATGCCCGCATGAAGCCGGTGCTCCTGACCCTCCTCGTACTTTTGAACCCGACCACCTTTGCGCAGGCGGAGGCGGTTCCGCCTCCGGCCCCCTCCGACGCTCAAGTGAGCAAGGCGATCGGGGCTGCCATTCGTCATTTGCTGTCCTCCCAAGAGGACTACGACCCCGCCCTGGATCGGACGCGACCGCGCCAGTCCAAGAAGGAGGCGGCGGAGCCGCCGGCTCCTCTGCCTGCGACTCAAAGAGTCCCAGGGGCGGAATGGCCCTACGAGGGGGTTTACCGCGTCGGCAACGAGATTCCTCCGGGCTACCGAGTCGGCGGGACCGCCATCGTCGCGTGGGCGTTGATCGACTCCCCCGGATTCGACCAGGATCAGGATCGGAAAGCGGCGGTGGAGCGGGCTCGCAAGTTCACGATGACCTTTCTCCAAAAGGAGCCGCTCCTGCAGAGCGGATTTCTTGGGAGCTACGATGTGCGGGGGTGGGCCCACACCTACGGCCTCTGGTTCCTGCTCCGCCTGATCGAGCGCAACCTGGTTCCGGATGCCGAGAAGTCCGCGACGAAGTCGCTGATCGAATCGTTGATCAAGACCCTGAGTCGCACCGACCTCGAGTCGGTCGGGGGGTGGAACTACTCGCGGGGGGCCAAAGGCCTGAAGGATCCCCGGGGGCAGGCGAGTCCCTTCATGACCGCCCCCACCTTGCTTGCCCTCTACGCCGCCAAGCAGCAAGGGTTCTCGGTGCCGGCCGTGACGGTCGATCGCGCCTTGCAGACCCTGGAAGCGGGCCGTTCGGAAAACGGAGCGTGGGTCTATGCGATCGGACCGAAAGGGGGGCGAGCGGAGGAACCTAAAGAAGGTGCCTGCGCTCGGATGGCGGCCGCCGAACTCGCGCTCTACCTCGGCGGTCGGGGCTCGATCGAGGCCTTGCGCGGTGCCGTGCAGGCCTTCTTCGATCATTGGGAGTGGCTTGAGAAGCGCCGCAAGAAGGGGGGGACTCACGAACCTCCTTACGGAGTCGCCCCTTACTACTTTCACTTCGGTCACACCTACGCGGCGCTCGCGATCGAGCAGCTTCCCGACGCCGAGCGTCCAGCCCATCGTTCGCGCTTGCGCGAGCTCTACTGGCGGACCAAGGAAGGGGAAGGCGTGTGGAATGATCGTGTGTTCGACCGCTCCTCGAGCTTCGGCTCGGCGATGGCGATGATCGGACTCCAAGCATCCGCGTTGCCGCGCCTTCCGCGCTGGAAATGATGCGGCATCGCCGCGCGGATCGAGCCCGACAAAAAGAAATCGCGGCCGGAGTTTTGGGCTCCGGCCGCGACCGTTCCACTCGGGATGGAGGATAGGGGGATCGAACCCCTGACCTCCACAATGCCATTGTGGCGCTCTCCCAGCTGAGCTAATCCCCCAAGAGGCGCCGTACTTTTAGCGGTGGCGCGAGATCGGATCAAGACGTCGTGTCGATCACCTTTCTTCGCTTGGTTTTTTGCGCGGGGATCTTGCTGCTCTCCGGAGGCTGCGGGAGATCATCCCGCGTTCCGATGCCCCCGGTGGCTCGCAGCTTGGAAGGGCTTGACCTGCCTCGCCTGGATTTTTCGGGCCTTCCTCTCACCGACCGCGTCCCGCATCGGATCGTCAGCCTGGTGGCCTCGGCGACGGAGGTGATTTGGGCGTTGGGGGTGGGCGAGCGCATGGTGGGTCGATCGACTTGGTGCGATTTCCCGGTCGCCGCGCGGTCCCTGCCCGATCTCGGGGCGTTCCAGAGCTTTCGCCTCGAGGGGATCTTGGATCAAAAGCCGGATCTGGTGGTGGTCTTCGCCTCGGAGGCCCGCCTCGCCGACACTCTGGAGCAGCAGTTCGGCCTCCAGGTGCTGCGGCTCGTGACCGAGGAGGCCTCCCACCTTCGCGAAGGAGTGCGGGCGCTTGGACAGGCGCTCTCGGTGCCAGAACGCGCGGCCATCTTGGCGAGCCACCTCGAGCAAGAAGAAGCGCGCATTCGGCGACGGTTTCAGGCGATGCCGCGTCGCCGGGTATTGTTGGTTCTCGATCGCGACCCGCTGATCGCGCCGGGGGGTGGCACCTTTCTGGATCAGATCATGGACTTGGTCCAGGCCGAAAATGTCGTCCGCAGGCTCGATACGACCACGCAGTGGCCGGAAATCCAGCTCGAACGAGTCCATGCTTGGGATCCGGAAGTGATCATCGACCTCGGGATCGGGGCCGGAACCCCCGCGGATGAGGCTCGCTTTTGGGATTATTGGAGCTCGCAGCCGGAGCTTGTGGCGGTTGCGAATCGCCGCGTGCTCCTGGTTCGTGGGGGCACGCTGGTGCGGCCCGGGCCCCGGATCATGGCGGCGGCCGAGGCGCTCGCAGAGTGGGTCCACACTCCATGATGGAATTGGCAGTCCAGCGCCGCCGTGAACGGAGGAAGTTCGCCTGGGGAATCTCGCTCGCGGTCGTCGTCGCCGGGCTGTCCATCGGCTTAGCGATGGCGGTCGGGCCGACCGCGATCGATTGGTCGAAGGTAGGGTCAGACCCGACCAGCTTGGACGCCAAGAAGGTGTTTGGCCTCCGGCTTCCCCGAGCGCTCGCCGCGCAAATCGCCGGCGGAGCCCTGGCCCTCGCTGGACTCGTTTTTCAAACGCTCTTGCGCAACCCCCTGGCTTCTCCCTACGGGCTTGGAGTCTCCTCAGGCGGTTCGCTCGGGGCCGCGCTAGCGCTCGGGGTCGGACTCCACTTCGTGCCCGCGGCGGCGTTTCTCGGTTGCCTTGGCGCCGTGGCGTTGGTGTATGCCGTCGCGTGGCGACGTGGCGGCGTGCGGGCCACCACCTTGCTGCTCTCTGGAGTGGTAGTCGGATCGTTCCTATCGGCGCTGCTCCTGCTCGTCAATCTCACCCTGCGACATGAACAGCGCGAACGCTTGTTCCGATGGCTGATCGGCGGGCTTCCCGATATTCAAGAGCCGTTCCTTCTCGCCACCGCGGGGTCCGGCCTAGTCCTCGGTGGCCTGTGCACGTTTGCGATCGCGCGTGGTCTCAACGTGCTCATCGTCGGTGAAGAGGCCGCCCAAAGACTGGGCGTCGGGGTGGCACGCCTGCGCACCGCCGGTTTTCTGCTGGGCTCGCTCCTCACGGGATCGGCGGTGGCCTTGGCGGGTCCGCTCGGGGGGGTCGGCCTGATCATCCCCCACATGTTCCGCTGGTGGTTCGGCCACGATCACCGCTTCTTGGTGCCCGCCTGCGGGATCGGGGGCGGAACTTTCTTGGTTCTGGTCGATGTGTGTGCGCAGCACATCTGGTCGGTACCGGTTCCGGCCGGAGTGGTGACCGCGTTCCTCGGCGGACCGTTTTTTATCCTGTTGCTTCGTCGGGAGGCCAAGCACTTCCATGACTGAGGTGCTGCGATTGACGGGAGTCGACGCCGGCTTCGAACCGGGCCGGCCGATTCTCCACGAGTGGACTCTCTCTGTAGCGAAGGGAACCCTTCTCGCGGTGGTGGGTCCGAACGGCAGTGGCAAGAGCACCCTTCTGCACCTGCTCGGGGGGCGCTTACGGTGCAGCCGCGGCCAGGTGTCGGTGCTCGGCGAAGACCCCACTCGGTGGTCGGCGCGCCTGCGTGCCCAGCGCATCGCCCACGTGGCGCAGCGCGAGGATTTTCGCGTCCGCCTTTCGGTGCGGGAATTTGTCGAACTCGGCCGCTTTCCCTGGCAGGGCTTCCGATCGTTCGGAACGGACGAAGACGACCGGGTCATCACAGGAGTTCTCGAAGACTTGGATCTCTGGGCCCTCCGGGACCACCTCGTCTCGGAGATCTCCGGAGGGGAACAACAGCGCGCCGCCATCGCCCGAGCCTTGGCGCAGACTCCGCAAGTCATTCTGCTCGACGAGCCGACGGCCTCCTTCGATCCCGCGTTGGCGCTCGACTTGTGGAGACGGCTATTGGCCCTGAGCCGCACCGGGGTCACCCTCGTCGTCGTGTCGCACGATCTCGTGCTCCCGAGTGGGTTTGCCGATCAAGTGGCGATCGTGCGCGCGGGTCGGCTCGTCGAGATGGGCCCTCCGCGCGAGGTCTTTCGACCCGAGCTTTTGAGCAATGTCTACGGAGTTCCCTTCCGATCGGAAGCGACCGGGGGTCCCGTGGCCGCCGTCGTCGTCGATGTCGAGCGCGCGCGCCGCGATGGTCGGGACGAGCGCCCGCCGAGCCGCTGATCAGGGGAGGGCCGCGGTCGCCCCGGGGTGGCCCAGCCGCACCCCGGGCCGGGTGACGTCACCGCCGAGCATCACCCGGTACGAGAGTCCGGGAAAAATGGAATCGATGCCGCGCACTTCCTCGAACCAAGTGGCGTCGAAGGGCTCGCGAGTCTGCAGCATGCTCTCGAGGCGCAGGAAACGGGTGACGTGTTCCGTAATTCTCTGCTTCGCGTAGTGGACCGCGGTTTCCTTGGTGAGGATGAAGGACCAGTCGGAGGCCTGAAGCAATAGCAGCTCCCGCAGCATTTGATCGAGCAGACGTTCTTGATCGCCCTCCGCGGCCGGAAACTCCGCCGCGCGTTCGACCATGCGACGCTCGAGCTCTTGCTGGTGGCGGAGCACCCAGGTGTTCTTTTCGTTCAGCCAGACCTTGAGGAATCCGCCCTCGCCCCAGGTGGAGAGCCCCGGCGCCCCGCTCGGGCAGGGTTCGGCTTCGCGCAAGACATCGCTCGGCGAAAGGAGGCGCACCGGAGCGCGAGATGCGGGGTCGGCCATTTGGCGGAATAAACACTCGAGAAAATGAGGGCCTTCGAACCACCAGTGACCGAAGAGCTCCATGTCGTAGGGCGACACGATCACCGGAGTGACGCCCAGCTTGTCCCGGAGGCCTTTGGCCTGCTCGCCGCGATGCCACAGAAAGTTTCCGGCATGCACGGCGGCTCGCCCCAACGCCGCGTCCGGATCCCAGATCGCTTTCTCGTGGAGCTCGACCTTTCCGGTGACTCGGTGGTATTTGATGCCGAGGTTGCGGCGAACTCCGTCGCGGTGGAGCCAGCGCTTGATGTCCGCGTACTCCCCGTCGTATCCGAGGTCTCGGTAGAACTCGCGATAGAGAGGATCTCCCGGGTATCCGACTTCCTGCGCCCACACTTGGCGGGACGAAGAAAGGTCGCGGCCGAACGCAAACATCCCGGCGGGCGTCCGCAGCGGGCGAAACGCCTCGCTGGTGGGGCGGGGCGCGGCGCCCACGACCCCGTGATGGTCGAGGATCACACCGGACAGATCCGCCTCGGCGAGGTGACGGTCCACTCCCGGAGTGAAGGCGCACTCGGGCAGCCAGAAGGTGTGCGGTTTCTCTCCGAAGATTTCTTCGAAGAGAGCAACTCCGATCTTCACCTGGGCCCGCTTTCCCTCTTCGGTCGCAAGCAGGGGCATGACCGCGTGCGTGGCATTGGAAGCCAGAATTTCCAGACGGCCAGCGGAGCGGTGATCCCGAAACGCCGCCACCAAGTCACCTCGTCGGTCCTGCCAGCGCTGCCAGTGGCTGGTTGCGGTTTCGAGATAGTGCCGGGCGGCCGGGCGTCGATCGTCGCCCTTGGGCAGTCGGCGCAGCTCGGACTCCGCTAAGTTGCGGAAGCGCGTGAGGTAGCGCTCGACCTTCTGTTGCAGGCTCGGCGCCCGCAGCATCTCGAGGAGGGGCGGGGTGAGGCCGACCGACAGACGCACCGGAATGTCGTCTTGGGCCAAACGATCGAGCATCGCGAGAATCGGCAGATAGGTTTCGAGAACGGCCTCGAAGAACCAATCCTCTTCGAGAAAGTCGTCGTGGTTCGGATGGTGCACGAACGGGAGATGTCCGTGCAGGATGATCGTGCACGCACCGAGTCGCGGTGGCATCAGGCCTCCCTCGGACGGACGTCGGACGGCATGCTGACCGCGCCGTGCGCGAGGAGGAGGACGCTGCCGATTCCCGGGCGATTCAGCCACAGTTCCGCGCGATAGCGGGCACCCGCGCGAACGGCCGCAAAATGCTGGTTGGCAAAACCCGCGGCTTCCGCTCGGTCCACTCGTCCGGTGTCGATCTCGGTCAACACGACCGAGTAGGTCAGGACCCGGCGCTGCTCTTCTGACAGGGCCTCGAACAAACGACTCGTGATCGGGCCGCCAAGTTCCCAACCGATGAAGAGCGTGGTGGGATCGAAAGGAATCAGGGTGAGCGAGTCGCGAGGATACCCCTCCGGCACTTGAGCCAGGGCCGGCAATTCGACTTCGATGGGCTCCTCCGGCATTCCCGACAGCACTTCCTTCAAGTGGTGCCCGCTGGTGCGCCGTGCCAACGCCGCTTCGTAGACCGCGATGTATTCGGCGGCCGACTTGGTCCAGCTCCAATCGCTGGCCATGCCGGCTCGTCGCATGCGATCGAGATCGAAGGGGGAGCGATAGACCGCGAGCGCGCGCTTCACGGCCTGCGCGAGCGCCGGAACGGAATAGTCGTGAAACACAAAGCCGGTGGCTCGCCCGAGGGAGAGCGTGGTCTCGGTCGCATCCGTCACGGTGTCCTTGAGACCTCCGACCGCGCGCACGATCGGCGGCGTCCCGTAACGCATCGAGATGAGCTGGTTCAGCCCGCAGGGCTCAAACAGGGACGGCATCAGGAAAAAGTCGGACCCCGCTTCAACGAGACTCGAAAACGGGGCGTCGAACGCCAGTCTCGCGGCGGCGCGGCCGGGATGGTGCTCGGCGAGCCGCCGGAACGCTTGTTCGAGTTCGGGCTCGCCGGAGCCCAGGAGCACAAATCGCACACTCGGGTCGAATCCGAGCAGCTCGTGCATGACTGGGACCACCAGTTCGAGTCCCTTTTGTCCGACCAGGCGGGACACCACTCCGAATACGGGGCCGTCCGTGGGCGTCAGGCCGGAGCGCTGGAGTAGCTCCGCCTTGCAGCGGGCCTTCCCCGCGAAGTCGTCCTTCGTGTAATGAGCAGGGAGGTGAGGGTCACTTTCCGGATCCCAAGTCTTGGTGTCGAGGCCGTTGACGATGCCGGTGAGGAGCGGCCGCCGCCACTGGAGGAGCCCTTCGAGTCCACCGCCGTGCTCCTTACCGAGAATCTCCTCGGCGTAGCTGCGGCTCACGGTGGTGACGGCGTCGGCGAATCGCAATCCGCCGGCCAAGAGGTTTCCTAGGCCCTTCTCCAGGAGTCGGCCTTCGGCCAAGAGAAAGCCGGGAATCCCGGCGTGGTCGAGGTCGGCCCGTTCGAACACGCCCTGGTAGGCCAGGTTGTGGATCGTGAGAACGGTCGCGGTTTGGCGGTACCGAGGCTCACCCTTGTAGACGGTGCGCAAAAGCGGAGCGACCAGCGCCGTCTGCCAATCGTTCAGGTGAAAGACCGACGGAAAGAAATCGACGGCCTTCGGGATCTCGCAGAGGGCCCGGGCGAAATAAAGAAAACGTAGGTGACCATCGCCGTAGCTGCCGGGTTCGACGCCGTAGAAGGCCTCTTCGGCCTCGAAGATCCACGGATTCTCCACGAGGTAGACCGCGACATTCGGACAGTCTTTGAGCTCGGTTCGCAGCAGGCGAAACGGGCGGTTTTCGTGCGCGAATCGGCAGCTCACCTTCTCCGCGACCACGGTGCGCACGTCGCCGCGGCGGCGCACCCGGGGGTAGAGGGGGAGAACGATCGCGACTTCGTGACCCAGGGCCGCCAAGGCCTGGGGGAGCGCCCCGGCGACATCGCCGAGCCCGCCCGTCTTGGCAAAGGGGTGGACTTCGGAGGCGGCGAACAGAATCTTCATGGGGGGAGTGTAGGAAGGAGGGCACGCCTCGGGAAGCGCCTGGCAATTCCCCACGGGGTTTCTTGGGCTGCCCGCACTCCTCACCCCCCGTGCCTGCGGAGTCCCGGAAGTTCGGAAGACGAGATACGGGCGCGCTTTCGGCCCGAGTTGTTAAGGTGTTTTTGCCGTTTTCCGGAGTTGTCCCATGCCCAAAATCGGTCTTGTGATCGGAATGGAACAGAGCTGGCCCCGCGCTCTGTCCGCCCGTGCCGCCGAGTTGCCCGATACCACCGTGGATCTCGTGAAGTTTGGTGGCTCGAGCCTCGACGAAGTCGCGGAGTTCGACTTGATCGTCGATCGAATCTCGCACGAGATTCCCTACTTTCGTTCGGCGCTGAGCGCCCTCGAGGATGCCGGCAAGAAGGTCGTCAACTCGCCGCGCCGTCTGTCTGGACAGGACCGTTTCACCGATCGCTCCAAGCTTGCCCGAATGGGCTGCAAGGTGCCGAAGACGGTGCTGCTTCCCCACAAGGAATACGCCGAGACGGTCACGGGGGCCTCCTTGCGCAACCTGCGCTACCCCTTGGACTGGCGGGGAATCGTGCAGACCACCGGGGTTCCCGCGTTGCTCAAGAGCGCCCGCTTCGAAGCCTACGCGCCCGAGCGCAGCATCCACTCCGAAGAGGATCTCCTTCGAGCCTTCGATCGGACGGGGCGGCAGCTCGTGATGCTCGAACAGGAATTTGTGGCCGAGCGGACGCTGCGCGCCTATGTCTTCGGGGGTCAGCGCACCGTGCTCGCACGATTCGACCCCACCTACCGCAGCGTCACCCTCGACCCTGACTACGTCTCGGCTGCGACCGAGGAAGCGGCGATTCGGCTGGCCAGCAAGGCGGCGTGCGCGCTCGGGTACGACCTCGCAGCCGTCGAATTGGCCGAGGTCCAAGGCGAACTCTGGGTGACGGATGTGGTGCCGGCGCCCGATCTCGAGGTTTCGACCCTCGGCACCGCGCTGCACGAGAAAGTCGTAGGGGCCGCGCTCGCAGCCTTCGTCGAACTCGCGGATCCGAACTGCGCGCCAGTTCACCACCATGCGCGCCGGGACGGGGCGCAGGGCCTGGTGGCCACCGTCGTCGATCCGCCCGCCGCGCCGGCAGCGGAAGGGAAAACGGCCCGGCCCGCGTCGAAGCGGAGCTCGGGTAAAGGCAAAGGTAAATCGTCGAGCGAACCCTCGTGACGCACTCCGCTGCGCTCTCGGCTTATCGATCGCGCCTGTCGATGGGCCGGGCGCAGTATGCGGCAGGGGTGACGGACCTGCGAGAATCGCTGCGTTCCCGTCGCTGCCTCTTCGGCGAGCGCGAGATCGTCAAAGTCCTGCGGCCCAAGCTCCTGAGCGAAGGCCAATACCGCTACCTCGGGTACGTCTCGAGCGTGGTGGTTGGCGCGTGCCGCCGCCTGATCGACCTCGCGCTCAACGACGACTCACTCTTGCGTTTTCTGGGAGTCCGCGAGGACGAACGGCCACTGCTCACCGCCGAGCCTCGTTGCCCGGACCCTCTGGCGTTTTGCCGTCTGGACAGTTTCGAAACGCCGACCGGCTTTCAATTTGTCGAACTGAACGCGGAAGCTCCGGCGGGAGCCGGTTACGCCGACATGGCTCTTGAGGGGCTGTTGACTCACCCATTGCTTCCGGCCTTCGCGTCCGAGGTGGGCGCGACCCGGATCCAGCATCGCGAAGCGCTGCTGAACGCGCTTCTTCTGGGATATCGAATCGCCCAGGGACGAGGCAAGCCCACGATCCTCATCACCGACTACTTGGATCTCCCGACGCGCCAGGAGTTCGAAATTCTCCGGGAGACTTTCACCCAGGCGGGCTTTCGTACCTTGCTTGAGGACCCTCGCCGCTTGGAGCGACGGCAGGGCCGTCTGTATGCCCAGGGGGTACCGGTCGATCTCGTCTACCGCCGCGTTCTCGTGAACGAGCTCCTTGAGCGCCGCTCGGAACTGAGTGCACTCCTCCTCGCGATCGAACACGGCGAAGTGGTCATGCTGAACCCCTTCCGCTCGAAGATCGTCCACAAGAAGGCAGCGTTTGCGGTGCTTTCGGGCGACGCCCGGGACCGCAACTGGCTGACCCGCGAGGAACGCATCGCGATCGACGCGGTGATTCCTTGGACGCGCCGAGTCCGGGCCACCCGAACCGACTACCGTGGGACAGAGGTCGACTTACTCGCGTTCTTGGAGCGAGAGCGGTCGAAGATGGTGCTGAAGCCCAACGACGAGTACGGCGGGAAGGGCGTGGTCTTGGGGTGGGAGTGCGAGGAGGCGGCCTGGCGGGCCGCCATCCAAGACGCGCTTCAAGGGGACTTCGTCGCTCAGGAACGTGTCCCGACGATCACCGAGCCGTACCCGCTCTTGGACCAAGGGCTCGAGGAGGTCGAGATGGTGGTCGACCTCGACCCCTACGTCTATTTCGGCAAGGTCGATGGGGTTTTGGCCCGCCTGGCTGCCGGCTCGCTCTGCAACGTGACCTCCGGGGGAGGGCAGACCCCGGTACTGCTCGTTCCCGGCGATTGATCGGCGGTGGTCATTCGCCCGCCCCTCCGCTACGATCCCCGCATGAGCGTGCATGTCATGACCAAGAAGGTGGAAATCCCAACCCTCGGCGTCGAGCTCGAGTACCAGATCCTCGACCCGGTGACCCGCGAACTGAGTTCGGACACTCAGGTCGTACTCCAGGAGGGAGCGGAGATCTACGGATCCCACATCCGCCCCGAGTTCCACGCCCCGGTGGTGGAATGTGTCACCACCGTGTGCCGCACTGTCAAGGACATCCGTGAGCAAATCACGGAGCTGAGGCGCACCCTCATTGCGCTCTGTCGTAAGCACGGCTTGGCGGTAGCCGCGGCGTCGACGCATCCGATCACCCACTGGGCGAGCGTGAAGCTTACGCCCGGGGAACGCTATCTCCAGATCCAGCAGGATCTCGGGGACATCTCCCGTTCCAATCTCATCTACGGCATGCACTGCCACTTGGGCATCGAGGAGCCGGATGCACGGATCGCGGTGATGAACGCGATGCGGCACTACGTGCCCCACTTCCTGGCCCTCTCGACCAGCTCTCCCTACTGGCAGGGACGAGACACCGGGCTCGCGACCTCGCGTACCGGCATCTTCCGCCGTTTCCCTCGGACCGGAATGCCGGACTACTTCACGAACTTCGCCGAGTTCGATCAGTACGTCAAGACGTTGATCGAGACCGGCTGCATTGACAACGCGAAGAAAATCTACTGGGACATCCGACCCCATCCGTTCTTCCCGACGATCGAGATTCGGGCCTGCGATATGCCGACGAGCATTCGGGAAACGGTGGCCCTCACCGCGTTCATGCAGGTCGTGGGGACTCGTCTCCTGAACCTGTACCACAGAAACCTCGGCTACCGCCTGCACCGCCGCGCCTTGATCAACGAAAACATGTACCGGGCGATGCGGCACGGGATCGCCGGCACCTTCATCGACTTCGCGACGAAAAAGGTCGTCTCGGTGCGTGACAGCATCGCCTCGATCTTGGACGATATGAGCGAGGAAGTGAAGTTCTTGGGCGTCGAAGAAGAGATCTCCTGGGTCTTCGAGATTCTCGACCGGGGCACTTCCGCCGACCGCCAGCGCGCGGTTTACGCGAGTTCCGGTGGCAACCTGCAAGCGGTGGTGGACTTCCTGGTCCAAGAGACCCAGGTCGACTGCTTCTGAGCCGACCTGGCCCGTGAGTCAGGGGGCGCGTCAGCGTTCGACCCGAGCGCGAACCCGGCGGTGGTCAGAACGAGCGTGCGATCCCGGCCAAGGGATTTTCGGGGCGTGCTTCCAGGTGCGATAGGACGCGATCCTCCACGAGTCCCCCGCACCGGTCACAGCTCAAGATGCAGCGGGCATCGAGTCCGCGCCGATCCTTGTGGAACGCGTGGACCGTCGCGGGCGCCGTGGATTGACAGCGAGCACAGTCGTCCCAGACCGGGTGGCCGTTCTTCGGAAGCACGACTCTTCTTCCTTCGGCGGCCAGGCAGCCGGCGATGCGCATCCAAAGCGGGGCCGACGGAGCGGTCATGCGTTCGAGCAAAATTCGGTCGCCGCCGCTGATGGGGATGAGCACGATCGGCATGATCGGAGGGCCCGCGTGGTGAGTGACTTCAGATGTTGATCGTGCCGATCATCGCCTCGAAACGAGGCTGCTTGCCTACGACCGTGATTCCGGTCGAAGAGAGGTGGTGGACTCGCCGATCGGCTTCGGGGTCGATGCCGATGGTCGCCCCGTCGGGAATCCGGTTGTTCTTGTCGACGATGGCCCGATGCACCCGCGCTCCCCGGCCGACTTCGACGTTGTCGAAGATGATCGAGTCGTGGACCTCGGCGTAGGAGTGGATCTTGACGTTGCGCCCGATGATCGAATTCTTGACCGTACATCCGGAGAGGATGCTGCCGGCACACACGATGGAGTTGATCGCGCGGCCGGTGCGGTTCTCTTGATCGTGGACGAACTTCGCGGGCGGATCGTCGAAACGGGCGGTGCGAATCGGCCAGGCCAGGTTGTAGAGGTTGAACTCGGGGATGACTTTGCGCAGATCGAGCGACGCTTCGTAGTAGCTCTCGATCGTGCCCACGTCGCGCCAATAGGTGTTGGGGAGGGACTGCCCGGGCACCCGATTCTGGGTGAAGTCGTAGCAGTAGAGGCGGTGGTCCTTGAGGCGAGTAGGGATGACGTCTTTGCCGAAGTCGTGGCTGGACTGGGGGTCCCGCGCGTCGTCTTCGAGCATGTTCACCAGGGCGCGCCCGTTGAAGACGTAGTTGCCCATGCTCACGAGGGCGCGGGTGGGGTCGCCTGGAATGGGGCGGGGTTGGGCGGGTTTTTCTTCGAACCCGACGATGCGCCAGTCGTCATCCACTTCGATGACGCCGAACGCGGACGCCTCTTCGACTGGCACCGTGATGGCTGCGACGGTGCAGTCCGCCATCTTGCCTTCGTGGAAGGAAATCATCTGCGACACATCCATGCGGTAGATGTGATCGCCGCCGAAGATGCAGACGAGGTGGGGCCGTGACTCCCGCACGAGATTGAGGTTTTGGTAGATGGCGTCGGCGGTGCCGCGGTACCACATCTCGCCCGTCATCATCTGGGCGGGCACCGGAACCACGAAGTGGTCCTTCAGCATCGAGCCGAATCCCCAACCGGCCTGGAGGTGCTCTGCCAAACTCTGCGACTTGAACTGAGTCAAGACGTAGATCGAGTAGATGCCCGAATTGAGAAAATTGCTGAGCACAAAGTCGATGATGCGGAACTGCCCACCGAATGGCACCGCCGGCTTGGCTCGATCTTTGGTGAGGGGATGGAGCCGTTGGCCGCGACCCCCGGCCATGACCATCGCTAACACGCTCTTCTGCATGGCCAGAGCCTAACAGCCGAGCCGAAGAAAGGTGGGCTCAGCCGGCCGCGGCGGCGGGGTCTCGGGGATAGTCGCCGGGGTCTTGAGTCGCCTCGAGCACTTCGGAAACCGCGCTGGCGAGAGCCACCACCGAGGCGTGGCTCCACACGAGCGGGCAGACCGATTCCGGGGCCATCGTGAGAGGATGAACTTGCTCCGGGAGGAGCCCGGATGGGCGCGCAGCGGCAGTGAGGAATCGTCTCGCCTCTTCGAGGACTTGATCCACCGCGCGCGGCGCCGAGGCCATGACCCTGGCCTGCGCCACCCAAGTCGTCACCAAGATCCAGGGGTTGCCCGCAACCTTGGCCGGTAGTTCAGGGTCACGACAGTAGGGATCCCCCTCGTAGCGGGCGAATCCGCCGAGCGGGCCACGCAACTTGGCTTCGAGCCAAGCAAGAGTGCGGGGAAGTTCGTCATCTTCGGCCGGCCGGACTCCGAGGAGCCAGAGGCCGAGGACCGAGGCGTCTGCGGTCCAGTCCAAGTCTCCCGAGTCGGTGTCGATCCGCCTGGCCCATCCGGGACGGTCTTGGCCTCGAAAGCGCTCGAACATCGCCGTTCGCATGCGATCGGCGGAGGTCTTGGCGCGGGTCGCGAGAGGGTCGCTCTCGGGGAGAAGCGCGGTAGCTGCCGCTAGACCGGCAACCGTGGCAGCCACCGTGAATAGGTGGACTCCGAAGCGCTCCTCCCACAAATCGAAACTCGGAAGCGGGAGACCGGAAGCGGGATCTTGGAAATCGAGAAGGAACTGGACGATGGGGCGGGTGAGAGAACTTTCGAGGGACTCGGCGGGGCTTCGGTCCCCCCTTCGGACCACGAGTCGGGCCAGAGCCCAAAGAACCAATGCACCTTGATCGCTTTGGATGGGCAAGATCGTTCGTCCATGGCGTACCCGCGGATGCCAGCCCGAAGCCTCCGTACCATCGACCTGATACCGCTGGAGGAAGTACCCGTCCCGGTGCAGGCACCGAGAGGCGAATCGAAAAAAGGACAGCGCCGATTCGTGCTCCTGACAGAGGTCCAGCGCATCCGCGACCAACGCTCCGTCGCGCATCCAGACGTAGGCGTAGCTCTCCCGACCCGGGTCCAGGGTCACGTGGTCGACGGCGGCCGGGATGCAACCGTTGCGACCGATGAACGCGCGCAGAACGAGCCGAGAGCGCTCCGCCACCTCTGCCAGCCACCGGGGCAACTTGGTAAGCCGCGACCTCCACTCCGGGCGGCGCTCGGCGTCGTCGGCGGCGGCGGCAAAAATCCGATCGACCGCGTCGCGATCGAGATGGCGAACCCGATCCGCGAGGTCGGCTCGGGTGGGGGCGAGGGCCAACCAAAGATCCACGTGTCCGTGTCCCTGGGCCTCGATCTCGAGCGGGAACTCGAGGGCGGACTCGACGCTGCCGAGACTGGTCGGATTTTCCGCCAAGGCCAACCCCGCCTCGAGCCGCGCGTCCAAACGCTGCCCGGCTTCGGCGCTCCGGTGTTCGGCGGTGAAGGTCGCGGGGCTTCCGGCATCGGAGATGCCGCCGAGGAGAAGTTGGTACTGACGATAGTGATGGACCACTCCGCGGAGGGTGGGATCCCAGTAGACCCCCTGGCGGGCGTGCACGCCTCCGAGCGTCGGACTCAGTCGAAACAAGAGGCCGATGCTCCGCCGTTCGCGACTTAGGTTGGTGACGCGGAGACGCCGCACCAGGATCGGAAGCCGCGGATCTACCGTGGTCCGTTCCTCCACCGCGAGCCCAAGCGGATCGGACCGATGGGTGATCCAACCGATCGGAAGGCCTGCTTCGTAGGCAATTTCCCGGGAAAACTCCGGAGAATCCAACCAATGGCAGGCCCCGTGCAACCGGAGCCCGGTCCGGCCGTCTCCTCCGAGCAAATGGTCGTCCAGGCCCGGCCACGGCCATGTGAGCTCCGCCAACCGACCCCGCGGATCGAACGCGACCAGAAGCTCACCATTTCCGAGGACGAGATCGCGGGCCATTCAGGGATTCCGTGAGTGAAAGCGAGAGGATGGTTACTGGGTCTTAACGGAAGCGCGGCCTTGCCGGGCTCGGGCGCCGCTTCCCGAGTTCGGTTTCGGGGTGTTTTTCGAACCCGGGTCGGCCCGGGCGTCAAAGTGGACACTTAGCCCGCCTTTTACTTCGGCGGCCGTTCCCGGGGCAGAGCTTGGCACCGTCCGCGGGGCTCCCTATGATCGACCCCGGCCGCTCTTCCCGTAGAGCCTCTTTCGCGCCACTTTTCTTGGGAGTCGATCGATGCCCTCCGCGCTAGCTCGGCGCATGTCCCGCCTCGGAACCGAAACCGCTTTCGAGGTGCTGGCCAAAGCCCGCGCCCTCGAGGCGAAAGGTCAGCACATCATCCATCTCGAAATCGGCGAGCCCGATTTCGACACGCCATCCCACATCGTCGAAGAAGGGCGGCGGGCGCTCCAGGCGGGGGCGACTCACTACGGACCCGCCGCGGGCCTTCCGGAGCTCAAGTCCGCGATCGCCGCCGAGATGCTGCGTTCTCGCAACCTCCGCTACGAGCCTGACGAAGTCCTCGTCTGCCCCGGCGCCAAGCCGATCATGTTCTACCTTCTGCTCGCCCTGATCGACGAAGGCGACGAGGTGCTCTATCCCAATCCGGGGTTCCCGATCTACGAATCGATGATCGCATTTTCGGGCGGCAAGCCGGTTCCGATCCCGCTTCTCGAAGAAAACGGATTTGCGTTCGACGCGGCGACGTTGCGAAGTCTCGTCACCGACCGGACGCGCATGATCATCCTCAACACGCCGAGCAATCCAACGGGGGGGATCCTTGAGGAGCCCCTCTTGAAGGAGATCGCGGCCCTCGCGGTCGAGCGCGACCTCTGGGTGCTGTCGGACGAGATCTACGGGCGCATCCTCTACGAGGGTGCTCACACTTCGGTGGCCAAGTTCCCCGGCATGCGGGAGCGCACCGTCATCCTGGATGGGTTCTCCAAGGTCTACGCGATGACCGGGTGGCGACTCGGTTACGGGGTCGGTCCGCGCAGCATCATTCAGAGCATGACCAAACTGCAGGTGAACTCCGCGTCTTGCACCGCGAGTTTCACCCAGCTCGCCGGGGTCAGCGCGCTGTCGGGCCCGCAGGACGATTCCGTGGAAATGGTGCGGGTCTTCCGTGAGCGACGGGATCGCATCGTGAAGGGATTGAATAGCCTCCCCGGGGTTTCTTGCATCGTGCCCAAGGGTGCCTTCTACGCGTTCCCGAACATCAAGAAGACTGGCATGACCTCGCAACAGGTCTCGGACCTCCTGCTCAACGAAGCGGGGGTGGCGGTGTTGCCGGGGACCTCGTTTGGGGCCTTCGGTCAGGGATACATCCGACTCTCCTACGCCAATTCCCTCGAGAACATCGAACTGGCTCTCGAGCGGATGCACCGGGTGCTGAAGTCGCGCGTCTGATCGAATGAGCCCGCATCCCTCCGATTTTCGAAGCGACACGGTGACGCGCCCAACCGCGGCGATGCGGGCGGCCATGGCGGAGGCACTCGTCGGAGACGATGTCTTCGGCGACGACCCTACGGTGCGTCACTTGGAGGCGAAGACGGCGCAGCTCCTGGGCAAGGAGGCCAGCTTGTTTCTGCCCAGTGGCACCATGGCCAATCAGGTCGCAATCCGGGTGCACACCCGTCCGGGCGACGAAGTGCTTCTGCATGAAGGCTGCCACGTCTACCGGTTCGAGCAGGGGGGGATGGCCGCCCTGCACGGGGTGCAAGCGGTTCCCTTGCCTGGAGACGCGGGTCGAGTTCCGATCACGCGCTTCGCGGAGTGCTTACGACCGGACGATCCGCACTACCCGAGGTCCCGTCTCGTTGTCCTCGAAAACTCTCACAATCTGAGTGGTGGGACGGTGCTCGACGCGGCTTACTCCGCGGAGGTCCGCAAGTTCGCCACCGAGAACGGGTTGGCCGTCCATCTCGACGGAGCCCGCTTGGCCAATGCGGCGGTGGCGCTCGGAGTGTCCCTGAGCGACCTCGCGGCGTCGGCGGACTCTGTGAGCCTCTGTCTGAGCAAGGGACTCGGGGCTCCCATCGGAACGATGTTATCCGGATCTGCCGAGTTTGTGCGACAAGCCCGCAGAGTGCGCAAACTCCTGGGAGGGGGTATGCGGCAAGTCGGAGTGCTGGCGGCGGCGGGCCTCCTTGCGATCGCGGAGGGAGTTGCTCGGCTCGGCGAGGACCATGCCCGGGCCCGCCGATGTGCCGCCTCCTTCCGAGGCGTACCAGGGGTTCGTGTCGCCGACCCCGTCACCAATATGGTGCTGGTGCACACCGATCCCGATTTGGTGAAACCCTGCGCCGAGCATCTTGCAAAACACGGTGTGTTGGCACTGCCATTCGGAGTCGGTCGCCTGCGCTTTGTCATCCACCGCGACGTGGGCGACCTGGACGTGGAGCGAGCCGCCCGTGCCCTGAGTGATTTCTTCTCCTCGAGACCCGGAAGCGAGAGGTCCCCATGAGTGTTTTCAAGGCCTACGACGTGCGCGGTGTCTATGGCACCCAGATTGACGAAAAGCTGGGGGCCGCGATCGGCCGAGCGTTTGTCGGCATCACCGGCGCACGGTCTTTGGTGGTCGGCCGCGACATGCGGAAGAGTGCCCCGGGAATGGCGGCGGCGCTGATCGAAGGAGCGCGATCGGCCGGTGCGAATGTCATCGACATCGGGCTCAGTTCCACGCCCATGACTTATTTTGCCATCGGCAGCCTGGGGGTTGATGGTGGGGTGCAGGTCACCGCTTCGCACAATCCTCCGCAGTACATCGGCTTCAAATTTTGCCGCAAGGGCTGTGTACCGGTGTCGGGGGACACCGGCATCAAAGAGATGGAGGAGTTGATCCAAAGCGGCAAGTTGCCGTCGGCGACTCGAGCCGGGACCGAGGAAAAGCGGGATGTACGCGCCGACTATCTCGCCCATGTGCTCCAATTCGCCACCGACATCAAGCCGCTGCGGGTCGTGATCGATACCGCGAACGGGATGGGTGGCCATATGATTCACGCCATCCTCGAAAAACTCCCAGTCAAGGCCACGGTGCTTTTTCCCGAACTGGACGGGTCGTTCCCCAATCACGAAGCCGATCCTCTCAAGCCCAAGAACACCGCGGCGCTTTCCGAGGCCGTGCGCAAGGAACGGGCAGACCTCGGCATCGCCTTCGACGGAGATGCGGATCGCTGCGTGTTCTTGGATCACGAAGGCAAGCCTCTGCGCAGCGACTTCGTGACCGCGGCCTTTGCCGAGAATTTTCTCGCCAAGGAACCGGGAGCCGCGGTCGTTTACGACTTGCGTTCCAGTCGCGCCACCCGCGAGGCCATTCTCCAGGCGAAAGGGCGTCCCATCCGAGATCGGGTCGGCCACTCGTTCATCAAGGCGACCATGCGCAAGGAGCGGGCGGTGATGGGGGGGGAACTCTCCGGCCACTACTACTTCCGCGACAATTTTGTCTCCGACTCCGGTGAATTGGCGATGCTCGTCATGCTCTCGATTCTCGGTCGCAAAGGCGGATCGGCGCAGGCACTCCTGCGTCCTTTCGACCGTTATTTTTCGACCGGTGAAATCAACTTCCACGCCGATGATCCCGCAGGTGTGCTGGCGGCGCTGAAGAGGCGCTATGCGAACGGGCAGGTCGACGAACTCGATGGAGTCACCGTCCAGTATCCGGACTGGTGGTTCAATGTGCGCAAGAGCAACACCGAGCCCTTGGTGCGCCTGAATCTCGAGGCCGATTCCTCGGCGCTTTGCGACGAGAAGCGAGAAGAAGTCGCGGCGTTGCTCGGGCGAGCCGAAGAGTGACCGACGCGGGCGGGAGTCGGCCGATCTTCCTGCTCACCGATTTTGGGCCGTCGAGCCTCTACCCCGGGGTGATGAAAGCGGTGATCGCGACCTCTGCGCCGGGGGCCAGGATTTACGATCTCTCGCATGCCGTGCGCAGCTTCGCCTGCCTGGAGGGGGCGATGGGCTTGGCCCAGGCGTGGAATTGGCTGCCGCCCGATGCGGTTGTCGTGGCGGTCGTGGACCCGGGAGTGGGGGGCCGACGGCGAGGCCTACTCGTGCGCGCTCAGGACCGTTGGGCGGTCGGTCCCGACAATGGCCTGCTTACGGTCTGTCTTCGAGAAGCCGGGGCGCGGGCTCTCGAGATTCCCCATTCTTGGTTCGACACGGCCCCTTCGCGTACCTTTCATGGTCGGGACGTCTTCGCTCCGCTGGCCGCACGGCTGGCATTGGGATGGGACCCGAGCGAAGCCTGGCCAGTGTGCCGGGATCCCGAGCAATTGAGCGAATTGATCGCCCAAAGATCCAGCCGAGGTTGGGAGGGGATGATCGTGGCGGTCGATACGTTCGGAAACCTACTGACCAACCTCCCCAAAGACGCGGTGGTTGGGGCACCGGTCACGATCCGCGTCGGCAGTGCTCGGTTCGACCGGGTGGTTCAAACGTACTCGGATGTGGATCCCGGGGAGTTGTTGGTCTACATCGGGAGCGGAGGGTTTGTGGAGATTGGTCAGCGAGAAGGTCGGGCGAACGAAACTCTGGGGATTGGTGCTAATGAGCCGGTGACAGTGGAGTATCGATGATGAAGATCCTGGTGGTGGATCCGTTTTCGGGGCTCTCCGGAGATATGTGGGTAGGCGCGCTTTTGGACCTTGGAGTGCCGCTGGAGGCGGTGCAGGCGGGCCTTTCGACTTTGCCGATGCGTGGCTTCGATTTGCAATTGGAATCGGTGACGAGGGCAGGCTTTGCCGCCAAGAAAGCGCGAGTCCGACTCTCCGCCCTCCACGGCGGTGAAGAGGGACGGAGTCCATTGGGACACGCGAAGATGGCGCCCTTGGGTCCTGATCAAGAGCCGGGAGGTCACACCCACCACCACGGACACGATCATCACCACGGACACGATCATCACCACGGACACGATCATCACCACAGCTCGAAGCCCGAGAATTCGCCGCATTCCCACGGTCTCACGCCGCGGGAGATGAGCGACTTGTACGAGCGATCAGGATTCCCGGCCCGCGCCAAAGCGCTGGCCAAGGCGGCTATTTGGGCTCTGGGTGAGGCCGAGAGCCGCGCTCACGGCACCACCATCGACCAGGTCCACTTTCACGAGGTGGGGGCCCTGGACGCCCTCGTGGACATCGGCGCGTTTGCGCTCGCCATCACATACCTGGACATCGAGCGGATCCACTGTCGTCCACTGGCCCTCGGGCGGGGGATGTTTCAGTGCGCCCACGGATCCTTGCCGGTGCCGGGGCCGGCCGTGCTGAATTTGGTCACCGGGTATCCGACGCGTCCATGTTCCGTGGATGCCGAACTGGTGACGCCCACGGGCGCGGCTTGCCTCCGCGCGTTGTCGCCCGAATTCGGGGAGCCTCCCACGCACACGATTGTGGCGAGTGGGGTGGGGGCGGGGGACGATGATCGGCCAGCCATGCCCAATGTCTTGCGGGTGTGGCTCGGGGAGACCTGGTCCGAGTCCCACGGCACCTCCGAAAGCGTGGTGACCCTGCGCTGTGATGTCGACGACATGACGGGGGAAGAACTCGGGGCGCTTCGGGAGCGGGCGCGGAACTGGCCGATCCTCGATCTCACCATCATCCCGCTCCAGATGAAGAAGGATCGTCCCGGGCACCGCTTGGAGTGTTTGGTCGCTCCTCCGCGGGCGTCGGAGGTTGCCGATTTGCTTCTGCGGCATACTTCGAGTTTCGGGGTGCGCTGGTTCGAGGAGGAGCGCCGAGTCTTGACGCGCGAGATTCGAACGGTCCAACTGCCGGAAGGGCCGTGCCGGGTCAAGCTCGGATGGCTCGGGAGCGAGTGCGTGAAAGCGCACGCGGAGTCGGACGACGTGCGGGGTCTTTCGAGTCGGTCCCAGCGGAGTTTTCGCGAGATCGCCGAGGACGCGGCACGCCGAGCCCGAGCGGGGTGAGCCTGTCCTCCCCGGACACCCCTCCGCCGTGAGGGACCCCTGAATCTCACCCGCTTAGACTGCCGGAGGACTAGGCTAAGACCCCCAGGGTCTGGGGTTGATTTGCGGGTTGCCACCCCACCGGTAGACTATAGGGGAGGACTTGGTGGGCCGTCGCCGGGTGCCCCGATGATTGGCCTCAGGTCCTTCGTCCCTCGCAGTTTTGGGGAGGATTCTCGCGTGAAAGCGCTTCTATTTTTGTGGGTGTTGGCTTGCTTCGGACTCGCGCAGGAGCCCGTGGCTCCACCAGTGGCGCCTCCCGTCGTGCAAGAACCGGAAGTCGAACCGAGCCCTGGCCAACCGGCTGGGCCGGAGATTCCCAACCCCTCCGGGGCCACCGTGGAAGTCCGGGTCCTTCCGGAAGCCCCCATCACGACGCCACCTGCGGCCGTGAGCTTTCCGACCTACGCCTACATCACCGGAACCCGGGTTCGCCTGCGTGGCGGACCGAGCGACGGGCACGCGATCCTTCGCGACCTGCGCAAGGGTTCGGCAGTGCGCCTCCTCGGGCAAGAGGGGGCGTGGTTCAAGGCTCAGGTACCCGGCGGCGTCGATGCCTTCGTCAGTCTCGGCGAGGGTGGCAAGTCCTATCTTTCGAGCTCGGAGCCCGGGGTGGCGGTGGTGGCGGTGACCAACCTCCAAGTTCGCGGTGACGCGTCGAAGAATTTTCCCCCGCTCGGGAAGTTGCAGCCGGGTGATCGGGTGCAAGTCCTCGACACGAAGAACGGATTTGCGCGCATCACCTCCCCCGAAGCCATGGGTGCCTACGTCTACAGTGGCTACGTCGAGATGGCCGCGGACCAGGCCAAAGCCGCCGCGGATTTCGATTCGGAAATCAGCCGTCAGACGGAGGAGCAGAATCGCTTGAAGGCCCAAGCCGCCGCCCGGGCCTTGGCCGCCGAGACGGAACGTGCTTCGAGAGAGCGGATCCAGACCGTTTTTTCCCGCTACCAAACCGAGGCGGGAAAGCCGCTGGCTCAACGGGATTTGACGGGGCTGGCCGAAGTCATCGCCTCCGCGAAAGCCGAGGCCGCTGCCAACTCCCCCGAGGCCTCGCGCCTCGAGGTTCTCAGCACGTCGGTGCAGGACTGGACGCGTGCGAGGAGCGAACTCGAGCGGGCGTCGGCTCGGGTCGCCGAGGTGCGTCGGGAGGCGGAGGAAGCTCAGACGCAATACCGCCGTGAACTCGAACAGATCCTCATCCGCAAACAAAATGCTCAACCCTCGGCCGAGAAGCCGGGTCCCTACATCACGACGGGTTGGGTTCGCCGGAGCGTGGTCCCCGGGTTTCCGGAAGCTCCCAACGTGACCGCGCCGTTTGCGCTGTACCAAGCTCGCGACACGAGGAAGTTCATCCTCGAGAGCGATCGTTACAACTTGGCGGACTTTGTCGACAAACTCGTCGGAGTCGTGGCGGCCGCCCCGCCGGAGGACCGACCCGGCCAAGCGTTCCGAGTGTTGAAGATCGAGAAGATCGAGATCATCGATCAGCGGTAGAGCGGAACGCCGCGATCCGTTCGCGGCGATAGGCGTCGTAGTGACCCGCGCTGATCGCTTGGCGTGCCCCCTCCATCAGCCTCTGCATGAACTGGAGGTTGTGAACGGTGGCGAGGATTCCGCCCAGCATCTCTTTGGCCATGAAGAGGTGTCGCAAGTAGCCTCGACTGAATCCCTCTGTACAGGTCGAACACGGGCAGCCAGTTTCGATGGGCTGATTGTCTTGAGCGTGGACTCGATTCCGCAAGCGAATCGGGCCGTTCATGGTGAGCGCTTGGCCGTTACGCGCGTTGCGGGTGGGAAGGACACAGTCGAACATGTCGACGCCTAGGGCGACGGCATCGAGGATTTCCGGCAACGAACCGACTCCCATGAGGTAGCGCGGTTTGTTCGCGGGGAGTTCCTCGCAACTGGCGGCGATCATGCGGCGGAACTCCTCGCCGGTTTCACCGACCGAGAGGCCCCCGATGGCAAATCCGTCGAAGGGGAGTTCTCTCAAAGACTTGGCGTGTTCCCGGCGGAGGGACTCGTGAAGGGCGCCCTGGCCGATCGCAAAGAGGGCCCGACCGTCTCTCGGGTGGCGGCGGAGACACCGCTCCGACCAGGGCAGGGTACGGTCAAAGATCGAGGTGCGGGTCGTGCGCTCGTCGGAGTCGTGCGAGAGGCACTCGTCGAGCACCATGATGATGTCGGAACCAAGGGCTGTCTGGATCTCCATGGCTCGCTCCGGGCCGAGGGTGAGGGGCGATCCGTCGAGGTGGGATCGAAAGTGCGCCCCCTCTTCGTCGATGCGCACGAGGGAGGAGAGGCTCCAGACTTGGAAGCCGCCGGAGTCCGTGAGGATCGGCCCCGGCCATTTCATGAACTGGTGCAGTCCGCCGAGACTTTGGACCGTGCTTTCGCCGGGTCGCAGCGCCAAGTGGTAGGTGTTGCAGAGGACGATCTCGCTGCCGGTTTTCGCGAGCAGGTCGGGCGGGCAGCCCTTGACGGTGGCAGCCGTTCCGACCGGCATGAAGGCCGGCAGCTCCGCAGTTCCGTGCGGCGTGCGGAGGCGAGATCGCCTCGCCTGGCAATCGCCAGTCGTCGCGATGACTTCGAAGGCAAACGGTCCCGGAACGCTGCGGATGATCATGGGGATTCCGGTAACCAGAGCGAGGCGAGGACGGCCCCGGGAAAATAGTGCGTGAGGATCGACTCGGGGGAACGACCATGATGGCGAGCCTGCGCCTCGGTTCCGTGCTGGCAAAGCCCCACCCCGTGTCCGAAGCCTCGTCCGGTGGCCACCATGGTGTCGCCTTCGAACTCCAGCGACGTGAACCACGTGCTGCGGGCGAGTGGCCCGAAGGCCCGGCGGAGCTCTTTGACCGTAAGCGCCTTGGTGTTTGCACCGACCCGCAGGGTCACCTCGATCAGACGCCCGCTCTCGCTTTGTCTCAGGTCCAGCACTTCGGTCGGGGGAGAGGGGAGTCTCAGGGACGAGGCCAAGGCTCGGGCGCTGCATCGAGCCTTCCAAGTAGCGACGTTGGCGCCGGCGCAGAAGGTGCACACGGTGCCCGCCAAGGGAGGAGGGGTCGGCCCACCAAACGCCTCCCCGGCCGGCCTCGTGTTGCCGCCGCAGCAGGACATGAAGATGCCCGGCAGCACTTTTCCCCCGTGCGCGAGCACCAACCCGCGGGTGCGCCCTACCGCGGACTGAAACCGGTCGCGGCGGCGCGGCAGGCCACGGTAGACCTGGGAGAACTGATCGTTGGTGACGTCGAAAATGGCATCGCGGCTCGTTTGGATCGCGTTGGCGGCGTAGCTGCGGCTGGCCACTGCTTGAGCGGATAGCGCGGCGTCGTGGAATCGCCCACCCATTTCCGCCTCCAGCACCCCTTCGAGGTAGGTCTCCATCGGAACATGGTTCACCACGAAGAGGAGTCTGCCGCGGCTGACGAGTTCCAAGGACCCCGAATACAGGTGTCCGTCGAAGGGGATGGGCTCGGAGTTTTCTCGGCGGACCCTCAAGGGAAGGGTGAAGACTCGCGATTCTCCATCCTCAAGGTCCTGCCCCGTCCAGCGCCAGGGTCGGGACATAGACAGGCGCGCCGACTCTCGTCCGGCGGTCACCCAGTAGGTGCCCAGGGTCAGACGCAACTCTTCCCCGGCGGGGACTTCGGCGAGCCTGACTCGCACGATTGGCTCTTCCGCAAACACCACCTCCAGCGGGGGTCGTGCCACCGGAGGGAGGGGAGCCAGCCCGGCCAGGCCCGCGCCTCCACCTACCACCAGCGCCAACAGGAGAGCAGCCGTGGCACGAGGATGCCGCACGAGGCGCTGGCGGACCTGTTTCCAGGTGGAGCGAATCTTCAAGCTCAAGGGGCGTCCTTGGAAGGGCGGCCCGCTCGGGTGAGCAGCTCTCGTCCGCTCGGAGTGATGACTCGACCGCGCGGAGTCTTGGCGACCAGGCCCTCCCGAATGAGGTAGGGCTCGTAGACATCCTCGATGGTTCTCTCCTCCTCACCGAGCGCCACCGCCAGAGTTTTCAGGCCCATGGGACGATCCTGGGCTCGTTCCAAGAGCAAGAGGAACTTCCGGTCCAGGGCGAGCAGCCCGTTTTCGTCCAGGCCCAAGCGGGCCAATCCGGCATCAGCCATGGCCATCGTGATGGTCTTGGACCCGGCCACATCCGCGTGATCGCGGAGGCGCCGCAGGAATCGATTCGCGAGGCGAGGCGTGCCTCGCGAACAGGAAGCCACGAGATCCGCCGCGCCCTCGTCGATGGCAAGGCCCAATAGCCCGGCGCTGCGCGCCACCATCTCCGCAATCAGTTTGGCTTCGTAGGGCTCCAGGCGCTCATGGATTCCGAAGCGGGCTCGAAAGGGCTCGCTCAGAAGGCCCTCACGGGTGGTGGCGCCCACCAAGGTGAAAGGATGAAGCTGGAGAGGCACGGCGCGGGCGCGCGGTCCCTGGTCGAGCATGATGACGAGACGGAAGTCCTCCATGGCCGAGTACAGGTACTCCTCGACGTGGGTGGGAAGCCGGTGGATCTCGTCGATGAAAAGCACGTCGTTGCGGCCGAGCGAGGTCAGGAGGCCGGCCAGGTCTCCGGGCTTCTCGATCGCGGGGCCGGCGGTGGTTCGGCAGGTGGACCCCATCTCCAGGGCCAAGATCTCGGCCAGGGTGGTTTTGCCGAGCCCAGGGAGACCGGACAGGAGGACATGGTCGATCGGCTCCCCGCGAGACTTGGCGGCATCGATCGAGAGCCGGAGGTTGGCCACGACCGGGCCCTGACCGATGAACTCGGCCAGGCGCTTCGGGCGAAGCGCCAAGTCGTACGGCGCATCGGCGGGGCGGGTCGGAGGCGTCGCGTCCTCGCGGGAAAAAGCTGGGCGAAGTTCCATCGTCGGGGGCAGAAGCGGGGCCTCCCGACCCGAGTCATGCTCGGCCGGTTCCCCACCGCGGGCGCATCCTATCGCAACTCGGGGAGGGATTGCTTGCCGTCAGCCGGGGTCGGGTCATAGAATCCGCGCCGGAATCTTGGAACTGGAGAATGCGCTGATCGAGTCGCAGGGGGACCGTCTGGCCTGCGGCATCCGTTTTGCGTCTCCCAACGCATCCCGGGCTTGCTCGGGTTTCGTGATCAAATTCGCACGCAGACGCGCCGCCCAACCGCGCGTCAGGAACACCGGAGTGCTTCATGCGGGAATCTCAGTGGTTCAGAATTGGCCTGGTGGTCGCCTCGACCGCCCTCGTGCTGGCAACCTTCCCGAGCTGCGGAGGTGGCGGAGGAGGGGGAGGTGGGAGCGACGAGTTGCCCGATTTCCTCGCGCTCAGCCCAACCCTCTTCTTCGGCAACGTCCAGGCTGGCGTTTCCAATCTCATGCCCATGGTGAGCTTGCCGGTGAACGGTGTGCCGGTTCCCAACGGCGGGGCGCAAACCGTTCCCGCCTTGGACTTTCCCGCCGGGGTTCCCGGTCGGCAGGATTTCATCCAATTGACCTTCAACACCCTGTTGCAGGCCAGCACCATCGCGTCGGTTCCATCTCTCGGGACTGACGGCGTGGTGCTCCTGCGGGTTCAGGAAGTTCCGATGGGTTCGGGCAACATCGTGACGACCCCGGTACCTTTCTTCATCGACTCCACTGGTGTCATCGATGCCAGCAACGCGTTCCCGTCGGCCGGTGTGGCTCCCTCTACGCTGCGCCTCTACGCCGACACGGATGGTTCAGGAGCCACGCCGGAATCCTTCGCGAGTGGCAACTATTCCTTGGTGATCACCCAGAACCTCCGTGCGTTCGGCGGCGGACCTTTCTGTGTGGAAGGCGCCGGTGGCGGACCGGCTTGTGTCAATCGCTACCTGCCCAACATCCCGTTCTCGGTGGGTGGGGACCAATTGCCCTTCCGGCTTTCCCTCACGACTCCCCAAGTTCCGGTGCAGAATGACCCGGAGGCGCCCCTCAACGCGGAAATCGTCATCAACTTCAGCAAGGCGGTGGATTTCCTCTCGTTGGTCGGAGGACCCGGCAACGTGACCACTCGGGACCCATTCATTTCCGTTCCCTTCCCGCTGGCTTGGGTGCTGGACTGCAACGACTGTCCTCCTCCCAATAACATTTTCCCGCCCATTCCACCTTTCACGGGAATCGGAAATCTGTTCGTGAGTTATCTCGCCCCGGGCAACCCCATGGCGGGTGGGCTGGTCGAGTTATTGCCACCGAATCTCGGTTTTGTCGCGTATATGCCCGACCCGCAGTTGAATCCCACTCAGGTCAGGCTTCGCATTTGCGATATCTCCACTCTTCAGCCGGTGGATAACCCGGTGGTTTTCAACCCCACCTACCAGAATTATGCTAGTAGTCCCACCGCGTTGCCGATCCTGAGCTCGGATCCCGCACGGGTGGGAAGTGTTCTCCAACTGCCAGGGATCGTACCGGTGCCGGGATCCGGTGTCGGCTACAATCCCTCACTGTTCGTGAACGATATTCTCTCCGCGATCATGGACATCGTGGTCATGGGGGCGAACACCACGGGTACGATTCCACCGTTCCCGGCGATTCCTCCCCTGCAATGTCCCCCCCCCAATCCCCCGGGTGTTACGTGTTACAGCAACTTCAATGGCGGCACGCGCGACCGCAGCGGCAACGTGTTGGCCAACGAGTTTTGGATTCGGTTCGTGTACGAGGAAGGTCCTCCGCTGGCCCGCAATCCGATCCCACCCGATGCCGTGTTCATCGGCCGTCAAGGCGGGGCGCAGCGTGGACTGGCTTGCCTGAATACCGCGAGCACCACGACCGGCAACGCGGCGATTCCCAACAGCCAAGCACCGCCTTGGGCGGGGGGGCAAATCGTCGGAACAACCAGCCTGCGACCGAACCCGATCGCCAATCCCAATATCCTTGGAGCTCCCAAAGACATCGAAGTCGGCCAGTGGATCCTGAGCCAGACGATCCCGGGCCAAGGTGTCAATAATATCCTCAGCATCGGCCGAGGAACCCTGGCTGTTCCTGGCGTTCCTGACACTCAAAACGGCACCTTCGCGATCACGGTGGGCGCGACCATCCCGGTTCAGCCCCTCGGGAACTTCGTGTACGTGGTGGACAGCGAGTCCAATTCGGTCAAGGTGTTCAACGGGTACAACTTCCAGTTGATCACTTCCTTGGTGGGCATTCCCTCGCCCGAGGGCCTCGGAATTTCGCCGAACCTCCAATTCCTCTACGTGTCCAATTTCAACCAGGGCACGATTCAGCAACTGTTCGCGAATCCCGGCGTCCCTCAGTTCCATACGATCGCGAGGACCATCCAGGTCGGCGCCGGTCCTTCGGCCATCTCCGTGCAGCCGGGCAACGAGGACGTGTTTGTCTGCAATTTTGCCGGCAACTCGTTCTCGATCGTGGATACCACCAGTTTCACGACTCGAGTCACTCTCTCCGACCCCTCGGCAGTGGGACCGAGCGACTGCTTCATCACGAACCGCATGAACGGGATGGGGCTTACCAACGCTTACACCGCGTTCGTTCCCAACTTCTTCAGCAACAATGTGACGGTGTACGAGTCCGACTCCTTCGCCGTGCCTGAGAACTCGCTGCAAGGTGTGATCAAGGGCAATCGAGGTGGATTCCTGGGACCGCGACGCGGTACCTGGAATTGGATCACCTACATCGGGGGAACCACGGAGCCGGGCTGCTTCATTGCCAACACTCAGGGAACTCGCGTCGATGAACTGACGATGCAGAATTTCACCCTGTCGCCGCCTCCCAATTTCCCGGGACCCGCCGGCATGAGGACTTACCGTATTCTGAAGACTCTCGACGTTTCGAATGTCGCGGGATTCAACAACGCGCGTCCCTCGGACGTCACCATCGACAATTTTTCGGGGGTTCCCCAGGCCGCGGCCAACAACAAGGCGCTTGCCGATCCCGCGTTCGGCATGGGGATCCCGAGTGTCGTGCTCGTGAGCTATCCCTCGGTCGGACTGGTCGCGAGCTTCACTTTCGGGAGCGGCGGCACCTTCCTCGCCCAGGCCTCCGTTCCGGGCTGCGACTTCATGCAGAGCTACTTCGACCAATGATGGTCCGGGGCCAGGCGACCGAAGCGACCGTCTAAGCTTAGGCACTACGAACGACTCGGATGGGAAAAGGGATCCGACGCCCCCGAGTCGTGCTTCGGCTCGAAGACTACAGCGATGCCACCCGGCGATTCGAAGTCGGGGCGTTGCTGGTCATCCCGTTGTTCGCGGTCTACGAAGTCGCCCTGTTCAGCGCGACCGGGGGAAGCGTGCGCAATGCCGCCGAGGTCTTGCTCAAGCGCATGCTCGGCATCGAGTACGGTCTCGGGTTGATTCTCGTCAACTCCGCCCTCCTCGTGACTTTCCTGCTCGTCGCGTTGCGAGGCCCCCGGTCGGCGATCGCACTCCTTCCGTTTGTCCTCCTCGAATCGGCAATTTACGCCCTCCTTCTCGGGCCGGGCCTGTCGCTCTTCCGCTCATTTCTGTGTGTCGTCCCGCCGGACCGGAAGCTGGACGCGGTGATCCTCGGCCTCGGGGCCGGCCTCTACGAGGAACTCCTGTTCCGGTTGGTGGGAGTGGGGGCCAGCTTTGTTCTCCTTCATCGTGGACTGAAGGTCGACCGGGTCTGGGCCTTGGTCTCGAGCCTCTTGGCTTCCAGCATTCTGTTCAGCGCCTACCACCATGTGGGCGATGGCGGCGAGCCCTGGTCTTCCTCTGTCTTTGTTTTTCGTTTCTTGGCGGGGCTCCTGCTCGGGTGGCTGTTTTGGCTGCGGGGATTTGGTGTGGCAACCTGGACCCATGCCCTCTATGACGTTTTCTTGGCCCTGTGAAGGCTTCGGGGTGAAGGACCGCTCCCGGGTTCGGCTTGGCCCTCCGGCGCTCTGGTTGGGCACGTGGCTGCTCTTGGCGGGTTGCACGGAGGATCAATCCCTCGAGGCGCGCGTAAGGCGAGCCGCCGACCGGGCCACGGCCGCGCTGATTCGGATGGGCCATGCCGAGGTGGGGTCGGTGTGCGAGGCCAAGCTGGCGGCGCGAACCTTAGACGATCCGAGGCTTCTGGCGTGGGTCGACGCCCAAGCCAGGGGACTCTCTCAGGATTCATTCATCAGGTGTCTCGACCCTGCGGGCGCGCCCCCCGCCGTTCCTTCGGAGAGCCCCCGGGGCTTCGCTCGATTGACCTGGCTCCTGGCGTCGACTCTCCTGGATGACCGGGGGAGGGCGGAGGGCGCGCTAGACGCTCTGCTAAGTCAGGAGCTCTACGGCTACGGACTTACCCACCAGCTCTACGCGATCGAGTGGGCGCGCTCGCGGGGGCATGCCCAAGGGACCATCTACGACCAACATCTGGAGAGGCTCGCGCTTGCCCTCGAACGGGAACTCGTTGCGTGGCCCCGCATGTCGGACCTTTTTTGCGAGTCCCTGAACCTCCTCGCTCGTCACCACCCGGGTTTTGTGGCTCCGCCGGCCTGGATCGAGGCGCTCCTGGCCGCCCAGGCTGAAGACGGCAGCTTCCACGACGGGACCGCTTGGGAACTCCACTTCGACGGGGAGGTGACCGCCATGACGGCGTCCAAGAGCCATACCACGGCCCACGCTATCGGCGCCCTCGCGGCCTGCATCGCCAGCACTCGATCGCGCTGAACCGATCGGGGCCCTCCGCAGAATCACAGACCCCGGGTCCTTGGCGAGATCGGGCCCGAGGGGCAAGATAGGCGACCAGAAGAAGGTTCGAGTTCGCACGCCAACCCCCATGTCTTGACGCCCAACTAGGCTTGGTTGGGGCGTCGGGCCTGGTCTGAAGGCAGGAAATTGGGGAACTCGCTCCTGCTTTCTGGCATGTCAGTTGCGAACACCGCGGAATCCAGAGCTGGGATCGGCGATGCAAGGCCGAGCGGTGTCTGGAAGATGGAATTTCCAAGGAGATCTGGATGCGCTTCACGACGCGAGCGGGGCTTTGGTCCGTGGTGGGTTTGACCTGCCTCGGCCTCATTTCCTTCCCTGGATGCGGGGGAGGCGGCGGTGGCGGTGGCGGCGGTGATGAGCTGCCGGAGTTCCTGGCCATGAGCCCGAGCCTCTTCTTCGGAACGGTGCAGGGTGGCACTTCCAACCTCACCCCGATGAGCAATCTTCCCGCCCAGGGCGTCCCGGTTCCCACCGGCGGCCCCCAAACGGTGGTGGCCGTCGATCTCCCGGCCGGGGTTCCGGGTCGGCAGGACTTCGTCCAGCTCACCTTCAACACCCTGGTCCAGGCGTCTTCGATCACCTCCAATCCTCCGCTCGGAACGGACGGGATCGTGCTCTTGCGCCTCCAGGAGGTGCCGGTTGGGTCGGGAAACATCGTCTCCACCCCGGTCCCGTTCCTGCTCGACACGGCGGGAGCCGCGGACCCTAGCAACGCATTCCCGAGCGCTGGCGTGGCTCCTTCCACGCTGCGTCTCTACGCTGACGGCGACGGATCGGTGGTCACTCCCGAGAGCTTTGTCAACGGGAACTACTCGCTCATCATCACCCAGAACCTCCGCGCCTTTGGCGGCGGACCCTTCTGCGCGGTGGCGGCCGGCGGCGGCCCAGCTTGTGTCAACACCTACCTCCCTCACCTTCCGTTTTCGGTCGGTGGCGACCAATTGCCGTTCCGCATTTCCTCCACCACTCCTGCGGTTCCGGTTCAAAACGAGCCGACCGCTCCGCTCAATGCGGAAGTGGTCTTGAACTTCAACAAGGCGGTCGACTTTGTGGCCCTGGTCGGTGGCCCGAATTTTGTCACCACGCGGGATCCGTTCATCTCGGTTCCCCGCTCCTTTGCGTTCGTGAACGATTGCAACGGCGCGGGCAATCCCCAGATTCCTCCCTTCGCTGGCATCGGCAATTTGTTTGTGAGCTATCTGCCGCCGGGAAATCCGATGGCGGGTGGCCAGGTCGAGGTCTTGCCGGCCAATCTCGGGTTCGTCCTCTACATGCCTGATCCGTTGCTGAATCCCACGCAAGTCAGGTTGCGAGTGTGCGACATCTCGAATCTGCAGCCGGTGGACACTCCGGCGGCCCTCAACCCGACTTTCCAAAACTACGCCAGCAATCCGACCTTGCTGCCGATTCCCTCGTCGAATCCGGCGTTGAATGGCGCGCTCCTGCAATTGCCGGGCACGGTTCCCGTGCCGGGTTCGGGAGTGGGCTACAACCCTTCCCTGTTCATCAACGACATCCGGTCGGCCATCTTCGACGTCGTCGTTCTCGGCGGCGACACGAGTGGGGTCGGGGCTCCGTTTCCCGCAGTGGCCATGACGCCGATGGGCATGCCGGGCATGTCCTGCTACATGGCCTCCAACGGCGGCGCTCGCGACCGCAGCGGAAACGTCTTGCCGAACCAGTTCTGGAACCGCTTCGTGTATCAGGAAGGCCAACCGCTGGCTCGTAATCCCCAACCGCCCGACTGCGTTTTCATCGGGCGGCAAGGCGGCGCGCAACGTGGGTTGGCGGCGCTCAACACCGCGACGACCATGACCAGCGCTGGCGCGGGCAACAACCAGATCCCGCCGTGGGGCGGTGGGCAGGTGGTCGGCGCGACCAGCCTCAGCCCCAACCCCGTGAGCAATCCCAACATCTTGGGGGCTCCCAAGGACATCGAAGTCGGTCAGTGGATCCTGAGCCAGACCATTCCTGGCCAGGGCGCCAACATGATCACGGCCATCAGCCGCGGAACCCTCGCGGTGGCCGGCGTGCCTGATACCCAAAACGGCACCGCCCCCACTTCGGTCGGCTTCATTCTCTGTCCGCCGCCCGGACCCGGCCTGCCGCCGCCTCCGCAGCCTCTCGGTAACTTCGTCTACGTCGTAGACAGCGAGTCCAACTCCGTGAAGGTGTTCAACGGGTACAACTTCCAGTTGATCACTTCGCTCGTGGGAGTTCCCTCACCCGAAGGCCTCGGCATCTCGCCGGACCTGCAGTTCCTTTACGTCTCCAACTTCAACCAAGGAACGATCCAGCAGGTGTTCGCCAACCCCGGGGTTCCCCAGTTCCACACTATCGCCCGCACCATCCAGGTCGGAGCCGGTCCCTCCGCGATCTCGGTACAGCCCGGCAATGAGGACATCTTCGTCTGCAATTTTGCCGGCAATTCGTTCTCGATCGTCGACACCTCGAGCTTCATGACTCGTGTCACTCTGTCCGATCCCTCAGCGGTCGGACCGAGCGACTGCTTCATCACGAACCGCATGAACGGCATGGGATTGACCAACGCGTACACCGCGTTCATCCCGAACTTCTTCAGCAACAACGTGACGGTTTACGAATCGGATTCGTTCGCCGTACCCGAGAACTCGCTCCAAGGTGTGATCAAGGGCAACCGTGCCGGCTTCCAGGGTCCGCGCCGCGGGACTTGGAACTGGATCACTTACATCGGTGGTGCCACGGAACCGGGCTGCTTCATCGCCAACACCCAGGGTGCACGCGTCGACGAGTTGACGATGCAGAACTTCACCCTGTCGCCGCCGCCGAACTTCCCCGGTCCGGCCGGCATGCGTACGTACCGCGTCCTGAAGAGCCTCGATCCCTCGTCGTTGCCGGGCTTCAACGGAGCCCGTCCAACTGACGTTTGCATCGACAACTTCTCGGGCCTCTACAACTTCTGCGCGAACGGGAACAACAACAACAAGGCGCTGGCGGACCCGGCCTTCGGTGGCGGCATCCCGAGCGTCGTGCTCGTGAGCTACCCCTCGGTCGGCCTCGTGGCCAGCTTCACCTTCGGCAGCGGTGGCACCTTCCTCGGATCCTCGAGCGTGCCGGGCTGCGACTTCATGCAGACCTACTACGACCAGTGATCGCCAGGTGGCCACACTGCCCGCAAAGGTAGTGTGAGACCGTGGGATCGTCCAGGCGGCGTCGGCCAGGAATGGCTGACGCCGCTTTGTTTTTTGTGGGGGGTAAGACCGACTCTCGACCAACCAGCTGACTTCGTGCGGATACGCGCCCCTGGAGCGCGGAACGGCGGTCACCCACGAGCAGCAACCGGGGATTCCCGATACCACGAATTCAACGAGCTCAGCCGGAGCAGAGTCTCTCCGGAATACGCCGACCGACATCACTCCGCCCTGGGCAGGAGGACCCGTGCACGTAGGATGGGCGCGAGTCGGGTGCATCGCACTAACGCGACCGAACTTGGTGAATTCGATAGTCCAGGGATGACGGAGCGATGAGCGGGACACTGGAAGCAAAGCCGCGGATCGATCCCAGACCGGTGCGTTGGGCTCGGTTGGTCCGACTGTCCCACACGCTGTTCGCATTGCCCTGGGCGCTCTCGGGCCTTGTCTGGGGGTCGCGTGGCATTCCAGCCTTGCGGACCCTCGGACTCGTCGCATTGGCCATGGTGGGCGCTCGCACGGCGGCCATGGCATGGAATCGGTTGGTGGATCGCAATCTGGATCGCACCAATCCTCGCACCGCCAGCCGACCTTCAGTCACCGGGGCCGTCTCGCCAACCGAAATGCGGCTCCTGGTGGCGATTTCCAGCGGTTGTTTCATCGCTGCCAGTTTTGCGCTCAATCTCCTCTGCGGGTGGCTGAGCCTTCCAACCCTCGCCTTGCTCCTGGGTTACAGCTTTGCGAAGCGGGTGACCCTCTTATGCCATGTCATTTTGGGAGTGTGCCTCGGAATCTCTCCGCTTGGTGCCTACCTCGCCGCGGCCGGCCGTTTTGATGCCGGCTCTTTGGGAGCCTTCCTGCTCGGGGTTGGAGTCGTCCTGTGGACGGCCGGATTCGACATTTTGTACGCCTGCCAGGACGTGGAACACGATCACCGCGAAAAATTGCACAGCGTGCCCGCTCGGATAGGGGTCGCGAAGGCGCTCGTTTTGTCCCGAGTGCTTCACGGACTTCTCCCGCTCGCGCTCTTCGCAGCGGGGTTGAGCATGGGTCGCGGCGTGCTTTTTTACGCTGGTATACTCGTGGTCGCGATGCTCCTCGTGTACGAGCATCGACTGGTGTCGGCAGATGATCTGACCAAGATCGACCGCGCTTTTTTTCAGGCGAACGTGGCCATCGCATTCACGATGCTGCTCGCGATTAGCGCAGACCTGGCCTGGGGCCCCGCATGCTGAAGGCCGAGGAATTTGCCCGCGCGGCGGTACCGAAGGGGCTGGCTCTCTTGGTCCTCACCGGAGAAGAATCTTTTCTCCGGGACGAGGCATTCGAGAGGTATCGCAAGGCCACGGACGCGGCCGCCGAGGTCGTGACGGTCTCTGGCGTCGGAGACGGCAAAACATTCGACCTCGCTGGCTTCCTGGACGAACTCCGAACGCGGGATTTGTTCGGAGGCACGAAGCTCATCCGCTTGGTGCCGGCGGACGACGTCGTAGCGGAGCACGGCAAGGTCCTGATGCAGTTCTTCGAGAGCGGGGAAGCCGTGCATCCCTGCGTGATCGAAGGGGACGCTTTGGTCGGCAAATCCAGCAAGGACGGACCGAAGATCGGGTTTCTCGGCTATGTCGAGCGGGGTGGCGGCCTGATCGTGAAGTGCGGCCCGGTTTACGACACTGTCTTCGCGGGCAAGGGTCCGGCCTGGAGTAGCCCGCTGACGCACTGGGTACGGGATCGGGCGGAAAAACACGGTAAGAAGTTGGCCGCCCAGGATGCTTATCTGCTGCACCGCTTGGTCGGCACGAGCCTGCGGGAATTGGACTCCGAACTGGCCAAGCTCGCTCTGGCGGTCGGAAAAAAGAGCGACATCAATTCCGACGACATCGAGCGTTTGGCGATGAACGGGCGCATGGCAGGGTTGTTCCAACTGGCGGACGTCATCGTGAACGGCCAATTGAGCCCCGCGCTCGAAGAAGTCGAGCGCCTGTACGAACGGGGCTTCGAAGATCAGGCTGGCAAGGTGGTGCGAGAGTCGACGAGCATCACGATGACCCTCCTCGGCACGATCACGTCGCGGCTGCGCAAGATCGGCCTTGCACTGGAAGTCCTCGCTAGCGGTGGCAGCTTCGAGGAAGCGGCCGCGGCAGTGCGGCAACCCCCGTTCGCCTACGACCGCCTGCGCCAGGATGTCGAGTTTTTCCGGCGGCGTGGGGATCTCCCGGTCTTGATTCGAGGGCTGCGACGCATCGAGCGATCAGCCAAATCGGGAGGGCCGGATCCCCGCCTCCTCCTCGAGCGCTGGCTGGTTCGAGCGTTCGGGGCCATCGGCGCGGAGAAGGGAACTTTGCCGTGGCGTCGGTGATCCGAGTGCTGGATCAGGCGGTCGCGAATCGCATCGCGGCCGGCGAGGTGATCGAACGGCCGGCGTCGATCGTCAAGGAACTGGTGGAAAACTCCATCGATGCCGGGGCTCGAAACCTCGTGGTTCAGCTCGAAGACGGAGGCAAGCGGCTGATCCGAGTCACCGACGACGGCCGCGGGATGTCGCCAGAGGATTTGGCGATTTGCGTGCTTCCGCATGCCACCAGCAAGATCGCCGATGTCGACGATCTGTTTCGCATCTCCTCGTTTGGGTTTCGGGGGGAGGCGCTGCCGAGCATCGGTTCCATTGCGGAACTCACGATTCTCTCGCGGGAACCGGGATCGGAACTTGCCAGCCGCATCCGGTGTTCCGGAGGAACGATCGAGGGGCCGGTGGCTGCGGGCGGACCGACCGGCACCTCGGTGACGGTTCGCGACCTCTTCTTCAACGTACCGGCGCGGCGGAAATTCCTGAAGGAGGCTCGCTCTGAACTGGCTCAAATCGTCGAGACCCTGACCCGTCTGTTCCTGCCGCACCCGGAACTCGGTTTGAAGCTCGAGCACGAACAGAAAAAGGGAATGGACATCCGCGAGGATTCCAGTCGCCTCGCCCGCATTCGCAGCCTCTTCGGCGAGGAGTTGGCGTCGAGGCTCCTCTCCGCGGATCGCACGATCGGCACTCTTCGCATCGAGGCTTACTTCGGGCCCGCGAGTCTCACCAAGCGGACGAGCGAGTATCAGTACGTCTTTCTGAATGGACGCTTCATTCGCGACAAGGCGGCCAGTTTTGCGATCAAAGACGGGTACGCCGGGCAGATCATGCCGAAGGACCATCCAGTCGCCTTCGTGTTCTTGACTATGCCACCGGACCAATTCGACGTGAATGTTCACCCGACCAAGACCGAGGTGAGATTCCGCGAACGGGATCTCCTGGTGGTGGGCATCCGGGAGATGCTGCGCAACGGACTGGCTCGCGAGAACGGGAGCCGGCCCATTGCGGACCAGGCGACCCGGGTGGCGGAATCACCGCGTCGCGAGTCCCGGGATACTCGCGGTGATGTCTACGCGGAGATGGAGAGGGAGCTCTTCGGTCGGGTGGGAGATCCGCCCCCGCCGACCGCGGCGGAAATTGCGAGGGCCCGAGAACCCGAGTCGACCACGACGCGCCGCACTGCGCACCGCTGCCACTCGCTGGTCGGATCGGTCATGCCGGAGCCGACGTCGCACTCGGCGCTCCAAATTCATCGGTCCTATCTTCTGCGGGAGAGCCCGCAGGGACTCGAAATCCTGGATCAACATGCGCTCCACGAGCGCAAGCTCTTCGACGAGTGGTTGGCGCGCATCGACAGTGCCACCTTGGAGGTTCAGGGCCTGTTGCATCCGGAACCAGTCGATCTCGCGCCGGCAGAGGTCGCCCTCCTGTCGGACCGTCAGTTGGAGCTGGAGCGGCTCGGCGTGACCTTCACCACGCTCGGGCCTCGCACGGTGCTCCTGCAGTCCTTGCCTCGCTTGCTCGCGAAGGTCACGCCGAGCGAAGTGATCGAAGATCTCGTCGTGCGTCTGAAAGAAGGCGCGGCGCTCGGCAGCGACAGCCTCGTGAGGGAAGTCGCGGCGGACCTCGCCTGTCGCGCCGCCGTCAAGTTTGGCCAGGTGCTACCGGCGGCGGAGATCGCCGCCTTGATGGCCTGGCGTGAGCGGAATCCCGGCGCCAAGAACTGTCCCCACGGCCGACCGGTTGCCCTTCACTTGGATCTGCGCGATTTGGAGCAACTCTTCGATCGGAAGAAATGACGAGGGTCACTTCGGGTTGCGGGCCGGCGGCTGAAAAACCTTGTCGGAGAGCCCGACGTTGAACTTGATCCTCGACGCCTCGAGGGCTGCCGCGGTCATGACGATCTTCCCGTTCTCGAGATAATCGACGCGTTTCGGAATGAGCAGGCGCTGGGTTCCACCCTCCGCCAGCTTCTTTTGAATCTCTTCGTGGAAGCCGAAGCGGAAGAGCTCGTCACGTTTGCCCCTCACGAGGCGCACTTCGTAGACCCTCCCATCGTCTTTTCCGATGGAGATCGTCATCGTGCGATCATCGCCTTCGGCCACGCGCAGCAGGTCCAATACCGAAATCTCTTTTCCGCTATCTTCGCGCAGTGGCGGCCTCGGCGTCCCCATGGTCCAGCGCACTTGCGGACCGTCGAGATTGGCCAAGAAGAAGATCTCCAGCATTTCTTCCGTACGGGCGCGTTCCTCCCGAAGCTGCTTGAGATCGTCGGCCAGTTCCGGGGCCTGGAGAAGATCGTGGACGGCCCCGCCCTCTTCCCAGAGCGCGCAGATTCGACCGTCGGTCATCAAGTGTGTCGTTTTCTTTTCCGCCGGCAGGTTGAGGATGCGATGGTATTGCTTCGCCGAACCTTTGCGGCGGAAGTACTCGGTCACGATCGCGGAGGTCGGAGCACCCCCTCGATCGTGGTCGAACAAGCTCACTGTGAGGTCAGCCTGAAAATCCTCGATGACGGGCGCCTTGCCTCCCGGGGTCTGGATGGCGACGGCTCGGGCGAGCAGTTCTCGCGCCGGATCCTTGGGAACTTCCTGAGGGAGGAGGGCCAAGCAAAGGCAGAGGCAGTGAAACATGCGCCGACGTTATCAACGGCCTGCCTTGTGGTAGCCATCGCCACCCTCGAAGATGCCCGCGCATGGTCGAACCCGTAGTCTCGTCACCTCCCGTCGTCCTGTTGACCGGCACGACCGCGAGCGGCAAGACTGGCGTCAGTTTGACCCTGGCGGAGCTTCTCGGGGCGGAGATCGTGTCCCTGGACTCCATGCTCGTTTATCGGGGGATGGACATCGGTACCGCGAAGCCGACTCGGGAAGAGCAGGTGAGGATCCGCCACCACCTGATCGATATCCTCGATCCGACGGAGGGGATGAACCTCAAACGCTACGTGGAGTTTGCCGACGCGGCGGTGGCGGACATTCGGAGCCGGGGGCGTCGCGTGCTTCTGGTCGGGGGCACGGCCCTCTACCTCCACGGCTTCCTCTACGGAGTCTTCGATGGGCCCTCGGCGGACCCGGAATTCCGTTCCCGGCTACGGGAGGAAGCGCAGGGGCTGGGTCCCGCCGACCTGCACACTCGCCTAGCCGGCATTGACCCGGTGGCGGCGCGGCGGATCCACCCGAACGACTACAAGCGGATTGAACGAGCGTTGGAGGTGTTTGCGTTGACCGGGCGCCCGATCTCGGAGCAACAGGCCCAGTGGCAGGGGGCTTTCCGCTACCCGAATCGCCTCTTTGTCCTGACTCATCCGCGCGCCACGATGGATGCTCGGATCGACGGGCGGGTGGATCGCATGATGGCGGAGGGGCTGCTCCACGAAGTCGAAACTCTGCGAGCGCGTGGCGGCTTGGGACAGCAAGCCAAGGACGCGCTCGGCTACCGCGAACTGAATCGGCACTTGGACGGCGAACTCACCCTCATGGCAGCGACGACTGAGATCAAGACCAAGACTCGGAGGTTCGCGCGAAAGCAACTCACCTGGTTTCGGAGCATGGCGACCGCGAAGCTCATCGAGCGCGGGGAGGAGAGTGACGAAGCCGTGGCTCGTTCGATTAACCAGCAGCTCACCGAGTCACCCGGACCATGTCTTGGAAGTCGAGATTGGTAGCATTCTGCGCCTCGGGGCCGCGGCCCCCGGCGTTCGAGGCCCGGCCCCACCGGAGCGGACTGCGGACCAGGCCTCGTCGGAGCTGATCATGAGACGTGCAGGAATCTGGGTGTTGTTGGTCGCGGTGATTCTGCCTAGCCCCGGTTGCCAGTCATCGGCGCAGACCGGCGCGCTGGTCGGAGCCGGCGCGGGAGCGGGCGCGGGTGCCCTCATCGATCGCCGCAACCGCTGGAGGGGTGCCCTGATCGGGGGAGCCATCGGCGGCATCGTCGGCTACGCCATCGGCAACGAGATTGACAAGCAGAAGCAGGATTGTGCGCGGGTAGCCGCCCGCGAGAATCGGGTGGTGGTGCGAGAAATCAGCGATCAGGAGACCGGCGAACAATACCGAGTGCGCGCCGCTCCTACGGATAGCCCGACTAGGGTGACCACCACCGTGAGCAAGTACGACCCCGCAACGGGTCAGTGGGTGGTGCAGAGCCAGTCCGAACAGATGGTCAACTGATCGGCGGGGAGCGCGACAAGTCGCCGCGCATCGACCCTCAGTCGATGTAGGGGTTTTCCCAGTCGTACCCGAAGAGGAAGTGGTCGAGGGTCATGCCGATGGTGGTCGCTTCGCGCTCGACCGTGCCGGGGATCCAAGCCTCGTAGGGCGGAAGGTTGGAGTTGGTGTTCAGCAGGTTGTAGTGCAGGGTGTAACCCGCATGCGACATGCTCTGGCCCCAAGAGGCCAGGTGGCTGGACACGTAGTCCGAGTGCGGACCCTGCCCGGGCACCGGGGTGTACGCGGAAGTCTCGGCGCAGGAGGTCACAAGGAGCGGGAGGGCCAGGGTGATCGCGCAGGCGATTCGTCGCATCGGGAGCTCCAACCAGCCATCCGCGGGGCAGGTCCAGACGCTGGGTCCACCGCGGAGAAGAGGGCGGAGCTTATCGACCAGGGCGGGACCGGTCAAGCGAAAGCCGGGCTCCCCCTCGTTCGGAACTTCTTCGGGCTCCCAGGCTTCGCTACATTCGCCTCCTCATGGCTGAACCGGTCGTTCCTCGTCTCTTCCAGGGCACCCGCGACGTTTTTCCCGATGAGCTCCTGGCGCGCAATGCGATCCAGGCCTCCCTCGTCACCATTTTCGAGCGCTACGGCTTCGCTCCGCTCGAAACTCCGGCCATGGAGCATTTGGACATTCTCCTCGGGAAATACGGGCCGGAAGGGGAGAAGCTGATCTACAAGCTCGCCTACAAGGGGGGGGAAGTCTTGGCCCTGCGCTATGACCTGACCGTTCCCTTCTCGCGGGTGATGGCGATGAATCGGGAGCTGCCCCTGCCATTCAAACGGTGGCAGATCCAACCGGTTTGGCGAGCCGACCGACCCCAACCCCAACAGGGACGGTTTCGGGAGTTCATCCAGTGTGACGTGGACACCGTCGGGTCGGAGTCGATGGCGGCCGACGCGGAGAATGTGGCGGTGGTGCACGATGGAATCCTCGCCTGTGGCATCGAGGACTTCCGCGTCAAGATCAATCACCGGCGCCTCCTGCGGGGCATCATTCTGTCGGCCGGAATCGCCGCCACCGCCGAGGCGGACGTCCTCCGCTGCGTCGACAAGCTCGACAAGATCGGTCTATCTGGCGTCAGGGACGAGCTCTTGGCCCTAGGAATGCCAGCCACGCCAACCGATCGAGTTCTGGCGATCATGGACATCGAGGGGGACCCCTCCGAGGTGATGGCGGAGGCCAAGCGCCGGCTCGGAGACCAGGAGGACGCAGCGGTCGGTCTCTCCGAGCTCGAAGAGCTCTTCAGAGCGGCCATGGCCCTCGGGGTTCCGACCAAGCGGCTACAACTCGACCTCCACCTCACACGCGGGCTTGATTACTACACCGGCCCGGTCTACGAGGTGGTGCTCACGAACACGGACAACTTCGGGAGCCTGGGCGGAGGAGGTCGGTACAACGATCTCATGGGGATTTACGGGGGCGCCCCCCTTCCCGCGACCGGCGTCTCGATCGGGCTGAGCCGAGTGCTCGCCGCGCTCCAAAAGCTCGGCAAACTCGACTCGCGGCCGACGCCGAGTGAGATCTTTTTGACCAGGATGGCGGACGTCTCGCTCGAGGCTCTCTTGCAGACTGGGACCGCGTTGAGAGCGCAGGGAATTGCCGTCGAAACCCACTACGACTCGGAGAAGATGAAGAAACTCTTCGAGCGGGCGGAGCGGAAGAAGATCCCGGTGCTCGGCATCCTGGGCGGTAGCGAAGTCTCCGCCGGTACGGTCACTTTGAAACACCTCGGTTCCGGGCAGCAGCTGACCGCTGTCGTGGCGTCCGCTCGGGAAACCTTGGCGTCCCTGATTCGGACCCCGACTCGACCCGCCGGACCGTGATCGCTTGAGGAGGCACGGGGTCCTGCCTCGAGGGCTACTTTGATTGGGACTTAGACGAGCGAGCGCTCAGCCGTGGGTGTCGGCGCGGAGGCGTTGTTCGACCGGCAGCGGCACGTAACCACGAAGGCTCTTGCCCGCTCGCATCCTCGAACGCACGAGCGTAGCGGAAATGGAAATCGGTGTTCCAGGGACCCGCCGCACCCGAAAGTTCGGGATAGCCAGCAGGTCGGAGGCGACTTCGCCGGCACCGCGGCGGGGCGCCACCAGGAACTCGACCAACCCGCAGAGCTCTTCGATCGCGTGCCAGCGATGCAGATCGGCGAGCGAGTCCTCTCCGATCAGGAAGTAGAGGCTTTTGTCGGGGTGCTCACGCTGGACCTCTCGTGCGGTGATCACGCTGAAGGAGGGTCCCGGGCGCGTGAGCTCCCGACAATCCAACTCGTGGCCGGGGAAATCCGCGAGTGCGAGCCCGAGAAGTTCCCGCCGGAGCGAGACCGAGAGGGCCAGCGGTTCCTTTTTGTGAGGCGGATGTTGCGCGGGAATCCAGAGCATCCGATCGAGTCCGGCGAACTCGCGCGCTTCTTGGGCCATCACCAAGTGGCCGTTGTGCACCGGGTTGAAGGATCCGCCGAAGATTCCGAGACGTGCCATACCGCCATAATCCTATGCGGATTCGAGATCCGACCGAATCTGCCGCCACCAAGAGAGTCTCTTGGGTATGGCCGCTCTCCTCCTTTTTTTGTCGCTCTTGGTCGTGGTGTCTCCCGAGTCCGCAGAGTCCGGGACGGTCGTCCTGGGTCATCTCGTGGTCCTCGAAGGCGAGGAGGCCGAAGGGGTTCCCATCCTGCGTGGCGGGTTGAACTGGCCACAAACCTGGCCGGGAGAATCGGCCGCGGTGAACCTCGAGCAGGCGGAGAGGGCCATCGGGGCTGGGACGCTGCACCGCGCCGGCAAACTGGCGACACTGCACGGTTGGGCTCAGGTATGCCGGGCCGGTCCACTGTCGATGCGGCGTCAGTCCGGCTCATCGGTCGGTTCGACCGCTGTCTCGGAGCCGAGGCCGGTCGTGGAACTTCGCACGCCCGGCGGAGAAGAGATCGTCTTCGGCCCCGGACCAAGGATTGTGACTTCGGAGGGGGAGTGGGGGTTCGGAACCGACGAGAGTGGGCGATGGACCCAGGATCACCACTGCGGGCATCGAACGGAGCTGCGATTCGAGCCCGATCGTCGCGGCAGTCCTGCTGGCACGTTGACGTGGCAGGTGGTGGTGTCGGGAGCGGGAACGAGAATCGACGTCGCCGGCTGGCTGCTCGCAACGCGAGTCTCGCATTTGCCTGAGGGAATCCCCCTCGAATGGCAGGCGGCTTCGGAATCGGGCTTGCGGTTGGGCGATCGTGCCGTGCCGGACTTGACAGGTGAACGGGAGTATCAATTCCGAGCAGCGACGTGGTGGGAGGGAGACCTTGCCCTAGGGGCAGGGCGACCTGGTGAGGGCGTCATCCTTCGGCGGATCCCGATCGCGTTTCGCGGTGGGCTTTACGGAGCTCCGTCACCGGATCTGATTCAGGTCCAGGACGCGCGACAGTTTCGCCTTTGGTTGCTCGCGCCGAACTCGCGGCTTGCGTCAGGGGAGGGGCGAATCGTTCGAGCGATCCTTCAAGAGCAGGTCGATTCCATCGCGCTCGCCCCCGCTCTCGTGGTGCCGACCCGCCTGCCTGGCGTTCCGCATGACCTGCTGATGGCGGCTCGCTCCGAATTGACGAAGCTGCTCACTGATCGCCGCTCCGGGTACCTCTTCGAAGGAGAGGCGGCAGGAGACTGGAAACTCTCCGAGGATCGAGTCGGAAACTTGGAGTTCGACACGCTTCTCGGCCTCCTCGTGGCGGCAGAGGCTGGCGGCGGGGGGGAAGTCATGCTGGCGGCTCGGGCTGCCGCGGATCACAGCCTGGCCCTGGATAGAGATGCGGCAGGCACCGGCCTCTTTTTCATGCACGGGGAGACGCATCGTAATGGGGGCGTCGAGCCCGGCCACCATTGGGTCGAAGGCCTGCTGCGACTCCAATCGAAGGAGCCCGAGGTCGTGCGAGCGCAGTGGTTGACTTCCGTGTTGACCGCTCAGCTCGCCCATTTCCGAGACGTCGATCTCGAAGCCGCCTTTCCGCGTTCCCTGGGCTGGGGATTACACGCTCTGGACGGGGCCATCCGCGCCCAAGTGGGAGGCAAAGAGATGAAGGCCGAACTCAAACGGTGGCGCACGAGCATCGTTGAGACTCAAACCTCAGGCGGGTGGTTGGCACTGTCTGGCAACAACGACCGCGGGCGGGAATCGGAGGAGAGTGTTTTTGTTCAGGCCGGAATCGTGCTGCCTAGTTTGCTGAGGTCGTTGGAGATGCTTCCGGATTCCACCGCTGAAGCGGCAGCGCGTCGGTTGTCCCGCGCGCTGAACCCGTGCCTAATCGTGAAGACCGAGGAGGGCCTTCGCGTTCGCGAGAGGGTCGAGCTGAATCGTCGCCTCGGCAAGGTGGTGCGCGGAATTGGCTACTTGGACGGCGAGGAAGCGGTCTTGGCTCTCACCGGCGGCTGGATATCAGGGAGGGAGCCGATCCGCGATCAGCCCCGCTTCGAGGCGGCTCTTCGCGAACAAGTCTCGCGACTGCGAGCGCCGTCTCGCCGGTACTCCGGGCGCGAGGTCTCGTTGCTCTGGCGTGGCCTTGCGTGGGTCGCGGTGGCGGAGGAGACCCGCGGACGTCAGAACGCGATCGTTCCGTTGAGAGCACCCTCACCCTCGCGATAGATCTGGATTCGAGCCCCACCGAACGCGCGGTAGCGCTGCACCGCCATCTGCAAGTGTGCGACGGTCGAGAGCCGCAGACGGTCCAACTGCAAAACGATGTCGCCCGCCTTCAAACCGACCGCGGCGGCGCTGCCTTGAGGATCGACTGACAACACGATGGGGCCGACTACGCCACTCGCGAGTTCGAGCCGAGACGCAAGGGGCTCGGAGTACTCCGCGATTTCCATTCCCAGCAATTTTGTCGACCCGCGGGTGAGCGCCGTCAAGGGCACCGGGCGGAATTCCACCTTGGTATCGATCTGCTGCCCACCTCGGTCGACCAGGAGAGTGATTGCGTCCCCGGGCTTGCGGCGCAGCAGTTGTAAGTTGTATTCGAAGGGCGAACTGACAGGAGTGCCTTCGACGGTGATGACTCGATCTCCCTCTTTCACTCCTGCTTCGGCGGCTGGGCCACCGGCCTGCACCTTCGACGCGACGAGTTGGTCGCCACGGCGCTCGACTTCGAATCCGAGCGTGGCTTGGCGGGTGAGGGCAGGGTCGACGAGTTCGGTCATCACCTCTTTGACCCGGTTGATCGGAATCGCGAAGCCGATCCCCTGCCCACGGCTGTCGATCGCAGTGTTGATCCCGATGATGCGTCCATTGACGTCGAGTAGGGGGCCTCCGCTGTTGCCGGGGTTGATGAGGGCGCTGGTCTGGAGGAAGTCCTCGAAGACCGTCTTGCCGCGGAAGGCCACCGGGCGCCCGGTAGCGGAGAGGATTCCCGTAGTGGCGGAACTCGAGAGGCCGAAGGGGTTGCCGAGGGCGATCACGGTTTCGCCGACCAAGAGATCGGAGCTCGTGCCGAGAATCGCGGAGGGGAACGGTCCGGCCTCCTCGATGTGGAGGACGGCGACATCGTTGTCCTGATTCGAGTTGACGATGGTGGCCGCGACCTCTCGGCCGCTTTGAAACTTGATCAGGACCCGGTCGGCACCGTGCACCACGTGCTCGTTGGTGACGACAAATCCATCCGGATGGACCACGACGCCGGAGCCGAGACTCTGGTCCTGGTACATCCGGCCGGTAACCGGGTCCTCTTCGGTGGGACTCATGAAGAGGCCGGAAAAGGCGTGGCGCCGCCGACCACTGACCTGGGCCTGGGCGCGGATATTCACCACCGCCGGACCTACATTTTCGACCGCGACGACCACCGGGGTCCGGCGATCGAAATGCGGCAGTCGGTCGGGGAGTTGCCCCTGGGCGAGGGAGGCCAAACCGAGAACAAGGCTGCTGATGAGAATTGGGCGTTTCATGGCGGGATTGGGGGCCAAATTTGGGTGTGCGAGAATGCACGGTGCCGCGCGGCGCCATGCGTGCAAGGGGTGAGGACACCGGCCAGGAGCGGATTCTAAGTCCATGGCGGTCCAGCACTTCCTTCGTCGGCGAGTCGCTCCACGGTAGGGTGTACGAAGTGGGCACGGGAAACGCTCCCCCCGCTCCTCGAACCTATGAAAACCCTCCGACTCGAACCGGGCCTCCTGGGATTGGTCCTGCTGCTTTTGGCCTGCGACCCGAAAAAGCCTCCGGCGCCCTCGGAAACCGAGGATCGCGAAAAATTGGCTCGGGCCCTCATGCTCCAAGCCGCCGTCTCCACCCCGCCCAACAAGATCGAGCTCTACGAGAAAGTCATCGGTTTTTATCCGGAGACCGGGGAAGCGCTGGTGGCACATCGGGAGCGTGTCCGCTACCTGCTCGACCCCGGAATCGACCGCGCGAAGGAGGCCTTCGAGGCCGCCCAGGCGTTCGCGGTCCGCCATCCGGACCACCTGGAAGTCAGTGAGTGCTTCCGGTGGTTGGATAACCGAGCCGGCATGTTGGATCTCGCCCCCGAGCGTCGAGTCATCCAGGATCGGTGGTGGAAATTTGTGACCGAGTTGGAGGCGCGGGGGGCCGCACGGAACGACGACGACAAGGCCATGATCGCCTACGAAGTGGGCGATGTCGCGATGCGTCGTCGAGAACCCAAACTTGCCGAAGAAAAACTCGCGCTGGCCGTGAGTCTGCCGGTGAGTGCCCAGGATTTCACTCTGAAGACGTTGGTTCAGTTGGCGCAGGTGCAGGCCCGCGATCTGGTCGCGCTCGACCGTGCACGTTCCACCTATGAACGAGCCTTGGTTCTCTCACGCGCAGGCGTGCGGGGAGCGACTCCCGAAGCGATTCAAACCGCGATCGCGGAACTCGTTCCTGTTCCAAACCCGCCAAAGTGAATCAGCGGCCGAATCCTTGGTTGGCGTCGGAGTAGCCGCGTTCAAAATCGTTTTGGAGGCGCTCCGGAACGATCGCATTCAACTGGCGTGAGATGAGCTGGTGGTGGAGGCGAAACGCTTGGCTCTGGGGCGGGCTGCCTGAGGCGCCGCCTACGAGCTGGCTCTGCACTGAATCAGGCAGCAGCGGAAAAAACACCAGCAAGACCTGGAAAACGAGGGCCACGATGGCGGCGCCCTTGGCAGCTCCCAAGAAAAATCCCAGGGCGCGATCCGAAGAGGCCAGACGAGCGCGATCGATCCATCGACGGAAGATGTAGCCGATCCCGTACATCAGGAGGTAGCTGCCCACCCCGATGATGACCCAGAGGAGGGCCGATCGCTGCATGCGGTCGTCGGGAAGCCAGGCGGTGGGGAGCCAGTCGGCGAGCTTTCCCGAGTAGTGGTTGCCCAGCCAAAAGGCCAAAACCAAGCTTCCAAGGCGGAAAACCTGCCATGTGAAGCCTCGAAAGGCCCCGATGACTCCGTTCAGAAACAGGACCGCCAGGACCAAGAGATCGACCGTGTTCATGGCCTTCACCATCCCGAGATGGCCGGTGCAAAAGGGACGAGCGACCCTCCCGTTTCCGGGAAGGTCGCTCGCATGGGCGTAGCTGGGCTCGAACCAGCGACCTCCACAATGTCAATGTGGCACTCTAGCCAACTGAGCTATACGCCCTTGGCGGTGGACATTCTGCCTTCGGACCGGCCCGGCTCAACCCCCGAAAATCGTGGGCCCGCGGAACCAGGGATGGCGCCATCGCTCCGGCCGGCCCCACCCGGGTCCCTGCCGATGAGTCGGCTCGGGGTTCCGCCTCCAGGTGCAGGTCGAATCGGTCCGAGTAGGATCCTTCCGGCGCGAAGGCGCGAATCGCATGAAGACTGCACTGATTACCGGCGTCACGGGACAGGATGGTTCGCACCTGGCCGACTTCCTGCTGGCAAAAGGCTACCGGGTGGCCGGGATGGTGCGTCGCGCGAGCGTGGACCACCACGAACGCATCAGCCATCTGCTCGATCGCATCACCCTGGTGCAGGGCGACCTTCTGGATCCGAGTTCGCTCGTGCGGGTCTTGGAGGAAGTCCGGCCGGACGAGGTCTACAACCTCGCGGCCATGTCCTTCGTGCCGACCTCCTGGGCGCAGCCGGTGCTGACCGGCGAATTCACCGCACTAGGGGCAACGCGGATGTTGGAAGCGGTCCGACAGGTTTGCCCCACTGCCCGCTTCTACCAGGCCTCCTCCTCGGAGATGTTCGGCAAGGTTCGCGAGATTCCCCAGACGGAGCGCACTCCGTTCCATCCTCGAAGCCCCTACGGGGTCGCCAAGGCCTACGCCCACTGGATCACCGTCAACTACCGCGAGTCCTACGGCATGCACGCTTCCTCCGGCATCCTCTTCAACCACGAGGGGCCACGCCGGGGACACGAATTCGTGACCCGCAAGATTTCGGATGCGGTTGCCAAGATCCGACTGGGACTCGCGCGCCAGCTTGCCCTCGGCAATCTCGACGCCCGTCGTGATTGGGGCTACGCAGGCGACTACGTGGAAGCCATGTGGCTCATGCTCCAACAGTCCGTGCCTGGTGACTACGTGATCGCGACCGGTCAGGCCCACACCGTCCGAGACTTTTGCCGCATCGCGTTTTCCCACGTCGGCCTCGCCTACGAGGACTATGTGGTCACGGATCCGAAGATGCTGCGCCCCGCGGAAGTCGATTCGCTCCTCGGGGACGCCTCGCTCGCCCGGGAGAAGTTGGGTTGGTCTCCGCGCGTCAGCTTCGAAGGGCTCGTGCGCATGATGGTCGACTCCGACCTGGCGATCCTCTCCAGCCGTCTGCCTCGATCGCCGGAGCGAGCATGAGACTCTCCACCCTCGCGCAGGCGCGGGTGATGGTGACCGGCGGCCGCGGCTTCGTGGGTCGGTATCTGCTTTCCGAGCTCCACTCGGAGGGGGCGCAAGGCTCTTCGTGCGCCCGCGCCGGTCCGGCTGATTTTGCCGTGGACGTGACCCGATTTCCTTCGGTTCTCGACGCCGTGAGCACGGTGGCCCCCGACGCGATCATCCATCTGGCGGGAATCACTTATCTTCCGGAAGTGGATCGCGATCCGGTTGCGGCCGCCCAAGTCAATGTCCTCGGCACTCTCAATGTGCTCGAAGCCGCCGCCCGGGCGGCGCCGACGGCGCGGGTGCTCGTGGTCTCATCCTGCACGGTGTTTGGCGATCCGTCGCCTGCGGACCTACCGTTGCGCGAAGACTCGCCGCGCCGCCCGACGCACGCCTACGGCCATCAGAAACTCACCGCGGAGTTGTTGGCTGAGAGGGCCCAGTCGAGGGGCCAGGACGTCATCATCGCGCGGCCGTTCAACCACATCGGAGTGGGCCAGGACCGACGAATCTCCGTGCAGCACTTCGCGCGTGAGCTGGTCAGGTTGATGGCATCCGGGGAGGAGCCTGTCCTTCGCGTGGGCAACCTGGCACCGCGCCGCGACTTCTTGGACGTGCGGGATGTGGTGAGCGCTTACTTGCGCTTGCTGCAAGTGGAGAACGCTGATTCGGCTTACAACGTGGCCAGCGGATCCGCCCGCTCGGTGCAATCGCTGTTGGAGGTTCTCATTCAAAGGTCCGGACTTGCCCCTCGCATCGAGCTCGACCCTGCGCGCTCGCGCGGGAATGACCCCGAGGAGTTGCGCGGCGACAGCCACCGGCTCCGCATGCAAACGGGTTGGGAACCCAGGATTGCGATCAACACCACATTGAACGAGATCTTTGCGAACGCCCTCGCGGAGGCAGGAGTCTCTATCCGTGGCTCGCGGTGATTTGACTGAGGGGCGCCTCCTCACGCAGACTCTGAGATTCGGATCGCCACTGGCCCTGGCGATGTTTGGGCACGGACTCTTCAACCTCGTCGACATGATGATCGTGGGGGCAGTCGGGCCAGGGGCCTGCGCGGCCGTCACGGTACCTGGCATCCTGCTCGTGTCCGCGTTCCTGCTCTTGGATGGGGTCAACGGCATGACCTCGGCCCTGGTCGCGGAGGCGACCGGGGAGCGTCGCCCAAGCGGGGCGGTGCACGTTTTTCGGGCCTCACTGCGCATCAATCTGGTGGCGGCCGCTGGCCTCGGGTTCATCTTCTTTTTCGCTGCCCCCGCGTTGGTGGATCTGTACCGGATGGAGGACCCTGCCCTCCGCGCCGAATCGGTGGCGTACTTCCGCATCTGCGCGGCGGGACTTCTTGGGATGTTCATCCTTCTCCAGGCCACGAGTGTGCTGAGAGGCCTCGGGGAATCGCTGTGGCCAATGGGCGTCCTGATCGGCGCCAATCTCTTGAACCTCCTCCTCGATTGGTTGCTGATCTACGGCGTCGCCGGATTTCCCCGGCTCGGGGTGAGCGGGGCCGCGTGGGCCACCGTGATCTCCCAAGCTTTGGGAGGGGCGATCGCCCTGATCCACCTCCTGCACGGTCACGCGGAGTTCCAGCCCAAGCGGGTCCCGCGGGAGCCGGACGGCCACCTCGTGCGCCAGTTGCTGTTCAAGGGGCTGCCAGCCTCCCTCCAACTCGTGGCTCGAGCAGTGGCCGCCAGCGCCCTGATCGCCGTGGCGCGCTCGGCGAGCGCGCTCTCGGCCGCGGACTTTCTCGACGGAGTCGGGGTCTGCGTGCGCCTCGAAATGGTGGTCCTGTTTCTCGGCCTCGGCTGGGCCTCCGCCGCGACCACCGTGGTAGGCCAGAACTTGGGCGCGAGACTTCCGGCGCGTGCCGTCGTGGGGACTTGGTGGATTGTGCTCTACGCGGCGACCAGCATGAGTCTCATGGCGGCCGCCCTGTGGCACGGGCGAGAACGGATCCTCGGAGTGCTGCTCCCTTCGATTACGCCCGGCTCGCGCGGCGCGGCCGAAACGTATTTGGCCATCACGCTCCCGTTCCTGGGCCTGCTGGCGGTAGCCCTGGTGATCTCGCGCGCGCTCAACGGTGCCAAGCGGACCATCTTGCCCTGCGTGCTCGACTGGGGCCTCTACGGCGGCGCGATGCTCTTGCTCGCGAAACGGTGGTCCGAGAAACCGCATCCGTCACCGGAGACTGGAGCCTGGTGGGCGGCAGTGGTGATCCACACTTTCGCCGCCGGGATCTACACCGCCGTCTTTCTTTCGAGCCGGTGGCTGCCGCAGGATTCCGACCTGGCCACGGTCGTGCGACCTGATGCTCCGAACGGAACTCGCTAAGTTCGGGTGTGGCGGAAAAAATCTCCAAAGACGAAAGGTTGATGAACCTCGTGGCGGCGGTGATGGCGTCTCCTCGACCGCTCCCGTTGCGCGAAATCCTTGGAACGATCGCGGGCTACGACGACGAGGCCGAAGCCGAGACCCTGGAGAAACGATTCGATCGCGATCGGCGTGACTTGCGGGCCCTCGGTCTTCCCATCGAGTTTGTAGGTCGGGGAGCCTGGGCCGAGGGCGGCTACGTCGTCCGCGCCGAGCAAAGTCTCCAGCAGCGCATGCAGTTCACCGTGGAGGAGATTGCGCTCCTCAGCCACGCGGCGGCCTGCACCGGCGACCTCGACTCTTCCGGCCCGCTTCCTTCCGCGCTGGTGTCGGCGTTGCGCAAGCTGGCCTGTGATCTTCCCCCGAGCTTTAGGGAGGAGGAAGCATCGCCGGGGATCTTCCACCGGGATTGGCGCACTGATTCAGAACTCGAACAACGCGTGCTCACGCTCATGATGGCGGTTGCCGGCCACGAAACGGTCGAGTTCCTCTACGCTGGACTCCGTGACGAGCCGGAGCGTCGCCGCAAAGTGAATCCGTATGGGCTCGGGCTTCGGCACGGCGCCTGGTATCTCGTCGGGCATTGCCATGACCGAGGAGCGATTCGGGCATTCAAGGTCCAACGCTTCTCTGGAGCGGTGCAGCGATCGCTCAACCGTGGCGATTCACTGGCATTCAACATCCCCCCCGACTTTCGGCTGGACGAGCACTTGCCCCTGCGAACCCGACCGAAAACCGGGGGGTGTGAGGTCATCGGGGAGGCTCCGATGTCGCTGCTTTCCGGCTTGCCGCGGACCACGATCCTGGGTGATTCCAAAACCCCAGGGCGCCAGAGATTCCGCATGCCCCTGGAGGATCTGGACGAAGCGTTCGCCTGGGTCGTCCGGGAATCTCCCCAAATTGCGGTGGTCGGGCCGCCCGAGTTGGTGAGGAGACTGCGCAAGGAAGTTGGACTCCTGCGGGGCTCGGAGGCCGAAGCCCCGGCGAAATTGCTTGATGAGCCGGGGAGAGGGAGCCCATGAGCGACGTCAACCCCCGGGTGCAGCGCTGCCTGACCCTGATTCCGATCCTCCGCCAACACTCGGGGATCCCCCTCGCGCAGCTCGAGCGGCTCACCGGCTACCCGCGGGAGGAAATCCTCCACGAACTGTCTACCTCGCTCTTGATGTGCGGCGTGCCACCCTACTTGCCCCACGATTTTCTCTCCGTGGAGATCGAGGACGACCGGGTCACGCTCCACTTTGCAAACCACTTCTCGAGGCCGGTGAGCCTAGACACCCTCGAGGCCGTGGCCCTCCGGCTCGCGCTGGCCCGCGTGGCTCCGGAAGGAAGCCGGTCAGCCCGGCTGGCGGCCGGCTTGCTCGAGAAAGTGGAAGCCGCGATGGGCCGCCAGCAGCGCGAACAAGTGAAGTTCTTGCAGGCTCGGCTGAGTCTAGGGGATGACCCCTCGGACGGCCAGCGCCACCTCGCGCTCATCACTCATGCGGTCGAAGTGCATCGTCTGTTGGAGATCGAGTACCGCCGGCCCGGTCGCTCCGCGGCTTCGGAACGGCGATTCGCGCCGTTGGCGCTCCGGGAAATTGGCGGTCACTGGTATGTGCTCGCCCGCGATCAGCGGCGGGCCTCCTTGCGCACCTACCGAGTCGACCGAATCCGGTCGGTGGCTCTCTTGACCACAACCTTTGTTCCCCCGAGCGCGCAGGAACTCCAAGCGCTCGAATCCGAGTGGCCGAACGCGATGAGGCCAGTGGGGGAACGCGCCCGGCTGCGATTCGCGGGACGGAGCGCCCGGTGGATCGAAGAGCAGGCTCCCGCCCAGGAGATCCAGCGACATTCCGACCACGTGATCTGGAGCCCCGTTCTCCATTCCGGGGAGGCTCTGCTCCGCTTCCTCTGCCACCCAGGGATCCGGTTTTCCGTCCTGTCGCCTTCCCACCTTGCGGCAAGGTGGGCCCAGATGGTCCGGGCGGTCCCGATTCTTGCGGATATTGAGGAATTTGGTGGCTCTGAATCTCCGGATTCCGCAACGCCCTCCGGGGCTCGGGGGGTGGGGGGAGTTGACCCCAAGGGGTTGGCCCGTTTCAATGATGGGCTCCCGTAGGGCTCCCGCCCCAACGGGACCCGCATGCGCAACTCCTACCGGCCGCTCGCCGCCATCCTTCTGACCGTGCCGATCCTCGGCTTCTTGCCTGCTCAGGAGGCGGAGTCGATCGAGGACCGGGTGGCCACCGCGCAGGCCCACGCCGACAAAGGGCGTGATCAACGAGCGCTGGCGCAGGTGAGGGCAATCCTTCAAGATCAGCCCACCCATCCCGAAGCGCTCGCGCTGGCGGTGGAACTCGCGGAGAACTTGGGGGAGACCCAAGATTGGTTGCGCTGGTCGGAGGCGTGGGTGGCCGCAGCGGCCGGGGATTCCGAATCCAAGCTGCAACGAGCGCGCGCTCTGCTCCGCACCGGGCGCTTGGAACCGGCGAGGGACTTGCTCCAGAGTTTGGTGAAAAACCCGGCGGATTCGCCGGCTGCGGTCCGAGCCCTTGAGCTTCTGGCTCAGGTCGAGCGCCGCCGCGTGGGGAAGTCCGCCGCGAAGACCCTCTGGGAGCGCGTCGTGAAGGAGGGTCAGGGCAGCTCGGACCCGAAGGCCTTGGTCGCGGTTGCGAGAGCGGAGACCGCGCTCGGAGGCAAGCCCGCGTTTCGCCGCGCAGAAGCGCTGCTTGCGAAGCGTGCTCAACCGGCACTGCCGACCGATCCGGAGCCTTTTGTCGCGGCTTCCGAGCTCTATCGAGAGAAGTTTCATCTCCCCGGCGATGCGGTCGAAGAAGCCAAGCTGGCCGAAAAGGCGCGACCCAATTGGGCCGAAGCGATCTTCCAAAAGGCCCTTTCCTATTCGAGCTGGATGAAGGGCGGCGAGGCCGAGGCCGCCCTCCAAGGCTGCCTTTCGATCAATCCCCACCACCCGGAAGCGCTGTGCGTGCAGATCTCCGATGCGCTTGGGAACTTGGAGATGGAAAAGGCTCGGCGCGGTCTGGATCGAGTCTTTGCGGTCGATGCCGCGCATCCGACGGGATGGGCGCTGCGGGCCGCGGAACGCCTCGTCAGCTTGGATCAAGAAGGGTTCGCCGCTGCGCTCGAAAAAGCCAAGGCCAGCGCGCCGGACTCGGCGGAACCGTTCTTGGCGATCGCCGCGGTCTTGAATGAGCGACGCCGGTGGGGCGAGGCCTTGGAATTCGCTGAGCAGGGCGCGAAGGCCGATCCGGACAGCGCCAAGGCCCACGACCTGGTGGCGAGGTTCGCGTTTTTCTTGGGTCAAGAAACCAAGGGAGTGGCGGCACTGAGGGCGGCAGATCGAACCGACGCGTTCGGGCACCCCTGGCGGGCCAACATGTTCGAAGTCACGAGGTGGGTCGGAAAGCACTACACCACCCGCAAGTCCGAGCACTTCGTCCACGTGCTCGACCAAAAGGAGAATCTCGTTTACGGGGATCATCTCCTGCGCTTTTGCGAGGCCTCCTACGAGCTCTTGGTCGAGAAGTACGGCTACGAACCACCGGGCTTGGCCGACGACCCCGGGCGGGTCCTCGTGGTTTCGTTCTCCGACCACGAATCCTTCTCGGTCCGCACCCTCGGCTTCACGAACCTCGGGGCGCTCGGCGTTTGTTTCGGGCCCCTCATATTGCTCGACTCACCAAAAGCTCTTCCGACCGGTGCCAACTCATGGGCGAGGACGTTCCATCACGAGTTTTCGCACACGCTCGCCCTTGGACTCTCGAAGGGGCGCACCACGCGCTGGCTCACCGAAGGCCTCAGTACCTATGAGGAATTCGCCTTGGATCCGAGTTGGACTCGGGGCATGGATCGGGAGCTGTGGGACGCCTGGAAATCGGACGATCTGATTCCGGTCGCCGAGTTCGACCGGTACTTTACGAGCGCCCGCGTGGGTTTCGCCTACTTCCAGGCCGGTCTTGTTTGTCAGTGGATCGCCGAGACCCAGGGCTTTCCAAAGATCTTGGATCTCCTGAAGCAGCTCGGGTCGGACGTGTCGATGCTCGACGCGATCGAGCGAGTGCTCCAGCTTTCGCCCGACGAGTTCGATGCCGGCTTCCGGGGGTTTGTCGCGAGGCGCCTCGAGGGCTTCCGACTGACTCCAAGGTGGACTCCGGTTGGGGTGGCCAAAGCGGAGGCTCGCCTCGCTGCCAATCCGAATGATGACGAGGCACTTCTGCGCCTCGCGTGGGCGGCGTGGCAAAGCGGAAACAAAGTCGACGCGGAGGCGCGTTTTGAGGCCCTTCGCTCCCGGGCTGTAACCGGCGCCTCCATGGACACTCTGGAGGCTTGGTTGGCCGATGCGCGTGGCCGGAAGGATGTCGCTTCCGAGGTCCGCCAGAAGCTATCAGCCGCGGGTCAACTCGATTACGACACCGCCCTGGCGATGGCCGCGGCGGTCGGCCCCCGCGGGGATCCCGTCGAGCGCAACCGGCTGCTGGAAGCCGCGGTGCAGGCCTTTCCGTCCGTGTCCGGGGCTCAGAGTCCCCGGCTGGCTCTGGCTGCGTTCGCAGTCGAGGGGGGCCAAAACGCGGTGGCGCGGCGGTGGCTCGAAGAGCACCTCGCCACCTCCCACGAGGATGTCGCTTCGAGAAAAAAGCTCCTCGAACTGACCCGAGCCGACCAAGATTGGGAAGCGACGCTTCGCCACCAAGAGACGCTGATCCGGATCCAACCTTTCGATCTGGACCTGCAGCTCAACCTCGCCGCGGACTACGAACGGGTCCAACGCTCGGACCAAGCCGCGATGGCTTGGCGCCATTCCATTGAACTCACGCCGGAAAAAGACGGATCCGATCGGGCCGCCCGCTGGGCGGAGCTCGCGCGGGTCCACTGGCGTCTTCGCCAGGATGCGGACGAAGCGGACGCCGCGGTCAAAGCGGCGCTCGCCCTCGACCCGAACCAAAGCCTGGCCCAGGAAATCCAAAAAGCACTGGCTGAGACCCGCAAGTCGGGGTCCGGAGATCGTGATTGATCGACACCGTCATTCTCGAAGTCTGGACGCGCGTGCTCGACCGCGTGCGCAAGGACATCGGCGAGCGCACCTACGGAATGTGGCTCGAACGCACGAGTTTCCTCTCCCTGCGACGTGGCGTTTTGTCGTTCGGGGTGCCAAACCTTTTCATCCGGGATTGGGTGGAGGAGCACTACGGAGAGATCCTCGAACGTTTGGCCGGTGAAGAACTTGGCACGGCGGTACGGGTGTCGGTCAAGGTGGACGCCGGGCTCTTCCGGGAGATGCGCCAAAAGACGCAGCGGATGGAGGATGCGGCAGGGCCGGGGCCGGACCTCTCGGAGGGGAAAACCCTCGATTCGTTCCTGCCGACCGCCGGGTCCAAGGAAGCGACGCTCGCGATTCGCCGTTGCCTGGACTTTCGAGCCAAGTCCATTCTCAGCCCGGTGGTGGTGTACGGGCCGACTGCGTCCGGCAAGTCGCATCTCGCGGCCGGCGCCACGCGCCTTCTGCCGGTGCGTTCCCGTTCGCAGCGACTCACGGGCGAAGAACTAGCGCGTCGATTCGCCTGGAAGGTGAAGACCAAGGCAGTGGACGAATTCCGCGAAGCCTTGGCCACGCTTGATCTCCTCGTGATCGACGATGCCCAGGACCTCTCCTGCAAGCTGGCGACCCAGCGTGAGTTTCTGGGGATCGCCGACGAATTGCGCACTCGGGGTGGTCGATTGATCGTCTTCCTCGCGGCGCACCCGGGCGAAATTCCCGACTTGGAACCGAGTTTCCGGTCCTTCCTTTTGTCCGGTTACTTGGTGCGCATCGAGCCGCCTCAAGCGACCGAGCGACCCAAAATCCTGGAGGCGATTTTGAGCGGGGGGCCTCGTCGCTTCCCGCGAGAGGTGGTCTCACTGTTATTGACCCACCTGCCCGAGGCTCCGCTTCCGGAAGTGGCAAGGGCCCTGCGCAAGCTCTACGCGTTGGCCGGTCTGACCGGCGAGCCGGTCGACGAAGATTTTGTCACCCGACACCTCGCCGAAGTGGCATCCGCCCCGGATCCGGTGGAACGGCGCGCTGCCGCGGTGCTCTTCTCCGTGGAGGAGCGATTCTCTGTCACGAGAGAAGACCTCACCTCCAAACGCAAGACCAAAGCCCTGGCTCTACCCAGAGCAATGGCGATCTATCTCTTGCGTGAGTCGGCCAACCTCACGTTCAAAGAGATCGGCAGACGGCTGGGTGATCGCAGCCACACCTCGGTTTTTCTCACCCACCGCAAGATCGAGGCGGCGCGCGAGTCCCGTCCGGAGATTGCCGCCATGGTCACGGAACTCAGCGGGCGGGTTTCGCAAGGGAGTCGCGGGTGCCCTTCGTAGCGGTCGAGGGCATCGACGGATCGGGAAAAAGCTCCCTGGCGCGCGGAGTCGCGGCGAGCCTCGAGTCTTCGGGGCACAAGGTCCTTCTCGTGCGGGAGCCGGGCTCGACTCCGCTCGGGGAAGGCGTTCGAGAAATCCTCCTGTCGCCCACGACCGGCGAGCTGCATGTCTGGGCCGAAGCGTGTCTCTTCGTCGCAGCCCGCGCCGAGTTGGTGCGCCGCGAGATTCAGCCGGCCCTCGCGGAGGGGCGGTGGGTCATCACCGATCGATACTTCTACAGCACGCTGGCATACCAGGGCGGCGGGGGTGGGGCCGATATCGAAACCCTGCGGCGCCTGAATCTCGAAGCGGTAGGCGGACTTGTTCCGGACCGGGTGTTCCTCCTCGACCTTCCGGTGGAAATCGCGAAGGAGCGGCGACAACGACCCGCGGATCGCATCGAAGCACGGGGTGCGGACTATACGAGTCGAGTTCGTCGAGCCTTTCTTGCCGAAGCCGAGCGCGACCCTGCGCGATTCCTGGTCCTGGACGCACGCTCCACGATGGAAGAGTGCGAACGCCTGGCTCGTCAAGACCTCTTGAACCGGCAAGGATGATTCAATCGTGGCGCGAACCGCAGCCAAACCCCCGCCTTCCGAGGACGTGAATTATCC
>CADEGH010000007.1:9866-66129 GCA_902826835.1 uncultured bacterium | reverse complement strand
CAATCGTGGCGCGAACCGCAGCCAAACCCCCGCCTTCCGAGGACGTGAATTATCCGGTGAGCTTCCGCTCGCTGGTGGGGCACCATCAGGCGGTGCAGCGATTGCGCGAGATGGCGCAGGAGGGCCGCGTGCCCAACGGGCTTCTGCTCACCGGCGCCGAGGGGGTCGGTCGGCGTACTCTGGCGCGCATTTTTGCGGCTTCGCTGCTCCACTCGGATTACCCGGGGCCGGTTGACGAGTACAGCGCGTTTGCCCACAAGTTTCAGGCTGGACAACACCCTGACTACCACGAAGTGGGACCGACCGGGGCCTCTCGCCAGATCAGCATCGACTCGGTACGCGAGTTCCACAAGCAGTTCGAGCTGCGCCCGTTAGAGAGCGAGCGACGCATCGGCGTCATTCTGGATGCCGATCGGCTGACCGAAGAGGCTGCCAACGCGCTGCTCAAGCTCCTCGAGGAACCACCTCCGAGCAGTTACTTGGTGTTGGTGGCGACCTCAAAAGGAGCCTTGCTCGAGACGATCGTCTCCCGTTGCCAGTGGATTCCGCTCGGGACCTTGAATGCTTCGGAGGTCACCTCGGTGCTCCGAGCCGCCGGCATCACCAACGTCGATCCTCTGATCACGTTTTTTTCGAAAGGCTCCCCGGGCCATGCCCGAAAACTCTTGGAGACGGGCGTGGTTCCCGCGCTCCTCGCCAGCGCTCTCACGATCGCCCGGGGTAGCGAGCGGATGTTCCAAGATGCGTTGGCGATCGCCGAGGTGGCTCGAAGTGCCGGTTCGAGCCTCGCGGATGCCCGAGGCCGGCTCACGATGATCTTGGACATGGCCGAGATTTTGCTGAGGGCCCACCTACGGGGAGGAGGAGCCTCCGTGCTTCCGCCCGAGGCCGCTTCGGCCATGGCGGAGTTCTCCGAAGACCAAGCGGAGGCCCGCCTGGAGCGCCTCGTGCAAGCGCACCGCGCTCTCGCGAGTAATGTCGGCCTCGATGCGGTTTTGGAGGAGCTGCTCGAGCCGATCAACCTGCCTCGTGATCCCGATTGGTAAGACATCCTTATGGGGCTGACCCGAGAAACCGAAACCAAAATTGACGACCTGGTCGCCAAGCACGACCTCTATCGGGCCGATGCCTACGTGTTTGTGCTGGAGGCGCTGTCCTTCACCGTTGATAAACGTCGCAGGGTGGGGAAGGAGGGGCACATTGACGGACGTGTCCTCCTCTACGGGATCCGCGAATTGGCGTGTCGCCAATTCGGTTACCTGGCTTCCGCCGTCTTCCAGCGCTGGGGAGTCAAGTCGACGCTCGACTTCGGCGCGATCGTCTTTCACCTAGTCGAGGCCGAGCTCTTGAGCAAGCAGGAGACCGATCGAGTCGAGGACTTCGCCGATGTTTTTGACTTCGGGGATGCCTTCGAGCGCCGCTTCGTGCATCCGGGCGAAACGAAGGCCGCCGCGGAGTGAGGCCCGATCGGGTGAGTCGATGGAGTGCCGACTCAAGGTCAAGTCCGCGCTCGCATCCGGCGCGGTCGGCACCGAGGGCTGGGTGAGGGGCCTCTAGTCTCCGCTCGCGACGGGTTGCTCGCTCGACGATCCGATTTTCTAGCGGCTCTGCGAGTCTCGCCGAACGGGCGCCCGAATTTTCAGCCGTTGCGTTCGCCGACTTCTTCTTTCGCGGGGTCGATGGGCTCAGGCACCTTTCCGGCGAGGAATGTGTAGGCCGGCACGGTGTCAATGGCGACTCCGCCTCGCGACAGGGCCTGGAAGATGCCCCGCTGAAGCTGCGGATCCTCCTCGACGTCGGCGACGTACTCGCGGCCCCTCTGGTCGGAGGCGCGCTTGCGGATCTGGAATCTGAGTTCCAGGCGGACGTCGTCGCCCTTCAAGGGCGTACTCAGCTTGGTGTAGAGCTCGTCGAACTTCGGGTAGGAGACCGTGGAGCGGCTGTCGCTTTCGGCGAGTTTCTGGAGTGCCTCCGGCGCCGTCTTGGCGAGATCGTCGACGTACTCGGTGATGAGTCCGGTTTCGCGGATCCTCGCGAACTCTTCGACTTTCCATCCTTCGAAGGGACGGAGGGTGATCAGCTCGTCCGGAAGCACCCCGCCCTTCGACAAGACTTTGCCTTCCTTGTCCCGCTCGGTGTGAATGCTGCGGCCGCTCGGCAAGAAGTACCGGGCGATCGTGAGTTTCACTTGGGGACCGCGGTCGTAGTCACCGTTTTTATTCTGGTCCTGGAACATCTCCGGTCCCTGGTAACGACCGTCGCCGTTTTGATCGACGAATTCTTCGTCCGAGTCACGACGCTTGTTGCTGTTTTTGTCGGTGAAGGGCTCCCCGCGATCCCAAGCGCCGTTGCGTTCGGGACGATCGGTGAAGGGTTCGTTGACATCCCAGATCCCGTTGCGATTGCGGTCGATGAACTCCTCGCCTTCGTCGTAAAAGCCGTTGCTGCGGGCTTCGTCGGTGAAGGGCTCGGAGGGGCGACTCAGGACGTCAAAGAACCGCTGCACCGATCCCTTTCCGAAGGACCGTTCTCCGATCACGATCGCGCGTTTGTGATCCTGGAGGGCCCCGCTCACGATCTCGCTCGCGGACGCCGACCACCGGTTGATCAAGACCACGAGCGGGAGGGTGCGCACCTTCGAACCTTCCGAAGAGTACAGGTGTCGGCGCGGGGCGACGCGGGTGTTACGGCCTTCCCAGTAACAGATCTCCTGATTTCCGGAGAGGAACTTGCCGGCGACATCCTTGGCGGCCTGTAGGTACCCGCCGGAATTGGAACGCAGGTCCAAGATCAGGCTGGTCATGCCCTTCTTCTCGAGATCCTCGAGCGCGATCTCGAGTTCGGCGGCGGTGCTCCCGCCGAAGGTCGTGAGCTGGGCGTAGCCGATGTTTCCGGGCAGCATTTCCGCGTTCACCGTCGGGATGCGGATGATCTCGCGCTTGATCGAGAACTCGCGGAACTTCTGCCAACCCCGGCGGTAAATCGTCAGGGTGACATTGGTACCGGCCGGACCCTTCATGCGCTTGGTGATGTCTTGCAGCTCGTGGCCGACCGTGTCCCAACCGTCCACTTTGATGATCTTGTCGCCCGTGCGTAGATCTTCGCGGTAGGCCGGACCCGAGTAGATCGGGCGAGCAATGAAGATTTGGCCGTCGTCATCGAGGTTGACGTAGGCACCGATGCCGCCGTAGCTCGGGTTGAGGTCGAAGTCCCATGCCTCGAGTTCTTTGGGAGTGAGAAAGCTTGAGTGGGGATCGAGGATTTGCACGAGTCCTCGGGCGGCCCCGTCCAAGAGTTCGTCCTTGGAGAACTTGTCTCCATCTTGATGGAGTTCGCTCACCATCGCCATGAGGTCTTCGAGCAGCTCATTCGAAGAAGGTCCACTGGAGGGGGGACCCATCTCGCGACTGCGGACGGCGAGTTCCTTCCACTGCTCGAGGTGCAGGTAGAGGTTCGCGAGGCGGCCGCGAAGGCTCGGGTCTTCCCGCAGTTCGTCGAGCACCGGACGGGCGGCCTCGATTTGACCGACCTCCGCCAGCGCGAGGGCGGCGGTGGTGCGGGTTTCGCTGTCCGTGGAAGCGAGAAGTTCCCGCAAGAGGGTGCGGACCGATTCGCGCTGGTCGAGTGAGACTTGGTACACCGCCTGCGCGACCCGCACTCGCAGCGGCCCGGGGAGGGGCTGGTTCAGAAGCTGCACGAGGTCCGGCGCTGCCGCCTCCATTTCGTTCTGGCCCATGAACTCGATCGCCAGCGACCGCAGCTCCACCGCAGCGTCGCCCTTGGCCAGATCGACCAAAACCTTGGTGGCGGAAGGATCATCGATCAGGAGAGCCAGGGTTCGGGCGGCCACGTACCGGGTTCCCGCCGCACCGCTCTTCATGCCCTCGCGCAGGATGGGTGCGATGTCCTCGCCGAGCAGCGTGAGGTCGCGGGCGTGGGTCCACAAATCGGCCACCGGAGCGGAGGAGGTCTTGTCCAGGATCTTTTGAGCGGCGGTCAAGGGGTCGGCGACCTGCCCCGTCATGAAGGAACCCATCACGAGGAGCGCGACCAGGGCACGCTGGAACATGCACGATCCTTTCTTCCCTATGCTGATCCGACCCGGGTCCTCGGGACCGGCGGGTCGCTCGAACACTACCACTCGCACACCTGGCGAGGACTGGCGATCCGCAGGCATCGAAGGTAGGACCGAGCACTCTTACATCGGTCGAAACCCGCCTGACTCCATACGGGGGAAGGCGCCTTCTGCAAGCGCTTCCATGAAGTCTAGGCCTCGAATCCTCATCATCCATACGGGAGGCACCTTTGGCATGCTCCGCAGCCGGGCGGGCTTCGCCTCCGACGTGCACTCCGGATTACCCGACCTCTCCCGTTTGGCCCGGTTCCGGACCGTCACCCCCTTCAGCCTCGACTCTTCGTCCCTGACGCCCGACCATTGGCTGGTCCTGGCGCGGGTGCTCGCACGGGCGATGCCCAAGTGGGACGGCTTCGTGGTGACGCACGGCACGGACACCATGGCCTACACCGCGTGCGCCTTGAGTTTTCTTTTGGAAAATCTGCGCAAGCCGGTGGTGTTGACCGGCGCCCAGCGCCCCCTCTCGGAGGTTCGGAGCGACGCTCGGTCGAACTTCATGGACGCCCTGGAAGTTTCGACAAAAGGGCCCCCGGAGGTCGCAATCGTGTTCGGCGGTCTCGTGCTCCGCGGAAATTGTGCGCGCAAGCGCAGCTTGGTCGACTACCGCGCGTTCGAGTCTCCGAACGCCCCCGCCCTCGGCGAGATCGGCACCGACCTCCACTTGCATCCCGAGCAGTTCCGCCGCCCCCGCGGACGGTTCCGCCTGCGGGACACGATCGACCCCAGGGTCGTCCATTTGAAACTCGCCCCGGGCACTCCAGCCTCCGCCCTTCGCGGCCTGCTCTCGGCGGAGATCAGGGGAGTGGTGCTCGAGGCCTTTGGTGCCGGCAACATTCCCCTTCTGGATGGGAGCATGCCCGAGCTGCTGCGGGAGGTCACGGAGCGCGGAATCACGGTCGTGATCGTCAGTGGCTCCGAACACGGCGCGGTCGACCTCAGCCTCTACGAAGGTGGTCGAGCCGCCCTCGCCGCAGGGGCAATCTCCGGCGGTTCCCTCACCGCCGAAGCGGCCGTCGTGAAACTGATGGTGGCCTTGGGTCGAACTCAACTCCGCTCGGAAGTCGAAGCCCTCTTCACCCAGGATTGGGCCGGGGAGAGTGCGTCCTACGTCTGAAGTCAGTTCCCAGCGATGCGACGGAGTCTTGCACTTCCGGTCGGGCAGAGGAGAGCTCGACCCTGCGGCTCGCAAAGCCGCGGCGCACCCTGAGTTGGCCGCGAACCCGTGACGAATCCAAGGCCCTGGCCTCAGCGGTCCGAGCTGGCCGGCGGAGCTACGGGACTGGACGGAGCCCATATCCACTTGTCCTGGATGTCGAGGGTGACGCCGCGGGAGGGTTTGCTTTCCCAGTGGGCGATATAGCCGTGGCGAAGCGGGTGGGTTTCACCGCCGTCGCCCTTCATGGTGATGAGAAGGCGGTCGCTGATACGGCCAAACGCCTGGTTGATGGGGGCGCCGTCTTCACCGTCGTTGCGCGAGACGTCGACGGGAAACCAGCCGTGTCCCGGCAGGTACACCTCGGACCAGCGATGGAACACCTCGTCCTCGTACGGCAGTTGGGAGGAGCGGCACGCCGTGGCGCCTACCCACCGGGCGGGGAGGCCGGCTTCGCGGCACAGGGCGAGGAACAGGAAATTGTACTCACTGCAGGAGCCGTGACCCTGCTCGAGCACGATCGCGGCGTCGTCCCACCGACCGTCCCGTTCGTAGGTCAGGTGCGTGCGCACGAACTCATTGGCGCGAAACGCCAGGTCCAGAGGGGAGGCGGCCTCGCGTCGAAGCTGGTTTGCCGCCGCCACAATCTTGGGGTCGGAGCGACTGTACTTCGGGCCGTTGCCTAAGTACTGGGATGCAATCGGCTCCGGCACCTGATCGAGACTGAGGAGCGAGCGAGGCTTCGGCGTGTGGACGATGGCGCGAACCTCGGCGGAGAGGGAGATTTCGATCCGCCAGATTTCGTCTCCGCGGAGCTGGCTCCGACGCCACTCGGCGAACCGATTCCCAAACTCGTCGGTGAGGACGGAAAGCGGTTCGGGATCGCACCGAAGCGCGGTGATCGTCTGGCGCTCGTCCGTGGCCGGCAAGGCCGCCCGGATGAGGGCATCACGAATCACCCCGCCGGGTCGCCCTCCGCAGGTCGCCTCGATCCGCAGCACGAGGTCGTGCCGGCAAGGGGGATCGAGTTCGAAGGACCGATCGCCATCCCCCGGGAAGGCGAGGATCATCGCCAGAAAAAACGTCGGCATCCGAGCAGCATCGGGGTTCGGACGCCCGGTTGTCAAGGGAGCTTAGTGGATCTCGGCTCGGTTGGTACCGTCGTTTCTATGGCGGTGCCACGCAGAAATCCCGGAGAGCTCGAAATCGAGTTGTTCTGCCTTGGACTGCGCCTAGCCGAGTCGTGTTCGCTCGAAAGCGACGCCCGACCGGTTTCGCGGACCCGGGCGGGTCTAGGCTCCGGGCTCGAACTGGTCATCCCCGGCGAGTTGAAAGACCTGTGGTTGAACGTGCCGGTCGAAGAGGACTTTGTCGCCCGCTCCCCGTTTCGCCTGGAACGCCGAGGCGCGGACTACGAGGTGGTCGACGAACGGAACCGCGAGGCCTACCCTGTCCGCGTTCCCTCCGAACCGGGTTGGTACCAAGCCAAGACGAGTCGGGGGACCAAGATGAAAGAGGTGGGAGTCCTGCAAGGGACCTACCTCGGCATCTACGTCTCGAACTCGTGTATGTACTGGTACAAGGAACCCGCGAAGAATTGCAAGTTCTGCACCACCGGATTCAACGTGGGTGTCAACGAAGTAGCGCTCAAGGACGTGGCGGATGTGGTGGAAGTCGCGAGGCGGGCCAAAGAGGAGAGCGGAGTTACCTTCGTCCACTTCAACACCGGCGACCAAAATGGACGAGGCCTGAAACAGATCGCTCCGTACGTGAAGGCGGTGAAGGAACAGGTAGGTGCGTTGGTCGGAGTCCAGGCGGTGCCTCCCGGGACCAACGAGGAACTCTGGCAGTACGACTGGCTCCGCGATCTCGGGGCCGACCACTTCTCTTTCTGCTACGAATTTCACCATCCGAAGTGGTTCGCCGAGCTGTGCCCCGGCAAAGAAGAGACGGTTGGGCAAGGCGCGTTTTTTCGCGCGATGGAGTATTGCCAGGCGCGCATGCCCAAGGGCGCGTGCTCCGGGGAAATCATCGCCGGCGTCGAACCGATCGAGAGCACGCTCGAAGCCATCGACTACATCACGGGCGTCGGCGCGTTTCCGACCGTGTGCATTTTCCGTCCGGTCATCGGGTCGGACATGGAGCACTACCCGTCGCCCGCCTTCGACGACATGGTGCGCGTGATGCGCCACATGTACCGCGCGTGCATGCGGGCCAACATTCCCATCGGGGTAGCTCCCAACATCGAAGTGTCTTTGATCGTCAATCCCGATGACGCCCAATACTTGGTGCCTCGAGATCTCGGGTTTCGAGCCGGTCGCCTTCGCTTGCGCATGCTCAAGTGGCTGGCCCAGCGGCATTTTCGGCGCGAGTTGATGCCTCACCCGATCAAGGGGTCCTTGGATGGTTACCCCGGGGCGAAACCGGTGACGGCCCATGCTTGAGGGTTGGAGGACCACGCCGGGTGATGAGCCTTCGCCGCTGGTCATGGAACCTTGGATCCACGCTCTGAACGACTCGGAAGGCTACTTCATCGTGGATACCTCGAAGGCGGGCCTGGACTTCGCGGAACGGAAGCCCGGGAGTGAGACCGTCGAACGCTGCCGCATCAAAGTGTTCGAACCCGACCCGGGGGTCGGTCTCGCCATGGCCTACAAGGATTCGCGCTTGACGCACTCCTTGGATCGTTTCGCATACGGGTTCTTGGTGGCTCGCCGACGCCCATTCGATCCGAGCGACATCAGCTCCATGCTCGCCTATTTGCGCGCGGGCTTTCATCCTGAGCGTCGGCCCGAATCGCTGAAGCGTGCGCTGCCGTACACCGTGCCGCGCTGATCTTTCGGCTGCGCAAATCCGCGGCGGCCGTCGAAAGTTGTCGAGCCGCTCGCACTCCGCCGGAGTCTCATGCTCGGAGGCTTCGCTGCACGGATGCGCATTCTCGGCATGGTGGTGGAGGGGTTTGATTCGGTGGAAGTCGTGCTCGAGGCGCGCCGGGCTCCGATGTCGCGCCCGAGCGAACTCCGCGTGGTGGGGCTCCCCGAAGCCAGTGTGAAGGAGGGTATCTATCGTGCGCGCGCCGCGGCGTGGCCGCTGGTGGGAAAGTTGGTGGTTCAAGCCGCGGAAGGCGTGCTCATCAACCTCGCGCCGGCCGACCTGAAGAAGACCGGGCGCAGTCTCGATCTTCCCCTCGCGGTCGTCTATGCAGGGCTCTTCTTGGGCCTCGACATGGATGCCGATCAGGCGCCGATCTTCATGGGCGAGGTGGGGCTCGGAGGCGAGGTTCGCAGTGTTCCCGGAGTCTTGGCGGCGGCGCTCCTCGCCCAATCCAAGGGGCGATCCGGTCTGGTCGTGCCGAGGTGCGATCTCCCCGAAGCTCGGGTGGTGCGGGAGCTCCCTCTCTTTGGAGTCGACACGGTTGCCGATGCGCTGGCGATTCTCCGAGGCGAGGGAACGGCAGATTCGGGCGAGAGGGGCTTTTGTGTCGGAACGTCCGCCGAGGCGGTGCCCGATCTCGCCGACGTCCGGGGGCAATGGCAGGCCAAACGTGCGCTGGAAATCGCCGCGGCCGGAGGGCACAACCTCTTGATGGAGGGGCCCCCGGGTTCGGGCAAGACGATGCTCGCGCGCAGAATTCCGAGCATCCTGCCGGAACTCGGAGATGCCGAAGCGCTCGAGGTAGCGGTCGTCCAGAGCGCCGCCCGCAGCTTTCAGGTCCAAACGCTGCGGCAGCCGCCGTTTCGTGCCCCGCATCACACGGCGTCACCGGCTGGATTGGTCGGGGGAGGGATGCCCATTCGACCGGGTGAGTTCTCCCGGGCCCACCACGGGGTGCTCTTCTTGGACGAGTTCCCCGAGTTCGATCGGCGTGCCCTCGAAGTGTTGCGTCAACCTTTGGAGGAGCGGGTCGTGCACCTCGTGCGGGCCGGTCAGGCTCGACAATTTCCCGCCGATTTTCTCTGCGTAGCGGCGATGAACCCCTGCCCCTGCGGGTTCGCCGGACTCGGACAGGGCCGCTGCCGGTGCACCCCCAAGCAGGTGCAGGCCTACCGGGGGCGGTTGTCCGGGCCGCTCCTGGACCGATTTGATCTGCGCTTGGTACTTCAGCCTGTCGAGGCGGGGGCTCTGTTTTCGGGGGGCGACGGTGAGTCGTCCGCGGTGGTTGCGGAGCGGGTCCGACGCGCCCGGGAGCGCCAAGCGCAGCGCACACCCCCTGGGCAGGCGTTCTTGAATGCCCGTCGGAGTGATCAGGAGATCCGACGCCTCAATCATTACGGAGCCGCCGAACGAAGCCTGCTCGTACGCTTGATGACGCAGTGCGAGCTGAGCGCGCGAGCAGCCCGACGGCTAGAAAGGGTTGCTCGCACCATCGCGGACCTGTCGGGGGTCGATGCCGTAGGCTGCGAGACTCTGATGGAGGCGCTGAGCTTTCGCATGGGCGGAACCGCCTCTCCGCCGTCCCGCCCCGAGCGGGCGGCGCTACCATGAGCCATGGCCGCCGACGAACTCTCGCATTTGGACGAACAGGGCCATCCTCGGATGGTGGAAGTCTCGAGCAAACCCGAGACCCTAAGGCGAGCGGTGGCCTGCGGAACCCTGCAGTTCGGTGCGGGGATCTTGGACCGCGTTCTCGAGGGTGCGCTCCCGAAGGGCCCCGTCCTCGAAGTTGCGAGGATCGCCGGGATCATGGGAGCAAAACGCACCGCCGAGCTCATCCCGCTGTGCCATCCGCTGCGGCTGACGCGGGTGACCGTCGACTTCCAGCCCCAAGGCGAAGCCCGGCTCGAGATTCGGTCGGAGGTGACTGCGTTCGATCGTACCGGCGTCGAGATGGAGGCTCTAACCGCGGTTTCGATCGCTGCGCTCACGGTCTACGACATGGTCAAGGCGATCGACCGGGCGATGGTCATCGAGCGTGTGTTCCTCCTCGAAAAAGAGGGGGGAAGGTCGGGCCACTTTCGGATGGATACCCCATGAGTCTGCCTTTGGCCCATGTGGTGGTCGTTTCGGACCGGGCCTTTTCGGGGGTCCGTCCGGACGAAACCGCTCCTCTGCTGATCCAGGCCTTGAGGGCAGCCCGGTTTGCGGCGGACCCGGCCGAAGTGTCGATCGTGAGCGACGACCAGGACCGGATTGTCGCCTGCCTCCGCTCGGTGCTCGCCCGGCCGGAGCCACGGCTGATTCTGACTACCGGAGGCACGGGGGTGGCGGTCCGAGACGTGACTCCGGAAGCAACGCGGACGATCCTGGAACGGGAGCTCCCTGGGTTGGGCGAGGCCATGCGGGCAGCCTCCCTGAAGGTGACCCCGCTCGCGGCCGCGTCGCGGGCCCTTGGCGGGGTTGCCGCCGGCCGCCTCGTCGTGAACCTGCCTGGCAGCCCCCGGGGGGCAGTGGAGTGTTTCGAGGCCATCGCGGTCGTGTCTCGCCACGTCATCGACCTGCTGAGCCGAGAGGGAGGTGACTGTCGCCAGGCCCGCGAAGCCGCCTTCGCGCCACCGCCCCGAAGTTGAGCAAGGAGAGGGACCCGCTACATTGGCCCTCATCCCAACGCCTCCCTCCTTCGATCGGCCAAGGATCTGGAATGGACCTCCGCGAGATCAAAAAGCTCGTCCTGCTCATGAATGAAAACGGCCTGTGCCGCCTGGAGGTGGAGGAGGAAGGCAAGCGCTACCTCCTGGAAAAGCCGACCCAGGCCTCGCCCGCACTCGGTTACGCCCCGGCGCCCCTCGCCTTCGCGCCGATCAGCGCCCCCGGCGCCCCTGCCGCCTCACCCGCTCCGGGCCCCGCCGCCAAGCGGGCCGGAGACGACGTCAAGACTTTCAATTCCCCCATGGTGGGAACCTTCTATAGCTCACCTTCTCCCGACAACCCTCCGTTCGCCAAAGCCGGGGATCGGGTGAACCCCGAAACCGTGCTCTGCATGATCGAGGCGATGAAGGTCTTCAACGAGATCAAGGCCGAGATGAACGGCACGATCGTCGAAGTGCTCGCCGAAAACCAAGAGGCGGTCGAGTACAACCAACCCCTCTTCTTGATCCGGCCGGCCTGATCGCATGTTCAGCCGCATCCTCATTGCCAATCGTGGCGAGATCGCCCTTCGGATCATCCGCGCCTGCCGAGAGCTCGGCATCGAAACCGTAGCGGTCTACTCCGAAGTGGACGAAGACAGCCTCCACTTGCGCTACGCGGACGAGACGATCTGCATCGGCCCTGGGCCGAGCGCCAAGTCGTACCTGGACATTCCGAGGTTGATCGCCGCTGCGGAAATCGCCAATGTCGACGCGATTCACCCCGGTTACGGGTTCCTCTCGGAAAATCCGCGGTTCGCGGAAGTTTGCCGAGACTGCAAGATCGGTTTTGTCGGGCCGCCTCCCAACGTGATGGCGATGACGGGGGACAAGGCGAAGGCGCGCGAACTGGCGATTCGGGCCAAAGTCCCGATCGTTCCCGGCAGCGACGGAATCGTTACCGACGACAACGAAGCCCGCCGGTTGGCCGAACGCATCGGCTACCCGGTGATGATCAAAGCGGTGGCCGGCGGGGGCGGGCGCGGGATGCGGGTTGCTCACAACGAGCCCAGCCTGTTCACGGGATTGTCCCAGGCTCGGGCCGAGGCTCTCGCGGCGTTCAAGAATGGCGATGTCTATCTCGAGAAGTACGTCGAGCGTCCGCGCCACGTCGAGATCCAGATCATGGCCGACGCCCATGGCAACGTGGTGCACATGGGGGAGCGCGATTGCTCCACCCAAAGGCGACACCAAAAGCTGATCGAAGAATCGCCGAGTCCGTTCATCACCCCCGAGCTCCGGCACAAGATGGGGGAGGCGGCGGTCCGCTACGCCAAGGAAGCCGGTTACGTCAATGCTGGAACCGTGGAGTTCCTCGTAGATCGAAATCGCGACTTCTACTTCATGGAGATGAACGCGCGCATCCAAGTCGAACATCCGGTCACCGAACTGGTCACCGGAATCGACTTGGTCAAGACCCAAATCGCGGTGGCGATGGGTCAAGAGCTCCCGTTCCGCCAGGAAGACATCAAGCCCCGGGGGCACGCGATCGAGGTCCGCGTCAATGCCGAGGATCCGGCGCAGGGATTCCGACCCTCCCCCGGGAAGGTCGGCATGTACGTGCCTCCCGGTGGCATGGGGGTTCGCGTCGATTCCCACCTCTTCCCGGGGTACCGCATCCCGCCCAACTACGACAGCCTCATCGCGAAAGTGATCGTGCATCGGGCCGAGCGGGAAGAAGCGATCGCCACCATGTTGCGCGCGCTGCGGGAAATGATCGTCGAAGGGGTGAAGACCACGATCCCCTTGCTCTTGCGGATCCTCGCTCACGACCGCTTCCGCTCGGGAAGCATCGACACCGGCTTTTTGGACGCCAACTTGGCTTCCCTCGTGGACACGCCGTCGTCCAACGACTGAACTCGCGCGGGCCCGCCTTCCCGGTGCGAAATTGCCAAGGGTCGCCCCCAAGTTCCGGGAAGTCGGGCGAGGGGCACGGTCGAAGGTAATAAGGCAGCTTGGTTCTCTCTTTTGAGCTGACCGGGAGAAGTGTCGATGGCTCGTGTTTTGATCACCGGGGGCGCGGGTTTTCTGGGCTCCCACCTTTGCGATCTCTTCTTGGCTCGCGGCCACGAAGTGATCTGCATGGACAACCTCATCACGGGATCCCCCGACAACATCGCCCACCTCTTCGGGCGACCGGGATTTCGTTTCGTCAAACACGACGTCACGAACTTCATCTACGTCGAGGGTGCGCTCGATCACATCCTGCACTTCGCCTCCCCGGCGAGCCCGATCGACTACCTCCAACTGCCCATTCAGACCCTGAAGGTGGGGTCGCTTGGGACTCACACCGCGCTCGGACTCGCCAAGGCCAAGAACGCTTCGTTCCTCCTCGCTTCGACCAGCGAAGTGTACGGCGATCCCCTCGTTCATCCGCAACCGGAGTCCTACTGGGGGAATGTGAATCCAGTTGGACCACGGGGGGTCTACGACGAAGCCAAGCGATTCGCGGAAGCCATCACTATGGCTTACCGTCGCTTCCACGGCGTGAAGACTCACATCGTGCGCATCTTCAACACCTACGGGCCTCGGATGCGCCTTGAGGACGGTCGGGCGCTCCCCGCATTCATGGGGCAGGCCTTGCGGGGCGAGGACGTCACCGTGTTCGGCGACGGGAGTCAAACCCGCTCGTTCTGCTACGTTTCCGACCTGATCGAGGGAATTTATCGCCTCTTGATGTCGCAGGAGCCGGAACCGGTCAACATTGGCAACCCGAGTGAGATCACGATTCGGGAGTTTGCCGAGCGGGTCGTCGCCCTGGTGGGGGCCCGAAGCCGGATTGTGTTCAAGCCCTTACCCGTGGACGATCCGAAAGTGCGGCAGCCGGACATTTCGAAGGCGCGGCGCGTGCTGGGATGGGAACCCAAGGTGGGGCTCGAAGAGGGCCTCAAACAGACCTTGGACTACTTCCGCGGAAAGGTGCCGCCGGCGCGTTCTTAGTCCTGTGGTCACCTGGGGCGGCTGTTAGCGTCCATCGCCCAAGGTCGCTTTTTCGAATCCCGTTCGCCAAGGCAAAAGCTCATGTGTGGAATCGTCGGTTGCGCGAGTCGGGAACACCCCGTGCCAGGGCTCTTGGTCGAGTCGCTGAAGCGTCTCGAATACCGCGGTTACGACTCCGCTGGAATCGCCGTGCTGGAAAACGGCGAACTGCAGACGGTCCGCGAGGTGGGCAAGATCAAGAACCTCGAGGCCGCGGTCGGCGGACGCAATCTCCAGGGCCGGACGGGGATCGGCCATACCCGTTGGGCGACCCACGGGAAGCCCAGCGAACGCAACGCCCACCCGCATCGCAATCGGGACGGCAGTCTGGTCGTCGTTCACAACGGGATCATCGAGAATTACCTGGAGCTCAAACACGGGCTTCAGGCGACGGGATCGGTCTTCACCTCGGACACCGACACCGAGGTCATCGCCCATCTCATTGATGCGCACTACCAGGGCGATTTGCTCACCGCGGTGCAGGCCAGCCTGAAAAGGCTCGAGGGCTCGTACGCGATCGCGGTCATCCACCGCGCGGAACCCGATGTGGTGGTCGGCGCCAGGCAAGACAGCCCCCTCGTGGTCGGCCTCGGCGAGGGTCGCAATTGGGTGGCCAGCGACGTCTCGGCGCTGCTGCCTTGGACGCGCCGGGTGGTGTACCTGGAAGACGGCGAGGTCGTGGTGGTTCGATCCAGCGAAGTGCGGATTTTCGACCGCGGCGGGCGGGTGGTGCAGCGGGAGCCGGAAACCATCACTTGGTCCGCGGAGCGCACCGAGAAGGGGGGCTACCCCCACTTCATGCTCAAAGAAATCCACGAGCAGCCGTCGACGGTTTCCGACAGCCTCTTGGGCCGCCTCGCCGGCGACGACTATCGCGTCGTGTTGGACGGCTTGGGGCTCGACGACGAGGAACTGCGCGCTCTCACCCGCATCGGCATCGTGGCGTGCGGCACCTCGTGGCACGCCGGCCATGTCGGCAAGTTCTTCCTGGAGCAGTTCGCTCGACTTCCGGTCGAAGTGGACTACGCCAGCGAATCGGTGTTCCGTGAGCCGGTCATGGGGCAAAAGGACCTCATGATCGCGATCAGCCAGTCGGGTGAAACCGCGGATACCCGAGCGGCTCTACGACGAGCCCAGGATCTCTTCGGCGCCCACACCCTGGCGGTATGCAACGTGCCTGGTTCTTCGATGGCGAGGGAAGCCCAGGGGTTGGTCCTCACCCACGCCGGCCCCGAGATCGGAGTGGCCTCGACCAAGGCTTTCATGGGCCAGTTGGTGGCGCTCTTGCTCGTGGCTGTCCGGATCGGACAGGCTCGCGGAACCATCAGCCGAGACACCATCCGAGAGCTGGTTTCGGGCCTGCGACGACTGCCCCACGACCTTGAGAGAGTCTTGAAGACCGCTGCCAAGGTCCAAGAAATCGCTGAGGTTTGGCAGGGGGCCAGGGATTTCCTGTACCTCGGGCGGGGTGTGAATTACCCGATCGCCCTTGAGGGAGCGCTCAAGCTCAAGGAAATCTCCTACATCCACGCCGAGGGTTATCCGGCCGGAGAAATGAAACACGGGCCGATCGCGCTCATCGACGAGAACATGCCGATCTTGGCGATCGCGACGCGCGGTCGGACCTACGCCACGATCGCGGGAAATGTCGAAGAGGCGAAAGCTCGGGGCGGCCGCATCATCGCGGTCGTCAACCCTGGCGATGACCGCGTGGCTCGCATGGCGGACCACGTGATCGAAGTGCCGGAGGTCGCGGAGGCCCTCTCTCCGATGGTCAACGTCGTGCCGCTACAGCTTCTGGCGTACTGGATCGCCGTGAAACGTGGCACCGATGTCGATCAACCCCGCAATTTGGCCAAGACCGTGACGGTCCAGTAGGACCACGAGGAGCGCGCACACCATGACACTCAATCTTTCGGCCCCCGGACGGGCCCTGATGGACAAGCTCGAGGCCAAGAAGGCCTCGGTAGCGGTAATCGGCCTCGGCTACGTAGGCCTGCCTTTAGTTGTCGAGTTTGCGAGGGCCGGGCTACGGGTATTCGGGATCGACGTGGATCGACGGCGCGTCGACCTCGTAAACGCCGGAGAGTCCTACATCGGCGACATTCCGACCGAGGAGCTGGCGCCGCTCGTCAAGAAGGGGCTCGTCTCCGCGCACTTGCCCGGCAAGGTCCTTGGCGAAGCCGACTGCATTTCCATCTGTGTGCCGACGCCGCTGCGCAAGAGCCGCGATCCGGACATTTCGTACATCGTGTCGGCGACCAAAGCGCTTGCCGAGCATGCCCGCAAGGGGCAACTAGTTGTCCTCGAAAGCACCACCTACCCGGGGACTACCGAGGAGGTGATCTTGCCGGAGCTGGCCGCGAAGGGCCTGAAACCGGGAGAGGATTTTTTCCTCGCCTTCAGCCCGGAACGGGTCGATCCGGCCAACTCGAAATTCGGCACTCGCAACACTCCCAAGGTGGTCGGAGGGTACTCCGAAGCCTGCCGCGAACTCGCCAAGCGGCTCTACGGCTTGGCTGTCGACAAAGTGGTCATGGTCAGTTCTCCCGCCGCGGCCGAGATGGTGAAGCTCCTCGAAAACACTTTCCGATCGGTGAACATTGGCCTCGTCAACGAGATGGCGATCATGTGTCGCAAACTCGGGGTCAACGTGTGGGAAGTGATCGATGCGGCGGCCACGAAGCCGTTCGGGTTCATGCCCTTCTATCCCGGGCCGGGCCTGGGCGGACACTGCATTCCGATCGATCCCCATTACTTGAGCTGGAAGCTCAAGAGCGTGAACTACTTCGCCAAGTTCATCGAGATGGCGGGGGAGATCAACACTCAGATGCCCGAGTACGTGGTCGAACTCGTAGCGACGGCGCTGAACGACCGCAAGAAGCCGGTGAACGGATCGAAGATCCTCGTGGTCGGAGCCGCCTACAAAAAAAACGTCTCCGATTGCCGTGAGAGTCCGGCGCTGGACATCATGCAGGTCTTGCGCCGCCGAGGTGCCGAGGTGAGCTACACCGATCCGCATGTGCCGGAACTGGAACTCGAGGGCAAGAAGCTTTCGAGTGTGCCCTGCGACGCCAAGACGCTCGCCGCCGCGGATCTCGTACTCATCGCCACCGATCACGCCGCCTTCGACCCTGCCCTCATTGCCAAGGAGAGCAAGGTCGTGGTCGATACGCGCAACCTCCTGAAGCACCACCCCGATCCGAAGCGGATCGTGCAGCTCTGACCATGCGGCGCGTCGTCGTGACCGGAGGAGCCGGGTTCATCGGCTCCCACTTGGCGGAAGCCCTGCTTGCGCGGGGGGACCGCGTCACGATTTTGGACAGCTTTACGGACTTCTACGATCCTCGCCTGAAGCGAGCCAATCTCGACGAGGTGGCCAGGACCGGCCGCGTCGAGTTGGTCGAGGGCGACATTCGTGACCGCGGGGTCGTGACATCGGCCCTGGCTCACGCGGATGCCGTGGTGCACCTCGCCGCGATGGCGGGGGTTCGCCCGTCGATCGAGGATCCCGCGCTCTACGTGGCGGTGAACCTCGACGGTACCGCCAACTTACTCCAAGCCGCGGCGAAGGCCGGCATCAAGACTTTTGTCTTTGCCAGCAGCTCCTCGGTGTACGGCAACAACACCAAAGTGCCCTTCCACGAGGATGACCCGGTCGATCACCCGATCTCTCCCTACGCGGCGACGAAGCGGGCGGGCGAGCTCTTGGTCCATACCTTCCATCACCTCTACGGATTGGACACACCCTGCCTTCGGTATTTCACCGTCTACGGACCGAGGCAGCGGCCGGAGATGGCGATTCGCCGCTTCGCGGAGTGCATGGTCCGAGGGCAGCCCATTCCGGTGTTGGGGGATGGCTCCTCGCGCCGGGACTACACCTTCGTGAGTGACATCGTCGCTGGTACTCTGGCCGCCCTCGATCGAGGGCGCGGCTTCCGCATTTACAACCTCGGAGAGTCGGCTACGACCACGCTCTGCCGGCTGGTCGAGCTGCTCGAAGCCAATCTCGGCGTCCGTGCGACCATCGATCGGAGGCCAGCGGCTCCCGGTGATGTCGAAGAGACATTTGCCGATATCGGGCGGGCTCGCCGGGAACTCGGATACGCCCCCTCAGTTCCGGTCGAAGAAGGCCTTTCCCGATTTGCCCGTTGGATTCGGAGTCGAGCGCCGTGACGAAGCAGCTTTCCATCGTGTCGATCGCCGGCGCCCGGCCCAACTTCATGAAGATCGGGCCCTTGGCCAAAGCGCTCGCCCACTACCCCTCGGTCGAACATCGGCTCGTTCACACCGGGCAACACTACGACCAGAATATGTCGGATCTCTTCTTCCGAGACCTCGGCTTACCGAAGCCCTGGCGCAACCTGGAAGTCGGGAGCGGCAACCATGCCACCCAGACCGCCGAGATCATGACTCGTTTCGATCGCGTGATGGAGGAGGCCCCGGCGGATCTCGTTGTGGTGGTCGGTGATGTCAATTCGACCATCGCCTGCGCGCTGGTCGCGGCCAAACGCGGGATTCCCGTCGCTCACGTCGAGGCGGGGCTTCGTTCGTACGACCGCTCCATGCCGGAAGAAATCAACCGCCTCCTCACGGATGCGATCTCTGATGTCCTGCTCGTGAGTGAACCGTCGGGAGTGGACAATCTGCGTCGCGAGGGTGTGCCCGACGACCGCGTGCACTTGGTCGGGAATGTCATGATCGACACCCTGCTTTCGAGTCGCGAGAAGGCGCGCACAAGCATGATCCACGCGACGCTGGGAATCGCCCACGGCGCTTACGGCGTCGTGACGCTCCATCGGCCGTCGAATGTCGACGATCCGGCGGTCATGCGGGAACTCGTGGGCGTTCTCGGAGAGATTGCCCGGTCGCTCCCGCTGGTCTTCCCCGTCCACCCGCGGACCTCGGCCAGGCTCAAGTCCCAGGGCGTCGAGTTGCGGCGCGAGGCCGGCTTTCTCGTCACGGATCCTCTCGGGTATCTCGACTTTCTGGCCCTCATGGAGGGTGCGAGGATCATCCTCACCGACAGTGGTGGTATTCAGGAGGAGGCGTGCATTCTCGAAGTGCCTTGCCTCACCCTGCGTGAAAACACGGAGCGACCGGTGACCGTGAGTTCCGGTTGGAACGACCTCGTGGGTCGCGACCCGGAGAAGATTCGGGGAGCGGCCAAGCGAGCCTTGAGTGGCCAGACGAGCGCCAAGTCTCGCCCGGCGCTCTGGGACGGGCGGGCCGGGGAGCGGATCGCCGAGATCCTGGTCCGCCGGTACGGGAGCTGAGGAGTCGAACATGCAGTGTTTGGTCACCGGCGGCGCCGGGTTCATCGGTTCCAATCTCGTACACGCGCTTCTCGCGCGCGGAGATCGCGTGCGGGTGCTGGACAATCTGAGCACCGGGCTCGCCTCGAACCTGGAGGATGTCATGGCCAAGATCGACTTCCGTCGCGACGATTTGCGCGACCGCGAAGCGGTCAGGAAGGCTTGCGAAGACATCGAGGTGATCTTCCACCAGGGGGCGATGCCATCGGTTCCCAGGAGCGTCGAAGACCCCGTGACTTCGTTCGAAGTCAACGCCGGGGGTACATTGAACGTTCTGCTCGGCGCACGGGCTCAGAAGGCCCGACGCGTGGTGTACGCGGCGTCGAGCAGCGTTTACGGCGACACTCCGACCCTGCCCAAACACGAGGGCATGCCCCAAAACCCGCGGAGTCCCTACGCTGCGGACAAGGTCCACGGGGAGAACCTCCTGCGTTGTTTTCACGCGAGCTACGGCCTTGAAACCGTCGGGCTGCGCTACTTCAACGTGTTCGGGCCGCGGCAGCGGCCGGATTCCGCGTACGCGGCGGTGATTCCCAAGTTCATCCACGCCGCCTTGACCGGCGCGCGGCCGCTCATCCATGGTGATGGGCGCCAAAGCCGGGATTTCACCAATATCCGCAACGTGCTGGGTGCCAACCTCTTGGCGGCCACCGCGAAGGACGCTCCCGGAAACATCGTCAACATCGGGAACGGCAGCCGCACCAACCTCCTTGAGCTTTTGGCCCTGATCGGGGAGGCCTGCGGGGTCAAAATCGAGGCGGAATTCGGCCCCACCCGCGCCGGTGACGTGCGGGATTCCCAGGCCGATATCAGCCTGGCGCAAAGGGTCTTGGGCTATCGGCCCACCATCGATTTGCGGACGGGCCTCGCGGAAACCGTGGCCTGGTTTCGCACCAGCGGCCTTCGGAGCTAAGGTCTGACGATGTCGGTATCCGTAACCATCAGCCTGGGCCCAGTTCGCCAGGGAGACTCGCGATGAAAGGCGTCATTCTTGCCGGCGGGCTCGGGACTCGCCTCCACCCGCTCACTCGGGTCACGAACAAGCACCTCTTGCCGGTGTGGAACCGGCCGATGATCTACTACCCGATCCAGTGCTTGGTCAACGCGGGAGTCAAAGACATCCTGATCGTGACCGGTGGCAACAACGCCGGCGACTTTTTGCGCTTGCTCGGCAACGGGGAAGAATTCGGCCTCAAGCACCTGAACTACACCTATCAAAAGGGTGAGGGTGGAATTGCGGACGCCTTGCGCTTGGCCGAGCACTTTGCGGATGGCTCCTCGATCTGTGTGGTGCTGGGCGACAACATCATCGAGCACAACATCAAGCGTGCCGTCGAGACCTTCGAAAAGCAGGGCGGCGGAGCCAAGATCATCCTCAAAGAAGTCGAGGATCCGGAGCGCTTCGGAGTGGCGGAGTTGCGTGGTGATCGCGTGGTCTCCATCGAGGAGAAGCCCCGCAATCCGAAGTCGAATCTCGCCGTGATCGGCATTTACATGTACGACGCGGATGTCTTCGAGATCATCCGCACTCTGGAACCGAGCCAGCGGGGCGAGCTCGAAATCACTGACGTCAACAACGCCTACATCCGCAAGGGCCGCATGACCTACGAGGTCTTGCAAGGTTGGTGGACCGACGCCGGCACTTTCGAGTCCCTCTACCGAGCCACCGGGTTGGTGCACGACGGCGGCGCCAATCGGATGGACTGATGGCCAAGGTGCTGGTGACGGGATCCCTTGGCATGCTGGGCCGAAGGCTCGTCGAGAAATTCGGTCAACACCACGAGGTGGTGGCGACGGCCCGGCGCGAAGCCCCTGGGGTTTCGATCCTCGACATCACCGACCGATCGCGGGTCTTGTCGGCCGTTGCGGGCATTCGGCCGGATTGGATCGTGAACGCCGCGGCCTACACCGCGGTCGACCGGGCCGAGTCGGACATAGGTGCGGCCTTTGCACTCAACGCGGCCGGTCCGAGATTCCTCGCGGAAGCTGCCGACTCGGTGGGGGCACGCCTGCTCCACATTAGTACCGACTTCGTGTTCTCCGGTGCCCAAGATCGTCCCTATCACGAGGAGGATGCGACCGGACCAGTCGGGGTCTATGCGCGCTCGAAGGATGCAGGGGAGCGGTGGGTGTCGGCTGTGGGTGCCAGAGCCTGCATCCTGAGGGTGGCCTGGCTGTTCGGACGGGACGGCAAGAACTTTGTCGACACGATGATTCGCCTCGCCCGGGAGCGTCCGGAACTCCGGGTCGTTGCCGATCAAATGGGCACTCCGACCTTCACGACCGACGCGGCCGCGCTGGCGGTTTCGGTCATGGAAGCGGGCCTGTCCGGAATCGTGCACGGGGCGAATTCCGGAGTCACCAATTGGTGCGAGTTTGCGCGGGAAATCGTGCGGCAAGCGGGTGAGTCCACGCCCGTCCGGGCAATCACGACCACGGACTACCCGACGCCGGCCAGTCGGCCGCGCAATTCGGCTTTGGAGAACCGGGTCGTCCAGACGATCCTTCGGCACCAGGCTCGACCCTGGCCGGAGGCCCTATCGGCTTACTTGAGAGGGGAGTGACCCCATGTCCAAGACCACCATCCTCGTCACCGGCGGAGCCGGGTTCATCGGATCGAACTACATCCGGTGGCTCTTGGAGGCCGATCCGGCCGTTTCGGTCATCAATCTCGATGCTCTGACCTACGCCGGGAATCTCGAAAACCTGGCGGGGCTCGAAAATCACCCTCGGTACGGGTTTCTTCGCGGGGACATTTGCGACGGCTCCAAGCTGGACGCCCAGCTTCCGGCCCGACCGGACGAAATCGTGCACTTCGCCGCCGAGTCCCACGTCGATCGGTCCATCGAAGACCCATCGGCCTTCCTTCGCACCAACGTGCTCGGCACGCAGGCCATCTTGGACTTGGGGCGTCGGCTGAAGGTGCGCCGCATGGTGCATGTTTCCACGGACGAGGTGTACGGTTCGTTGGGGCCCAAGGATGCGGCGTTCACCGAGTCGCATTCTTTGCGACCCAATAGTCCCTACGCCGCGTCCAAGGCGTCCTCCGATCTGTTGGCCCGCGCCGCCTTCAAGACTCACCATTTCCCGGTTGTCATCACGCGTTGCTCGAACAATTACGGGCCCTACCAGTTTCCGGAAAAACTGATCCCGCTCATGATCGCGAACGCCCTCGAGGGCAAGTCCCTGCCGGTCTACGGGGACGGGAAAAACGTCCGCGATTGGATCCACGTGCAGGATCACGCCCGCGCGGTCGACCTGGTTCGCACTCGAGGCCAAGATGGCGAGGTTTACAACATCGGGGGCCGGTCCGAACGCGAGAACATCGAGGTGGTCTCGATCATCCTGCGGAGTTTGGGCAAGCCGGATTCCCTGATTCGTTATGTCCAAGACCGTCCGGGCCACGATCGGCGCTACGCCATCGACGACACCAAGATCCACGCGCAGTTGGGTTTCGTTCCCGCCGTGAGCTTCGAGGAGGGTCTGAAAGCGACCGTCCGCTGGTATCAGGATCACCGAACCTGGTGGGAGCGAGTGCGGAGCGGGGACTACCAGGCCTACTACGCGCGCATGTACGGCGGAAGGCTCTCATCCTCGTGAAGAAGCTGCTCACTGCGGTCGTGCCGGTTTACAACGAGTCCGCCACCCTCGAGGCTTGCCTTCGGAGAGTGGCCGCGGTGGACCTTGGCCCGGACTTGGACATCGAGATCGTCGCGGTCGACGATGGTTCCAAAGACGATTCTCTGGCGATCCTTCGCCGGCTCGAAGCGCAGCTTCCTCGGCTGCGGGTGCTCGCGCACGCAAAAAACGCTGGCAAGGGGGCGGCCCTCAAGACCGGATTTGCCGCCGCCCGCGGGGACTTCGCAATCATTCAGGACGCCGACCTCGAGTACGATCCGCGCGAATACGGGAGTCTCCTGGCTCCCATTCTCGATGGACGCGCCGACGTGGTCTTTGGGTCGCGTTTCCTCGGGGGAACTCACCGGGTCCACCTGTTCGCCCATTATCTGGGCAACCGCTTCCTGACGACGGTGAGCAACTTCTTCACCAACCTGAACCTCAGCGATATGGAGACTTGCTATAAAGTCTTCCGCCGTGAGGTTTTAGAGCGATTGGATCTGAAGAGTCGGTCGTTCGCGGTGGAACCGGAGATCACCGCCAAGGTGGCCCGGATGGGAGCCAGGGTGTATGAACTCCCCATTTCCTACTCGGGTCGCGACTTCAGCGAGGGCAAGAAAATTCATTGGACCGACGGCTTCGAGGCCCTGTGGGCCATCGTCCGGTTCAACCTGTTTTCGGGCAAGATTCGGCGTCTGGACCGTCCCAGTCCCGGGGCGCCCTAGAAAAAGGGCCGCCCCAGCCACAAATTGGCCTCGAAACCTTGGGTCCGGTGCGGGGGTCGGTCGATTTCAGGGAAGCAACGAAGCGCTCGGCCCGAGGCTGCCCATGGGGCGAGGGGAGGTCTTCACGGTAAAGTGAAGGGTCGCTCCGGGGCTCGAGGCCCGGTTAAGGGTTGTCGGGTTCCCGCGCGAATGGCGGTGGAGGTTGGTGATGAGAGTTCTTCGATGGGTCTTGGCTATCGCGGTCGGGTTCGCCCTGCTCGGGTGTGAATCGAACGGTCCGACCAGCACCTACGAGGAACTGGGCGAGGATGCCAATACCTTGTCCTTCGGTCGCCGCTTTCCCTCCGACACCACGGAAGGACTCTTCACCTTCGGGCCGGGAGACGAGCTGGTCCTGCGGGTGCCAGACGATCCCAGCTTGGACGGGGCCTTCATCGTGCGGCCGGACGGTTTCATCACCGTACCCCTGTTGGACGAGGTGCAGGTGGCAGGCCTCACCCCACCTCAAGCCCGGGCCAAGCTCGAAGCGGCTGCGGCCAAATATATTCGGGATCCGCGAGTCACGGTCAGTGCGGGGGCGATTGCCAGCAAGTACTACTTTGTCGTCGGCCACGACGATTTGGCGGGTGGGTACAAAGTGCAGAAGGTCGCCCATCCCGGCGACGTGACGCTGCTCGACGCCTTTGTCGAGATGGGGTCCCCATCCGGAGCGCTTTCGGACGAAACCGCGATCCGAGTCATCCGGGCCGACCCGCGCAAGCGCATTAAACACACGATTAATCTGCGGGAGATCTTTCTCGAGGGGCGATCCGGGGGCAACATCCAGATTCGCCCCGACGACATCATCGTAGTGCCGACGACTTGGCTCGGAAAAGTGAGCAACGTCATCACCGGTATCACCTCTCCCTTCAAGAGTCTCTTCACCTTCACCCGTGCGGTGGTGGAGATCGACTACGGCGTTCGCACGATTCAAGGCGACACGAGCAATCGTCGCGGAAGCGCCTTCTGAGGTCCAAGCACGATGCTGACACTCGAACAACAACAGCAACTGGCCACGGGGTCGAGTTCCGCGGGCGGTCCCGGCATCGCCGACCTGTTGGCGATCGTCAAGCGCCGCATTTGGTTCCTGATCATTCCGCTGATCGTGGGCGCGGTGGCCGGCCTGGCGGCTACCTATTTCGTCCACCCGAAGTATGAGGTGTCCGCCCGCATCGAGGTGGTCGACCGTGGCCTGCTCGACAAGTTCTACGGGGTGGGCAGCGTGAGCCTGCCACACAAGCCGTTCATGGCGATGCTCGGGCCGGTCGTCAAGAGCCGAAGATTCCTCGAACCCCTGATTCACCAGCACGGGGTCAACGAAGGATTCGAGATCAATGATCCCAAAGAGAGACTCGCGCTCTACGAAGCGGTGATCAACGGTCTCAATGTGACCATCGCCAAACAGGAACTGGGATCGGACATCATCGACCTCAGTTACCGGGGCCGCGGGGCCCAAACGGTGACCAATTTTGTGGACGCCGTCAAAACCAAAATGATGGAGCGGTTCATCCGGGACTATGGCGACACGATCGACGGCGTGCGCACCAGGGCGCGCGCGCAACTCGTCGCCGCCAAAGAGCAATTGGCCAGCGCCGCCCTCGTCCTCCAGCAGTTCGAAGAGACCAACGACCTCCGGCTGGTGGGGGATACGATCGTCCCGACGATCCAAGAAGACCTGACGAACACCGAAAGCGCGCTGATCAACGAAAACGCGGCTCTGGCCGGCAAGCGCCGGGAGCTCGAGAGCATCATCGAGAGCTTGAGCGGCACTCGCAAGACGTCGGTCGTCTCCGAGCGCGTAAAAAACCCCGCGCGAGAGCTCAAAGAAAAAGCCATCCAGGTCCTCGAGGCGGAGCTGGCCGAACTGTCCGGCAAGTTCCTTCCGGGACATCGGGATGTGAAGAAAAAATCCGCCGAATTGGCCCGGGAACGAGCGGCCTTGGCGGACATCCCCGAGTTGGTTTCGAAGGAAACCGAGTCGGAAAACAAGGGCTTTTCGGAGCTCGAGTTGCAGCGCGCCAAGGTCGACGGCGAGATTCGCAAGCTCGAAGGCACGATCCGCCATCTCGAAGGAGTAATCAGCCGCCTGAGGGTGGAGCTCAAGGATGCTCCGGACCTGCGGCGGCGCCACCTGGATCTTTTGGGCGTTCGCAACAGCGCCGAGAACCTCGTCGCCTCGACGGAGAAGGGGTTCAACATCGCCGACTCCGCTTACCGGCGCCTGACCACCGCCGACTCGGACTTCTTCAACGTCTTGAAGGCTCCGCGTATCGAAGAAGCACGAAGTCTGGATCCGGTGTTTCCCAATGTCGCGCTCTTCTTGGGCGGCGGGGCCTTTGTCGGGTTGCTCCTCGGTGTGGGCACCGCGCTGGTCCTTGAGTTCACCAATCGCTCCTACGTGTCGGTCGGCCAGGTTCGCCGGGCTCTGCCGCTCCCGATTCTCGGCCAGGTGGGAGCGATCCGCTCGAAGGGGGAATCCCGGGCGCGTTGGCGTCGGCGCATCCTGCTCTTGGTTGGGGTGGGAGCCGTCTTCCTCGCCATCGCGTTTGCCCACTGGTGCTTCTTCGAACCGGGCATGCGGCGTCACCTGCACCCCGTCCTCTTCAACCTCATGCAGAAGATCTACGGAGGACGCTGAGGGATGTACGAGGATCACTTCGGCTTCGAGCGCGCACCGTTCAACAACGTGCCCGATACCGACTTTTTCTTCTCGTCGGCGCGCCATGCCGAGGCTCTGTCCCAGCTCTATTACACGGTGGTGGAGCGGAAGGGGTTCGCGGTCCTCACCGGGGAAATCGGATCCGGCAAGACCACGGTGACCCGCGCCCTCCTGCGACGACTCGAGAGCTCGACGGTCACCGCGGTCATCACCAACAGCCGACTCACCGGGGTCCAGCTCCTGTGGTCGATCGCTCGCGAATTCGGAATCGAAGTTCAAAAGGCTTCGCGGCCCGAGCTCTTGGAAGCGATCAATCAATTTCTGATCGGGCAGTTGGCGAAAGACAAGAATGTCTTGGTCCTGATCGACGAGGCTCAGGACCTGCCGTTGAGCACTCTCGAGGAAGTGCGCCTCGTTTCGAACCTCGAAACCGAGCGCGAGAAGCTGATCCAGATCATTCTGGTCGGTCAACCGGAACTGCGGGCGAGTATCGACCACCCCGAGCTCAAGCAGCTTCGCCAGCGCATCGCGCTGCGATTTCATCTCGCACCCCTCGATGTCGAAGAGATGCGCTCGTACATCGAGCACCGGCTACGCGTGGCCGGGCCCGCCAACCGGGCGAAATTCACCGATCGTGCCTATCACGCGATCTTCCGTTACTCGAAGGGAACCCCCCGGCTCATCAACCTTTGTTGCGAAAAGGCCCTCCTCGTGGCCTACACGCAGGGTGAAACGAAGATCGATCAAAAATCCGTGATGGATGGCCTTCGCGACCTCGAGGGGGAGGGATTCACCTTTCAGGCGAGGGAAAAGGCGGAGGCGGACGCCCAAAAAAGCGCGGCGCCTCGAAAGCCGTTCATCCGGATGCCGTTTCTCGGCGGAAAATACCGATAGGCTGATGGCATGGGGCGGATCCAAGACGCACTGAAGAAGGCCGCTGAGGAGCGCGAACGGCGGCGCCGGATGTCTCCCACCCTGGGCGACGCTCCGGGCGAGCCGACGCCTCCGTCACCGTTTGAAGCTCCCAGGCTCCCGAGCGAGCCCGAAGTGGGCGAACGGCGGCCCCGCGCCCTCGCCGCGGAATCGGAACGCCGACCGGAACCGTCTCGGCGGGCCACTCCGGCGATGCCCTTTCCCATCGTGGGCCCCGGCCTCGCGGGAAACGCGATGCGCGCTCGCGCCCGGGAAGACGAAGCTCGCGCGCGCCTCGAGGCAGATCGAGCCAAGCCACCGGTTCTGGATCCACGTTTGGTCGTCGTTCACCAACCCAGGGATCGTCAGACCGAGCAGTTTCGTGCGGTGCGGGCGTCGCTCCTCGCGCTCGATCCGGTGCCCCGCAGCATTCTCGTCACCGCGGGTAGTCGCAAAGAGGCAAAAGACATCGCCCTAGCAAACTTGGCACTCTGCCTGGTCGAAGGCGGATCGCGGCGGGTCTTGATCATCGACGCCGATCTGAGAGCCCCCGAGCTCCATCGTATTTTGGGTACGAGTGTCGGCCCCGGACTCAGCGAATTGTTAGCGAATCGAAGCGACCAACTCTCGGCTTCGATCCATCGGACGGGTTCGGCTTCGGTCGACCTCTTGCCGGCCGGGGAGCTTTTGGACAACCCCGGAAGCCTCATCTTGCCTCGGGTGTTTTCGGGTGTTTTGGGACTTCTCGAGGGGCAATACGACTTCATCATCGTCTCGGCTCCTCCGCTAGAGAAGGTGGCCGATGCCGCGGTTCTCGCGCCGGAAGTCGACGGAGTGGTGCTGGTCGTGGAGATGGGCGAAGCTTCGCGCAGCCAGACCGAGCGCGCGGTCGAAGTTCTGGACCAAGCGCGGGCGCGGCTGTTGGGCGCCATCGCTCTGAATTGCCCCGAGAGCTGAGGGTGAGCGGAGCGATGAAAACGCTCTTCTTGGCGCATCGGATCCCGTATCCCCCGAACAAAGGGGACAAGATCAGGTCCTACCACCTGCTCGTGGAACTGGCGCGCCAGGGGGACGTCGATCTCGTTACGCACGTCGACGACCCTCGGGACTTGAAGCACCGCCAAATCCTTGCCGACCTGTGCCGACGCGTGGAGATTTATCCTCTGAACCCGTGGATCGGGCGGGCCAGGGCATTGGGCGCTCTCCTCACCGGAGCTCCGCTCTCCGTCGCCTACCTGACGCGTACCGAGGTGCGCCGGCGGGTGCACGCACTGCTCGCCAGCGAAGGCTACGACCTCGTCGTCGGATTCTCGTCGCAGGTCGCGGCGTACCTTCCGCCGGATCTCCGAGTCCCCTTACTCATGGATGTGGTGGACGTGGACTCGGAGAAGTTCGCCACTTACGCCGCGGGGAAGGGGTGGTTCGCAGGAACCGTGGATCGCCTCGAAGCCAGCCGCTTGGCCCGGTTCGAGCGCGCGGTGGGGGAGCGGGCCGACGGGGTCGTCTTGACCACCACGCGGGAAGTGGACCTTTGGAACCGTCGCATCGGATCGGGTAGGGCGGTGGCCATCGGAAACGGGGTGGTGATTCCGCCCCGCGTCCCCGCTCAGTCCGTGCGTGAAAGCCCCCTCGCGGTGTTTGTCGGAGCGATGGACTATCCGGCCAATGTCGAGGCGGTGGAAGTCGCCGCACGCGAGGTTTGGCCGCTAGTTCGCGCAGCGCGGCCGGAAGCGGTGTTCCGGATCGTGGGGCGCAACCCTCATCCGAGGGTGAGCGTCCTCTCGTCGCTGCCGGGCATCGAGGTTACCGGCGAGGTTGCCGATTTGCGCGCCCATCTCGAAGCGGCCCAAGTCTCCCTGGTACCCCTTCGGGTAGCGCGGGGAGTGCAAAACAAGGTGCTCGAGGCTCTGGCCTACGGAGTGCCCGTGGTCACGAGCCGGGAAGTGGCTGAATCGCTGCGGCAGGAAGCCTCCGAGGCCCTCTTTGTCGGCCAGTCCGCCGAACAATGGGCCGACCGGGTCCTCGCGCTGTTCGCGGATGCCACCCTGCGGGAGCGGTCAGGGGCCGCGGCCCGAGCGTACGTGACGAGTCACCACGACTGGCGCAGTTTCGACCGTGGATTTTCCGAGACGATCGCCGCTATCCGCCGGGAGCCGCGGGCCAGGGCCAGGGCCGCCACCGCCGGACCGGTGCTGGGGGGAGCCGCCTGATGTCGCTGCGCCTCCTTTACATGTATCTCACGACGCCGATTGCCTGTGTAATCGGCCTGTGGCGTCCGTTCTACGGCCTTTTGTGCCTGATCTTCCTCTATTACTTCCGGCCAGATATCTGGAATATGCCGGGGTGGTTCCGCCCGATCCAGTGGATCACAATCAGCGTGGGAATCGGGTGGATCGCCCGAACGCGCACGATCCGCTTCAACGCGATCATGGGGTTTTCCCTGTTCTTGCTGCTGGCTCAATTGGCTTCGGCAATCGCCGCCCATAGTTCCCAGGACGAAGCCCTGTCCGCGGTCAATACGATCTCGAAATTGATGATCGTCCAGTGGTTGACTTTGCAACTCGTGGATACCCCCAAGAAACTGAACCAGTTTCTCTGGGCGAACATCTTCGGGATGCTCTGGAACATGAAGATCGTGATGGTGGTCGGGCTTCGCGGCGGAGGAGGGGACGACTTCCGGGTCAATGTCGCGGTCGGTCAAGGCGGTGGCGCCAACTACCTGGCGATGATCTTCGTGATGTTCATGCCGTTCCTGTTTCTTAGGTGGCAGAGCGGAGCGCGTTGGGAAAAGCGCTGGGCTCTGTTCTTCATCCCGGTGGTCCTGTTGTGCATCGTGTTCACGGGATCGCGCGGCGGTCTTTTGGCCTTGGGGTGTGTGCTGATCCACGGTGTCCTGCGCTCTCGCCGGAAGTTCCTGGGGTTGGTGCTGGCAGCTCTGTCCGCCCTGTTCGTGTGGCAGATGCTCCCCGAAGGACAAAAAGACCGATTCGCTCAGGGTGTTGGCGCCGAGGGCAAACGCGACTTCGCGTCGGAGTCCCGTCTCCTCCTCTGGAAAGGCGGAGTGAACATGTTCCGGGATCGGCCGCTCCTCGGAGTCGGGCCCGACAATTTCCCCATACTGTCCCCGAAGTACGCCGGCTTCTACGCGAGCAAGAACTACGAACCCTATATCCCGGGCAAGGTCAAGCGCGGATTTGTCGCGCACAGCACCTGGGCCCAGACTCTCGCCGAGGGGGGAATCCTCTCCATCGTCCCGCTGCTGACGATCGTGATCTTGTGCTTCGTGGCGATTCGCTCCGCCAGGAAGGACATGGGGAGGGATGGTCCCGAGGCTATGGAGTATCGCCTCCACTGCGGGGCACTCGAAGGATTGATGATCGCCATGGTGGTGGGATCCACGTTCGGCAGTCACATCAAACTTGATCCGTTTTGGTGGTACATCGGGGCCATGTCCGCGCTCGGAACCAATGCCAGCTTGGCCAAACACCGTGCCTCGGACGATCGCCGTTGGCAGCGAATGCAGGCGAGAGTCCCCGCCCCGCCCCGACTCTCCCAGAGTGCGCGATGAAGGCCCCTCGGATTCGTATCGGCCGCTGCTTCGGACTCGGGTCCAGACACGGTCTCGCCCTGGTGTTGCTGATTGCCTTGGTGTTGGGGACACGTCTCGGAGGGTGCTTCGGACAGGGGTATCCGTTCAGTTTCTACAAGGACGAGACCTTCAACATTGAGCACACCTTCCGGTTGGCCGCGCATCGCACTCTGGATCCGAATTGGTTCAATAAGCCGGCGTTCGGTTACTACGTCTGGCTTCTCGAATACGGAGCGTACTACGGAGTGGGGCGCGTGCTCGGAGCATGGCAGAGCCCCGAAGAGTTTGGCGCGCGCTGGTTCTCGAATCCGGGCCCCTTTCTCTTGATCGGGCGACTGACGGGCCTGGCGTTCGCGCTGGCTTCCGTCCTGGTTCTGTACTTGGCGGGCCGGCGTCTGTACGGCACGGCCGTCGGGCTCGCCGCCGCGGGCCTGCTCATCGCGAGCGTTGGCCACGTCGGAGCCAGTCAAGAAGTCAAGAAGGACATCCTGTCGGCCCTCTTTACCCTCTTGGCGCTTCTGCCCCAGATCATGATCGTGCGGGGGGGCGGCACCTCCTGGTATTGGAAGTCGGGACTATTCGCCGGCCTCGGGACCGCCACCAAGTACCATCCGATGGGAATGCTGGTGCCGCTCCTGGTGGCCCATCTCCTCCGACCGGAGGACACGACGAGAAAGTCGTTCCTGCGCCGGCAGTGGCCGCTCCTGCTCGGTGGCATCTCCTGGCTCGTCGGGTTTTTTGTAGGCAGCCCGTTCAATTTCCTGAATGAAAAGGCGATCGACTCGCAGGTCATGCCGGCGTGGCGATTTCTCTTGCGCCGCCTGGATGGATTGTTTTCGCTCCTGGTCGCCGAACCGGAGGTGATGTCTCTCGGAGGCGCCGAACCAGGGTCGATGACCCTGACCAAGGCCCTCGGTCACTCCTGGCGGGTGCTCCAAGACGGGCGCGGCGCCGGCCGGTGGATTCTCGCCCTGGCCCTGGTCGGGTCGCTATTCGGCTTGGTCAAGTGGATGAAACGGGGGGGGGCCGCGGCCGAGCGACGCCAATCTCTCGAGGTGTTGTTCCTCGCCTTCGCAGCGGTGTGGACGGGCTTCTTTATCGCGTTTGCCAACCGCATCCTCTGCGAACCCCGTCATCTCGCGAGCCTCTTTCCCCTGCTCGCCCTCCTGGGAGCGATTGGCGCCCGGTGCGTGGGGGAGGGCCTCGCGAAGTGGCTGCCGCCCGCTCGGGGGAAGGCCGGGGCCATTACCGCCGCACTCGCCTTCGGGTGCCTTCTACCGGTCCCGAACTGGCCGGGAGATGTGATCCTGCGGTTGAACCAACGCCGACTCGCCAGCGATCCGCGGGTCCAAGCCCTCCGTTGGCTGGAAGCCCGGCTGCCATCAGGAACTCCCCTTATCAACGACCGCGATTGGCTCCCGTTCCAAGTGAGCGAGGAGCGATCGAAGACGATGGTCGGGATCGTGGACCGGATGGATGCGATTTACCGGGAGGCGCTCAAAACCGCGCGCTCCAAACCGACCGACGATCCGAATCGGGCGTTGGAAATCGCTTGGGCCACCGACGACATTCGCACTCTCGCGAGCTATCGATTCTATTGGACGTTTCGCCAGCGGGCCCGCTTGAGCTCGGACCGGCCGGCCTACGACGCCCTGGTGCTGGACAAGGACTGGTTTGCGGAGTCTTGGGAGAGGCGTCGTCCCGGATCCAACGCTTACAACGACCTGTGGCCCCGTTCCCCATTCGGTTTGTTGGCCAACCGGATCCTGACGACGGTCGAGGCCAAAGACGCTCCGACGACCGCGCTGGGAGTTTTTCGGAGGGAGTTTGCCGCCGTCCTACCCGGCTTTGTGCGCAAACAGCTCGAACGCGAGGGGCTGAGCGGATCGACCCTGGATGCGGCGATGCCGGCACGGTTGGATGAGGCTCGAGCCCAGTTTCGCCTCACGGAGGACAGTCTTTCGCTGGTGGAGATCTGGCGTCGCCCTTCCCCGGTGTCCGAGTGGTGGTTCCCCGCGAAGTGGCCGAAAGGGGCGGCCATCGACTGGTTTGTCAGCGCACGAACCACTTACGACAACTACCTGATCCCCACGAAGAAACGGGTGTTTCCCGATTGGGCGGAGTTTTACTCCGAGCTGCAGCGGAACTTCGACGCCGTGGAGTTCGGGTCTGAGTATGCGGACCGGGATCCCGGCCGGACCATCAGGGTTTGGAACCTGAGCCGTCGAACTTCTACGCCCGGTTTGCAACGAATTCCGAGTCCCGACTGAAAGGTCACGGGGCGGAATTCTCTGTTCCTGGCAGCTTCCGTCCCCACCCGGCGTGGCTCAGGCCGAGTCCGGCTTTGGACGATGATGGAGGGTCGAATCGGGGGTTGGCGCGGTTGACCGCGCGGACCCTTGGAGTAGACTCTCCTGCGTCCGCGGATAGCCCGAACCGCCCTTAGGACCAGCTTCTCCAGTGCCCCATGGAGAAGCGACATAGATTCATCAACCCGGCTTGAGTGGAGTTTGAGGATTGCCCCGCCTGGCAGCCCCCAACCACCCCCCCATGACTTTGGCTTCCTTGCTACTGAGACGTCGCTTCCTCCTGGTGAAGGAGGTCTTCGACCGCGCTTGCGCGCTGGTGGGCATCGTCGTGTTCTTGCCGATCCTCGCGCTGCTTGGCCTACTCATCAAATGGACGAGTCCGGGGCCGGTTTTCTTCATCCAGACCCGAGTTGGCCAGCATGGTCGGACCTTCGGCATCCTGAAGCTTCGGACCATGGTGTGCGACGCCGAAGACAAAACCGGCCCGGTCTGGGCGCAGGCCAATGACCCCCGAATCACTCGTCTCGGAAAGTTCCTGCGCGCTTCTCATTTAGACGAAGTGCCCCAGCTCCTGAATGTCTTGCTTGGCCAAATGAGCATCGTGGGACCACGCCCTGAGCGACCGGTCTTTGTGGATCAGTTCAAAGACTCCATTCCGAGCTACGAACATCGGCTGCTGGTCAAGCCGGGGATCACCGGCCTGGCCCAGGTGTGCCACCACTACGACACCACCGCCCGGGATGTGCGCAAAAAGTTGGCTTACGACCTGCTCTACATCAAGAAGATGTGTCTGATGGTTGACATCGCCATCCTATTCTTGACGTTCCGCCGCTTGACCGGAAAAGGCGCGCACTGATTCGGACCATGCCGGCGTCGCCCGTCAAGAACGCTTTCTCGGTGGACGTCGAGGACTACTATCAAGTCCTCAATTTTCAGGCCGGTATTCCCCGCAGCGAGTGGGGATCTCTTCCTTCACGGGTGACTGCCAATACCATTCGGATCTTGGATCTGCTCGACTCCCACGGAGTCAAGGGGACGTTCTTCTGTTTGGGATGCGTCGCGGAACGCGACCCCGCCCTGATCAGGGAGATCGCGGCGCGTGGCCACGAGGTCGCCAGCCACGGGTATTCGCACACGCCGCTGACCAAGCTCTCCCCGGAAGCCTTGCGCACCGAGCTCCGCGACTCGAAGCGGTGCTTGGAAGATCTCTCCGGGCAGGTGGTGTTGGGCTTCCGCGCCCCGTCTTTCAGCATCGTAAGTTCCACCCAGCACGGCCTCGACTTGCTCCTGGATGAGGGCTACCGTTACGACTCGAGTGTCTTTCCGGTGCGCCATCCCGACTACGGAATCCCGGGCGCCCAGGAGGTCATTCACGACTTGACCACGCCGTCCGGTCGCACCATCACGGAGTTTCCGATGACGGTCGCGCGTGTGTGGGGCCAGAAGATCCCGGTCTCGGGAGGCGGTTACTTTCGGCTCCTTCCGTTCCTTGTCACCAAGTTTGGCCTCGATCGGGTGAATCGCGAGGGAAGGCCCGCTGTCTTCTACCTCCACCCGTGGGAGGTGGATCCCGACCAACCGGACTTGCGGAAGCGGACGAGCCGTTTGAAGGCGTTTCGCCACTACACGAACCTGCGGCACACTGCCGCCCGCTTGGATCGGCTGCTCGGCCTCTTTCGATTTGCGCCGCTTCGGGAGGTGCTCAGGGACGCGGGCCGTCTGTGATCTTAGGCGGCGCGCGGAGGAGCTGATTCGGGTCGGCGATGGCGGCCGGACGGTGGTCGATCAGAACAAACTTGCCGGTCGATCCTGTCGAAGCAGTCGCCGCACCGAGTTGTTCGGGTCCAAGAGGTCGAGGCAGTCTTCGAGCGCGGTGACGGTTTCCGGCGCGCGCCGAGCCCGTCGGAGGATTTCGCAGACCTGGTCTATGGTCCAGCTCTGATAGGGGGCGGCGCTCAGGGCTTCATTGAGGTACTGGGCGAGGTTTTGGTCGTCGATCTTGAGCTGCAATTCCAACCTGAGCAAAGGATGAATGCGCGCGCGCTTCGCCCCGTCGGAGAGCAGGGCCTGGGCGCGAGGAAGTCCCGGTTCGGTCCGATCCGGGTTCCTGAGAATCCCGAGCACCGCCACCGCCTCGATGTTCGGATCAGAGTGGGGCGGAGTTTTGATGAGGGGTTGGGCCAGCCGACTCGCCAACTCGAATTGGAGTCGCTCGATGCAGACATTCACTCGCGTGGAGTCGGAGTACTTCTGATCCGGCAGGAGCGAGTAGGCCGCGAACGCGGCGGCCGAGTTGCCCTGACGGGCTAGTTCAGTGGCAATCGCGACCAACAGAGTCGGCCAATCTCGCGCACTCGGTTTTGCCTCGTCCAGGGACTTCGTGAGCGCGGGAGCTCCTTGCCGGGCTTTCTCGATGGCGGCGCAGAACACTTCGAACTCGACCGGCCCCTTGGTTGTGCGCTCGAATGCCAGGTCTTGGGCGACCGGGTCCCGCGAAATCAGGGAGGCGGTGACGAGCAGCGCGGAGAGGGCGGCCGAGGCTTCCGGGAGTTCTTGGCGGAGCGCCTCAATCTCCGAGGCCGCACGCCTCGGCATGAGACCTACCGACATCGCGGCAAAGGCCGGGATCAAGCGCTGCACCCGTTCGGGAGCGAGCGCAGATGCACTTTTTAGGCTCGTGACGAGTTTTAGGAGCATCGGCTTCGCCGGCTCGGGGACATCCCGGAGGGCGGCGATTCCGGCGGTGGCCTCCTCGAATTTCGCCTCCCGCAACTTCTTGAGCCAATGGGCGATCGAGGAAGGAGGCAGCGCCGGGTTGGTCCCCTGGGCAGCCGCCAACTCCGCGATCCTTCTCGAATCCGGACCAGGGGCGTTCTTGAGATCCACAACGCTTTGTAAGGACTGGCCGGTCACGAGATGGAGGGCCGCTTCGAGAGCGACCAACCGGTCCGTGCGTTCCCCCTTCGGAGCCGATCGCAGCCACGACACCGCGAGGCTCAGTTCGCCTGCCTCAACCGCGGCGCGAGCGCAGGTGATGCGCAACTCGGGGTTGACTCGGGGACGCTGCATGATCAAGGACGCGATCTCCAACGCCTCGCCCTTGGCATCTCGGGAGATCAGGCGTTTGATCAACGCGCTGCCGGCCGAGGACGGGTCGACCTTCGGTGCCTGGGCAAGGGCGCTGCGAAATCGCTTGACGGCTCGGGTCGGATCCTGCAAATCGGCCTCCACGATGGCCATGAAAACGTCGGCCTCCGCACGGCGCTCCGGGACCTTGCCCGAGAACGACTGCAGCCAGATTTCCGCCTCGGCGAGGAATCCCAAGGCCACGAGGGCCTGGCTGGCCGAGATCAAGATGTACGCAGGGGCACCGCCCATGGGGCCTGTCCCCTTGGCCGCGGCCAGGGTCTCCGGCCAGGCGGCGCGGCTCGCCGCGAACGTGGTGAGCAAGTCCTCCGGAAGCAGGCGCTCCCTCTTCATTTCGGCCGCCGCGGTGTACGCCACGACCCAATCTTGCGCGTAGTGGGAAGACCTGAGCAAGAGGTCGCGGGCGCGCCTTCGCAGCGATACATCGCGAGCCAGCTTGATCGCCCGTTCCGCACATTCCATGGCGGGCCGGTACTGTTGAACTTCGAGCATGGCTTGGCCGATGCTGATCAGGCCAATGGGATTGTCCTGACTCTGCTCGGCGGCTTGGGCGAGCGCGAGCTGGGCGGACTTCGCGTCCTTGGCGGAGCGGAACAGCTGTGCGGCTTTGAGAAGGAAATCGAGAGGGTGAACCCCGCGGTGAGCTTCGAGGATCGCCTTCGTGGTTTCCAGTGCCTTGTCTTCCTGCCCGAGGCCGCGGTAAGCGTCCACCAAGGCCCGCTTGACCTCCAAGTCGTCGGGGAATTTGTCGAGCAATCGCGTGGCCAAGTCGAGGCAGGCGCCGTGGCGACCTTCCTTGTTCTCAAGCTCAAGCAGCGCGTAGTCCACCGCAATCAGGTTCGGATCGAGGTTGGCGGCCGTCTTGAGGAGCCCTCGTGCCTGCGCTGTCTTCCCTTCGCTCAAGAGCATTCTTCCCCGCATGAACGGAAGGGTGGCATCGGGAGCGGTGAGGAGCGGTTCGAGTCGATCGAGAGCGCGCCGACACGCCGCAAAATCGGCCTTGTCGAAGGCGATTCGGGCGGCCAAGCGCCAGGCGTCGTTCATCTTCGGGTTTTTGTCTCCGACTCGCAATGCGAGTTCGAGCGCCTCCTTTTGACCGCCGGATTCGGCCAGAAGTTGGGCGTAACGCAGCGCGACGAAGGGATTGGTGGGTTCCGCGTTGTAGAGGTCTTGCGCTACCTTCAAGGATCCGATGTCTTGGCCGACCGCCTGGTAGAGCTCGCGCAGATACGGGGCCAGCTTCTGGTTCCCGGGAGAATCCTGGCTGCGCCAATACTGCTGAATCGCATCCCGCAGTTTGGTGCGGGCTTGGCTCGCGTCCCCAGCGGCCACCAACGCCTGGGCTTGAGTGTAGGTGATTTCGAAGTCCCAAGGGTCGGTCTTCGCGGCTCGGTCGAGGCACGGGATCGCTCGGGCGAATTGTTTTTCCGCTACCAGTGCTTGGCCGAGAACTTTTTGGAATGTCGCGTTGTTCGGATCGGCCGCAGCGGACCGTTCGAGGTAAGGAAGTGCCAACCTGGCTTCGCCGAGGCCGAAGATCGCGCTGCCCCGGTAGAACGCCGCATAGGAATTCGTGGGCTCGCGCTTGAGCCACTTGGTGGCGAGGGCGTCGAGCTTCTTGTGCTCGCCGGCGATGTGGTACAGGCGTCCGAGCCGGTCGTCGACATGACCGGGATTCAAGAAGTTCGCGCGATTCGCTTCCAAGATCTCGATGGCACGGGAGATATTCTTCGTCTGCTCGAGTGCGGAACAAAGCGAAGTGAGCGCGTCGCGTCGCGCGTATTCGAGGGCGAAACGCAACTCGGGTTCCGCCAGTTCTTCGGATACCAAGCGGAGGACCAGCGAGCCCGCCTTCTCCGCCAAATCGCTGTTCTTGGCGGAGGCGGCAGTCTGCGCCACGAAGGCAGCGACGTAATAGGCCGCGGGATTGCGATCCAAGAGTTGTTCCGCGTCCGGCAGAAGTGAACTCAGATCAGTCCTGATGTCCGCGATCAACTTCCTCAGGGGTTCGGAGCCCTTGCCGGCCGGCTCGCGCGCCAGCGCCATGTATTCTTGTTCGAAGTCCTTCTCGTAGGTCTCCGGCGAACTTGAGACGATCCTCTCCATGCGACTACGACTGCGTCGAGCGATGTTGGCTCCACCGATTTCGAACCAGAACTTGTCGGTCGCCCCGAAGCTCAATCGAAAAGCGTTGATCCTCGCTTCGAGCGCGGCTTCTTCGCGCACTGGGTGCGGCCCGTGCTTTTCGAGGGCCGACTTGGCGGTCGCCAGAGCCGCCACGGGGTCGTTGGCACTGACGTAGCCGCGGATTCTCTGGAGCGTCGCACGGGCGCCGAGCTTTGGATCGGCTTCGATTTTCGCCAGGAGGGCGTGACCTTGCTCGCTACCGGACATCCCCTGGCGGATTCGGCTCGTCCCGTAAAAGAGGAGCGCCTCACCTCGGACCTCCGAGGGGTCACAGACGGAGAAATAGTTCGCCGCCTTGGTCCACTGTTGGTCCAAAAACGCCTGCTTGCCGAGGGCCAGGTAATCGCCACCCGAAGTCGCGAAAAGTACGATGAGCCCGGTCACCGCCAATAACAGGCCGAAGGTGATGAATTTCTTCATGTTCCCTCCCCGAAGTCTTCGTCGAAGAGCTCGTACTTCCGCATTTTGTTGAAGAGGGTGGATCGATTGACCCCGAGAATATCGGCTGCGGCGCCCCGGTTGCCTTTCGTGAACCTGAGCACATTGACGAGATGAGCCCGCTCGGTGGGAGCGATCGCGTCTTTCAGCGGAGCGAGGAGAGAGGTGGCGGCCGGTGTCCCCTCCGCGAATCGTTTGGGTAAATGCGCACGCTGGATGGTCTTTCCTGGACACAGCACCACCGCGTGTTCGATGACGTTTTCGAGCTCCCGCACGTTGCCCGGCCAACCGTGGGTCAGGAGCGCGAGTTCGGCGTCCGCAGAAATGTGGTGCACCGGCTTCTTGTGATATTCCGCGTGGTGGGCGAGGAAAGTCGCAACCAGGCCCGGGATATCGCTGGCCCGCTCCCGAAGCGGTGGCAACTCCAAGGCCATGACGTTGATTCGGTAGAAGAGGTCCTCCCGAAACCGTCCGGCTTTCACGTCTGCCTCGAGATCGCGGTTGGTGGCGAGGACCAAGCGCACGTCGACGCGCACGGTTTCGGTACTCCCGAGCCGTTCGAACGACCGGTCTTGGAGCACCCGCAACAGCTTCACCTGCAGTGCCGGTGAGGCGACTCCCACCTCGTCCAAGAAGAGAGTTCCGCCGTGAGCGGCCTCGACCTTTCCGCGTCGATCAGTCAAGGCGCCCGTGAACGCTCCCCGAAGGTGGCCGAAGAGTTCACTTTCGATCAAGTCCTCGGGCATGGCCCCGCAGGCGACTTCGACGAAGGGACCGGTCGGGCGGTCAGAAAGCAGATGGATGGCGCGAGCCAGCATCGTTTTGCCGGTGCCCGACTCGCCGTGGATCAACACGGTGGCGCGGGTCGGAGCCACCGTGCGCGCGGACTGGAAAATTGCGCGCATCTTGGGGTGACGCCCGACGATGCCGGCCAGTTGCCCGTCCTCGGTGCGCAGTTGGCTCTTCAGTTCTTGATTTTCGCGCGCGAGGCCCTGTTCCCGCCAAAGGCGACGAAGCCGGAAGAGCAACTCGATGTCCTTGATCGGTTTGACCAAGTAGTCGGTAGCTCCGAGGCTCAGCGCCATGACGGCAGAATCCTGGCTGGCGTGGGCGGTGATGAGAATCGCCGGGAGATCGGGATGCGAGTCGCGCACGCTCCTCAGGAGGTCGAGACCGCTCTCCTGCGGCAGATTTAGATCGGTGACCAAAAGATCGATGCGCTCGCCGCCCTGGATCCTCGCCCGGGCCGTCGACGCGTCGGGTGCGGTCTTCGTGTCGAATCCCTCCGCGGTGAGCAGGAGTTCGAGCGAGCGCCGCACGTCGGGATCGTCGTCCACGACCAGTAGATGGGGATTCATGGCTGCTTCTCCCGCGAGCTTTGGTCGGACCGGGGGAGGGTGAGGGTGAATCGTGCTCCACGGCTCGGCCCCTCCGAGGCCGCTTCCAGGGTGCCGCCAGCGCGCTCGGCAAGACTCTTCGACAGGGACAGGCCGAGGCCGAGCCCTGGGCTCGCGCGGCGGGTACCACCGAAGGGCACGAAGAGCTCGGAGGCCTCGGTTGGAGAAAAGCCGACTCCCGAATCCTCCACGGTAATCCTCAACCGCGCCGGGTCGATCCGCGCCACCAATCGAACCTCCCCGTTCGGACTCGCCGCGCGGTAGGCGTTGCGCAATAGATTCAGCACTACCTGCTGCACGAAGGTAGGCGCGAGGAGAGACGTCGGTTCCCATGCTTGCACCAGGCTGACCTCACCCCGCAGGGTTTCGGCGAGCCGAACCGCATCGGACAAGATCTCGCTCAGCGGGCGCTCGGGCTCGGGCAGAGGCTGCCCCTTCGCGAAGGCGAGCATCGTGCGGAGGATTTCCACCGTCCGATCGATGGCAATCTGCGCATCCTTCAGAGTCGACGAGCGCAGGTGATCCGGGAGGTCTTCACGCAGGCCGAGACCCAGATAACGCCGGGCCGCATCCAGGCCATTGCCCACTTCGTGGAGTACCCCGCTCGCGAGTCGCCCGAGGACCGCCAAGCTCTCTAAGTGGGCGTTCGCTTGCAGAAGGCTCCGCAGTCGACCTTCGAGGGCGTCGATCGTGAGGTCGCGCACAAGGACCTCGACATCTGTCGCGGCCCCGGCCGCGGTCGAGACCACCCGAATCGGCAGGGCCTGGTCCTGCACGTGGCGGGCGATGCGGTCATGCATCTCGCCACCCGCCACGCAGGTGAGGACGAGCCGCTCGCTCAGGATCGGGAATGCCAGTTCGGCCGAAGAGGCTTCGAGGATGGTCTGGAACGGGAAGGCCGCTCGGAGGCGATCGATGGCGGTGGCAGCCAGTCCTACCACGAGGAGGCCACCAGCGCCGGAGCCGAGAGTCGAAGGTAGAGGATCAGGCATAGCCGAGGCCACGTCGAAAAAGATCGACAAGCCCCCCAAGTCTCCGGCCGGAAAGGGCTTGCGTCAACGGAGATCCGCGGGAATCTATCCCGAAATCGTCGGATGATGCAGAAAAAGGACGTCCCCGAGATCGCCTCTAAGCCCCCCCCGGCGCTTGCGCTCGGTTTTGATTTGGGAGGATCCCACTCCCGAGTGCGACTCGTCGAACCGAGTGGGAGCCTGCGCGCGGCCAATGATGGACCCGCCGGAAACCCCAATGTCGTGGGGTTTGACCAGGCATGCGCCACCCTGCGCGCCTTGTTGGTCCAAACCCTCGGTCAGGCCGAGGGCTGCCCACCTGCCGTAGGTGCGGTGGTGATTGGGATGGCTGGTCGGTCCCACGGAGAGGCGGCCACCCTCGTTCGGAGGGCGTTCGAGGGATACCCGACCCCGCCCCAGCGTCTCCTTCGCGGTGATGGCGAGGTTGCCCTCTATGCGGCGTTCGGGCCGGGACCCGGAGCTCTCGTGATGGCGGGCACGGGCAGCGGGGCGCTGGCGCGAGGCCCGGAGGGGCTCGTGCGGGCCGGTGGCTTCGGCGCGGTCCTCGGTGATGAGGGAAGCGGACACTGGCTCGGACTCGCCGCGCTGCGAGCGGTGCTGCAAAGCGACGACGGCGAACTTCCTCCTACGTCCCTCCGCGGCATGATCCTCGACGCCTGGAGTCTCGAGTCGCCCCGCGAGTTTCCCGCGGTCCTGGGGCAGGGACTGAAAAAGCCATCCGAGCTGGCGCCTTCGGTGGCCAGCGCCGCCGATGCGGGAGATGGCGTGGCGATCCGGCTCTTGGATGAAGCCGCCGAGTCCCTGGCCCGGCTCGCCCGTCTGGCCCTCCGAAAGGCGGGGATCCAAGATGAGGCGAGGGTGGCGACAGCGGGCAGCCTCCTCGCGGCGATCCCTAGATTGCGCGACGGTCTCCGGGCGGGACTGCCGCCGGGGGCGCGACTTTGTGAGCACGTCTACGAGCCCGTGTCCGGGGCCGCTCGCTGGGCCTGCGACCTCTTGACGGCGGCTGATGTCCCCCCCGAGTGGTAGGGATTCGCTATCGGGTCGGGGGACCCAGGAGTGCGGGACGCAGGATGCGCCCGAGAGCCTCGGACGCCCCGCGACCGGATGCGAGACGACCCCTCATGCTTCAGCGCTTCTTGGGAGAGCTTCGGCACGATCCGGAACGTGCCGATTGTGTCGTGGGATGGAGGACCGAACCCGCCTGTGTCGGGGCCTTCGCCGATTTTCCCGACTGGGTGCATCCCGCGCTCCGCGAAGTGCTTCGTCGTCGGGGGATCGAGCGCCTCTATTCACACCAAGCCCAGGCTAGTCAGGCCGTCGCCGAAGGTCATCACGTCGTAGTCGCGACTCCGACCGCATCGGGAAAGAGCCTCTGCTACAACCTCCCGGTTTTGTCCTCCATCATGAGCGCCGCTTCGAGCGCGCGTCCGACGGCCCTGTATCTGTTTCCGACGAAGGCGCTGTCTCAGGATCAAGTCTCCGAGGTCAACGAACTTGTCCAGGCTCTGCCGGAGGGTGCGGAGTTCTCGGTGGGGGCCGCCACCTACGACGGCGACACTCCCGGCGACGTTCGCCGGGTCCTCCGCGACCGGGGTGACATCATCGTCACCAATCCGCATATGCTGCACGTCGCGATCCTGCCCAACCATGTGCGATGGGGCACCTTCTTCCGGCGTCTGCGCTACGTGGTCATCGACGAACTGCACATCTACCGCGGGGTGTTCGGCAGTTCGGTCGCCAACGTGATTCGCCGCCTGAAACGCGTGGCACGGCACTACGGTCGAAGTCTCCAGTTCATCGCGAGCTCGGCGACCATCCGAGACCCGAAGGCACACTTCCGCCGACTCATCGAAGAAACTCCGGTGTGTGTGCAGGAAAGCGGGGCGCCGCGGGCGGAGCGGCACCATGTGGTCTATAACCCACCGATCGTGAATGCGGCGTTGGGGGTGCGCGCCCGGGCCCTGGACGAAGCGCGCGACTTGGCCCGGGCTCTCCTTCGGGCGGGCGTCGCCACCATCCTGTTCGGACGCTCACGCACGGCCGTCGAGGTTCTCACCAAGTATCTGAAAGATGCCGCGCGCGAGGAGGGCATTCCCGAGTCGGCGGTGGTGGGGTATCGCGGGGGCTACCTCCCGCTCCTGCGCCGCGAGATCGAACACGGGCTCAGGGCCGGCAAGATCCGCATGGTGGCCGCCACCAACGCACTCGAGCTGGGCGTGGACATCGGCTCTCTCGATGCCGTCGTGATGGTGGGGTACCCGGGATCGGTCGCGAGTTACCACCAGCAGAGTGGGCGCGCCGGGCGGCGCTCCGGCCAGTCGGCATCCATCCTCGTGGCGTCGAGTCTCCCTCTCGATCAATACGTCGCGCAGGACCCGGCCATCATCTGGGAGGGAGGGGGAGAACAGGGAGTGCTCAATCCCGACAACCTCGTTATCGCGACCAATCATCTGAAGTGTGCCGCCTTCGAACTGCCGTTCGCTCCGGGGGAAACGCTCGGGGAGTTCCCCTCCACTCCCGACGTGCTCTCTGCCTTGGCCGGCCCCGGTGGCGTCTTGCTCGAACGCCAAGGCCGATTCCACTGGATGGACGAGACCTACCCGGCGGAGGCGCTGAGCCTCGACGCGGTGGAGATGGACAACTTCCTCGTCGTCGAGGAAAAAAGCGGAAAGTCGCTCGGCCACGTCGACCGCGTCTCCGCGATGACGACCATCCATCCCCAGGCGATTTATCAGCACCAGGGGACGCAATTTCAAATCAACCGCCTCGACTGGGAAGGGCGTCGAGCCTACGCGGAGAAGGTCTTGGTCGACTACTACACCGAGGCCGAAACGGGGACCGAAGTCCGAGTGTTGAGCGAAGACGAAACGACCCCCACGGAGGCGGTGCACTGCGGCCGCGGCGATGTGCACATCACCGAGATCGCGACGTTTTGGAAACGCATCCGGTTTTACACCAACGAAAACCTCGAGACCGGACCCATCGATCTTCCTCCCGAAGAAATGGACACGACAGCAGCCTGGTTCGTGATTCAAGATTCCCTCGCGGCGAAGGCCGGCTTGGCTCTGGGTTCGAGAGCTGGCGCCGTGGCAGGTCTGGCAACTCTCCTCAAAGGTGTGGCACCTCTGTTCTTGCGCATCGGCGGTCGCGACTTGCGCGCCTTGGGCATGGCGTCTCATCCACATTGGAAAAAGCCGGTGATCATGCTCTACGACGGCGTGCCAGGGGGAGTGGGGCTGGCGGAGCAGGTTTACGCCGGACGCGAAGCCCTGCTCTTGGCCGCCTCCCGCGCGCTCGAGGGATGCGCCTGTCTCTACGGCTGTCCGAGTTGCATCGGACTTGGCGGGGAACGGGGGCCCGGATCCAAAGCGGCGGCGCGCATCCTGCTCGAGGAATGCCTCAACGCGGTGCGTCCGGCGCAGGAGGTCAGCTCGTGAAGTCCCTCAGCATTCTCGAACGCCTGCAGCGACATGGAGTTGGCCTGCGCAGAATTGAGGCCGACCGTGCCTCGAGTGGTGCGGCCGAGTCGATTCGTCCGCCCTGCGAAGTCAATGGCTTTGCCGGATCGACGTCGGAGCGGCGGCCATCCGCCCTGACTCCGATTCCACCCTCGAGCGAGGAACTTGGTGCCATCAGCATCGTCGAAACGGTGCACCCCATCGGCTCGTGTCATGGGGATTGGCCCATCGGTCCACTAGACAGTCGTGCGGCCGCGGCCGTGAGCTGGGCGGCGCGGGAACCGAGATCGGCCGAGGTCATCCCCGGTGATCGTCTCTACATCGACACCGAAACCACGGGTTTGCATGCCGGCGCCGGCAGCCTCGTGTTCCTTCTAGGGGTGGGACGCTACGAAGCTCGCGGGTTTGTAGTGCGCCAATATTTCTTGCGCGATCCGACGGCGGAGGAGCAGTACTGGCGACGCGTTCACCAGGACATTTCAGGTGCGCGCGTCTTGGTGTCCTTTCACGGCAAGTCGTTCGACCGTCCGCGCCTGCGCGATCGCTGCTTGTTCCATCGGCAAGACCCGCTCTTCGAAGACTGGCCCCATGTCGACCTCTACCACGCGAGCCGCCGCCTCTGGAAAGACAGCCTGCCCGACGTCCGACTCCAAACCCTGGAACGGCACCAGCTAGGCTTTGTCCGCAGTTGCGACCTTCCAGGGTCGGAGTGTCCGCAGGCCTATTTCCAATGGCTGCGCGGGGAAGGAGATCGCACGCCGGAGATCCTCCTGCACAATCGGCTGGACATCCTGAGTCTGGCCGCTCTCGAGTGCAAAGTCTCCGCCGTCTTCGAAGCGGCGCTCGGCGGAGACGTGGCTTGGCGAGCGGCCTTTCTGGCATGGGAGGCCGGGGCCACCGAGGTGGCCATTCCGATGATCGGAAACTTGCGCCAATCCCCGATACCCGCGCCCGCAGGCCTGATCCCAAAACTCGCGTCGAGCCTGGCACGTCGGCAGCAGAATCAGCTCGCCATCGCGGTGCTGGAGCATGAGTACGCGGCGCGGCGCGAAACGCCCACCCTGTGGAAATGGGCCCGATTGCTCGAGCAGAGCGGAGAGTGGGAGCGGGTCTTTGCGCTCACCCAAACGCACTCTTTGGCGGCCACTCCGCCGTGGCCTGCCAGGTGGTTGCGACTGCGTGGGCGTGCCACTCGCCGCCTCGCCCGCCCTCAGGTGCGGGTGTAGACGATGCGCATGGCCAAGGTCTCGTCTCCGCTTGGCGACTTGCGAAAGAGGGAGAGGATTCGGCGATCTTGCGCCGGGAACTCCCACACCGAACGCTGTCGCAGCGCTGGCCCAGTGGCGGCCACTTGCACCGACCCTTCGAGGATCAGTCGACCCGTGTCGTCGAATCGTCCTTCGCTGACTTGAAGAAGCGCTGAGGCGGAGTCCGCCCAGGTCGCAACATACACCTGACGCACCGGATCAAATCCGAGAAAGCCACGTCCTTCGAAGGTCTGCCCGAACACGACACTGGAGTGTCGACTCTCGAGCCACCGCTGGCCGAGCAAGAGCTCGGAGACATCGCGACCCTCGGAACGCATCGGCTCGGGCTGGTTAGGAAAATGGAATTCTGCCTCAGTCTTCCAGACCCCGACAAAGGCCGTCAACCGTTCGTGCTCGGCACTGCTCACGGTGCGGCTCCTTCGTAACGAGTTTTTCCATCGACCATTCGGATCTGTCCCGCGGCCAAGGCTCGCACCGTGGCCGGGAGCAGTTCGCGCTCGGCGACAAAGACCCGGGCGGCCAGAGAGTCGGGGGTGTCGTTCGGCTCGACGCGCACCGCCCGCTGACCAATGATCGGACCGGCGTCGTACTCGCCGGTGACAAAGTGGGTCGTGCATCCGGAGATCCGCATTCCGGAGGCCAAGACCGCTTCGTGCACGTGATGGCCGTAGAGGCCTGGCCCTCCGAACCAAGGCAGCAGCGACGGATGAATGTTGATCGTTCGCCCGACCCACTCGGAGGGAATGATCCAGCGCTTGAGATAGCCCGCCATGATCACGAAGTCGACACCCGCAGGAGCAAGATGTCCGGCGATTTCGGAAGCTTTGGCGGTGGCGTGGGGCACGCCGAAGTGGGTGGCGTGCGCATAGGCCGGAAGGTCGGGTTTGGAGCCGAGCACGAGCGCTACCGTGGCGCCGAGTTCTCCGGCGCGTTCGCGCTCAAGGAGATTTTGGAGGGATCGGCCCCCGCCCGAAACCAAGACGGCTAGCCGGGGACTCAAGGTGCGGCCCACTCCGCGCGCTCAAGGACGATGTGCACGGGGTGGCCCTCCACCTCGTGCGGAACCGCCGACCCCTGAAGATCACCAGGGCGCGCGCTCGCCGTTGACCGCACGGCCATGACTTCCGCCACGATGCGGTTCTCATGCGCCGCGAAGGCGGCCAGGATTTCCGGAGGGCCCGCGATTCCGATCGTGATGCGATCGGTGACCGCGAAGCCCTGGGATTTTCGCTGATTCTGAATCCGATTGATCAGTTCGCGGGCGAGACCCTCCTGCACGAGCGCGGGGGTGAGCGCGGTGTCGAGGGCGGCGAGATATCCGGCGTGCGCGGCCACCGCAAACCCCTCACGGCCCGATCGTTGCACCAACAAGTCGTCGCCTTGCAAGCGGATGGCCTGCCCGGAGATCTCGATCGCAAGTTCGCCGGACTCCTCGAAGGCCGCCACATCGATTTCGGACAGGTTCTTCAGCCGGTTGCGGATGGCGTCGAGGTGTTTGCCGTGCTTCTTGCCGACCACCGGCAGATTGGGCTTGATGGTGACGGTGCAGTACTGCCCGCTGCGTTCCGCGACGACGAGTTCCTTGACGTTGAGTTCGTCTTTGACTTCGCGGGCCAACTCGTCTTCGTAAAGGCCGCCGAGGGCGATGGCATCGGGTCCGGAGGCCACCAGTCGGGAGAGCGGTTGGCGAATGCGCAGCTTCGCAGATTCGCGGGCCGCCCGGCCGAGACTCACGACCTCGATGATGGCCGCCATCTTCCGCTCGAGCACCGGATCGATCTTCGATTCGTCGGCGACCGGCAGGTTGCGAAGGTGGACCGAATCGTCCGTCCGGTGGTGACTGTGGAGGTTGCGATCCAACTCGTCCGCCGTGAGCGGAGCGATGGGGGCGAGGAGCACCGCCACCGTGTCGAGGGCGAACCACAGCGAGCCGAACGCAGCCGCTTGATCGGCCTTGTCCTTCGATTTCCAAAAGCGCGGCCGGCTGCGGCGGATGTACCAGTTGCTGAGCTCGTCGACGATGAAGGCGCCGAGGATACGAGTGGCCTTCTGCGGATCGTAGGCGTCCATCGCGGCCCGGAAGTCCCGCACCAGAGAATGGGTGCGGGAGAGGATCCAACGATCCATGACGTTTTGGCGCGGGGTCACGGGTTGCGCTGGCGTCCACTTCTCGATGTTCGCATAGAGCGCGAAGAAGTTGTACGACGGCCACAAGGTGCCGAAGACTTTGCGCGCCGCTTCGGCCACTCCGTCGACATCAAAGGCCTTGGCGGCCCAGGGCGGGGAATTGGCGAGCAGATACCAGCGCAGAGGATCGCTGCCGTGTTCGTCGATGACCGTCCAGGGATTGACGGTGTTGCCCAACGACTTGGACATCTTGCGACCCTGCTTGTCGAGCACGAGCCCGTTCACCATCACCCGTCGGTACGGGGACTTGCCGAAGAGCAAGGTCGAGATCGCAAGGAGGCTGTAGAACCAGCCGCGGGTCTGATCCAGGCCCTCGCAGATGAAGTCGGCCGGATGCGACTTTTCGAACAGCTCCCGGTTTTCGAAGGGATAGTGCCGTTGCGCAAACGGCATCGCACCGGAGTCGTACCAGCAGTCGATGACTTCCGGGACGCGCCGATAGACTCCGGGCTCACCCGGCTTGGTCCATGTGACGTCGTCGATCCACGGCTTGTGCACTCGCAAGTGGATCGAGAGGCTCGGGTCGGCGGCCTGAGCCCGGTCGAAGGCGGCAAAGGCTTGTGGATTGCGCGCCAAGATCTCGGCGACGGAGCCGACGCAGTCGAGAGCACCGGTGACATCGTTGATCCAGATGGGCAAAGGCGTTCCGAAGAAGCGTTCCCGGGACAACGCCCAGTCGACATTGTTGCGCAGGAAGTCGCCAAAACGGCCTTCTTGGATGTGGCCGGGGAACCAGCTCACGGACTGGTTGTTTGCGAGGAGCTGGTCTTTGAAAGCGGTGGTACGCACGAACCAAGAATGCCGGGCGTACTGGATCAACGGATCGTTTGCGGCGCGCCAGCAGAACGGGTACTCGTGTTGCAGAGTGCTTTGCGAAAAGAGGAGGCCACGCTCCTTGAGGTCGCGGGTGATGTCCTTGTCGGCCTCCTTGAACATCTTGCCGGCGAAGGCGCCGGCCTTTTGCGACATGCGGCCGTCCGGGTCGACGAGTTGAAGGAATCCCAGGCCCGCCGCGCGGCACACGCGATAATCGTCCTCACCGAACGCGGGAGCCAAGTGCACGACCCCGGTTCCGGTGTCGGTGGCGACAAAGTCCCCGGCGATCACTTCGTAGGCGCGCCCGCCTTCGGGCACTTCGAACGCGTAGAGGGGTTCGTAGGACTTCCCGACTAGCTCGGACCCCTCGAAGCTGCCGACCGGCGTCGATGGGCGATCCTTGAGCACTGCTGACGCGAGCGCCTCAGCCACGATGAGCACTTCCTCGCCCAAGTCGTAGGCGCCGTAGCGCACCTTGGGTCCGACCGCCAAAGCGACATTGCTCGGCAGCGTCCAGGGAGTGGTCGTCCAGGCGAGGAAAAACGTCGGCTTGGTGGACACGCTGGAGTTGCGCACCCGAAATCGCACCAGGACCGACGGATCCTGGGTTTCGCGATAACCGAGTCCGACTTCGCCGGCGGACAGCGCGGTTCCGCCTTGGGGCCACCACCAAACCACCTTGTGGCTCTGGTAGAGGAGTCCCTTCTTGTAGAGCTCTGAAAGGGACCACCACACCGACTCAACGAAGCTCTCGTGATACGTGACGTAGGCGTTCTTGGTGTCGAGCCAATACCCGATGCGCTCGGTGATCTTCTCCCAGTCGGAGACGTAGGTGAATACCGAATCGAGACACGCCTTCGTGAAGGCCTCGAGTCCGTAGGCGCGGATTGCCTCCTTGCCGTGGATGCCCAGCCGCTTTTCGACCTCCACTTCCACCGGTAGGCCGTGAGTGTCCCATCCACCTTTGCGCTCGACCAAATGGCCCGCCAAGTCTTGATAGCGGCAGGCCACGTCTTTCAGCGTGCGGGCGAGGACGTGATGGATCCCCGGACGCCCATTGGCGGTGGGCGGACCCTCGTAAAACGTGAAACGCGGGGCATTGGCCCGCCGCGCCTGGGCCCGCTGAAAAACGTTCTCCGACTTCCAGCGAGAGAGGACACGCTGTTCGAGCTCGAGTTGATGCTGGTCGCCAGAGGCTTCGGGGTACATCACAGACGTCCTTTCGAAGCCGGAGGTTACGGCCAGGCCCCGAACCCGGCAACGCCGAGGCCGGTCAGCGCTTCGAAGCCGGCTTGGCTTTTTTCCTCGGCGTGGAGAGAACTCCGCAGACGAGGCGGTTCAGTTTGGGTTCCGCCTCCCCAGCGACGTGGAGGATCTCCGGCAGGCTGGCCGGCTTCAGGGCGTCAGGCAGGCAAGCATCGGTGATGATCGAAAATCCCAGCACCCGCAGCCCGGCGTGACGGGCCACGATCACCTCGGGCACGGTGCTCATGCCGACGACATCGGCCCCCATGGCCCGCAGCATGCGGTACTCCGCCCGCGTTTCGAGGTTCGGTCCGAGCACGGCCACATAGACCCCCTTTTGAAGTTTGAGCCCGAGGCTCAGGGCGGTGGACTGGGCGAGGGCGAGGAGTTCCTGGTCGTAGGGGGCGCTCATGTCCGGGAAGCGCGGGCCGAGCGTGTCGTCGTTCTTTCCCACGAGCGGATTGCCGCCCATCATGTTGATGTGGTCCTCGATGACCATGATGTCGCCGACCGCCCATTGTGGATTGAGTCCGCCGCAGGCGTTCGAGACGATCAAGGTCTCGACTCCCAACGCCTTCATGACCCGAACCGGATACGTGATCTGGCTGTAGCTGTAGCCTTCGTAGGCGTGGAAGCGGCCCCGCATGGCGACGATGGACTGCCCTTCGAGCTGCCCGAGGACCAGTTCCCCGTGGTGCCCCTCCACCGTACTCGTGACGAAGTGGGGGATTTCGGTGTAGGGCACGGTGACCGCGTTCTCGACTTCGTGACGAAGGCTCGACAGTCCGGTGCCGAAGATGATCCCGATTTTGGGCTTCGCCTTCGGGGCGCGCTTTTTCAGGAAGGCCACGGACTCGGAGAGTTGGTTAGCGAGGTCGCTCATGGTGATTCAGGAGGTAGGGAAAAGGCGCAAGAGTCGCGCCTCGAGTTCGGAATGCGGAAGGCCCACGATACTCACGGTCTTGTCCTTGGAGGTGTGCCCACGCAGGAGAGTCAGTTGGCGATGGGGAAGGCCAACGGCTTCGGCCAGCCACTCCAAGAGGTGCTCATTCGCGCGTCCTCGTTCAGGGGCCGCGGCCAGGTCGATCGCCACGGATTGGCCGTGAAGCCCGGAGATCTTAGTCACCCGCTTTCCCGGTCGGCAGTGGAGAGCGAGGGTCCAGGTATCCCCTCGACCGGCCAGGGGCAGTTTCGGCGGAACCGAGCCCGGCAACGTCAATTCCCCGCGGTCGCGACGAGCGGGGGCGTGTCGCCGCGGCTCTCCGGAGCGAAGGTACGGGTCGCGGAGTAACGCGCGACGAAGGCTTCGACCTTCGGGAGGAGCTTCAAATAAAACTTCGGATCACGCGCCGCCTGCGTCTCGAGAGTGCGCACTTCGGCCAGGAGCGCGCGCGCAGCTTCCTCCTCCTGCGCTTGCTTCCGCAGCCGGGTGGCGAGGGGGTCGGTCTCGGCGGCCCCCGCAAGGAGGGTGATGGCGGCCGCCGGCTCTCCCGCCCAAATCATGAGCTCAGCGAGATCCGCGTTGCCCTTGGCGCTCGGGGGCAAGAGACCCTTCAGCACGTTGTCGTAGAAGGGGAGGGCGGAGAGCTCTGAGAACTGGACTCGGCGCGGTTCCGCCGATCCGATGCGGACCAACATCCCGTTGCTGTCGATTTCCAGGAGCTGGTAGTTGACCCACTTCGGATTGTCGCCGCGGGTCGGGAGTTTCAGGGTGTTGACTTTACCTTTGACCGCCTGGATGAAGGCGTCGCGCACCCGGATCGTCGCCGCGACCGACTGAGTTTCCTGCTCGATCAGCGTGCGCCATGCCGTGGTCTTCAATTGCTCGGCTAAGCCTTGCAGCGCCGCTTCCGCCTTGGCGAAGTCCATTCCACTCCGGAACGCCAAAACGGCATCCCGCCGCGCCGGGAACGCGAGCTTTTGGTCGGCCTGGGCCTCGGCCGTCGCTCGCTGGGTTTGTTCCGCGGCCAAGCCGCTGGCGCGCGCGCGGAATTTCTCGGCGGCGGCCTTCAATGGCAGGAGCCGCTCGTGTTCACCGAGGCCGAAGGAAAAACTCTCGGCCGCATTTTCGAGCAACTGTGCGGCGCCGGAGAAGTCGCCCACCGCGATTTTCGCCTCGGCCTCCGTGGTGGTAGCTTCCTCAAGGGCGCGGAAGCTGGTTTCCACTTCATCCGCAGCCTTGGCCAGGTCGGCCAGCGCCTGCGACTTTTGGAGATCGCTCGCGAGCAATCCGTTGATCGCAGTGGTCAAAGAGAGCCCGAGCTGCTTTTTCTCGGCTTGGGCACGCACGCGTTCGAGGATGTCGGCGACGCGACGCTTGGCTTGATTCTCGCGCTCCGCCGCGGCGGCGGCCTCCGTGGCGATGGCCGCGGCCAGCGCGCTGCGTTCCGTCTCGATTGCGGCGGCTTTGGTGGCCGCTGAGGTCTGGAGATCGTTGGGCGTAAGATCCGTGAGCCGTTTTTCGATCTCCTGGTAGCGGTCGCGCAGCGCGATCAACGCTGCTTCAGTGCGGCCCGCCCCGGTAGCTTTCAGGTCGTCGACTTCGATGGCAGACAGATCCGCCTTGGCGGTTGCCAGGCGAGTTTCGCGGAGGAGCGCCGCCTCGCGTGCGGCTCGTTCGGGATCGTCCTGCACCACCGGCGGTTCCGGCACTTGGACTGGGGGAGGCGTCGGCTTCGGTTCCGGAGGTCTTCCGAAGAACCAGTACGCCGCACCGCCCCCGAGCAAGAGCACTGCTGCTGCGGCCCACAGGAGGGGTCGCTTCTTGGCCGAGTCGCCTCCGCCGGCCGCTCGCTCGAGGTCATTCAGTAACGCCGTGGCGCTCTGGTAGCGGTCTTCCGGCGCCTTCTTCATCAACTTGAGAACGATGGCTTCGAGCGCGGCCGGGATTTCGCGCTTCACCTCACGAAGGGGAGTGGGATCCTCTTCGATCTGTTTGCGAAGGATCTCTTGTACGTTTTCACCCTGGAACGGGTTCGCACCAGTGAGGAGGCGGTAGAAGGTCGCCCCAAGGCTGTAGAGGTCCGAACGGCTGTCGACCTTCTCGCCGCGCGCCTGTTCGGGAGCGATGAAGTGCGGGGTTCCGAAGATCTCACCGCCGGCTTCGTCGCCCGCCACGTCGTGGGCGAGACCCAGGTCGTTGATTTTCACCACGCCTTCCGCGTTGATCATCAAGTTGTCCGGCTTGATGTCGCGGTGGACGATGTTCTTCTTCTCCGCGTATTCGAGGCCGCGGGCCGCATCGGTCACGATCGCCAACGCCAAGTCCGGGTCGAGCGCTCCCTGTTTGGTCGCCAGATCTTGGACTGTGCCGTTCTCGATGAATTCCATCGAGTAGAAGTGCAGGTCTTTGTCGGATCCGACGTCGTAAACCTGCACGATGTTGGGGTGATTCAGGCGACCCGCCGCTTGCGCCTCTTGTTGGAATCGTCGGACAAAGGCCGGGTCTTTCGAGACTTTCGGAGTGAGGATCTTCAGGGCGATGACCCGATTGAGGCTGACCTGGGTCGCGCGGTAAACCGTGCCCATTCCGCCGCGGCCAACCCGCTCGCCAATTTTGTATCCCCCGAGAGTCTTGCCCACGAGACCGCGTCCCTGCGTGGCGGGCTCGTCAATCCACGTGAACTCGGACTCTCCGGCGTGGATGGCGTCGCCGTTGACCAAGGCGACTTCGCCGTCGACCCGTGCGCCGTTGACGAAGGTTCCGTTGCTGGACCCAAGGTCGCGGAGGATCACCTTTTCGCCCTGCTCCAGGACTTCGAAGTGCCGCCGGGAGCAGAGGACATCCTCCACCGCCAAATCCGCTTTGGGATCGCGCCCGAAGGTGATTTTTCCCCCGGAAACCAACTCCCGGCGTTCGCCCCGGCTCTTGCCATTCTCGATCGCGAGATAACCCATGGTGCGTCAGTGTACGAGGACGCGGGAATTGCCCCAAAGTTCAAAGCCCGGTCGGAAGGTCCGCAAAGAGGGCGCTGCCGATTCGGACCAGGGTCGCCCCTTCCTTCAGCGCCGGTTCAAAGTCTTGGGACATTCCCATGGAGAGTTCGGGGAGTGGCAGGCCAGGAGTTGCCCACTGATCCCTCAGGGTTCGCAGGGACGAAAAGAGCGTGCGGAGCTCCCTCTCCGGCCGGCCCTCCGGAGCCATGGTCATGAATCCGTCCACCTCAACGCCCTTGAGGCGGGCCGCGAGAGTCAGAGCCGCCTCCAACTCGGAGGGCAAGAACCCCTGTTTGGACGGTTCCGCGCTGACGTTGACCTGCAGCAGCACGGAAATTTTGCGGTCGAGATCGAGTGCGGCCGGATCGAGCTTTCGTAGAAGCTCGACGCTGTGGACGGAGTGGATGCGGGTCAGATAGGGGAGTGAGGCCCGGATCTTCCGGGACTGGAAGTGGCCGATCATGTGCCAGCGGGCCGCGCCAGGCCGGATCGCGGCCGCCCGCTCCGGGATGGTTTGCGGGCGATTTTCCCCGAGGTCCGAACACCCGAGGTCGACCAGGGCGCGCACCACGGCCGGGCCCACCGACTTGGTGACCGCGACGAGCCGGGCCTCCACCCGGGAGCGCCCTGCCGCTTCCAGAGCCGCGGAGATTCGGCCTTGGACCGATTCGAGGTTGCGGGCCAATTGGGCTCGGGCGCCCATCGGAAGCTCTTCCATGGCTTGACTTTGCGGCGAGCGCGCGCGCGACCAAGCGCCTTCCGAATCGCTTGACACCAAGTGGGCCCCACCTATAGTGGGCGCCTCCCGCTCTCAGTTAGGGGCATCGCGTTGGAATCGGAGACGCCCTCCATGCGCTTGGTTTTGCCGGGTCTTGCTCTGCTTGCCGTGTTGACCACCGGTTGCTGTGACTCCTGCGAGAGCACCGGCACCTCGGCGGCTCTTCAGGATGTGACCTCCGTTTCGACGGCCATGCCCAAAGAGCGCCTCCAAGCGCTCGAAGAGCAGGCGTTGGGGGTGGGCCAAAAGCTCGCCTGGTCGGGTCGCTACTTCCAGGGCCGCACCGTCGAAAGTCTGAACGCCCAAGGGGCGGACCTCTTCGCCCAGGTGTTCAACCCGGAAACGCGTGAATACGAGATGCACTGCGTGGACCTGGCGTCGGGGACCCCGCGCTGGATCCTCGTGATGGGCAGCGAGCGCCTGCGCTACCCGCCACTCGGGGGTGACCGGTTCGTCTCCCTCATCCAGGAGAATGGCGCCGGAACTCTCGTGGTGAACCGGCTGACCGGAGCCCGCGAGTTCAAGATGACCACCGCTTTGCAGGTCATCCCCGCGGACTCCGCGGCGTCCACGGAATCGACCCTGTATGTCGGCTCCCTCGTCGACAGCCGCATCCACGCTCTGAGCCCCGAATCGGGCCGCTCGGGCTGGAGTCATCGTACGAACGGCACGATCAGCACCGGTCCCCTCGTCACGCCGCGCATCCCGCGCCGCGTGGTCGCGGTCGGCACCGATGCCGGCGAGGTGCACGCCTACCCGGCTACCGGGTGGCACGAGCCGCGCCCGTCGGGACCGCTTTGGACCCGCCGCCTCCTCGGCGACGTCAACGGTGAAATGGCAGTGGCCGAACTCACCAAGAAGGAAGGCGTCACCGTCTCCCTCCTCGTGCCCTGCGAGGACAACGGCCTGTATTGCCTCGATGTGGCCACCGGCGAACCCCGCTGGACCGCGCGCGGCGAGTCTCCGTTCCAGGGTTCGCCCCGCGCTGCCGGGGGCCGTGTCTATGCGCGCAACGCGGCTCGCCTGGTCGTCCTCGACCTTGAATCCGGCCAGGAAGTCTTCGGTTCCGGCCTTGGAACTGGCGGCAACTTCAAGGAGTTCGAGCTCTACGACGACGTGCTCGCTGGAGACATGAATCGCGCGTACCTGCGCACCAACGAGCGCAAAGTCGGCCGCCTGAACGGCAAGAGCGGCGAGCTTGAGGCCTCGCAGTTCCTCGATCTCTTCGACATGGTGGTTCCGACCGGAGAGAAGAACCTCTTGCTCGCCGCGACCCGGGACGGCTACCTCGTCGCTACGCACTGATTCCGACCGACTCGGTGACAACGAACCCGCGGGGGGAGACCCTTCGCGGGTTCCTTCATTGGGCGCGGGC
>CADEGH010000007.1:0-9856 GCA_902826835.1 uncultured bacterium | reverse complement strand
ATTCAGTCGCGCCGTCGTATCGCCGCCCTGACGCCGTGGGTGATCCCCGATCCGAGGTCCGCCCCAAACCCAATTGCGGGCCCCAGACTTTCCCGGAGCCGCGCGCACCCGCGCAGCGAGGGGCAGGCCCGGGCTCCAGACGAGACCGAGGTCATCGACGGCCATCGGCCATCGATTGCGCAGGGCTTCCGGGACGCCGAGTTTCTTGAGCTTTTGGCGCAGTGGAGGGTGAGCACGGGGGCTTTCATTCAGCCCTTCGTATTTGTCGCCCAAGAGAAGCCAACGCAAGCGGCCGGAGATTCGCCGCCGGTCCACGTGGACCGACCACCGCGAGTCAGGGCCTGAGTTCTCGTTCGACTCGGAATCTGCCGACGACTCGAACCGGCGCTCCTCGATCACGGTGCCCAAGCTGGGGATATTCCAGCCCGAGTCCTTGCTCTCTGGCGGTTGGTGCGGGCTCAAACATCGCGAGACCACCCAGAGGAGGCCGTGTCCGATGCCGAGTTCTCGATCCTGGGAGATTGCGACTTTGCCCCTTCCACGAGCGCACAGCTCCTGAAAGGCCAAAACGTCCTGGCGTCGCGGAGGCAGGCCCGTCAGGCGATCCCAAATCCAGGGGGCCAAGTCCGGCAAACTGAGCCACTCGGAAGCCAATTCGAGAACGAAGCAACCCTCAGTGCTCCAACGGCGTGGCAGGGCGAGCGCGATCCACGATTGCAGCGCGGACTTGGTGCGCCTGGCCGCATCGGCGACCGCGAGCAGGCGAGTGCGAAGGTCCGGGTTCGCGCTCAGAACTGCCGGCAGTACTTCGAATCGAAGGCGAGTCCGGGCGTGGCGCGGGTCGCGGTTGCTGGAGTCATCGCGATAGGTCCAGCCCTGGACGGTTGCGAGTTGTTCCAGTTCCTGACGCCGGAAGGAGATCAGTGGACGGTAGAGGGTGCAGTCCGAAGTGAGCGGTCGAACTTCGGGGATCGCCCCCAGGCCCAAGAGTCCGACCCGGCGCTCGAGTCGAAACCACAGGGTCTCGAGTTGGTCGTCGGCGTGATGGGCCAGGAGGAGGGCGTCGAGGGCGAGCGTTCTTGCTTCGCTCTCGAACCAGGCGTAACGAGCCGCGCGGGCGCGCCCCTCGAGGGAGGCTCCGTCCTGGGCCACGACGACGTTCCCGATGCGGGCCTCCACGTCGAGCTCTGCCGCGAGCGCACCCACGAAACGAGCGTCGGCGTCGGCCTCTCGCCCCCGCAGGCCGTGGTGGGCGTGCAGCGCCCAGAGCTGCCATCCCGTCCTGCGGGCGACCGCCGCCGCGAGGCGGAGGAGGACCGTCGAATCGAGCCCTCCGGAGCAGCCGATTCCGACCCGAGCCGCGGGCCCGAGCGGGAGGCTCAGAAGAGGTTGCGAGGCCTTGGTAATCGTGAAATTCGCCATGGAATCGGCGTCGGAAACCCTTCGGAGCCAACAACTTCGGAGCTCCGGGAAAAATTGAGGGGCCCCGCCCGCCTGGTATTATCCCGCGCCCGCCGGTTTGGCGGAGAGCATTCTTTCCCCTGTTCCGGGTCGATCCGGCACTCGGTCGGCTCGTGGAGTGACTCATGGCAATCCGCATCGCCATCAACGGGTTCGGTCGCATCGGCCGCAACGTCTTCCGCATCCTCAGCAAGAACCAGAAATTCGAAGTGGTCGCGGTCAACGACCTGGGCACTCCGGACATGCTGGCCTACCTCTTGAAGTACGACTCGGTGCACGGGCGCTTCGACGGGCAGGTCTCCCACGGCGAAGGGAAGATCGTGGTCAATGGCAAGGACGTCAAAGTCTTTGCCGAAAAGGACCCGGCCAAACTTCCCTGGAAGGACCTCGCCGTCGACTTTGCTGTCGAGTCCACCGGCATCTTCACCGCGAAGGCGGAGTGCCAGCGCCATCTCGATGCCGGCGCGAAGCGCGTGCTGCTCACCGTGCCTGCCAAGGACGAAATCGATGCCACGATCGTCATGGGCGTAAACGACAAGGCGCTCAAGAAAGAGCACCAGATCATCTCGAACGCCTCGTGCACGACCAACTGCTTGGGCCCGCTCGCCAAGGTGCTGCACGACCGCTTTGGCATCGCGCACGGCCTGATGACCACGGTGCACGCCTACACCAACGACCAGCGCATTTTGGACGTCTTGCACAAAGATCCGCGCCGCGCCCGCGCCGCTGCGGTCAACATCATTCCGACCACCACTGGTGCCGCGAAGGCGGTCGGCCTCGTGATTCCTGAGCTCAAGGGCAAACTCCACGGCATGGCCCTGCGCGTTCCAGTGACGGACGGCTCGGTGACCGATCTGGTTGCCACTCTGAATCGCGACGTGACGGTCGCGGAAGTCAACGCGGCGCTGAAGGAAGCGGCCATGGGCCCGATGAAGGGCATCCTCGAGTACACCGAAGACGCGATCGTCTCCTCGGACATTGTGGGCAATCCGCACTCCTCGATCATCGACGGCCAGAGCACGATGGTCATGGAAAAGCGCATGGTCAAGGCGGTGTCTTGGTACGACAACGAGTGGGGCTACTCGAACCGCTGCGTCGACCTCATGGCGCTGGCGTCGAGCCTCGGCTGATCGGTACACCCAGGGGGAGATGTCCATGCTTCTGAAGAAGACCGTTCGCGATCTCCCCCTGGCGGGGCGGCGTGTGCTCATGCGCGCCGACTTCAACGTGCCCCTGGAGGCCGGTGCCATCACCGATGCAACCCGGATCACCGCCAGCTTGCCGACGATTCGCTACATCCTGGACCAGGGCGCCAAGCTCGTGTTGATGTCCCACCTCGGGCGCCCCAAGGAAGGAAAGTTCGAAGCCACCTCTTCGATGGCGCCGGTGGCGGCCGAATTGGGTCGACACTTGGGATTCCCGGTCCCGCTGCTCACCGATCCTCGAACCCCCGCCGCCCTGGCCGAAGTGACCGCCCTCCCAGCCGGGCGCGTCCTACTCGTCGAAAACGTCCGCTTCTTCGCGGGCGAGGGGGACAACTCCCCGGAACTTGGCGCCGCCTACGCCAAGCTCGGGGATGTCTTTGTCAACGACGCGTTTGGGTCCTCGCACCGCGATCAAGCCTCGGTCACCGGCCCGGCAAAGCACCTCCCGGCAGTTGCCGGCCTTCTCGTGGAGAAGGAACTCCAGGCCTTCGAGTGCATCCTCGGCAAGCCCGCGCGGCCTTTCGTGGCGATCCTGGGCGGCGCCAAAGTCTCCGACAAGATTCTCGTGATCGAGAACCTGCTCGCGCGTGTCGATGTGCTCCTGATCGGCGGCGGCATGGCTTACACCTTCCTCGCCGCGCAGGGGAAAAAGATCGGCAGCTCGAAACTCGAAGCCGACCGGATTCCCCTCGCAAAAGAGCTCTTGGCTAAGGCGATCGCCAAGAAGGTGCGCATCGTCCTGCCGGTCGATCACCTCGTGGCCGATCGATTCGCGGCGGATGCCCGAAAGATGGGCGCGGGGGACGACATCCCCGACGGTTGGATGGGACTCGATCTGGGCCCGAATTCGATCGAGCTGTTCACCCGCGAAGTCCTCGGCGCCAAGACCGTCCTTTGGAACGGTCCGATGGGGGTGTTCGAGATGGAGGCTTTTGCCGGTGGCACCCGAGCCGTCGGCGAGGCCATGGCGCGGAGCGGCGCGGTCACCGTGGTCGGTGGCGGCGACTCGGCCGCGGCGGTGAACGAATTCGGTTTGGCCGACAAAATGACCCACGTGTCGACGGGGGGAGGGGCCAGCCTCGAACTGCTCGAAGGCAAGGAATTGCCGGGCCTCGCGGCCCTGAACTCGTAGTACAGTGACCCACGCCGCTCGAGCGGCGGCAGGAGTTTCATCGCCCCGTGATCCGCATTGCTCCCTCGCTTCTTTCCGCCGACTTCACCCGCCTCGAGGCGGAGATTCGCGACGTCGAATCGGCGGGGGCCGACTGGCTGCACCTCGACGTGATGGACGGGCACTTTGTGCCAAACATCACCTTCGGCCCACCGCTCGTGGCGGCCGCCCGCAAGAAGACCAAGCTGCCCCTCGACGTCCATCTGATGATCTCCGATCCACTCGGCTACGCCGAAGCATTCGTGAAGGCGGGGGCCGACGTGGTGTCCTTCCATATCGAGGCTGGGCGCGATCCGGGGCGCGTGATCGACCGTTTGCTCGAACTCGGGGCGAAACCCGCGATCGCCATCAATCCCGACACCACCCTGTTTCGACTTCGCCCCCTGCTCGATCGCCTGCACATGGTGCTCGTGATGTCCGTGTTTCCCGGATTTGGCGGGCAGAAATTCATTCCCGATGTCATCCCGCGCATCCGCGAACTCCGCGAGCTCGGATTTCAGGGAGAGATCGAGGTCGATGGCGGGATCGACCCGAAAACCGCGCCCCATGTGGTGAGCGCCGGAGCGACGGTTCTCGTGGCCGGCTCGTCCGTCTTTGGCAAGCCGGATCGCCGGGCCGCCGTGACCGAACTTCGTACCTCGGCGGAGGGCGCCTTGCAGCGCCCCGCTTCGGAGTAATTCTCGATGCCTTGGAGTCGCTTCCGCCGCAAACGTGACATGCCCGAGGGCCTCTGGGTCCAGTGCAAGCGCTGCACGGAGACCCTCTTCAAGAAGGACCTCGAGGCGAACCTGAACGTCTGCGCGAAGTGTGGGTACCACTTCCATCTGCCGGCGCGGGAGCGCATCGCTTCGATCCTGGACGAGTCGAGCTTCATCGAGCAATGGGCCGATTTGCATCCTCCAGATCGTCTCGCGTTTGTCGACAAAGACCCCTACCCGGTCAAGCTCGCGAAGTCGGCCAAACGCAGCGGACTCCCGGAAGCCGCGATCGCCGGCACCGGGACCATCGACCAAAATCCGGTCGCGATCTGCTGCCTCGACTTTTTCTTCATGGGTGGGTCCATGGGAACGGTCGTGGGCGAGAAGGTCACCAGGACCATAGAACTCGCGACCGAGCGACGCATCCCGGCGCTGGTGATCTCTTGCAGCGGCGGCGCTCGTATGCACGAGGGGGCGCTGTCTCTCATGCAGATGGCGAAGACTTCGGGCGCCATTGCCCGACACAACGGGGCGGGTGGCCTCTACCTTTCCGTCCTCAGCAATCCCACGACCGGCGGAGTCATCGCCAGTTTTGCCGCCCTCGGCGACGTCATCATCGCCGAGCCGGGAGCGCTCATCGGATTTGCCGGCCCGCGAGTCATTCAAGAGACGCTGCGCACCGAGTTGCCGGAAGGTTTCCAGACCTCCGAGTTCCTGCTTGAGCACGGGTTTGTCGATCGCATCACCTCGAGACTCGAGCTCAAAGGCGAACTGTCGAAGTTGATCCGCCTGCTCTGGGCCTATCCGGCCTCGCGCCCCACCAAGATTTCGACGCAGACCGCCCCGACCGTGAAGTGATGCCTCCGGGGTTTGGGTGTGGGCCGGGGAGGGCGGTATCCGGCCGCTCGCGGTAATCTCTATCAGCTCGACACCTCGTGCGAGCGGCGCGATGGGTCTTGATGGGAGATTCGCATGAAAGCTTGGCTTCGCTCGGTGCCGCAGGCGGCCTTGCTGCTTTTCGCGGTGTTGGCGACGGTGGGAGCCGCGCGCAACTGGGGCGAAATGAGTGTCGGGGGGCGCATCGGGTCGGGGGTTTTCCTGGCCGCCCTCTTCCTTGGCTTGTTCCGGTTCCTGCGCGGCCGCTGGAACTCCCTCGGGACCGCGCTGCGCCCGATCGTCATCGCCGCCGCATTCGTGGGAACCTGCGAGTACCTCTATTCCCGTGCCGACGAACGCACGGACCAGTCGGATAGCGAACTGCGGCAGGCGATTCTCGGCGATTGGCGACTCGCGACCCGCCTCGACTCGGCGACCCTCGGACACGACCTTCCCGTCGGCAGTGAGGTGGTCATGACCAGCACGCTCCAAGTCTCGTTTACACCGGGCGAGGCAAATTCGGAGGGGGAGCACCTTGTGTCTGTGATCAGTCCGACCTTCGGTTCACTCGAAGGTCACTTCCAGAGCCGCGAGCGGGAGACTTGGGTGATCGAGGATCGGCGGATCTCCTTCACTATCGACCCGAGCCGGTCGCAATGGCTGCCGGAGCCGAACCACGAGCCCACGCGCAAGTTTCGCGAGCGCTTCCCGGACTGGCCCAACGTGCGGGATTCGACCGCGATCACTTTTGACATCCAGTCGATCGAGGCACGGAGAATGGTGCTCGTGCGCAAGGACTTTCGTGATCGCACCAAAACGCGGCGGATCGAGTTGGTCTATCACCGGGTTGAGCGCTGAGACCTGAACGATGTGCCCGGACACGACGCCCGGATTGACTGGCTCACTCCCGCCCGCTGATACGACCAAGAAAACGCTGCGAGTGCACGGGATGACGTGTGCCTCCTGCGTGGGTCGCGTCGAGGCGGCACTGCAGGCTCTCCCCGGGGTGATGCGGGCCGATGTGAATCTCGTCACCGGCACGGCCACGCTCGCGGTGCGGGGCTCGCCTATTCCGGTCAGTTCCGTGCAGGCCGCGCTTCGGCCCGAGGGGTTCGACGCGGAATCGTCGGAAGCTGTGCCTACGAGGGGAAGGCAGCGTCGCGTCGCACCCCTCTGGAAACTCATCCTGTGCTTGGTGCTGTCGATACTTTGCGCCACTCTCGCCATGGCTCCCGCGCTCCTCGGAAATCCGCCCCGCACCGCTTCCGCTCTGCTTCAATGCGCGCTCGCGCTGGCGGTCGTGGGGCTGCACGGGCTTGGATTCTTCCGTCTCGCGTGGGCTCCCTGGCGGATGCGTCGCCGCCTCGAGATGCACGCGCTCTTGTCCTTAGGAATCGTGGCCGCATTGGGATCGAGTGTTCTCGCTTGGGTATCGGGGACATCTTCGCACCTTCACTTCGAATCGGCCGCGTTCATCATCACGTTTGCGCTGATCGGGAGATATCTGGAGGAGACGGCGAAAGACCGCGCCTCGCGCGCCGTGCGAGACTTGTGGGCGTTGTGGCCCGAGCGGGCCAGGGTCAAACGGCGGGGCGAGGTGGTCGAAATCGCAACCTCCGAGCTGCGAGTGAACGATTTGCTCTTGGTGCGATCCGGTGAGCGAATCGGGGCGGACGGTGCAATCGTGTCCGGAGAGAGTTCCGTCAGCGAGGCCTTTTTGACCGGCGAGAGCGTGCCGGTTCGCAAGGTCCTTGGAGACCGAGTCGTCGCCGGCAGTGTGAACCACGAAGCGCCCCTGGAAGTGCGCGTGCTTGGCGTGGCTGGCAACACGGAGCTCGGTCGGCTGGTGGAACTCGTCTCCGCGGCCCAATCGTCGAAAATGCCCGTGATGCAGCTCGTGGATCGGGTCGCCTCGTGGTTTGTGCCGACGGTCATCGGTTTGGCCATTCTCTCCGGAGGAGCGTGGCTACTGGCCGGCAAATCGGCCGCCTTTGCACTCGAAGTCGCGACGACTGTGTTGGTGATCGCGTGTCCCTGCGCGCTCGGTCTCGCCACGCCGGCGGCCCTGGCGGTGGGAATCGGGAGAGCCGCGCGATCGGGCGTGGTCGTCCGCGACGCGACTGCTCTGCAAACGTTGTCCTCGGTACGGCGCGTGGTGTTCGACAAGACGGGAACCCTGACGCGCGGAGAGCCGGTGGTGAGTGCGGTTCTGCCTCGCAGTGGCGTGACGAGCGGAGAACTGCTCAGCCTCGCCGCGGCCCTTGAGTCGGAGATCACGCATCCCTACGCACGGGCCATCCTTCGCGAGGCGCGGCTTCGCAAACTCGACCTGCCTTCGGTCAAAAGCCCTCGTTCGTGGCCGGGGGAGGGCGTGACCGGGGTCGTGGGGGAGAGTGTTGTTCGAGTGGGCCGGCGCGATTGGATCCAGGCATCCCTGCCTGCGTCTGCCGCTATCGATTCTTCAAACCCCGAGGAGACGTCCTTCAGCGAGGTTTGGGTCGCGCGCGACGATGAGATCCTCGGCGTGATTGCGTTGGAAGATCAGGTTCGTAAATCGGCCGAGGCGGCGCTCAACGAACTGGCGAAATTGGGAGTCGAACCCTGCATTCTCTCGGGAGATCGGGCCCCGGCAGTGCAGGTGGTGGCGTCGAAACTCCACATTAACGAGTGGGAGGCGGGCCTGCGTCCGGCGGAGAAACTGGCCCGGCTCGAGTCCTTACGGAGTCGACAGCCGGTAGCCATGGTGGGGGATGGTGCGAACGATGCGCCCGCGCTGGCCGCCGCGAGTGTCGGCATCGCGATGGGCAGTGGGACGGCGGTGGCGGCGGAAGCGGCCGGCCTCACGATTCTCTCGTCGGATCTCACGCGCATTCCCCTGGCGGTCCGCCTGGCGCGCACGACGATGCTCACCATCCGTCAGAACCTGGTTCTCGCGTTTGCGTACAACCTGCTCGCCCTTCCGCTCGCGACCGGCGTGTTGCATCCCTGGACCGGCCACCTCGTACCTCCTTCCGTGGCCGCCTTCGCCATGGCCGGTTCCTCACTTTCCGTCCTTGCCAACTCCCTGCGCGCCCGTCTCCATGGAAGCGTCGATTTCCCAACCCGCTCCGCAACGGCAGGGTAGGTGGCCGCCAACTGCGCATCCCCTAGGCCTCGGCCCGGAGTCGTCGGCCGATTTGCCCGCGTGATCCTCACTCGAGGGATTCCGATGTGTCAACTGTCGCCTTGGATCGTGGTCTTTGCCTTTTTCTTATTGTCGGCTTGTACGACCGACTCAACGTCATCCTCGGGCGCGAGCTCTTTCCGTGGCGCCCCACTTCCACGTCTCCCGATTGCGACCGAACGACTTTCGAAGCTCGAGGCCGATCTCGCGGCGGCCGAGGAGGATCTGCGTGCGAATCCGCGTTCCGTGGAGGCTCTGGTCTGGCGAGGTCGGCGTCTCGGCTATCTGGGGCGCTTCGAGGACGCGATCGACACGTACACGCAGGGTCTGCTGGTTCATCCCAATCACCCCAAGCTGCTTCGTCACCGAGGCCATCGCTTCATCACCCTTCGCGACTTCGATCGTGCAGTGGTCGATCTGGATCGTGCGGCGCGCCAGTTCCCTCCCTTCGAGGATGAGGTCGAGCCGGATGGCCAGCCCAACGATCGTAATCAACCCCGCACCACCCTCCTGCGGAACATCCACTACCACCTCGGGCTTGCCCACTACCTCCGTGGCGAGTTCCGGACCGCGGCCACGCACTTCGAGCGCGGAGCGGGGGTTCACGCTCGGAACGGCGACGACTTCGTGTCTTTCGGGCATTGGCTCGCCCTTTCGAGGATGCGAGCCGGGGACTCCCTGGCCGACGCCACCAACCACCTGAATCCGCTCCCGGCTCCCGTAGACGTCTGGGAAAATCACTCGTACTTCCGACTTTGCCAGCGTCATCTCAACCTTCTGTCGGATGCCACCGCGGTTCTCGGCCTCGCCCCTCTCTCCGTAGATGAGGCGACCGTGACCTACGGCCTCGCCGCCCGGTATCTCGCTTCCGGCCGAGCCACCCCGGCCACCCCCTACCTCGATCTCGTCCTTGCGAACCCCAACCCCACCAGCTTCGGCTTCATCGCTGCCGAGGCCGATCGCTCCCGGCTCCTTCCCTGAATGGCCCCACCCAACCCATTTCGCCAGAACGACTTACGAGTCCTCCCTTCCCCCCTTGAGGCTCCTTCGATTTCCTCTAAGATCCCGCCCGTCCTGAAGCCGAAAAGGCCTCTCGATCATTCCCCGATAGCTCAACGGTAGAGTAGGCGGCTGTTAACCGCTTGGTTGTAGGTTCGAATCCTACTCGGGGAGTTCTGTCGTAAACCCCTGGTTTTCCTGCTCTTTTCGCCAGTTCCGGGGGCTTCCACTTCCGCCCCCTCAGTCGGGCCCATTGCCAAAATACTGCCAGAATCGGTGCCAG
>CADEGH010000006.1:41710-256928 GCA_902826835.1 uncultured bacterium | reverse complement strand
CGTATCTACCCGGTGAACCCGCGGTCGATTGACCAGTCTTGCCCGGCATCTTGGGTCCCAGGAGATTCACGATGTCGAACTTCGAGTCCGTGGGTGCGAGGGCGAAGCATGCGGCGCGCATGCGCGCGTTGGTCGGGGAATTTGATCCGGAGCAGGAAAGCCAGGTCGGCTTCTGCAGGCGGAGGGGCCTGAGCCTCGCGACTTTCCTGTACTGGCGGAAGCGGATGGATAGCGCCATGGAAGGGAGAGCGGGCTTCGTCGAAGTCACCGTGGATTCCGGGGGCGGTGGTGAATCCGGATTCGAGATCCAGCTCGGAAGCACGATGACTGCGCGCTTTCCGGGGTCTGTCGGTCAGGAGACCCTGCGTCGATTCCTAGCCGCGGCGAAGGCGTCATGCTGAGCCTCCCGCCCTCCGTGAGGCTGTTCATTGCCTGCGAGCCCACGGACATGAGAAAGAGCTTCGATGGTGTGGCTGGGCTGGTGCGGGGCGCCTTGGAACAGGATCCGCTGAGCGGCCATCTCTACATCTTCTTCAACAAGCCTCGCAATCGCGTGAAGGTGCTGTGGTGGGATCGCACCGGATACTGTCTTTTCGCGAAACGTTTGGAGGCTGGGCAATTTTATTGGCGTGCGGCGAGCTCTGATTCCAGTGGACGGACTGCGACGATCACGGCGGCGGAGCTGCAGATGATCCTGGAAGGAATCGACCTTTCGAAGTCGCGCAGGCATACCCGCTACACTCGCGAAAACACTGGAATTTCAGCCTAATTCTTTTGTTATTGCCACAGTTCCGGGTATCATGAATCCATCGCCTGACGACCCAGGCGCAAGACTCAGGGCTGCTCACTCCCGACGAGATCCTCTCGCTCGGTGCCCTGGCGCGCACAGACGAGTCCGCCCTCGATCGATTGACTCAGCAGTGCTTGCGCACTGCGCAACTGAACTCGGCTTTCCTGCTCAAGCTCGAAGCGATGGACGCCCGTTTCCGCAAGCAGGAGCAGGTGATGGAGCGGCTCCTGGCCCGGATCTTCGGACAGAAGCGCGAGAAGATCGATCCTGCGCAGCTCATGCTGTTTCTCCGGGAGGAGTTCCCCGGCATGGTCGACCCTATCGACTGCCAGGCCCCGGATGCGCCGCAGAAGACCGGGAAGGCTCGTCCCAAGGGACATGGTCGCGACTCCTTTCCTGAGCACCTCCCTCGGCGGCGCGTCATTGTGGAACCTCCCGCGGATCATTGCATCTGCAAGGAATGCTCCGAGCCAATGGTCCGCTTCGGTGAGGACATCACGGAGCGCGGGCACTACATCCCGGGGGTGTGGGAGATCATTCAGTATGTCCGCGGCAAGTACTCGTGCCGCAAGGGGTGTGGCGGGGTCGTGACTGCCGAACTCCCACCCGCCCTGGTCGACAAAGCCAAGTTCGAGCCTTCGGTCGCAATTTCCGCAGCGATCGACAAGTACGCGGACCACATGCCGCTGGATCGCCAGGCGGACGCCCACGAGCGACTGGGGGTCACCATCTCTCCGTCGACCCTCGGGGACTCCGTCCTCGACTTGACCGACGTGCATGCGCCCACCGTCGACGTGATGCGCGAAGAACTCGTCGAAGAGGGCACCATCCACGCCGACAACACGTCCGTGAAGACGATGGTCGAGTCTTCCGAGGACACCCCAAAGTCCGAGAAGAAGAAGACGCTGCGGGAAACGCAGATTTGGGTCTACCTCGCAGCTTGCGGCAAAGTCGTCTTCGACTTCACGATGGACAAGTCGGCCTCGGGGCCCGAGCGGATGCTTCAAGGCTTCCACGGAAACCTGGTCGCGGACGGCGCTCCGAATTTCAATCTCGCGGTACGAGCCCTGGACCTCGTCCGCTGCGGATGCTGGTCGCACGTTCGCCGGAAATTTTTCGAAGCGCTCTCGTCGCACCCCAAGGCGGCGATGCGGATTCTCGTTTTGGTCGACCGCCTGTTTCGGATCGAGCGCGCGATCGAAAAGCGCCGCAGGCGAGATAGGAAATTCGGAGACTCCGACGTCACCAGAGTCCGTAGGCGCAGGTCCTCCTGCGTCCTCAAGAAATTCAAGAAAGAGATCTACCGCCTGAAAGGGCAACTACCACCGAAAGATCCGCTCGAGATCGCGGTCAGTTACTCCCTCAGTCAGTGGCGGACTCTGTTTCGATTCATCCGCCGCCCCACTGTGGCCATCCACAACAATGCCGCCGAGCGGGCACTCCGCGCCGTCGCCGTCGGCCGCAAGAACTACCTGTTTTTCGGAAGCGCCCGGGGCGGAAACGCCGCGCGTGTCATGTACTCGATTCTGGGCACCTGCAAGGCTCTCGGGATCAACCCACACACCTATCTCACCGACACCACCGCCATCCTGCTCGCCAATCCTGACACGCCTCGCTCCACCCTCACCCCGTGGGCGTGGGCCAAAGCCCGCGGCCAGAAGCTCGCCCTCGATCTCTCCGCCGAAGTGACCCCGGCACTCAACCGCTGATCATCACAACTGACCAACGACCAACCACGGGACGCGGCCGGGTGGGGGGGCGGGATCACCGGGTAGATACCCCAGGGCGGACCCGGTCGCCCGTGGAGCCTTCCTGAGGGCGGTCAACGGGGACTTCATTCGGACCAGGATCGCGGTCACCGAAACTTGGACCTGCCTCCGCAGTCGATCGCCACCGCCAGACCGTGACACTACGGTCGTGCCGGACTCGATCGGGCTGGCGGTGAGGCCGGCCTCCGCCAGGGGAGCGGACATCCTCGAGAAAACTTGATCTTTGGAAGTGGTGCCCCGCGAACACGCTCTTCTGGTACCCTTACCCGCATTCGTGGCTCGCGGAATTTCCGCGCTCCAGGGTGGAGCGCACCGCCACGGCCCACGCTAAGTCCACGGTTGCCGAACGCGCTGCCATCCCAAAAAGCCTGGAGTTGTTCGGCCACCTCCGCAGAACCCGATGCCGTGATCGAATCGTCGTCCTCCGGAGTGGTGGAATGGCGTAGTACTTTCGGGCGCCGTCACCGCTTACGCACGCGGTCGTGTACGAGCATTCAGCCCCAGTTACTAAGGAACGTCACAGCCATGTCATTCGGCAATAATTCTGTAGAAATCCCCGCGCGACTCCACCATAGTCTCCTCCTTGCCACGGCACTAATTCTGTCCGCGTGCGTATCCTCGGACGACGAATACGCTTTAGTCAGGTACGAGCATCCAGAAACCGAGGAACAGATCGTTGCCCTCGTGAAGGAGGCCAGGGCACGTCGCGTCCAGCTCCGCGTGCGAGGCTCGCGGCACTCGGTCCAGGAGGCGATATTCACGGATGGGGCCGCCGCCACCGAAACGACTCACATCAACGTCCAGCTCGATCGCTACACGAACATCGTCGAGTGGGACGACGAAAAGAACCAAGTAACCGTGCAGTCCGGGTGCCATTTGGGGCGAGACCCCAACAACCCTCTCTCGACCGATAAGAACGGGCTGCTGGTTCAGATGCATGAACGAGGTTGGGCCCTTCCCGACCTCGGGGGGATAACCCATCAGACGGTTGGGGGTTTCGTTTCTACGGGGTCCGGTGGCGGCTCGATCATGTACGACATTGCGGACAGTATCGTCCGGATTCGTATAGTCGATGGTTGCGGCAATGTCCACGACTTGGCTCCCAATCCGGCTGATAACAACGACGAGAGCACGAACCCGTTCTATGCGGCTGGGGTGTCGATGGGGCTTCTGGGGGTTGTCTCGACAGTGACATTTCAGTGCATCCCGAAGTTCAACATCATCGGCTCGCAGATCACCGCCAAAGTTGCCGATAGCCCTGTCAACCTCGGGTCATCAGGTGACCAGGGATTGGAAGCGCACCTGCGAAGAATTCCCTATAGCCGGCTTCTCTGGTGGCCCCAAAAGGGCGTGGAGAGGGTGCAGATCTGGGGAGCGCGAAGGACACGACCGGGAGACGAGTCGGTTACCCACAAAGACGGCAAGTTTCGCCCGAATCCATTCAAGATTATTCCTGAGATCTTGGGATCCAACAAGATTCCTCAGCGGATCATTCACGCGTTCTTCAATAACCTTCACTACGAAAAAGCTCCGTTATCCGATTTCCAAGAGAAGATCATCCGTGATTTTTTGGGCCTTTTCCTGAGGAATGGCGAGGAGAAGTTTTGGGATTCCTGGTACCGAGGGATCCCGATGGACGACAAGGTAGACGATCATCTCATGCCGACGGAGTTTACCGAGTTGTTCTTCGACATCGGCAGGTCCGCGGAGGTCATGAGTGCCTTGCAGGACTTCTATCGCGGCGACGAGGGTATGCTGCGGACGGGCACATACGCCGTCGAGGTGTACGCGGGCAAGAAGAGCAAATTCTGGCTCAGTCCCAAGTACGGTCGCGACTCGGTTCGGGTCGACTTCTTTTGGTTCAAGAAGTCAAAGGTCGAACGACCTGACTTTCGGTTTTATCCCCAGTTCTGGGAGTTGCTGGCGAATTTCGGATTCCGCTTTCACTGGGGTAAGTATCTCTCCGATCCGGCATCTACCACCGGGGTGACGTACCGAAAACACCAGTACCCCATGTGGGAGAAATTCCTGAGTGTCCGAGCCGAGATGGATCCGGATGGCGTGTTCCTCTCGAACTACTGGAAGACCCATCTGGGCTTGAACCCGTAGAACTGCGTCGGGCCCTTGGGGCCACCCCCCGCGGTTCCCGTTGCAACGCCGCCGCGTCAAAGATCTCGAAGACTTCCGTGGGTTCACCTCGCGATCTGTGGGGAGTCGGGGGAGATCCCCCCGACCGGAGCTTTCGCCTCCTAGGAGCAAGCTGGAACTACCCTGGCACAGGGGGGTGACTCTGCCACCGAGGCGTGACTATTTGGTCGAGTCGGTGGCGGTCGGCCGTCGAGGATGGCGTGTCGATTTGTTCAGTCGTCAACCTCAACACCAAGTGTAATGGGCTTCGCGCCTGCCAGCTGGAACAGGGCCGTAGCGAAGTCCTCCGGAGTTTCGAACCTCGTCAATCCAGCGAGTGCCTTGGAAATCGATGAACACCGTTCTTGGGAGCCGGGGGTGTGTCCGCCCGGCTGTGGGGTCGCGGGGCTTTCGAAACCTGGACCGACTACTTCTGGTACGCTTCCTCCCATGCAATGAACTCGGTCTTGAAAACTGGCTGCAGGCTCGTGGACAAGTCGCGGCTCGTCGAAGACGTTGACTTTCACGGCGAACTGGAGCCGTTCGGAGCCCTCGGGCACACCAGAGTCCGTCATCGAGTTCCCGTCTCGAAACTCGAGGTAACTACGTGGACGTCGCAGGCATGAAATCGACCACCCCGAAGACGACTTTGCCTATGCAAGCCATAGTGACACTTCTCGTCGCCTTGGGAGGTACCAGCGTGATTCGGCCCGGAGCGTATGCGCAGCCGTGCCCCTATCCGCCAGCACCCTCTTCATCGCCTTGCCCGGGGGGTATGTCGCCCAATGAATGGATTTTTTCCGTGACATTCGAAGGAATACTTCAGGTATCCGGCAATCCCTGTTTGGGGACTCCATCATACGAGGACTACACTCAAAGCGGACCCTTTCCGGTAGTTTCCGCCGGAGGGAGTTTCTTCATCACGGTACAGGGGATGAATTTAAGGTCCAATGACGCGGTCGGCGTCTGGTTGGACTTTGACGGGGATGGATTTCTCTCAGTATCCGAAAGGACTATCCTCTCCCGCTCGGGCTCGATATTCACAGGCTTGATTGCGATACCCGTGATTTTAGTTGGCGAGACCCGGATGCGGATTCGCCTCCAGTGGCGGCCATCGGGCACCCCTGATGCCTACAACCTCGAATCGTGGGGTAACTGCGAGGACTACCGAGTCATCGTGAACAACGGGAACTTTCGTTGGAGTCGCAATACGAAGTCCTCGTCATTGTCGCTCAACGGAAACGCGTCGTCCGGAAACCTATTGGCAGTCACATGCGTGCCGGTGTCCGGGGCGGTCACGCTCGCTTGCGCATCGACTCTCTTGGGGAACGGGTGGGATATCCTTGTGAATCAAACTGCCACCGTTCCATTGTTCAACGGCGGCTTGGCGACTCCGAACGGCCAGATCCTCAACATGTCGTTGCCGGGCGCGTTCTGGGCATTTGGGGGGGGTAACGTTTGGATTTTCGCAGTTCTCGGGTCCGAACGCTCTGCAGGTACCAACCAGCTCCGGCCCGATCTTGGTCTCCGGCCAGATGCTCATTGTCGATGCAACTCACCCCGACGGTGTGACCCTCTCCCAATCCGTCGAATTGAGAGTGCAGTAGCCCTGCCGCTGTGCCCGATCGGCATGTCGGCCACCCGCACTCGTGTTCTTTCCGAACTGCGAGTAGATCCTGGGCGATAGCCGCCCGCCTTCGAGGCCTTCGACCGGGGCGAGGGTCCGAGGAGACCGCCGGGCACTCTCGCGGTACTCCATACTGCCGCGGATGGAGGGGTTTCGAGATCTGACGGCCCGCTGGACCACCCGCCTGCGCTGCTTCTGCCCTTTCGGCATCTATATGGCTGTCCGAGGGAATTGATCAAGATGATGGCCCGGGAGTGGCAGCTCGAGCGCACGTGGCGGGGCCTCCACCCGGAGGCCGATCACCCGAGCCAATCCCAAACCGGGCCCTTCGGCTGAGCCTACCCGGCCGGGCCTACACTTCTCGGGATCCCTGGCTCAGTTGGGTTCAGATTCACGTCGGATCCAGATCGGGGAGAGCACGTGCCGGGGGAGCTGTTCGCCCTGGAGTCACTGCCCGGGTACCAAGCCCTTCTGATATCCTCTCGGAAGTTCGGGGCTCGCGGATACTCAGCGCTCCAGCGTGGCGCGCGCCGCCGAGGTCGCCGCGAAGTATTGAGATGCTGAACGTGCGGCCATTCATGACACATTGGAGTCACGAGTTCACGTCCCCAACCCCCGAGTTCGGGCCCGAAGCTGCATCCATGACGAAAAGGGACTTGGTAGACATGGCATCGAACAACAGGCGAGCGTGCTGGCGGCAATTGACCCAATTCGACACCGAGGCTGCGCGAACCTGGTCATGCCGGGAGAGTTTCCATGCTCAGTGCTGATGGAAAGCCTCTGGACCCGTCTGTGCCGAATCCGAGCGCCTTGGTGACGACCCGTCCGGAGGCATGGGCGGGGTTTGCGATCGACTGGAAAGTCTCTGTTCCGCCAGAAATTGTCTACATTGGAAGTTTTGAAGGCCATGATCCGTTGGAAGCGCTCATCGTCCACGTGTACGGGAGCAGATTCGAACGGACGGACTGCGTGGTCAAGGGCTTGCCGGATAGCGATGGATTCTTCATCGAATTCTACGTGCTTTGGAAGCAACGCGGTGCGGATTGGCAATTGCAGCGACTCCTACAGAGAGGCACCGAGACACACTGTGCTGTCTTCGAGCCGGATGATGTCGTGAGCCCGAGCTACGCGCTGCGAAGGAATCCGCACAAGCGAAGGCGTAAGCCGCAATGGGTCGCTTCGGAAGGACGGTGGCCTACCCTCAATCGCGTCCCCATGTTGTTTCTCGGGCAGGTCTTGCTTCCCGAAAACGAGGTCACCCGACATTTCTTTTCGTGGGCAGAGTCGATCTTTGTTTTTTTCTCCGAGGGCAAGAACGGTGTTGACTTCAAGATAACCACGCAGGACGTGGGTGTTCAGTCCTTGGAGGAGCACTATGACAAGGAGGCCTCTGATTGGAGTGATGGAAGTTTTCGATAGTCGAATGGCAGAGTCCGGCGCGGCACGCATGGTTCAATTGTTCGTAGCAAGGATGGCCGTTTCCTGTCCTAGTGCCCATTCACTGCGTTCCGATGGATCTACCATCTCGTTGCCCGTCCACGGGAATCCTCTGGCCGATTCCCGGGGCGGGATGACGGTGGCCAGGGATTCGCAGCGGGCGCCTGGCTGGTCAGCAATCTGCCCCGACACAGTAAGAAGCTGGTAGGAGTCATCCGGTGGGGCACGATTGGGAAGGGGACGCTTGACCCTTGGCGCCTGTGGGAGGATGGTGATGGCGGCGCCCAGGTGGGAACGGCTGGGCTGGGTCGGGGCGCGTGCGGACGGCGGCGGGGAACCCATGGACGATGCCGGGTTGGTGGGCGCAGCGAATTCGGGAGACGCCGAGGCGTTCGGCGAGCTCTATTTGCGGCACCGCTCATGGGCGTGGAGGGTGGCGCGCCGGATTCTCGGCGACGACGACCTCGCGTGGGACGCAGTCCACGACGCGTTCCGCCAGGCGCTCGCTCTCTTCCCGGGGTTTGAGTTGCGCGCAAGGTTCACGACATTCTTGTATCCAGTCGTGAAGAATGCGGCGTTGATGGCGCTTCGGCGGCGGCGGTCGGATGGGGTGGCGGCGCCGGAGGAACTCCTGGCACAGGGTGCGTTGGCGCTGGTCCAACCCGACGAGCGCACGCCGCTCGTGAAGGCGATCGCCGCGCTCCCGGAGATCCATCGCGAGGTTGTTCTTCTCCGCTTCGGGGACGAGCTCCCGCTTGAAGCGGTCGCCGAAGCCCTCGGGATTCCTCTCGGAACCGCGAAATCCCGCTTGCATCATGCGCTGAAGGCGCTGGGCGCCGACCCTGCGCTGAAAAAATCGCTCAATTTTTGAACCTTCCGGCCCGGCTGGCATTCCATGGGACGGATGGAACCCCGAGACCCAGACGCGATCGAGCCCAAGGGCTCCGATCCGGAATCGGCGCCTGAGCCGCTTTTGCGAGCCCTGCGAGCGCTAGCGCCGCCGGACAACGGCCCGGATCCTCAAATATTCCTGGCCGAGGCACGGCGTCACTTTGCGGGTGCGAGACGCCGCCGCCGCTTGGCTTTGGCGGCATGCGCGTCCGCCGTCGCCGCCCTCTTGCTGGTCTACATTGGAGTGCAGTGGAACTCCTCGCATGCCTTGGAGGAGGAGCGTTCCCTGAACGCGGGATCCGCTCCGTTGGTCGGCGACCTGGACCGGAACCAGCGGATCGACATCCTCGATGCGTTTGCGCTCGCCCGCATGCTGGACGGCGCAGATCTGTCCAGCCCTAGGTTGGCCTCCGCGGACCTGAGCGGAGACGGCCGGGTGGATCGCGCGGACGTCTTGGCCCTGGCCCGCGCGGCCGTTTCGCTCGACAGGGGGAGAGGTCGATGACGCTATTCCTATCGCCGATCCGGGCCTCGGTGCGGGCCGTGTGGCTCTTCTCGATCATCACGGCGGCGGGAGCGCTGTGCGGATCCGTCCTGAGCTACGACGCCACCGTGCGACCGCCGACGCCGACGTCCTTTGCCTGGTTCGAGATCTGGATCGACACTGGCGGCCTTCCTCTCTCGGCCTGGCAGGCGGAGCTGATGCTCCTTACGCCGGGTGGACTCATAGTCGGCATCGAAGGTGGCGATTCGCCAGCGTTCAGCGAGCCGCCTTACTACGATCCGCGGGCGCTTCGCGCGGAACGCGCAGTCCTCGCGTCGTTTTCGACGGCCGTGCAGAGTTCCCTACCGCGCGGCCGCTTTCGCGTGGCGACAGTCCATGTGGAAATCCCCGCGGGGGCAAAGCCCGCGGCGGCACTCGTTCTCGAGGCCGCGGCCGGGCCGGACGGCGTCGAATTCGAAGTCACCGCGAGCATCATTCCAGGGAGATGAGTTCCATGAGCATAGGTCGATGGTTCGCACTCGGTCTCGGTGTCATCTTCCTCATCGTAGGGACCTCGTCGTGCAACTACGCCGGGGTGGATAGTCGGTCTTTTGCCGCAGAAGTCGGGCCTGAGGCGACGGAGCTCGGAGCCATCGCCGAGACCGAGTCGGGACAGAGCAGCTTGCCGCTCAGCGACCGGATGGACGGGCCGGCCGGGGCGCCCGGCGAAGGGGTTCCCTCCTCGGATGAAGAGATCTGGGTCATCGGACGGTCGAACTCCAAGGTAGTGACCGATCCCGGCGTCCCGGAGATCCCGGGGGCAGGTTCCCTCTACTGCACGAGCGGCACTGGGCCGGTGGCCCTACCCCTCGAGTCCACCGACGTGCGGGCGCGCGTCCTCGGGTTCATCGCCTCGGTCGATGTCGCCCAGTGTTTCTCGAACCCTTACGACGGGAAAATCGAGGCCCTCTACGTCTTCCCGCTGCCGGAGGACGCTGGCGTTACCGGTTTTGTCATGAACGTGGGCGAGCGACGCATTCGGGCGGTGATCCGGGAGCGCGAGGAGGCCGAGCGGCTGTACTTCCGGGCACGCGCGGCTGGCAAGGTGGCGTCGCTCTTTACCCAGGAGCGTCCGAACGTCTTCACGCAGAAGGTCGCGAACATCGAACCAGGTCGGCGCATCGACGTGAACATCTCTTACTTTCACCACTGCCGCTTCGAGGACGGCTGGCAGTCCTTGGTCTTTCCGATGGTGGTCGGACCGCGGTTCAATCCAGCGGGATCGGGCAACGGAATTGGCGCGGGGTCGCGGAACACCGCCGGAACTTCGGGCCAGCCCGCCCTGGTGACCTATCTCCAGCCAGGAGAATCCTCCGAACATCGGGTGGGAATCGAAGTCACGATCAACGCGGGGATCCCGATCGCAGAAGTGCGTTCCGATACGCATGCGGTTGCGACCGTGCTCGACGACGGAGGTCGGACGCGGGTATCCCTGGCGGAGCGCGACTTCCGCCGGGCCGACAACCGCGATTTTGTTCTCCGCTGGCGGACAGCCGGTGCCGACTTCCGCGGCGCCCTGCTCGCCGAGTCCGACGGACGCGACGGTGGGCACTTCTCGTTGGTCGTGTTTCCACCTGTGGACCCCGAGCCTATCCGCGAGCCTCTCAACCTTGTGTTCGTGCTCGACACGTCGGGAAGCATGAACGGTGATCCACTCCTGGCGCTCAAGCGCTCGGTCAGCGCGGCGCTGGACGGGCTCGGATCGGAGGACACGTTTCAGATCGTGCGTTTCTCCGGGGAAACCGAAGTCTTCGGGCGCCGCCCGCTGCCGGCGACGGAGCGGAGCCTCTCCGAAGCGCGGCGCTTTCTCGATAGCCTCGGAGCCGACGGCGGAACCGAGATGCTGCGTGGGCTCGACGCTGCGCTCGACCTCGAAGCGGATGGGGAGCGCACGCGTCACTTAGTCTTCCTCACTGACGGTTTCATCGGCAACGACGACGAGGTGCTCGGGCGCCTTGCGCGCCGACTCGGGAACTCACGCGTGTTTTCGTTCGGCATCGGCTCGGCGCCAAACCGCCATCTTCTCGAGGGTATGGCCCGACTCGGCCGGGGGTCGGCAGCGTACGTGCTCGCACCCGATCACGCGTCGGAGACGATGCGCCACTGGCTCGCACGCGTTCGGTCGAGAGCGGTTGCGGACCTCGCGATCGACTGGGGAGGGCTGCCGGTGGAGGATGTGATGCCAGAGATGTTGCCCGACCTTCGGAAAGGGCGACCGATCGTGGTGAGCGGTCGTTACCGCGGCCGTGGCGTCCCGACGACCGTGCGCGTTCGTGGCCGGCGAGGGCGAGAATCGGTCGAGATCGCGATCCCCGTGGACTTCGGACGCGCCCAGGGACAGGGCGACCTCGCGCGCGTCTGGGCGCGGAGTCGCATTGGCGGGATCGAGGACGCGGCGCTCGCGGGAGTGCTCTCTGCCTCCGAGTGTGATCGCTTGGTGAAAGACCTCGGGCTTGACTATGGGCTCGCTTCGCGGCTCACGGCTTTTGTCGCCGTCGACGCGCAGAGCCGGACCGACGGCCGGGAAGGAACGACGGTTCCGGTCGCCGTGCCCGTACCGGAGGGCACGAAATACGCCACGACGTTGGGCGCCTCGAGAGAGGAGGGCCGATGATGTCTTGGGGATTGGTGCAGCGCCTGCCGCTCCGCACCGCCGCAGTCATCCTGCTCCTCGTCTCTGCCAGCGGGTGTTCGTACGAGCCGGAGGGACGGGTGAATATCGTCATTTCCGAGTTGGAACCGTCGCACGGTTGGCGGGTGCTGCTCTGGCCCGCGGACGACGAGGGCGAGGAGTGGTCTGGGTTGATGGACGACCCCGGACGTGCAAAGGCGGCCCGGGTGTGGCGATTCAGCCTGCCGCCTGCCGATCGGGAGCCACCCAAGTTCGCGGACGACGTCGTGCACATCTCCGTGCTGTTGCCCAAGGACGTCAGCCGGCGCTTGCGACACCGGGCATCGCGGGTTCTCGAGCGGCTGGATGCCGTCCATCCACGAGCGAGTCTCTGTCTTGTAGCAACGGACTCCGATTTGCGCGGCGTCAATTCGATCACCGACCTCATCACCGTCGCCGGTGAGGACGCCCAGCGAATTCTGCGCCGTTCGCAACGAGGTCACCCAGGGCAAGAGGATCGCGACGGCGCGGTGATCTTCATCCGCTGAGTGTTCCTTTGCCCCAGATTGCCAACTTGATGATGCCCGATCGTCACCCTCGTGCCTGAAATCCAATAGCCGAACGATTGGTAGTGTACGATGTCAATGCTCCCGGACCGTCAACGGCAAGCTGGAGCAGGTCGCGAGGAGAGACGATGGCACTAGTCGATGTGGATCTTGTGGTGCTCATGGTGGCGCACCTCGCTTTCACATGCCTTTTGCTCCAGCTCGCCAACTCTGCGAGGTCTCGCTGGGAGGATGTTCGTCTGCAGGGGGACCCGAGGCGGTCCGGGACGACGGAGGTGTCAGAGGAACACTCTGGAGCATCAGGGCAGGAGGCGGCTGGTCGGAAGTCGCTCCGGGAACAGAGTGCGGCCACGGCGCTCGAAGACTACCACGCCGCATTTGCCGTGTTCTTTTGTGCGAATCGCTGGCTCGTCGCGATGGCGACTCTCTGGCTCGTGGTGCTGGGATGTGATCTGGTCGTCGCGGTGGTGGAGGCCTGGCCGTGGGCGTCTCGTTTCGATGATCTTTGGGACATCGCCACCGGGTGGATGAAGGGCTATGCACACTATTCGATCTACCGACTTCCGTGGGTTGTCGCGTTGCTGTTCTTAGTGAAAGCGGTCGATCGGCTGTTCATGACTACTTACCACGGGGAATTGGAAAAGAAGCAGGAAAAGCAGGTCTACGGCAAGTATTGGCCGCGGCCTACGCGGTCCTCTTGAGCTCCTGGCTCCTTCGGCCAGCAACTCCATCCCGACTTCGAAGTGCCGGTTCGGACATTGAAGGCCCCAAGCGCGAGGGCACTCAGTGCGTGGGCGAGGGCGTGGCCTCGTGAACAATGTCAAAGGTCAGAACAGGAGAGCTCGGAGTCCACCCGCACCGTGAGAGTTTCCAACGACATAGAGACACCGAGGGATGGGGCTCGTTGAGCTGCGTGGTGCATTTGGAGGTGGTGCTCCTTCGAAGGATTCGTGCACGAGGCACTGGCTTGGGCACGTTGCCGTGCGAAGGATGGAGTCACGAGCGGTGGACTGCCGGGGAGCGCGGAGGAATCCGACTGATCGCGGCGGTGGTTCCGGCTCAAGGTTCACGAGCCGTCGTTGGGAGGATCGGCGTCGTCAGGTGGCGTCCCAGGCGCGCACCAAAGATGGTAGAGAAAATTCTGTTTCCAGGGGCCTGCTCCAGAATCGGCCCACGGGAGGCGGAAATCTCCGCGTCTCTGCCCACGATCGCGAGCGCTCCAGGAAGGGCCTCGGCCCGGCCGGGAACGACTGTGGTACGTTTCTTCCAGCCGGGCCATCATCCTGCCCGCTCAGCGCATGTCCAACTCTCCAGCCATTCTGATCGAGGATCTGCGTTCCGAAGATTCGCTACGGCACTCGCGGGTGTTCAATCGGATCTACGAGGAACTGCGGGGGATCGCGAGGCGGTACGTGCACGGAGATCGGGCGGGCGCCGCGTTCCAGCCCACCGAACTCGTCAACGAGGCGTACCTCAAGCTGCTTCCGGCCGTCGCCTCCGACGCGCTGACCCAGCGCCGCTTCCTCGGGTTCGCGGCCCGGGCCATGCGACAAATCCTGACCGATCACGCCCGGCATGAGGGCGCGGAGAAGCATGGTGGCGGGCGGCAGCGCATCACCCTATCGGACTTGGCGGGGGAGGATGGTGCGGATCGCCAGGTGCGCCTCTTGGCGTTGGACCACGCGTTGGCCGAACTCGAAGCGCTGGACCCCCGGCTGGCCGAGATGACCGAGCTGCACTATCTCGGCGGATTGTCGGGGGACCAGCTCGCGGAACGGTATGGAATGTCACGCCGTTCCGTAGTGCGGGAATTGGCGTTGGCGCGGGCCAAGCTCCTGTCCGAGATCGATCGTTTCGAAGCGGACCATCCGTGACGGATGCCGCGGCGCGATTCGCTCGAGTGAAGGAGGTCTACCTGTCCGTCTGCGACCTCGGCCCGGACGAGCAGCGCGCACGACTCGATGAAGCGACCGCCGGGGATCCGACGTTGGCGGAGGAAGTCAAACGGCTGCTCGGTTACTCGGGCGATCCGCGAACCCCGGTGGGTCCGCAGAGGTTGGCCGCAGAGGGCGCGGCGGTCGGCCGCTTGGCAGAACTCGCGACTGGTGCAGTTCCGCCCCTGCCGCGTCGCATCGGAGGCTACCGCATCCTGCGCCGCGTCGGCGCGGGTGGAATGGGGGTCGTTTACGAGGCGGAGCAAGAGACCCCCCGAAGACGGGTCGCGCTCAAAGTGCTGCACGGGGGCCTCGTGTCGGAGGAGGCGTTGCGGCGCTTTCGGGTCGAGGCGGAAACCCTCGGTCGTCTCCAGCACCCTTCGATCGCCCAGGTGTACGAGGCTCGTCACGATGCCGAGTGTTGCTTCATCGCGATGGAGTTTGTCCCGGGCCGGACTCTGGACCGCTATGTCGAGGAGGTGGTGCCGGGGCGCCGCGCAATCGTGGAGTTGCTCGCGCTCATCTGCGACGGAGTCGAGCATGCCCACTTGCGGGGCGTGATCCACCGCGACCTCAAGCCCGGCAATGTGCTCGTCGACGACCATGGGCGGCCCAAGATCATCGACTTCGGAATTGCCCGCGCGCTCGCGGCGGATGGAGAATCGGCGGTCCGAACGCGCTTCGGAGAAATCCTCGGCACCCTCGCTTACATGAGTCCCGAGCAGGCGGCCGGGGATCCCGACCAGGTGGACTTGCGGACCGACGTCTACGCGCTCGGAGCGCTCGCCTACCACGCATTCTTGGGCGCGCCTCCCCACGACCTGTCCCGCCTCCCGCTCGCAGAGGCCCTCCGCGTCATTGTGGACGTGACTCCACTCAGGCCGGGAGCCGTGGATCTCGCCTTTCCTCGCGAGTTGGAGACGGTGGTGCTCACCGCCCTCGAGAAGGACCGGGACCGTCGCTACCGCAGTCCCGCCGCTTTGGCCGCCGATTTGCGAGCGTTCCTTGCGGATCGGCCGATCAGTGCCCACCCTCCCAGCGGCTGGTACCTCGTTCGCAAGTTCGCGAGCCGGCATCGGAGCTTGGCTCTGGCCGCCGCGCTGGTATTGATCAGCGTGGTGGCGGGCGCGGCCTTCGCATTGCACTACGCTTTCCGGGCCGCGGCCTCCGCGGAGGATTCCCTCCGCAATGCCCAGGAATCCGGCCGGCGCGGCTACGCCGCCCAAATCCGAGTCGCGGCGGCGGCCATCGACAACGGGCGATCCGAGGAAGCGGCGCGCACGTTGGACGCGACGGATGAGAGCCTTCGAGGCTTCGAGTACAAGCACCTGCGAGCGCGCCTCGATGGCTGTGAGCGGGAGTTCGGCGCGGGTAGCAATCTGATCGATGTAGTCGCGTTTCTGGCCAACGGTTCGTTGGTGATGGGAGAGCGGGGCGGAGACGTGCTCACCGTGGATCCGAGCACGGGGGACCTTCGGCGGACTCCGGCCAGACCCGGCCTGAGCGCGTTCGGCGTTTCGGACTCCGGAGAAACCATCGTCTTGGGATTCGACGATGGACACCTGCTCGCGCTCGATGGAGACGGCAAGATGATCGCAGCGCGGGATGCGCGGATGGGACCGGTGCGCTCCGTCCTGGTTTCGCCAGACGGAGCGGCGGTGCTCGCAGAGGGATCCGAGCGGCGCCACCTTTGGCGCCTTCACGAGGACTCTTTGGCGGAATTCCACCCGACCGAGGCGGAGCGCATGATGGCGGGGCGTTATGCGTGGAGCGCAGACTCGACCCGCATCTCGACGGTGCGCAATCGATCAGGCACCCTGTTCGATGTGCGGTCGTTCGATGCACGGACTCGATTCGCGGCGGGTGAGGAGCACACGACCACCGAGAACATCTCCGCTTTGGCATTTTCACCGGACGGGCGCTACGCAGCCTTCGGCACTGATCATCCGAGTGTTCGGGTCGTCGATCTCGAGACGGAGGGCCTGAAGAGCTATTTGCGAGGCGCCCTGACTCGAGTGAGCGCAGTTCGGTGGTTATCCCAATCCGACCGCTTTCTGGTCGGCGAAATCGGCGGGGGAGTCGCGGTCTACGACTCGGGGAGCCCGGCCCCTGCCCGTCGCTTTCTCGGCTTTCGTGGACCGGTTGCGGCGCTCGCACACGACGCGACCGGGCAGTTCGTGGCGGCGGCGGGACAAGGCCGCGTCCGCTTGTGGCGGCTCGACGGATCGTCGGATCTTCCGGTACGGCGTGATCACGCGAGTTACGTCTGGTCGGTCACCTTCAACCCGTCGGGGGACCTTTTGGCCACCGCGGCTTGGGACCAGACGATTCGGCTCTTCGACGGTTGGACGCTGGATCCGGTGCGAATCCTGGATCGGCGCGCGCCCCGGGGGATGTTCGCGCTGGCGTGGAGCGAAGATGGAACATCGCTGGACTATCTGGCGCGCCGCGTGAGCCGTTACCACCTTCGCACCGGAGTCGTGACGGCCCCGTCATCACGGATCGATGAGGATGAAGTCCCGCCTGAGGCCGAACCGAACCCAGGCCCGGACGCCTCTTCCGCTCGCTTCGGGCCGCCTGCCGGGCCTGGTGCACGCCTGCGCGTCGCGCGCGCCGGAAAGGCACGCGTGACGGTCACGGACGAGCGAGACGCGGTTCGCAGCTTCGAGATCGCCGGTGGGGTGGCGCAATGGGCGTTTGCGCCCGATGGACGCACCGTCGTGGTGGCTGGGATCGAGGGGGAGATCGTGGTGATTCCCGAGTCCGGCTCCGTCCGACGCCTGGCCGGCCACGAGGGCGGGACCTTTGCAGTGGCATATGGTCCGGATGGTCGACGACTCGCTTCGGGTGGAAAAGACCGAACGGTACGCCTGTGGGATACCGAGCACTGGTATGAAACGGCCGTCTTGCACGGGCACACCGGTGACGTGCAATCGGTCGAATTCAGCCGCGACGGGAGTCGCTTGGCGTCCGGGGCCTCGGATCGGGAGGTGCGACTGTGGTCGACCCAATCGCGGCAGGTCGCCGTGCAAAATTCCGATGCGGCACGGCGTCGTCGCGCCTCGGCGCTCTCGGACCCTGGCATGCCGACCGCGGGCGCCACCGCGCTGACCGCAGTCGTCGTGGAGGGGGATGCGATTCGTGCGGCCCTCGAACAACGGCCCGAGTCGCCGGAGGAGCGCGAGCATGCTCCGGCCTTCGAGGTTCGCGGGAGCCCGGAAAGCGAATTGGGGGCGGCATTGGGGATCCTCAGAGACGGAGCCCGTGCGGAAGTGTGGGGGGTAGTCGTAGGCGCGCCTGGAGCCGCGCCTCGTCAGACCGGCTTCGTCGAAGTCCGAAGCTCGGACCTGCAAGTTCTCCGTTATCGCGTGCCGGGCCCCGGTCCGACGGCGAACTTTGGTGCCGCGATCGCGGTGCCTGGAGACCTCGACGGGGACGGAACCGACGATTTTGTGGTCGCGGCCCCGGGAGTGGACGGTGAGAGCGAGGAAAACGTCGGCAGCCTCACGATGGTTTCGGGGCGCACCGGGAGCCTGCTCCGCGTCGTCCAGGCACCATGGCTGCGCCTACGTCCAACCACGGAACTCGTACCGGCTGATGATCTGAATGGCGATGGCGTGCCGGATTTCCTCGTGGGAATGCGACCGGCACGATCCGGAACGATAGGCACTCCGCCTGACCTGGTGCGACCAGCGGAGGATGAGACTGAAGAGCCCGCTTCGATCGCTGCCGTCTCTTCGCGGGACGGCGAGCTCTTGTGGACCTACCGATTGACCGGGAGGCGTCCAGAGATCCTGCTGGTTGCGGACCAGGACAACGACCGAGTCTCGGAGGTGGCGGCGGTGGGAGGGGACGGATTCATCCACTGGATCTCCGGTCGGTCGGGGGCAGCGCTGAGCGGCCTGGAGTCGGACACGTATCCCGATGTGAGGGGTCGGCGCTCGGAGGCTGTGCTTGTCGACGACGGACGCAGCGGGGGCTCTCCGCGAATCGTACGCACCGAGTCCGGTGGTTTAGGCGGTCGCCGACTCAGGCTGAGCGTTCCCAAGGCCGACGGGGGATCCGAGTGGACAGTTGCGGTCCGAGGCTACGCCCAGATGCGATGCGTCGAGAGCGTCGCGGACCTGGATGGCGACGGTCGACGAGATTTTCTCATCGCGCACGTGGTCGGGGAGCCAGGCGGCGATGCGCACCTAGTGTCCGTCATCTCGGGCGGAAGCGGCGAATCGCTGATCGAGTTCCGGGCTGGGCCTGAGGATGTGCGGTTCGGTGCAGCGCACGCGATCGCGCCGGAGCGCGGGGTCCTGTATCTCGCGTCACCCTTCGGGCCCAGGCCCGGCGTCTCCGCTTTCCTTCTTCCGACGACGCAGCGCTGAAGGCGCGCCATCGGGGGACCTCCGCACTTGGTCGCGGTGGCGCGGGCCACCTCGGAGTCGCTCAGTAGAACCGAATGCCCAAGGCTTGGGTCGTTGCGTAGAGGCCGTTGAGCGCGGCGGGTGAGATCACCGCGGCTTGCACGATCATTTCGAGGCCGGCATAACCCGGCGGCATCACCGCTCCGAAGTTCATGCCGGCGGGAGGAAGGAGCGCGGGACCGAAGGCGCCGAGAGCCGTGCTGCCATCGAAGAGGAACACCGGCAGCGGAGCCACCGCGAAATTCACCTGAACTCCTGGCAACGAGGAACCAGGGTGCGCGCCAGGGGCGTAAACCTGGACGACGAGGAGAGGAATCGACCAATTGAGTCCTCCCATGGGCGATTCGAAGTGGAAGGTCAAAAGGTCACCGGCCGTCGCACAGCGCTTGGGCTGACCGTTGGTGAGCACTGACAGGCCGAGGTCGTCCCCGGTACCCGGGAGGGTCAGCGGCGGATTGTAGGCGTAGGTCTCACCAGTATTGAAGGATGCGGCCAACGGCACGCCATTCGAGACTCGGGTGATGGATCCGTCGTTCAGGACACCAAGGCCAACCGTGAGCGGGCAAGTGAGGATGCCGCCATGGGTCAGGGTGACGCGGTACCGAATGCCCTCCAAGGTTGGGCCCGTGAGGAATTGAGGCGTCGTCGGGTTGCCCAACTGCGCGTGGTTGGCGTTGACGGTGGTGTCGCGAAGGTCGTTGGTTCCGGCGGCGCCGAGGCCCAAGTTCTCCGCGACATCGCATTGCCAGTTCAGGACGAGATTGGCGGCAGTAGGACGCTGGAGTCGGTTGTGGGCGCCACTGATCTGGACCACGGTCCTGACAACACTCCAGATGCGGAGATCATCGTAGCGACCGTAGAGATTGTCGGAGAAAGAAACCGGCGCTGCTGATGTCGTCGCATTGGACCCCAAGACGACCACACCTCCGGCGTTCAGCGGTGGGGCAATCGGCCCCACGCCCGAATCCACCAGGACGGTGTCGATGTAGAGCTGGCCTTGGCTGGTGGCCGCATCGTAGGTCGCGGCGATGTGATGCCACTGTTGGTCGTTGATCGTGACTGCTGACGAGCACAGAACCGTGCCGTGGACGAGGAATTCGACGTTACCCCCGGAGTGGCGAATGCGAATTTGATCGAGGTCGCCCGCCGACGCGTAGTCGAACATGGTGCCGCCGCTGTCATCGGTGGCCACCCAGAATTCGACGGTGACGGTTTGCGAAATGGGGGCTACCAGGCCGGTCGCAAACGCCCTCGTCGGCCGACCGCCTCCGAAGCGGAAGTCCAGCGCTTCGTTCCCGAAGCCGGAGACCGTCAGGCCCGCCGCCCCGGGGAGGGGGGCGAAGTCGGTGGCATCCACCCCGGCTGCATCAGCGTTGAACTCCACCAAAAAGTTCATGATCGGCTGCGTGGTGGTGGCGTCCCCGAGGCGGAACACTCCGTCCACACTGACCGGAGCCTGAGCGGATAGGGACTCGGCGGCTACGAGGAGCAGGGGAAGAACTGAGAGGATCTTCTTCATGGTGAGGACTCGAAAAAGGGCACTTTCGCCGGATTCGCCGGCTCGCGAGACGGCACATCGCCGCCTCCGCATCCCCCAATGCGGACTCCGGATCGAGCTGAGCCACGAATTTCGGGAGGCCCTTCGGGAAACTGCGTCGAGGGAGAGTCCGGTCGGGGGGAGGCAGACCTGGACTCTGGTGGCGGACTCGGGAAGCGAGAACCCTGTCCTGGTCGGTGGACGTGCGAGAAGTCGTGTCTCCCGCTCAGCCGCAGGCCCTGGCAGGGATAGACCGGTTCCCCCCTCAGAATCACCGGTGGTATGCTCCAGTAGTAACCCTGGCAGGACTGCGGACAGACCTCCCACCGGGGTGCGCTCATCCGTGCTTGACCTCAGATAATGAAAAAGCGGGGACGTCGCATCGTCGTGAGATTCCTGGGGCGCTCGGGTTGGCGGCGCGGTTCTGGCCGGAGTCGGCTCGCGTAGAAGCCCGGAGGGGATCGAGACGCTTCGAGCAAGGAGAATCATCGTGGACAAGGAGCCGAGCGAGACCAGAACTACGCCGGGAGGGGCCGACCCGGGAGAATGGAGTCTGTTCTCGGATGCAAGGCAAGCCGGAGAGCGAAGCCGTCTGAACGAGCGGCTTTCCGCGGCGGTTGCCGCTCACCGCGAAGCGGTGGCGAAGGCGGTCGATCTCCATGGGAAGTTCAGCCTCGAGGCTTTTCGAGCGATGTGCACCCTCACGGACTCACACTGGGTCGCCGGAGACTTGCTCACCGCTCTTCAAGTTGGTCAAGAGGCGGCGGACATCGCGTCGAAGCTCGAACTTTCAGCCGGGGAAGTCGAATCGATAGCATCGAAGAATCGTGTCTTGGGCCACACCCTCGACGAGTTGCGCAACGACTTTCGATGGAGACTCGAGATCATCGCTCAGGGTGAGGGGCGGCTGCCCAATCCGGCAGGTACCGGGCATCGCGCGAGGTTGTATCTCGCGACTTCCTATTGGAGCGTGCGCGACTATGAGAAAGCTGAAGAGGTTCTCAGTTCGGAACTCGAGATTCTGGAGTCCGAGAGTGGAACGAAGAACCTCGACTACCTCGATACGCTCCTGCTGTTGGCGAAGGTGACGAGCAAGAAACAGATCTTTCAATCCGGAACGCAGTATTATGTCGATGCAGTAGCGCGGATGGAGCAGGCCGCCGAGCTGTGCATCAAACTGCTTGGGGCAGAGCACGACACCACCGTCAGGACAGGGAAAGAAATCGAACAATTGCGTATTGTGATTCATGCGCGTGATCGCGAGAGCGATTCCTCGGAGCCATGAACAGAGAAGCCTGAGGATTGACTACTTTCGTTGCAGATCTGAGTCCAGCTCCCACGAATCATGGTAAGCGGAGGGAGGCTGCATCCCTGGGCGGGAGCGCGTAGGTCCCAAGTCGCGGTCATGACCGGAGGCGCGAAGGCTGGGGCGACAGCCGTGGAGCAGACGATGATGCACGCCTTGCCGATCGGATCGCGAAAGAGTGGCACGTTTCGCGCAGGAAGTAGGACGAGTCAGCATTGGGAAGTTGACCGGCTGCACGGTGGCCTAGCCACCAGACCCGTGACCGCGGCGATGAGTCGGCGGCTCCTTCTGGGCCGCTGGATTACCAAGGTGTCCGGTCGGCGTGGGTCGAGACGGCTAACGTGGCTACCGGGAGGAATTCGACACCACGGTGACCGGCACGGAGGGCAGGAATCGCGCGGAAACGAAGGGCGAGACAGTAAGTTGTGAAAGGGCCTTCACAGGGCGACGGTACCGGGATAGGCTCGCGCCCGCAAACTTGAACTGGAGTTCCCAAGACCATGACCACCCAAAGAAGTTCGTTCCTGCGGCTCGTTGTCCTCGGGCTTGCGGCCCAGGCTTGGCTCTTGTCCGGGCTCACGGCGCAGGCTGTCTACTACGAGGCAGAAACGGCCGGCGGGTCCAACGATGTGTTCGCGAACGCGGAAGACTGTCGCGGTCTCGGGAGCTACTTCCTCATCAACGGAACATCCCATCCGCCCGGGAACCCGAACTCGGACGACGAGTGGTACCAGTTCGATGGTGTGGCGGGCGCCTGTCTCGTTCTTGATTTCAACGTCACCCAGGTGTCGGCGGCCGCAAATCCGTACCAGCTCAACGTGTGGCTGTACAACTCGACCCAGACAATGGTCGCAGCGTGGAATACCGTGTCGGCGGTGAGCAGCGCGAGTTTCGGGATTGGCCCCTACACACTGCCAGCGACCGATACTTACTACGTCTATGTGACCGAGTGGTCGGTGGCGCCCAACACCCTTGTTCAGCCTGGCCTCACGTTCGTACCCCTCTCGCTACGGGGATTTGCCGTCAATGGTGCGACCCCGAATTCCACCCGGAATACGGCCGGCGGCAACCAGGTAGGCGGCACTCGTTACACGATCAGCATTCGCATGTCCGAAGGTAACGACGCACCCTTCGACGTGTGGATCGACCGAAATCTGACGACGGGCGCATTGGCAGCCTCACCGTCTCCCGCCAACGTATGCTGGATGCCGTCAGGCGCCCAGGTGCGCTTCCTGGCTTCCCCGAAGTGTCCTCCCAGCGGGGTCTTGGTCAACATAGCGGGAGGTGGATCCGGCTTTGCTTTGCCGGGCACCGTACTCGCACTCGGTACGCCCGGCCCCGAGATTTCCACCACCTACACAATCGACGACGGCACCGGTCCGCAGCTTGGCGGGACGATTCAGGCGTTGCAGTCCGTCGTGGCTCGCGGCGGGCAGGCGGTATCCAGCGTGACGCTGTGCGCCGGAGTCCAGGTGTGCCTCGACGTTTGCGCTCCGATCGGATCTGTCTATTTGGCCGCTTTATCCGAAACGCTGGCGCCTTCGCCGCTTCCGGTTCCGCCATTCCTCACCCCGTTCGAACTGGATACGAACTCGTTCCTGTTCAACGCCACCTTTCCCGTCAATCAGCTCGCTCCAATCCTTACCGGGTCCCCAGGACAGGCGGGCGTCACCCAGATCTGCCTCTTCTTGCCTCCGGGCCTCATCGGCAGTCCTGGCACTGTCCACATGCAAGTGGCGACCGCCACGTCGGGGCTTTCCGGACTCACCCCGAGAGTCGCCTTGAACTTGATTCCCTGATCCCGGGTCCACATCTGGCGGTGCAGCTCATTCACCTGGCGAGGAGCCAAGGCTCTGAGGAGGAGATGGCGATCGTCGAAGAAATTCTCCTGAATTGCGTGCAGGAGGGACCGGCGGTGGTTCGGCGCACCAGCGCGCCAGGCTGGCTAAGCGCCGGAATCCTTGAGCGGATTTGTGCCGGTACGGGGGTGCGAAGAGCGCGAACGCCGGTGGTGGTAGTCGGGGCAGTCGTGGTCGTGCTCATCACAATCTCCGGTATGCTCAACTAATTGGTCAACTTTTTCTTGAGTTGAAGGACGACGCATCGAAGCAAGTGCGGCGGAGTTTGTTCTTGTTCGCGGGGTTCGATCGGGGGCAATCCTCCCAGGAATCGGGTTCCCACGGAGAGGCTCGAGTTTGAGGTTGAACGCCGCGAGTGACGTCGGATACGATCTCGAAAGAGCGCGGTAGGCTGCCGGTCCGAGCGCCCCCTTCGCACGGCAGTCCGGACCCCCGGGCCATGCTCGGAAGCCGCGCTCCGGTCGGCGCAGTTCCGGAAACTTGCGGGATTCCAATTTCCATGCTGAAGCAGATTGTGGTGTTCCTAACGGCGCTCGGATTCTTAGGGGCAATCTCGGAAGCCCAGGTCCCGGGTTTGTACGGCATCGAGCCCGTCACCGGCAACCTGTATCGAATCTCCACCGTGGACGCCAGCGCGGTGTTGCTAGGGCCGACTGGACTCACCAATATCGGAGCCCTGGAACTCGGCCCGGATGGGTTCCTCTACGGAATGTCACTCAGCGGAATCAGTAACCTCTATCGCATCGACCCCACCGCAGCGACTGCGACTTTGGTGGGGCCGCTCAACAGCGGATTCATCTTCGAGGGCGGACTCGCGATTTCACCAACCGGGCAGGCGTTTGTCTCGAATTCGGGAAGTGCCAACTCAGCCAGCCTCGTTCAACTCAATCTCACGACCGGTCAGGGGATGATCGGGCCACTCTTGTCCACTACCAGCGGTGACTTGAATGGCCTAGGTTGGCGTGTGGATGGAATGCTCATCGGTCTCGATCGGGTCACCAACTCTCTCTTGGTGATCGATCCCGCCTCCGGGGTGGTGACCGCCCAGGTCCCCGCATTGGGATCCCTCGGACCGGCTGGCGGAATCGCGATCCGCGGCGGACTCGGCTACTACGTGACGTCGGGGGCCCCCGCCAATCAGCTTTGGACATTCGACCCGTTTACCTGGTCGCAAGGCTTGGTCGGAAACCTCGGACCTCCGATTGGTATCCAGGGGCTCTACGGCCTCGCCAGCGACACCGGGCTATTTGTCGACACCGAGGTCCTTTCGTTGTCCCAAGGTGGGGTGCAGAACCTGAGCCTGCGAGCCCCGGCCTACCCGGGCCTAGCCTACTTGGTGGCGGGAACGACCGTCGGAGTGACCCCCGGATTCTCCGAGTCGGGGCTCGTGATCCCTCTCAATATCGATGGCGCCAACGGGTACTTCTTTTACTCGGTGCTGAACCCCAACACTTTTCCCCTTGGAAACACCCTCGGATTTCTGGATAGCTCGGGTCGCGCTTCCGCGACGTTTGCGTTGCCACCGAACTTTTTCCCGTCACTCGCGGGGGTCTTTCTCTTTCACTCGTTTGTCGTCGCGGATATCCCCGGCACCGGAACCATCTTGAGCGTGAGTCCCCCGGCGCCACTGATCTTCACGCCCTGAACCCTGGTGCTCCCAAGTTCGCTCTGCAGCTCAGAATGAGGGGCGTTGTCTATGCTCTCCCCGCCCGTGCGGCGCCTCGGTGGGCAGAGGAACGAAACCGGTCTCCGAACCCGGCATCAAAGGGCTGGTCAGGACCCAGAGGGACGATTCGTGTCACTCCTCGACCGGCGAGGGTACGGAATCGCCTCTTCGGAGGTCTGGCCGAAAAACCGGGTCGGAGGCAGTTCCCAAAGGACCGCCCTCCAGAAATAAGGCCGGGGTCAGAACCCACCTTCGGTTGGCCGACACTCGAGCACGGTCTTGGACCGCGTCTCGAAAACCAGCTTCCCCAAATCGGGGAAAGGACTACAAAATGGTCAATGCACTCATGGTCACGCTGTTCGCTGCTTCCACCCTTGCCTGCGAAGGTTCGAGCCTCTCAATGCGGTCATCCCAGGACGAGCCCATTCCCACCATCACCGGCGTCCCCGCCGCGAGCGTATCTTGCGGGAGCCTTCAAATCCGTACGCGGACTTTCCCGGGCAGCCACGACGATGTCCCGCGAGCCCTGCATTCCGGCTACACCCTCTCCGACTCCCTTGGAAAGCACGTGCAATTTGTCCCCAATCACCGGGACCGAAGCGACGAGTGGCCGTCGGTCATTGAGCTTCCGCGTGGTCGGTATCTGGTGACTTTGGCCGATCCCGGGCGACACCCGCCGAAGTTTTGGGTGGAGATTGTGGCGGGGGAGGCCATTCGGGTCGACACCACGCGATGCGTCGATGATTGAGACGGGGATCCTCCACCCGCGGGCGCAATAGTGGTTCCTGCGTCCCTCGAAGACCAAGCGCCTCGGCCGACCTGCCGCCGATACGGGACAACACTAGGGCGGATAGTCGGCGCCAAGCTTGGGGGAAACTCGGACCGAGAGCCGCAAAGCTCTGGAAACTGTGAGTCCCGCAGGTGCTGGGACCCAATCGCCCGCGTTGTCGCGGGGTCTTCATCGTCCTCGACATCCGTCGCGGTCCCGCCCTGAACTCTGTGGTCAATGTCATGGAGCCTTGTCGAAGCTACGATGGTAGTCTCCTCGTGGCGCCCCGATGATGGGTGCTTGTCTCTCGGACCCCGAACGAGACCTCCGGTGAAACGAGAACCGCTTTCCAATCCGATGCACCAACACGCGAAGATCTGGAACCGCGTGTTTTTGGTGTTTCTGGTTCTGGCGCTGGTGGGAGTGGCGATGGCAACCATGGGAGCCAGCCAGTCGGCCGTGCAGATCACGGGACTTGTCATGGCCAGCGGGCTCGGAACCTTCGCCCTCATCTGCGGGGTGATGGTCTTCTACTTCGGGAAGCTGACCACGCGAGTCGAGGAGATCCTGGATCGCGTTGCCGGAGGCGACTTCATTGCTCACTTCACCGGCTACTCGAGCCAAGAATTGCGATCGTACGCGGAGCGGGAGCGAGGCGCCCTCATCAAGAAGGTGGCATGGGCGGTTCCGCTCTGCGTGGTGCTCATCTACGGAGGTATCGCGTTGGGGGTGATCATGTCCATGCTCGAGGACGGTACACTCGGGCTCCAGGCTTGGATCACCGTCGGAGTCGCTTCGGTTCTGGGTTTGCTTACGATTGTGTTCGTGCGCAGGTGGATCTTGGGCAGCAAGGAGCGATTCCTGGTGAAGATGCAGTCCCGTGAACCCGAGTTGTTCGTCGGGCATGATGTGGTGTGGTTTTGCGGGTGGCTTGCCTACTTTCGCACGCCGTTCGCCGATCTGACGGATGCCAAAGTGATTCCCGGCGAGCCGGCCGTCATCGAGCTCGAAATTCGATCCGAAACGGGACGGCACCGAGGGTCGAGCGTGGTGCGGGTCCCGATTCCCAAGGGCCGAGAGATTGAAGCCCAGAGCGCGGCAAGTCGTCTCTTGGAGGGAAGGCGATAATGTCCGACGCTCCTCCCTCACGACCTGACATCCGGCTGTTTCCCATCACCGCGGAAGGATCGACGAACGCGCCGGAAGCGGGTCGACCGCCCGAGTTCGCGGACATCGTTGCCCAAACGGTAGCTCTCTATGAGCGGCGGGGTTACAACCCGCCGTGGATCGGCTACGTGGCGGCCGAGGGGAATCGAAGCGTGGGGGCCACTGGATTTGTCGGATCGCCTTCGGGCGGCGAAGTGGAGCTTGCTTATTTCACGTTTCCCGGTGGGGAAGGACGGGGAGTTGCCACCGCGATGGCTCAGGAGTTGATGAGTCGCGCTCGGGCGGAATCGGAGGAGCGACCGGCCTTCATCGCCCATACGCTCCCGACGCGCGGGGCCTCTACCGCGATTCTGGGAAAGCTCGGATTCGAGCTGATCGGAAGCCTCGACCATGCGGAAGACGGCGTGGTCTGGAAGTGGCGCAAGCCGCTACCGTGATTCAAAAGAGCAACGTTGCGACCGCGTTGGTGAGAGTGAAGCCGGTGGGGGAGCCGACATCCGAGATTCCCGCTTGCCAATAGATGGACGCGCCGATGAGACTGGGAAGGGCCGGGATCGGAAGCGGGAAGGATGTGTAGCCGGTGTTATCCGTCTGGTTTGGTCCGAACGGACCGAATCCGGAAGACGTGAGCAGTTGCATGGTGACGAGGTCGATGTGGACGAGGCAGCTCCCGCCGACCGGAATCGCGGGGGTCGCGGCGGCGAGGGAGGGAAACAAGAACGCGGCGGACTGCGGAGCGGCGTTCCCGATCTCGAGGGCAAAGGTCAAGTTGCCGAGGGTCGGCAGGGAATTTCCAGCCAAAATGGGGACGAGGCTTCCGGAGCCGGGGCAGCCGGAGCCTATCGCGGTCACACTCGCCCCGGCCACCGAGAACTCGTCGGCGCCGGCGTCGTACGCGGAGCCGACCGGGCGGGTTTCGCCATCGATGTCGTCCGTGATCGCCGCGATCGGGGCCCCGGCGTCGATTGCCAAGCTGCCTGCCGTCAAGTGCAGGTCACCAGTGGGCCCGTTGGCCAGCAGCACCGGGCCGCTGCGCCCATTCGCATCCAACGTCGGATACGCCGCCTGCGCGGCCGCAAAAGTCGCGGCCACCCCGCTGGCTCCTCCGAGGAACTGGCCGCCTGATAGATCTTCGTAAACGTTGTTGTCTTGCGTGAGGGGGAAGCTCGCCGCGTCGATATGGCGGATGACGTTGCCGTTGGCAACTGTCTTTACGATGATGTTGTTGAAGAAGGACGCGGCGGGACCGCCGATCGGGGCCGCGTAGTAAGTGCAATAGACGCCGAAGGTCGGCCCGACCCCGGTATCGGCAAAAAATGTGTTGTTCTCGATGATCGCGCGGATGCTGCGGCGTTCGTTCAAATAGCCGTTGCGCCAGGTGGCGTTGCCGCCGGCGTGCGTGACTTGGCAACGCCACAGGAAGTTGTTGCGAATGATCGTGCCTTCGAACGCGATGGAGGGCGATCCGCCGTTCTGGTAGATGCTGATCCCGCAGCCGCCGATGTCATGGATGCGGCAGCCGATCACCGCGTTGCTGAAGAGGTTGGCCTGAGCCTGGGAAAGGGCGTCGGTATAGATGTTGACCCCGTCGGAGGTGGCGTTGAGAATCTCGAATCCCTTGATGGTGACGAACTGCGTGCCGTGCAGGACGACCCCAAAGGGCTGACCCGTCGCATCGAGAACCGGGAACTCTCCAGGGGCCGCTTCGAAGACCACTGGGTTCGCCGCACTGATGCCCATGGTCAGGGGCGCCCTCACCGAGATGACCGCGGTGCCTCCGTTGATAAACGTCGCGACCGGGTTGGCTTCCGTCCACGGACCCGCGTCGTCGTACACCTGAAAGTTGACGGGAGCGATGACCGTTTGGCTGTGCAGGGCCGTCAGCGCGGCCCCGATCGTGGTGAAGTTGTTGCCTCCCGCGGGCTGCATCGGGTTGATGGTGTAGATGCCGCCAAGCTGGGCGACGCCAGCGGCGGCCGAGACAGCCATCACAAGGCTGAGACGAAGAGCGGTCATGCAGGACTCCCTTGGATTCTGTCATGATACCAGACCGGTCGAGCACGGGGTAAGGTCGGAGTGGAAGGAAGTCACCTCAGGGCGTTCCGCGCGGCTAGGATGCAGAACCGGTGGGGTGTCTTGACCCCAAACGGACTCCCGAGGCGCGCCTTTGAATCGGATCCACTGGACGGGTGCCCATTCGCTCATCTCGAAGATTCGGAAGTGAACCGGAGTTCGGCCTCATTCTCCTGCCCACGCGGCTTTCCGAGTTCGGAAATTGCGAAGGCGTACGGTATGCTCCTGTACACCGTTTCCCGCGGATTCAGCTAATGCCCTACCTCAGCCTGCTTGGTTTGGTCCTGTCGCTGCAGAACGCCCAGGAGCCAACTCCGATCGATCCGCCAGCCCGGATCTACCGGGTTCGACAAATCGCCAGCGTCACCGAGATTCCGCAGCACGCCGGCGTCCTCAAATTCTGGGTCTCGGTGCCGACGGAGAACCGTCATCAGGAGATATTGGACCTGAGGGTAGTGTCTGCTCCCGGCAAGTGGCGGATCGCGCATGATTCCGACCGAGCCAACCGGTTTCTGTACGTCGAGGTCGAGAAGCCACCGGCCGGTACGATCGAGGTCATCGTCGACTACGTGCTGCGACGAGAGCAAGTGCTCGTCCAGGTTGATCCGGCTCGGGTGGGCGATTTCTCTGCCGACTACCGGACGATTTTCTCAGAGTCTCTCCGGATCGATAGCCCCCACATGACTGTGACGGAAGCGATCCGCAGGATGGCCGAGCAGGCTTGTGGGTCGGAGACAAACCCGTACCTCAAGGCGCAGTTGATTCTCGAACACGTAGCCAAGCAAGTCGACCACTATTCGAAGGATCCGAGCAAGCCGAGCTGCGGCGTGGGCGACGCCACTCTGTGCATCGAACAAGGCGGCGGTTGCTGCACGGACCTTCATTCGCTGTTCATCGCGATGGCGCGCGCGCTCGGCATTCCCGCCCGATTGCAAATGGGGTATCGCCTCCTAGATCGCAATCTCGGCAAGGAAAGTGTCGATCCGGGTTACCGGTGCTGGCCCGAGTACTTCATCCCGGGATACGGCTGGATCCCCTGTGACATCGTCGAGGCCGACGCGGCGTCGGGTGAAGGCCGTCGCATTTGGGCGAGTGGCCTGAGCGCGCAGCGGGTGTGGCTCAACGAAGGTCGTGACTTTGCTTTGGATCCGCCAGCGTCCGCGGCTCGCGTCAACACGATGATCATCGGGCACGCTGAAGTCGACGGAGCCCCCGTTCGAGTGCTTCCAGAAGGCGACAAGAAAGCGCAGCTCTCGCGGCGCATCAGCTTCGTGGAAATCGGTGCGGATTCGGGCACCTCGCTCACGACTCGATAGTCCGGCCGTCGCGGCTCACCGCCCTTGAGGGGGCGGAGTCGTCTCTTGAACGGATGGGTGGGCTGAGCGATTCTCCTGCCATGAGCCGTGATCACTCGACGTGGAAAGCGCTCGGAGCGGAGTGGGTCGGCACTTTCCTGCTGGTGCTGGTGGGAACCGGCTCCATCATCGTGAATCGCGCAACTGGGGGAGCCTTAGGTCAGTTGGGGATCTCGCTTGCGTTCGGGGGGATCGTGACTCTCATGATCCTGGCCCTGGGTGCCACCAGTGGCGCCCATCTCAATCCCGCGGTGACCCTGATTGCCTGGCAGATGGGGCATCTGAACGGACGAACTGCGCTGTCCTACGCCCTCGTCCAAAGTCTGGCCGCACTGGCGGCAAGCTTCAGCTTGAGCTTGCTGTTTCCCGGCGACCCCGACTTGGGCTCGAGTCTTCCGGGCACCACGATTCCGGTCGTGTTTGCCCTGGAGGTAGCCCTCACGTTTGCTCTTGCGGGAGCCATCCTCTGGGTGAGTGAGTGGATGCGGTGGCCGCGATCCGTGTGTGCGATCACGATCGGCTCGGTGGTCTTTTTGGAGGCCTACTTCGGCGGGCCTTGGACCGGAGCATCGATGAATCCGGCGCGCTCGCTCGGGCCCGCTGTCATCTCGGGACAGACCGCCGCGCTTTGGCTGTACTTGATCGCGACTCCCATCGGTGCCCAGCTCGCTCTTTGGTCCTGTCGCATGATGCAGCGTCCGGGTTGCTGCCGGGCCGAGGAAAAGGGAACCCCCCATGCCGCTTGATCGCAAGCCCGTGACCCAGAGAAAGATCTTGTTCGTTTGCGTGGAAAACTCTAATCGCAGCCAGATGGCCGAGGCTTTTGCGCGGCTGCTGAGTGCGGGGCGCTTCGAGGCTGCGAGTGCGGGATCTCGCCCGAGCGGTCGTGTCAATCCGAAGGCGATCGTGAGCATGGCCGAGATCGGGTACGACTTGTCGGCCCACCAATCCAAGGGGCTTGGCGACCTCGACCGCGGGCCTTACGCGGCCGTGGTGACGATGGGGTGCGGGGATGCTTGCCCGGCCGTGGCCGCGGAGCGGCGCATCGATTGGCAGATCCCCGATCCACGCGATTTGCCACCCGATCAGTTTCGGAAGGTGAGAGATCTGATTAGGGACCAGGTTGCCAAACTGCTCGCCGAACTCGGCTGACCGCGCCGGGGCTTCGCAGAGGCCGCTTCCACGGTCGGCCCAATCAAAAGGTCGCCCGCACAATCGGGGAAACGACCGGGGAATTGCCGGTGCGCACCGCGATGCCAAGGGCGTCCACGCTTTGGCCTAACGGCAAGAGTACAGATCCGGGCGGCAAGTCGAGGTCGATGGCCGGAAACAGCCCGACCACCGGCCAGGTCCAGTGGAATATCGAGCCTGGCCCGAGCGGGGCGAAGAAGGCCGCAAAGGTCGTGGTATCCGGCCAGAGACCCAAGGCTGGCCCGGTTCCGACCGGAAACGTGGTCGCAAACGAAATCAGGGTGTAACCGGAGTTGCAGTCGCTCGGGATTCCATCGAATCCGAGACGCAAGTCACCTTGACCAGCTCCACTCGTAGAGAACTCCACCGTAAAGGGTGCCATCCCCGGGGTGAGCGCCACATCCAGCAGCGCGGTGGAATTAGGGCTCACGCTCACCGCTTGGGTCGAAGGTAAATAGCCAGGGGCCGAGACGGTGAGGGTCGTGAGGCCAGTCGGCACGAAGAGTGAGTACCGGCCGAAGCGAGACTCGCTGTGGCGGGTTTCTCCCATGGCCCAACCGGCCCCCGCGATATCGATTTGAGCGACGAGAGGCGCTCCGGTGACCGCGTTGGTGACTCGTCCTGTCAAGGGAATGGGCTCGCTGAGGAACTGGAGCGCGGCCGTCCAGGTCAAGTTGGCTTCCGCCAGCGCAGCCTGGTACGTCGGCTGGAAGCTCGTCGCGGTTTCCGTGAGAAAGGCGTAGCTGGTCTGCTCCCGGATCTGCCATTGCTGGTGTTCACCCTCCGCCGAGGGTTCGCGCGTGTCGTATCCGGAGAGCTGCGAGAGGGCGACTCCGTGGCTGTCGATGAGGCTGTTTTGGGCCGCCGGCAGCGGGCTGCAGAGGTAACCCAGCAAGACTTCCCGGCCAGTCGAGTGATAGTCCATCACCTTGGCGAAACGCCGGGCCCGCGAGAACGCCACCATGGTTTGGGTTTCCAGTTCCGACTCCGGGGTGACACCCTTGTAGGTCTCCGACGTGGGACTGGTTGAACCGGAGCAGTTCGAGGACCACCCGAGCGCGTAGTTGCGGTTCAGGTCGACGCCAAACGAACCGCTCTGGTTGGGCGCGCGGTTCTTGCGCCACAGATTGTTGGTGCTCCAGGTGTAAGCGAGTCCATCCGGATTCTGGACGGGGATCAGCCAGATTTCCTGGCTATTCACGGCGGCGGTAATCGCGGGATCGACGCCGTACCCCGTGAGTAGGCGATCCATGATGTCCAGCGAGATCTCGGGAGTCACGATTTCTCGGCAGTGGTGGCAGGAAGCGAAGAGGACGTTCGGCTCGTCTTCGTCGACCGGCGCGTTGTCCGAGATTTTGAGGGCTTTGATGGTGCGGCCCTCCACCGTTGGACCGGGGCCAAACACGGTTGAGATGTCGACCACCACGGCGAGGGTCGGGTGCGCCTGCGCGAACGCTGCCATCGCGGCCTCGATGCCAGGCAGATCCCGGTAGCCAGCGGGGATCTCGGTAGCCACGACGTCAGCCAATGGCTGAGCGGTCTCCAGGACGGCCGCGGTGAATCCTCCGGCTTGGAGCGCGGCCAATTCCGCGGCGCTCACCACCGCTTCGAAGTGCCCGGGGCCATGAGGCAGGCAACTCACGTCGTAGCCGAGGCGCTCCAGCCGGCCTCGATCGGAGAGTGGACTCGGGGACGCGACCGCGACCCGAAACAGGGGGTCGCCGCCAGGCGAGGGCGGTAGGGAAGGGGTCTGGGACAGGGTGACCGCGGACAGGAGAATTGCGAGCAGTGGGGACGCACGAAGCACCATGTGGCGAACTCGGCGGCAGGGGGAGAGGGGAATCCGAGCAAGTCGCAAAGAGCATAGCGCGGGAAGCCAGGAAACCGGCAGCGGGGTTGGTGTTTCTGAGGAATTGTCGGCGCCCGTCGGAGGTTATCGGGGTGGAGCTTCACCTGCTTCGGAGACCCTGCATGAAACCCCTCACGATGGTCGCTTTTTGGCTACTCGTCTCGATGGCGTCCGGCCAAAACGCCAAATACCAGAGCCCTGAGACCGGCCCGATCGAAATCAAGCACGGCGCCCTGCGCTGGCGGGCGGATTTGATGGAGCAGGCTCGCCCCGGAACCTGGTGGCGCCTGGGTTCGGGATCGGCGACGACTTGTGAGCTCGCGGGAGCCCTCGTTCGAAAGGACGGAGTCGTCTTCCCCGGACAGTACAACCTCAACCTGAAAATCGGCGAGGGGGAGTGGGCGCTCCTGTTCCATCGGGGTGGCACGACGTACCGGGACGGTCCGAAGTTCGGGAATTTCCCCCTGACCAAGAGCGAGGTGTCCGGCAAGACTCCGCCTTCGGACAAGCTGGAGCTCAACCTTGAAGCTCCGAAGGACAAAGCGGACAAGGCAGCGGGCCATTTGACGTTTCGAATCCGCTTCGGTCCGCACATCCTGGAGCAGCCGTGGCGAGTCTTGGGGGTCACGAAGAAGAAGGCCAAGTTCGGCAAGGTCGGCCTGACGCTCGAAACGGTGAAGTTGCCGTCGGGTCCTGAATTTGATCCGATCCTCGCCGGCAAGGCGGAGGAAGCGTTCCCGGTGGCGAGGCTGGTCTACGATCAGGAGCAACCTGACACCATCCTGGCGATCGTTCCCGGCGAGGAGCCGGTCCTTCGGTTCCTGGGCCTGGATCGGGAAGTCAAGGGAACGCGGAAGGCCGCCGACCCCAAAGTCTCGGTGATGAAGGCCAATCTGGATGGCAGCCATGTCGAGTTCCAACTCGGCGGGCACTCGGTCAGTTTCCCACTCGAGGCCGACATGTTCCGCAAGGCCGAGCTCGGTGGCACCACGCCGAAGCGAGGAGGTTGAAGCTTCGCATCGAGGCCGGCGGGAAGCTGGGGCGCGCCTACACTTGGGCTGCCTCGGTCGCCTTCGTGGATGTGCGGCCGCCGCTCGGGGCCGCGATAGACCCGAAGTTCACTGGCTCTTCCAATGATCGGCGATGCGTCGGGCGAGTGCGAGGTTGAGGGAGCTCTGGGACCGGTTGGCCGCCAACGCCACCACGACCTCCCGATCGGGAAGGACGAGCAAGAAGGAAGACCCGCCGATCGCCCCGCCGCTGTGGCTCAGGTAGCGCTCGTTGCCTTGGATCGTCCCGGTTCCCCACCCCAGGCTGTAGTGCGTCGAAGATTGGTCGGCGTTCTTGCCGGGAACGAACAACTGGTTCCAGGTGGCTTCACTGAGAAATCCGGGCCGCACATGAGCTTGTCCGAACCGGCCGAGATCGGAAAGGGTTGCCACAAGCCCGCCGCCCGCCCACTTGTTGGAATTGTCGACCGAAGGCGCGTTCGCCAAAGCGCCCGACGAGTCCTGTTCGTAACCGCGCGCCCGATAGGGAATGACCTTCCTCCACTCATCGGGCCCAGTCTCGGCCATTTCCAGCGGCGCGAGAACAAGCTGCTGCAAGAGTTCGAGGAAACTCCCGCCGCCCGCCTTCTCGAGCGCGGCGCTGAGCAGGGTGAAGCCGTAGGTGGTGTAGTGGTACTTCGCGCCGACCTGTTCCGCGAAGGGATCGTTGATGAAGACTCCGAGCGCTGAACTCACGGTCGGGTATGCGATCGTGCTCAGAAACTCCTGACCGCGATAATGGCGAATGCCGCCCAGGTGCCCCGCCAGACGCCGCAGCGTCACGGGCTCGTAGCGCTCGGCGAGGTCCGGGAGATGGGTGCGCACCGACGAGTTGAGGTCGAGCTTCTTTTGGTCGACCAAACGCAACATGAGGGCGGCGGTGATCGACTTGGAAATGCTGGCGATGCGGAATCGAGTCTTCGCCGTGACGGGAACCTGTGATTCCACATCCGCGAAGCCGACGCCGTCCGCAAAGGTGACCTTCCCGCCAACCATCACGGCTGCGCCCACACCGGGCGTTCCGCTGTCCACGATTTTCTGAAGCGCCGTCCGCGTCCGATCGGCGGCGGTCGGCTGGGCCATCGCCGAGAACGAAATGAGAGCAACGAGACAAGCGACGGCGGGAGTGCGAGTGGTCACGGATGGGGTGTCCTCAGAAGTATCGAAGGATCCAAGCCAGGCCGGCGGTCACGGCGTTGGTGAGGACGCCCATGCGCAGGGCGGTCGGGAGCGGCATGGGCGCGAGCCGAGCATAGACGAGAGTTTCGGTCGCGGTGACGAGAATCTCGAGCGGCAGCCAAGTCAGAACATCCTGTTCGTAGAGAGTGAAGGCTACGGGATGAGTCAGGCAATTCGCAAAGAGCACCATTAGGATGAGTCGTCGAATGCGCCAGCGAGGACTGAGCGACGCGATTCCCGTTTCGATGCTCACCGTGGCGACAAAGGGGACCAAGTATGGAAGCAGATCTCTCACGAGGGGGCTCCGGCGGCCGACGTGACGAGTCCGGGGGATCCTAGCGATTTCCAGGCTCCCAAGAGGGCCGGAACCTCGATCCATACATGCACGGCGGCAAACACGGCATAGGTCGCGCGGGCGCTCGCAAAATCCAAACAGAAGGCAACGGTGAGTGGGGCGCTTGCGAGGCCGAGAAGCAGGATCCGGCGACCACGGCAGGGCCAAGGCACCAATGCCTGGGGCTCCTCCGACGGCACGAGTTTCGGGAGAACGTGGAGGACCACCGCGTAGTGCATGACCTGAAGGTAGGCCGCGATCGCAAAGAAAGTGACCGCCCAATCACGATCCACGAGTCCGGGTGGGATGTAGGATCCGAGGTGAGCCCTCAGATCCCCGACGCCTCCGAGGACGATGACGAGAGTGGATTCGATCGTCACGGCCGATGCGACTCCGGCCATCAGGAGCGGGATTACCAGGAAAGCCCAAGCCGCTGCGCGCATCGCCCTCGTCCGCGCGGCCCCCTCCAGCCGCTCCGCGAGAAACAAGACCGGAGTCAGATTGTGCAGAAACGCGATCACGACGAGAGTCGCAGCGATATTGAGACTGGCTCCAAAGAGGACTCCCATCCCAACCGCGACGCAGATCAGCCTCGGTGTGCCTTTCGTAAAGAGGGCAGTGCCGAGAGATAGGAGAGCTATGAGGGCGATCTCGTACGGAGCGATCGCACCGGTCCGACCAAGCCCGAGCAAGGACCATCCCCGCAGGCCCGCGAGAACCAAGACCAACCCGAGCGCCAAGAACAATGGCCGCGACCGACTCCCGGGTACGAACCGCAGGTCGACGTAGCGCAATTCCGCGAGTACGTGGGGGAGTCCGAAGAGGGCGAGGCTTGCCGCGTAGACCGGCAGAGGAAAGGCGAGGGCCGCCACCGACGCGAAGAGGGGGAGAAGCCAGATCACTCGGGCGCTAGTCCGCTGCGTCGACGAGCCAAGAAGGCCAGACCCGCGACTCCCGCAAGTGCCAGGCTGGAAAAGAGCACCTTGGCGGGCCACCCCCCGGATAATCCAGGAGTCATGGATAGTTCCCGGTCGTCCCTTCCGAACCGGCGGGTCTTCCCGGCCTCGAACTGGACGGCCCGATTCTCCACTCCCTTCCATTCATAGGTGGTGGAGAGCCGAGTCGCCGGATCGGTGTCCTTCACCGTCTCGATCCCCGGGAGAAACGGAGACTTGGCCAGCCAATCGAGTTCGAGCACTTTCTGGGCGGTGCCACGTTCGCGAGTCAGTGCGAACAATTCGCCAACTCGACTGCGCGGAACCGCGAACAGCGTGGTGTGGTACCGCGCCGGCGGCAAGGCATGATCCTTGGCGACGGGGACCGGTAGTCCGCCCATTTGGAAGTCGGCCGCCGCCAACAGAACCCAATCCGTCTGGCCCGGTTCAACCCGCGGCAAGATCCTCGGGGGGAGCACCAGCGTCACACCCGGTTTGAGGAGGTCGGGTGACTCGATCTTGTTCCATAGCTGGATTTCCGGCCAACGCGCCTGGTCACCCAGTTGGGTCTCCGCGATCTTGGCCAGGCTGTCTCCGTCCCTGATCGTGTAGGCCGTGCCGAGAGACCCGAAGTCGGGGGCGACTTCGATGAACAAGTCGTGGCGGATGCGCTTCGTGCCTTCGATCACGATGTCACCGCCGATACTCGCCGGAGCGGGGAGAATTAGACCGAGCGCACAGAGGAGGGCCGAGAAAGTAGGTTCCATTGGAAGCTCCCGATGAGTCTCCGACGCATGCCCGGGGGCAAAGTTCCCACGGACCTCGAATCGGTGTGGTTTCGAGTTGACCCGAGGATGATTGCCGCCGCGAGGTTGGACATTCAGGTCTCGGCCTCTTCATCGTCCGCCGGCCGAGGCTATCGCCAAGCCGGGAGGGCCGACTCGCCGAGCCCGGACGAGCGATCAGACTCCTCAGGGCTTTCGCAGCGCCGAGGCCTTGGCCTTGGCAACCCCGGCCGCGAAGCTGCCGTCGTTCTTGGTGGCAAAGCTCGTGAGGGCCGCGAGCATGGCCTCTTTGTCTTTGGCCTTGGTGCTCGGCATGGCCAGGATTTTCTCCAAGCTCTTTTGGAGCTTGATTTCCTTCATAGCCGCCTCGTTGGCTTTCAGCTCTTCGAGCTTGCCCTTGGCGGCGACCTCTTCCTCCATGCCCTTGGCAGACTTGATCACACGCTCGTAGGAGCGCTGAGCGCCGAGCCAATCGCCGCGGGTGCCGAGGTCATCCGCCTGCATGACCGTGCCTGCGACCATGGACTTGAGCCCCAGGGCGACGGCATTGGCGGTGTCGGCAAGATTCGGCTTGGCCGCCAGGGCCTGGGCCTCTTTGATCGCACCCGCGAGGTCGTCCTTGCCGACCAAGGAGCTCACCTTGGCGAATTCCTTCGGCAACTCGTAGAGCGGCGTCTTGAGTGCACCCTTGGCAGCCTCCCGAGCCATTTCCTCGGTGATCCCGCCGGGTGACCCCACATAGACCACTTTCCCGGTGGCATCGACCAAGACCGAACTCGGAATGCCCGTTACTCCGCAAGCGCGCGAGAAGGCGCTGCCTTTGTCATAGGCGTAGCCGTACTTGGCCCCGTTGTCGGCGATCCACTTTTGCGTCGGGCCTTCGCCTTCGCTCGTGACACCAATGACCGTCAGGCCTTCGCCGGCCAGCTTTTCGTGAAGCTCGTTCAGGTGCGGCACGGCACCTTTGCACGGTCCTCACCAGAAGGCGAAGAACTCGTAGAGAACCGCGCGTCCGGCGAGGTCGTTCGGCGACTTGGCCTTGATCTGCGAAAAGCCGGCGAGCTCAGGCAGGCTCAGCCGGTCTCCGGCCGCGAGTTGCGCGGGGAGCGCCGCGGCCAGAGCCACCAGCAGGGAGGGAAGAATGCGCAGCATGGGTCATGGCTCCGTTGGGGTAGTCCCGCGTGAGTCTAACGGAAGTCGCCCGCCTCGTGGTGGCCCTCGGGGTCATCTACCATCCACCATGGAATCTGGGTCGCGATTGGAATGTCCGGGGAATCGGGTCGAGCGCGGCTGGAAACGTCCGCCGCTCCGGGGGCTCGGGCCAGCCGGGATCCTGGCCGGTTTGGCGCTGGGGGTTTGGGACGCGCGGGACCTGCTCTTTTGCTCGGGAGGCACCCACCCGGATCGTCTCGGGGGCCTGTTTCTCATTCTTGGGTGCGCCAGCGTGGGTCTTGTCCTCGGGATCACACTGGCCGGGCTCGGGGGAGTCAGCCGTGGGCTCTTGGCGTTTCTCAGGGTCGCACCGGCCCGCGTCGTGCTTGTGGGGTCGGGGTTGGCCTTGGCCTATCCCGCGATCTGCCTCACCGGGCGGGTCCTTTCCGGGCAGGGAGTCAGCGAGCGGCCGGACATCGGGCTTCTCCGAATCCTGGCCCCGGCCCTCCTCACGATCGGCACGGCCACGATCCTGGGCATCGCCTATGCCGCAGGCCCATTTGGGGCCCGGTGGGATTCGCGCTGGCGGCGAGGTGCCCTTACGTCCGTTTGCTTCGCCGCAGCGGTGACGTTGCACTACGCGGACACCAATCTGCTCCGCGATTGGAACTACCGCTACCTCCATGAGCTGGCCTTGATCGCGACTATCGGTCTATTGACCGCCTCAACCTGGCTGGCCCTAGGTTCCTTCCTGGCAATCTCATCGCGTCGGCAAGTCTTGGTGTGGATTCTTGGCGGGATCGCGATGGCGGGATTGCTTGAATTGCCGCTCGTAGCGGGTTCGAGAACGGCGGCGGTGCGAAAGACCACCGGCGGCGCCGCTCTGGTGCGTTGGCATCGACAGTGGCGGTCCAATTCGCGTTCGAACGAAGCCTGGGCGGAGAGTGCGCCGGTGGCGAGTCTCGTGGCGCACTCGACTTGCGCCGCCCTCGCCCGCGCCTCCCTCGCGGAAGCGCTGCCGGGTCGAGAAGGCTGGAATCTCCTTTGGATCACTGTCGATACGCTGCGAGCCGACCACACGAGTTTGCACGGCTACTGGCGGGATACCACGCCTCACCTCGCTCGGTTGGGCCGAGACAGCACCGTCTTCGAATCAGCGTGGTCGCAGAATCCGATCACCCATTTTTCCTTCCAGTCGATGTTCCACGGCGTCTACCCTTCGAAGACGCCTCTCTTCGCTCGGATGAGGGGACTGGCGAAGCCCGATTTGCCTCCCACGCTGGCGGCACGCCTCAGCAATGCCGGCTGGCGGACGGCCAGCGTGCCGGCCATCCCCATGGGTTCTCTGTCGCAGCCGATCTATGAAATCATGACCGAGGGCTTTTCGGAGGTGAATCCGAAACGCAGCCTGACCACGCCCCTTGAGGCGCCGGCACAAGTGGCCCTCGCGCAGGCTTGGCTTTCGAAGGTCCAACGCGAAAAGTTCTTTCTGTGGCTCCACCTGATGGACCCGCATGCCCCCTACACGAGGAACCCCGAGCACGACTTCGGTCCCGGCGTCCAAGATCGCTACGACAGCGAGATCGCCCTGGCGGATGCTGCGATCGGAAGGATGGTTCAACACCTCCGAGATTCCGGCCTCGCGGATCGCACCCTCATCATCGTGAATGGTGACCATGGAGAGGGGCTCGGAGACCATCGGATCGATCACCACGGCGCGTCGCTCCACGAACACCAGGTTCACGTGCCCTTGCTGATCTTTGTTCCCGGCTTGGAAGGCCATCGAGTGGCGATACCCGTCGAAAACGTCGACATTTACGCCACCGTCCTCGACCTCTTGGGGTTGGAAGCGGATCCTCGGGTGCAGGGGGAGAGCCTCGTGGACCTCCTTCTGGACGATCCGGGGCAGGGTCGGCTGCCTTTGGCGGTGACCGAACTTCCGTCAACTCCCGAGCCCGGTGGTCGTGTCAACCCGGACCAAGTGGCGGTGCGACTTGCCAATTGGAAACTGCACTTCGACCGCGAGGAAATCTTGGAGTTGTTCGATCTCGCTAGCGATCCCGCGGAGGCGCACAACGTCGTACTCGATCACCCGGGCCAGGTGGCTCAGTTGCGGTCGCTCGCACAGGCCTCGATTCATGGTCAGGGAGCTTCTGCCAACTCCGAGGAGTCGCCCATCACGGATTTGCGAGACTCGCTGGCCGCAACCCAGGGTCTCGAGGCCCGTGCGACTCTCATTCGTGTTGCCCTCGAACGCCGCGTGCCGGGCCTGGATGAACTCCTCATAGAACGTCTGGCGGATCCGACCGAACATCCCGCCTTAGCGGGCCTCTTGTTGAGAGGTCTCGCCCAAGTTTCGGACCACTTCCCTCGCGCCGCCGTGGATTCCGCCCTGCGCAGTGAGCTGTCGTACGGACTGATCGCAAGCGCACTCCTGGTGTTGGATCGTCAATCACGAGCCGGCCACGTTGCCAACCTCGAACTCTATCGCGGCGATCTCGCCCGACTCCTCGATGCTCCGCCACCCTTAGCGAGACGGGCCGCGGAACTCCTGGCGCATCTGGGGGACGATCGCGGGCAGAGTCTTCTTCTTTCCACCCTCGAGTCCCAGGATCGCCGTCTGGCATTCCGGGCGGCAAGTGCACTCCTGCGGTTGGGAGACGAGCGGGGCATCCCGGTGCTAGTGAGCGACCTGGTCGCGGCGCGCTTGGACGAAGGTGCGCTTCTCGCCGCACTTCAGGCCGTGGAAGCACGCCAACCGGTCGAGGTGGTTCCGTCCCTGATCGCTCTCGCGAGACAGAAGTCCTTGAGCCTGGGGGTGACTGTGGCGCTACTCCGTGCCAGCGCGAATTTCGACTGGTCCCTGATCGGCCCCGTTTACCTCTGGGTGTTGGCGCGATCGGACGGAAGTCGGTTGGATGCCGTCCAGCGGTTGATCGCGGAGACTCGATCAAGGCCGGACGCACCCTCCATCTTCCACTCCGGCCAAAGTTTGAAAGCAGCCTGGGCCCAATGGCGAGCCAACGAGTTCGAGGCCGCCCGCGCCCATCTCGATGGATTGCGTCAATTGCTGCCGCAATCCGAGTTTGCGGCCATGGCCGGATGGGCCGATGATCGCGCCCAAGGGAAGCCGCTCCGGCCGTTTGCGTCCACAGATGCCCCACGCCCGGCCTCCGGCAGCACCATGCAGCACCGTCTGCGCCCGATGAAACTGAGGCACTGGATGATTGGACCGGTGAGGGCGGGGCAAGACTGGTTGCTTTCTTTGCGGGTGCGGAATACCGGGCCGACCTGGATCCCCGGGGGATATCAGCCGGAAGCACCTGAACTGCAATTGGACTGGAAACGTAACGGAATCTCATCCCCCGATGTGAATGTCTTTCCGGAGGCCTTGCCACCGCGCGGGCTCATGCCTGACGAGGAAGTGTGGATTCACTTCCGCATGCAAGTCGGTCCGGTGCAGGGGATCTGCGAAGTGGTGCCGCGGCTGGGGCGTTCCCCCGCGGGTGTCACGTGGGAATCCAACCCGGAGTGCCGACTCGCGGTCGCGGTCTATGATTCAGGCTCCCCTCTGCCGCTGCCGGAGAATGGCACGTATTCGGGAGTGTCGCTGCTGCAGCACTGGAGTTTCGAACTTGGCCTCTTGCCACCGGAAGTGGAGCCCGACGGCTCGGTCTGGGCCATTGCCACGGATCCGGATCCGCAAATCGTCTCGTCACCTTGGGAACTGTCCACCAACCAAACCGTGCTTCGGATCGAGCTGTCCGGACTTGCCGTCGACCTGCGCCATGAATTGCCGGCCCAAGTCTTTTGGAACTTCAGCGCCGATTCGGTGTTTTCACCGGAGCGCGAAGAACCCAGGAGCTTGATCGGCGACGGATCGGTCGTGGACTGGCAGGTCCGCACCGGTACCGAAGGATCACCCAAGCTCCGTCGCTACCGCCTCGATCCGGGGTCACTGCCCGACGCCGTTCACATCCGGTCCATCCGGATCGGGAACTGACCCGGGGCGAGCGTTCAGAACTCCCAGCTCGGCAGTCCGGCTGGCGTCCGATCGCGCAGGAGCAATTCCGCATGGCGGACGACTTCGGGAAAGCGCGCCGCCAAGTCGGTGGTCTCGTTCGGGTCCGCGTCGAGGTCGAACAACAGCGTCGCGCCTTGGGGATCCTGCTTCTGTCTCAATTGAATCGCCTTCCAGCGTCCGAAGCGAACGGCGCGACTGCCTCCACCACTCGAGTACTCCCAATAAAGATGGCGATCGGCACTTGGTCCGGTGCCTCCCGTCATCGCCGGGACCAAACTGACCCCGTCTCGGCCCAATGGAGAGGGCACTCCCGCGGCTTCGAGCAGAGTGGGGAACAAATCCCAGTTGGCCACGATCGATGCGACTTTGCTTCCAGCCGGTACACGGGAAGGCCATCGGACTAGGAGAGGTACGCGAATGCCGCCTTCAAAGAGCTGCCCCTTCAATCCTCTTCGTCCTTGAGCACTGGAAAAGAACTGACTGTCGGTGCCACCGTTGTAGGTCGGCCCGTTGTCGCTCGTGAAGAGAACGAGGGTGCGTTTTTCGTCGCCTTCGGCAGCGAGGAACTCCAGGAATTGGCCAAGGTCGCGGTCCATCCTCGTGACCATCGCGGCGTACGCGGCTCGGGGAGTCGAATGAGGCACATAGCCCTTCTTGCCGTCGTAGGGAACCTCGGGAAATTCGCCCGCGTATTCGGACAACGAATCTTCAGGAACCTGGAGCGCGGCGTGGGGGATAGGAGTGGCGTAGAGCAGAAATCTCGGCCTGCCGCGGTGGGCGTGCCAGAATTTCCTTGCCTCCTCCAAGAAGAGGTCCGGCGCATAGAGACCGCCTCGCTCCGACCTGGGCAGAGAATCGACGAGCTCCACGCGAGTCTCGTTGCGCCATAGGTACGCGGGGAAGTGGTTGTGCGCGTGGCGCTGGCAGAGGTATCCGAAGAAATGATCAAAGCCCATGGGTGCGGGAGCGCTGACGGATCCTGGCGGGCCAAGCCCCCACTTCCCGACGGCACCGGTGGCGTACCCGGCGGCTTTCAGGAGGGCCGCCAGGGTGACCGTCTCGGCCGGCATGGCACACTGGCCCTCGGGATCGACCTCGTGATTGTCACGGATGGCGGCGTGGCCGGTGTGGAATCCGGTCAAGAGCGTGCATCGAGAAGGTGCGCAGACCGGGGCGCCCGCGTAGGCGTTGGTGAAGAGGGCTCCCTCACGACTCAGACGATCCAAGTGGGGCGTCCGGATTCGAGTTTGCCCGTAGGCTCCGACTTCGCCGATTCCGAGGTCGTCCGCGATGACCAGGACGATGTTGGGGGGTAAGGAAGCCTCATCTTGGGCATGAAGGGTGGAGGCGAGGACCAGCAGAATCCCCATGGCGCCGATCCCGGAGCGCGCCGAGTCGCGTAACCTTCTTGAAGTCCGAACATCCAAGTTCGGGCTCGAGCCGCCATCGGCGCGCCAGTTGCCGGGAATCGGACTGGCCGTGCTGGAGCTCCTGGCCGTACCGTCGGAGAATCGTGGCATGAACACCGTGGTTCGTCCTTGTTCCCTGCTCTTGGTGCTGGGGTTCGCCGCGAGTTGCGGCGAACTCGTGGCCCCACCCAATCCGGAGTCGAAGTCGATCATGAGCCCATCTTCTGCCGCGAGCTCGGAAACCGCAACTCTAGGCGCTGGCTGTTATTGGTGCATCGAAGCTGTGCTCCAACAGGTCCCCGGGATCTTGAGCCTCAAGTCCGGCTTCATGGGCGGGCATGTGAAGAACCCCACCTACGAGGAAGTTTGCGGAAAGAAGACCGGGCACGCCGAAGTCATTCAAGTGACGTTTGATCCCGGCATCCTCTCCTATGCCGACCTGCTCCAATGGTTCTGGAAACTCCATGACCCGTCCCAGCCGGATGGCCAGGGCAACGACATCGGCCCGCAGTATCGCTCCGCGATTTTCTACCACTCCGATACGCAGCGGAAGATCGCGATGGAATCCAAAGCGGCCCTCGACGCGGCCAGCAAGTTCGGCCGTCCCGTCGTCACCGAGATCACCGCCGCCAGCGATTTTTGGCCGGCCGACGACGACCACCAGGATTACTATCGCCGCAATAAGAGCCAGGGTTACTGCCGCTACGTGATTGCCCCCAAGCTCGATAAGCTCGGCTTGAAGAAGTGAAGCGTCCGTGGGGCACGTCGGATGGACGGCGCGGACGCCGACCCGTCCCTACTTTGAACGTCGAGGTCAGTCCCGGTTGCCTGATTCTCGGATGCGATCGTCCAGCCGTGCACGCAGGCAGGCCAGGCTGCAGAATGCCACTGGCACTTGGTTCTCTATGAGGACAAAGTCGGCCTTCGTAGGTTTTTGGTCGATTGGGCAGAGCTGATTATTGGGATGGAGCGCGGAGTCCGTTCCCGGGGGTGGGGCTTGGCTCGACAACACCACCACGGGTTCCGTCGTGGACTGAGGACGGCTCTCGGACCACGGGCCAATGATCTTGACCCTGGGGTGGGATCGTGCGAGGTCTGGGCCCCTCTCGTCGCTCCACTCGTTCCCGAGCCAAAACACCTCGCGCAGTGCGGGCGCGCTGAGCACCGACATCAATTCGCCCCAGGGCAAATTGCACTCCACAGCCAGGAGCGTCTCGAGTTCCCGGAGATTCTCGAGGGGCGTCAAGGTGCGGATCTTCGTGCGTGAGATGTCGATGCGGCGGAGACGATGAAGGGCGGCCAACGATGCTAGCCCCGCATCACTCACCGAGGTGCGGGCGAGGTTGAGGGACGCCAGCCAGGGTGCGAGCGAAGTCAGGGAGGCGAGCGTGGCATCGATCGAAGAGACCTCGGCGGCATCGAACCGGAGTGCGTAGTCGTCTCCATCGGCGGTGACGGTGACCCCCTGGGCTTCGAGCTGCGCCAACAGGTCTTTTCCTCGTTGCTCCAAGACTGGCGGTTGTGGTCTCACCTCGGGAGCCTGGCCTCGATCCGAGGCCGTCTCTGTGAGCCAAGATAGGAGCTGGGCCCGGGCCTCGGCGGACGGTTGCGGCTTCTTCTGCGGAGGCATGTGATCCTCGTCGTCCAAGGGCAGTTCCATCCGCTGCCAAAACAAACTCTGCGAAGGTGACCCCATTACCAGGGCTGGTCCGCTCTTACCGCCTTGGAGCAGTGCTGCGAGGGAGTCCGTGCGCAGGCCTCCCTTCTGCATCCGCTCTCCGTGACACGCGTTGCAATGGGCCTCGAAGGTGGCGGCAATCGTCTTGGGCCAACCGCCGGGCGAGGTCGCGGGGTTTGACGAGGATTCGCGAGCAAGGGGCCGTTCGGGACTGGGCGCGAGGGCAAGCCAATTCTCCCCGTGCACCATGGTTCCGCCCCAGTGACCGGCCGCCGACAGCGCCCCGGCAAGGAGGAGGAGGATCACGCGCCTCGGCCAGACTCGTGAGGTGGTGAGGACGATGACCACTGCGACCACGGAAAGGGCGGTGGCGGCAATCGCCAGAGTTTGGTGCAGGGTCAAGATCTTGCCGCCAGCCCCGGTGGCCCCGGCGTGAATCCAGCCGGTGGCGAGGCTCGCGCCGCAGGTCGCGGCGAGAAAGCCGTAAATGAGGATCCAGGCACGGCGACCGAGCCCGGTCCACTTGGCCCCGAGCTCCAGCAGGAGCAAGAGACCCAGAGCCCCGAGGGGCGCATGCACCGCCAAAGGGTGCAGCCGGCCAATCAAAGCCAAGAGCGGGGATGTGTCGGCCGCCGGTTCCGCCGCAAGCGTCGTGGCCCAGTCGGTCACGCCAGCCACTCCCGCATGACCCTTCCCGCGACATCCGTAAGGCGGAAGTCCCGGCCTTGATAGCGGTAGACAAGGCGCTCATGGTCGATGCCGAGGAGGTGCAACAAGGTCGCGTGCAGATCGTGCACCGAGACCGGATTTTCCGTGATGTTGTAGGAGAACTCGTCAGTTTCGCCGTAGGTCATGCCCTTCTTCAAGCCCGCCCCCGCCATCCAGATCGAAAAGCAGCGCGGATGATGATCGCGCCCGTAATTCTTCGCGGTCAGTTCCCCTTGGCTGTAGACGGTCCGACCAAATTCGCCGCCGAACAGCACCAGAGTTTCATCGAGGAGGCCCCGTCTACGAAGGTCCTTGAGCAAGCCGGCGATGGGCTGATCGACCGCCTCGCACTGCAATTTGATTTCGTTCGGCAAGTTGCCATGCGCGTCCCAGCCACGCATGTAGAGCTGGACAAATCGAGTTCCCCGTTCGACCAAGCGGCGGGCCAAGAGGCAGCTTCCGGCGAAGGTTCCCGGCTTGAGCACATCCGGTCCGTACAGGCCGAGAGTGTCGGCGCTTTCGCCCGAAAAATCAGTGAGCTCCGGGACCGACATCTGCATCCGATAGGCCATCTCGTGCTGGGCCAGGCGCGCGAGGATTTCCGGATCGCCCGATTGGGCGAACTCCTCGCGGTTGAGAGTGCCGAGCACATCCAGAAATGCACGTCGGTCCTCGCGGGTGACACCGTCCGGATTCTGCAGGAAGAGCACCGGGTCGGATCCCACCCGCAACTTGCAACCTTGATGTTCGGAGGGCAGAAAACCGGCGCCCCAAAATCGCGCCGACAGCGCCTGCATGTTGCCCTTCCCCTGGGTGATCATCACCGCGAAAGTGGGCAGGTTGCGATTGAGCGACCCGAGTCCATAGCTGGTCCAGGCTCCGAAGGATGGCCGCCCGGGCTGTTCGGTACCGGTCTGAAAAAACGTGATTCCCGGTTCGTGATTGATGGCGTCGGTGTGCATCGACTTCACGAGCAGGAGTTCGTGCGCCACTTCTCCCAAGTGCGGAAGCAATTCGCTCAGCCACAGACCGCCACCTTCGCCCTCGTACTTCGAGAACCGAAAGATCGAAGGCGCGACGGGGAACCGAGCCTGGCCACTCGTCATGCCGGTCAGGCGCTGGCCTTGGCGAATCGAATCGGGAAGGTCCTGCTGGAATCGGTGGCGGAGCTCGGGTTTGTAATCGAACAAGTCGAGCTGGCTCGGAGCTCCCTCCATGTGGAGGTAGATGATCTGTTTGGCGCGCGGGCGGTGATGGGGGCCCGCGAAGTTGGCATCGGTTCCGCGCTCGCCGAGCGATGCCAGCGCGGACAGTCCCAGCGCGGAGGCGGCGCCGTCGGCGCAGCGACCGAAAAAGCGACGTCGGGTTTCGCCGAGTCCCGGCAGCGCGGAGTGGTCCAAGGGATTCTTCATGAGGTTAATTCCGGGATACCGAAGCGTCGGAGCACAAGACCGCCTGAGCGAGGAGAATCCATGGGGCCAATTCGGAGGGGGCCGCCTCCGGCTTCGGCGCTTGACCGGCAGCAACCAGCTTGGAAGTAGACTCCGCGTCATGAGCGTAGCGGGCTTTGGCCTGCGTCAGCGCTCGTCCCAGCGTCTCCTGGTCCACCGTTGTGGGCTCGCGCCCACAGGCGGCACGGTACAGGTATCGAATGCGTCCCGCGTCGTCCGAGGACGATTGGACGACGACATCAGCGAGGGCTCGTGCTGCGCCTACGAATTGCGGGTCGTTCCACAAAGCCAAGGCCTGCAAGGGAGTGTTGGTGATGTGGCGCCGAACTTGGCAAGATTCTCGCGTAGGCGCATCGAACAGCAGCATCGACGGCGGAGGGGCAGCGCGCTTCCAATAGGTGTAGAGACTGCGTCGCCACCATTCATCCTGGCCGCCCATGACGTAGGCACGAGTATTGGACGCCGGCATCGCGACTTCCTCCCACAGCCCGGGAGGTTGATAAGGCTTCACGCTGCGTCCGCCGGTGCGTTCGACCAGGATGCGTCCGAGATAGAGCGCCTGGTCTCTGAGTTCTTCGCCGGTCAGCCGACGACGCGGGTAGCGACCGAGCAAACGGTGCTCGGGGTCTGCACCGGCATTGGCTCGAGTCCACGCCGAGGATTGGCGGAAGGTCCGACTCGAGACCATGGATCGGAGTAAGCTGGGAACGCTGAATCCGTTGGCCTGAAACTCGAGGGCCAAGAAATCCAAGAGTTCGGGATGCGTGGGGAGCTCCCCCTGTAGGCCGAAATCCTCGGGAGTGCGGACCAAGTAAACTCCGAAGATCTGTTCGAAGAAGCGATTGACGCTCACCCGCGCGAACAGCGGGTTGTCTTTGGACGTGAGCCACAGGGCGAGTCCCAAGCGATTCCGTGGAAAATCCGACGGGAAGGCACCCAGAACCTCGGGTAATCCTCGCGGCGTCGCCCGCTCTCCGTCCGGAGAGTCGTAGCGGCCGCGCTTCAAGACATAGGCGGCCTTCGGGGCGGCCATCTCGCGCATCACCATCGTGTTCGGAATGCTCTTGCGGAGGGTCGAGAGCTCGGCTTCGAGCGCAGCGATTTTGGCCTTCGCGGCTTGAACACGCGGCGAATGGCGGAGGCGCCAAGCGTCCGCCAGCGCCGGTTCAAATCCCGGCGGCCGCCGCTCCGGTGGGAGGAGGGCGTAGAGCAGGCCACCCTCCAATTCCTGGTGCTGGTTCACCCGCCGGAATGCGTATCCAGACTCTCCACCGGTATTCACCACCTTGAGGATCAGGGATTGGCGACCGGGCGCCAATTCCAACGAAACCCGGTCCTGGTCAGGCGCAGCGCCGCGGTCGACGACGCGCCGCAGCACTTCCTTATTCTCATGCAGGACGATGAGGCCGTCGTCACTGCCGAGGGCAATGTCGATCTTGCGCTTCGAGGGAGACCACAACTCGCGTCCGGCGTAACTGACCCCGAGGCCAGAAGGCAACGGGTGCACCACTCCATCTGGCAGGTAGGGCCGGGGTCTCCAAGTGGCTCCGCCGGCGGCCGGACGAGGATCGGAGGCGACCGGCTCGGCCTCGAGCGGGTGGACACTCGCATAGGCGGATGCCGAGGAATCCTGGGGGTAGGGGCCGGATTCGCGCCAGTTGCCGGCGGTGACGGGGAGGCGCTCCAGACCGGCTTCGTTCAGACTGGCCAGTCCGAAGTGCACGCGCCCGAACTGATGCTCGGCGTAAATGGAGCGGTAGCGCAGTTGGATTTCCAACCGCGTTCCGCCTTCGAAGCCGAAGGGCTCCTCGGCCAGCATCCAGGCGACGCGGTCGCCCTCTTGCATATGCGCGTCGACCGCCCAACCGCTCCGGCTGTCCGGATCGAGGGCATTCACGAAGGCGTAGTCGCCGTTCTTTTGCTCGAGGCTGGCGACTCCATAACGGATCTTCACGATCTTCCGCACGTTGGAATCATCGGCCCGGATGGCAGTGACAGTGATTCCCGAGAGCACGGCATTGCCGTTGGGAGCGCGGCCCACGCGGCCGGCCGGCAGTCGAGGGTCGGCCAACGCGTGCAGCGTAATCAGACGCAAGTTGGTGGCTTCGGTGCCGACGACCAAGGTGTGGTCGGCGGTTGCGGCGACCTCGCCCGACACGAAGAAGGACCCGTCGGGTTCGACCGAGATGGTCTCTCCGGGGCGATTGGAGTGTCCACTCACGGCCGTAGTGGGGGCATGGATGAGGCCCAATTCTTCGCTCAGCCGCGCGCGCCAGCCCGCCAATTCGCTTTCCTCGTCGGGGACCCGTCGATCGAGTTCACTCCGGGCCTCGGAGATGGCGGATTCGAGTCGCAGTTGCGTCGCCAGTTGTTCCGGATCAGGGATGGACATTGCCGGCTCGAACGCGCGCAGTGAGTCCGACTCCTGGGAGTAAAGCCCGGGCTCTTCGTTGGAATTGAAAAACGCGAAGAGTCGGTAGAAATCGGCCTGGGAGATCGGGTCGTACTTGTGGTCGTGGCAGCGCGCGCAGCCCAAAGTCAACCCGAGGAACACGGTGCCGAAAGTGCTCGTGCGGTCCACGGCGTATTCCACGAGATACTCGTCCGGAATGGCCCCGCCTTCGTCGGTGATGACGTGGGCGCGGTTGAAGCCGCTGGCGACCCGAGTCTTCTGATTGGCGTCGGGCAGGAGGTCACCGGCTAATTGCTCGTGGACAAACCGATCCCAGGGCAAGTGTTCCCGGAAGCTCTCGATCACCCGATCGCGCCAGGGCCACAGGGTGCGACCGTTGTCGGTGTGGATGCCAATCGTGTCGGCGTAGCGAGCCGCGTCGAGCCATGGGCGCGTCCAATGTTCCGCGGATCGAGTGCGGTAAGGCTCATCTTCGAGAAGCTTCCGTACCCACTCCGTGTAGGCGGCCTCCGACGGGTCGGCCACGAACGCGTCCAATTCCGCCACGGTGGGGGGCAACCCGGTGATCGCGAGGAACAATCGTCGAAGTAGGGTTCCCGGTTCCGCATCCGCACTCGGTCCGGTGCCGGCGGCCTCCAGGCGGGACAGCACAAAGAGGTCGAGTGGGTTCTTGGCCCAGGTGGTGTTCTTGACTTCCGGCAAGGGCGGCACCTTCGGGGGGACCCAGGCCCAGTGGTCTTCGTAGCGGGCGCCGTCTCGCAACCACCGCTCCAGGACATCGAGTTCTTTCCGCGAGAAGGCGCCACGAGGATGGCCCACCGGGGGCATGCGCAGGTTTTCGTCGGCGCTGGATACCCGGGCCCACAGTTGGCTCTCCTCGGGACTCCCTGCCACGATCGCGGCGCCGCCCTCGCGAGGGGCCTTGGCTTCGGCCTCGATATCCAACCTCAGGTCGGCTTGTCTCGTGGCGGCATCCGGGCCATGGCACGTGAAGCAGCGGTCGGCGAGCAGGGGGCGGATGTTGCGAGCGTAAGTGGGGGCGGAGTCCTGCGCGACGGCTAGGCTAGCCAGGGCCAAGACCACCGGGAGGACTGCCCGGTCAAGGAGGCGGAAAGTGAATCCAGGCATGCCCTCGGAGCCTAAGGCCGAAGTGGGGGATTCGTCCAGTCCGGACCGGCGGATCGGGCGGAGAGTTTTCTCGGCGGCAGATGACGGTCTGGGGCGGCCAGCGTGGGCGCAGTCGGTTCGGAACCGAGGCCATCGCGGCCGCAGCTTTGCGAATCGGGGAACTCCTGACTCCCGATCCGAGCAATTCCGCCAGGAGCGACACGAAGTCCAGGACCGACTCAGGCGTCGAAAGCGACACGGACTCCGGCGAACAAGTCGTTGCGTCCAGGTCGGTAGAAGTTGCGAAAGCCCCCGTGCACGAAGCGCGAATGCGAAGCGAACGAACCACCCCGCAGCACTCGGTGGGATCCAAACCACGGTTCGGAGTACTGCTCGTAAGGATCAGGCGCGAAGCCGGGAAACGGCAGGAACTCGCTCTGGGTCCACTCCCAAACGCTGCCGATCAGTTGACGCAACCCGTGCACACTCTCGCCGGCGTGGACGGCCCCGGCGGAGGTCGGGGAGCGATACTGACCATCGAGGGAGGCCTGGTCCGCGGTCGGCGGGGAGTCGCCCCACGGATAGGCTCGTTTGACAAGGAGCCCGGCACGATCCGTTTCTCCCGCGGTCGTCGCGCAGTATTCCCATTCGGCTTCGGTGGGCAGGCGGCCGCCGCGGAACCGGGCGTAAGCCTCGGCTTCGTAGGCCGAGATTCCGAACATCGGATGTCCTGGTCGTAGCGATCGCAGTCGATCGAAGCTTCGTACCCGCAGATCGCCGCCCTTGGCCGCCTGCCAGTGGGCCGGCCGTTCAAGCCGCGACTTTGCGCGCCACTCCCAGCCTCGTTGGCTCCACCATTCCGGGCGGCGGTAGCCTTGAGCCAGGACGAACTCGGCGTACTGCGTCTCGCTCGCGGGCTCGCGTGAGAGGTGAAACGGAGCAACCTGGACGATCTGCCCCCACTTCTCGTTGTCGAACACGAACCGTGATGCTTGACCGGTTGAGGGCGTGGAGTCCGCGCCGAGCCTGAACCTCCCGCCGGGGAGATCTATGGCCTCGGTCGCGGATTCCTGGGCGGAGTCGGTCCTGGCCGATCCTAGATCCGGCTCGGAGTAGCCGAGGGTCTGGCGGGTGTACCAGAAGGCCTCGGCGTGCATATCCTCGTGGAGCAGCACGAGTTCGAGGAAGTAACGCTCCGAGTCGCCCTCGCGGTCGTCATCCGTAAGCAAGCCGGAGAGCAAATCCGCGAGCACTTCTGCCAGGTACGCCTGCACGTCCGCGTAGGACGGGAGCGGCAACGTCCAACGATGGTCGTGGGGAATCGCGGTGGAGTCGAACAGACCGTCCGCGTCGGGCCGTCTTGGCGGCCGCCCTCGGCGGTGACGCAACACCCAGCGCTCTTGGAACCATGCCACATGGCCCAACTCCCATAGCGGAGGATTGACGATGGGGAGGATCGGCCCGAGACGGCGCTCCTCCGTGTCGAGGTCGCAGGTGAGGAGCCTCGTGCGCTCGCGGGCGTCGGTGAAGGCAGCCGCCCAATTCATGACGGTGGCAGGGGGGCAAGAAGGAGTTCCACAAACCCCCGGAACGGGTCGACAAACTTCTTCTCGATGGACCAGCCGACACTCGAAAGCCAAGGCGCCAAGGCCTTCAGGTCGTATTTGTGGGAGGACTCGGTGTGGATGGTCTCTCCGGCTCGAAAGGAGAAACGCTCCTGCAAAGATCGAATCGTGACGACCTGATCGATCCGACTCCGCAGGTGCATTTCGATGCGGTTCAGCTCGGGCACCCAGCGAGCGACGTGGACAAAACTGGCCAAGTCGAAGTCGGCATCGAGTTCGCGGTTGATGCGCGTGAGCAGATTCAAATTGAAGGCGGCGGTCAAACCTTGGGCGTCGTCGTACGCGCGCTCCAACACCACCGGTGGTTTGACGAGATCGAGACCCAACACGAGGCGGTCTTCCATCCTCGTGCGCATGGCCATCGCACGCAGACTCTGGCCAGCGGCGGCCGAGTCCAGGTTTCCGAGATTGGATCCGAGCCAAAGGAGGAGGGCGGGTTCACAGCGGGTCGACCAAAACTCGGCCAGGCCGTCCTCGTAGGTCGCCGCCAGAGCCTGGACTTCGAGGCGAGGAAAGTCCGCCAAGAGGGCCTGGCCACTCTCCTTGAGTGCGGACTCGGAGACGTCGATGGGCACGTAGCGCAGAGCCGGAGACTGCCGCAGCAGAGCCTCGATGAAGTAGCGAGTCTTTTGTCCCGCTCCGGATCCGAGTTCGAGGAGGGTGAGAGGTCGTGGCAACCCGGCCACGAGGTCGTCGATGTTTCACCGTAAGAGGTCGATTTCGGCGCGAGTGACTTCATACTCGGGGGTTTCGCAGAGGCGCTCGAAGAGGCGCGACCCGGCCTCGTCGTAGAACCAGCGACAAGGAAGGGTTTTCGGAACGGCGTGGAGACCAGCGTGAACGTCGTCGGCCAGGGTCGACGGTCTAGTCGATCGAGTGGGCACTCGAATCACGAGTCGGTGAGCAGCGGTCGCTCCCGCTTCATCGGCGGGCTCAGGGTAGAGCTCCCTCAGCACGCACTCGAATCGTCGCCGCTCCTCGGCGGGAGCGAACATCGGCGCGAGCTCCGCGGCGGCGGCCTCGAGGTTTGCCAGGAATCGCGGGTCGGATTCGGCTCGATACAGGAGGTCGCGCAGGGACTCGGTGGATCCGGCCGGGAAATAGCCTGGGTAGCTTGGCCCGAGCAGGCCTTCGTTGCCGTCGACCCTCGACGCCAACACCGGCACCCCGGCTGCGATCGCCTCCGAGACGGTGTTGGCGCCTCCCTCGGCGAAGGAGCTCTGCACGAGAAGATGGGCCCTCGAAAGTTCCTCCCGGACCTCGGCGCGCGAACGCTCCTTGAGCCAGACATAACGGGGATTCTCGCGCATCTCCTGCTCTGCGAGAGTGCCTTGGCCCTCTTCGAGCGCTCGGCCGAGATGGCGGACGCAAATCTTGGAAGACGCCGGCAGCAAACGAGCGGCTCGCGCCGTCCGCAGGGGATCTTTGATGGTGCGCAGGTGCCCCACTACCAACACCACGAAGGGACCATCGCTGCGAACCTGGCGAGGTAACGAGGGACTGGACTGGAGAATCACGCGGGTGCGGTTGTGCCAGTGAGGAGGCAGACTTTCTTTCGCGAGCGGTTGGAGCACCAACAGACGAGCGGCCAGACTCAGGACCGCAGGGTCCAAGCGGTCTTCAGCATCGCCGTAGAGGTCGGTCCCCGTCAGCACGATGAGGATCGGGCGCGTCGGGAAACACCCGTGAAAGTGGCGGATTGCCCCCTCGCTCTTCTTTGCGTGCAGGGCTACGAGGAGATCGGCATCAGGCGCTTCGCTCGGAGCGGTGATGCGCACGCGATGACCGAGGCTGCGCAGGATGGCCGCCCAGCGGAGGGCGGTGGTGCGGTTGCCGGAGCGTTCGGTCACGCTCTTCGGGGTAGCCAGAGCGATAGTGAGACGGCGCGGCATCGCCACATCCTACGTTCGGGCGGCGATTTCGAACCTCCAGGTGGAGAGAAATGCCCGCGCACGCTCGCGCGCGGCGCCGCTCGAAACCGGATCGTGGGCGAGGGCATAGGCGAGATGGGGGAAAATCTGCGGGTCCGATGCTGCGAAGAGTTCCTCTCCGACGTGGACGCACGCGGCCACTTCCAGCAAACCGGGAGGCAGTTCAGACTGGGGGTCGAGAGCGGGTACGTGGCTGACGAGGCCTCGTTCGTACGACGATGCGTAGCTCAGGCAAAAGGAGCCCTCTCGCGCGTTTGGAGTCGGGGTGATCCCCCGAGCTAGATCCAGCGCCACCAGCATCGGCTCGGTGCCCACGGCGGTCTGGAACAGTTGGCCAAATCCGTCGTCCTCACCGGGGCGACCGTTGACTTCGATGACGGACGCGGTCGAGTCATGGACCCGGAGTTCGATCGAGTAGACCGCGGGCGCCAGGTCGAGGGCCGAGGCGGCGGCATTCGCAGCGCTGAGGGCGGCCCGACTCGCTGACGGGCTCAGATCTGCGGGCAGTTCGTAGTCCTCGATGAACGGGCGGTGGTGAGGACTCAACCGTTGGCGCACCAGTCCGAGCGTGTGGGGCCCACGCTGGTCGATCCACCCGTCGACCTCGATCGGCTCTCCAGGGGCCACGCTCTCGACCAGGAACGACTCCGCGGGATCCACCTCCAAGTCCAAGTTCCCCGCCCGGGCGAGCCCCTTCAATCGTCGGATGTCGGGCGAAGCGGGCAGGGCGGCCAACAGCCGACTCACCGCTTCCTTGACCTCGGCGGGGGAGTGAACGCGCTCCATCAGACGCCCCATCGTGCTGGCCCTTGCCTTGAGTAAACACGGCCAGCCCCACTCGGATCCGAATCGACCAACTTCTTCGGCAGAGGCTGCCAAGGCAAAGCGCGGCTGAGTCACTCGGTCGGCGTGCAAGCGTCGGCGGGTCTGCCACTTGTCGATAGTGAGGAGGGCCGCCATCGGGGAAGGAGCGGGCAGTCCGAAGTGGGTCGCAATCAGCGACCCCAACGGCAGACCTGCCTCCGATGCGATGAGCACCGCATCTGGCGGCCTCTCCGAGAGCACTGCCCGCGCCAGGTCGAAAGCGGCTTCGACCTCCTCCGGAGGAGGCAGTGGGACGATCGACTCGAAATGCCGCTGGTCCGACTGGCCGGGCCAGTCATCCCCCAGGACCCAGCGAAGCTCCGACCAGGCCTTCGCGTGACGGGAGAGCAGTCGCCGACGCTCTGCTCCCGAGGACCAGTAGGGGGCAAAGACGGTCGGCATGCGATGAGCATAGGACGGGGCACGGCTCGGTTCAGGGGGGTAATAAAAAAGGGGCGCGATTTCGATCGCGCCCCCTGCCGTACCTGAGCCCCGAAAACCCCGACTTCAGAAGTAGGATGAAGTCGAGTTTTCCGGGAGTCCGCCGATCGCTCGGCCGACGAACCAACATTCCGCCTCTTGACGTTGGTATCCGGCAAGCACGGGAGTCGGGAAGCCACTCGGGAAGGGAACCCGTGATCTTCTCCGGGCAGCCGCACCCCCACTCACTCCCTAAGGCGCAAAAACTCGGTTGGCGTCACGGAAAATCTCGGCGGCGCAGCACCGCCGCGAAAAATCCGTCCGTCCCGTGGAGGTGGGGGGCCATCCGGAGGAAGGTCCCGAGGGGGTCCGTGATCGCTTCGGCGCGCCTGCGGCCAAGGATCTCCACGACCTTGACGATCTCGAGTCCAGGCACTTCCTTGAGCACCCGGTCGACGATTTCCTCGTTCTCCCGACGGTTGAAGGTGCAAGTGGCGTAGATCAAACGAGCGTTGGCTTTGAGCGAGCGCGCCGCGCGAAGGGCCAACTCGAGTTGGCTCTCGGGGAGCTCCATGGCTTCGGCCCGGGTCAGACTCCAGCGCATTTCGGGTCGGCGGCGCCAGGCTCCCAACCCGCTGCACGGGGCATCCACCAAAATGCGGTCCGCCTCGGCGGCGAACTCGGCCGCTTCCGGCGGCCAATCGTGTTCGCCGGTGACGATCGCTCGCACCTGGAAAGCCCCCGCGCGGCGGGCGCGCTTCTTGAGGGCGCCGATCTTGGAGCTTGAGATGTCGGTGGCGAGGATTCGGCCTTCCCCCTGGAGGGTCGCGGCGACGCCCAACGCCTTTCCCCCCGCGCCGGCGCACAAGTCCAAGAACCACGCTTGGGGGGGAGGCGCCACCAACTCGACCGCCATTTGGCTGGCCTCGTCCTGAGCCTCGAAATCCCCCGCCCCGTAGGACGGCGATCCGAGCACATCGGAGACGGGAGCGAGGTTGATTCCGTGGGGGGCGAATCGGGTGGGCTTGGCCTCGAAGCCTTCCGCCTGGAGTTGGTCGAGCAGTTCGTCGCGGCCGACCCTCAGCAGGTTGGCGCGCAGGGTGCGAGGAGGGGACTCAAGGAGGGCGGAGGCGCAGGCGACCGCTCCTTCATCCCCGAAGGTTTCGATGAGAATTTCCGCGGCCCAGTCGGGAATTGAATGCCGAACTCCGAGGCGGGTCAGCGGATTTTCGATGGCGGCGATTCTGGGCTCGACCGCGTGCACCGCTTCCCAGTCGACCTGGGGACAGCGCCGCTCGGCCGCTCGCGGGCTCAGGCGACCGTGGAGAACTTCGAGGGCGAGCCAACGTGCGAGGTCCTGGCGAGCGCGGCCGAGTTTGCGCAGTTCCGAACCGATGGCGAAGTCGAGGGTGCGAAGCCTCGCGACGAGTTCGCGGGTGCGCACCAACACGAGTCGACGGACCTCCGGCGAAAGCCCGGGGTTCTCACGGAACACGGCCGACATCTCGTCGCCTAGACTGGCCCACCGAGCCTTGGAGCGGCCAAAGATCGTGAGGACGGCATCACTGACGAGGTCGTGGGTGGCAGGTGGCGGCACGGACGTAAGGAAACATCAGAGTGGCCGACTCTGCAAGGGGGAAGTGGCAATCTGGGCGAGCGGCCCCACTCGGCGGGTCGGCTATGCTCCGCCATGTCCTGCCTTCGAAGGTTCGGCTGTGTGTGGGCGCTCGGAATCGCGGCCCTGGGCCAGGTGACGTTGGGAACCGAGCGAATCCTGGGCGATGAAGTCTCCCGGATCGCCGGCAAACGGGTCGGCCTCGTGACCAATCCTTCCGGGGTGGATCGCAACTTGATTTCCACCGCGGACCGGTTGGCGGCCGATCGTCGGTTCCGCTTGGTGCGGCTGTTTGGGCCGGAACACGGCATCCGGGGGGACGTCAATGCCGGCGACAAGGTGGGAGGATCCGTGGACGCCCGGACCGGACTGCCGGTGGAAAGCCTGTATGGAGCCAAGCGGCGTCCGAGCCCGGAGAGCCTCTCCGATCTCGACGCCCTCTTGTTCGACATCCAGGATGTCGGATCCCGCACCTACACTTACGCCAGTACGCTCGGCGAGTGCCTGCATGCCTGCGCGGACGCGAAGATCCCCTTGATCGTTCTCGACCGGCCGAACCCTCAGGGCGGGCTCCGTTTCGAGGGCTCCCGGCTCGAACCAGAGTTTCGAAGCTTCATTGGCTGGTCGGACACCCCCGTTACCCACGGACTCACCTTCGGCGAACTAGCGCGCTACTACCAAACGAAGCTCGGGAAGTCGGTCGATCTTCAAGTGGTGACCATGAAGGGATGGAGGCGCGAACTGACCTTCGAAGAGACCGGACTGCCCTGGGTACCGACCTCACCGCACATCCCCGATGAGGTGGCGATGCACCTCTACGTCGCCACGGGCATGGTGGGCGGTGTCTTTCCCGGACTGAGTGAGGGAGTGGGCACCCCGCAGCCCTTTGAGATCGTGGGGGCTCCGGGCCTCGACGAACACCGGTTGAAACAGGACTTGGAAGCGCAAAAGCACCTGGGCGTGCGCTTCCGCCCCTGCGTAGTGCGACCCTACTACGGGAAGTTCGTCGGCAAGGAGGTGCGGGGAGTGCAGCTCCACTTGGAGGCCTCGGCGCAATTCCTGCCTCTTCGTACTGCGGTCGGGCTTCTGCTGGCAATGCGAGCGCAGGACCCGAAACTCCTCGTTCCAGAATCCGAGGCGAGTTTCCGCAAGCACTGGGGTTCGCTCGCGATCCTGGCCGCGCTCAAGACCGCGAAGACCATCGAGGAGGTCGTCTCCCAGTTTGCCGACGACGAGGCTGCCTTCGCGAAGGAGCGGGCCAAGGTGCTCTTGTACTGAGCGACGCTCGGATCAGGGCGACGGGAGGAAGCTGAATTTCTGTCCGCCGATCGCGGCCTCACCCATGACTCCCGCCTTCGCCATGGTGAAGGCGGCCACCCCGTTCGAGTAGTCCGCGGTCGTGCTAGCGCCGGCCTCGACGGCGACGGCGGATGCGCCCGCGGCAAACGCGAAGTTGCCCGACTTGAAGCGCTCGAAGGTCGCGACGTTTTGGAAGAAAATGACTTCGCGGTAGGCCTGGCCACCGAGTTGCAGCCCGATCGTGGCTTGGGTCATGTCGCAGTACCCGATGAATCGGCCCTGCTCGTAGACCTCGCCCCGACCGTAGGCTCCGCCGATTCCGATGCCTCCTTTGCCGATGGAGGGGAAAACCGCGTAGCCGTAGGCTCCCTCGAAAAACCGCTCGATGTGGGCGCCTCGGAACTTGAAGATCTGGATCGTGCCTTGGACCTCTTCCCGCAGCGCGGCTTTTTCGTGGTCTCCTCCGGGCGAAGTGCTGCAAGAGCCAAGGCCGACGGTGAAAGCGAAGAGCACGGGGAGAATCAGAAGCAGGGTGGTTCTCATGGACGTTCCTCGATGAAGACGTGACAGTATGCGCAGGAAGTTATCAACTGGGGAGCTCTTATGGATGGTCGCTGGGTAACGGAAGTCGGTAAACGGGGGCGCGGGGTCGTGGCGGTGCGGTCGATCCACGCCGGGGAGGTCATCGAACGGGCTCCGGTGATCGTGCTCCCGGATCCGCAGTGGCTCAAGCTCGAAGAGACGGCCCTAGCGGACTACTACTTTCGTTGGGGCGAGGACGCGGTCGCGATCGGTCTCGGGAGCGCCTCGCTCTACAACCATCGTTATCAGCCCAACGCGACTTACCGAAAGCGACTGGAGGCAAGCGAACTCGAATTTGTGGCTCTGCGCGACATCCGCCCCGGGGAGGAAATCACCGTGAACTACCACGGAGGATCCGAGTGCCAGGATCCCCTTTGGTTTTCGGTGGAGCCCGACGACTCGTGAGTCAGCTAACGAGCGCGCACCGAGGAAAGCCCACCATCGATGCGGAAGCACTGACCGGTAACCCAGCCAGCGTCCGGCGAGAGTATCCAGGCAACCAGGCTCGCAACTTCCGAGGCGGCGCCGAGACGGCCCAGAGGATGCATGGCCTCAGAGGTCTTCGCTGCCGACTCCGATGCCAAGATCTTTTGACTCGCTCGGCTCCGAACGAGTCCAGGCGCGACCGCATTGATGCGAACTCCCCGCGGGGCGTAGGTCGCGGCGGCGGAGAGAACCAGACCTTCGATGCCCGCTTTGGCGGCGGCAATCGCTTCGTGGTTGGCGAGACCGTGGTGGGCCGCCGCGGAACTGAAGAACACTGCCGAGCCTCGGCTGCGCATCAGCGCGGGAGCGGCCGCGCGCAGCGTGTGGAAGGCGCTGCCGAGGTGCACGCTCGAAACTTCGTCCCACTCCGCGGCTGTCGTCAAGTGTGCCGGCTTGAGGAGAATCGAGCCGATCGCGTTGACGACGTGATCGAGCCGGCCGTGGGTCGTGAGGGTGTGCGCAACCGCGGCATCGAAGGTCTCGGGCATTCGCGCTTCAATCCGGGTCAGGGAGGCTCCGAATGACACGCCGAATTCGGAGAGATCGGTGGGTGATCTGGCCGCAAGCACGAGCCGATGTCCGGCATGATGCAGCCGTTCGGCCACGGAGGTGGCGATGGTGCTGGTGGCGCCGAGAATCAAGGTGACCGGGGATTCGCTCACGGGTTTTCCTTTCCTGAATAAGATTCAGGCGCGAGCACCTGGCCCGCTTGGAGAAGTTCGACGGTCCGGCGGTAAACCGAGGCATCGAGATCCCGATCCTCCGCACTCCGCTTGGCCGCGGACCGCAGCGGCAGCGTCATGCGATCGATGCCGGACAAAGGTCCGCGGTGGCGCTCGAGATACGCCCAATAGAGGCGGCTGATCGGACAGTTGGTCTTGGGATTGAACGCACAGTTCGCGCAGGAGTCACCCATGCGGTGCAAGTAGGCACTCCCGCTGATGTAGGGTTTGGTGGTGAACAAGTCGAGGACGGCGAAAGTCCCCATGCCGAGCACGTTGGGTTCCACGACCCAATCGAAGGCATCGACGTAGGCCACCCAAAACCAGTCGGTCAACTCGCGGGGCGAGACGTCGAGGAGGGCGGCCAGATTGGAGAGAACCATCAGTCTCGTGATGTGGTGCGACCAAGCCTCGCGCCACACGTCTGCGACGACGTGGTCCAGGCAGGCGAGGCCCGACCGCGCGCCCCAGTAAGCCGGAGGGAGCGGGTTTTCGGCGCCCAACCCGGATGGAGTCGCGGGAGAGCCGTCGACGACTTCCGGAGCGAATTTGGTCCCGATGCTCCGGAACCCTTCGGTTCGTTCGTGGACATGTCGAACAAACTCCCGCCAGCCCAGCACTTGACGCAGAAAACCCTCCTTCGAACTCAGCGGAAGAGGCGTGGATAGGAGGCGCTCGATCAATGCCCGGGGCAGGACTCGATGGATGTTCAGCAAGGGCGAAAGACGCGAGTGAAAGAGCCCACTCGAGGTCTCACTCATGGCATCCTCGTAGGGTCCGAACCAAGGAAGCGCCGAGTCGAACGCAAATTGGACCGCCGCTTCGGCATCGGCCTGCGTGGCGGGCAAGGCTTCGAGGTCGATTTGGCCGGGATGTTCGGCGAATTGAGAATTGACCAGCGCGGCCACTTCGAGCTTGATCGGGTCTACGGGATAGCGCGGGGCCGGGGGGGCCGCCGGTTCGCCGCGCCACGGTTCGCGGTTATCCCCATCGTGGCTGAATTTCCCCCCTTCCGGCTTGCCACTCTTCATCAGGAAGCCGGTCTTCTTGCGCATGGCGCGGTAGAAGCTGTCCATCCGCCAGGGGCCATCCCTTCCGACGGCGTCGACGAAGTCCTGCGGAGTCGAAAGCCAACCTCGGTGCGGCACGACTACGAGTTGGCCAAGGTCGACCAACTCCCGCAGCTCGTGGCGAAGCTCCCACTCCGCGGGGCGCTGCAGGCTGATCGGGCCCGTGATCGGGATGAGATCCCGGAGCATGCCGGCGTAGCTCTCTCCGGACCTGTAGGTCACGGCAAATCCGCGCCGAGCCGCCTCGATGGCGAAGTGTCGCTGGTTGGCCAGAATGAACGCCAGCTTTTGCCGGTGATAGGGCCGCCGCGCCGCCTTTCCGGGGCTTTCCAGGAGGATCAGATGGCCTTCCTGAGGCGGGACCCGACTCCAGGGCCCGAAGTTCAGGTTCAGTTGGTCATAAGGCACGAACCAGACCTGGCGCCCGGCCTTGGAGCGTTGGTCCTGGGCGTGTCTGAGCGTGCGTGAAAACCCGGGTGAGGCTGGCATCAAGCTCATTGTGTCAAGAAAATAGTCTGGACACCAGTCTCGTCACCGGGTTCCCTTTCGGCCCCAGTCGCCACGGGGGAGAGTGACCCATGACGCGACCCCTGCCGTTTACGAGCCCCTGGCTCTTGGCTCCCATGGAGGGAGTCACTGAGCCGGCGTTTCGGCGCGTGGTGTTCGCACTGCACTCACCGGATGTGCTGGGAGGAGCCTTCACCGAGTTCGTACGGGTGATCGACCACCCCGTACCTACGAAGGTGCTTCAGCGGTATTGGCCCGGCCACGAAGAAGGGGCGCCGGTGGGCATCCAGCTCATGGGCAACCATTTGGCCAGTGTCGCGGAAACCGCAGCGGCCGCGGAGGAAATGGGCGCGCCACTGATTGACCTCAACTTCGGCTGCCCGGCCAAGGGGGCTATTCAAGGATGCGCGGGCTCGGCATTGCTCGATGATCCGCCACGGATCGAGTCGATCGTGAGAGCGTGTGTCGAGGCCACTCACCGGGTGCCCGTGACGGCCAAAATTCGCGCGGGGGTCCGAACCGCGGATCGCGTCGAAGAGATCGCGCGGGCGGTGGAGGCGGGTGGAGCCTCGCTTCTCACCGTCCATGCTCGGACAAGGCTCGAGTTCTACTGTCCGGAGGTGGACTGGACGCGCATCGCCCGCGCGGTGTCCGCGGTGAACATTCCGGTGTGCGGAAATGGCAACGTGCTCCGTCACGAGGACCTCGAACGGATGCGGGCGGCGACCGGAGCGCAGTTCGCCATGGTGGGAAGGGGAGCTTTGGCCGATCCTTGGATCTTCAGCGGACAGAGAGTCACTCCGGCCCAGGCCGCCCGGTTCCTCCTTGACTACGCCGCTGCGCTCGGGGGGGACTCTCCTCGACTTTATCGCGCGAGCGCCGCCCGGGTGAAGCAGCTCTTGAACACGTGGACGGCCGGCGGCCTGGTCAATCACGATCGCAAACAGCGCCTGCGAGAAACTTGCCCGGAGCGCTTCTTTGGGTGGCTCACCGAAGTCGCGGACCCGTCAAAGCTCGCCCCGTAGTGAGCAAACACCGGGCGCTCAATTCTTCAACGGCGAGGCTCTCCTCGGTCGAAGGAGAAGACTGAGTCCCGCCCGACCGTCCAGGTTTGGGCATGCCACTCGAGGCGATGACTTGATGCTGACGCTCGACACTCCCTACGCACCTTGGCAGAGCGCGGAAATCGTAGATCTGACCGGGCAGGGATGCGAGTTCCGTCTCGGGGCCGACGAGGACGTCCATCTTCCGATCGGCAGCTCGCTCATGGTCCATCTCGAGTTTGAGGGCACCCGCTCCCTCCAACGCACCGCGGTCGTGCGCGAGCGAAGCGAATCCGACAAACAGAGACGGTACACCCTGCGTTTTCATCAGTCCGCGGATGAACTCGAGGAGCTGGTCGGGCTGGTCGAACGCCAAAAAGAGGCCCGTCGGGCAGTGCGGGTGACCGCGGACATGAGGCGGCCGATTTTGGTCCGTCTCGAACCGGTTTACGGCGGGGGGCGGGCACGGGGAACCGTGGTCAATATCTCGACCTCCGGGGTCGCGGTGCGAGCCCATCGCTCGGCCGAGGAACTCCTCGCGCGCGAATCCAGTCTCGTCGTGTACTTGAACGTTCCGGGCGAGGAGACGCCGGCGGTTTTCGAAGCTTCCGTGGTCGGCCGCCAGCTCGAAGACGGCTCGGTCATCTACCGCCTCCAGTTCACTCGCGAAGTCCGCACCTCCACATCCTCCAGTGCGGAAACCCTGCTGAACTACATCGTGGCGCGGCAGCGAGCGCAGCGAAATTCCGGAACTTGATCGCGCCGGAGTTGCCGCGGCGCGGGGGCCGGAGACAATGCGCTCACGAGTATGCCCAGCGAGTCTCTCCTCATTCCGGTTCCCAGGTTCTTGCAGCCCGATGATTCGACCTGCGGACCGACCTGCCTCTTGCAGGTCTACCGCTACTGGGGTCTCGAAAAAGATCTCGACGCCATCATCACCGAGACGAGGCGCAACAAAGGTGGTGGGACGATCGCGGTTTGGCTCGGCCTCTCTGCGCTCCAAAACGGATTCGACGCGCTGCTCTACACCTACAACCTGAAAGTCTTCGACCCCACCTGGGCCAAGTTGGGAGCTGAAGACCTGCTCCAGAAGTTGCGCGCACGAAGGCGCCTCGTGCGCAAGGCTCGACTGAAGACGGTGATGCGTGCGTACGAGGACTACGTGGCCGCGGGAGGGCGCATCCGCTTTCAGGAATTGACGCCCCAGTTGATCATCAAACACCTGAATCAGGGCGCCCCCGTGCTCACGGGTTTGTCCGCGACCTATCTCTATCGCACCGCGCGCGAGAAAAACGACCAGTACGACGACATCGGCGGAGATCCGATGGGACACTTCGTCGTGGTGTGCGGCCACCTGGACCAAGGCCGCAGGTTCATTCTTCGCGATCCGGCGCGCCTGATTCCGATGAGCAAGACCGGCAAGTACAGCGTTCCGGCGGAACGACTCTTGCCTGCCATTCTTCTTGGCAACACCACCTACGATGCCAACCTCCTGGTCATCAAACCGAGGAAATCATGAAACCCGATCTGCCGAGAGTGTTGGCGGTCACCGGCAGCCCGAAGCTCCTCAACTTGAAGAATTCGGCAGTGGTGAGTGCCGACCACTACTTGCGCGGGGAACTCCCCGTCGTGACTGCCGAGCCGATCGTGCTCAACCTTTGCCGGTCTTTGGGCTACCTGTCGCGGGGTTACTACGTCTCACTCCTGGCGGAGGGTCGTGGTCACGAGGTGGTTCCCACAGTGCAGGTCTTGGAAGCCGCGGCCAATCCGATTTCGTTCCTGCGCACGCTCGATGCCGCTGGGGTACCCACCGCGAGCCCGCGGCGATTTCGCCGCATGGCCAAGGAGACCGAACCGGTCTTGGTGGCGATGCACACCGGCGAGAGCGACGAGCCGAGGGCGTTTCAGGCCCAGGCTCAAGGCAACTCGGACGTGCACTTGCGCCCTCACGAGGGGGAAATCGCGAGCATCTTGGTCGTGCTCGGCAAGACGACCGACGCGCGGTTTCGAACCCTCGCAGCGAAGGTGTACCGGGAGTTTCCGCTCCCCGTCTTCCAACTCCGGTTGGTGCGCGACCGCACGTGGAAGGTGTGTGGGATCAATCTCTCGGCGATCGCAAAGCTCGACGAGTCCCACATGGAGCTCTTGGACGAAGCGATCGCCGAACTCGCACGAACTCCCGAGGTTCGGCCGGTAAGGTCCAAGGCCAGGCCATCCATCGCGTGTTTGTGGGACCCGGAGGATCCGACATCGCCGTCGACTCGCGAAACGCTGGATCGCTTCGCAGCGGCCGCCATGCGACTCGGGGCCAATTTCAACATTTTGACCCGGCACGAGACGCACCGCCTGGCCGAACACGACGCCCTGTTCGTTCGCACGCTGACCGGCCTGGATCGGTGGCCCTTCCCGGTCCAGCAACGCGCGGCCCAGCTCAAGATGCCGGTGATCGACGATCCCCAGTCCACGATTCGCTGCTCGAACAAGGTCTACCTGTTTGAGCTCCTGCACCGGCTGGGCATTCCCCAACCCAAAGCGCATGTCGTCACGCCGGGCATGGGCATCGAGGCGGTGGCGGATCTCGGCTTCCCGTTGATCGTCAAGCAGCCGGACGGGTCATTTTCGCTGGCGGTCAAGAAGGCTCGGGACGAAGTCGAGTATCGCGATGTCACTGGACGCTTCTTCAAGCGTAGTCCCTTGCTGCTGGTGCAGGAATACTTGCCCAGCGAGTTCGACTGGCGCATCGGAGTTCTGGCCGGCCGGGTGCTCTTCGCCTGCAAGTACTACATGGCGAAGGGGCACTGGCAGATCTTGAAGAATGACGGCAAAGGCACACCCGGTGAATCGGGCCGGGTGGTCGCGGTGCCTCGAGAATCTTTGGATCCGCGGGTGGCCGAAGTCGCGGTAGCCGCGGCTCGGTCGGTAGGCGGTGGGCTCTACGGGGTTGACTTGAAAGAGACGCCGCGCGGCCCGGTCGTCATCGAAGTGAACGACAACCCGAACATCGACGAAGGGTACGAGGACGAGGCGGAAAAGTCCCGGCTCTATGAGGAAGTGATCCAGTGGTTCATCGATCGGATTCGCGAGGAAGCGGTCGACGAAGCGAGGGAAGCGAGTCGCACATGAAAACCCAGAAGTATCGGGCATTCGCGGTCACCGGCCTCGAGCTCGAGTATCCGGTCATCGGACCGGACGGAGCCATCCGTAGACTAGTCCCTGGATTGTTGGCGGACATTGTGGGCGAACCCGCTTCCGATGCCGAGCTCGAAGGAGCGGGGCTCTCGAACGAGTTCGTGGACCACGTGGTGGAACTCAAGAACCCCGTTCCGCTCGCTCGTCTCTCCGAGATCGAGTCCGAGCTCTACCGAGGTGTCTTGGCAACGATGGAGCGGCTCGAACAGCGCTTCGGGGCCAGCCTCGTTCCGGTGGCGATGCACCCGTGGATGAAGCCGACCGAAGCGGGCCGGTGGCAGGGGGAAGGCACGGAGATCTACGAGACCTACGCGCGCCTGTTTCCGACCGAACAGCAGGGGTGGGTCAACGTCCAGAGTTGCCACGTCAATCTCCCGTTCGGGAGCGAAAAGAATTGCTGCGCGATGATGAACGCCACCGCGCTCCTGGTTCCGTACTTGCCGGCGGTGACGGCCGCCAGCCCCTTCCTCGAGGGCAAGGTCACGGGAGCGCTGGATCAACGCCTCGTGGAACTCGTGGATCTGCAGGGGCGCGTCCCGGAGAGCAAGGGATCGATCGTTCCCGAGTACTTGCACTCGTTCCGCGATTACCGGACCAGCGTGCTCGAACCCATGTTCGCGGCCGTAGACCGGTTGCCGGACGCCGGCATCCTCCGCGAAGATTTCTTCAACAGTCGGGGAGCCGTCCTCAAATTCGGACGGACCTCGATGGAGCTCCGGATCCTCGATGTCCAAGAGTGCGTGCGCATGGATGTGGCCATGGCCGCCCTGGTGCGGGCCACGCTGCGGGGGCTGATGCGTGCGATTCAGGAGGGGTCACTGGCCTTGCCCGATCACGGTGCCCTGTGCCAGGACTACCGCGCCACCATTCGGAAGGGTCGGAGCGCGCGTGTGAACGCGCCGCACTTGCCGGGGGCGAAAACCGCCGGCGGCGTCATGGTGGCTTACGCTCGGCTTGCCGAGGACGCGGCCACGCCGGACGAGAGGGCCTATCTCCCGCTCGCCCTTGCTCGCTTGGAGACCGGCTGCCTTGCCGAACGGTTGAAGAAGCGGATCAAAGTGGCGGTGGGCGGCAAGATCGCACGCGCGGCACTGCGGGATCTGCTCGACGAACTGCGCGAGGGTCTGCGGCACAACCAAGTGTTCGAGACTTAGTACCGCCGGTCGCTATGGTGGATCCTCCTGGGTGCCCGCTTGAGTTCACCCCCCCCATGCCCCTACCGCCTGACACCGTGCTCTTGGTTCCCACGCCGGGAGAGCGCGCCCAACTCCTCCGACTCGGGCTCGAAGAATGGCCGATGGTGGAAGTCGGGTTCGGGCTCGTCAGTGCTGGCATTTCGGCCATGCAGCTCTTTCAGTCGAGAAGACCATCGCTCGCGATCGTGGTGGGAATTGCGGGGAGCTACGACTTGTCGGTGTTTCCGGTCGGATCCGCGCGTTGGTTCGGCGAGATCCGAGTCGACGGGATTGGCGTGGGAGAGGGGATGCGGTTTCAGAGTCCGGAAAGCCTTGGATTCCCACAGTGGCGGCCGGCCGATGGGGATCCCGTATTCGATGGGATTCACGTGAACTCGGCTCCGCTCACGATGCTCTCGGTGGCGGCGGCCAGTGCGGATGCGGAAATGGCCGAGGTTCGTCGGGAGCGGCACCCCACTGCAAGCGGCGAGGACATGGAGTCCTTTTCGGTCGCGATGGCGGCCGCAATGGCGGGGGTCCCGCTGCGAGTCCTTCGTGGCTGCTCGAATCCGGTCGGCGATCGCGACCACGCGCGTTGGCGCGTCGCGGAGGCCCTGGAAAGCGTGGCCAAGGCACTCCTGGACGCGCGAGGCGAAAGGATGCCATGACGGACCTGGTCATCGGGTTGTCCCCCTGCCCCAATGACACTTACGCCTGGTTTGGCCTGATCACTGGTCGCGTGCGGCTGGGATCCCGCCGCCTCCGGTTCGAGTTCCATGATGTCCAAGCCCAGAACGAGCGGCTGATGTCCGGCGCCTTGAGCATTGCCAAGGGGAGTTTTGCTCTGCTGCCCCGGTTGGTGAAGAGCCACCATGTCCTGGCGGCTGGTGCGGCCCTTGGCTTCGGGGTGGGCCCCCTCTTGCTCTCGCGCCCGAAACGGGGACCCAGCGACCCCGGCCCCAAGCTCGACGCCTCGGCCTCGGTCCTCCTGCCCGGCGCGGCGACCACGGCGTCGCTGCTCTACCGGGTGTTGATGGGTGGTGTCGGCCGCACGCAACACGTGGTCTTCTCCGAGATCTTGCCGGCTCTGCGAGACGGCCGCGCCGACTTCGGAGTCTGCATCCACGAAGGCAGGTTTGTCTATCCGCAATACTCGGTCGACCTGGTCTGCGATTTGGGGGCAACCTGGGAAGCCCGGGTTGGAGAACCGGTTCCGCTGGGAGGAATCTTCGCGTCGCGATTGGTCCCGGTGAGTGACCTGGTGGAACTCGTACATGCGCTTCGGCAAAGCCAAGAAGTGGCAGCGGCAAATCCGGGGGAAGCCTTGAGCCTCATGCGCGAGCATGCCCAGGAGCTCTCCGACGAAGCGATCTGGCAGCATGTGCACCTCTACGTGAACGAATACACGCGAAATATAGGGGATCCTGGCCGGCGGGCGTTGGGCTCGCTCCTGGCTCTGTCGGAACAGGATTCCCGAGACCTCAGCATCATCGGTTAAGAACGCCTTGCCGAAGGACCCTCCTTCGTGTCGGGGTACCTGAATGCGCCTATCGAATCTGGATCTTGCGATCGTCTCGGTGATCTGCCTCTCGAGCCTCGTGATCGGCCTCCTCACCGCGAAACGGGCGAGCGGAAGTTCCTCCGACTATTTTCTGGCGGGGCGTCGCATGCCGTGGTGGCTCCTCGGGGCGAGTATGGTGGCCACCACCTTTTCCACCGACACTCCGAACCTCGTCACGGACATCGTGCGGCGCCACGGAGTCAGTGGAAATTGGGTGTGGTGGTCGTTCTTGCTTTCCGGCATGCTCACGGTGTTCGTGTTCGCGGCGATGTGGCGCCGACTGGGAGTCATGACCGACGTCGAGTTCTACGAGCTTCGCTATTCCGGAAAGGCAGCCGCGTTCCTCCGCGGGTTTCGTGCCCTCTACCTCGGGCTCTTTTTCAACGTCATGATCATGGCGACGGTCACCCTCGCCGCCATCAAGATCGCGGGGGTCATGCTCGGATTGAGTCCCGCATGGGTCGTGGCGATCGGGGCCGGTACGACTTTGTTATTCACCGTCGCCGGGGGATTGCGCGGCGTGCTTTGGACCGACCTCGCGCTATTCGTCCTGGCCATGGTGGGGAGCATCGCGGCAGCGATGCACGTCGTAGGACTCCCCGAAGTGGGCGGGCTCGATGCTCTGTTATCGCATCCTTCAGTCGCACCTGCTTTGCCACTGATTCCGCCCTGGAAGCTTCCGGACGGAGCCTGGAATTGGGAGGTGCTCCTGCCCGTGTTCCTCATTCCCGTCTTCGTTCAGTGGTGGAGCATTTATTATCCGAGCGCGGAGCCCGGCGGGGGGGGCTATGTCGTGCAGCGTCTACTCGCGGCGAAGGATGAACGCCACGCCGTACTCTCCACCCTCCTCTTCAATGTCGCGCACTATGCTCTGCGGCCCTGGCCGTGGATTTTGGTGGCCCTCGCGTCCATGGTGGTCTATCCCAGTTTGGGCGATCTCGCCGCGGCCTTTCCCGAGATCGACCCGAAGACGATCGGCCATGATCTCGCGTACCCCGCCATGCTCACCAACTTGCCGAGTGGGCTTCGCGGACTGGTCGTGGCCAGCCTCCTCGCGGCGTACATGTCGACCATCTCCACCCAGCTCAATCTCGGCACTTCGTACGTCGTGCACGACGTGTGGAAGCGCTTCGTGAGGAAGGACGCGTCGGAGCGGGATCTGGTCCGGGTCGCCCGACTCTCGAGCGTGTTTTTGCTGGTGATCTCGAGCGGCGTCGCGCTGCTCTTGAAGAACGCTCTGGACAGTTTCCAGATCCTCCTGCAGGTGGGCGCCGGCACCGGCCTCATATTCCTGCTGCGGTGGTTTTGGTGGCGTGTCAACGCCGCCGCCGAAATCGTGGCCATGGTGGTTTCACTCGGCGTGGCCATTGCCGTGCAACAAGGGGCGTTTGGGGACATCACCGATTGGCAGGCATTTTTGCTGAGCGTCGGCATTACCACCGTGGCGTGGATCGCCGCCGCGTTCTTGACGACGGCGACCGAGCCGGGGGTGCTCGCGGAATTTGTACGGCGGAGTGGGGTCGGGGGACCGGGATGGAAGAAGGTGACCGCAGTGTCGACCCTCTCTCCAGGTCCGTCGGGGCTCCGCTTCGGAGGAACCCCAGGGCGTGCGCTTACCGCCGTGGGGCTCAGCGTCGTCGCGGTTTATGCTGCGTTGTTCGGCACTGGGGAATGGCTGTACGGAAACGGGCTCTCGGCGGGGATTCTCTTCGCGGTCGCCACCTTGGCGGCGATCTGTCTTCGCCGCTGCTTCACTGGCCTTTTGCCCCGGGCCTGAACCCGTCGCGAGGCTCAGACCGTGAGCGCGGCCCGCCTCGCATCGTTGATTTTGCGGTAGAAATCGTTGCCTTTGTCGTCGACCACCAAGAAGGCAGGGAAGTCCACGACTTGGATTTTCCAGATCGCTTCCATTCCGAGTTCGGGGTATTCGAGGACTTCGATCTTGCGGATGCTGTGATCGGCCAATCGCGCCGCCGGGCCGCCGATCGAGCCCAAATAAAAGCCGCCGTGCTTTTGGCAGGCCTCGGTGACGGCCGCGGAGCGGTTGCCTTTGGCCAGCATGACCATGGAACCGCCGTGCGATTGGAATCGGTCGACGTAGCTGTCCATCCGGCCCGCGGTGGTCGGCCCGAATGATCCGGACGGGCGGCCGGCGGGAGTCTTGGCGGGGCCTGCGTAGTAGACCATGTGGTTGCGGAAGTACTCGGGGAGACCGAGTCCTTGATCGAGGCGCTCGCCGAGTTTGGCATGCGCGATGTCGCGTGCGACCACCATCGGTCCGGTCAGCGAGAGGCGAGTTCCGATCGGGTACCGGCTCAGGGACTGCCGGATTTCGGCCATCGGCCGACTCAGGTCGATCGGGATCACTTCTCCGGTGAGAGAGGCTTCGTCAATTTCTGGCAGGAATCGGGCGGGATTGGTCTCGAGCTGTTCGAGGAAGACTCCCTCCGCAGTGATTTTTCCGCGCACCTGGCGATCCGCGGAACAGGAGACCCCGATTCCCACCGGACACGAGGCGCCGTGCCTTGGCAATCGAATCACTCGCACATCGTGTGCGAGATACTTGCCGCCGAACTGGGCTCCGATGCCCGACGCTCGGCACAGATCAAAGACCTTCGCTTCGAGGGCCGGATCGCGGAACGCGCGCCCGTGCGCGTTGCCGCTCGTTGGCAGGGTGTCGAGTTCGTGGCAAGACGCAAGTTTGGTGACTTTGAGGGTGAGCTCGGCGGAGAGCCCCCCGATCACGACGGCCAAATGGTAGGGAGGGCAGGCCGAGGTTCCTATCGCTTGGATCTTCTCGGCCAGGAATCGCTCCAGCGATTTGGGATTGAGGAGGGCCTTGGTCTCTTGGAAGAGGAAGGTCTTGTTGGCGGATCCTCCGCCCTTTGCGATAAACAGGAACTGGTACTCCTCTCCCGGCGTCGCGAAGAGATCAATCTGCGCGGGAAGATTGGTACCGGTGTTCTTCTCGGTGTAGAGATCGAGTGGGGCCAACTGGGAAAACCGGAGGTTGCGTTCCTGGTAGCAGCGCCACACTCCGTGGGAAATCGCTTCGGCGTCGTCGAATCCGGTCCAAACGGACTGGCCCTTTTTTCCCATCACGATGGCAGTGCCGGTGTCCTGGCAACCGGGGAGCTCCCGTCCGCTGGCGATGTTGGCGTTCTTCAAGAGTTCGAGGGCGACGAAGCGGTCGTTGGCGGAGGCCTCGGGATCGTCGAGGATCTTGCGCAAGCTCGCCAAATGGCCGGGTCGCAGCAGATGGCTGACATCATCGAAGGCGTGGAAGGTCAAGAGCTCGAGGGCCGATCGCTCGACTCCGAGGATTCGCTGACCACTCCACTCTCGCACCGTGACTCCCTCGCTCGAGAGCCTGCGCCACGGAGTGTCCTTCGGTCCGAGAGGAAAAATGTCCTGGTATGTGAAGTCGGCCATCAGCCATTCTAAGGCGGAGCCCGCACTCACAAGCGGGGGCGCGGGCAGCGGGGCGACCGGGGTTAACGGTTCTCGGCGGGTGCGGTGGGCGAAGCGTTGGCGGCGTTGATCCGCTTGATCTCCTTCACCAGAAAGTCGAGATCGGTGAAGGGGTCACCACCCGTTCGCTTCCAATGAACGCGGCCCCGAGCGTCGATCAGAATGGTGGAGTGCAACTCGATCTCTTCGAAGTCGTCGTACGAGGTGAAGCGGCGCGCGTCTTGGTGATTGGTGTCGGAGAGGAGACGGATCGAGAGTTTGGCGAGTTTTTCGGACTCTTTGTTCTTCGCGGGAGGCGTGCTGCTGACGGCGAGCACGACGGTATTCTCGGCCGTCCAGTCGGAAGCGCGTTTGTCGATAGCGACGAGCTGCTCGACGCAGTGGACACAGGCCTCGTTGAGGTAGAAAACGAGGAGGACGTTCTTGCCTCGGTAGTCGGAGAGTCGCACGGGCTTGCCCTCCGAATCGCTGCTGGTGAGCTCCGGTGCGGGGTAGGGCTCCCACTCCAGCGGGCCGATTTCACTGGGGAGGTCGGGGCGGTAGGGCCGCTCTGGCGCCGCCGTCTTGGCGACGGGCTTTCGGTCGACGCCTAACAAGGAGACTTGCGTGGACCACTTGAGTCCGGGATCTGCGTTCGCAAACACGGAGAGGAAGCGGCCCGCGGCGTCGCCGGCCGCCGCTTGGTCCCCCAAGGCGGCCTGCGCGCGGGCCAGGCCTGCGAGCGTGAACGCGTCGTTCGCTTCGAAATTCAGCGCCCGGGTGTAGGCATCGACGGCGAGGCGGGCATCGCCGTGGGCAAGGTAGGCGTCACCGAGAACGCGGTGCACGGGCCACGGGTAGGGAGGAGGATCGTTGGAATAGCTTTCTTCATCGCGCTTCTTCTGCTCGAGGGCGGCGGCTTGAAGGAGAAAGCGGGTGGCTTCGAGCATGTCCCCCTCGGCGAAACACAGAAGACCCTCGGCGGCGTCCGCCGCGAGCGAAGGATCGAGCTCCGTGGGTATGGGCGGTGCGTCTTTCGCGAGCATCGCACGCAAATCCGCGAGCCGCCCGCGGGCGTCGACTAGTTTGCCGGTCCCGATGTAGGCGAGGGCTTCGGCGAAGGCTCGGTTGGCCTTGTCGGCCGGCGTGTCCCGCCATGGGATGGAGTCGGGCTTCAGAATCTCCTCCCAGCGTTCAAACTTGATGAGGCAGCGCATGAGCGCCTGAATTCCCTGATCGAAGGAGCCGCCCCCGTCGTCCTTGTTGCGCAGAGTGTCCCGGGGCGCGGCGATGAGGCCACGTGCTCCCGAGAGAGACGCTTTCTCCATCCCGAGCTGCTCTTGGAGGTAGCTCAAGTAGTTGCGGTTGTGAGCGTAGTTCCAGGTCTCGAAAGGAAGAGCGAGCCGTTCGGTCATGTAGCGCAGTTCGATGCGGGTTGCACTGTCCATCGCGAGGGCGGCCTCGTTCCACATGCCGAGCTTGCTGTAGTTGTGGCCAGGCATGTGGTTCGCATGACCGACCCCCGGAGCAATGACTCCGTACCGTCGGCAACTTTCGAGGGCCTGTTCGGTGGAGACACCATCCCAGTTATGGATCCGGTAGTGGTGGGCACCTGGATGGTCGGGTTGCTTCGCGAAGACTTCGCGGAGGACGAGCTCGGTCGCGTACGCATTCGCGCCGATGCTGTAGAGCGCGTACAGGGCCTTGGCCTCGACGTCGTCCGGATAGGCGATGACGATCTTCTGGAGTTCCTTCACGAGCACGAAGGCGTGATCCGGTCGGTTGTCGGTGAAGGCTTTGGTCCAGGCTTCGATGTACAGCCTCTCGCGGGGCGATGCGGCGCTCTTGCGACGCACGGCCTCCTTCAAGAAGTCGAGGCCGCGCTTCGTCTCGGGAGTGTTCAACTCGGGACCGGTGAACCAGTTCAGGACGGTGGCGGCCAGCCCCCAATAGGCCATCGCACAGTCGGGGTCGAGTTTCGCGCACCATCGGAAGGAGCGCTCCGCTTCCTCGAACCAAAAACTGTGGAGCAACGAGTTTCCTTGATCGAACCACTCCTGCACTTCCGGCGACTTTGTGGTGATCGGGAAGTGAGTTTGCCCGATGCCCTCCATGTGCCAGGGCCGCTGGCGCAGGCCGGTGTCGAAGGCTGAGCCGTGGGAGGAATGGCCGGGTCGGTCGTTGTCGAAGGGGAGGGGCAGAAGTGAGAGGGCGAGGGCTGCCCCAGTGAGCCAGGTGAGTCTCATGCGGGCTTAGAGTAGCGAAGGAGCGAGGCGCCGGCCCCCTCCGGCGAAGTCGCAGGGTAACCGGTGGCTTTCAGGGCTCGCCCACCGGTGGCACGTTTGACACGGACCAGGGTTCAGCCTACAGTGCCCGCGAACCCGCCCACCGTTCGGTGGGCCCCCACGAAGCCGGAGATGCCCATGAATTGCCGCCGCTGATTCCGCTGAGCTTGGCTTGGCGGTGCAGGTCTGTGCCGCTTCCATGGGGTTGAGCATCCGAGTTCCTCCGGTTCGTAGGCTCCTGGCTGACTCTCCCCAGCTCGAACGTGATGTGGTCCCTGGTCGTCCGCCAGGGAAGTACGATCGTCCATAGTTCGACCTTGGGAGATGCTGGAATGTGGAAGTCGATGCTCGTGGCCGCGTTTGGATGCGGCCTGTTGATCACGGTGCCGGCGCAGTCGGATCAGCGCACCGCTGAAGAACGGCTCTTGGATCTGGAGGCTAAGAACGCGGAGATCCTGCGCCGACTGGAGGCCAGTGAGGCCCGCAACCGTGGCTTGGAAGCCGAAGTCGGAACCCTCCGCTCCGAACAAATGGCCCTCGCGACGGAGGCCGAAGAGTCGGCGCTCGAGGAGCAGGTCAACACCCTCTCGGAGTCCGTGCGCGATGGCATGAGTTTCAAGGATCTGACCCGATCCGGCTACCCGATCAAGTTCTACGGGTTCTTTCGGAACGACGTGAACTGGAGCGCGGCTCGGATGAACAACGCGGTTCTTCCGGTCTTCGTGCTGGCCGAGAACGACACGGCGGCCGAGGACAGTAACGACGACGAATTCACGATTGACGCCCGGCTCACGCGCTTCGGGTTTGATGTCGACGCCGGCACGATCGGGTCGGCGAAGGTCACCGGCAAACTCGAGACGGACTTTTCGAACCATCCCACGGGTTCATCCGATTCACGCGCCACCCCGCGCATCCGGCTTGCCTACCTGAACCTCGCTTTTGGCGACTTCTCCATCCGCCTGGGCCAAGACTGGGACGTGATCGCTCCCCTCATGCCCGCGGTTGGTGGACAAATGCTCTTGTGGGGAGTCGGCAACCTCGGCGATCGACGCCCCATGGTCCAATTCCATTTCAAAACCGGCGATCCCACCGGGACCGAGTTTACGGTCAAGGCGGCTCTTGGCCTCACCGGCGCGGTCGATACTCAGGATCTGGACGCGGGTACTGGCGTAGTTAAACCCTTCACGTCGACCCTGATCGACGGCTACGACTCCGGTCACCCACACGGGCAATTGCGTCTCGGGATGTCCACTCCGAGTTGGGTGGAAGGCAAGCGGCTGTCGGTCGGGGCCTACGGGTACTTGGCGGGGCTGGAAACCGACGCGCAGTTCGGAGGCGAAGACCACTTCACGGCGTGGGCCATGGGTCTCGACGCCGAAATTCCGCTCTTCGACCGCTTCTCTCTCCGAGGCGAACTCTTCATCGGACAGGCGCTGGCCGATGTCAGGGGTGGCATTCTCCAAAGCATCAACGGGGTCAGTGGCGACGAAATCGAGGACTGGGGTGGCTGGGTCGAATTGGTGTGGCAGATCGACGACATGTGGCGCCTGTCCCTCGGCGGGTCGGTCGACAACGCCGACTCGGATGATCTCTTGGTCGGAGCGCGCGACCGTAACTGGAGCGCGTACGCCAACCTCCTCGCGAATTTCGGTGGCGGCTTGAAGATGGGACTCGATGCGGTCTATTGGGAAACCCAGTACGTCGACACCGGGCTTGGCAACACCATCCGTTTCAGCTTTTACGCCCAACTGGACTTCTGAGGAGAACCCATGCGAAATCTCATCACCATCGTCGGGTTCGGCCTTCTCCTTCTCGGCTGTGCCGGTCCCGAGACCGTTCAGTCGACCCTGCCAACCGGCAAGGAGGGTCGATTCGAGGTTCGGCACGAGCTCAAAGTCATGGTCCCCGATGGCTCACAACGCGTTCGGGTGTGGTTCGCGGTCCCTCAGGATGATGCCTATCAGGACATCGTCGAGGAGCGCATCGAAAGTCCGATCCCGACGAGCTTCGGCCGCGACTCCGAAGGGAATCGTGTGCTATACGCTGAGACCGCGGGAACCTCGGCCAAGGAATTCACGATCGTCCACCACTTTACGCTGGCGAGGCGGGAAGTGCTTTCCAACATTGATGCGAGCCAAGCGCGACCATTGACCGCGGCGGAGCGGGCCTCGCTCACGAAGTACACGACCCCGAATCAGCACGTGCTGATCGACGATCGGATTCGCACCATTGCCCGCGAAGTGGTGGCCTCCGAGAGCAACACCGTGAAGGCCGCGCGTCGTCTCTACGACTGGGAGTTGGACAACATCGACTACTGGGTGAAGGACCCGAAGAATCGCAAGGCGTCCCCGGTCGGAAGCACCGAACACTGCCTCACTACCAAAACCGGCAACTGCACCGACTTCCACAGTCTCTGGGCCTCGCTGGCGCGGGCCGAGAGCATTCCGACTCGCATCATTTACGGTGTCTTCCTCAAGAAGGAGCTCGACGGGCAGGACGTGGATTCGAGTTACCACTGCTGGCCGGAGTTTTATGTCGGCGGCGTGGGCTGGGTGCCCCACGATGTCGCGGTTGCCGACATCTACCACGACACATTCGGGCTCAATGCCGACAACGAGACCCTGGTGCGCCGTACCACGGCGGATGGCTATTCCGGCCCGGACCGTCGTCGCGTCGACTATTATTTCGGGAATATCGACGAGCGCCGCGTCGTGTTCAGCAGCGGCCGCGACCTCGCCTTCGATCCCCCTTGCGAGGCGGGGCCGGTGAACGCGCTGGCCAAGGCCTATGTCGAGGTGGACGGCAAGGTGCACCCCGAAAAGACGGGCTGGACGCGCAAACTCACTTACCGGGAGCTGGCCGACCGCCAGTGAGAGCATGACTGCCGAGCCGGTCGACTGGGATGCGGGGGAAATGGGATGCGGGGAGCTGGTCTTGGAACTGCGTTTGCGGCTCCGGGAACGGGCACCGCATTCGCTCTTCCATCTGATTGCCACCGATCCCGGGGCCTTGGAGGATCTGCCGGCTTGGTCTCGCATGACGGGCAATCGACTCGAACGATCCGAACATCCGCACTATTGGTTCCGCGTGAAGGAGTAATCCATGTCCAAGTCGTTCTGCGTGAATCTCACCGTCGCCGGCAATGATCCTGATCGAGCCACCGTGGCCTTCGTGGTGGCCGGAGCCGCCGCGGCCTCGGAACAGGAGACCGTGGTGTTCTTGAGCACCGAAGCGGTGCGGCTTGCGGAAGCGGGGTACGCACAAAACATCCACGAAGAGGGGTTCGCACCGCTGCGCGATCTCATGGCCAATTTTGTGAAGGCGGGAGGAAAGATTTGGGTGTGTTCCCCCTGCTTCAAGAAGCGCAAGCTCGATGAAACCAAGTTGGTGGCCGGGGCAACCATCGTCGGTGGCGCCAAACTCGTCGAGTTCCTCTCCCTGGGTGCCGCCTGCGTGAGTTACTGAGGGAGAAGGCCATGGACCCGGTCGATGTGCACCTCTTGGCGCCGGATACGAGTTTCCACGGCGGGGACTTGGACTGCGGAAACGGACTACTCCTACTCATCCGGGAGCACATCGATCCACTCGACGTCGGGCAGCACTTGCTGGTGCAGAGCAGCGAGGTTTCCGTCGAGCATGACCTTCCAGCCTGGTGTCGCCTCACGGGAAACCGCCTGGTTTCTTGGACCAAGCAGGGCCGCAATCTGAGTTTTCTCATTGAGAAGGGGGGGAGCGGCGGACGTTCTTTTGCCTCGGCGCGGCCAGTTCTCGTCGAGCCGGGGCAGCCAGCTGCGACAACGATGGCCACCACGGTCCCGGCCCGAGAGGTTGCGCCACTCTCAACGTGCATCGTGGGGAGTTGGCCCCGCCCCAATTGGATGAATCGGGCGATCGAGGATTTCCTGCGCGGTCGGAGTTCGGAGCAGGAGTGGCGCGAGGCGGCTTTGGACGGGACTCGCCTGGCCGTCCTGGCGCAAGTGAAGGCCGGCTTGGACGTGATCGCGGACGGCGAACAGGGTAGGGACAGCTACGCGAGTTTTGTCGGACATCGGCTCGATGGATGTCGGCTCATTCCTCTCACCGATCTCTTGCCTCTGGTGGATGATCCCGAGGAATTCGAACGGGAATTGCGAGCCCTTGATGTCCCCGCCGCCGAAGTTCGCCATCCGGTGGCATTCGGCCGGATCCGGCGCGTCAAGCCGCTGGTGGCAGCCGAGGCAGAAGCGACCCTCATGGCTACCACCAAACCGGTGAAAGTGGCGCTGCCTGGTCCCTATCTCTTGACTCGAACCCTCTGGCTCGAGTGCTTCCGCGAGCGCGCCTACTCCTCACGCGAGGAGCTCTCGGTCGACGTCCTCCGCGTCCTTCGCGAGGAGACGCAAGAACTCTTGACTCTCGGAGTGAGCATCGTTCAATTCGATGAACCCGTGCTCTCGGAGGTCGTCTTTGCGCCTCCGACTGGCAAGCGTTCGTTCATGTGCGGAGCGCTGGGCGAAAAGTCCGATTCGCAAGTAGAACTCCGGTTCGCCGAGCGACTCTTGGCCGACCTCACCGCTGGTTTTCCGCAGGAGCGCCTGGGACTCCACGTTTGTCGGGGCAACTGGACCAAGGACGAGTCCGTCCTTTTGAGCGGGGACTATCGCCCTCTTCTGCCGCTGTTGAAGGGGCTTGCCGTCGGCACCCTGTTCTTGGAGCTTTCGACCCCGAGGGCAGGGGAGATCGAAGTGCTGGCGGAACTGCCCGAGTCGATGCGAGTCGGAGTCGGGCTGCTCAATCCCAGACAGAGCGCGGCGGAGAGTGAAGATGAGGTCTGGCGTCGTGCCCGGCGCGCCGTGGACGTGCTCGGAAAGGACCGCGTCCTCTTCAATCCCGACTGTGGATTTGCCACGTTTGCCGCAAATCCGGTGGCCACCTTGATGGAGGCGGAACGAAAGTGCGCGCTCCTTGCCCGCGTAGCCTCCCGTCTCAGAGGCGCTTGATTCGCAAGTTGCGGAATCTCACCGGGTCTCCATGCCCGGCAAATCCGAAGTGGCCTTCCTTCCGGTTGAGTCCGGGATGAGCCTTCTTGGAAAGCGGTTCTTGGACGAGCGCGAGGTCGCTATCGAGAATGATCGATCCGTTGAGTTCCACGCGCACTTTCGAACCTCGCACGGTGACCTCTTCGAAGTTCCATTCGCCGGTAGGTCGGAGGTAGCCGCGGACCGCGGGTGATAGGCCATAGGCCGACCCGTGAGCCTGCCAGGGCTGAATCTCGCGATACTTCTCGTGTCCGTCATCCAGGATCTGCAATTCGCAGAATGCGTCGTACGCTGGATCTCCGCTGCCTCCGTAACGAATGGCCAGTCCGTTGTTCCCCGCGGGTGGCAATTGGAACTCGAAGCGAACCGCAAAGTCCGAATATGTTTCGGTCGTGAAGAGATTGCCCCCGGCTCCGGCGCGACAGGCGATCGAGGAATCCTCTACCTGATAACCGTCGCGTGAACCTTGCCAGCCTTCCAGGTCTTTTCCGTTGAAGATCGAGACAAATCCGTCGTCGGCATGGGCGCCCAAAAGTCGGTTTGCCCGACTCGCGTCAATCGGTCGGACTCGCACATTGCGCCAGCGAATCTCGCCCCCGTGGGTTTGGAGCTGAATCGGACCGGCCCGAAAGAGCGGAAGTTCTTTCGACCAGAAATTTTCCATCGGAACGAAATCGACGACCCTCTGACCGTTGAGGTCCACGGTCGTGCGCGCCCCTACGAGCTTGATGTGCACACGGTTCCACTCCCCGAACGCACGATCGGCCAAGACCAGCGGGAATCGTTCGTGGACTTTGTTGTTCCAAAGTCCGCCGGAGCCACGATCCGCGCCTAGCGACCATTTTCCTCCCGCCTCAGTGGTATCCCAGATCTGGACCTGGGGAGTGCCTCGCAAGTAGATGCCACTGTCGGCCAATGCGACCGTCTTGTACTCGAGCTCGAGTTCAAAGTCTTCGAATGACCGCCGCGTGGTGAGGAAGGGGCCCTCTCCAAGGTTGACGATTTCCCCGTTTTCGACTCGCCAGTGCTTCCGCATCTCCGCGTCCCATTCCGCTTGTCGCGTCGCCCGTGCCTCCTCCGTGGCCACCGCGAGTTCCCGAGGGTCGTGATGGGGTTGGCCACACCACCCCTCGAGACTCCGGCCGTCAAAGAGAGAAATCCAGCCGTCGCTCGGAGGCTGGGCCACCGCGGCGGTGGCGCAACAAACCAGAAGGGGGAGGAGAGGCAGTCGCATGGGCCGAGGGTACCACCTCCGCCCCGGGGGAGATGCAGGTGTGAAGGTCTCCCCCTATGATCTGGCCCCATGAGGATCTCGACGACGGGTGCGTGGTTCTTGGTCGCCGGGGCGGTGCTCGCGCAGGGGAGTGCGGAGCTGTCCGTCCGCTCGCACCGCTTGACCGCCGAATTCATCGCCGAAGGTTCCGATGCCGGCGACTTCGACGGGGACGGTCACGTGGACGTCGTGGCAGGCTTCCGCGTCTGGATGGGCCCCAGTTTCGAGGTGGCCAAGGACTTCGGCCCCGCCCGCAGCTTTGATCGCCAGGGCTACTCCAACGCCTTCTTCAATTTTGTCGAGGATCTGGATCGCGACGGGGATCTGGATGTGCTCGTGGTGGGCTTCCCGGGGGAGGCGGCCGAGGTTCTCCGGAACCGCGGGGTAAGGCCGCTCGAATTCGAGCGGGCCACCGTGTTCCGGGGCGTGGACAACGAGTCTCCCGCATTTGCCGATTTGACGGGCGACGGCCAGCGCGAGCTCGTTTGCCAGCACGCTGGTGTGATCGGATTCGTGGCTTACGATCCGGCTCGGCTGCTGGATGCCTGGACCTTTCGACCCATTTCCGAGGCCGGCCAAGGCGGGAAATTCAGTCATGGTCTGGGTGTGGGTGATGTCACCGGCGACGGTCGCCCCGACGTGCTTACGCGCAACGGGATTTGGGAGGCGCCGGAGGATCCTCTTCATGAGGTTCTCTGGGTCCATCACGCGGTTCCCTTGGCCCATCCGGGCGGGGCCCAAATGCTGGTGGCGGACTTCGACGGAGACGGGCACACCGAGATCATCACCAGTGTCCATGCCCACGGATACGGCCTTCGCCTCTGGGAGCGCGATGTGCAGAGCCCCCACGGATGGCGGGCCCATGAACTCATGACACATCGGACCCTGGATCGGGAGGACGAACTGTCCTTCGGGGGTTTGCACGCGCTGGCCCTCACGGACATGGATGGGGATGGAAAGCCCGACTTCGTGACCGGCAATCGGGCCTGGTCGCACGGAGGCGCCGACGCGGCCGATCATGATCCGGCGTACTTGACTTGGTGGCGCGTGAGGAAGTCCGAGGGCCGTTGGTCAGGCGAGGCCGTGGTCTTGAATCGCGAGAGTGGGGTCGGGGTCCAGGTCGTCGTGCGAGACGTGGACTCGGACGGGCGGACCGACATCGTGGTGGCGAGCAAGAACGGCGTGTTTGTCCACTTCCAAACGCAACCGCCGCCATCGTTGGGCGCGACTGAGAAGCCGCGCGGGGAGTGGCCCAAACGATCCGATGGTTCCCCTGCCAACATGGGGTTCGAGACCGGGGACCTGTCGGATTGGACCAGCGAAGGAGACGCATTCGCAAAACATCCGGTGCAGGGCGATCGGGTACGAGCCCGCCGTAGCGACATGGCAAGTGGACACCGGGGCCGATTCTGGGCCGGGAGCTACGAGTCCGGACGTGCCGACGATGCGACTGGTCATTTGATCTCCACCCCCTTCGTGGTCACCCACGATTACGGTGCTTTCCTCGTCGGAGGCGGAGCGCGCGCGGATGTCGGAGTGGATCTGCTGCTGCGCGAGTCCGGAACCGTGATCGCCACCGCGCGGGGGCGCGATGTCGAGAACCTACACCAGGTGGTGGTGTCCTTGAGCGCGCACCGGGGCAAGGAGATCCAACTGCGGCTGCGAGACGACGCCAAAGGCCACTGGGGACACATCAACTTCGACGACTTCCGGTGGTACGAGACGGCCCCACGCGGAGCCGAGTTGATCGGGCGGGAGCGGACTCCCAAGGAAGCTGCCCAAGCGATGGAGGTTCCTCCGGGATTCAGAGTCGACGTGATCGCGGCCGAGCCGGATCTGCACCAGCCCATCGCGATGGCCTTCGATGAGCGTGGTCGGATCTATGTCGCCGAGGCTCACAGCTATCCCCAAAAGCGTGGCCCCGGAAAGGGCCTCGATCGGGTCGTGGTGTTCAGCGATGCGGACGGCGACGGGTCCTTCGAAACCCGCCGGGTCTTCATCGAAGGCTTGGACCTCGTCAGTGGTCTCGAGGTCGGGTTCGGCGGGGTGTGGATCGGCGCGGCCCCCGAGCTTCTGTTCATTCCTGATCGCGACCGTGACTTGGTCCCGGACGGACCCGCGGAGGTGATCCTGAACGGCTGGGGATACCAAGACACCCATGAAACCTTGAACTCATTCGTGTGGGGAGAAGACGGCTGGCTGTGGGGCACCCACGGGGTGTTCACTCATTCTCGAGTGGGCCCTCCGGGATGCGCCGAAGCCGATCGGGTTCCGATCAACGCCGGAGTCTGGCGGTTCGATCCGCGCACGCGGCGGTTCGAAGTGGTGGCCCACGGCACGAGCAATCCATGGGGCCTGGATTTCGACGCCGATGGCGAGGCCTTCATCGAGGGGTGTGTCATTCCCCATTTGTGGCACATCGTGCCGGGTGGACGCTACCAGCGACAAGCCGGCTCGCACTTCGATGCTTGGGTGAGCGAGGACTTGCCGACCATCGCCGACCACGTGCACTGGATTGGCGACACTCCTCATGGCGGCAACGGCCGCTCCAACGACGCTGGAGGAGGCCACGCCCACTGCGGACTCGTCGTCGTGCAGTCACCCGCCTGGCCGACCTGGACGCAAGGCCTCGTGCTGATGGGCAACATCCACGGCAATCGCATCGTTGCGGACCGGATCGAGCCCCGCGCTTCCACCTATCAGGGCCGACACCACGGCGACTTTCTGCTGGCGCACGACCCGGCGTTTCGCCTGATCGCGATGCGCTTTGGGCCCGACGGTCATCTCTACTTCATCGATTGGTATGACCGGCAGGCCTGCCACCGGACGGAAACGGAAATTTGGGATCGCACGAACGGGCGCCTCTATCGTCTCGCGAGTGAGTCTCGCGCGGGCTATGCACCGATCTCCCTCCCGGATGACCAAGCGCAGCTCGTGCAGGTCGCCATCGAGGACCCGTCGGTATGGACGAGACGGCACGCGAGACAGCAACTCGCCGAACGAGGGGTTCCTCCGACTCTGGTCGAACACCTCTGGAACAGAGCGCAGTCCGAGCCTGCGCTTACGTCCGCCAGAGCTGTCCGCCTCCTCCACGCGGTCGGGGCGGAATCGAGCTCCGAACACTTGGCCTTGGCGTCGAGTCTTCCTGAACGCAGCCGAGCCGCGTTCGCTCGGTGGCTAGCGGACTCCCCGCTCGCCCGGGTCGACTCCATAGCCCCCCTGCTACTGGCCTGGGCCCGCCCCGAGGCTTCCGCCGTGGTCGTCAGGGAACTCGTGTCGCTGTTGCCTCGCCTGTCATCCACCGCAAGATCGGCGCTGACTCCGATCCTTCTCACCAAGACGGAATGCTCGGCGGATTCCCACTTGCAGAAACTGGCCTGGTTCATCCTGGGTGGCGAGGTTCAGGAGGCGAGTGCGGAGGCCATCGGTTGGATCGCCCGCTCCGAGTGGCCCGAATGGACGAGCCTGGGACTCCGGCGACTTCTCGAAGGACCTCGCCGGTCCAAGTTCCTCGATGGCTTGAAGCTCGATGCATGGGCAACGCGGAACCGATCAGCGCTGTTCGCGCAGCTCCTGTCACTCGCGGGCGAAACGAGGGGTCTTCCTCTGGATGCCGGACTGGCGAAGCTGTTGGAACAGGGAGAGGAGGATCCGGATCCCGCGGTTTCGGATCTGGCGGCGCAGTTGACGGGGGTCCTCTCCCCATCAAGCGGCGATCTTCGCCTCGAGGATCTGGCGCGCCAGGACCGACCCTTGTTGCAACGCCGCCGACTCCTCAGGGAAGCCCTGGGTAGCCGCGACTCTCTCGGCCTCGATCAAACCTATCGCCACCTGGCCGATCCGGGCCTCCGCCCCCTGATCCTCGACGATGCGGCTCGGCATCCGGATCCGTCCGTGACCGCGGCCCTCTTGGCGTCCCTGCCCAGTTTGGATGCCATCGCCGAGCGCGAAGTGATCCGGGTCTTGGTGTCCCGTCGGCCATCCGCCGAGAGCTTTGTAGCCTGGGCGGAGTCCAGTGACCGCCGCCGCTACTTGGACGATCCCGTCGTGCGGTCGTCCCTACAGATGTTCGGTCTCGCCCAGAATCCAAGTGACGGTCGCGGGGCGGCGGTGACGTCCACCGGATCGCGTGCCGAGCGCGTGCAGGCATGGCTCGGTGTTCTCGATCGCCTGCCCACTGGTCGTCCTCCGGAGGGGAGGAGGGTGTTTGTCAAGACGTGCATGCCCTGCCATCGGCTGTTCGACGTCGGAGGAGAAGTCGGGCCCGACCTCACCGGCAGCCAGCGTCACGACGCCGCCTACGTGCTGGCGAATCTGCTCGATCCTTCGGCGGAGGTCGCCGCGCCCTACCAGTTGACCACCGTCGAAACCACCGACGGGCGTATGCTCGACGGCATCCTCGAGCGGCGCGATCCGGAGGGAGTCACTCTCAAGTCGGCCGGAGGACGAGAGGTAATCCCGGCGGACGAAATCGCTCGAGAGGCAGACGGGAGCCTGGCGGTCCGCACTTCGCCTCTCAGCATGATGCCGAACGACTTGTTGGAGCGAGTCCCCGCCGCCGATCTACGAGATCTCCTCGCCTATCTCAGTTCCCGGACCCAAACCAGCGTGGCCGCGGATGCCCGCGTCGCGCCCTGGTTTCCCCCGCTGGGTGGCCTGGGCTTCTGGACGCAGAGAGTCGGCGCGGAAGTCAATGGATCCGCCGTCGTCCTGCGAACCCGGGGGGAGAAAGCTGCCCCGGCGTCGATCCGGTCCGACATGGGGGTCACGTCCGGGGTGTGGCGAGGTAGGGCGCAGATCCTCGGGGGAGGGGCCAGGTTGACGATCGGACTCACGCCGTCCGATCCCAAGGATCCGACTCCGAGCCTCCTCGAATTCGCACCGCGTCTCACCAAACCGACGGCTGGAGTGGGCCCGGACACCGTGACGGAGCCGAGCGACAAGCCCATCGGGTGGAGCATCACCCTTGACCATCGGTCCGGTCGGGTTGTCGCTCTGGCCGAGGGCTCAGAGCCAGTAGAGGCAATCTTCCCCGTGGGATCCGTCCTCCACTTGGTCTGCCAACTGAGCGGAAAAGTGGGGTCGTCTGCGGTCCTGGACAATCTCCAACTGCTGGGGGCTCCGGCGTCCGGGCGGTGAAATTTTGGCTTCCCGGCAGGCCGAGCATTCTGGTACGCTCCGCCCCTGCCGAGGGGCAATCGCTCCTCAGGATTCTGCCCCTTGTCCCTTGGAGAACTGCCTGTGAAGTGGACCAGCTCTGCGTTGTTGATGGCCGCGGTCGTCATGATGGGTGCGCCGCGGCTCCAAAGTCAATCTACGGGCCCGGACGTGATCGTGGGAGGTCTGTACGACCTTGCGAACTTTGCGAGCGTGGGTGCAGTCGACGCGTTTTCGGTCGGTACCGAGTCGTGCAACGTGGGGACTCAGCCGCTCCTGTGGCAGTCAAACAACCCCAACCATCCGGTCATCGCGCAAAACTTGTATCGCCTTCGCAACGGCCGCTTCGAGCAAGTGGGGATGTCCTGGCTGAAGCATGGATTCACGGCGCTGGCCAACAGCCTGTGCAACACCTGTCAAAATCCGGGCACGGGTGCGCTGCTCGGAGTGAATTGCTCCGACCCCTACAGCGCCGGTTTGAATGGCGGCCAAGGCCCCCTCGGCCCTCGGCACCAGGTCAATGCCGCGACCGGAGCCTTCATTTACCCGCCGGCCAGCCCGAGCTACTCGGGCTCGATTGCGCGCCGTCTCCAGGTCGCCCACGCGGACCTCGACCCGGCGTTGAATGCGGGTGCGCTGTACTTCGTCGAAGGTCAGTACGTGACCCCCGATGACGCCGCCGCCGGAAACAAGAACAACAACGCTTCCCACCGTCGAGTTGTCTTCACGGGTGGGGGAACGAACTACGACATCGGGTTTGCTCCCGGATCGACCACCGTACGCACGGAACCGGCGATTCGGGCGTGGCAGACCGCCGAACCGGACGTTCAGATCCAGACCGTTGACATCCCCAACGACGGGCGCGTCTACGTCGCGATGAAGGCCCTTCCCCTCGGGGGGGCGATGCGCCGCTTCGAGTTTGCCGTGTTCAATCTCAGTTCGGACCGGGGTATCTCCAGCTTCTCCGTGGCGCTGCCGGGCTCCGCGGTGGCCGGCGGCCTCTACTTCCACGACGTCAACTACCACAGCGGCGAACTCCAAAACGGCACCGACTGGACTCCGAGCGCCCTTCCCGGCAGCGTCTCTTGGACCTGCACCCAGACCGTCGCTCAAAACGTGAACGCCAACGCAATTCGTTGGTCGACGATGTACAACTTCGCGTTCGAGACCGATGTGATCCCCGGGGTGGCGACGCTCGGTCTCTTCAAGACCGGCACTCCCACCAGTGTTCAGGTGCCGCAGTTCTCCATCCCGGTCGCGGCCTGGATGAACAACCAGCCGAACTCCACGCACCGCTTGAATGGGCTCGAGAACAACCCCTTCAGTGGCCCGATTCAAGCATCGGCGAATGGCGGCCAGACCGCGACCTACACCATGTCTTCCGCCTTGACCAATCCCGCGTGGGATCTCGCGGTTTCGACGCTGCCCGGGATTGCGAATGGATTTGTCACCGGCAACGGTCAAATCATCAACGTGAACTTGACTGATCCGTCACTCTTCTTCCTGAACAGTGGGTTCCAACCCTCCTTGCTCGGGGCGATGCCGATCACCTTCCCCCTGATCGCGCCGCCGGTCACCCTCACCTTGACCACGCAGATGGCCGTACTCGATGCCACCCACCCGGATGGCACGAGTCTCAGCGCGGCTTGCCGCCTCGATATCGTCCCTTGCACTCCGGGAAACATCCCGATCACCCTCGGGGACGACGCTAATCAAGTCGTGAATTTCGGCACGCCGAACTTCTGCGACCTCAACACCGTCTCGTTCGCTGGGACTGCGTACACCCGTCTGTTCGTGAACTCCAACGGATCCGTCACCTTCTTGAGCGGAGATGACGACTTCACTCCGACCATTGGCGATCACAACAACACCAACCGGCCTCGGTTGGCGGCTTATTGGACGGACCTGAACCCCGGGGTCGGGGGCACCATCGCCGCGACGAGCAACGGCGCGGGAGTGCTGACTGTCTCGTTCAGCGCAATTCCGACGTATGGCAACCCCGCGCTCGTCGCTTCGGCCAACTGTGTCTTCGACACGGTCGCGGGAAGCTGCGCGATCACGGCGTACTCGCCGGCCTTGACTTCGACTCAAGAAACCCTGGTGGGATTCAATCCGGGTGGAAGTGCAACGGCGACTGCGATCAACTGGGGAACCTTGGTGGGCTCAGGGCTTCAGTCGGGTCCCGCGAACCGCTCCCTTTACCGCTTGGTGTCGGGCGGACCGGTGGTCGGATTCAGTTCCATCACCTTCCCGACCAGCTCCGCCGCAAGCTTCATCGTGAACTGAGCCCCGCGGGCGCGGCTCCGCCGCGCCCGAGGCGGCTCCCCCTGCGATGAACCCTGACCCCCCCGCCGAGTCGTTCCATCCTTCAGGGGCCAGGTGGCTGTGGTGTGAAGTCCAAAAAGGCGTCCGGCACGGCTCGGCTTTCGACTGGTATCCCGGCGGATCCCTCCGTGCTACCGGACGCTACGACCAAGGGCGGCGTGAGGGGCCATGGACCTTCTTTCATGAATCCGGGGCCCGGGCTCAGACCGCAAACTACTGGGGGGGAAAGCCCGATGGCCATTGGCGTGGCTACTACGCATCGGGTGCACTTCGCCACCAGTGCCAGTGGAGAGTTGGCACCAAATCGGGCTTGGAATGGCACTGGCATGCGGACGGTCGGCTGGCTTCCATTCGTGACCACCGGTCTCCGACCGCCCGCACACTACGAGGACTCCACCCATGACCGACCGCCCCGTTGCTTCCCGAATCATCAACGAGAAAGAAGAGCGATTCCGCGAATTTGTGGGGGAGCGCACCACCCTGCTGAAGGTGCTCCATATCATGAACGCCGACGGGACCATCTCGGCGGACATGCGGCGGAAGGCCCTCCAGGTTCAGCATCTGCTCGGCCTGTTCGAGGACAGTCTCACCCGCCTTCAATCCGAAGCCGAGGAGGTGTGCATCGTTGATGCAAATTGCGGCAACTCGTACCTCGGCTTTTTGCTCTTCGATGAACTGAGACGCCGCCGCACCGGGACGGTTCGACTCTTGGGGATCGATCGGAATCCGGAGTCCATTGCCCGCGGACGTGCCAGGGCGGCGAAGTCGGGTTTCACGTCGATGGAGTTCGTGCTCGGCAAGGTCGCCGAGGTCGAACTTCCTCCGCGCCCCAACCTTTTTCTCAGTCTCCATGGCTGTGATTTGGCAACCGATCACGCCCTCGTGCGTGCATTGGAAACCCAGGCCCGAGAATTGGCAATCGTCCCCTGCTGCCACGCGGAGCTTCGGACCCTGCTTGCGCCCGAGGGCGCGTTTGGTGCTTTTGTGGGCGAGGGCATCTTGCAGGTCGACATGGCCGCCCATTTGACGGACGCCCTGCGCCTGCATTGGCTGCGGGCCCACGGCTACTCCGCATCGATCGTGGAGTTCGTGCCGTCGGAGCACACGCCGAAGAATCGACTGCTTCGGGCTGAACCGGGTCGCAGCCGCTCGGTTGCCTCGGAAGCGTGGCTCACTCGACTCACACAGGGATTGACCAAACTTCCCTGGCTGCTGCAGACGCCTGGGCCTGCGCCGGCCTAGACGGGAGGTCTTGGGGACCCCGAGGTCGCAAGCAGGCTTGGGACCATGGGTCGACTCCGATCGAATCGAGGAATTTGCCGCGACCTCAGGGCATGGGGACGATCGAGGCTACCGTCGACCAGCGAAGATCCCCGGGCTGGTAATCGACGAATTGGAAGCTCAGGGGAATGCCGAGGAGCGCCTTTTGGGGTGGGATTATCAGGGGGAGGTTGGCCACGCCGGACCCGTCAAACGTCCCGCTCGCGATGATTTGCGATGGATCGGTCAGGAGGATCAGGCCCACCATGCTCACGCCGGGGGAAGGAGTGTCGATCCAGTCGATGTGGGGTGACAAAGCCAAGGAGTATCCGAACCCCGGTCGACCCGTGAGCCCGAGCGGTACTGTCGTGCCAGCCTGGGCAAATTCGGCCAACGAAATCGTAGGCATCACTCCGGCAAAGTCCGTGAAGATCGCACCCGGCGCGACGCTCACCATGCCAGTGGCGCCGCAGCGGCGGAAGTTCACGTTGCTGGTCGCGAGCGTCGTCCCTCCGGTAACTGTGCCTCCCGCTTGGGTGATGATCGATAGCCCCGTAGCCAACATGCCGGGGTTACCGTTGAGCCCCGTGTTCTGAAGGGACACGTGAGACGAAGTGTTGACCGAGAGCGCCGGCTGACCGCTTCCGGCCATCACCGTCAACTCGTCGAGCAGGATCACCGAAGGATCGCTGTTCACGATGACGATTCCGGGATTCGGAGACGTCAAACTCCCGATCGTGAGGTCGGAGAGTTCGATGCGGTCGAAGTAGTTGTTCGGGCCGACGATCTGAATCGGACCGGAAGTGGTGTCGATCGTCGCGGTTCCGGTTCCGTCGCCGATCACGCGGATGTTGATGTCGATTCCCGGAAGGTCCAGGATCGTGAAGGGCGGGTAGGTGCCGGGCGCCACCTGAATGATGGCCGGCGCGGCACTGTTCACGGTGTTGATCGCGGCCTGAATGGTGCTGAATGCACCACCGGCTCCGACGGTGAGCACGGTGGGCGGCGTCACATTGGCCCACGGACAAGCCGAAGTCAGCGCCAAGATCCGGATCGCCCCGTGAGTGAGTCGCTCGCTCAGGCGGTACCAGTAAGTCACATTCCCGGTGAGGGGAGCATCAGGCACGGTCGGATAACTGCCCGGACCGGTGGCCGCGGGCTGCGCGAGCAGCGTGAACGGCCCGCCCATGGAGGTGGATCGTTCGAGGAAAAACTCGACGGCGTCGACCTCCGAGGAGGTTCCCCAGACAACGTCGACCCGCTCGCGGCCGGGGACGGGATTGAAGACCGAGAGGGTGGTTTGGTTCGGGGCACTCCAAGTGATGAAGTTGCTCGGATCATTCTCGAAGGCCGACCCCGCGAAGGCCCCGGTCCAATTGACCATCGTGACGATGGCGGGTCCAGAGGAGGTCATGTTCGCGGCGGTGGGGCCCGCGTTCGGGAAGTTGGCGTAGCGAATCGTGGCGGGGGCGTTTCGGGACAAGCGCAAGAGCACGGAACCCGCGCCCGATGCTCCCGATTCAAAGGTCCCGGCCCGGAAGTCGAACGGAGCCGCGGCGATCGTGGCTTGGGGGCTCAGGGAGAATCCGGATGCGCCCATGTCTCGAAGGAGAAAGTTTTGGGCCGAGATTGACCCGTTGACCGTAAAGCTGTAGCCCGGAATGCCGCCTTGGGTGCGGACGGTGGCGGGCGTCCCCACTTGTCCGTGCAGCTCGAGAGAGCCGGTTGGCGCAATGGTGCAGGCTGATGTGGGCGCAAGGATGAGATCGCCGCCGGCGTCCAAGCGTAGAGCCCCGGACACCGTGTGCGTGGCGCCGAGGCAGCTCAGATCCTGGCTGCCGATGTCGAGATCTCCGCCGGCTTGGACCGTGAGGTTTCCGTTGATGGTCACGGCGTTGACCTGCGCGACATTGCCGAGAATTTCGACGTCCGGGTAGCTGCCACCGGAAGAAACGAGCACCTGGGGGGTTCCTGCCAGTTGCAGGGTGCTCGTCGACGTAAAAGCTCCCTCGTGCTGGATGGTGCCGAGAATGCGCATGGGCCCACCCACGACGTCCAAAGTCGTGAGGCCACCCACGAACGCGAAGAAGAAGGTGCTGCCCGGGCAAGAGACAGTCTGGGTACCGAGACCGTAGAAAATCGTGAACACCGCGGTCGGCGCGTAATTCGCGTCGGACACCCACGGACCTTGGGAGAGCACGATCGGCGGGTTTGCCCCCACCGTGGTTCCGTTGAAAGTGGCGAGACCATCGAGATACAGGAGGCCATCGAAGGGTGATTCCGCCGCCAAGGTTCCGCCCGAAAAGACCGCGGCACCCCCGACGCGAATTTCACTGGGGTTGGCGAGGAGAAGAATGCCGGAGAGCTGGGTGAGGGAGCCCAGTATCTCGATGTCGCCCTCAAGTCGGCAGATGCCGCTGCAGTTGATTTGGAGGTTTGGAATCGGCACGCCCATTTGATCGATGATGATGGGATTCGTGCCCGCCGCTCGTACGACCACCGAAGGATTCAAAGTTCCGAAGGCCAAGTAGGAACCCGAAACGGAGATCGTTCCGGTGGTGGAGTTGACGGAGGTGCCGGGCAAAATCCCGAAGATGAAAAACACCGATCCGACCGCGGTCACGGTACGGGTGCCCGGCCCGTCGAACGCCACGGCACCAGCCGTAGGCTGAAATAACGCGTCGGACGTCCAGTCTCCGAACACCTGCATCGCGGGGTTCGAGGTCACCGTGCAGTTGCTGAAGACGACGTTGTTGCGACAAAACAGCGGAGGAAGCTGACCGGGTACGCCCTGGAGCTCCCCTCCGAGGAAGTTGGCGTTGCCAAAAATGTTGGAGCCGGCCCCGTCGAAGCGGGCGATCCCGTTGGTCAGGGTGAACCCGTTCAGGATGTAAAGCGCCGTCAGGCTGTAGAAACCGGTGGCGTCGACTTCAAGAGCGGGAAACGCGCGTCCCGGAGTCATCGTGACGGTGCCCGAGCCACGGAGCCTGATCCGCCCGCTATCGAGAAATTGGCCCAGCAAATTCACGCTGCCGTGGATGTCGAGGGTCTGGCCGGTCGGGATAGTCACCGACGCCAAGTTTTGGACGGTGATATCGAGGCACGACTCCACACCTGAGATCACGGGGTAGCGGGGAGCTCCGGCCGCAATCACCGCGCTCTGGACGGGAGTCGGCGCCCCCGCGGACCAGTTGGCGCCGTTGCTCCAACTCGTGTTGACGGCGCCGGTCCAGGTGGTTTGAGCGGAGCCAACTGCCGAGGCAAGAAGGAGTGCGGCAGCACCCAGGAGGGTTCCGAAGGAGCGCATAGAGTGTGATCCGGGGGTGAATGGGAGGCGGGGCAAGGGAGCCCCGGTTGTCTCATAGGAAGCTACTCAACCCCGTGATGGCCAGGATGAACAAAACCGCTGGGAACTGCCGAACAGTCGCCTGATTCTGCGGGAATTGAGGAATCTTGGAATCAGACGGTGAGGACAGGACCCCCCAGCAGGCCCAGCTTGGTTTGCACGCGCAACGTTCGAGCCACGTCCGTCGGGGAAAGCTCGCCCCTCAGGAGGCTTCGATAAACGCGGATCAGTTCGGCGGTGCGCTCCGCCGATTCCCGCACGAGTTCGATGCGGAAGCGCATGACTCCGAGGTCCTGGAAGAGCGGCACAGCGGCGGCTGAGGTTTGTGGGTCGGCGTGGAACACGGTGTTGCGGCAGCCGGCATCGACGATGACCGGGTGAGAGCGCGACCGCTCGTCGCGCAGGGCAATCTCGTGCCGCTCACAGGGTCGACCACAACTGTGATGATCCCTCCCTGCGCTCAAAAGATGGCTGTACACGCAGTGTTCCGCATGGAACGCAGGAATATGGCTGTGGAGGACCACGACGAAACGGCCAGGATCCGAGTTTCGGAGGAGAGACCTCGCTTGGTCCAAATCCAGGTCGTGAGACAGAGTCAGGGTGTCCAAGCCCAGCCCGAAGAGATGCCGGGCGGTGGTGGAGTTCGTGACGTTCAGCGACCAATCCCCATGCCGGGGTCGGTCTTTACGCCGCATGACTTCGGCCCAGTGCCGAACCAACATCGCTGAGCTTGGCAGCCGGCGTAGTTTGTCGCCGAAGGCCTCTTCTCCGGGCTTTTCCACCCGCAGGGTGGCCAGCACGGGAAGTCGGTGGGCGGAGATCACTCGCTCCACCGCTCGGCTCAGTCCCGAGAGCTCCATCCAGTCGAGTTCGATTTCATCGACGTCGCCGGCGAGCGCAGCTTCGAGTTGCGCTTCGTTGCGACAAAGCACATGCAGCCAAGGACGGGATGGAACGGGGAGCGAATCGTGATCGGGGGTTGTGGCCAATCGCGCTGTGGGCTTGGGGTCGAGGGTACCCGGGATGGCCAGTCCGGCGAGAAGTTGACGGCGAAGGTCCTTCAGGCGGCTCGGAGGCAGAAACAGCCCCGCGGCCAGGCCGCTCAAATCCAAGTCTCCCAGGCGATACGGCGTTCCCCCGAAGGCGGCCAACTTCTCGATCAAGAGTTCTCGATTCAGACCCGCTTTGCGCCCTTCGATCAAGTTGGCTTCGGAACTCACGACGCAGGATCGCTGACCTTCGGTTGCCTGCGCGGTGAGGGGCGCGCCGAGGCGTCCGGACACCACGAGATCGATGCGCCGCCGACCCTCCGGGTCCTCGGTATGGGATCTTGCCAGCGGGTCTGCGGCCGCCCTCGTAGCCCACGCCCAATCACCGATCTGCACGTCGCGCAACCGAGTGCTGATGTGGCCGAAACCCAACCAAAGCCCCTCAGGAGTGGCTCGTACCCCGAACAATGGCCCCCCCGGCTCGTCTTTGCGCTCCGATTCCCCCCTTTCGAAGACAACCCCCGTGCCCGGAGCCGGGGTCCAAGCTGCCGGAGCCGGCCCGTTCCCGGTGCCCGAGGGGGAGCCGAACCCGAAGAGTGCCGACGCCACTTCACCCAACGCGTGCGGTCTCTCCGGACTCACGGCATTGCCAGTCCATGGGCGCTGGCGAGAGTCTGCCACCACCAGGATGTTTCTGCCGTCGATCTTCACAACTCGTCCGAGAGGGAGACCGCGATGTTTGGGGAAGCGGCCCTCGACAAGGCTTTGGTGATCCGAACCTGCCAACCAACCGTCGCTGAACCCGCGCGAGTAGGTGAGCGCCATGTCCGCGAGGCGGGACTGAAAGCGCGCTTCGTAGTCGGCAGGTGGTCGGCCAAGCCCCAGATCGTCCACGAGATCCCGGTATCCCCGCGTGGCGGTCGCAACGTAGGCGGGACCCTTCTGGCGTCCTTCGATCTTGAACGAGTGGACCCCGAGTCTGGCGAGTTCAGGGACGGCCCGGGCCCCGGCCAGGTCCTTCGGGCTCAAGAGGTAACGCAGATCTCCGAGGTCGGTCGGTCTGCCGTCGAGGATCAAGTCGTAGGGAAGACGGCAAGACTGGGCGCATTGGCCGCGGTTGGCGGATCGCTCGGCCCGAGTTTCGGAAGTCAGGCATTGCCCGCTCCAGGAGACACAGAGCGCTCCGTGGATGAAGACTTCCGTCTCGATCTCGGTGGCCGCGAGAAATTTGCCGATCTCCGCGACCGAGAGCTCGCGGGGTAGAACCACGCGCGAGATGCCGAGGCCAGAGAGGAGACCCTGGGCGTCCGGATGAGCGATCGTCATCTGGGTGCTCGCATGGAGCGAGAGCCCAGGCGCCACCTCGGCAGCGATCAGGGCGACCGCGGGGTCCTGAATGATGATGGCATCCACGCCGGCCGCCTGGACTTCTCGAAGCGTCGCCGCGACATTCTCGAGTTCCGATTCGAAGACCAGCGTGTTCAAAGTCAGGTAGGCTTCCGCTCCCACGCGGTGGATCTTCGCGACGGTTTCGGCCAAGTCAGCGAGCGCAAAGTTGGTCGCGCGCGCCCGAGCGTTGAAGCCAGAGTCCAGTCCGAAGTAAACCGCGTCGGCTCCACTTGAGAGCGCGGCTTCGAGCGAGTCCGCATCCCCGGCGGGGGATAAGATTTTGGGGATCCGAGGAGCTGCCATGCGCAAAACCCTACCAACCACCGAGGCGAACCGGCGGAAACTGCGAGTGCTTCGGCGCGAGATGGACAGCCTGAACTTGGCGATCTTCCGGCTACATGCCCAGCGGTTGAGGCTCGCTCGGCGCATCATGGAGCAGAAGGCCGCGTTCGGACTGCCTCCGTTCGACCCCGGACGGGAGCGGGAACAAATCGACCGGGTGGCGCTCCGGATGCACGGCCGATTGCACGCGGGGTACGTGGAGAAAGTGTTCCGAGCGATCCTACGCGCGCAGCGGATCTATCCGACGCGGCCGCGACGTCCCCGAGTCACAGCTTCGGCTTCCGCACCCGCAATCCCAAGAACAACGGGATCTCGCGCCGGATCCGATTTTCCTCGGCCGCGCGTGGCCCCGGATCGCTCTGGCGCAAACTCGGCCACTCCTCGATTGCCTCGACCAAAAGTCCGGCGGCCCTGAGACTTCGAATGTAGTGCTGAAGGGGCCGGTGAAATGTCCAAGTAGTGACCGCGGGTGCCCCCTTCGACACCTCGCCGGGATTCATCACGATCTGGAACTGTCCGGTCGAGAGATACCCGTCGACACGCCGGAATTGGCGCGGTGGTCTCACCGAATCGTCGAAGCCCCAGGCGGTCTGTCTCGGCGCCCGGAACGCGGGGTGCAACAAAACGAACACGCCCTTCCCGTTCGGCACCAACCGGTCGGCGATGCCCCGAAACACCGGCTCCACCGGATCGATGTTCATGAGGGCCATGATGCAGGTCGCGGCATCGAAATTGGAGCCGACCTGATCGTCCAGGCTCCTCGCATCGCCGACCAAGAAACGCTGCCGCGGAATCCGCCTTTCCGCTTCGCGCACGAGTTGGGCGCTGGCGTCGACACCGGTCACTTGCGCGCCATGGCCCACCAACATCTGAGCAAAGTGGCCGGATCCGCAGGCCACGTCCAACACGCGCTCTCCCTTCGCGACATCCAAGAGCCTCAAGGCTCCCGGGTAGATCACCTCCGAGAAATGGTCGCTCCGGCCTTCGTCGATCAGACGGTCGTACCACGCAGAGACGCCGTCCCACGAAGTTTCGAGGTTGTTCTTCGCACGCGCCTTCGGCTGGACCTTCGGCACGAGGGCGACTAGCTCACCGCCGGCGGGAGGGGCTTTGCCAACGACTTTCCACCAGGCATCGGGAATGGGGCTTTCGAATCGGCAAGCGACGCCGGTGGCGGGATGTTTGAGAGCGAGGAGCGTGGCGTGCAGGGCGAGCCGCCGCACTGGATTGGATTCGGATCCGTAGCGTTCATCGCCGGCGATGGGATGTCCCGCCTCGGAGAGGTGCACGCGCAGTTGATGTTTGCGGCCGCTGTCCATCCGCAGGGACAGGAGGGAGTGATCCTTGCCACTAGCGAGCGGCTTCCACCAGGTCACCGCCAAACGAGCCAGATCGTCCTCTTGGGTCGGGGACTGCGGAGCACCACGCTGGGGTGACACACTGTGCACATGACCGAATCGGTCTTCGCGGAGGAAGCTCTGAAAGAGACCTTCATCACCGGTGGGCGGAGGCAAGTGCCCCTCGATCAGTGCCAAGTAGCGCCGCTCGACACGCCGGGCTCGGAAGTCCTCCTTCAGCCAACGGAAGGCGTTTTCAGTGCGGGCGAATACCAGCAGACCGGAGGCCTCCCGGTCGAGGCGGTGGATGATCCAGACCGCGCGCTCCTTCGACTTGGATCGAAGGGCTTCCTGCAACATCCGAAAGACGCTGGGCTCGTCCGAGCCGGGAGGAGTAGCGCTGAGCAATCCGGGCGGCTTGTCGACCACCACGAGGTCGTCATCCTCGTGAACGATCGTGAAGCTCGGCCCGGTGCGAGAGTGGTCCCCGCGGGGTCCGCCTTTGGCGCGCGGACGCCCGGTGGATTTCGAACGTTTCATGGATCAGTCGCTCCGGGGTCGCGCGCTGCCCGCGCGGTATTGGGCAGGCCAAAAATCGGCGGAGATTCCGGCGTCGGCGGCTGCGTGCAAGGTCAAATAGGGGTCGTAGAGATGGGATCGAGCAATCGCACAAAGATCGGCTCGGCCGGCCAGGATCACGGTGTTCACGTGGTCAATCGATTGGATGGCCCCGACCGCCATGACCGGAATTCCCACTTCGTGGCGGATACGCTCCGCGAACGGTACCTGATACATCCGGCCGTACTCGGGCCGCCCGTCCGGCGAAACGCCCCCCGTCGAAACATCGACGATGTCGCAGCCGTGGTCTTTGAGAGCTCGTGCCACAAGGACGGAGTCGTCGGAGGTCATGCCACCTTCCTTGACCCAGTCGGTGGCACTGATGCGGACCGAAATCGGCTTCTTGGCCGGCCACGCCGTCCGCACCGCCGAAAGGACACTCAGTGGGTAGCGGAGGCGAGCCTCTAGGCTTCCACCCCACTGATCGGTTCGCCGGTTCGACAGCGGCGAGAGGAAACTCGAAAGCAGGTATCCATGCGCCATGTGGAGTTCGACGAGATCGAATCCACAGCGGTCGGCGAGTCGCGTGGAGGCCACGAATTGCTGCCGCGTGCGCTCGAGATCGGATTCGTCCATCTCGCGCGGTGTCGGCCAACCGGCGGAGAAGGGCAGGGGGGAAGGCGCCAGAGTGGTCCACCGCTCGGAGGGAGGAAGAGGCCCGTCCGGACCGTCCCAGGGACGCAGCGCGGAGCCCTTGCGTCCGGCATGAGCGATCTGGATGCCAATCTTCGCCTGGCTCGACCGGTGCACAAATTGAACGATGCGCTCCCAAGCCTGCGCCTGGGTGTCATTCCAAAGGCCGGTGCACCCCAGGGTGATCCGACCCTCCGATGAGACGTTGGTCATCTCCGCGATGACGAGTCCTGCGCCCCCGACCGCGCGACTCCCGAGATGGACGAGGTGCCAATCGCCAGGCACTCCGGCTTCGGCCGAGTATTGGCACATGGGGCTCACGACTACCCGATTCGGGAGCCGGAGGTCTCGCAACTGGAACGGACTGAACGCCGGCGGAAAGTCCGCCGTCTGGGGCAAGACTTCCCGATTCGCGGCCAGGACCAAGGCCGGGTCGCGTTGTCGCAGATTGTCGTAGGTGATCCGCTTCGAACGGGTCATCAAGTTGAACGAGAACTGCTGCGGACCCTGTTTCAGGTAGCGATCAGGATGTTCGAACCACTCCAGACTCGTCTGTGCCGCCCGTTGGAGCTTGAGCGTCTCGATCTTCCGCTCTCGTTCGTAGCGCGCGAAGGCGACCTCGGAAGTGGGTTCCTCGGACAGAGCACGTGCCAGTGATATCGCACCTTCCATCGCCAACTTGGTCCCGGATCCAATCGAGAAGTGGGCGGTGTGGACGGCGTCGCCGAGGAGAACGACGTTACCGGCGGACCACTTCTCACAGCGGATCGTGGGGAAACGACGCCATATCGAACGGTTGGGAATGAGTCGATGGGATCCCAGGAAATCGCGGAACACCGGTCCGAGAATTGCCACCGTTGCGTCGTCGTCGGCATGGTCCAGGCCGGCGCGCTTCCAAGTCTCTTCGTTGCATTCGACGATCCAGGTCGATAGCCCATCTTCGTAGGGATAGGCGTGAACGACGAAGAGACCGTGGGGGGAAGGCTGGAAGAGAAACGTGAACGCCGAGAGTGGATAGTCGGTGCCCAGCCATGAAAACCGCGACAGTCGCCAGTCGACAGAGGGGGAGAGCTTGGAAGCCAGTTCCTCGCGGAATCGGCTGTTGACTCCGTCCGCGACCACGATCACATCCGCCGGTTCAAGGCTTCGCAGGGAGGCCACGTCGGTCTGGAAGTGAATCTCGACCCCAAGCTCCCGCGCTCTCTTCTGGAGGATCTGGAGGAGCCGCTTTCTCCCCATCCCGGAAAAACCGTGTCCGGTCGATACGGTCTTCGCCCCGCCTACGTGGGTGTGGATCTCGCTCCAGTGCACGAAGGAAGCACGAATAGCGGCGGCAGTCACCGGATCCGCGTCGAGAAAGTTCGCCAGGGTTTCGTCGGAGAAGACCACTCCGAAACCGAAGGTATCACCCTCTCGGTTGCGTTCGAAGATCTCGACTCGGGATCGCGGACACCACTGGCGAAGGAGCAAGGCCAGATAGAGGCCGGCAGGGCCTCCGCCAAGGATCGTGATCTTCAAGCTCACCGCCAGCGCAAGAGCATCGAATTGGGATCGAAGGCCAGGTGAACGTTGGCGGGAGCCGGCGCGCCGTGGACCTTCACGAAGCGAAGCTGGACTTGGTCGCCGGTCGGATCGAGGGCGAGGATGACCGAAAGGTCAGACTCGCAGCGAGCCAGGAAGTCCGGAACTCCGCGAGAATCCACGGCATCGCTGCTCGTGGTATGCGCGGCGAGCCAGATCTCGCACTTGGCGGCCGCGGCGAACCGCTTGAGATCGCGCACATCGCCCGCATCGCAGGTGCGGAAGTCGGGCCAGCCTTGGATCTCGATCATCTCCGGGCGGAAGTCCGCGTGGTCGGCAAGGTTGTCCAGGGTCTGCGCCAGCTTGGGCAGGGTCAGGGTGTCATGCCGGTAGGTGTAGATCTGCGTTGAGCGATCGACTTTGGTCTTCACGTCGCCGCGGTTTTGCGCATCGACGCTTTCCAGGATTTCGCTCAGGATCTCGTCTCGGTACGCGCGGATGTCGGAGACACTTTCGCCCAGCGCGACGTGCAAGACCGGTCGCCCGCGCATCGCCTTGTCGATCCCCATCGACGTGATGACCGCGAGCTTGCCGACGCCGTGTCGACTCGTGACGACACCCACATTTCCGAGCCCGAGTCCGCCCTGGAGCGCCTTTTCCAGCACTCTCAGGGGCTTGTTCGCATCGACAGGGTTCTTGACCATGGGAGCTCCCTCACTTGTTGCGGGCCGCACGCTCGGCTTCGTACTTCTTCACCAACTCTTCCTCGACCGGCTTCGGGGCCGGGGAGTAGCGATGGAATTCCATCGAGAACTCCGCCTTGCCTTGCGTCGCCGAACGAAGCGTCGTGGCGTATCCGAACATCTCGGCCAAGGGGACCTCAGCTTCGATGCGGACAAAGCCGGAATCTTCGGTCGTCCCGATCAGGATACCGCGGCGCTGCAAGACGGTGCCGACGATCTCGCCTTGAAATTCCGAAGGACCTTCGATGCTCACGCTCATGATAGGCTCGAGCGCCTGCGGCCCGGCCTTGCCGTAAAACTCCCGGAAAGCGCCGCGAGCTGCCGCTTGGAAGGCCATATCCGACGAGTCGACCGCGTGGTACCCACCGTCGTTCAGGACGACTTTCAACCCGTGCACCGGAGCCCCGATCAGCGGTCCCTCTTCCAGCATGGAGCGGAAGCCCTTCTCGACTGAAGAGATGTACTCCTTGGGGACGTTGCCGCCAGTCACGTCGTTGACGAACTCGTACTCGCCGGACTCGTTCGGTCCGATGGTGCCGAGGATCTTGCCGTACTGGCCGGAGCCGCCAGTCTGTTTCTTGTGGACGTAGTTGTAGTCGATCTCCTTCGTGAGTCGCTCCTTGTAGGCGACTCGCGGAGCTCCGACCGAGCAGTCCGTACCGTACTCGCGCCTGATCCGTTCGATGTACACGTCGAGGTGAAGCTCACCCATTCCCGAGACTATGGTCTCGCCCGTCTTGGGGTCGACCGCAGCCCGGAAGGTGGGGTCTTCCTTCACGAAGCGCTGGATGGCCTTCGAGAGGTTACTGACGAGTTTGCGGTCCTTCACCGAAATCGCGAGGCTGATGACCGGTTCCGGCACGTGCATGGAGGAGAGCACTAAGTTGACCCCCTCCTGGCGGAAGGTGTCGCCGGAGGCGCAGTCAATTCCGAAGAGCGCGACGATGTCGCCGGCCTCGGCACGGTCGATGTCCTCCATCTGGTCGGAGTGCATGCGCACGAGCCGGGAAACGCGCACGGTGCGACGGGTGCGCGCGTTCTCCATGACATCGCCCTTACCGAACGACCCCTGGTACAAGCGCAGGTAGGTGAGCTGGCCGTAGGGTCCTTCTTGGAGCTTGAAGGCGTAGGCGAGAAGCGGGTCCTTGGGGTTGCAGGTCGTGTTGACCTTCTCCGCCTCGTTTTCCGGATTGAGGGCCTCGTTCTTCACTTCCGTCGGATCGGGCAAAAAGTGCGTGACCGCGTCGAGCAAGAGCTGGACGCCCTTGTTCTTGTAGGCGCTGCCGCAGAACACCGGCACCAGTTGCAAAGCCAACACGCCCTTGCGGATCGCGCTGCGAATTTGCTCCTCGGTAGCCTTGCCTTCGAGGGCGGCTTCGAGCAACGCATCGTCGAAGCTGGAGGCGGCGTCGATCATCACTTCGCGCCGAGCCTCGGCTTCGTCGAGAAGGTCCGCGGGGATTTCTTCAATGCGGATCTTCTCGCCGTTGTCACCGTCGAAGAAGTGGGCCTTCATCGTGATGAGGTCCACCATACCCCGGTGGTCATTTTCGAGGCCGATCGGGATCTGCACCATCACCGCGTTCAAGCGCAGCTTCTCGCGAAGCTGATCGCAGACACGGAATGGGTTGGCGCCGACCCGATCGCATTTGTTGACGAACGCGAGGCGCGGGACGTTGTAGCGCCGCATTTGACGGTCGACGGTGATCGACTGGCTCTGCACGCCAGCGACGCCGCAGAGCACCAAGATCGCCCCGTCGAGCACGCGCAGCGACCGTTCGACCTCGATGGTGAAGTCGACGTGGCCGGGCGTATCGATCAGGTTGATGTGGTAGTTCTTCCAAGTCACGTGGGTCGACGCCGACGCGATCGTGATGCCACGCTCACGCTCGAGGTCCATGGAATCCATGGTGGCCCCGACGCCGTCTTTGCCCTTCACCTCGTGAATCGCATGGATGCGCTTGGTGTAGAACAGGATGCGCTCGCTCAGGGTCGTCTTGCCCGAGTCGATGTGCGCGCTGATCCCGATGTTGCGGAACTTCGAAAGATCGAGTGCCATGGCCGGATTCCCAGGTGTTCTGCGCGCACGATCCCTGCCGAGCACGGCCGAGCCGGCTCACGAACGAAGAGTAGCGAGGGGCGCACCGCAAGCCCAAACCGCGCGCATGGTGCCAACCCCATGGCAGGACCCCAAGGGCGCCGGGGCCGGATCCGTCGGTTCAGCGGCGCAAAGAGGATAGCCAGGCGGAGAATCGCTCGTCTTGGCGGAGGGGGTCCAAGTCGGAGTCCTTGGCGGCGAGTTCCCGGTTGCGGAACCCCTCCTTCTTCGCCCTTTCGAGCCAAGTCAACGCCTCATCCGCACGGCCGAGAAGGCTCAAGCAGCAGGCCGCGTTGTAGGCCGCGGTTTCACTGGCGTGTCCTCCCTCGACCGCCGCCTTGAAATCTAAGAAAGCCGGCTCGAACTGGCGCAGCCGGTGGAGCAGATTGGCGCGCTGGTAGCGCAGCGCCACCGCGGCCCCAGAGGGAGCGTGCTCGATCGCCTGCTCGATCTCCGCCAACCGACGACGGAATCCGTCCTCGGCGGGGTCGCCGGGCGTCAGAGGGTTGATGGGCTGATTCGAGCCCTCCTCCGGGGCAGGTGCCGCATGGTCCACGGCGGTCGCGGGATACTCGGTGGTTTGGTGGACTCCGACCATGAGCAAGGGGGCGAGTGGGTTGCCCTCGAAATTCTTGAAGTAGTACGAGGCCAAGGCCGGCAGTGCCGTGACCAAGGGTGCGCGCACGCGCAGCGCCACGCCGTGAGGAGTGCCGCTTCCAGACACCGCGAGCGGGGGAAGGGAGGCGATGATCTCTTCGATGGGCAGCTCGCGCGCCGACACCCCGGACCCCATCAAAGCTTCATCCAGGCCTCGCATGACCTGATTCTCAATGTAGGTCCAGGCCCGTTCGATGCCCTTGGCGGCATCGGCATAGATCCAAAATGAGGGTTGATCCGAGGTCATCCCGGGAAACCCGCGCGTGAAAGCCTCCGGATTCGCGAAGGACTTCGAGTTCGGGTCCTTGAGCCTCTTCAGCGCGTTCTGGAGATTGATGCGAGTCAGTCCGACCATGAGGTGCGAGTCATGGAAGCAGATCGTGGGTTGAAATTTGATCTCGATGGGCGCGTCAGGCATGAACTGACTGATATCCACCATGTGCAGGGCGGTTCCCTCGAAATCCACGGTCTTGACCTCGATGGCCGCGGCTTCCATGCCTTTCTTGAATATCTCCTCCGCTCGAGCCTGGTTTCTGAGCCCGAACGAAGCCACGACGGCGGGAACCGGGGTCAGTCGGCCCAGTTCTGCGGACACGACCAGTTCATCGCCGATCACCTCCAGCAGATCGGGAGCGACGTTGGTCGCCCCTTGTTTGATCTGCTTCAGGAATCTCGCCACCACCTTGGCCTCCCGCGCCGGGAGGTGGGGGAGGACCGCGGACTCCGCCAAATCGAACAGCTCTTTGGCCGGTACCTTGGAGGCCATGCTGAACACGGATGATGCAGAGCTGAGGCGCTGAGCGTGGGCCGACAAAGCACCGTCTTGGGAGAGCTGCAAGAGGCCGCGCCGAGGAGCCTTGGCGCCGGTCCAAATCAGGAGTTCGCCTTCTTTGGCATGAACACTCGAGGCCGCATAGAGGCTATCGATCGCGCCTAGGCCGAGATTTTGCGCGATCGCGCGCCACTCGAGAGGCACAAAGTCGGCTAGCCGGTCCCGCGCGCTGGCGATGTTGATGAAGGCTTCGAAACTGCGGCTGCCATGCACTGCCTGACGTGCTTCGACCAAAGACGGGAGGGAAGCGAGGCTTCGAGACTCCTTCGACCTCACGGTCGCGAGCACCTCGCGGAACACCGCATCTCCGAGCGTGATCACAAACAGGTTGTCGATGAGACCGCAGGTCGCGGAGAGACGGGAGGAGTCGATCTGGAAATCGACGTGGCTGACTTCGAGTCCGTCCAACTCACCGTCTTGGACTTTCACATCCGGGTGCTCCCGAGCGATCAGACTGATCAGCTTGGCGATCGCCTTGGCTCCGCCTTCGACATCTTTCGCGAGGTCGATCCCTAAGACCACCCCCGGGATCGGAATCGGCTCCCCGAATCGCCCGTAGGTGACGGTCATCTTCGTGGCGGCCGCGGAAATCGTCCCCGACAGGTGGTTGCGCACGAGATCGGCGATCAGCGTGACGTCGGGAGGCAGCTCACCCTTGGGCGAGAGGTACCGGGCGATCAAGGGCTTGAGCTTGGCCTGGATTTCAGGTTTTTTCCAAATGTCGATCAGATTCAAGCTTTCGGCCGCCTGGGCACAGGCATCGATTCCCTCGAAGCTGACTAGGCCCCAGGAGTCGCTTGGCAAGCAGTCCGCGAGGGTCCGCTGACCCAACCCGGGCGGCAGGAAGATGAGGCTGAGCACAAGGGCCTGGGCCCAAACGAACGAAGGCTTCATGGGATCTCATCCGGAGTGAACAGGGAAAATGCGGACAAGATGGTCCGCTTGGTCCACAATGTGAACGAGCATTCGGCCGGTTCCAAGGATCTTTCGGAGTCTCTCCCGAACGACCATCGTTCGTGGGTGTCCCCCCGGGGTCTTAGGATCACCTCGCGTGAATCTGACCCTCCAATTCTCAACCCCGGTGGCCGAGTGGTTCACCCGGCACTTTGCCGAGCCAACGCCAATCCAAGCCGAAAGCTGGCCTTGGACCCTCGCGGGAGACTCGGTCCTCTTGGCGGCGCCGACCGGCTCCGGCAAGACCCTGGCCGCGTTCTTGGCGGTCATCGACCGACAGGCTCGCCGGGTCATGGCCGGCGAACCATCCACCGGACTTCGGGCCATCTACGTCACCCCGCTCCGGGCGCTTTCGACTGACATTGCCAGCAACCTGGAAGCGCCGCTCGCCGCGGTCGAAGCGGCGCTACGGATTACCCATCCTCAGTCTTCGCCGCTCACCCTGGCGGTGCGCACCGGCGACACGGGTGCTTACGCCCGCTCCCGATTCTTGAAGAGTCCCACTGACTTCCTCGTGACGACGCCCGAGTCCCTCTTCATCCTCCTCGGATCGAAACGGGGGCGTGCCGCCCTGAGCACAGTCGAAACGGTCATCGTGGACGAGATCCACGCCCTGGTTGATGAGGTTCGAGGCGCCCATCTCCTTCTCAGTCTGGAGAGGCTCGACCGGCTTGCCGGCCGTCGGCTCCAGCGAATCGGCCTTTCCGCCACTCTGGAGCCTCCCGCACTTCTGGGAGATTGGCTCCGGGGCGGGGGACCTCCGGTACGCGTGGTCGACGCTCGCAGCCCAAGGCTTCTTGACCTTGCCATCGAAACACCCACCACGAACCTCTTGTCGAGTGTGGCTTCGGACCAGCAGATCGACCAGATCCTCGACCGCGTCGCTTCGCTCATCGATTCCCATCGCTGTACCCTCGTCTTCACCAACACCCGTCGCTTGGCCGAGCGTCTGGCATTCCGACTCGAGGAGCGGATCGGAAAGGGGCAAGTTTCCGCCCACCACGGCAGCCTCGCCCCCGCCAAGCGTCGGGAGGTCGAACTCCGATTGAAGGCCGGACAACAACGCGCGGTGGTGGCGACTGGTTCCTTGGAGCTCGGGATTGACGTGGGAGCGTGCGACCTGGTCGTTCAAATCGGTTCCCCACGGCGAATTTCCACCTTGGTCCAACGAGCGGGTCGCGCCTGCCACCAGGTAGGTGGTGTCCCGAAGGCTGTTCTCTTTCCACTGACGCGGGACGACCTCCTCGAGTGCGCCGCTGCGGTGGAATCCGTGAAGGCAGGGCGACTTGAGCGGGCCAGGCCGGTCGTCGCTCCCGAGGACGCTTTGGCGCAGCACCTCGTTTCGGAACTTGCTTTTGGCGCCCTTTCCCCGGCAGAAATCGGGACATTGGTCCGGGGCGCCTGGGCCTACCGCGACCAAAACCAGCAAGCGATCGACCACATCCTCGCCGCGCTGGAAGGTGGCCTGTCCACATCCGCCGGGAAGCGGGGTGCATGGCTCCTCCGCGAAGGCGAGTCCGGGCTGGTGCACGCGCGCGCCGGTGCCGAACGCGCCGCGCTCATGCAGGCCGGGACTATTCCGGACCTCGGGGACTTTCGAGTCGTTGCGGAAGGAACCGGGGAACTCGTCGGAACCGTCGGCGAGGACTTCGCGGTCGAAAGTGCCGTCGGAGATGTCTTTCTCATCGGCACTCGACCCTGGCGGGTGAGGGGAGTACGGTCTAGTGAACTTGTGGTCCAGCCGTGCCCACAGATGGCCCCGACGGTTCCGTTTTGGGTCGGTGACGCCAAGGGTCGCAGCCAGGAACTGAGTGAAGCGGTCAGCGCGCTCCGATCGAGACTCGCCGCCAGCGTCGAGGCTCCGGAAGGCGCCGCCTCCGGGCTCGATGCGGCGGGCATGTCGCTCGTGCACCGATACTGCCGCGTGGGCGTCGAAGCACTCGGAGTCTGTCCGAGTTCCACTCACTGGGTAGCCGAGCGGTTCTTCGATGGTGCGGGTGGCCAACAGTTGGTGATCCACGCGCCTATCGGCAACCGCATCAACCGGGCCCTTGGCCTGCTTCTGAGAAAGCGACTCTGCCGCTCTTTCGATCAGGAGTTGCAAGCGGCCGCCACCGACGACGCGGTGCTCGTTTCTCTCACCGAGACCCAGAGTTTCCCGCTCGAGTCTCTCCCAAAAATGTTCGCCCTGAAGGGTGCGTCCGACAGTATCGACCAAGCGATTCTTCTGTCGCCGATGTTCAAGACTCGATTTCGCTGGTGTGCGGCACGCGCTCTCTACTTGGGAGGCGGAGCTCGGGGGCGACGTGCGCCCTTTCCGGTCCAGCGTTTCCTCGCCGAGGACTTGCTCGCCTCCGCGTTTCCGGCGAGTCAGGCCTGCCAGGAACATCAGACCTTTCCCATCGACATCCCGAGCCACTTCTTGGTGCAAGCAGCGCTGCGAGAGTGTCGCGAAGAGGCCACCGATGTCCCGGGACTCCTCCGGGCCCTGGAACAGGCGGAACGCGGCCAGATCCAGTGGACTTTCCGAGAGATAGCGACTCCGTCGGTATTCGCCCACGACATCATCCACGCCCGCCCTTCCGCCTACCTGGACGATGCTCCCATAGAAGAGCGGCGTACGCGTACCGTCACGACTCCGAGGTCTCTCCCCGAGGAGGTTGCTCAGGGGTTCGGGGTCACGGAAAAGGTCATCCTGTCGGTGGAAGCGGAGCTGCGATCCGCCCCACCGCGCATCGGCCTCTCGCACGAACGTCTCCATGACCTGGTTTGGACGATTCGTGGCGACGAAGAATTTGAGGCTCTCATCCGCTCCGGCCGAGCCCTCGTGGCAGAAAGTGATGGTCATTCGCCGCGGGTGTACTCAAAAACCCGAGCCGAGGCGGTGGACCAACTTCGTTTCGGTGACAGCGAGGAGGTGCGGCGCCGCCTGATCGGGGAGGCGCTGCAAGGGCACATTGCGTGGCAGATGCCCAGGTCGATCGCTGAACTGAGTGGTCAACTTGGTGTACCAACTGCCGCGGTCGAAGAGGCCGCCTTGGTACTGCAGGCACAGGGACAGGCCTTTCTCGGACACTTCGATCCCCGCCGCCCAGACCTTCAGGTGTGTGACCGGGCCATGCTGCAACGGCTCGTCTCGAGGGCCCGGGAGGCTCGACGAATCGTGGATGCTCCGCTTTCCCGCTGGGCTTACCTGACCTGGTTGGCGCGGCGCCACGGAGTCTTCGTAGGAGAAGAATCGCCTCCCGGCGCCACCCTTGTTCTCGCACGCCTACGGGGATGGAGTGCTCAGGCCCTGGACTGGCACGACGGCATTCTGGCTTCACGGATCGGCTCCCTGAGGGTCTCCGCGATCGAGGCCCATTTTTCCACGCGAGCTGGAGCCTGGCGCGGCGCCAGCTTGGCACCTCTGCATGGTCGGACGCTCCTCCAGTGGGGTCCCCCCTGGACGGTCTGTCCGTCGCGAGAGGAAGCCCTGACCGGGCTCACGCATGAGGCCCAAGCCCTGTGGATCTGCCTGGAGGAGCAGGGGAATGCCAGCGAGTCCGAGCTGGCCCGCCGGCTTCGTACCCTCAGTAGCCGCGTCGAGACCTCCCTTCGGGAGCTCTTGGGGCGAGGCCTCGTGCACTTTCCTCACTGGGCTTCCCTCGTTCGCAAATTGCGAGGCGAGAAGGGACGGCGGGCGCGAAGGGCGGCGGTCCCGGAACCGGTCGTGGAGCGATTCGAAGGTCCCCCTGCGCTGCCGGAATCCGAACTTGATTGGGCCTTGCAGGCTAGTCTTGAGCGGTTCGGGGTGGTTTCCGCCGATCTTCTGCGGGTCGATCCGGCCATCCGCAGTGTCGGATCAGCGATTCGTCAGCTTCGTCTCTGGGAATTACGAGGTTTGGTTCGCACCGGTTTCTTCGTGGAAGGACTTTCCGGCGAACAGTGGGTCTTGGCGAGTGAGCTGCCGAGCCTCCGAGCCAGCACGTCCCTAGCCGCAGCCCCTGCTTTGGTGGTTCATCGCAGCGATCCGATCGCCGCAGTCGTGCCACTCCTCTGGGAAAAAGGCGCGGAGCCTTCGACGGACTCGAACGATTCCCTCCCCTGGCTGAGCTTAGGTCCCGATCGGTGGCAAAGGTCGGCGACCCCCGTGCTGCCGCAAGTCGTCCCCGGCTGACTTATCCTCCGCCCCGCTCCGGCATAGGATCCCCGCTCCGGAGACCTACCCTCATGGCCCTGAAACTCCTCCTCTCTTTCGTCTTGCTCTCGGCCCTGCCATGGGACGAGGGTCAGTGGCTCCCGCAGCAGTTCCTCTCCCTCGACTGGGAGGCCCTCAAGGCGCGAGGGCTCGAGCTGAGCAAGGATCAGTTTTGGCATCCCACAAAAGGTGGAGTGCTCTCGGCCGCGGTTCAGATCAACGGCTGTACCGCCAGCTTTTGCAGCCCGGATGGTCTCGTCGTCACCAACCACCACTGCGGCTTCGGTGCGATTGAACAAGTCTCGACCGTCGAGCGCAATCTCCTGCGGGACGGCTTCGCCGCCACGACACTGAAAGACGAGATCCCAGCGCCCGGCATGGTGGTCTTCGTGCTCAAGCGCATCGACGACGTGACCGCTCGGGTGCGCAAAGAAATGGAGAGCGCCTCCTCCGATCTGGAGCGCTTCCAGAAGGTCGAGGCCGTCACACGCGCCTTGGTGCAAGAGACCGAGAAGGCCGAACCGGGCACGACCTGCCACGTGGCCTCGTTTCTGAGTGGGCGCGCCTACCACCTCTATGTGCGCACGCGGATCACCGATGTCAGGCTTGTCTATGCGCCCCCGCGCGCCGTGGGCGAATTCGGCGGAGAAGAAGACAATTGGATGTGGCCTCGCCACACGGGGGACTTCAGCTTCTTCAGAGCCTATGTCGGACCCGACGGGACCCCGCGGGGGCATGCCGAAGACAACGTTCCGTACCGGCCAGGACACCACTTGGCAGTGGCCAAAAAGGGTGTGCAGCCGGGCGACTTGGTGATGGTCATGGGCTATCCCGGACGCACCGAGCGCTACCTCAGCGCCATCGCGGTCAAGGCCCGCGAAGAGAAGCTCTATCCCGCCCGGCGCGCCGTCCTCACCGCCATCATTGGAGTCCTGGAGCAGGCGGCCAAAGCCAGCCCCGAGGCTGAGCTGCGATTTTCCTCGCGCATCAAGTCGCTCGCCAACGTGCAGAAGAATGCCGAGGGCATGGTCAAGGGCCTCAAGAAAAACCGCGTGCATCGCGTGAAGTCGACCGAGGAGTCCGCACTCCTCGCGTGGATCGAGGCCGATCCTGCGCGCAAGTCCCGCTTCGGAACCGTGCTCACCGATCTCTCCGAACTCGACTCCGAAGAGGCTCGTCACATCGCTAACGACGAACTCGTGAGCTTGCTTTTGCGCAATTGCCCCCTGCTCTCGAGCCTGGTGAATCTGAGCCTCAGTCACGAGGAACTGTCTCGCGCGGCCGGGGAGCGCGATGCCGGATTCCGTCCCGCGATGGTCGAGTCGGCTCGCAAGGCCGTCGCCGATCCGAGTCTGACGACCGACGGGACCGCCCTCGAAGAGGCGCTTCTCGCCTGCATCGTGGACCAACTTTGGAAGCTCCCCTCGGAGGAAGCCTCCCCGAGCCTGCGCAAGCTCCCGGGAGATGGCACGGCCTCGCAGCGGATCGTCGGAATGTACGCGGCGAGCGCGGCTCGGTCGGAAGCCGGGCGAGCCGCGTGGGCCAAGGCAACCACCGAGCAATGGAAGGACATGAAGGATCCGCTCGTGGATTTGGCTCGAGACCTCGCACGCGAAGTTCGAACCATGCGACTGCGCCAGCGGGGTCAGTTGGGTCGACGCCTCGTGGTCGGCAATCAGTGGATTCAGGCGCAGGAAGAGTGGCGCGGGAAGTCGTTCTACCCGGATGCCAACAGCACGCTCAGAGTCGCAGTGGCCAGCGTCAAGGGTTATGAGCCCCGGGACGGCGTCTTCCACTCTCCGGTGACCACCCTCGAAGGCCTGCTCGAAAAGGAGCGAGGAGTCGAGCCCTTCGCGAATCCGAGTGCCTTGCTCACGGCCGCCGCCGGCGATCGTTCCCAGTCCCGATTCGCGGACGCCAAAGTCGGCGATGTTCCGGTTTGTTTCCTCTCCGATGGCGACACCACCGGAGGGAACAGTGGATCTCCGATCATCAACGGTCGAGGGGAACTCGTAGGGCTCAACTTCGATCGTGTGTTCGAAAATGTCGTCGGCGACTTTGGCTGGAATGCGGATCGCTCCCGAAACATCGGAGTGGACATCCGCTACGTGCTGTGGAATCTCGAGAACGTGGTGAAGGCCCCGCGTCTGCTCGTTGAATTAGGGTTTTGAGCGACGCGCTCGACTGCGCCCGCGAACCCTGAATCAGAGGAACGGGTAGATGAAGGGAGCGAGCGCGGGATGCGAACCCAACACCGCGAGCAGGGCGATGAGCACGATGAGGACCAGGAGCGGCAGCAGCCACCACTTCTTCTCCCTCATGAAAAAAATGAAGAGCTCGCTGATGAAACCGCGATTCTTGGGTTCGGAGTTGCTCATGGGGACTTTTCCAACCGCAGACTCTCGCGAAGACCCGCCGCGTAGTCGACCGGGGCGGGTTTCTCGGTGACGACAAAATTGCCAAGGACGAGGGTGTCGATGCCGGTCTTGCGCCAGCACTGGACCGCGTCCAGGGGTGTACAGACGATCGGCTCGCCGCGGATGTTGAAGGATGTGTTCAACAGGACCGGAACCCCGGTCGTGTGGCCAAACGCCTGGAGCAGTTCGTAAAAGGCCTCGTTCTGATCGCGCGTGACGGTCTGGAGACGGGCGGAGCCGTCCTCGTGGGTGATGGCGGGCAAGACGCTTCGGTAGGCCGGCCGAACCGGCGGCACGAGGAGCATGAATGGACTTTCGAGTCCGTCGGGAACTTCGAAGTACCGGGACGCAAACTCCAGCGGAACGCTCGGGGCGAAGGGTCGAAAACTCTCGCGGTACTTCACCTTGGCGTTGATGCGATCCTTCATGTCGGAGAGGCTCGGGTTGCCGAGGATGCTCCGGGACCCGAGCGATCGTGGTCCGAACTCCATCCGGCCTTGGAACCATCCCACAATCTCACCCGCCGCCAGCCGTTGGGCGGTTTCCGAGAGCAGTGCCGCACGATCCAAGCGACGAAACGGTGCGTTCTCCGCCTCAAGCACCGCGAGGATCTCGGCGTCCGAAAAGCTCGGCCCGAGGTAGGCGTGGCGCATGGGAGCGAGCCTGGGCTGCAGAGCGGCACAGTTGTAGACATAAGCGGCGGCGCCGAGTGCACCACCGTCATCGCCGGCGGCCGGCTGGATGAACAGTTCGTCGAAGCCGGAGTCTTGGAGGATCTTCCAGTTGGCAACGCAGTTCAGCCCGACCCCTCCGCCGAGGCAGAGTTTCTTCAGACCAGTGCGACGTTGCAAAGCTCGCGCGATCTTGAGCATCGACTCTTCGAGGACCATCTGACCCGAGCGGGCAATGTCGCGATGGAACTGGTTCAGTTCGGTTTCGGACGGGCGCCTCGGTGCGCCCATGAGCTTTTCGTACCGCGCGTGGATCATCGACTTGGTGCTGTAGTGATGCGCGAAGTAGCGCATGTCCAGCGCGAAGCTCCCGTCGTCCTTCACATCGATGAGCTGCCGGAATCGATCGGCATACTTGGGCTCTCCGTACGGGGCTAGCCCCATGACCTTCCACTCGGCATCGTTGATCTTGAATCCGAGGTAAGCGGTGAGCGCGCTGTAGTAAAGGCCGAGGCTGTGCGGAAAGCGAATCTCCGATTCGAGCTCGAGCTGATTACCGCAACCGCGCCCGAAACTCGTCGATGCCCATTCCCCGACCCCATCGGCGGTGAGAATCGCGGCCTCTTCGAAAGGGGACACCAGAAATGCGCTAGCCGCGTGGGAGAGATGATGGCTCGAGTACAGGATTGAGCGTTTCTTCGCTCCGAGGCCCTTTCGGATCTCCCTCGTCAGATGCAGCTTCCTGACCAACCAAAGCGGCATGGCCTTCATGAACGGCAAGTAGCTGCGCGGCCATGTCGCGAGCACGGTGGTGAGGATACGATCGAACTTGCGGTAGGGCTTTTCGTAGAAGACGACGTGGTCGACCTCAGCGAGTTCGATACCCGCATGCCGCAAGCAGTAGGCAATCGCCTCCTTCGGAAACTCCGCGGTGTGCTTCCTCCGCACGAACCGTTCCTCGGCAGCTGCGGCCTGCACGGCTCCGTCGGCGATCAGCACCGCCGAGGCGTCATGGTAATCGAACGAAATCCCGAGCACCTTCATCGTCAAAACATCCGGTATAGGTCTTCGAGGGACGACTTCGGAGTGGCGCTCGGCGACCAGTAGCTGGAGTTCTTGCCTCGGGAACGGCGGATTGCGAGCGGGTCGCTGAACCTGGACAGCGCAAACAGCGGCAGCACGAGCCAGTAGACGATGGTCAACACGATCGTGGTGTTGATCACCCCCAGCGCGTGGCCGAAGCGACACCAACCTCGGTACAGAGTTTTGAAAAAGGCGCTCATGAGTGAGTGGGGAACGAAGCCCCGTTTCCAGAATCGGACGGGGCCACGAGCCGGCCCAAGGATTTCTAACGCCCGCAGCCGACTTTGGTCAGGACTTCCGCCAAAACACCCCCGTCCAGTCGATTTTTTCGAGGGGATCACGGATCCCATGAGCCGCTCGGTAGTCGGCGATGGCCTGCGCGCAGGCAGGAACTGCTCCGTGGTCGTCGACGATGCAGTACCCCCCCTGGGAAAGACGGGGATAGAGCGCAGTGATGGCATCCATCGTCGAGCTGTACATGTCCCCATCGAGGCGAAGGATGGCCAATCGCTCGATCGGTGCCCGCGGAAGGGTGTCTTGAAACCACCCGACCAAGAATCGGACTCGCTCGTCTAGGAGGTCGTAGCGCGCGAAGTTGCCGCGCACCGTCTCTTCGGAGATGCGTAAATCGTCCCACATCCAGTGCCGGTCTTCGGCATCGGCAGGAAACTTCTCCGGTTCGGGTTTCGGAAGACCTTGAAACGAATCGGCCAACCAGACCGTCCGTTCTTGGTCACCGAGAGCCGAGAGCACCGCCTTCATGAGGATGCAGGATCCGCCGCGCCAAACGCCGGTTTCGATGAGGTCGCCCGGAATCCGCTCGGCGACCACGGTCTCCACCGCCTGGCGCAGTTGAGCGAGGCGCAGGCTGCCCACCATCGTCTCCGCATCCGCGGGCCAGTCCCGGCCCTCGAGTCTCGCCTGCGGATCGAAACGGACCGACTCCGCGACCGTAGTCTTCCGGCCGAGCAGCCATCGGACTAGAGCCCGCGCGACTCTTTGTCGCACCGGACGGCGGGAGGGGAGAAGCGGTCGGAAGAGCTCCGGAGAAATTTCCCGCGTCAGCACGCGCTGGAGGAGATCCAGGTACTGACGGCGAGCGGCGTCAACGGCGAGGGTGGCGGCAGGACTCACCAGCCATCATGCCACGACCCCGGCCAGGATCCACGACCGCCGGGTTTCACTGGAGGTGGACGCGCAGCCCGTTCGAAAGCGCCACCCCCGACGGGGCCATGGGATCGGTGGCAACGATCTGCAAGTAAACATCGGCACCGGAGAGACCGGCCTGATTCGGGATCGGCGAGGGAATGAGGGTCGTCCCGCTGGCCAGGGGAACCGGGATCCCGGGAAGGGGTAGGACCAAAGTGGCCAGATCCATGGCTACGTAGCACGAGGGCCGCACCAACAGGGCGTCCGGCCGCCCGGACAAGAGGTAGTAACCGACTTGTCCTCCGACGGTGCCACCCAGCGTCAAAGCGAAGGACCCGTTTCCGACGGTAGGTGCCACCGCCGATGAGAGGGCGAGCGGGCCCAAACTCCCTACGCATGCCGGCAAGTAGGGGGCAGTGTAGGCCTGGGGAGTCGGGTTTTGGACGTCCAACCCTCCCGTGAAGTATGAAATCGCGCCCGTCGCGGGATTCACGACCCGTACGGAGTAGCCACCGGTCGGAGTGGCGGCAGCAACCGACACCGGGAAGATTTTCCAGCCGTCACCTCCCATGAAACTGCCCTGGGCGGTGCTAGCTCCCGTGAGGCTCAGGAATGGACCAGGTAGCGAGAAGGCGGAGTCAGGGAGGGTGTGGAACTGAGGTCCGCCGATCACCAAGTACTGGGAGTAGGGCGCAGCGGTCGTGGCGGCAAGCGCGGTGTAGGAAGCAAATCCGTTGGGGATGGCCGTGAGGGCCAAACCGGAAACGTTGATCGGGACCACCGTCGAGACCGTCAGGGTGGGGAGCGTCGTAGTAACGCCCGGTTTTACGACCACCGGAGTGGGAGCCGACAAACTCCCGTGGAGGGTCGTGGAAAACGTGGTGTCCATGGCCGCGGAAGACCAGAGCCCACCGTTCAAGCTCGAACTGGGAAAGGGTCCGTCCAAGGGCTCGACGTAGAGCGAGTAGATCCCGGGTGGCACGCTTTTCACTTGGACTGTTCCGTTCGGAAGGCTCACCGCTCCGCAAATCGTGGCCCCGGTCGCGAGGCACTGCAGGACCGCGTGGGCACCAAAGACCGGTAACCCACCGGGTCGCACGACACTGAAGTTGACCTGACCGAAGTTGGGGCCCGTGGTCCCGGGGTAGATGGTCCGCAGCCCGCCCCGGTCGTCCTCGCTCAAGGTGCGTCCGGAGGTCGACCCCACTCCGCTGAACGGGAACATGGTGGCGTGGCAGACCGGGCTGTGCTTTTGACCGACGAGGTGACCGACTTCGTGCGCTGCGACACTCTCGATGTCCATGGCAGTAGCGGTGCCCAGGGTCGAGAAGGTCACCGCGGGGTTGAACGCGACGTCAGCCTCAAGGATCCGATAATTGGTGGTGTTGAAAGTGAATATGGTGATGGCAACGGCGCCTCCCACAGCGGCCAGATTTTGTGGGGTTGATGCGAAGGTGACTAGGTTCGTCCCGTCGGTCGCCACCGACGCCAGCGCGGAGCTCCCCGCATTCACGAAGTTGAGACCGCTCGCGCCTCCCACCGAGCCGAACGCGTTCGCCAAGGCTTGGACCGGGTTGCTCCCGGCCACCACGTTCGGGGGAGGGGTGGAGAGTCCGGCATTCCAAACCCAGTTGATCGGTGACGCGGTCGCCCACGCGAGCTGTGCCGTTCCGCCACCGGCCACCGAAAAAAGCGACTCGGTGTGCCCGGGGAGGACCCACGGCAGCGCCAACAGCACCATGACGACACACGTGGCAAGGGCCTTCACTTTCGGTCTCCCGGCAGGAGCGAGGAGATCTTGGCGAGGAACTCGGTCCGAGCGACGGCGGGCCGAGGTTTCGCCTCGGCATCACGGAAGTGCGATCCGTGAACATGCAACAGCCCCGGGTCCAGGGTCACTTGCTCGCCATCGAGTGAGAAACGTCCCTGGATGCAGCCATGGGTCCTCCATTGACCCAGGACGTCGCGCTTCAGGAACACGATCACCCGTTCGCCCGGGGTGTAGCGAGCCATACTCGCGATGTCTTGGCCGATTGGGCCGACGGCTCCACCCGGCTCGAAAATCGTGACCTCGGTCAAAGCCTGCCCAAGGTGAAAGTGAGTAACGGCCAACTTGGACTGAGTCCAGATGAGCGTTCGGTCCGCATTCCAGTCTGCCGAGTTGGAAACCACTTCGCCTTCGACAACGAGTTCAGCTTCTTGGCACAGCTCACGCAGATCCTTCTTGATCAGAATGGTCGCGGGTGTCCAAGTCGCAGCGATGAGGCACGGGTAGAGCAGGGTCGCAAAAGTCATGATCAACTCCTTCAGGCAGAGCTTCGGCCTTCGGAGCTTCGACCAAGTCGTGCCGCTAAGGCTAAGAAATCCGATCCGGTGCCGGAGAAGTCCGCGTGCCGGGGGAGGGACGGACCGTCCCGGTCGTGGGGCCCCCGTCCAAAGGTCCGAGCTACTGATGGCTCCACTCTCGCGATCCGTCCCCTTGGGTGCCGGATTCCGAGATCCATCCGTATATCCAAGTGCCTCGGCGAATAACCGAGGTCAAGCTCGCCCGGCGGGCTTCAGATCGCACACGACGGCGGGACGGGGAGGGCCCAGAATCGATGGGCCCAACGCTCAGGCTCTCTTCTTCAGCAGCCAGAGGCGAACGGCAAGTCAACACCCCGTCCCGTCGGCGCTCTATTCCTTATTCTAGGCGGAGAGGGTCCGCCGTCCACCAAAATCTTCCGCCGTCGCTAGGTTTTTTCCTCCCTGGTAGTCTGAACCGGAAAGGACGGCGGCGATGCGACTCCTCCTGAGCTTGTGCTGGATCCTGGGCGTAGCTTCTGGTCAAGTCTTCGTAGCCGAGCTGGCCAACCCGAAGGCCCGCGAGAAATTCGCAAAATTCCTCACCGAAGTGCAAGGCGAGCGATACCTCGTGGGGCATGTCTTGAGCGGGGTCACCTTTGATCCGGCCACCACCAAGACCTCGATTCCCTCGGGCACGAAGGAAATCCAGTTCTTGGCCTTGGACTCTGCCCGCCCCGAGTTGCCGCTCCTGATCTTGAACAAGAAGGGCAAGCTCGAAGCCGTGGCCAAGGATCGCATCCTGCGCATTGCCGTGAGCGACCTGCGTCCCGGCTCGCCAGTTCGTCCGATCCTCTCACACCAAACCGTCGTCGGCCTCCGCGAGGAGTACTTGGCGAAGCGGGACGAGATCCTCAAGCTTCGAGCGCGCCACGAAAAAGCCGCCAAGGGAAGCCGGGAGGATCTGGCGCTGCGGCGACGCCTCATTTCCGATCTGGCGTCACTCGCGCGCTACTGCCGCTCGAGTTTGTTTTCGGTGGCGGCCGTGAAGGTGGAGGAGGAGCTGAAGAAGGAGCGCGACCTCCTCCGCACGGTGGGCGAGCGGGATCGGCTTCTTTTGTCCGAGAGCAGCTTGGCTCGGGAGCCGGCCAACCCCGATCTCGAAAAACACGGGCAGGCGCTCGGCCGCCCCGGAATCAAGTGGGAGGTTTGGCAAACCAAACACTTCCGAATCGTCTCCGCCGATCTCGTTCCCACGGCGACCATCCGCGATGCCTTGATCTCGGGCGAGCGAGCGCTCGAATCTTGGCGGAGCCGCTTCATCGACCCATACATCGCCACGGATGCACAAGATCCGGTGCCCGAGGGGGTCATCGCGGAATGGTGCCTCGTCCACGACGACGCAGAATTTGCCGGCAAATGGTTCGAGACCTACTACGCCGGCAAACTCCCGACGCCGCGCGATCGCGCTCTCAGCCTCTTGGGGCAAACCGATCGCCACCTCCGCGGAATTCCGCTGGTGAGCCAGTGGCGGGTGACGCCGGAGTTTGACCTCGAAGGCAACGTGCTCCACATCCTCGGGCACGCGCTCGTCGACATTCTCTACCGCAAGGACGAATCGCTGCGCGAACCGGCGTGGTTGCGCGAGGGCCTGTCCTATTGGCTCAGCTTCGACCAACTCGCCCGGAACACCGTGACCTGTGTGGCCTTCGAAGTGTCGGAGTACGCCCGAGCCGCCAAGGCGGAGGCCGACAAAGGCGAACTGCGCACCCTGCGTACGACGTTCGAATCGCTGGCGCGCGAGAGTGGGCCCTCCGTGGACGCACTGTTTCGGGTCAAAGTCAGCGAGATGAACACCGGAGCGTTGGCAAAAGCGTGGAGCTTCACCGACTGGATCCTGCAAACCCACCCGGATAAGGCGTCGGCGATGTTTGAGCTCTGCGCTTGGGCGGGATCGCGGGAGGGGCCGATCGACCTCAACAAGTTGCGACCTGGACTCGGAAAAATCTTCGGCGTGGACGATCGGGACGATCTCTATGGTCGTCTGGAAAAGGACTGGCGCGCCTGGACCGAGGCGGCCGACGTGGCGGGTAAGTAGAGTCCGGGCGCCGGCCGCACTCCCACCGCGGCGGCTCTTGCTCTCGATCAGGAGGATTCGGATCGCATGGCTGCCCTGAAAGTTGTCAAGCCCGCGGACCTGCGTCGTGCCTTGGAGATTACGGACTCGCTCGGGTTGCATCGCGAGGCCGTGCGGGTGTCGCTCGAACCGAAGCCCGCCGGCACGCTCAGGATCGCCGGCCCGCACCTCCTCATCTCGTTGCCGGAGACCGAGGTCGACGTCTGGCTCGCCGGGCTCGCGGCTCGCGTCGCTGCCGTCGAGGGAGTGGGCGCCCTGAAACGATCGGGCTGAGCCATTTCCGTCGCCCCCGGACGTGTGTCTTGGATCATCCCGGTTCGCGACGGCACCGCCTGGATCCGTGATGCCGTCGCGAGCGCGTTGGCCGATTCCGGGGACACCGATGAGGTCCTGGTGATCGACGACGGCAGCACAGTCCCGGTCGCGACTCACCTTGAACCGGACCCCCGGCTGCGCGTGCTCCGTACCGATCGGAATGGCATCGTCCGCGCGCTCGAGTGGGGAAGGCACCACGCGCGCGGGCGCTATCTCGCACGACTCGACGCAGACGATGTGACCCTCCCGGGGCGGATCGAAGCCCAGATTGACAGGCTCGAAAGCGACCCCCGCCTTGCCGTGGTCGGCGGGGGCGCCGAGCTGTTTTCCGAAGCGGGAGCGTCGCCCGGCCAGGGCATGCTCGAGTATGTCGCCTGGATCAACGGGCTGACGCATCCGGAGCTCGGCCTCTTCGTCGACGCCCCGCTCTTTCACCCCGCCGTCTTGATGCGGGCGGATTCCATCCAGGCGGTGGGCGGGTACCGGGACGGGGACTTTCCGGAGGACTACGACCTCTGGTTGCGACTTTGGAGTGGCGGCTACGGTTTGGCGGCCGTGCCCACCAAGGTGGTCCGCATCCGAGATCACGGGGAGCGATTGACTCGTCGGGATCCGCGCTACCGACGTGAAGCGTTCGAGGATCTCAAGCGCATCACCTTGTCGAACTCTCTGCTCCGATCCCCCAAACGGGTCGCCGTTTGGTGCGGCCCGCGCTTCGGAAAGCCCTGGATCCGTTGGCTGAAGTCGCGGGGGCACGAAGTGGTGGTGGCTATCGACCTGCATGCCGGAGGCTCCCGAGTCGGAGTTCCGGTCATCGCTCCGGACGAATTGAAAACCACCGACTGCGATCTGCTCCTGGTCGCGGTCGGAAGACGTGGGGCTCGCGAGTTGATCCGGGACTCCATTCGCCAGATCCGGCCGGAGTGGGTCGAGGGTATGAACTGGTGGGCGGTCCGGTAGATCGAAGGCAGCTTCCGAGGCTCAGGCGAAGGGTCGCAAGTCGAACACCCTCGCGGCCGCCGAGATCACCAGACTGTGGGAAATCGCCCCCGCACGAATCTGCTCGAGAAACTCGGCCTCCGGCAGCAAATCCACTTCGATGTCTTCCCCGGGGTCGAGAGCGAGTGCACGCACTCGCCGCGCAGACTTCGCCAAGAAGTGCCAACAAGTGTTGTCGTGAAAGGCCGGGTTGGGGGAAGACGATCCGAGGTTGACCCACTCCGGACTTTCAAACCCTGTCTCCTCGCGCAACTCCCGCTGCGCCGCCTCCATCGGACTCTCCCCGGGTTCCATGACTCCGCCAGGGATCTCGGTCGTAATCGATCGACTGCCAAACCGGTACTGGCGCACCACGACCACCCGAGCGTCCTCGGTAATGGCGACGACATTCACCCACGGCCGCGTCTCCAAGACGAGCCGGGTGAAACGCTCGCGGTTGCGGGGGTTTTGGACCTCGTCGTAGCGCGCCCGAAAGATGATGAGGTCGGGGCCGGGTGTCGAACCGGAGCGAGGCCAAGGTTGCAGCGCCATGCGCGATGATAGCGGAGCCTCGTCCTCCGTCCCTCCTCCATCTACCATGGTCGCATGAGCGCCCTGGTTTCTCCGAGCGACTACCGAGACCTCCCGCGCCTCGGCGTCGGGGCCAGCACCGAAGCCGGCACCCGTCCGAGTCTCGACCCTGTCGCCTTTGCCGCCGAACACCCTGGCCTCATCGACTTCGTGGAGTACGGGAGCGATGTCGACCGCGGCTTGGACGCGAGCATCCGAGGGTGGGTCGCCCAAGGCGGAGCCACCACATACCACTTCCTCGATGTCAATCTCGAAGAAGAAAGCGACATCGACGACCACTGGCTGAGCGGGACGCGGAGAGCCGCCGAAGAACTGGGAGCCCCCTGGATCTGTGGAGACTCCGGTCTCTGGCACTTCGGACCGCGAGACCAGGGCCACGGCCTGCTCCTGCCGCCGATTTTGACCCGAGACAGCGCGGAAATCACCGCTCGCGGAGTGCGGCATATCCGCCAGCAGGTCGGCAAATGGGTCCTTCCCGAAAACCCACCGTCGCTCTACTTCCTCGGCGACCTGCACATCCTCGACTACTTCCGTCTCGTCTCCGAGCTGTCGGAGGGACCTATCCTTTTGGACTTGGCTCACCTCGCGATCTTCCAGCGGGCGATCGGCGCCTCTCCCACTTCGGCGCTGGAGCGGGTGCCCTTTGATTCCGTGGTCGAAATCCACGTCGCGGGAGGCGGTGAGGTGACCACCGAGGACGGATTCTCGTACCTTGAGGACGATCATCGCTCGGTCGTGCACGACGATGTTTGGGCCCTGGCCGAGGCCATCATTCCCCGATGTCCCAATCTCAAGGCGATCGTGTTCGAGTGTGAGCACAATCCCCCCGATCGGGTGGTGAGCGGCTTCGAGCGCCTGCATCGGCTCTTCGGAGCCGCTTCGTGCTGAGTGACCGACCGGGACGATTGGACCACGGGCAATTCCGCGAACTCGCTCCGCCTCATTGGACGAGCGTGCTCCAGCGGGTGACCGTGCGCATGCTGTTCGACCCCCTGTTCGCGCGGCGTATCTACGGGCCGGAAGGGGAGACCCTTTGGTCCGAACTCGAGCTTCCCCGGAGCTATCTCGAGCAGATCCGTAGGCACGACTTTCGAGTATGGAATGCCGACCGCCTGCGTCGCATGCGCGCCATGAAGGGTCTGCTCGCGGAGTTCAAAGCCTCGTCCGCGCTGTGGCTGGCCGCCACTCGAAGCCAAGAGGCTTTGCTCTCGTTTTTTTCATCCGAGACTTTCCATCGTGCGGTGCAGTCACGCGGATACCTCGCTCTCGCCTACGGCTCCTGGCTAGAGCTGAAAATTCAGAGCACCGCTCATGTCGCAGCCGGCGCGCTCCCGACCTTGCGACTGGAATCCGCGCTAGCCCTCGCGCGCCGCGAGTTGCGTGAGGTTCGCAGCGGTCGACCGGCGCGCCATACCAAACACCTGGAACCCGGAGAGGTGCGCCTGCGGCCCGGTTACCGGGCCGTGAGTGTTCCCAGCGGAACCCTGAGTTGCCTTCAAGCCGTGGAAGCTTGGTTGTTCGAGCAGAGCCTGCTGCCCGTCATGGCCCTGTGCCGTGATGCGAGGGGCCTCGAGGGAATGCCCCTTCCCGGATCCACGCTCGAGGGGTTCTTGGTCGAGCCCACGCCATCCCTGGATGTGCAGCTCTCCGGCATTCCCGTCGCTTATGCGAGGCTCGGGGAAGTGTTCCACGAAGCTCGCACGCGCTCGGAATTTCCTTCCATCGCGGCGGCTCTCAACTTGCCCGAGGTCGAAGAGATGGTCGATTCCCTGCTCGGCGCTCGGGTCATGGAGGCCGGCTAAGCGATGCGCCTTCTCGCCTGGATCGCCCTGGGATTGGGCCTTGCCCTGACCTGGGCCCAGACCCAAAAATCGCCACCCCTCGACTTGGGCCACCAAATCGCCCTGGGCTACACCGGCGTCTCCGAGCAGGCCTTCGATCAACATGGACTGCTCGCTCTCGGAGCCGGTTGGACCATCGTGTCTCATCCCTCGTCCCCGGAGCGGACGTTGCGCTACGTCAACCATCCGGCCCTTTCCCTGTTGCTCCTGCGACCGCTGTATCTCGCATTCGGCCGCACGTACCGCGGACTTCAGTATGGCATGCTGGTCGGTTGGTTCCTCGCGCTCGCCGCCGTGGCTTGGCGAGTTGGGCTGGTGGATCGCAAGATCGCCGCCGTGACCGTTTTGCTCATGGCGACCTGCCCGGGAGTCCGATTCGCGACTCTGGCTTGCCCACCTTTTTTCGGGTTGCCGTTTTGGCTCCTCTCCCTCGCCGTCTGGGCGAGTTGGCGGAGATCGGCCGGACCCTGGAGCTACGGCGCTTACGCGGTGCTTTCCTTGCTCGCGAGCCTCTCCGACTGGAATTCCTACGGCGTTCCGGCGGTGTTGACTCTCTTCGCGCTCGGGGCGCCGGCCGGTCGTAAGTGGAGTGAAGCCTGCCGCGCGATCAGCCCGTGGATCGCGGGACTGCTGCTCAATCTCGGACACGGCGTTTGGGTACTCGGTGGCGTGCCGGCCTACTTGGCCCAGCTCGAAAACATCCATCGCAGCCTTGGACCCTTCGGAATGGGCGCTCTCGAGTGCCTGACGCAGTTCGCGCGATTCATGATCGACAATGCCGGGGCCATCGTACCGGTCGCCGCGCTGGTCACGGTGTCGAGCCTGCGCCAGCCGCGAAGAGACGGGCAGGGCCGGATGGTGGTCGAATTGCTCCTGGCCGGCGCGATCCCCTGCGCCCTGTTTTGGAGTCGGACGGTCACTCACGATTTTTGGCCGTTCCTTTTGGTGCCGGGTCTCTCCGCTTTTGCCAGTGTCCAGGCAGCGGGATGGAAGTCGAGGTCTCTCGCGATGGGGATCATCGCCGCCGCGGTAGGTCTCAACCTCGCGTGGACCACCTGGGAGTTTCAGCGAGATTCCTCGCGTCACTTCGAAATGCGGGCGGAATCCATCACCCGCCTCGGCGGCGCGGGCGACGTCTGTGTTTTCCCCGATTACGGGTCGGCATTCGGGGCTCGGTTCTTCGCGCAGCGCACCGTGATCCCTCAGGTCCAGGATCGGGCCCGCCTGATCGACGCGCTGGATTTGTTGGCGAAAGGCGGCGGGCCGATATCCCGAGTTTGGATGTGCTTACCGGCCGAGCTTGTGCCGGAGTTTCCATGGTTCGCGAGTTTGCCCTACGTGCCGGGCACCTTGGGCCAGGTACCTTGGGATCAAGGTTCGCAGCTCTTCGTCGGTGAACTGGACGTACCGGCATTCCGACGCTCGGGGCTCTGATAAGTTGTTGGCACAGGGAGAGTCTGCATGTCGAAGTGGATGCTTGTGTTGGCCATGGGTTTTTCCGCCCTGGCGCAAGAACGTATCACCCCCGAGTCGCTTTGGAACTTGGGGCGAGTCTCGGGCGGAGCCGTCTCACCGGACGGGAAGTGGGTTCTCTACGGGGTGCGCACCACGAATCTCGCGGAAAACTCGAGCGACCAAGATCTCTATCTCGTGGCCACATCGGGCGGAGATTCCCGCGCGCTCACTTCGGGAAAGGGGAGCGAATCCGACTTTCAGTGGGTGCGGAGTGCTGAAGGTGATCGGGTCTATTTCCTGAGCGCCAAGTCCGGTTCGTCGCAGGCATGGAAACTCGATCCCGCCGGCGGGGATCCGGTGCAGGTCACCGACATCGAAGGCGGCATTGCCAACCTGAAGGTGAGCCCGAAGGGTGATGCGCTCTTGTTCACCCGGGATGTGCGCATGGACCCGACCCTCGCGGAACTCCATCCCGACCTTCCGAAGGCCGACGCCAAGATCATCGACTCCCTCTACTTTCGACACTGGGATCAGTGGGAGGATGGTGCTTACAGCCACGCTCACGTTGCGAAACTCGGCGCCGACGGCAAGGCTCAACCGCCCATCAACCTGATGGAGGGCCACCGCCGCGATTGCCCGCTCCCACCGTTTGGCGGAGCCGAACAATTGGCTTGGGCCCCCGAGGGGAACGAGGTCGCCCTCACTCTGAAACTGGGGCAGGACCAGGCGTCTTCGACCGACTCGGGAATTTACCTGTGTGGTTGGAACGAAGGAGGCCGCCTCGAGCTTGTGACAGGAGGGATGCCCGGATACGACGTGGAACCCAGTTACTCGCCCGATGGCAAGTGGCTGGCGTGGCTGTCTATGCCTCGCGCCGGATTCGAAGCCGACAAGAACCGCATCCTCGTGATGGATCGAAAGACCCGCGCCGTCGTGGATCTCACGGATGGCTTCGATCGCACAGCACATGGACTCCACTGGATGCCTGACAGCCAGTCGTTGGTCTTCCACGTCGAAGACCTCGGCACCGACCAGGTGTATCGCGTCAAGGTGACGGGAGGCTCGCCGGAAGCCCTGACGCAGGGTCAAGCCGACTTTGCGGTCGCGGGCATCCACCCAGACGGTGGCTCGTTGATCGTCACGAAGCAGGACATGCTCCGACCAATCGAATTGCATCGCTTGGATCTGGCGGACAAGAAACTCAGCGCCCTCACCTGGGTGAATGACGCAATGATCGCGAAGCTCGCCGCGCCGCGCGTGGAACCGCGCTGGACCAAGGCAACCGACGGGCACTCCCTTCACTCCTGGGTGATCTATCCGCCGGACTTCGATCCGAAGAAGAAATGGCCGGTTCTCCTTTATTGCCAGGGCGGACCGCAGAGTCAGGTCGGTCAGTGGTTCAGCTTCCGCTGGAACTTCCGTCTGATGGCTTCGAAGGGCTATGTCGTGGTTGCCCCCAACCGGCGCGGGCTCCCCGGCTTTGGACAAGCCTGGAACGACCAAATCTCGGGAGATTGGGGCGGCCAGTGCATGCAGGATCTACTCTCGGCCGTCGACGACGTGCTCACCGAACCCTGGGCCGATCGAGAGCGCGTAGGCGCGGTCGGCGCAAGTTTCGGGGGATACACGGCGTATTGGTTGATGGGCAATGGGGGCGATCGGTTTCGAGCCATCATCGCCCATTGTGGAGTCTTCAATTTGGAGAGCATGTACGCCTCCACCGAGGAACTCTGGTTCGTGAATTGGGATCTCGGTGGGCCCTACTGGCGGAGCTCGGAGGTGCGGGCCGGCTACGAGGCGTTTTCGCCGCACCGCTTCGTCGGCAACTGGAAAACACCTCTGCTGGTGATCCACGGTGAGAAAGACTTTCGAGTGCCGATCAATCAGGGCTTGGAGGCCTTCACCGCGGCCCAGATCGAGGGCGTGCCCTCGCGCTTTCTGTATTTCCCGCAGGAGGGCCACTGGGTCCTTTCTCCACAGAACGGCGTGTTGTGGCAGCGAGTGTTTTTTGATTGGCTGGACCGACATCTGAAGGCGCCGAAGTAGAGCGTGAAGATCTCCGTCTATGGGGCCGGCATTTTTGGTCTGGCCAGTGCCGTGGCGCTGGCCAGACGGGGACAGTCCGTCACGCTCTACGATCCGAATCCTCTGCCTCATGACCGTGCGGCCAGCTACGACATCAGTAAGGCGATCCGCGGCTCCTACGGGACGAAGACCCCGCTCTACGCACCGCTGGTCCTGGAGGCTCGGGCCGAGTGGCGACATTTGGAACGTCGGTCGGGTCGAACCATCCTGCACGAGATCGGCGGGTTGCACTTGGCCCTTCGCGACGACGAGTCGGCGTTTGAACTCACGAGCGAGCGCGAACTCCGGCGGCTCGCGTGGCCAGTCGAAGTCTGGGACCGGGGGAGATGTGCGGAAGCCATGCCGGGCTTCGCAATGTCGGAAATTTGCCTGGGTGTATTCGACCGTTACGCGGGTTGGCTCGACGCCTTGCAGGCCTTGTACGCCTTGTCGGAAGAAGCCACGCAATTGGGAGTCCGGCTCGAAGTGGGAAAGCCGCCTCCACCTTGGGAGGGAGCGGCGGATGCAGTCGTCATGGCGATCGGGGCTTGGTTCTCCACCGAGCCTGGTCCCTGGAGCCAATCCATTCGCACCTCCGAGCAGCACGAGGGCTTTTTTGCCACGGATAGTTCCACCGAGGATCTCGGGAGAAGCTGGCCGTTCTGGTCGCTCGATCTCGATGACGCCGGCTACTACGGGTTCCCGACTCATCCTGGAGGGATCCTGAAGGTCGCTTGCCATCGCCCCGGGCCCGTGGCAGATCCGCGAGGAAGTCGAGCCCCCAGCGCCGCCGCCAGCGCGACGTTGCGAGCCTTCCTCCGCCGCCACATCCACACTGCGGCCCACCTCGAAGACCAGGGCCGAACCTGCCTCTACACCCTCACGCCGGACCACGACTGGATCATCGACGAGCATCCAGGGCACCCCGGCGTGTTCGTGGCAGGAGGGGGGAGCGGCCACGCCTTCAAATTCGGACCCACCCTCGGTCGCCTCCTGGCCGAGCGCCTCCTGGACGGAATCCAACGGCCACAGTTCGCCCTGTCACGCCTCAATCCTCGGTAGACTCCGCCATGCGCGTCCAAGCTCTTCATGCCGGTTCAGCCTGCAAATCCTGGGCTCTCATCTGCGACGACGCTCGGGAAGCCGTGGTGGTCGACGTGGTCTTGAATCGCGCACCCGCCGTAGCGGCCGCCATGGCCCAACTGGGCCTGCGCGTGACCCGGGCGATCGACACCCACACCCACGCCGACCACGTCTCGGGGGGAACTTGGCTGCGCAAGAACCTCGGCTGCGGCTACTCCATGCACCAGGCCACCGGTGTGGTCACCGTGAGCGATCGGCTCAAGGATGGCGACGGAGTCTTGGTCGGGCGGAGCAGGCTCTCGGTGATGCACCTTCCTGGTCACACCAAGGACAGTCTCGGCCTGTGGGGTGGTGGGGTGTTTCTGACCGGCGATTTTTTGTTCCTGGGGGAGGGCGGCGCCGGCCGCACGGATCTCTTGGGAGGGGATCCGGGCGAACACTGGGATAGTCTTCAACGCCTGAAGGACCTCCAAGATGACCTCGTCGTGTTGCCGGGCCACGATTACCGCGGCGCGGAGCGGGGACGGCTCGGCGACGAGCGACGCACCAATCCGCGGCTGACCCCGAGATCTCGCACCGAGTACGTCGCTTGGTTGTCCAGCCTCAAACTCGAGCCCGCCGATTGGATGCTCGACGTCTTGAAAGCCAACGCGCGGGGCGCCACCGACGAGACCGGTCTCGCGATCCCCATGGGCGGCGCCTGCTGCGAGGTGGGTGGCGGAGCGCCGAGCGGAGGTGGATCGATTCCTTCGGTGAAACCCGCCACCTTGGCGGCCCGCCTGAGTGCACCTCCGGGTTCCGGGTTCCATGTCCTGGATGTGCGCGAGCCGATGGAATTTGTGGGACCCCTCGGCCACGTCCCCGGCGCGACCAACCTCTCGGTCCAAGAGCTGCCCCAGCGTTGGCAGGAACTCGGGGGCCTGCGCAGTCTCGATCTCTACGTGATTTGCCTCTCGGGAGCTCGCTCCGCACGGGCGGTGGCAATGCTCCTGGAGAAGGGATTTTCCAAGATCTGGAACGTCGAAGGTGGCACGCGGGCCTGGGCCATGGCCAATCTGCCCCGCGAGTATGGAGAAGCCACGACGAGTTCCCTACCCAAGGATGGTCAGCCATGACGATGTCTCCGGTCGCTCTTCCCCGATTGAACGCTCCCGCGCCCGAATTTGCCGCGAACTCGACGGTCGGCCCGATCAAACTCGCCGACTACAAGGGCAAGTGGGTGGTGCTGTTCTCGCACCCCGCCGATTTCACGCCGGTGTGCACGACCGAGCTCGTGGCTTTTGCCAAGAAGCAGCCCGAGTTCCGCTCCCTCAATTGCGAATTGATCGGACTGTCGATCGACTCCGTCTTTTCGCACATCGCCTGGCTTCGCAACATCGAGGAGAAACTGGGAGTCAAGATCGACTATCCGGTGATCGCCGACCTCGATATGAAGGTCGCAACGGCGTACGGCATGATCCACCCCGGCGCGTCGGAAACCGCCACGGTGCGTTGTGTGTTCGTGATCGATGATCGCCAGATGGTGCGGGCCATGGTCTACTACCCGATGACCAACGGGCGCAGCATCGACGAGATCTACCGACTCGTGCAGAGCTTGCAGACGGCCGATGCCAACAAGTGTGCGACGCCGGAATCCTGGCGACCCGGCCAAAAGGTGGTGGTGCCGCCTCCGAAGACCATGGGCGATGCCCGCACGCGCATGCAAGAGAGCGGAATCGAGCGCACCGACTGGTACCTCTCGATGCGCAATCTCTGATCACTTCGATTCGCGCAACCGCTTCGCGGCCGCCGCGTAACTCGTACCGGCCTTCCATTCCGGCACCGGCCCGCCGTCGGCCATGGCCCAGCCGACCCGCGCGATCCCCCGCACGACTGACGCGTAGTTGACGAAGTCGATCTTCTTCACTTCGTCGCTCGGCTGGTGATAGTCCGCGTGCAAACTGCCCGCCGAAATGCTGTGCGCGGGCACGCCCTTCTCCGCGAACGGGAGATTGTCGGAGGCGGCAAACAGGCGTCGGCTCAAGACCGGGTGTTCGTAGAAACGCACTCCGCTCTCGAGTTTGGAGACTATCTCCCCGAAGCTCGAAACCGAGTACCCAGTCACCCACGCGGAATTGGCTTCGATGTCGTCCGGACGACCGAGCATTTCGAGGTTGAACAGCGCGCGAACCTGCCGAAGCGGGACCGCGGGGTTCGCGACAAATCGCCGGGAGCCCTGAAAACCGCGCTCCTCACCGTAGAACGCCAGAAACAGGCAACTGCGTTTGGGAGCCACTTTCATTTGGTGGAACGCGCGCGCGATATTCAGCACCGCGATGGTCCCGGAGGCGTTGTCGTCCGCTCCATTGCGAATGGTGTCGCCCTTGCCGTCGGCTTCGCCGGTTCCGATATGATCGTAGTGAGCACCAAAGGCAATCCACTCCGCCGTGAGGGTGGGGTCGGATCCGGGGAGGATGGCGCCGACGTTGCTCGCGTAAAACTGATCGGAGAGGGGAATTTCGAAGTCGACGGCCGCCGCGGCTACTTGTTCGCCTGACCATGCGGAGACCTCGTCCGGGACGAGGAGAACCGGCAGGGGGAGGAGATCGACTCCGGTCAACACCTCCGCGTGGCCTTCGGAGAGCAGGATGGCCTTCGCCCCCAGGCGGTGCAGGGCGTTGGCTCGTCCCCGCAAACTGCGCCTCAGGCTCTGCCCGGGATCGGGGATTACGATCACGGCCGCGCCCTTGGCGGCGTCCCCGAGGTCGGCGGCATCGAGCACGACCTTCAAGTCACGTCCTTCTGCGGGCGTGTCCACTCCGATCGCGACCCGAAGCTGGTCGGTGGCCTTTTCCCGACGCAGACTCGCCTTCGCGCGCCCCAGATCGGGACGCCGGGGCCCGTCCCGGAACGACTCCCCGAAAGCAGGCAGAAGTCCGGCCTTGCGGTACGCGTCCTCGAGCCAGAGCGCGGCCTTGTCCAACTCCGGGCTCGGCGTGTTGCGGCCGCGGAATTCGTCGCCTGCGAGATAGGTCAAGTCTTCGCGCAAGCGCACCGGATCCACAAAGTCCACGAGGCCCGGGGACCCTTGCGCAAGGGCCGCGCCGGCGAGCACCACGATTAACAGGAGTCTCATGCGGGGATTCTACGGGCCCGTCGCGCCAGGAAGCCGTCCACTGCAAATTCCAATTTGGGCGGTCGAGGAGGCGCCAGCGGAGTGCCGAGTCGCCCTCCTTGCAATGAATCCTCGCTAAGGCCTGGAATCTCTCTCCAAGCGCGCCCAGCTTCCGGCGGGGAGTTTTCGCCTTCCGTCGGCCTCATTGACCCAAAGCTCCCCGCAAGTGACGGAACCCGAGTCGCCAAAGCACTCTTCGAGCAAGCGGGCTTTGATGAGGGGGGTGAGGCCGGGGGTGTGCGCCGACAGGTGAACGAAGAGGGGCGATTGCACCAGGATTCGCCGGCATCGATCCAAGAGGGGGAGGAGATGCTCTTCGATCTTCCAGGGTTCTCCCCCGGCGCCCCGACCAAAGCTCGGCGGATCGAGCACCAAGGCGTCATATTGCTGTCCGCGCTTTTCCTCGCGCTCCACCCAGCGGGTCGCGTCCTCGACGATCCAGCGAATCGGCAATTCGGCGGCCCCATTCCCCTCGGCGTTTTCGCGGGCCCACTGGACGATCCCTTTGGCCGAGTCGACATGCGTCACGTGGGCGCCGGCCTTGGCCAGTCTCAGTGTGCCTCCGCCGGTGTAGGCAAATAGGTGCAAGACTCGGGGTGCCGCGCTTCCCTCGGGGCGGGCTTCGAGGATCTTCGCGAGCTCGCTCCACGCGCCTTCGTGCTCGGGAAACAGCCCGCAATGGCCAAACGGTGTCAGTTGGATGCGGTACTGGATCGGTCCGTGTTTCAGCCACCATGACTCCGAGAGCGGCGCCTTCAATTCCCAATGCCCGCCACCACGTTCGTCGCGGTGGTGAAACGCCTGTGCCATCGCCCATTGTTTCGGGGCCAATGCCGGCTTCCACCAAGCCTGGGAAGCTTGGCGATCCACCAACACTCCGCCAAGGCGTTCTAGCTTGCGCCCCTGGCCGCTATCGATCAGGGCGTAGGGCAGAACACTCATCGGGAGTCCTCGTCTTCCTCCTCGCGCGCCCGGCCTCGTCCTTCGTAGGTCTGCAGCCATTCACGTCGGAACTGATCGAAGCGATTCAGTTCGATGGCCCCACGGATATCCCGCATGAGGTCCTGATAGAACTGCAGGTTGTGAATGGTGGCGAGCGTGTCAAACAGGGGTTCTTGCGCGTAGTGCAGATGGCGCAGAATCAGCCTCGTGAATTTGGAGCAGCTGTAACACTTGCAGGCGGTGTCGATCGGATATCGGTCCTTACGATAGCGCTTGTCAGTGACTCGGAGTTTTCCGGTCCGCGTGAACAAGGTTCCGCCTCGGGCGTATCGGGTGGGGATGACACAATCGAACATGTCGATCCCGGCGCGGACGGCCGCCATGATGTCCTCGGGTAGGCCGACTCCCATCAAGTAGCGGGGCAGATGAGTGGGTAGGAGGGGAGCCGTGAGCTCGGTCACTCGCACCATCGTGTCGAACCCTTCGCCGACACTCACGCCGCCGACCGCAAATCCGTCGAAGGGGAGCGAGGTGAGGTCCTTCGCCGAACGGCGGCGCAGGTCTTCGAAGGGACCGCCCTGGACGATCCCGAACAAGAATTGGTGCGGGGCCAGGTTGAAGGCTCGGCACCGGGCCGCCCAGCGCGCCGTCCGGGCGACACTTTTTTCGATGTAGGCCCGCGGAGCGTCGCTCGGTGCGCACTCGTCGAAGGCCATCACGATGTCGGCGCCGAGGTCACGCTGGATCGCCATTGAGCGCTCGGGATCGAGCACGGTCAGCTCGCCGCTTTTTTCCCACCGGAAGGTCACTCCCTCGTCGGTGATGGTCTTGTCCGGGAGCGAGAACACCTGGAATCCACCCGAGTCGGTCAGGATCGTCCGGTCCCATCCCATGAAGGAGTGCAGTCCACCACTGCGCTTGACGAGTTCCCGACGGTCCTCCAGCGCCAGGTGGAAGGTGTTGGCCAGGACTACTTGGGTGCCAGTCGCCATGACCTGATCCGGCGTGGCGGCTTTGACCGCGCCCTGGGTCCCCACGGCCATGAACGCGGGAGTCTCCACGGGGCCGTGTTCGGTACGGAATCGGGCCCGCCGAGCCCCCGAGGGGTCGGTATTCAGTAGCTCGAACTGGATGTCCTTCTGTGGCATGGAACGAGGGTGATAGCAGGCGGCTCTCACCGGCTCCCCCCGGGCCAAACCGTGGGGGTTTTTCCTCGCGCTTCAGGTTTTTGGGGGATCGACTCAAGAAAAACCTCCCCCGCCCCCGATCTTCACTGTCGAGAAGTTCAAGTCTCGTGCAGGAAAGGGGTCTTCCATGAAGATCGTGGCAGCGTGTTTGTTGGCCGGACTTTCGTTCAGTCTCGTGGCGTGCGGTGGGGGAGGCGGCGGGGGGTCCGAATCGGACGAGCTCCACGTCGGAAACTCGGGGCTGGCGATTACGGCCTTCAACGGCAACGTGGTTTCCGTAGGCGGATGGGCGGCGCTCCTCGTCAGCGAGAGCGCTCAGAACAACCGCGATCTCAGCGGGGATCTGGACGCCGGGGACCAGGTCGTGCACCTCTTCGATCCGGCGACGGGCGTGGCCGTCAACACGGCTCTCACTGCGAGGGAGCCGGTCGTTCCCGGCGACACGATCGTGGCCTGGAAGGTCTGGGAACTCGATCAGAACTCGGACCTCAATCTGGATGGCGACTTCTTGGACGTCGTCATTGCGGTCATGGACACCACCCTTCCGGCCGTTCCGGGTACCAATCCGCTGATCATCCCGACCGCCGCGGGAGCGTCCACGGTAGTCGGCGTAGAAGGAAACGTCGTGGTCTTGGCGGTGTCGGAAGCCGACCTCGCCGCCGACGCCAACGCCGACGGTGACATGATGGACGCCGTCATCCGCTTCTGCGCCGCTCCGGCGTTTGCGCCGGTCACGCCGCTCTTTGCGGTAGCGGGGGCGTTCGCGCTCGAGAACGGCCACGCGGCATTCCAGGCCGACGAGGCAGGGTCCGGAATGACGGACTTGAATCTCGACGGGGACATGGGCGACATCGTCCTCTTCATGCGCAACCTCGCTACCGGGGTGATGACCGCGGTCGGACCTGGCGGAGCCACGCCTCGGGCGGCCGCTCCGATCTTCGCGATCGGCGGCACCAACGCTGACCCGGTGCTGGTTTACGCGATCGACGAAGCTGCCGAGGGCGGTACGAACTTCAACATGGCCTTGACGGGCGACACCGACATGACTGACTTTGTACTCGCCACGTTCCGGGTGTCGACCGCGACCGAATCCGTACGCGGCGTCGCGGTCGTTCCGACCAGCATCGTCGCCACCGAGTCTCGCGCCGCCGCCATCGCAGACGAAGGTCAAAACGGCACCCCCGGTCGCGATTACAACGGAGACTCCGACACCGCGGACTCCGTGCCCCACTGGGTCGACCTATTGGCCACCGTTCCGGCGTGGAACACGGCCGTGGCGGGCAGCGGCGAGCTGCGTCTCTGCGAAAACTACCTGGTCTTCAAGGCAGTCGAGTCGGCCCAAGGTGCGATGGGCACCAACTTCAACTCGAGCACCGGCGACACTGATACGAGCGACCAGGTGGCGTTCTTCGTCGACCTGACGACGCCCGGCACCCCGGGGATGTCGCTCGAACTGTCAGTGGATGATGCGCTCTGCCTCGCCGGGGCGAGCGCCTTCTTCGTGACCGCCAACGAGTCCAACAACAACGGAATCGATCTCAATGCCGACGGTGACACCAGCGACATCGTGGTCGTCTACTTCCGGGTTGCGACCGGCTTCGCGATTCGTGGATCCGATCCCATCAACAGCGACGGGCCGCTGGCGTTCCAAGTCTGCCCGAGCCACATCCGCATCTTCGGCAATGCTTCCGAGTCCAACGGCTTCGGGGACATGAACGAAGACGGTGACACCGACGATTTTGCCATCGCCGCGACTCGCATCCGTCGGGACAACGGAGGCGTGGTGTCGTTCCGCCCGATCGGAACGAGCGACTTTGACGGCTCCGCATTCCCGATCGTGCTGGACTCCGACACCATCGCGTTCCCCTACAGCGAAATGCGATTCCGCACCGGACTCAACGCGAACCCCGGATCAGGCGACACGGACAGCGCCGACCTCGTGTTCTTCTTCGTGAACACTGCCTGCGAGTGATCAGGGGCGCGATGCCGCGTCGGGCGCACTCGGACGAGTCAGCTCCAGTAGCGAGGCTAATCGCTGATCCTGCCGCAATCGGTGCGGGCGGGCGCTGCCGACGAAGTTCTGGGTGAGCATCACGAAAATCCAGCGCTGACCGTCCAGACCCTCGATGTAACCGGCCAAGTTGGCCACGCCTCCAAGCGTGCCCGTCTTGGCCGCGATTCGTTCGTGTCCGGGAACTTCGCGCAGACGCTGGCGCAACGTCCCGTCGATGCCCCCTTTGGGAAGCGAAGCCCGGAATGTCATCGCGGACTCCGACTCGCCGACCTGCCCGCGAAGGACCGAGGCGAGCAACTCGGCGCTGAGCAGGTTGTAGTGGGAGAGGCCTGATCCGTCGACGAGGCGATGGCACCCCTCGGGAACACCCAGTTCTCGCAACCGGTCGTGGATCACCTCGAGACCTCGCTCGGCCGTGCCCACCGACGCTCCGGCCAAAATCGCCACTTCGCGCAACAAACACTCCGCCGCGAGGTTGTGGCTGACTTTGTTGAGCCGCAGCAGAATGTCGCGCCAAGGGCGCCGGTAGACGGCGATCCGAATGCCGCGCGCAAGCCCGGCCCTTCGTACGACTTCGACGGGGAGGTGCCCTGCCCCGGGGTCAGCATGAGATTGCAGAGCTTCCGCGAACGCGGCTCCCGCCAGATACGCCGGGTCGGACACGCTCACCCGTTCGCCCCGAGGCAGCCGGCCCGGTTCTCGAAGGTGCAGAACGAAGTGATCGGCCACTGAGCCAGGACGCCGCTCCTGGAACCCCTCCGGATAGAGACCATCCGGATCCCACTGCACCTGGGCGGAGTAACCATAGCGAGCCGCGAGCCCGGCCTCTGCCTTCTCCTGAAGTAGGGTGGGGAGCGTCAAATCGATGCAGCCCTCGTCCATGGTCAACGCGCTGACTCGCGCCTGGAATGGCGAAGGTTCGTCGTCCCACATCCAACCCCGGCCGAGCAGGGGACCGGCGTACCTTGAGGCATCGGCAATCACGCCCAGGATGGGCTGGTTTCCTCGCTCGGCCTGCACCGCAATTGCCAGTTCCTGAATCTCGGAGCGCACGAGGAAGGGGTCGCCTCCGCCCACGAGAACGACCCAGCCCGGCCGGTCTGCCGAGCTCCAGACCTCCGTGGTCGCGGAGGCTTCCAGGATTCCCCGGTCGACCGCCACCGAAGTGGTGATGAGCTTCATCGTCGAGGCCGGGCGCAAGAGAGAGTCGACTCCTTCGGCCACCGGACGCCAACCGTCTGAAGCTCGTTCCAGGAGAACGACCTCGGAAACGGAGCTCGAATTGACTGGGGATTGCGACCCGGCGCCGCCCTCCGACGCACAGCTCGCGAGAAAGGTCAACAGCAAGCAAACGAGGACTACGACCTCACAAACGGTTGGTGGCGGCCGCGCGCCTCCCTGCCGAGGCGCGGGAGTGGTTCTCATGGCCGCGCCGGTGCATCGACTTGCTGCCAGCCGCGGACGTCCGTGAGGACAGGCAGTGAATCGGTAGTCTCCCCCGTGACCCGTCCCGCCCCCAATCTCCGAGCCCATGGCGCGCTCCTCCTCGTTCAACTGTGTTTTGCCGCCTTCCCGACCCTCGGGAAAGTAGCCCTCCGTGAGCTTACGCCGTTTACCCTGGTGGCGTTCCGAGTCGCAACCGCTGCGGGTGTGTTCATCCTTCTCTCGATGCGGCAACGGAGAGAGCGGCTCCGCCTGCCTCCTGGATTGGTGCGTGAGCTGTTTGTCCTCTCATTGCTCGGAGTGACGATCAACCAACTCTTGTTCGTTCAGGGGTTGCACTCGAGTAGCGCCCTGAAAGGGGGGTTGTTGGTGGCATTGATCCCACCCTTCACCTACTTGGTGGCGATCAAGAGCCGGGCCGAGGCGCCTTCCTCGATCCGCCTTCTCGGAGTGACCCTCGCCTTCTTGGGGACGGCCCTCCTCCTCGTCGTGGACGACGCGGGGAACTTCGTCTCGTTCCACCAGGGCGACCTCTACTACCTCGGGAACGCCCTGGTCTATGCCATCTACCTCGTGCGCGTCCGGAGCGTGCTGGCAAGGATCGGGAGCCTGCGGGTCTTGGCCTGGATCTTCGGCCTCGCTGGCCTCACTCTGTTGCCGCTCGCTCCGCTCGCGGAGCTCCGTTTGCCTCTGACCCCTCCCGGTTGGTGGGCGTTGGCCCTCATCCTGGTCTTTCCTACGGTGATTGCCTACTGGGGCAACGCCTACGCTTTGAAGTCACTTCCTTCCTCGGTGATCGGAGTCTACGTCGCGCTTCAGCCCGGCATTGCCACCCTGATCGCGGCTCTGGCCTTGGGGGAGAAGGCCGGCTGGCGGGAACTCCTCATGGTGGTTTGTGTGGCGCTCGGCCTGCTGCTCGTGAGCAGGGGCCGCGAAAACCCGCGCCGCCGCGCAACTTGAGTCAAGTTCCTCCCCGGGATGGCCGATGGCAGGGATGGCCCCTCGGGCCACAAGGACGGGACTTGGTCTTTCCTCAGGATTCAACCGAACTCTTGCCTAGGCTGGAGAGGCTACGGCCTCTTCCGAGTCTGGCCATCCGGATTTTGAACCGCGGTAGTTCGCTGGCCGCACCGGATGATGGGAGCCTACTCCGGGAAGTCGAAGTCGAAGACTGGTTGGGCACCGAGGCACTCCGACTCCTGAACGGTGGAGTCACCGATCAGAAGTCCGTTCACGCGACGCTCGCCGTGGCGGTGAGCAACCTGGGTGCCGACAGCGTGCTCTACGCGGCGTTTCAGGCTCTTTTCGTGCGACATCTCCTCGGGGCCTCTGCCAGTACGCGAGTCGGCGCGACGTTGTGGGTCCACTCGCAAGTTGTCGGCGCCTTGGCGAGGGAACTCGCCGAAACCCGAGCCGCACCGCCGTTCCCCACGACCATGCTGGGCCTGTTGCATGACCTCGGGCGCTTGGCGATGTGCCGCTTGGCTCCGGATTCGGCGGAGAAGGTCCAAGAACTGATTGATGGTGGGATGCCCCTCGCCGAGGCCGAAAAACGCATCTTCGGCGTGCGCGCCTCCTTCCTCACGGTCGTGGCCGCTCGCTCTCTCAATTTGCCAGCCCACTTGAGCGCCCTCCTCCTGTCGCTCGACAGCGTGGATGTCACGCCGCCCCTGCCGGTGACCTTGGTGACCGCCGCCGATCACCTCGCATCCTTGCTCGGATATCCGGTCTGCGAGGGGGCCCTTGGCACCCCATTGGATCCCGAACTCGAGTCTTCGCTCGGTCTTCAGGCCAGCAACTTGCACCATCTCGCGGGAGTGGCGGCCATGGCCGCTCGCACCTCGCATTCCCGCACGCACCTCGCGCTCGGGGAACAGGCGGCCCACCACGACGCGGCGTTCCACGCCCTGCTCCAAGCCAACCGCCGCTTGGTGCGACTCAACGCCGAATTCGAACGCTCCCGCCGCGAACTCTCGCTCCGGGCCACCGACACCCACGAACTCTTGGCCGCCTTCGGTTCGCTCAAGCGAGGACACGATGCGGATTCCTTGCGGTTTCGAATCCTCGAGTCGCTGCATGAACACTACGGCGTGGCTTCCACGATCCTCGTGGAAGGCGAGGAGGGCCACGTCTCGATGTCGGGATACTCGTTCCGGCTGGACTCGAGGCTCGGGCCCGAGTTTCTCAATTTGCGATTGGATCTCGGGGACATCGAACCCCGCCGTCGCGAAGAACTGGCCTCCGGCCGCACCGTGCGGCTGCATGGCGATCACATTTCCAAGGACCTTTGGCGACGCCTGGGCCAACACCCTTCATATTGGCTCGCACCCCTGCGAGTGCGAGGGCAGATCACCGGGCTTTTGGGCCTCGGCTGCGCCGACCTCTCCACCGGCTACGTGGGGGAGGGTGAGTATCTCGGGATACTGGCGGCTGCCGCAGCCCTGGGACTCGAAAACGCTCGTCTCTACAACGACGTGCTGCAGGCCGCTTCGAGTGATCCGTTGACTGCCGTTGCCACGCGCCGCGTCGTGATGGCGGAACTTGAGCGACTGGCCAGGCGGCCCTTGGTGGAACGGTCTCCCTTCGCGGTGCTGCTGATCGACCTGGATCACTTCAAGGCTGTGAACGACACCCTCGGGCATCAGGCCGGGGATCGCTACTTGCGGGAGATGGTCGGAGCGCTGCAGGAGGGTCTCACCGACGAAGATCTGCTCGGTCGATATGGCGGTGACGAATTCTTGGTGATTCTCCGCAACGTGGACCTCGGCGAAGCTCAGCAACGAGCCGAGGAGATGGTCGGCCTCGTGCGGGCCAAAGCCAGGTCCGCCCGGTGGGCCATCGTGCCGGCCCGGCTGGGAGCGACGATTGGCCTGGCTTGGTGGGACGGAGATGCGATCGACGCGGCATCACTGACGAGCCTCGCGGACTCCTCGCTCTACACCGGGAAAGCGGCGGGCCGCGATCGGGTGGGCGCGCCCGCGATCCGTGAACCGGCCGTCTTTGGGTCGTAAGGCGATCGATGTCGAGCCGCTGCGTCGTGCGCTGATCGGCCCCGCCGACGGGCAAAGGTGGAGTTATGCGAGACCGACGCCGGCTCGACGTGCTGCGGAAAGAGCTCCAGCGTAGCCCCCGGAAGGGCCGCTCACGTCACCGAACTCAAAACCGAGTGCTGGCAGACTGGAAGAAGAGGCGCATCCGCTCGTGGTCTTTGATGCCTGGCGCACTCTCGATGCCCGAACAGATGTCGATTCCGTAAGGCGTGTGGGTGATGAGCGCACACACATTCTCCGGCCGCACTCCGCCACTGATGAAGGTGGCGTGAGGTGCTTCTTCTCCGAGGATCTCCCAGGGGAAGGTGAGGCCATTCCCAGCGGAGCTGGGCTGCATGATGGCGGGTGACTTCTCCGAGGGTTCCGGCGCCAGGGTAGGGAGGAGATTGCACCCGCTCGGGATGTCGTGGATGCGGAAGACGGTCAGGCCACCCTTTTCCAAGACTTGAAGATCGGTCTCGGGGGTACCGAAGCAGCGTACGGCCTTGGCTCCCGCCGAGGCGGCCGCCGCCTGGATGTCTGCCACCGGGGCTCGCCGGAACTCCAGGACTCCGCGCACCTTCTTGCCGAGGGTCGAAAAGATCTCCTTGGCGTGCGCGGGATCGATCCCCCGGGGAGATTCGGCCGAGATGGTGCACCCGATCCAGGTCGCACCCAGTCGGACCGCGAGCGCAGCATCCTCCTGGCGAGTGACCCCGCTCACCATCAACTCGATCCGCATGCGGGCACCTTTCTTGGGAGGGTAAAGCCGAATCTTCCGACACTTTGCGACGCGCCCGGCCGCATTCAAGTGATCTGGCGGCTGTTCTCCCTTTCCCGGTAGACTCCGCGGCGGCACTATGTCCGCCAGGAACTCGAACCCCATGAACCGACCGGCCGCCCTGCTCTTGGTCTCCTCGTTGGCCCTCGCCCAAACCCCATCCTCGGATGCGGCCTTCGGCGTCTGGCCGTGGCTTGTCGGCAACATCGACGCCAGCGTTCCCTCGATCATCGCTCAGGCTCAGGCGGCGGGCACGGACACCATCTACCTCCACCTCTTCCGCACGACGGGCCCGGGTCAGGGCACTCTGCACATGGTGGACGAGGCCGGAAACTGGAACGCCGCCAATGGTCCGATCGACCCCGACGCCCGACTCACAACCTTCCTATCCCAGGCGCACGCTGCCAACCTCCAGGTGGTGGGGGTTGTCAATTGTTTCCTCGAAACCGGCCCGCTCCCCGGACACGTCGCTCATGAAACCCTGCTCCTGAACGTGATCGATTATCTCGTCAACAACTTTGGTGCGGGTGGCAATCCCGTTTACGCGCTGGATGGTATCGCTCTGGATCGGGTGCGCTTCTACACCGGGACCGGCAATCCGCACGCGCCGGTCACCGACTTCGTCCGAAGAGTCAAACAGAAACTCGGACTCGTGCCCCTACACGCCTTCCTCATGGCGAACCTCTACACCTTCGATGGACCCACCTACAACGGCGTCTTCAACAGTTACGCGAGCGCGATGGGCACGCTCCAGTCGCAATTCGGCCAACACTGGGAGAATCTCAGCGAGTGGCTCGACGTCTACTCGCCCATGGCTTACATCGCGGACGGCGGTGTCTACGGAACGAACAGCAACTTGATGCGCGCGTACGTCCAAGTGGTTTGTCAATACGCCAGGCAGGCGATGACAAACGCGGGAAGGCCGGGGAAGCGTCTCTTGCCAGCCGTGCGGGCATGGAACGACGCTACTGGAACTACCACCGCAACCACCCTTGACGCGAGTGTGGCGGGTAGCCTGCTCGGCAACGCCGACGGCTTCATGGCTTTTCGCTATTTCACCATGACTGGTCAGACGACCTGGTGGAACGCGCTCGCGGCGAGATCGACCGCCTTCGCCGAGTGGCCCGTGGCATCTCTCAGCCTTGGGACCACCCAGGGGCTGACTCGCAACTTGTCAGCCGCGGGATCCACCAGCCTGGTCGCACCATCCGGATCGCTCACCTATCGCTTCGACATCGACGACGACGGCATGGCGGATACGCCGTGGGGCAGCAGCTCCGCGCTGCCATGGTTGAGCCCAAGCCCGGGCAGCCATCGGGTGGCGGTGGAGGTGCGGGATCCATCGGGTCGAACCGCGGTCCGCAAGCGTCGCATCACCACCGGTGCTTCGGGTCTGTCGGTGAGCGCCGGTTCCCTTTCGATCACTGCCGGGGGAACGCGTACGTTCTCCATCACCGGCGGTCCCGGCGCCGCCGGGCTCGTTTACGTACTCGGGGCAACCGCATCCGGAACTTCGCCGGGGTTACCGCTCGCGAGTTCCGTACTTCTGCCTCTCAACTACGACCCTTTGACCGAGGCCTGCCTGCTGCTCGCGAACTCACCTATCCTTCCGGGCTTCATCGGCCTTCTGGACGGGAACGGGGGAGGGCAAGGGTCCTTGGTTTTGCCGGCGGGGGGTCTCAGTCCGGCGCTCGCGTGGACAACGTGGCACTTCGCCGCCGCATTGGCGGATCCGATCAGCGGGGAATGGCGCGCGACCACCGCGGCCGCGCCCCTCCTTCTTCTTCCTTAGTCTCCCTGTATCACCCTGTCTGGAGTTTTTTCAATGCTGAAAAGCCTGCTCGTGTGGGCGACCCTGGCAACTGCGCTGTCGGCGCAGTACCCGGACGTGCTCTACCTCAAGTTCAACGAGGGCTCGGGTCGCAACGTGATCAATTGGGCCAACACCGCCGCCACTCCCGTGTTCGAGAGTGGTGTGGGTGGACTGTGGATCGGTGGGCAACCCGGTTTCAACGGAGCGATGGACTTCGCGGCCCTCGACCGGTTGCTCACGGGTTACATCACCAACCTCAACACGAGCTTCACGATCGAGTGCTGGTTCCGCGTGAATGCCCCCCTGGTCGTCACCGGAACCTGTGCATCCGGCGCCTGCCCGCTGGGCCGACTCTGGGGAGACTATTCGGGGGGCCTGAGCCTCTTCCGCTGCTACCTCGGGTTCTACAATGTCGGCGTCAACCACCTGGGTGGTGGCTTCAACGGCACGTACGCAGTTCCCGCCGGGCAAGGCCTCCGAGCTTCTCCCGCCAACGTGCTCGATGGCCTCTGGCACCACGCCGCGTTGGTGTTTGACCAGACCGCGCAAACCCTGACCTCCTACGTCGACGGCAACCTCGACCAACAGGCGACGGGGGTAACGACGGGCGCTGCTCCCGCAACGGCCAACTTCTGCGTCGGTGGCCAACAGACCACCGCCGACCGATTCAACGGCGCCATCGACGAGTTCCGGTGGTGGTCCACGCCGCTTTCCCAGGCTCAGATCCAGGCCAACATGATCGGCGAACTGCCGGAGACCCAACTCAAAGCGCGATTCGCGGCCGACGAAGTTTCGGGACCAGCGCACCACGTCGTGCGCTTCACGAACTACTCGGTGACGCCTGATCCGGGTGGCATTACCTCCTACTTCTGGGACTTCGGCGACGGCGCCAATTCCACCAGCCAGAATGCCTGTCACATCTACACGGTGCCTGGGGCATACACGGTTTCGTTGACCATCACCGACGCGATGGGCACAACCACCCAGACGCGCACCAACTACATCAATGTCGGGCCGCAGGCGATGGTCGTCGGATCCTGCGGCTTGGCCGACTTGTACATGGCCGCCCCGCCCGCACCGTTGGTGTGGTTCGACGGTTTCACGCTCCTCAGCACCAACGTGGCGGCGCCCCGCGGCTCCGGCTTCTTCTTCGGCCTTTGGCCCGACAACTTCACCTGGACCGGAGTCAGCCTCCCGGCTTCCCCCGGCGATCCCTTCCACTTCCTCAACGTCGGCAATCCGGCGCTGTATCCGGAGAGTCCGCTGTACTTCCCACCCGGGAGCCTTCCGGGCCTCGTCGGCATCACCCTGGACTGCGTCGTCGTGTATCGCGACGCATTCGGCATCCTCACGAGCTTCACCACGGTCAGCCGCGTCACCATCTAACCTAGGAGAAACCCATGAAAACTACTATTTCCTTACTCCTGGGCTTGGCGCTGGCTGGCCCAATGACCGCGCAGACTTTCACCCAGACCCTTCCCCGTGGTTTCGACACGGTGGACGGCAACTACGCTATCGGGACGTTCTCGGGCGTGCCTACGCTCTTCAATTCCATCGGCACGAGCGTGTGGCAGTACACCTACGACTGGTCCACGTTCGTGCACCGGGTTCCCATGACGATCTCGCAATTGGCCCTGCGTCGATCGAGCGACGCGACCCTTCCGGGTGGGACATACAGCCAGGTGCAAATCACCATGGCGAGTAGCCAATTCAACCACCCGACCACCAGCAGTTCCCTGGCCAACAACCTGGACCCCAACGACACCGTCGTGGTGTACAACGGTCCCATCACGATCCCCCCATACACGACGACGGCGGCGATTCCCGCGCCTTGGTTGATCACCCTTCCTTTTTTCAACCTCTTCGAGTTCGATCCTTCTCGTCAGCGGGACCTCGTCATCGAGATTCGAGTCCTTGGCACTGCCCCGGTCGGGAGCGGCCTCTTCATCCTTGACGGTGTCTTCCCCAATGCGTTCGTAGGTCAACGCGGCCATCGCTCGAACGGCCTCGCCACGGTCAGCGATTGGGCCAACGGAGACGCCGGTCTGGTTTGCCAGATCCAATACAGCTTGGGCAATTCGTCCGACATGGACCTTCAGCTCGTCACTTCCGGAGGTGGAGTCGGCGATCTCTTCTATCAGGTGAGCAACCTGCCGGTGGGCACCGTCGAGGGTTACACCCTCATCAGCCTTGTTCCGACATCGACCTTTGCCGTGCCCTTTGGAGAGGGCCCGCTCCTCGGGATTTGGCCGGACAGCGTCACCTTCCTGATCCTCTCCAGCCCCGCGGGCCTCGGTGACCCCTTCCACTGGATCAGTCCGGCGGGTGGGTTCTTCCCGGATTCGCCCATCGCGGTCGGCCCCGGCACGCTGACCCAATTTGCGGGGCTCACCTTCGAGTGCTCTGCAGTCGCCCTCGACGTGACCCGCGCGATCATCGGCGTTTCGCCGCCCCGCGCGGTGAACTGGTAATTGGCGCTGTACTCTCGCGCGCGGGCGTGATCAGGAGCGGAGCATTCCGCTCTTGATCACCGAGCCTCCTTGATCAAGCGGTCCCAATCGAAGGCCGGGCCGGGATCGGTCTTGTTCTTCTGAATGTGATGGTGGCCAATAAGGCCAGACCACGCCTGGAACTCAGCGGGGCTCAGAGCCTCGGTACGGACCGCTCCGGACCCGTCCCGAGGCACCTCCAATCGGAGTTTGGGAAAGATTCGGCAGAGTGTCCGCGTCAACGCGACAAGCGAGCGATATTGGGCCTCCGTGAAGTCGTATTGGTAGACCACGGTTCCGTTGTAATTGCCCACAAACCGTTCCGCCCGCGCCGGCCTCGCGATGAAGCCGGGAGTTCGGAGCCCCTGCTCCAGGCCCGCGCCGCTGAATCGCCGTCCCTCCGCGTCGACCGTGTACCACTTCTCCAATTCCTCGACCTTCGCGTACGCCCCGATATGGGCAATCTCGATTCCAATCGATCGATCGTTCGCGATTGTGGCGTGGCGCGCCCGTTCCCGAAGGTCCAACGTTTGGTACACCGTTCCATCGAGGTCGAGTAAAAAGTGCACGCTGAGGCCCCGGTGGTCGTGCAGCACTTCGAAGCAGCGTCGGCTGTTCACGCAGACATCGAAGTGAATCACGAACTGATCAACCCCTTCTTGGAGCTCCGCGAGCGCTAAGGGAGCAATGGCGTCTGATGGGGCGGGCGGAAGAGGAGAAGCCGAGAGCTTTCGCCGGCCGTATCGCTGCACCCCCTCGCACCCGGCCACCGGGCGCTTCGGCGCGGCGATGTCGACATCAAACCAGCAGTGCTCGGCGTAGCCGTTGTACCCGCCCATGTCTTGAAAGGTCAGCACCGGCGCTTGGCACGGGAAGGGAGTGCCGGCAGCGATGACCGTGGACGTCGCCCCCGACTCGAGATCAGGCGTGGAGTCGCAGGCGACCAAGAGTGCAAGCAGGAGCCAAGCCGCGCGGCGTCCGCCGGGTCCGCGAGATGCCGCTACGCCCCAGGCGACCCGGGCAGTCTCAAAAAAACGGCGCATCTTGCACGAGGGTCCACCCTCGGTGCCGCCAGCGGCATTGATGAACCGGAAGAGAGGAAAGGAGAGCATCGCGAACGCTACTGACGAGCGGCGAGATCGACAAAGGTCCCGGCGGAGAATCGAGCGAGGTCTCGAAGAAGCGGGGATCCCGGAGTCCCCATTCCGATGGTGTGGATCTTGATACGGCGGATGCGATTCTGCTCCCGGATGTCGGCGACGAGATGGGGAACTTCGATGATGTCTCCGGCGGAGGGATCGCCATCCGAAAGGAAGTAGATCGTGTCGACCGAGTCTCGGTAATTGGCTTTGAAATCGCCGCGCCGCTGCGCGGTGAACGCGGCGCTGAGCGCCCCGTGAATATTCGTGGAGCCACCGGGTCGGAGATTATTGACGCGGATGATCAGCTCGGCCTTGTTATCGCGGGTTGCTTTGCGGGCCCCCTCGCGCGACCACACGAAGACCTCGGATTCGTACCAAATGAGCTGCAAGTAGGCACCCTCGGGAACGGCTTCGACGGCGTGGACGAGTTCGGCTCTGGCCAGGTCGAGTCGAGTCACGATCTCCTTGCCTTTGAGGTGCGCGGCTTTTTGGGTGTAATCGAGGGCGGAACCGCGAAGAGGCTCCTTCATGCTCCCGCTCACGTCCACGACGAAGCAAAGTCTTCCCGGCGACAAGGGCAGCCCATAGTAGGACCCGTAAGCGCTCTGGTGGAGCGGAGGCTTGACTGCGGCTCCCGCCTCGGCTGAGTTGCGCCGGCGTTCTTCCTCGGCAGTCCACCAAGCGCGCCACAACTCTTGGTTTTGCCCGACGTCTCGTCCACTGAGGGCGACGAGGCCGGCATGGGCGTCCTCCCGGACCCGGGCGGAGTCATCGGTCAAATAATCGATCAGGGCGGGAAAGGCGGGACCGAGCCCCAGTCGTCGCAGCGCCGCGACCCGGGCAACCTTCAGTTGCCAACTTCCCGGAAGCGAGGACACAAACAGGGAGAGATGGTCCGGGGTGCCGCTGCGCGTGAGGGCCATGATCGCCGCGGTCAAATCGAGGTTGGAGGTCGAGGTTCCGGCGAGTGCAGCGAGCCATGCGGTGGCCGAGGGATGACCGGTCCGACCCAGGACATCAATCCAGCGCCAGCGGCGGGCTCCTTCCGTGGTGCGGCCAATTTCGAGCATGGCGGCGATGCCCTCGGGGGTTCGGACTTTCCCGAGGGCGACGAGGGCATCTTCGACGGCCCGGGCATCCTCTTCTTCATCCAAGAGTTTGCGATCCAAGACTTCGACCCATGCCGCGTCCATCTCGCGCGTGAGTGCCTGGAGGGCCGCTTTCTTCTGCGGATAGTCCCGGGCGCCGTTCCAAGTCTTGATCCAATCGCGGATCTGCTCTTTGGAGTCTTTTTTCGGGGCGGTCGGTTCGAGGCTGCCTTCGAACCGCAGGTGATCGAAGATGAGATCGACTCGCTCCTTGGGAATATTCTGGTGCAGGATCAGCCGTTGCAGTTTCTCGGGATCGAGCCGACGCCCGGAAGGGGTATCGAGAGACTCGAGCTCCAGAGTCAGGACCGACCACCCGGGTGCGAGCTGGAACTTTCGGCGATGGACATGGTCTTCGCCGTTGGTGGACAATTCGTCGTCCAGGCGGATCCAGAGTGCCTGGGCCTCACTCTGCGGGTTTTGAACGTCTACGACGAGGCGTTGCCACCCCTTCTGGACTAGCGCAGGCTTGTGGACGCGGATGCCCGGCCAACGCTCCGGTGGCGCGAAGCTCACTCGAAGGCTGGCTTTTCCGGAGCGAATGAGTGCGGCCTCGGAAACAAATTCCGACGGCCCAGTGATTGCAAAAAGGGCAGTCTCCGAGTCGGTCCCGTCGAATTCGAGAACCAACTGCGACGCCGGGGGAAGGGTGCTCAGGGCCACACTGAGGAGGAGGAGATTCAGCACGTCCTCAGGTTATCAGACCGGGGGGCCGAGCGGGAAATCCTCGCCGCACCCCCGACGTTTCGTCCTGGCTCAGGGATTGCTTGCCCAAAGGTAGTTCGGGCCGGGGCCTGGCGAAAACACGATGGACCCGACCCCGGCAATCGGAGCCAGGGGCCCGAAAGTGTAGGTCATGTCCAGTGCCCCGGTCACCAAACCGACGTTCGGAGCCGGTCCGAAGACCTGCACGCCGGGGTTCGTGGCCCCGTTGCCGGGAGTGATCCCGATGAACGCATTGGCTGCCGCAAAGGTGCCGAGGCCGGCGATCCCGTCGATCGTCACATTCCCGGTGGTCGGCTCCAATTCCACGGCAAAAGTGCTGCCGATGTTGTTGGAATTGAAGGCGATGGCGTTGGTCCATTGCACCCTGATGTTTCCGGCCATTGTCGTCGTGACCGTGCAGCTTCCGGTGAGGTGGTTGATGAAAAGGTCCGCCCAAACGCCGACGCGGGCAGGGCCGCTCTGGGCTAGTGCGACCGTGGGTGCGGCCGTGTTGCTGAAGGCTCCGAAGCTGACAAATCCGTTGGAGGAGACCCAGGCTTCCGTGTACAGAGCGCCGTAGACGGTCATGCCGCTGGCGCACAGAGGCCCGGCTCCCGTGAGGTCGATGCGCTGCGATCGATCATCTCCGATCACTCCCGTGATGGTCACTCCGCTCACCACGTCGAGTTGGCAGCCTTGGCTCAGCGAAATGAACTCGGGGTTGGTTGGATCGATATTGGCCATCTGAAAGGAGAAGGTGATGGGCACCGGGGGGGCCCCGAACGGAATCGCGAATGGCCCAGGGAAGAAGCTTCCGACAAAGTCGGGCGCGCCACCCCCATTGAGCCACAGGATCGGGCTCGAGGGAGCCACGAAATTCACATTGACGATTTGCCCCATGGGGGTAGCGATGCCGCTGGCCGGGAAAGGCAACAGGGCGTCGACGCTGATGGCGACGTCATAGGGCAGTCCGAATCCGGTGCCGGCAAAGTTGGCGGAAACCGGCGCATTCGTGCAAACGGTGGTCACCGCCGGCGTGTGCGCGCCACCCACGACGCCATTGACATCGAGCGAGGAGCCGGCTTGATTCGCTTGGTAATTGCGAACGCAATCGGTGCCGCTGCTGATGTTCAACCGGTCAATGAGCAGGCCCTGGGCATTCACTACGGTCGGATTGGTCACCTCGCGATAACCGAAGTAGGCCACTCCGGGGTGCGTCGTGGCGGTGGTTCCACTCAACACCATGCCGCTCGTGGGGTTGCCAAAGGTGCCACCAAAATTGCCGGACACTGCGCTCCCCACGACCGACAGGCGAATGCGCTGCCAGCCGTCGTTGACTCCGGCGGTGATCGGAATCGTGGCCAGGACCGTGCTGGCCCCACCGTTGACTTCGTCCATCAAGTAGAGAGTCGAGGCGGTCGACGAGGTCACGTAGGTGAACGCGACTCCGGTGTTGCCATTGGCGGTGACCACGAGCGGATTCAGCGATACGGGGTCGATCGGGTTGTTGAAGAAGGTGCAGGTGGTGCCCCGGACCCCGATAGACCACTGCTCCGTTTCACCCGCGGCGGCGATCCCGGTACGGAAGTAAACGTAGGCCTCGACGGTCCAATCCATCGCAGGGGCGGTACGAAGGAGATTGGAATTTCCGCCACCGGAAGGATCCCAGAAGACCGCGCAATTCCCCCCGTCCGGAGAGGCGGTGCGGGGAATGATGAGGCTCTGGCTCGGGGCAGTCGGATTCACGATCGCCGCGCGCGAGAAACTCCCGGTCAGCGAAGTGAGGTAGGAGTCCACCGGGCGGCCCTCAAAGTCGTCGCAGTAGGGAACCGCGGCGACCGGAACGTTGGTCACACCGGGCGTGGAATCCAGGAGCCCGAAATCGGCCCCGTTATTGTTGGTGTCGTAGCCATCCGTCCAACGGCCCCACGCGTTCGGGGTGTTTTCGACGGAGGTGAAGTTGCCCCAAATCGGTTGACCTTCGAAAAGCCCGGCGAGCAGGGACGGAGCCACAGAGCCCTCGTATCCCACCACGTCTTGGACCGCACCCAGACTGTTCTTCAGGATCAAACCTTCGTTGTCGTTCTCCATCCAGTTCACCCCGCAGATGACTAAGTTCACGTTGGGGATGAAGGCGGGTCCGATCACGTAGAAGGCGCCCGGTGCGAGCATAGTCATCGCCGGGATCGACACCGGGGTGCAGGGCGGAGGGGTCTGGATCCCGCCCGGCGGCAGGGACCCGTTGTCGTGGTTTTCGAGGGTCCACCCCGAGATATCCACCGCGGTCATGCCCGCGTTGTAGAGTTCGACGTACTCGCGGTTGTCGGTACCGCTATCGTCGTACTGAAACTCGTTGATGACCACTTGGGCGGGGAGGACCGCGCCCAAGCCGAGAACGAGGCAGGCCAACTGAAACTTCATGCGCACGACTCCGATGCTCTGGCAGGTGAATGGGCCCGCTCTCAGGAAGTGGAGCGACCCCGATGATCAAGGCTACGGAGCCTTGACTCTGAGGATCGTAGCGACCCATGGCCCGTACGGCATCGGTAGTTTCCACCACCATGCCCGAAGAATCCGAAGGGCCGTCACCATTCTGAGCCTCCTATTCTTGGCAGCGTGCTCCGACCACCGAACGTCATCGCCAACGGTGGATCCTGAGTTGTCCCGGGCCGCACAGTGGCTTCGAGAACGGGTTGCCCCCTCTGGTCAGTGGGTTCCCTTTGGAGACGGACCTTGGCCTGAGTTCGGAGCCGCCGCCGCCGCCAAGATGCTGGCATTCGAGGGCCCCGGCGAACACGACCCCGAGCTCACCGCTCTTCTCCGTGGCTTGGACCTGAACGGCTCGCAGGATTCGACCAGCCGGCAGTTGATCGTCCTCGCCCGGTCGCGCCGAGATCCGCTACGCCCCGAATCGGGCCCGCTGGCCAACTCCGATCCTTCTCCACGGCCCCTTGCCCTCTGGTCGCATCCCCAATCCGAGCTCGGTAAGACCTCGCTGGCGATCCTGGAGCATCGGGGAGCGATCAGCGGAGACTCTCTCGACCGACTTCTCCCCCCCTACCTCCGTGCTCTGAATGTTCTCGCCGAAGCCTCTGCCTGGATGGGGCTCGAATTGGTGATGGCTGGTCACGCCTATCAGCGGGTGGCTCACGCCGCCGCTTTGGAGCCAAACCTTCTCGCCTCCGTCTCGCGCGCCCTTCGCGCGCAGCAGCGTCATGACGGATCTTGGCAGGTGCCGGGGGAGGATCGCGCCTGGTCCACCCTCTGTGCCTACACCGCCTTGAGGATCTTGGGGACGCGATAGGCCGTTACGAGCGAGGGCGGGCCAGCGGATTGACCGGAGAGGCTCAACGCCCGCGATCAGCAAAGCGCGCGCGGAAGTCTTTGATGATGTTGCGCTCGAACTTGTCCTTGGCGAACAGCGTTCCGAAGGTCCGCCACATCACCATCTCGGCGCCACCGCCGGCTCCGTTGCCACGACCGCCACCGCCACCACCTCGGCCGCCGCCGCGACCACCCCCTCCGCCACCCCGACCGCCTCGTCCACCCCCAGCAGTTTCTGGCATATCTTCACCTGTGAGGTGGGATTTGACCGCTTGCAGGACGGTTTTCATGTCGCCGTTTTTCTCGGAGGCGATGAAAGTGTCGAGGTCGTCGCCGAGGCTTGAGTCCTCGGACAGGTAGTAGGCGTATGCAATCGCAGTGCGCGCCAGGTCGGACCCGGCGTCCTTCTTCCAGCGCAGCTTCAGGGCCTCCCGCACCTCGGAGTCGCCGGCCAAATGGTGGCCCAGTGCCATGATGCTGGCGATCCGGAGCACCTCCGAACTGCCCGCTACCTCTTTCAAAAGGACCTTGCGAGCATCGGCGTTTCCGCGGCCAGTCGGGCCGAGGGCTCGGAGGAGGTCCTTCTTCGTCTCAGGATCGCGTTCGGTGGTCTGGAGCGCGAGCAACTTGGTGACGGCCGCCGGATTGGCCATCTCCTCGAGGGTGACCACGGTGGCGTTGCGAACCGGGGTCAACTTCTCCTCGAGCAGCGCCTGCACCGAGGGCGCAAACGCGGAGTCGTCCCGACGACCGAGCCCGCGGATCACGGCCAGCCGCATGCCTTCCGGCTTGATGGTGGAACCTTGGAGCACCTGAAGAAGTGCCGCCCAATTCTCCTTGCTCCCGGTAGCCACGATCTCACGAGCTACCGCGACTCGCTCCTCCTCGGTTCCGGTAGTCAAGAGGGCCAGGCGGCCTTCAATGGAGGGAGGAGGAGCCTTCGGCGCATCCGCCGCCTTCTTCTCGATGCCTTGGGCCTTGTCCAAGAAGTCGAGCAGCTCACTCTTGCTCATTTCGTACATCTTGCGCTGGAGGAGCTTGCCGTCCGGGGCCGTCACGATGTGCTGGGGCGCGATGATGTCCCCGGTGTGCTCGAAGCGGGTGCGCATCTCCACTTCGCATTCCCGGTGCTCTGGGCAGCGCGACCCGAGAAACTGGGGGCAGCCTTCGATGGTTTCGGTGCCCCGGAGGACCGAGATCGGTACGTGGTCGTAAAGACTGCACGGCACCAACACAAACGCGGCGAGTCGCCGCTGCACTTCCGGGTCCGTGTAGACACCCTGCATCATGCGAGTGCAGGCGATCTCTTTGTCCTTCATGACCACCCAGAGGAGTGGGCGGTTTTCCGCCTTGGCCACCTTGTCGGCCTCCGCGGTGGACTTGGCCCACGGCAGCCCCACGGGTTTTTCGGGAGCTTGCCCGAACAAGATCAGCGCACACGCCAACTGGCAAAAGAAGGCTCGAACCATGGGCAGGGAACTCCCCTTCGGGAAGGAAAAGCATCGTCTCTACGCACCGAGCCCACGGGGATTTCGCTGAGAAATCCGGTTTTAGAGGCCGGACGCTTGCTCAGGTCTTGTCGCGATACACGATCCGACCCTGAGAAAGGTCGTAGGGGGACATCTCGACGCGGACGGTGTCTCCGGGCAGGATGCGGATGAAAAATTTGCGCATCTTGCCCGAGATGTGGGCGATCACGGTGTGCCCGGTTTCCAACTCCACCGAAAACCGGGCGTTCGCCAGGGCTTGCCTGACGACCCCGTTCAAGACGATCGGCTCTTCCTTCGGCATGCAATCTCCGGACTGGACACAAACGTGGGTGACCGGCCAGGATACGCCTCCCACCCCGAACCCGCAAACGGTGAGGGGAGAGACAGGAGCGCGGTGGATGAAGATCTCGTGGTGGAACGTGTGGAGCTTGCTCGTGGCGGGAGTGGTGGCGCAGCCCGCGTCGCCGCCCAAAGTGGCCGCCGCGCCCGTCGTGGGCGAGGCCGTCTTGGATGCCTTCGGATTCCGGAGCCTCGGACCCGCCAACATGGGCGGGCGCATCGTGGACCTGGCGGTCGACCCCGCCACGCCCTCGACGTTTTTCCTGGCCGCCGCGACCGGAGGCATCTGGCGCACTGAAAACGCCGGCACCACCTTCGAGCCGGTCTTCCAGGGCCTCGGAACCGGCAGTTTCGGGGCGGTGGCGGTCGCACCGAGCCGGCCCGCTGACGTCTGGGTCGGGACCGGCGAAGGTCTCCCTCGCAATTCGGTGACCTACGGCGACGGGGTCTACCGGAGCCGGGATGGGGGAAAGACCTGGACCCACGTCGGCCTGACCGAAACGCGACACATCACCCGGATCGTGGTTCACCCCCAAAATCCGGACGTCGTGTACGTAGCCGCGCTGGGGCAAGTCTGGGGACCCAATCCTGAACGGGGCCTCTTCAAGACCACCGACGGAGGCCAGAGCTGGGAACACGTCCTCGCGATCGACGAGAACACCGGTTGTTCCGACCTCGTTCTCGACCCGAGGAATCCCAGTCGGCTGTGGGTCGCCGCTTACGAAGTCCGGCGCGACGCTTTCGACGGCAACGACCCGGCTATCAAGTACGGGAAGAAGGCCGGCATCTTCCGCAGCGTGGACGACGGCAAAAACTTCGTGCGCCTGACCGAGGGCCTCCCCACGGTCGCCTACGGGCGCACTGGTCTCACCGTGTTCGAAGCCGATCCGAACTTTGTCTTCGCCATCATCGAAACCGAACTGACCGGGAAGGACCCACCCAAGGTCGAAGGTGAAGAGAATTCCCCGACTGCCATCGGCTATCTCGGTATGCAGGCCGAGGACGAAAGCAGCGGCGGGGCCAAACTGGTGGAAATCACGCGCGGCGGTCCGGCGGAACGTGCGGATCTGCGCGTGGACGACATCGTCACCGAATTCGCCGGTGAGGCCGTCCAGGGCTTCGAGGACTTTGCGGAGCGCATCCGGAGCCAAAAAGCCAATGCAAAAGTGTCCATCAAGGTGAAACGGGGCGACCAAGAATTGATCATCGAAGCTACGTTGGGGGCTCGCCCCCCGGAGCGCGCGAGCGGCCAATTGGGCGGGCAGCTCGAGAACCGTCATGCCGCCCAGGGATCGCGAGGCTTCGAAACCGGGGGAGTCTTCCTCTCGGAAAATGGTGGCGACACTTGGAAACGCATCAACAGCGTCAATCCACGGCCCTTCTACTACAGCCAAATTCGCGTGGACCCCAAGGATCGCAATTACCTGTGGGTCTTGGGGACCTCGCTCTACCGCTCCAAGGACGGAGGCTCCACCTTCCAATCCGACGGCGCCCGCCGCGTGCATGTCGATCATCACGCGATGTGGATCGATCGGGCGGACCCCCGCCACGTCATTCTCGGAAACGACGGCGGCCTCTGCGTGAGTTTTGATCGGGGCGAAAATTGGGAGTTCCTGGCGACGATCCCGCTCGGTCAGTATTACGCCGTCACCGTCGACGACCGTGAGCCGTATCGCATGTACGGCGGGCTCCAAGACAACGGTTCTTGGGGTTGGCCGCGGCGCAGCCGCGATGGGCCAGGCCTCTTGAACGATCACGTCTACCGAATCGGTGGCGGGGACGGATTTGTGTGCGCGGTCGACCCGACCGATCCCGACACCGTGTATTACGAGAGTCAAGGCGGAGCCATCGGACGGATGGACTTGCGTACCGGATCGAGCACCCCGGTGCGCAAGCCGCGCCGACCCCGTGAAGAGGAGGAGGAAGCTCCCTACCGATTCAATTGGAAAACGCCATTCCAACTGTCGCCGCACAACCCGCGAACTCTCTGGTACGCCGGCAATCACGTGTTCAAGTCGATCAATCGCGGGGATCGTTCGACCGAAGTCAGCCCCGGCATCACCTTGACCCCGCAGGGTTCGGCCACCGCCCTCGCGGAATCGCCGCTGACCGAGGGCGTGGTCTGGGTCGGAACCGACGACGGTGCTCTTTGGCTCACCCGAGACGGAGGGCGCAAGTGGACTTCCCTCCAAGACCGGCTCCCTTCACTGCCCGGTCCGAGGTGGGTGGCGCACATCACCGCCTCCCGGCGCGATACCGACAAGGCGTTTGTGATCTTGGATGGGCACCGCAGTGCGGACTGGAATCCCTACGTGTATGTCACCGAAGATGGGGGTGAGACCTTCAAGCTCATCACGCGCGGCCTGCCGAGGCATTCCACGCGCGTACTTCGCGAGGACCCGAGCCTCGATGATGTCCTCTATCTCGGCACGGAAATCGGCGTGTACGTGAGCTTCGACGACGGTGATGAGTGGGAACGCTGGACGGGAGGCCTACCGACCGTAGCGGTCCATGATCTCGCTATCGCGGTTAGGGATCGCGAACTCGTCGTGGGGACCCACGGTCAAAGCCTTTGGGTCGGCGATCTCAGTGCTTTCCCGGCCTTGGCAGGCTGGGAGAAACGGCCCAGCACCATGGAACTCCTGGCCGCCCGCGGGGTGACCAAGTGGATCCGTCGCGACGGCAATGGGAAATTTGGAAAACGGCGCTTCCTGGTCCCCCGCGAGGACGAACACGCCCAATTCTGGGTGTGGGTACCGGCGGGACAGGAGACCACCTCCAAACTCGCCATCGAGGACGTGATGGGCGAATCCTGGGCCGAATTGGAGATTCCGAAGGAAGAGGGAGTTCATCGCGTCACCTGGAACCTGCGGCGCGATCGTAAGGCGGCCCCCTTGGGAACCTATCGGGCGATCCTCGCCGAAGGTGACAAGAAGACGATCAAGACTTTTGTCCTGCGTGGCGACCCGGCCATGGAAGGCTCCGCAGCGAGCGAAGGAGGAGTGAGATGAGGAATTGGACAGTTCTGAGCGTGGTCATCCTCGCCTCGGTCACGCTGCGCGGACAGGAGGAAGACACCGGCGCCGACCGGATCGCCAAGGTCATCGAGTCGCTCGTACCTCGGTCGGTGGGTCCGGCGGTCATGAGCGGCCGAATCGTCGACCTCGCAATTCCCGACGATGATCCGAGTTTGATCTACGTCGCTTCCGCTTCCGGAGGAGTGTGGAAGTCCGTGAACCGTGGCACCACTTGGCAGCCCATCTTCCAAGGACGAGGCACACAAACCATCGGAGCCATCGCCATTTCCAAGAAACAGCGCGATACGCTCTGGGTCGGAACCGGCGAAGCCAATAACCAACGCAGCAGCTACTCCGGCAACGGCATCCACCTGTCGAAGGACGGCGGCAAGACTTGGAAGCACCTGGGTCTTTCCGACTCCCACCACATCGGCCGTATCGTCGTTCACCCCGAGGACGATCGCATCGCTTTCATTGCCGCTTTGGGTCACCTCTATTCGCCCAACGCTGAGCGCGGTCTCTACCGAACCCGTGACGAGGGGGAAACCTTCGAGAAGGTCTTGGACCTCGGATCCGATGTCGGCGTCGTAGACGTTCTCATCGATCCGAGTAATCCCGCCATCGTGCTGGCCGCGGCGTACGAGCGCCGCCGCCGCGCCTGGAATTTCGATGGCCAAGGCCCGGGCAGCGGGCTTTGGCGCTCCGAAGACGGCGGCGCAAGCTTCCGGCGCGTCGAAGGCGGATTCCCCTCCGGCGAACTCGGTCGCATCGGACTCGCCGGAGTCGCGGGCGCCGAGCCTACGCTCTACGCCTGCGTCGAGAATTGCAACCCCCGAGTGGAGGCTGCACCGGATATAGATGCGGAGAGCGAGAAGGACCAAGACTCGCTCCGAGATCTGGTCTTGGAGAGCCGCCTCGCGTGGACAGAGGAGCCGAGCGAGTGGGATGGACCCCGGCGGCCGCCCCCGGCCATGGTCGGTGGAGAAATCTATCGTTCCGTGGACGGCGGGAAGACCTGGTCCAAGCGCAACGAAAAGCCGGTTGCCGGCGAACCCCCTTATTATTACGGGCAGATTCGCGTCGACCCGAATCAGCGGGACCGACTCTGGTTGCTCGGAGTCGCGCTCTACACGAGTGAAGACGGAGGCAAGACTTTCAGCAACGAGGGGGCCCGCGGCGTCCACGTCGACCACCACGCTCTGTGGATCAATTCTGCCAATTCCGATCATCTCGTGCTCGGCAACGATGGCGGACTCGCCATCAGCTACGACCGTGGCCGCAACTGGGACGTGCTCGAAAATCTTCCTCTCGCCCAATTCTACACCGTGACTGTCGACGACCGCGTGCCTTATCGCATATTCGGGGGTCTCCAGGACAACGGCTCGGTCGGATTTCCGAGTGTCGGGTCCAGTCGAAGTGGAATCGCGGAACGGGATGTTTTCCGGGTGGGCGGCGGCGACGGGTTTTTTGTCGCAGTCGATCCGGAGACCCCGGAAGTCATCTACAGCGAAAGCCAATTCGGCGGGCTCCAACGTTTGGATCTGCGCACCGGCGCACGCCGCGGGATTCGCCCACCCCGTCCCAAGGGAGGCGTGAAGCAGCGGTGGAACTGGCAATCGCCGTTGTTCGTCTCTCCGCACAACCCGCGGGTACTTTGGACCGCCTGCCAATTTGTATTCCGCTCCGACGACCGGGGCGACAATTGGGAGCGACGCAGCGACGACTTGACCACCAACGATCCGCTGAAGATCGAGGGCAACGTCCCGCACTGCACGGTGACCACGCTCGCCGAGTCGCCGGTCAAAGCGGGGGTCCTCTGGGCCGGCACCGATGACGGACAAGTCCATGTCACGAGTGACGGGGGACGCCACTGGCGCCGGGTGAACGACGGCCTGCCCCGCGAAGTCTCCGGGCTATGGGTCTCGCGCATCACGCCTTCGGTGAGTGCTGCGGGCAAGGCCTATCTGGCCATGACCGGCTACCGCGAGGATCGCTTCGCGCCCTACCTCTTTGTCACCGAGGACTTTGGCGGAAGTTGGACAGATATGTCCGGCAGCCTCCCCGCGGGCTGTGTGAACGACATCGTCGAGGACCCCGTGGTCCCCGAATTGCTGTTCGTGGCCCAAGAACCGGGCGTGGCAGTTTCCTGCGACGGCGGCGACAGTTGGCACCGTCTCCATCCGGATCTGCGGGATGTCGCAGTCCACGATCTCGCCATCCAGTCGGCGGCCGCCGACCTCGTGGTTGCAACCCACGGACGCGGCATTTACGTGATCCCGATTCCGGTGTTGCGGGGAATCGCGAAGGGAGCGCTCGGCGAATCGCAGTACGCGTTTTCTCCGCGCACCGTGCCGGCCCCCGCCACGCCCTTCGACCGGGGTTACGCCGGGGCTCGCACCTTCGAGGGCGCCCTTGAGACCTCGGGAGTGCACTTCGCCCTCTGGCTCGGCGACAAGGTCAAGGTGCGACCGTCCGTTGAGATCCAGAGTGCCGACGGGCGGAGAGTCCGCAGGTTGGAGTTCGGCGAAGGGGAAGGTCTGATCCGAACGGTGTGGGACTTTCGAGGCACGGCTCCGCGGCGCGACGGCGCGGCCCCGCCGCCACAAGGTCGCGGAGGACAAGGACCAGGAGGGGGAGGTGCCCGGGGAGGTCGCGGCGGCAGGGGAGGCCCCCCGGTACCCGCCGGCGACTACCTCGCGATCGTCCAGTCGGGCGAAAAAACGTGGAAGTTCCCGGTGCGGGTGCCCGCGGCGCTTCCGCCCCAAGCCTTGCCAACCGGGGACGACGAGGAGGAAGACGAGGCGGACCAGGACTTTTGAAGCCTGCGGATCTTTACAGCGCCGGTCGGCTCGTGTAACTCAAGACCATGATGAAGCGCGAAGAAGGTCGCATTTTCAGCCGGCACCTCGGCAAGGACATGGAGTTCTACTGGTACGGGAACACCGGCCGCCCCGTCATCATGTTTCCGACCTCCGCCGGGAGGCACAACGAGAACGAAGACTTCGGGCTCGTCCCCGCCGTGAAGTCCAAAATCGAATCGGGCGAGATCCAGGTTTGCTGCCCCGACTCCGTGAATCGTGAGTCGTGGGCCGACTCGAGCCTGGCCCCCTGGGAGAAGCTGCGGCGCCACGATCTCTATGATCGGTTCCTGTCCGAGGAATTTTTCCCGTGGGTAGCGCAGCGCACCGGACGCAGCGATCCGATCGTCTACGGAGCCTCGCTCGGCGGCTGGCAGGCGGCCACCTTCACGGCGCGCCATCCGGAGCAGGTCGGACGGGTCATCGCCTTCTCGGGGTTCTTCGACGCGAGGCGGCTTCTCAAGGGCTTTTGGTCCGAGCAGGCCTACTTCTTCAGCCCGTCGGACTTCATCTCCAACATGGATTCCCAGTGGATCGCTCGCCTGTCCAAAGTCGGGTGGGTGATCGCGACCGGCGAAAACGACAGCCTGGTCGACGAGACGCGCAAGTTCACCCAGGTCCTGTCCCAAAAGGGCATTCCCCACCACGGCGAGATTTGGCCGGGGGTCTTTGGCCACGACTGGCCGTTTTGGAAAGAGCACCTTCCGCCCTTCGTGCCCTGAAACCTCCTCGCGGACGCCCCTTCTGCGATCCGAGATTTCGGTTCCGCCCGAGGTTGTGCCGATAGGCTCAGAAGGAAAAGGGAGTCTCGCATGCGCTTGGTCATGGGTGTGTTGTTCAGCGTCGCGTCCGTGCTGGCCTTGGGGTCCTTGCTCGCGCCGACGGCGTCGAGCCAGGAGACCCCGCCGCCCGATCTGGCGGTGCGCCAAGCGGAACTCGAGAAGCTCGTGGCCAAACACGAGACCTCGATTCTGGAACTCCAGAAGCGCATGAAGGACCTGGAAGACCGTCTGAAGAGCCACGACGCCTGGGTGCGGTCCGTTCCGTCCGCGATCAAATCGCTGCGATCGGGCGTGGACCAGTCCGAGTCCCAGGGCTTCACGAAGGCCGGGGCCAACATCGATGCGCGCGAGAGCCTGCTCACCGCGCTGCGCAACTTTGGTCAGGAACTCGAAGCCAACGTGCCCGCGGTTCCCGCCAAGAGTCGCTGAGCCCCTTGCTACCGGCGGAGCCCTCTCGCAAGCTCTGCCATGGCCATCACGCGCCTCGCGCCGAGTCCGACCGGCGCGCTTCACCTCGGCAACCTCCGTACATTCCTCGTGACCTGGGCCTGGGCACGGAGCCACGGGGCGGGACTCGTCTTCCGCTTGGAGGACCTGGATAGCCCCCGCCGAAAACCCGGCGCGGCCGAGGCGGTCCTGGCCGATCTGACGTGGGCGGGCATCAACTGGGATGGCTCGGTCTTCGTGCAGAGCCAAGACCTCGCTCCGTACGAGAATGCTCTCCGCACCCTGTGGGACTCCGGCCGGGTCTATCCGTGCACGTGCAGCCGCGCTGACCTCGAAAACGCTGCGTCCGCGCCCCATGCCGAACACGAGTGGACCTACCCGGGCACCTGTCGAGGACGCTACCGGGGTATCGAGGAGGCGTTGTCAACCGGAGCGCGGCAGCTCGCGCTGAGATTCACGGTTCCCGCGGGCGAGATTCGCTTCGACGACCTCTGTGCGGGCCCCTGCACGATCGACCCGAGCCGAGTGGGTGGCGATTTTGTCGTGGCTCGGCGGCACGCGGATGGCCGCACCGATTTTGCCTACCAACTCGCGGTGGTGGTCGACGATGCCGCGATGCGGGTCGACCACGTGATACGAGGCGACGACCTGTTGAGTAGTGTGCCCAGACAGCGCCTCCTCCAACGCACGCTCGGTCTCCCCGAGGTTGCGTACGCCCATGTGCCGTTGGTCATCGGGGAGGACGGCCGCCGCCTCGCCAAGCGCCACGGCGATACCCGAGTCTCCGTCTACCGCGAAGCGGGGGTTTCCCCGGCCCGGCTCGTCGAGTGGGCCGCCTCAAGCTTGGGGCTGGACGCGCACGCGTTTCGGTCGGCTCATCCGCGTCGCTTCGAGTGGGGAGCGCTCCGTCGCTCCCCGGTGGTCGTGAGTTCCCATCGAGTCGCGGACGGGCCTCCGCCACCTATTTGGCGGGATCCGCGACCGGAGCCGTGACGGGAGCGGATTTGCGAACGCTCGGCTCGAGCGGCTTCGGATGGTCCGTGCCTTGGAGCCAGTCGGGAGCGGGTGCGTCCTTCAAGTAGTGGTCGAAGAACGCATGCAGTCGCATCGTGTAGTCCGCGATGTTGGCGGGTTTGCGCAGCCCGTGACCTTCCTGGTCGTACTCGAGAAACACCGCCGGTTTGCCGAGCCGACGCATCGCCAAGTAGTACTCGATTCCTTGGTACCAGGGCACGGCCCCGTCTTCGTTCCCAAATAGGATCAACACGGGAGTCTGAACGTGGTCGAGATGGAAGACCGGGCTGTTCTCGATGAACCGCTCGGGATAGTCCCAAAGCGTCCCCCCGATTCGACTCTGCGTGCGTTCGTATTGGAACTGGCGCGGCAGGCCCGACTCCCAGCGGATTCCGTTGTAAGCGCTGGTCATGTTCACGACCGGAGCCCCCGCCACCGCGGCTTTGAACAGCGTGGTCTGGGTGATGATGTAGGCCGTTTCGTAGCCGCCCCACGAGTGACCGCAGAGCCCAACCCGCTTTGGATCCGATAGTCCCATGTCGACGAGTTTCTGCACGCCGGGGACGACACACTTGACGGCCGAGAGTCCGGGACGCCCCAATTCGTAGACGATGTCCGGGAGGAACACGGCGTAACCGCGCTGCGCCCACACCTGCGGGTTCAAATTCATGCCGGGCCCGCGGAACGAGTGCAGCCCCTGGCTCAGCTTTTCGTACATGTACACGATCGTGGGGTAGCGCTTGCCGGGTTCGTAGCCGACGGGTCGGAAGAGAATGCCCTGAAGCGGAATGCCGTCCGCGCTACTCCAATGCACGAGTTCGGTCCGTGCCATTTCGTACTCGACCAGCCACCGGTTCGTATCCGAGACTCGTTGCACTTGGCTGAAATCGGCGGCGGCCGTCCACAGATCCGGACATTCATCCGAGTCTTGCAGCGTGAAGAGCCAGCGCTCGCTGCGCTTCGCGCGGCGCGGATTGCCCAGGTCTTTGTCGAGCACGAGGAGCGCCCCGAGTCGGCGCGCTTCAAGGTCGAGGCGGTAGTAGGACTCAGCCTTCGTGTCTTCGTCCACCGCGTGCAACAGCGCGGACTTCCCTTCGGGCTCGAAGGGCTGATCTTCGTCGTAGACGAGGTGTCGGAAGCGCAGATGTTCGGTGGCCCCGAGTCCCGTCAAATTGCGTCCGACACCGCCGTCCAAGGGGATTGCCCAAAGATCGAATCCGTCGCTGAAGAGCACTTCCTTGCCGCCCGGAAGCACTTCCCCGATTCCCCCTCGAGGCTCCTCGGTCAAGGGGTCGAGTTCCAAGTCGATTTTGGTTTGATCGAGCAGTGAAGTCCTCGCCAGAGTTTGTGGGTCGATGCAATAGAACTTCGCACCCTCCTGCAAGAACAGATACCGGCCGTCCCTCGACCAGCGCGGACTCTGCGGACTTCGGCGCGCGATCACTTGGCGGTCGCCGCTGTTCACGTCCAGGAGCCAGTGATCCTGGTAGCCACGGTCCCAGGTGCGCTCGTGGGCATAGGGATCACCATCACTCGCAACGCCGTAGGTGCCAGCGCGATTGAGGGTGAAGCTCGGAAGCCGTTCGTCCCCGAGGTTGCGAACCGCTCCGGAGGCGAGCCGAACCTCGACCATCGACGTTTTGCGTTCCCCGGTCCGGCGTCGGCGCATGGAGGGAATCTCCTGCTCTTTCCAGTGCCAGATGGTGACCGCGGCCGCTTCTTTTTCGGAGGCCGCCGCCGGAGTCTTCGCCGCGTCGGCCGGTGCCGCCGCGGGAGTCGGCGTTTTCGGGGCGGGCTCGAGGATCAGGAAAACCCGGTCGGTGGCATGGGTCACCCGGGGGTTCGAGCGCCCCACCACGAGATCGGTCGGCCCGCCCGAGAGGGTCATGCGGGCCGCGGACGCATCCCCCGGCTTCCAGGTGTACAGGTGCACGGTGCGAGGAGGGGCGGGCGGAGTTTTCTCCGCGGGAGCCCCCGGGGTGGGAGCAGTCGGTTTGGCCTCCTTTGCGACTTCGGTTGGTGTGGTGCCTGGGGAGACCACCGCGGACGGGGGCACGGCCGGATTCGCCGGAGGCGGAGTGTCCCCGGAAGGGGCGGCCACCGCCGCTGCCGGTTTCACTTCTGGGTCCTCGGAGATGAAGAGCGCGAGACTCTGATCTTCCATCCAAACCAGATTGCTCGGTCGGACATTGCCTCCCAAAAGCAGGCGAGGCTCCGCCCCGAGACCGAGGGAAAGATCGAGGGCGTAGAGGCCTTGGTCTTTTTCTTCCGCGGGCACGAGCACGACCAGCAACCATCGGCCGTCGTTCGACAGCCAGTGTTGATGCACTTTCTCAATGGTTCGCGAAGCCCCGTCCGCGAGGCGGCGAAGGAGCAAGGGGCGTGATTCTGGGCGGCGTGTCGGTGACTCCGGCGCCGCCGCAGCCGTCGCCGGATTCGGTCCACCTCCGCGCGGACGGGCACCGCGGCGCCCGCGGCCCCTTCCTTCGGGGCGTCCCTCCGGCGCGGGCTCGGCCGTCGCAGCCGGAGGGTTCGACCCCGCCCCCGTAGCTGGTTCGGCCTTGGCCGGCTCGGCTCCTGGCGGCGCAGGCGGACTCGTATTCGGCTTGGATTCCGGCGGGGGAGTCCCCTCGGGAGGGTTGGACTCGGCGGCCGGCTTGGCGGCCTCGCTCGTCGGGGCCTTCGCCGGGGCGATCGCCGTCGGCTCCTTTTTCTCCTCGGGAGGCCGCAGACTCGCGATCAGGAATTGTCCATCGTCGGTGATGGTGAACTGCACGACCTTGGCGATCTCCACCCGATCTCCCTTATGGAGATCGTGGAGATGCAAAGTCGAGTCCCGGGAGGGAGCCGCTTCCCCCTCGGGCGCACCCGGCGCCGCGGTCTCGCCGCGCGGGCGCGGGCCGTCGGATAGTAAGTACGCGACAAAACGCCCGTCCGCACTCAAGCTCTCGCTGCGCAGGTTGCGGATCCGCTCCCCATCTTCGGGGGCGAGGCGCCGCGGGGTCTGGCCGAGCAGGAGGGTCGAAATCAGGAGGAGAAACAGACTCGATCGGAGCATGGAGAGTCCTCGGGCTCGCGATCGTACCCGCTCGGTCAATTTCCGGCTTGGAAGTCCAAAATGCGCTCCAAGACGGGCCGGGACCCCTGAATCGCCGTGGTTTGAAGATAGAGGTCCAGACCCCGCACGCCGCCGAGTTCGAGCCCGCCTCCGGCCCGTCCCGGCCCGCCGTGGGCGAGTTCCGGCAAGACGAGTCCCGGCCCCGTCGAGTACTCGGCGATTTTTGCGCTGCCGAGCAGGACTCGCCCGTGCCAAGGCGCAATCTCGAGCGTCAGATCACCCACGAAGCCGAGATCGTCAGAGTAGATCGAAGCCACGAGACTGCCGTCGCCCATCGCGACGAGCGCGGCGGCTTCGCTCGCTCGACCGTCGTAGGCACAGAGAGTCGTCGCCGGTCCGAACACTTCGAGATCGTGGACGACGCGAACCGCACGGGGGTCTTGGCAGACGAACACCACGGGAGCGAACACCCCATGCGCAGGGACGGCCTCGGGAACCTGGCCGATCGCAACGCGGCAAGACTCCGCGAGCGTCTTCAGACCCTGCAAGACATCCGGGAATTGCGAGGGAGTCGCCAAGGCCCCCATACGCACGCCCGGGTCCTCCGGGCGTCCCGGAGGAAACTCGGCGAGGCGGTCCTTCAAGCCTTCCACCACCTCCTCGATGCGCTCAGCCGGTACGAACACCCGACGGGTCGCGGTGCACTTTTGGCCGGACTTCTGGGTGACTTCGCGCGCCACTTCGCGGAGGAAGAGGGCCCAGGTATCCGACCCGACTTCCACATCCGGACCGAGCACCGCGGAGTTCAGGCTGTCCGCCTCGATGTTGACGCGCACTCCGTGGGCGATGACCGACGCATGACCGCGGATGCGGCGTCCGGTGGCGGCGCTGCCGGTGAACGCGATGACGTCCTGCGATCGCAAGTGGTCCAGGAGACTGCCGACCCCTCCCGAGAGGAGGGCCAACACGCCGTCGGGCAGGCCGGCGTTCTGCACCACCGCCTGCATCGCCCGGAACGTCGGCAAGGCGGTGGAGGTGGCCGGCTTCGAGAGCACGGGCATTCCGGCGAGGAATGCGCAGGCGAGCTTCTCGGCAAAGCCCCAGATCGGGAAATTGAAGGCGTTGATGTGCACCGCCGCGCCCCGGAGGGGCGACTTGATGTGCACCCCGTGGAATCGAGGCGACCGTCCGAGCGGAATTCCGGGCGCGTCCACGAAGTACCGGCGCTTCCCGAGCGACTTGGCGAGGTTTGCGTACGCGCTGAGGGTCGCGGTGCCGCCGTCGACGTCGAACTTGGCGTCGCCCCGGGTGACCCCGGTGTTGCGGATGCTCAAGTCCAAGAGCTCGTCCCGAATGGCGTGGATCGCCTTGGAGATCGAAGCCAGGAGGTTGCCGCGGGCCTCGAAATCGAGGGCTCGGAGCGCGGGACCCCCGACATCCCGCAAGTAAGCGAGCGCGCCCGCGAGGTCGAGCCCCTCGGAGCGGGCCACCGCGATGGCCTCCCCGGTGACCGGATCAAAGAGGCGAGAACCTGCCCCCTGACCTGAAACCCAGCTTCCCCTGAGATAGCTTGCGAGCTCGATCATCGCGGTCTCCTTATGGCGCCGAAAGTAGCCGACCACCCGCGGGGGAGGAACGGGCACTTTGGGCGAGTGTGACCGTCGAACCACTTTCCGAGAAAAACATGAAAACGAACCACGGGTGGATACTCGCGACGCTCCTAGGTCTCCTCGCCGCGTGCTCCGACGGTGGCAACACAAGTCAAAAGGAGACTGGCAACTCTGCCAACAAGAGCGAATCGACTTCCGAAAAGGGCGCAACCATGACACCAACCAAGACTGAAGGCGGCACCGCCGAGAATCCCCCGAAGACGGACACTCCCGCAGCCGCCGATCCCGCGGTTCCGGCCGCCCTCAAGTCCATCCGGGACTTCATCGCCGAGCAGAAGGTCGACAAGGCAAAGCCGAGTTGGAAGCAGTCCCTGAAGAAGCCACCCATGGCAACCTTCGCGGCGGAGGACGACTACTTTTGGACGTTGGAGACCAATCAGGGATCCATGCGCTTCCGCCTCTTCACGGACGCGCCGATGCACGCCACCAGCACCATCTACCTCACGGAGCTCGGCTTCTACGACGACATCGTCTTCCACCGAGTGATTCCGGGCTTCATGGCGCAGGGTGGCGATCCCACCGGGACCGGTTCGGGCGGTCCCGGCTACTCCTACGACGGTGAATTCCAAAACAAGCGGCGCCACGACAAGGTGGGTATCTTGAGCATGGCGAACACCGGTCGCCCCACCACCGACGGATCGCAGTTTTTCATCATCTTCAAACCCCTCGATCCGCGGCACCTCGACGGCAAACACACGGTCTTCGGGGAATTGCTGGAGGGCGAGCCGGTCCTGCGCAAGCTCGAAGCAGCAGGGACTCAGGGGGGCGCGACCACGACCAAGCTGCAGATCATCAAGGCCTCGATTTCGACTGCCAAGGTCAAGTGACCTAGGCTGCCCAAACGCCGAGCCCTCGGTCGCGACTCAGTTCAGGCGCACGTACTCGAAATCCAGCGCCTGGTCGTTGATGCCCTTCGTGGGCGGCGCGATCCAATGCGCCATCTGCCCCGGCTTCGTGACCGGCGTCATGACGCTCTGCACGATTTCCCGGTCGCGAGCGGTGGGCAACGTCTTCGCCAGTTCCGCCTGATAGGAAGCGGCGTCGGGAAGCGGGGAGCCATCGAAGGTGAAGCCGTGGCCTGCGTACTCGCCCTGGTGGCGGTGAAAGCGGCGGTGCGGCAGCAGGATCTCGAAGTTGACGTTCTCTTCTTTGATGATCTTGTTCCAATTGCGGACCGCCCGTTCGGTGTCGCGGATGTACTCCTCCCGCAGCACTTCGTTCATGGCGTTGCGCAGCGGCACCTGCTTCATGGTGACGCGCCCGTTCTCGATGATGGGAATCTCTTGGAACTGGTCCTTCGCGCTGTGTTCGCTGTACTTGCTCGCCTCGTGGTAGCGGCCCTTCAGGCCCGAGGAGAAGAAGTCCGCGGCGTTGCTCGAGATCTCGCTCCCGAAGAGGTCGAGGGCGTAGGAATACCAGTGCGTGATGTAGCGCTGGATGGTCTCGAGCGGGATCCCGCCGACCTTCGCTTCTTGTCCGTCGCTCTCGCGCCGTAGCTGCGCACTGCGACGGATCACCCGACCGAGGCCGGTTTCGCCCACGAAGAGATGATGGGCCTCTTCGGTCAGCATGAACTGGGTGGTGCGTCGGAGGGGCGAGAAGCCGGACTCCGCCAGCGCGGCCAGTTGATACTTCCCGTCGCGGTCGACCAGCATCGTGAAGCAGAAAAAGGAGAGCCAGTCGTTGATGGGCTGATTGAAAGCCTCGAGGATGCGAGGCTTGTCGGCATTGCCCGAACGCCGGGCCAAAAGCTCGTCGCCCTCTTCGCGACCGTCGCGGCCGAAGTAGCGATGGAGGAGGTAAACCATGGCCCACAGGTGGCGGCCTTCTTCGACGTTGACCTGGAACAAATTGCGCAGGTCGTACAAGCTCGGGCAGGTCTGGCCCAAGAGGCGTTGCTGTTCCACCGAGGCAGGCTCGGTGTCACCCTGGGTGACGATCAGCCGACGCAGGCTGTTGCGGAACTCACCAGGCACCTCCTCGAAGGAGGGCTGATCGATCATGTCGCCGAAGCCAACCGGACGACCGGGTTCTTCGGGGGTGAGAAAGATGCCCCAGCGGTAGTCCGGCATCTTCACGTAGTCGAAGGTGGCCCAGCCATCCCGCTCCACGGAAGTGGCGGTGCGCAGGTAGACGTCTTTGGCCTGGAACCCCTCCGGGCCCATGTCCATCCACCATTCCTGGAACTTGGGCTGCCACTGTTCCAAGGCCTTCTGCAGGCGCCGATCCGAAGACAGGTCGACGTTGTTTGGAATCCGATCGTCGAGCGACATCAGGTTCTCCTGTAATCAAAGACCGGCCGCGTGGGCTGGCCGTAGTTGGTGAGCGCTCCCGTGGGTCCGACCGCGTTGGGCCGCTGAAAGATCCAGTTTTGCCAGGCGGACAGGCGCCCGAAAATTTTGGTGGCCATGGATTCCGCGCCGGGGAATCGCAGCGAAGCTTCCATGCCCGTGAGAGCGTCCGGAGAGAGACTGGCCCGCTCTTCGATCGCGATGCGCGTTTCGTCCTCGTAATCGAGATCGTCCAGCGCCATCGTGACGAGCCCGGCTTCTTCCGCCGCCTCGGCCGCGAAACCCTCGGGTCGAGCCGCCTGGAGGAGCTCGGCCGGCCGCTTCGGCTCGCCGTGGAACCGCACCGCCAAACGAGTCTGTCCGTTGCTCGAAGGAAGGGCCCCGCCATTCATACCCGAGAGGGTGATGCGAGAGGCGCCCTTTTGGTCCGCGAGCATGTAGATGCGATCACTCGCCAGGGCCAATTCGTAGAGGGAGCCGGCAAACGCGCTGCCCGGTTCCACGAGCGCGAAGAGACTCTTCGCGGTCAGATCGAGGCGCCGGAGGACTCGCGCCATGTGCGCGGTCACCTCTTTCACGAATCGATCGCCCGCATGCTTCAGCAAGGCCTGGTCGACCCGCAGAACCGAGGCGGCATCCCCGGTGGTCCGGAGCGCGACCACGTTGATGCCCGGGTAGTCGAGGCGCAGATGCAGGAGGGCGTCGTCGAGCTCGCGGAAGGCCTGGAGGGCCCAGAGCGACGCTCCGAGGGCGCGCATCCCCGCGCCGTCGACGGGTTCGGAAAGAGGCGGCGCCTGCACCACGAGTTCTGCCGACCGGTGGTCGTGATCGAGGCGCAGCGTGACGAAGCGATACTCGATCGCCGACTCGGACAGCTTCGGGGAGAGGGGAGTCAACGCGACGCCGCCCGTGCTCGGGTTTTTCTCCGAGGCGCCCAGCACCGCCGCGATCCGCGCCTCGACTTTGGCCGGGAAGGTGCTCTTCGACCAAATGTCGTCGACCAGATTCCAGTCCTTGGCCCGCTTGCCTTTGATGCCTTCCGCGATGGTGCAGAAGATGTCGGCACGATCCCGACGGACCTTGCGTTTGTCCACGAGCCGGGTGAGCCCGCCCGTTCCGGGCAGGACTGCAAGCAGCGGAACCTCGGGGAAGGAGACGGCGCTGTTCCCGTCCTCGACCAGGTAGATCTCGTCACAGGCGAGCGCGAGTTCGTAGCCGCCACCGGCGGCGGTTCCGTTCAAGGCCGCGATCGTCCGCACCCCCGAATGCGCGGACAAGTCTTCGAGCCCGAGCCGCGTCTCGTTCGTGAACTTGCAGAAGTTCACTTTGAACGCGTGGGTCGACTTCCCGAGCATGTAGATGTTGGCGCCTGCGCAGAATATGCGGGCCACCGCGGACGTGAGCACGAGCACGCGCACCGCCGGGTGCTCGAAACGGATGCGTTGGATGGCATCGGCTAGCTCGATGTCGACACCGAGGTCGTAGCTGTTCTGTTTCAGCAAGTAGGAGTCGGAGAGACCTTCCTCTTGCTGCACCGACAGGCTGAGCCGTGCAACCTCTCCGTCGACTTGGAGAGACCAGTGGCGGTATCGGGTGGGATGCGTCTCGAAGTCGGTGAAGGTCGGGGCTTGGGACAAGGTCTCGGATTCGGCCATGGTGCTCCTCGCGATCCTGCATTTTAGTGCCTTGCCGCAAAGATCAATCAGCACTATAGTGCAGCATGGTCCGTGAAGACGCCCGTCACCCGCTCCTCGATGCCCTTGGCACCCGCCTGCGCAGGCAAAGGGAGTCCCTGGGCTGGTCCCAAGCCCACTTGGCCCGCGCGAGTTCGATGTCGGTCCGCTTCGTAGCGGCGGTGGAGGCGGGGCAAGGAAACCTCTCGCTCCTGAAGCTCCAAAGCCTTTGCCTCGCCCTAGGACTGTCGCTCGCGCAAGCCGTGGAAGGCCTCGGCCACGCCGAACCTTCGCACGGACCAAGAATCCTCGCGCTCTTGGGGCTTCGGGGAGCCGGCAAGACCACGGTCGGCCGCAGACTAGCGACGGCGCTCGGGCTTCTCTTCGTCGAACATGACGAGCTCGTGGAGCAGGCCTGCGGAGTGCCACTCCCCGAGCTCTTTTCCCTCGGCGGTGAATTCGAGTACCGCCGCCACTGCCGAGATGTCCTCGACCGTCTGCTCGGAACGACCACGGCCCCGACCATCCTCGCCACGAGCGGCGGAATCGTCGCGGACGAGGAGGCCTTCGAGATCCTGCGGCGGCGTACCACCACCGTCTGGCTCAAGGCCACGCCCGACGACCACTGGATTCGGGTGGTGGCGCAGGGCGACCGACGCCCCATGCACGAGCGTCCCCGTGCGAAGGAGGAGCTCGAGCGCCTGTGGGTTCGCCGACAACCGCTCTACGCACAGGCGGAGGTGGTAGTCGACACGAGCGGGTTGAGCGAGGCGCAAGTCGCCGGAGAACTCACGGCGATCGCGCGGCGCTGGCTCACTTCGCCTTCGAAGCTTGTTCGCGGATCAGGTTGAGCGCCGAGCCGGCGCGGAACCAACCAATCTGGGCGGGCGTGAAGGTGTGCAGCACTTCGATCGTGTGCGCACTGCCGTCTTGGTGGCGAAGCGTGAGGGGGAGCGGACGGCCGGGAGCAAAGTCCGCGAGACCGATCGACACCCGGTCGGCTTCCTGAACGAGGTCGTAGTCGCCGGGATTCTTGAAGGTGAGGGCCAGAATGCCCTGCTTCTTCAAGTTCGTCTCGTGGATGCGGGCGAAGCTGCGCACGACCACCGCGCGGGCACCTAGCCAGCGAGGCGACATGGCGGCATGCTCCCGACTCGATCCTTCGCCGTAGTTGGTGTCTCCGAACACCACCCAGCCTTGGCCTGCCTTTTTGTAGCCACGCGCCAACGCCGGGAAGGCAACCCCCTTCGCCCCGGTCAGGACATCGGTGCCCTTACCGGTTTCGCTCGTGAAGGCGTTTTTCGCCCCGAGGAACATGTTGTCGCTGATCTTGTCCAAGTGCCCCCGGTACGCGAGCCAAGGACCGGCGGCCGAGATGTGATCGGTCGTGCACTTTCCGGCAGCTTTCAGGAGGACCAATGCGCCCTCGATGTCCCGGCCGTCGTGCGGAGCAAACGGCTCGAGGAGCGCGAGGCGAGGACTCTTCGGATCGACCTCCACCAGGACCTTCGAGGTGTCGCTCGGAGGAGCGATGAAGCCCGATTCCCCGGGAGTGAATCCCTTGGGCGGGAATTCCGGGGCCTCAGGCGCTTCGAGTCTGAAGCTCCGGCCCTGCGCATCCGGCATGGTGTCGTGCTTGGGGTCGAAAGCGAGTTGGCCGCTCAGCGCCATCGCGGTCACGATTTCGGGACTGCCGATGAAAGCCAAGGTCTCGGCGTTGCCGTCGTTGCGCTTTTGGAAGTTGCGATTGAACGAGGTGACGATGGCGTTCTTGGTTCCCTCTTTCACATCGTGCCGTTTCCACTGGCCGATGCACGGCCCGCACGCATTGGCGAGCACGGTCGCCCCGATCGCTTCGAGGTCGGCGAGGATTCCGTCCCGAGCGATGGTGGCGCGCACCTGCTCACTGCCGGGTGTCACGAGGAACGGAACTTTGGCCTTCACGCCCCGGGCCTTGGCCTGGCGTGCGAGGTGGGCGGCGCGTCCGAGATCCTCGTAGGAGGAATTGGTGCAGCTTCCGATGAGCGCGCTGCTGATCGTCACCGGGTAGTTCTCGGCGGAGACCGCGGCCGCCATGCCACTCACCGGTCGCGCCAAGTCCGGGGTGTGCGGGCCCACGAGATGCGGTTCGAGCGAGCTCAAATCGATGGTGACGACTTGGTCGAAGAATTTCGCGGGGTCCTTCTCGACCTCGGGATCGGCGCGGAGCTCCGCAGCGTGGCGATCGGCCAGGGCCGCCACATCGGCGCGCTCGGTGACGCGCAAGTACGACGCCATGCGCTCGTCGTAGGGGAACACGCTGCAGGTCGCGCCGAGTTCGGCGCCCATGTTCGTGACGGTCGCCTTCCCAGTGCAGGAGAGGCTGCGGCAGCCCTCGCCGAAGTACTCGACGATCGCCCCGGTACCGCCCGCCACGGTGAGCAGGCCGGCCACTTTCAGGATCACGTCCTTCGGCGCGGTCCAACCGGAGAGAGCCCCCTTCAGGTGGACTCCGATGAGCTTGGGCGCGCGCACGTTCCACGGCATCCCGGCCATGACATCGACCGCGTCGGCGCCTCCCACTCCGATCGCCAACATGCCGAGCCCGCCCGCGTTGGGAGTGTGCGAGTCGGTCCCGATCATGAGCCCGCCCGGGAACGCGTAATTCTCAAGAATGACCTGGTGGATGATGCCCGATCCCGGCTTCCAAAAGCCGATCCCGGCTTTGGCGGAAGCCGTGCGCAGAAACTCGAACACCTCGCGATTTTCCGCCGACGCCGTGGCCATGTCGGTCTCGGCACCAAGCTCGGCTCGGATCAAGTGATCGCAGTGCACCGTCGTGGGGACGCGGACTCGGTCGAGCCGCGCGCTCAAGAACTGGAGCAGCGCCATTTGGGCGGTGGCATCTTGCATCGCCACGCGATCGGGACGCAGGTCCAGGTTGTCCTTGCCTCGGGCCATCGGCTGATCGATGGGATCGAGGTGAGCCACGAGAATCTTCTCGGCGAGGGTCAGGGGCCGTCCCAGCCGGGCCCTTCCGTGGGCGTGGCGGGATTGGAGGGTGCTGTACAACCGCGCAATCGCGGAATGTTGATCGGACATGGATCAGGTTCTCCGAGCTCGGATCACGGGCCGCCGAACGGAGCGCGCCCGGGGCCGGAAGCTAACAGTCGGGGCGTCTGAGAACGCGAACCCCGAGCGGGGTGGCCACGTAGGCGACGTCGGCGAGACCGAGGAACAACCCGTGGTCGAGAATTCCCGGCCGCGCGTCCAACGAAGATCCCAAGGCCAAGGGATCCGGGATCCCGCGTTCGAACCGGCAATCCCAAATGACCGCGGAGTTGTCGGTCACGAACGGACCGAAGCCGCCCTTCTCCAGGCGCAGGGTGGGATTGGCCCCGGCGGAGCGAAGGAACGGCAGATGGCTGTCCGCGGCGAACCGCACGACTTCGACCGGCAGCGGGGCCTTTTCACCCAGTCGTCCTACAAGTTTGCTTTCATCCGCGATGACGAGGAAGCGCTGCGCCGCAGTGGCCACCATCTTTTCCCGCAGGAGGGCGCCGCCCAGGCCTTTGATCAGGTCGAGTCGGGGATTGATCTCGTCGGCTCCGTCGATGGCGAGATCCAAGACGGGGTGATCGGCGAGCTCGAGGAGCGGGATCCCGAATTCCCGACACCGCCGCTCGGTGTCGATCGAGGTGGGAACCCCCGCGACTTTCTCGAGGGTTCCGGAGGCGAGGGCACGTCCGAGATGAAGCAGGAGCCAATAAACCGTGGATCCCGTCCCGAGTCCCAGCTTCATTCCGCTGCGAACCTCGGCCAAGGCGGCCAACGCCGCCGCCTCCTTAGCTTGGTCGATCGACATGGCGGAGTTTACGGAAACCGTGGCTGCGCCATACTGGGGAGATGCAGCGCGCCCTGATTTTTGTCGTCTGTCTTCTGACCGGCCTCCCGTCGCTCTCGGCCCAGCTCTTTTTCCCCGTGGACTACGACATGCCGGTCGAGCGCCTGGAGTTCGCCGACTCCGCGCGGGTCCTCTACGTGGTCGCTCATCCCGACGATGAAGACAACGGTCTCCTCGCTTACCTGCGGGCCGAGCGGGGGGTCCACTGCACACTTCTGACGCTCACCCGCGGCGAGGGTGGCCAAAACGAAATCAGCTCCGAGCTGAATGAGCAGTTGGCCGTGTTGCGCATGGAGGAACTCCGCCAAGTCCACCGGGTGGATGGAGCCACTCAAAGATTCGGCCGAGCGTTTGAGTTCGGATACTCGTTCTGCGACGAGGAGACTCGCCGCATCTGGGGGGAGGAGAACATCGTCCGGGATCTCGTTCAGGTCATCCGGGAACTGAGACCCACCGTCGTCTTGACGATGCCTCGAGGTGGCGACGCGGGGGGGCGCCATCACCAGGTGAGCGCGCAGTGCACCGAGAAGGCGGTGAAGCTCGCGGCCTTGGACCACTGGCCCGAACTTGGCGCTCCGTTCGCGGTCGCGAGGCTTTGGGAACAAGTGTGGGACGAAAATCCGACGGGGGAGGGTCTGGTCCTGGTGCCCCTGAATCTCGTGAAGGCTCGGACTGGCGAAACTTATGCCGAGCTCGGCGTGCGCGCTCGCAGCCACCACCGCTGCCAAGGAGTTCCGCAGCATGTGCTGCCGGGGTCGGTGCTGCGGGCGAGCCGCTGGCGACTCGTCCACTCCTTCACGAAAGACCCCGTGGTCGCGGGCGAGCTCCTTCCCGCCGGGATCGGCCTCACCGAGGCGGCCTCCCAAGTCCGAAGCCAGCGTGAGTCCAAGCGGCGCGCCGTGCAAGTGTTGGCCACGGCTCGCCAAGATCGCGTGGCCCCCGGGGAGTCAGTGGCCGTTCGGATCCACCTGCGCAATCTCACTGACCAGAGTGTCACGATCGTCGAGAGTGGCCTCGAGATCCGGGAATGGGGCGACCGCCCCTCCCGCCAGGTGAGCCTTGGCAGTCACTCCTTGGCTCCCGGCTCGGACAAAACCCTGACTTGCGAGGTGCAAGTCGCCCCGGACGCCACCGCATTTTCCTGGGTGACCATGGCCAAGGAGGCCGCGGCGGGTGTCTACACGGAGGCGCCGAGCCGCCTTCCCCAAACCGCCTGCATGCACTTCTTCGGTGAGCTCGACGAGCTTGATCTCGGAGCGACCTTGCGCTCGCCGGTCGTCCACCGAGGCGTCGATCGCGCCACGAATCTCCTGCGCACCGATCCGGTGGCGCTCTTGCCGGTCGCTGCGCCCGCCGGATTTTCGCTCCGCCGCATCGCCGCGCCGCACACCGAGGCTGCCTATCTGCTCGAGCCAATTGAATCGCGACCCGCGGTGACTCCGCTCTCCCTCGGCGCGTTAGCCGACGCTCCACTCGGCTGGATCAGCGGGCCGGGCGCGGACGGGATGGATGAGGCCTTGCAAGACCTCGGCGTGGAGGTGCGGCACTTGAATCCGCATGCCCTTGCCACCGGTCAACTCGACGGCCTCCGCGTCATCGGCGTGGGAGTGCGCGCTTGGAAGACGCGCGAGTTTCCCGAATCCCTGAGGAGGTGGATGGAGGAGGGGGGGCATCTCGTTTGTTTCCTGCAAAAGCCGGTCGACGTGAATCCTGGTGAAGCCACCGAACCTTCGCTCTATTTCCCGTGGCCCGCCCGCTTGAGCGCCCGTCGAGTCACCGACGAAACGAGTCCGGTCGTGAAACTCGATCCGAAACATCGCATTTGGCAGTGGCCCAACCCGCTCGCCGAAGATCCCTTGCAGGGGTGGGTCCAGGAACGCGGCCTCTACTTTCTCGATACGACTGACGCGCGGTACGAAAATCTCGTCCTCCTTCGGGACTCCTTCGCGCTGAATCCCAGTCCCCATCTCGGAGCATTGGTTCAGACTCGCGTCGGACGCGGAGCCTTCACGTACGTCGCCTTGGCCTTGTACCGTCAAGTGCTCGCCGGAAATCCGAGCGGCACCCAACTCGCCATCAATATCCTGCAGCCCACCCTCGTTCCATGACCACCATCCGGGTGATCACCTACAACATCCGCAAGGGAAAGGGGAACGGTCAAGGGAAACCGGAGTTCTCGGCCTTGGCCGAGAGCCTTCGGGAATGGAAGGCCGACCTCGTTCTCTTCCAGGAGGTCTTCCACAATCGGCAGGACGTGGACCAAAGTGATGCCTTGGCGACCGGCCTGGCCGCGGAGTGGCGCTACGGGGCCAACGCGCAGTACCGCCGCGGTCACCACGGCAACACGACCGTCTCGAAGTGGCCGATCCTCACGTCCGAGAACCGGGATCTGAGCACCAACCCGATCGAGCGCCGAGGCTGCCTCTACACGAGGATCGAAAGCCCCTTCCAAACGCCCCTCCATGTCCTGAACACCCACTTTGGCCTGAGTCACCGGCAGAGGCGCACGCAAGCGGAGCGCGTGGGAAACTGGCTCCAGCAAATGACCAGCCCCGGAGAGCCGGTGATCCTCGGGGGTGATTTCAACGACTGGAGCGGGCGACTCGATCCGGAGATTTGTGGCCGGACCGACCTGCAAAACGCCATGACTCGCCTGTCCGCGCTCGACCGCAAAACCTGGTCGACCCGCCGCCCTCTCTTCGCGCTTGATCGCCTGTACATCCGCGGCCTCACGATCAGCGAAGTGCGGGTTTTGCGTGATCCTCCCTTCGATCGCCTCTCGGACCACTTTCCCGTCCTGGCGGTTTTCGAGGTCCCGACGCCACGGACGGTCACTCCGTAGGGACCAAGGCCCCCTCGGTCGGGACCTTTGGGAGCTGAACCGGCGCCGCGTTGCTCGGGGTAGAGGCTCTCCGTAGACTCCCGCCTTCCGGTTCGATCCTTGCGAGGTTCGTTGAGGACCCCATGTCCATGCGCACCGTCATCACTGCGTTCCTTTCCGTTGCGATCTTGGCGACGCTGCTGGTGGCTCAGCCCACCTCCTCGGTCACCGCGGTGCCGCCCGATGGTGGCATGTGGACCTTCGACAATCCGCCGACCGCCATTCTCAAACAGAAGTACGGTTTCGAACTCACCCCGGAGTGGCTGGAGAAAGTCCGACTGGGGGCGGTGCGGGTCAGCACCGGCGGGAGTGGCTCGTTCGTCTCCAAAGACGGGCTCGTGATGACCAACCATCACGTCGCGCTCGAACTCGTGGGCAAGCTCAGCACGACCGATCGCGATCTCGTAAAGGACGGCTACTTGGCGAAGACCCGGGCCGAAGAACTCCGCTGCCCCGAGGCCGAGATCCGCCACCTCAAATACCAGGCGGACGTCACCGCGGAGGTGGCGGCCATCGTCGGGAAGGCCAAATCGAACGAAGAGAAGATGGCCCTGTTGGCCGAGGCCCAGTCGACAGTGGCCAAAGATCATGCCGGCAAGACCGGACTCGTCGTCGACATCGTGTCGCTGTACGGCGGCGGCCAGTACATGGCGTACGGCTACAAGACTTGGAACGACGTGCGCTTGGTGTTCGCACCCGAGATGCGCATCGCCTACTTCGGCGGCGACTACGACAACTTCGTTTATCCCCGCTACTGCCTCGACGCCGCCTTCCTGCGGGTCTACGAAAACGGGGAGCCCGCCAACACCGCGGACCATTTCTTCCGGTGGAATCCCGCTGGTCCGAGCAAGGACGAACTCGTCTTCGTCGCGGGTCACCCGGGAGATACGGGTCGCTTGCTTCCGATGTCGACCCTGCGCTTCGAACGCGACATCGAACAACCCGTTCAGATCTCGTTCCTGAAAGCCGAAGAGACTTCGCTCCTCGCGATCTCGAAGCGTAGCGAAGCCGATCGACTCAAGGTGCTCGACCGTCTGTTCGGCGTCCGCAACTCGCTCAAGGCGATGACCGGGCAGCAAGAAGGCCTGATGAACGCGGCGCTCATGGCCAAGAAGGAGGCCGAGGAGGCCGACTTGCGCGCCAGGATCCAAGGCAACGCTGCCGCGGAGCAGGCATTCCAAGACATCGAAGCGGCCGAGAAAGTTCAATCGGAGACCTTCCCGATTCTCGTCTTCGGTCGCACTTCCCCCGAACTGCGCGGCTACTCGAAGGCTCTGCGCGACTTGGGCGACAATCTTCAAAAGCCGGCCGCCGATCGCGCCAAGGGGTTTTCGGGCCAGGAGCTCTTGGACAAGGTGCGCTCGACGCTCGAGGCGAACGACGCTCGTGGAGCCGAGTGGTCCAACCTGCTGGCAAACCTCGAACGCTTCTTGGGGCGGGATGCCGCCTCCCTCGCCAAAATTCTCGGTGGCAAATCAGCCGCCGACCGGGCGAAGGATCTGCTCCCCAACCTGGGAGACGGAGCGTCCGCTCTCTTGGCGTCGCTCCCCACCGACGCCGAAGCCGCGGAGAAAATCCTCGCCCCCCTCGGGGCGGAGCTGAGCCGCAGCGGTCAGGCGCTCCGCGAACTCGAGCGCGACCTCCAGGCGGCGGGACGCGAAGCGGCGCCCCGCTTCCAAGCGGCGAGGGCCAAGGCCGCCGCCCAGATGCCGATTCTCGCGGCCGCGCGCTTCGATGCGTACGGCAAGTCGGTTCCCCCCGATGCGACGTTCACCTTGCGCCTGACCTTCGGCCGCGCGGTCGGCTACGAACTCGGCACCACGCTCGTGCCGTGGAAGACCACCTTCTTCGGTCTCTTTGCGCGCAGCGCCGAATTCGACGGCGAAGAGCCCTTCAACCTGCCCCCGAGTTGGACGGCCGCGAAGAGCAAACTCGATCTTTCGACGCCCTTCAACTTCGTCAGCACCTGCGACATCATCGGCGGCAACTCCGGCAGCCCGGTGCTCAATCAGAAGGCCGAAGTGGTCGGTCTGATCTTCGACGGCAACATCCAGTCCCTGCCGGGTCGCTACAGCTTCGACGAGTCAGTCAATCGCGCACTTTCAGTCCACTCCTCGGGTATCACCGAGGCCCTTCGCACGGTGTACTCCGCGAAGGAACTGCTCGCCGAACTCGGCGTTCAGTAACCGAAGGTCGCGCGGCGCTCAGACGACTTCCCGGACGTAAGCCTCGACCAGGGGGACTCCCTGCATGAGACCGGGTTCTTTGCCCCCGAAGTGGCTCTCCGAGAACGCAATGCCGCGCAGGCGTGCCAAGGCGGCGGCCCCTTCGTCGAAGGGAACCCGCGCCAACTGGCTCACATGCTCCCGCACCGCCCGGAGCTTGACCGCTTCTGCCGCGGCGGAATACACCACCAGCGCGTTGATGCGATCCCGCGGGTGCTGGAACCAGGGGCCTTCGAAGGTCCACACCACGAGCGATCCCGGGCGGCGATTCGACCATCGGCCGAGGGCATCGTCCAGGATTTGGCGCGACAAGCGATGGGTCGGATGGGGGTCATCCAGCGAGGGCGCGAGGATCCAGCCCGGCTGCAGCGATTCGAGGAGACGGGCGAGCGCGATGGCATCCGCTGACTCGAAGGCGGCCGATTCGTAGAACCGCCCTCTCAGGAACGAAGTGCCGGCGCCCAGGTGTTCCGCTTCTCGTCGCACCTCATCCTCGCGGAGGGCCGCCACAAGGTGGGCATCGCTCGTCCCCGGAACGAGCGCCCGCGCGCCGGTCGTCATGGTGATGATGTGTTTTGGGGCCGACTTCGGCAGGCTCGCGAGCAATCCGCCGCAGGAGATGGAGGCGTCGTCGGGATGTGGAGAAATCACCACGACGGGTCCGGGCGGTCTCAGGGTCCGTTCGTCGAAGATCTCCAGGGGAAGACTCGGCTTCGGCCACCCGGTCGATGGCAGCCCGGCGAACGCCGCCGCGTCCACGAAGACCTCGGCTCGGGGATGCAATCGAATCAGCGTGGCCGGACACGACTCATCGATGGGCCCGAGCAGGAGTTGGCGCAACGCGGCATGTTTCTTGGCCCCCGTCGCGAGCAGAATCAACCGCTGCGCGCGCAGAATGGTGCGGGGCCCCATCGTCAGCGCGCGGTCGGGAGTGGCACCGCTCGGGAAGCGGCTCGCGTTGGCGGTTCGAGTCGATTCGGTGAGCCTCGCGAGATGGGTGGCCGACGAAAACGGAGTGCCGGGTTCGTTGAAGGCCAGGTGGCCGTTTTGGCCCAGTCCCAAGAATTGCAGCGAAAGGGGAGGTGCACTCTGAAGGGCCTTCTCGCAAGCTGCCGCAGGGTCGGCCTCAGCCAAGAACTCGCGCATGGCGACGAACCGGCGCGGCGCCACCGGGAGTTTGTCCAAGAGTCGTTCGCGAAGCTCGCGAAACATCGAACCCTCGGCGTGGCCTCCGGCCTCGAGATACTCGTCCAGATGCCAGAAGGTGGCGGCGGACAAATCGAGGGGAGGCGTGACTGACGCCATCTCGGAGAACACCGGCGCAAAGGTGGCTCCCGTCGCCAACCCGAGGTGAGCCTCGGGGCAGTCGAGCACCACGCTGCGAAGGCGAACGACCGCGGCGGACGCCACCTCCTTCTCAGTCGCGAACACGGTGACCACGAGTCCGGAGTTGCCGTGAGTGAAGCGATGCAGAACACCCATGGCCCCCATGGTGCCCGAGTGTCGGGACTCGCCAAGTGTCGCGGCCAATTCCCAACGAGTTGCGGCCTCGCGGCGGAGGATCGGCCTATCCCTCCGGCCTCGGCTATCGTCCAACCTTCTTTTGGGAGATGCCGGTGATGAATTGGATGGTGGTTGGGGGTGCGTTGGGGTTCCTGGGCGTCTCCATCGGAGCGTTTGGCGCGCATGCCTGGAAGGCTCGCCTGGCCGCGTTGGACACCGCGGCCGCGTTTTCGACGGCGACTCTCTACCACCTGGTCCACGCACTCGCGGTCGTGGCTTGTGCCGTTTGGCTGCGGGCCGAACCGACTCGGCCCGGCCTCGGGGCGGCCGCGGCCGGATTTGCGCTCGGCACGGTGATTTTTTCCGGCAGCCTCTATGCACTCGCCCTGACGGGAATCAAAGGACTGGGTGCGATCACCCCGATCGGCGGCCTCTTGTTCCTGATCGGGTGGGGCCTGCTCATCAAGGCTGGCCTGCGGGCCTGAAGTTTGGATTCCACGCCGCGTGGAGAGTGACCGAGCTACGCAAACTTCCTCAGCCCGGACAGGCCGGTCCGGCGGAATCGTCTGAGCCTCGGGGGACCGGGGAGAGGTTTCCTCCGCCCGCCCGCTCCAAAAAGTCGCCGAGTTCCGATCGCCATTCGGGCGCGAGGCGCGCAATCTTGGTGAGCTTCTGATCGACCGCCTCGCCGAGTTCGATTCCGTGAATCGTCGCGATCTCACAGAGGCAGAGGAACACATCCGCCAGTTCGTCGCCGAGCTTGGCCGAGGGCAGCGTCTTCCCATAGGCGTATCGATCGAGCAGGAGCTTCGAAACCTCACCACACTCTTCGGCCAAGGCCGCCGCCATGCCCAGAGGAGGGTGGGTGAGGCCGCGCAGCACCGCGGCCGCCCGCAGGCGGAGCGAATCGATGTCATGACTCATGGCGACTGAACCCCCATAGGCAGGAAGCCCGATAGACGTGATAAGGCTGTTCCACCTCGAGACGAAGCCCGAAGCGCTGGGCGGCCTTCGGCCAACTGCCTCGTTCGTCGTCAGGAAGCGGATCACCCTTCCAAACCCACAACATTCCGCCTGGGCGCAGAGATTGGTGGCATTCGGCGAACAGCTCGGGCAGAGCCGCCACTGCGCGGGTGACCACAGCATCGGCGCGCCGGAAGAGGGGAGCACCGGGGCGCGCCAACTCCGCCAACCGACCCGCCCGGCCCCGCACGTTTTCTACCGCGTGTTCCGCCGCCGCCTGCAAGGCGACGCCCAGTTTCTTTTGGCGGCTCTCAACGAGGAGAAAGTCGCAACCCGGGCAAACAATGGCCAAAGGAACTCCGGGAAACCCGCCCCCGGTCCCCAAGTCCACGACGAGTGATCCCCCGGGCAGGGCCGACAAACGTGGCGCGGCGATCAAGCTGTCGCAAACGAGTCTCAAAATCGCGTCGGGAAGGTTCTTCACCCCGACGACGTTGACTTGGCGACTGGCCGCTAGAATCGAGGCCGCATGCCGCACTAGCCGAACTGCCAGCGCCTCCGGGAGCACCCAGGGAATCGCCCGGGCCGATTCCTGCAGAATCCTCGCCAGGGCGGGAATCTCCTCCGGCGTGGTAGGGGTTGTGGTTGGGGAGGGGGGATGCACCCCCTAAGATCGCACTCACGGACACCGTTCCGAAGGAGCTCATTCATGCGCACTCTCGCTGCTCTCGCTTTTGTCAGCCTCGCAGTCCTCGCCCAGGACCCGGTCAAGCCCGTAGTCGTGGAAGCCAAGGCCCGCAACATGGGCCTCGCCAAGCCGATCACCATGACGGCGGAATCCGAAGTGTACGGCGCGCCCCTTGCAGGCAAGGAAGCCGTGACCCTCGCCGCCCTCCACAAAGACGCGAAGGCCTGGAACGGCAAACAACTCCAGCTTCGCGGCAAGGTCGACGGCGTCTGCATGAAGAAGGGTTGCTGGATGGTCGTGAAGGACGGCCAGGACGAGATCCGCGTCCGCTTCACCGACTACAAGTTCTTCGTGCCGATGGATGTGGCCGGTCGTGACGTGGCCGCCGAGGGCACCTTCACGGTCAAGACCGAAACCGAGGCCGAGCGTCGTCACTACGCCGAAGACGCCGGGAAGAGCAAGGAAGAGATCGCGAAGATCGTGGGCGACATCACGGTCGTCGGCTTCACCGCCGACGCGGTGCAAATCGGAGTGTTGCCGGCCCTGCCCGAGAAGAAGGAAGGCTGCTGCGGCGACACCGAGAAGAAAGAAGGGGGCGCCTGCCCCTGCTCCGGGAAGACCGAAGGCGAAGCCCCTAAGAAAGACGGCGGTTGCACCGGCTGCGAAGGCAAGGAAACCAAGTCCGAAGAGAAGAAGTCGGGCTGAGTTTTGTCATGGAACGCGCGGCGACTTCGCCGCCTGCCGAGTTCGCGTGCGGCATGTGTTCGCCCGTTCGGACCGCTTAGCTCTGACGTCGACTGAAGCGGGCTCGTTGCAACTGACGCCGACCGCGAGCCTTCGACTTCCGGCACCCTTGCGCCCGACGATCAGTCCCTGGTCGTCGCCTTGAGCTTGAGGGTCTTTCCCCCGCGCTGGATCTCGATGACGATGTTCGAGCCGGGGCGCACGACCGCGAGCGCCAACTGGAATGCGCGCGGCGAGCCCACCGACGTGGCGTCGATTTTCGTGATCACGTCTTTTTCGAGCAGCCCAGCTTTGTAGCCGGCTTTGCCCTTGCCGACTTGACTCGCCACCACTCCCGTGCCCTGTGAATTGGGCTCGACGCGGATCCCGAGCAGGAATTGCCCTTGGTCGACGCGCCGCTCACTGGAATCCGGCATCGCGTCGCGATCGTCCTTCTTGAACTTCGGTTTCGGACCATTGGCGATCGACTTCGCCATGCGGTACGCGACCCGCAGAATCTCCGTTTCCCCCGCGAGGTTCAGACGCTCCGTGTCGTCATCCGGCGTGTGATACTCACCGTGTTCGGCGGTGAAGAAAAAGAGCGCGGGAATGCCCGCGTCGTAGAAACTCGCGTGGTCGGAGGGGCCGCGGCCGCCGCCGTTCAGTTCCAAGTCCATTTCGAAGGGCTTCGCGACCTCCCGGAAGCGATCGAGCCAGGTCTCGGCCGTGTTGAGACCACCTACGAACACGTAGCGGTCGCGACTGCGGCCGATCATGTCGAGGTTCATCATCGCCACTACCCGCTCGAGCGGGACCGTCGGTTTCTTGACCCACTCCCGGGACCCGATCAGCCCCATCTCCTCGCCGGAAAACGCGAGGAACAGAATCGAGCGCTTGGGCGGAGCCTTGGTGAAGGCCTCGACCAGTTCGAGCATTCCGCCGGTTCCGGAGGCGTTGTCGTCCGCGCCATTGTGGATCTCACCCTTACGCGCGGGCGTCCGCGAACCGAAGGCCCCGATCCCGACGTGATCGTAGTGCGCGCCGATCACCATGATCTGCGCTTTGAGCGCCGGATCGGTGCCAGGCAGAAGCCCACAGACGTTGGTGCCGACACGCCCGGGGACGGGAAACTTGTGCAGCCATCCGCTCCCGGTTCCCGACGGCTTGAGCCCACACTTTTGAAAGTGCTCCGAAATGTAGGTGGCGGTGGCGTCCGCTTCCTCCGAGCCGGTCATGCGCCCCTTGCGCTCGTCGGCGGCGAGCCAAGTCACCCGCTCGGTCAGGGTCGTGACATCGATTTGTTTTTCCCCGTCGTCCAGCGCCGCGATGTCAGGTGCAGACTTGGCGGGGGTCTCGGAGGTGCTTGTTCCCTGGGCAAAAAGCGGCAGGGCGGATAGAAGGGCGGCGCCAAGTCTGGACCACATGGGGAGAGTCTCCGCGGGCGATGCGTTCGTGCGCCATCATAGGCGGAGATCCCACCCAAATCGTCCCGGCGACAAAATTCTGGAGATCCACGGTGCTTTCACCGTTCCGAATCTGCTTGCTCGGATTGGGCTTGGTCTGGGGGCTATCGGCCTGTTCCGCGCCGGGAAGCCCGGCGTCGACGGAGACGACCGCCCAGGAACCGTCCCCAAAAACGCCGCGTCCGCGGCCGGTCCGGACTCGGCCCGAATTCGTGCGCGGAGCCTGGGTCGTGCGCACGGATCTCGCCAAGCTTTCCCGCCACGATCGCATCGTCGCGGACGCCCTGGAGGCTAAGCTCAATACCCTGGTCGTGCAGGTGCGAGGGCGCGGCGATGCTTGGTTCGAGGGGGGCGTGGAACCGCAGCCGACGGGTCTCGACCACGCTGATCCGCTCTACGAAATCGTCGATCGCGCACTTGCCGAAGGGCTCTTCATCCACGCGTGGGTGAACGCGAACCTGGTGGGCAGCTCCGACGGTTCCACCCTGGCCCCCACGCACCTCGCACGGGTTCACCCGGAATGGCTGATGGTGCCGGAACCGAAGGCGCAGGCTTTGCTCGCGCTCGAACCTTCGGATCCCCGATTTTTGTCCGGCCTGCTCCAGTACGCAAAGGAGCGCCCGAACGAAGTGGAGGGCATCTACGGTGATCCGGCGAACCCCGCTTATCGCGCCCACGTCGCGAGCATCGCGGCGGACCTGGCTACCCGCTACGCCATCGACGGCATTCACCTCGACTACATCCGCTACCCCGGCAGCAACTGGGGTTTCAGCCGCGCGGGTCTGGCCGAGTTCCGACGGTTCTTGGAGCCCAAACTCACGGCCGCCGAAATGAAAGAGGCCCGTGCGAAGGCCAACGATCCAACCTGGCTTGCGCGCAAGTTCCCGGCGAGATGGCAGGAATTTCGACTGGCCTCGGTCACCGCGATGGTCCGGGAGGTCAGCCGCGCCGTCCGCGCGGCGAGGTCGACCTGTGCGATGTCGGCCGCGGTGTTTCCCGACCCCGATTCCGCCAAGGTGAAAGTGGCCCAGGACTGGACTCGGTGGCTCGAAGACGGGGTCTTGAACTTCGCTTGCCCGATGAACTACGCGAAGGAGGCGGGGGAGTGGACCCGGCTCTTGGAGCGAGAACTCACCGCGAAGGGCCCCATCTGGGCCGGGATAGGGGCGTATCAGATCGACGCGGAAGAAACGCGCACCCGCATGGGCCTGTCTCAGAGCCGGGGCGCGGCGGGCTTCATGCTCTTCTCGCACTCGAGCCTGCGAGCGCGCGGAATCTTGCCGTCGTCGCGCCCCTGAGTCGGTCTACCGCAGGCAGCGCTGGCGATACACGTCGCGGAAGACGTAGGTGCCGGTGTTGGGCACCAGCACCTGCTCGCGCACCGTGCTGTTGCAGTTGGTTCCGGGTACGAGGTCCTGCACCTCGCGCTCCACATTGCAGCCGGTGCCCGGCACGAGCACCTGCTTCGGCGTGGGAACGTGGCAGTTTGTTCCGGGGACCAAACGCTCCTCGACGCGGGTGATGTAGTCGCCGGTCCCGGGGACGAGCTCCTGCACGTGTTGATCCACGTAGCAGCCGGTGCCGGGGACGAGGACTTGCCTCGACACTTCCCGCCACACTCCCGTTCCCGGTACTTGGACCTTGTGCTCCCGCGGTACGTAGCAGCCAGTCCCCGGCACTTGCACCTGCCTGGTCTCGGTACGGGTGCCGCCGGTCCCTGGCTTCTGCTTGCGCACCTTGCGGGTCACGTTTTGGCCGGTGCCCGGCACCTGCTCATCGACTTCGATGACTTTGATCTGACCGTTTTCGATCAGCTTCTTTTTGATCTTCTTGAACTGAGCCGGCACCCATTCGGTGACCAACTCTTCGTAGAACTCGGGCGGCACGGGAACCTGCACGGTCTCGGTCCGGTACTGCGCCGGGACCCACACACGTTCCGTGCGCACTTCGAAGCGCGGCGGGACCCACTCCCGGTCGCACACGGTTTCGTAGCGCGCCGGGACCCAGATCTTTTTGCACACGGTGGTGTACTGCGGTGGGACCCACTCGCGATGTTCGAAGCGCTCGTAGCGAGCCGGCACCCACACTTGTTCGGTGACGGTTTCGTAGCGAGCCGGGACCCACTCGCTGACGCGGCGGGTCACGTACTGGGCGGGAACCCAGACCTGCTTTTCGATCGTTTCATGGCGAGGCGGTACCCACTCGGAGACCCGTTCCACCACCACTTGACATCCGGGATGGCAGGGTAGAGGCGGCTGACCTGGGGGCAGCGCTGTCGCCGATCCCGCTCCGAGCACCATTCCAATCAGGGTTTCCCACATAGCGAGCTCCTTCGTCATGGACCGCAGGGGTCCACTCGAGGAAAAATCTTAGCAACCGCCGTTCCCGACGCTTTTCGCCGCAAATCCCACGGGCCGACCGGAGCATTGACGTCTTTTGTGAACGGCGTGCCCTTCTTTTCGGACATTCGAGGTGGCCGGGCCGGAGGCGATCAAACCGGACCCGGGGGTCAGCTTTACAGGGGGAGTGTCCTCCCGGATCATGGCGGCATGAGTCGACTCGGATGCCATTGGGCGGTGGGCCTACTTCTCGGGGTGATCGCGGCCGCCCCTCTGTGCGGCCAGGTCGAGGCCGTCTCTCCTGGAGATGCCGCCCGGCGAGTGGAGTTCCTGACCGCCCCGATCGGTGCCTCGCTGCGACTTCGTCCGATCCTGCGCATGGAGCAGACCAAACCGGAGGGCCCGGGCTCGGGCGCTACGAGAATCCTCGTGGTCGCCGGAATGCGGGCCGAGGATCTGGCAGGTTCCCGCTCGGCAGAGAAGTGGGTGAAGACTCTCGAGGGCTATCCCTCGGCAGCGGAGTGGTTCGTGGTGCCGAGAGTCAATCCCGACGGGTTGGCCCGCGCCGAGACCTGGCTGGAAGATCCGGCCCGCTCGGGAAGCCCGGATTGGCCTTTGCCCTGGCCGGGCTCGGGCAACGCGGTGGGAGCGCCGATCGACGAAGACGCGATCCTCCAGGCAACACCGGAGGCCCAAGCCCTCCTCAGCGCGACCCGGATCCACCAGCCTCACCTGATCGTCGTGCTCGGGACTGGCGACCAGTTACGCGGCAGCCTCCAGGAGTTCGGCCGAGAGGAGTGGAGCACCACGCTCAAAAAGACATGGCAGTACGGCGACCTCGCCTCGGGGCTCCTGGCACCGAATCTCGATCCGGCTCCCTACCGTTGGGAGTCGCTGTGGACGTTGGGGGGCGCGTCGGTCGTGCGGGCGATCGTTCCGCGTCACTTCACGATCGAACAACAGGGCGCCCTCCACGACCACCAGTTGGCCTGGATTCGCACCGCTGTCGAGCTCGTGCGCCCGGAACATCATTGGGGAGCTCGGAAGTCCAAGCTTTCCACGGACGCGGCAAGAATGGCGCTCGTGCTCAATCCCGGCGCGGCCTCCTCGCGTTCGATCCAGGGCTGGCTCGGGCGTCAGGGATCGACGGTGAGAACCGTCGCGAAAGATTGCGACGTCCAGTTTGTCGGCGCTTCCCGACCGAACCTCGAGGTCACCCGCCTCAATGCGGATCAGCCCATGGTTCCGTGGTCTCCGGGCGGGGGAGAATGGGCCCTCGCGTACCGAGCGAGGGCTTCGGATCCAAATTCCGAGTCCAGCCGATTCGAGTTGGGCGCCATCGCGGGTGCGGCGCTCCTTGGGGTCGAAGCCTCGCTGGTGCGTCTTCCCGATTCAGTCGCTACCAGCGGCACGTGGTCACGTGAGCTCGTTCCGGAATGGACATCCAATAAGCTGGCAGTCGTCGGGGCACGATCCCACGACCTCGGAAGCACGGTGGCTCGGGTGCGCCTTCGGGCGCTCACGGCACACCGCCTCGATGCCGATATCGTGGTGAACGGCCAGGAGTTTCGGGCGGGCTCGGTCATTTGGAAGGGGGGACCCCCGATCCGTGAGCTCATCCCCGGCCGGGATCCCGATCTCGTCATCGATCTCGCGGCCGAGCCAGGTGCGGCCACCCTTCTCCTGGGTGCGCACCAGTCGCCCCTGCGCCCACCCGCCGTCGCGATTGTGCCCGATGCACGATCCGGCGGCCTTCCGTCCGCCGGACTTCGCCTCGCGCTCGAGGAGATGGGGGCGACGCCCGAAATCCTCACTGACTTGTCGCGCCTGCGAGGTCACCATGTGGCGTTCATCGAGTCTCCCGACACGCTGGTCGGCCGAGACGATCGGGAGGAGCTGCTGACCTGGATTGCCGCCGGCGGAACCGCTGTCTTCCTCGGAGAGCATCACCAGTTGATCAAGAAATTCGACTGGCCGGTGCGAGAGGTCGGCCCGGAAGTGAAGGCGACGTCGGATCCCTCCATTTGGAAAACGGTCCGCAAGGTCGCCAGTGATCCGGCGCTGACGAGCGAAGGCCCGCACATCTACGCGCAACGACCCGACCCAAGCCCGCCGATTCGACTCGCCGGCACCGTGCTATGGGAAGAGGAGCAGACTCGCACCCCGCTTCTCATGGTGCGGCCGCATGCCCGCGGGCGCATGTACGCGATTTCCCCCGCCCTCCTCGAGTTCCCAGTCGCGCACGCGGTGACCAGCTTCTTTTGGGCGGTCACTCTCCTGCCCTGAAGATCACCACCAGCGGTGCTTCTCGGCCTGGGGGAACAGCCCGGCGAGGAAGGTCGAGAGACGGTCTTCGTCGGGGAACAGAAAGTGGGAGAGGAGGAACTGCTCAAGATCGACCGCCAACTCCCGGGCATCGCTGTAGCGAGCCTCCGGGTCTCCTTCGGTCGCTTTGAGAATGATCTTGGCCAGAGGCTCGGAGAAATCGGGGCGGCGCGACCTCACGTCGCGATCCGTGGCAGTCTCGTGTTGCAGAAGATCGGTGAGAGCCCGCGTCGTCGCGACATCGTGGGCCAAGTGCCCCGTGAAGAGTTCATACAGGACGAGGCCCAAAGAATAGAGATCGGACTTGGGAGTTGTCCCCTGGCGCTGCACCGCTTCGGGTGCCATGTAGGGATACTTGCCCCAGACGATGTTGCCTTCGTCGTCCACCTTCGAACTCACTGCCTTGGCGACGCCGAAGTCCGTGAGCTTCGGAATGCCTCGAAACGAGATGAGGATGTTCGAGGGGCAGATGTCGCGGTGGACGATCTGCATGTGATGTCCATCGCGGTTGCACTTGCGGTGGGCATAATTCAACCCGTAGCAGATCCGGGCGATGATGTAACACCCGATATCGATCGGCATTTCGCGTTTGAGTTCGACGAGCCGCTCGATGAGTTTGAGCAGGGTGACGCCGAAGACGTGCTCCATCACGATGAACACTTCGCGCCGCGTCCGGCCGAGCTGGTACACCTGCACGATGTTCGGATGGACCAAGTTGGCGACCAGGCGAGCTTCGTCCAGGAACATCTCGAGGCCCCGCAAGTCTCGTAGGCGATCGGTGAGAATCATCTTCACCGCGACCAGCTTGCTGAATCCCGAGACGCCCAACTTCTCGGCGAGCCAGACCACTCCCATGCCGCCGCGCCCGAGCTCGCGAACAAAACGGTAATCACCGGTGCTGCGAAGGAACCGGCCTTCTCCCTGCTTGAAGCGCGCGAGGCGCCGGACGATCCACTGAGGCCATGCCACTCCGAATTCTAACAGTGAACTTAGCGCTTGATGATGCGCGCCGAGGCGGCGTAGGATCCGGCCCCGCGCCATGAAATCGTGGATCAAGGGACCTACTTTGGGATTCGGACTGGCCGCCACCCTACTTGCGATCGCTACCGCGATTCAGGGTGACGCGAGTTCCCTGTCTGCCCCAATCGACCCGGCGCTGCGGAGCCATTATCCGCTGTCCGCTTGGCTCATCGGGAACACGGCGGCCGAGGCTTCGACGTGGTGGGTGATCCTGACCGCCGCGGCGGCCGCCCTCGCCATGCAGCTCTTCTGGTCATGGACGGGCAACCGCATCGTCAGTCTGCTGGGCGGGTTGGTTTGGGCACTGCATCCCGTGCAGGCACACACGCTGGGTGGAGGCCTCGCAATCCCCGCCGCCGGGAGCGCGTTTTTTCTTTTCCTCGCTCTCCTCGTCCGCGAGCGGGGATGGGCGAGGGTTCGCCTCGGAGGGAGCCCGCTTCGGGCCGAGCTCGCGGCCTTGGGGTGCGTGGTGGTCGCCGCCTTCGTCGGCCCGAACTTCTTGGCGTATCCGGCGGCGGTGCTGCTGATCGACGCGATGTGGCATCGGGCCGACCGCCAGATCGGCCAACGCGAAATCATCCCTCGAGTCGTGCTCCTGGGCTTGGTGGTGCTCGGACTTTGGCACTGCATCCGCCCGGACCGGGCGTCCGCTCACCCCTCGCCGGGCTGGTTCGAACATGCGGCGAGTGTGGTGATTCCCGGAGCCACGGGAGCCGCCTCTCGACGCTTGGGAGTCGGACTTCTCATCTTGACCGCACTCGCCCTCCCGCTGGCCCTTCGTTCGCAGGCGCGCGGTGCTCCTAAAATCACCCTGGTCATGACCGGCTTCGCCGGCGCGTGGTTGGTCGCGGTGGAGTCTTGCGGACGTCTCGGCTGGCTGGGTGGACCGGCGTTGCCCTCGAATCTGGGTCCGCTCGGGCTCTCGCTCGCGATTCCGAGCCTGCTCTGGCGGGCGTTGCTCTCGCTTTCTCCCGAGCCCACCGAGCGGTTCGTGGCGCCGCGGGAATTGAGTCCTAAGCCGGCTCTGCCGGCCCTCCCCGGATGGCCCTTGGCCACGACCCTTCTGCCCGCCCCATCACTTCCGAGCTCCGAGGCAACCTTCATCAACATGGTGCCGGCGGTGCGGGATGCCATCGATGCGGCGGTCGGGACTGCCGTCGAGTCGAGTGTCGGGGCGGCTCTCCGCGCGGCGCGCGCCCTCTCCGAGGTTCCCCCGAGCGGAAGACTAGCGAAGCTGGAACGAGAATGGAGAGCGCGCGCTCAGGCGCGGGCGTCGGTCCAACTCCAGGCGCGCGAGTCGACCGACGCCGGGCAAGCGATCTTTTTCCGGACCTACCTCGAGCCTCTGTTGGCTCCGGAATTCCTGGCGGTGGAAATCGGTCCTCGCCGCGGCGCGATCACGGTGCAGCTTTTGCCGCGGGTTCGCGAAGTGCTTGCCATCGACGAATCGACCAGCGTTCTCAGTGCGTTGCGCGCCGACCTCGCGGCCTTCGGCGGACTCACGATTCTGCGTGCCACCCCCGAGAATTCCCTGGCCCTCGCCCCCGGCTCCGCCGATGTCATCGTGGCCGCGGAGTGGTTCACCGTCGCCAACTTGGCGGCGATCCACCGAGGACTGCACTCCACCTGCGCGTGGCTCAAACCGGGTGGAGTTGCGGCCATCGCGTTTGCCAATTTCCTGGATCCCGTGGCCCAGAGGTCGTTTCTGGCCGAAGCGGAATCCGGCCAAGCGGCGTCCCGCACCTTGGTCACTCCCGAAATGGTGCGCACACTCGCGGAGCTCTCCGGCCTGGCAGTTCGGTCGTTGCACCTCGCCGCGGATGGACGCGATCTTTGGGTGCTCTTCGAACGGAGGGCGACCTCATGAGCAGCAAGAGCGGTCGTAAACGTCGCGCCCGCGAGCATGCGGTGGCTCCACCCGCCCCGCGCGTCGCTCCGCCCTCGCCCGCTCCGGCACCGGTGCCCACTTCCGCCGCGGCTCTGGTCCCACCGACGGAGTCCGCGCCCGTGGAAGTGCTCGTCCCGCCGGTGATGAGCCGACCCGAGCCCGGATGGACCACACCTCCACCTGCGGTCATCTCGCTCACCCCCACGCCACTGCCGCCTCCCGAGCCCTCTCCGTCGCCGGCTGAACCGCCCAAGATCCCCTCGGTTGCGCCCCCCCCGGTCCTGGTTCACCCCCCCGAATTATCCCCGCAGGTTTTGGCCGGCTGGTCCCAATTTTTTTCGGCGCTCGATGCACGATTCGAGCGGCTCGAGCGCAAGGTCGATCAGGGGGCAATACGCCCCGATTCTCAAGTCCGGCTCGGGGCCGACGTGCCGACCGGCCCGCTTTGGCGCCGCTTTTTGGCGGGGGATCTCCCCGGTGCCGGGGCACCTCTCGCTACGCGCCGAGCGGCCCGGCACCGCGCGTTGGTCTGCACGATGGTGGTGCTCGGGTTCCCAATCCTCCTGGGGTTGGCCCTGCTCTGGCGCGCTGTCCTTCCGTAATTTCGGCTTTCCTCTTGGGCCCCCGTCCCCCCAGGGTGTTAGGTATCCGTAAGGATTCATGCCTACGCGCCCTCACTCACCCCTCGCCCGGGAGACCTGCCTTGAAGTGGATTGCCCACGTCGATGTCGATGCGTTTTTTGCCTCGGTGGAGCAGGCGCGGACGCCGTCCCTCCGCGGGCGGCCGATCATCGTGGGAGGGGATGGTGATCAACGCACGGTAGTCGCCTCCTGTTCGTACGAGGCGCGGGCCTACGGGGTGCGCAACGCCATGCGAACCACCGAAGCCCGTCGACTCTGCCCCGACGCGATTTTTTTGCCGGGCGACCACCGGGTGTATCAGGCCGCTTCCCACTCGCTCCGAACCTATTGGGAAGATCTGTCCCCCCGCATTCAAGCCGTCTCGTTGGATGGGGCCTATCTCGATTTGTCGGCGGGAGGGGTGAAAGACGGCGCGGACGGCCTGACCAAGCTCGAGAGTCTCTGCCAGCGGGTCTGGAACGATCTCCACCTGCCGCTGTCGGCGGGGCTAGGGACATCGCGTTTGATCGCGAGGATGGCCACCGGCCTCGCCAAGCCACGCGGCTGCTTTTGGGTGCGCCAGGGGTACGAGCGGGCGTTCGTCCATCCGTTCCGGGTCGACAAATTGCCGGGTGTCGGCCCCAAAACCGCCGAGATGTTGCACGCCTTCCACGTGGAGACGGTGGCGGATCTTGCCTGTGTTCCCCGCGAAATCCTGGTCGCGACCTTCGGGCGCCGCGGCGAGCAGATCCACGCCTTCGCCGATGGCCGCGACGATTCACCGGTCGAACCCGGCGGCCCTCCCCGCAGCGTCAGTCGCGAAACTTCGCTCTCGCCTTGGGTCACGACGCGCGGGGTCCTCTTCGGTCTCGCTTCCTACCTCCTCGAGCGCGGCATGCGCGAGGTCAAAGCCCACGGACTCCGCGTCCGCACCCTCAGCCTGAAACTGCGCTGGGCCGGTGAGTCCGAGGTCGAACAGTCGACCACCCTGCCTGAAGCCACCGGCCACGAGGCGAATCTCGTCCCGCTGCTCGATCGGCTGCTGACCCGCCTTTTCACGCGCCGCCTCGGCGTGAGCCACATCGGCATCACCCTGCGCAACCTCGTGCCCCGCGGCGACCACCAAGGCGAGCTCTTCCCGAACGAAGAAGAGGAGCGATGCGAGCGGCTCGGTGAAGCCCTGACCACGATTCGGGAGCGCCACGGATTCGGGGCGGTGATCCGCGGACCGGCGATCGAACTTTTGAACCTGCTCCCCAAGGATCGAGACGGATTCCGACTGCGGATTCCCAGCTTGACCCGCTGAAGCGGACGGCGACCCCATGTCCTACGTGCCCCTCCAAGTGTTCGGCCATCATTCGCTCCTGCGGGGCGTGGTGAGTCCCTCCGAGTGGATCCGATCGGCGAGCGCGCTCGGGTTCACCACCTGCGCGTTGACCGATCGTCACGCGCTGATGGGATCGGTCGCGTTCGTGAAGGCGGCACGATCCGCCGGCATCCGCCCCCTGCTCGGAGTCGACTTCGATCACGCCGGGATCCGCGGCACTGCCTTGGCCCGCAATGCCCGAGGATTGGCCGCCCTGCACCAGGCGATCAGCGGCGTGCACGGGAATTCGCCCGATCGGATCCTGGCAGACTTGAGCCGCGCGGCCGCGGATCTGGTCGTGCTGGTGTCCGACCCCGATTTTTTGCCCCACGCGGCGGGAGCGTTCGAAAATTCCCTGTGGGCAGCGGTGATCCGTCTCCCGGGGGAGCGGCCCAATCAATTGAGGGAAGTGGCCCACACGCTCGGAGTGCCCGCGGTGGCGGCGGGGGCGGTGCATTTCCGCGACGCCCAGGATCATGCGTTGCATCGACTCGTGCGAGCGATCGCCGGACGAACCACGATGGCCCGCGTCCACGCCGACGAACTCGTGTCCCAGAAAGCCCGGCTGCTCACGAACGCCGCTTTCCGCGCCCGGCATCGCGGCGAAGAGGAACTCGTTGCGGCGACCCACAGGGTCGCGGAACAATGCGAGCTCGAACTGGAATTGGATCGCCCCCGACTCCCGCACATCGAGTTGCCGGCGGGGGAGACGGCCGAGGGACGTCTCCGGCGACTTGCGGTGGCCGGCGCAGAGCGGCACTTCGGAATGCCCTTGCCCCCCCTCGTCCACGAGCGGCTCGAGCGGGAGCTGTCGGTCATCGCCGCCCTCGACTTTGCCAGCTACTTCCTGATCGTCGATGAGATCGTGGCCTTTGCTCGAGAGCGGGGAATCCCGTTTGTCGGCCGGGGATCGGCGGCCAATTCCCTGGTGGTGTTCTGCCTCGGAATCACCCGGGTCGATCCGCTCGCTTACGACCTCGTCTTCGAACGATTCCTCACTCCGTCGCGCCGCTCTTTGCCGGACATCGACCTCGATTTCTGCTGGCGCCGGCGCGACGAAGTCATCGCCCACGTCTACGCGCGCTACGGCGCCGACCGCGTCGCCACCATCTGCACACACATCACGTTGAAATCACGATCGGCCTTTCGCGAAGCGGCCAAAGCCCTCGGCTTTTCGGCCACCGAACTGCGCCGCGGGTCTTTCCAATCGGAATCGGAACCCGATCGGTCCGAGTCGGCACCGCACCCGCTCGGAGTGGGCGAGGATTCCGACCATCGGCTGCATCTCGCACGGCGACTCGCGCGGCGCTTGCGGGGGTTGCCGCGGCATCTCGGCATGCACCCCGGCGGGATCGTGATCTCCGATCGCCCTCTCTATTGGACCACTCCGGTCGTGCCCTCGGCCAAAGGCCCGCTCATCACGCAGCACGAGATGCGGGCGATCGAATCCCTGGGACTCGTGAAAATCGATCTCTTGGGCCAGCGCTCGCTCTCGACCATCGGGGACACCGTCGCGCTCCTGAAAAAAACCGGAGAACCGGTCCCCCGATTGGAAGAACTCCCAGACGAGGATCCCGCCGTCCGGGCCTTGCTCCAAAGTGGACGCACGCTCGGATGTTTCCAGATCGAATCGCCCGGCATGCGCAAGCTTTTGATCGAAATGGGCGCCCGCAGCCGTCGGGAAGTAATCGATGCCATTTCGCTCATTCGCCCCGGCCCGGCGGGGGCGGGAATGAAAGACGCCTACATCCGTCGCGCCCGCGGCCAAGAACCGGTCAGCTATCCCCATCCTTGTTTGGTGCCCGTGCTCTCCCGCACCTTCGGGATCATGCTGTATCAAGAAGACATCCTGCGGGTGTGTGCCGCCCTCGCGGGCTGGACTCTCGAAGAGGGGGACATCCTCCGGGCGGCGCTCGGCAAAAAGAAAGACCCGTCGCTGCTCGTCGCCCTGAAGCAGCGCTACCAGGAAGAAGCCCAAGCACGCGGGATCGAGCGGATCGTCGCCGATGCGGTCTGGGAAAGCATCGGTCGCTTCGCCGCCTTTTCCTACTGCAAAGCCCACGCGGCGGTGTACGGACATTTGGCGTTCGAGGAATTGTGGCTCAAGAGTCGTTACCCCGCCGCTTATTTTTGCGCCGTCCTGAGAAACGACCGCGGCTATTACCCCGATCGGGTCTACGTCGAGGAGGCCCGGCGATGGGGCGTGCGTTTCCTTTTGCCCGATGTCAATCGCAGTGCCCTCGAGTTGGACCTGGACCAAGGCGCCATCCGCCTCGGACTCGCGAGCATCAAGGGGATGAGTGCGCGCACCCTCGACCGCTTGTTGACCGATCGCACGCAAAACGGGCCCTTCTTTTCTCTGCGCGAACTGCACGAGCGTGTCCAGCCGGATCGACGGGAGGCTCGTCATCTCATCCTCGCCGGAGCCTGCGACGCCTGGGATCGCCCACGCCCCGAGTTGTTGTGGCGCCTTGAGCTCCTGCGTCGCGAAGCGCCGGAACCCGCTTGCCCACTCTTTCCGCCGGGGCGTCGTCACGAACCGGTGCTGCCTCGTTTGCCCGACTACGACGAGCGCCGCAAACGACGCCTGGAGTACTCCCTCCTCGGGCTGCCGATCTTCGGAGGCGCCGCGGTATTCGGCCAACCCGATCCGGCGTGGAGTGTCACCGCCGCCGTCGACCTACCAGCGGCGGCGGGGCGCGTCGTCAACACCTTCGGATGGTGCTCCGCCACCCGCCGCACCCGCACGAAGAAGGGGCCCTCCATGCGATTCATCACGCTGGAAGACCAGACCGGGCCGATCGAAGGAGTTTTTTTTCCCGACGTGGAGACCCGCCTCGGGGATCGCATCACCGACGAAGGGCCTTATTTCATGCGAGGCCTCGTGGAGGAGACCCACGGCGCCATCGTGATCCGGGTCATGGACTTTGCCGCGCAACCGTCGCGCGATGCGCTGCCCTCGCCGTTCTTGCCTCACCGGGAGCGTGACGACATTGACGATTGGCTGGTTCCTGGCTAAGAGCCCGCAGTTGCCAGGCCGCCCCCGGGAGGCGACGGCAAGGACCGGCCCCCGACCATTCCTCCGGGGCCGTTTTCGATGCGAACCGGAAGATCGCGCCTCGCCAGCGGACATGGTCGCTCGCGCCCGGGGCTAAAAGCACTCACCGACCCCTCGAGACCGACGGCGCCATGGGGAATGCCCCGCAATACTTCCTGCGTTACCAGGGTCGAGTCCATGGTCCTTACGGACTTGAACGCATGCGCGAGTTGGATCGCGCGGGCCGATTGCCGGCCGACCTCGAAATCGCCGAATCCGCGACGCCGGAGCTCTACTACCCGAGGGCCAGCCTCGACTACCTGTTCCGCACCGACGCTCCCTTGCCCGCGGAGGAAAGGGCCGGTGGCGGAGCGATGCCGACCCGCGCGGCGCGCCCGCCCGCTCCGGCGGCGCGAACCGAACCACCGCCGCCGCCCAAAAAGAGCCCCTGGGCGGTGCTCCTCGCCACGCTCGCCGCCATTTGCTGCGCGGCGATCTTCGTGAAACCGACCATGGTGAGCTACGACTTTGAAGTCGAACTGCCCGCCCTCGGCCGGGACGCCCACTTGGGGTTCGACTTCACGGCCCTCGATGTCGGACTGAAGCTCGACGTCGAGTCGTTCAACCTGCAAGGGGACGCCCGCAATCGGTTGCTCGAAGAAGTGCGCCGCCGCAAAAGTTACGGCGATCTCCTCCAGCGCATCGACCCGGAGACCGCCCGCGTGCAACTCACCTCGGCTAGCCTGGCCGCGGGCCCCCTCACCCAGACCCGATGGCTCGGGCTGGCCATGATCGGACTGCTCGGGGGCGGCAGTTTTGTGGCCATCCTGGTCGCCCTCACCGTCAGCGCGCACCGGGGCGCGAGCCCCTCGGCCGTCCTGTGCACGGTGAGCTTTGGCCTGCTCGCCCTCGCCGCCACCGTGGCCTTCCGCCAGCTCGGACTCTTCCACGGGACTTTTCCGATCGAGCGGGAGGGCCTGCGGCAAGAGACCCAAACCACCGAGATCGCATTTTTCTTGGCGCTCCTGGCGGGGGCTTTGATCACGCTCTCCGGCTTCGTGCTGCCCAAGGGGCGCCACGCCGGCTCGGCGCGGCGGCGCGGCCGTTAGTTCACAGTCGGCGAGCGCGCGGCGGCGATCCCGCGTTCGACATCGATGCGCAGAAGCAGAACGAGACCGATCAAGAAAAACGCGGCGGTGCCGAGGATACAGGTGCGCATCTCGAACCACTGACGGCCGAGCGAGTAACCGAGGAGCCCGATCACGGAGGCTCCCTTCGTGGCAAACCCCCACAGGCCGAACCACTCGGCTTCCCGCCCGGGGGGGCAGAAGACCCCGACCAAGGCGCGACTTCCGGACTGAGTGGCTCCCATCACCGCTCCCGCCAGGATCGCTGCGATCAGGAAGGACGTGCGACCCGTGGACAGGGCACACAGCACTGCGGCCACGATCCAAAACACGAGCGTCCAGGCCAGGGTGGAGCGACTCCCGTAACGGTCCTGCAAGCGGCCGAAGAGAAACGCTCCGCCGGCGGCGGCGAGTTGCAGGGCGATGAAGAGGACGATGATCTCGGACTTGCCGAGGCCGATGATCCGTTCCGCGTAGATCGAGGCAAACGCGATCACGATCGAGACGCCGGCCTGGAAGCCGAGGATTGCGGCCAAGAATCGGAAGAGGTCGGGATAGCGGTGTCGCTCCCGGAAGGGCGCCACCAGGGTTCGCCAGGCTCCCCGCGAGCGCGGAGCGTCGGGATTCGGAACCGCGCGTTCCCGCAAACCGAAGTAGGTCGGCAGTCCGGCGAGGAAGAAAAACGCCCCGCACATGAGGGGAACCCACGCCACCGCATCCACCTCGACCAAAGCGAGCGAAAGGACCAGCGAGAAGAGCCCCCCGAAATATCCGAGTGACCAACCGAGCGCGGACAGGCGGCCCATCTGCGACGCCGGGGCCAACTCCGGCAGAAACCCCGCAACGACGTTTTCGCCCACCGAAAAGGCCATCGTCGCGAGCACCACCAACACCATGGCGGGAACGATCCACGGCAGGGGCACGAACGAGAGGGAAGCGGTGGTGATCGCGCAGAGGATCCAGGCCCGAGTGAGGAAGACCTTCTTGCGGGCGCCGCGGTCCGCGGCGGCCCCGATCGCGGGAGCCGTGAGCAAGACGAGAACCTGCGAGAGAGCCTGCAGCAGCCCCCACCAACTGTCACCGGAGATCCCGAGATATCCGCCGGCGCCGATGATTTTCCCCTCGAACCAGGCGGCGTATACGACGGTGGTGATCACGGTCGTGAAGGACGAGTTCGCGAAGTCGAAACCCGCCCAGCACCACTGCTCGCGACGGGTCACCGGCGGAGACTCTATAGTCACGAGGTACGCCCTCGGAAAAACCCGCCGGCGGCGAACACCAAGAACCCTCCGAGCCCCACCGAGATGAAAAAACCCTCGGAAACCCGGCTCGCAAAACCCGCGATCGCGGCGAAGCCGGTCATTCCGAGTCCCAAGACCTGCAGTGCCTTACCCAGGGTGCCCATCGAAGGACGCTACCATCGGTCCGAGCGCCCCTCGCCCATGCCGATTTTGGGTATCCCTCTCCGCATTCAAAATAGCCTGGTCTCCACCCTGGTCCTCGGGGGGGCGTTTTATTTCGCCCTCACGCAGGACGCCGGACGCGCCCTGAATTTGGTCCTGGGAATCTCGACCGTCCTCCTTGCGGTCTTGATGCACGAACTCGGACATGCCCTGGTGGCCCGAGCCTTCGGCCTCGAGGTGGGTGAGGTGGCCATTCTCTTGTTCGGGGGCGCCGCGCGCATTCAGGCTCCGAGCACGCCGCGACAGGAGTTTTGGGTCGCCCTCGCGGGTCCACTCACCAATTTGGCGCTGGGGTTCCCGGTCCTCTTGGTCGCCCAACCGGCCTGGATCCCGCCTTTCGATCACCCGCCGCCCCTGACCTCCGTTTGGGTTCTCACCAACCTCATGCTCGGCTTCGGAAATCTCTTCCCGGCGTTCCCCATGGACGGAGGGAGGATCTTCCGTTCCCTACTCTGGCGATGGCTCGGTTATCGGGACGCCACGCGGTGGGCCCTCTCATTGGGACGAATCCTGGCGCTCATCTTGATGCTCAGCGTCCTGGTCGATCCCACCCAACCGCTGCTGTGGCCACTCCCGTTTCTCGGCATTCTGATCTTGATCGTGGGCGCCAAGGAAGCGGATCGACTGGCCCGCCGCGACGAAGAGCAGCGCCTCAGGACCCACCTGGATGCCCTTCCGTCGGTGGCGCCGATCCCCCCTCCCGGTGAAGCCCCGGCGGCGGCGATCCCCGGGGAAACCGCGCCGAACCCGCCTCAGGCCAAGGACTGAAGGCGGGATAGGCGCGCGTAGATCCCGTTCTCGCGCAGCAGTTGTTCGTGAGTGCCTCGCTCGCGGAGTTCCCCATGGTGGAGGACGAGGATGCAGTCGGAGCTCTGAATGGTGCTCAGGCGGTGTGCGATCGCCAGCGTGGTGCGCCCCTGCGTCAACCGTGCGATCGCGGATTGCACCAAGAGTTCAGTGGCGGTGTCAATGTGGGCCGTCGCTTCGTCGAGCACCAAGACCGCGGGATCGTGCGCCATCGTGCGCGCAAACGCCAACAACTGCTTTTCACCCACGCTCAGAGTCGAACCGCGCTCCTGAATGTGGCCTGAAAGACCACCGAGCCGCTCGATCACCGGCAAGGCTTGCACCGCGGAAGCCGCCGCCAGGAGAGCCTCGTCGGTGAGTTCGGTGCGTCCGAGATGGAGATTCTCGCGCACTGTGCCCTCGAAGAGGAACACGTCTTGGAGGACGACGCCGATCTGCCGCCGCAGTCCCGCCAATTCGTAGGTCCGAAGATCTTGACCGTCGAGGGTGATCACCCCCTGCGTCGGATCGTAGAAGCGGCTCAGCAGGCTGATGATCGTGCTCTTGCCGGATCCGGTCGGCCCGACCAGAGCGAATTTGGCTCCGGCCGACATGTCGAAGCTGATCCCCTTCAAGACGGGCTTGCGATCGTCGTAGGCGAAGTGGACGTCCCGGAAGCTCACCGCTCCCCGCACCCGCGCCACCGGAGACGCGTCAGGGGCAAGCGGCAGCGCGGTCTCATCGTCCAGCACGCGGAACACCCGCTCACCCGCGGCCACCGCTCCCTGCAGAACGTTGTACTTGTCAGCGACCTGACGCAGCGGCTCGAGGAAGTGCCCGAGATAGGTCCAGAACATGATCACATCGCCCACCTGGAGATCGCCTTCGCGCACGCGCGAGTGACCGACCACGAGGAGCATGGCAGTTCCCAACGCCGGCAACAATTCGAGACCGGGGAAGAACCAAGCGAAGTTCCAGACCGTGGCCACGTGGGCGTTCTTGAGCGAACGGTTGTCCGCAGAAAACTTGGCCAGCACCGCCTTCTCGCGACGCAACGATTGGATGAGACGCACCCCGGACAAGTACTCGTTCAGCGAAGCGTTCAACTTGCCGACTTCGCCCCGCACCACTCGGAACAAGCGGCGAGCCCGCCGTTGGAAAACGAAGCTCCAGGCGAGGATGAGAGGCACGACCGACAGGGTCACCAGAGCCATTTGCCAATCGACGATGAACAGGATCGCCACGATGCCGATGATGCGCACGAGGTCGTAGAGCAAGACGTCGATGCCGGCGACAAAAAACTCGTTCAGGGTCTCGATGTCGCTCGTGACCCTGGTCACGAGTTTTCCCACCGGATTTTGGTCGAAGAATTTCAGGCTGCGCTTGGTGATGTGGTCGTAGAGGCGGGTGCGCAGATCGTGAATGACGCGCTGCCCGGTTCGATTCGTGAGGCGAATCTGGAGGAAGCGCAACCCGAAAGTCAGGATGCCGAGGACCAAGAGCACGCCGGAGGTGAAGAGCAGAGCCCCGAGGGCCTCGTCCCCCGAACCGGCTCCGCTCCCGGCTTCGGCGTGGTGCGACAGGACTCCATTGATCAAGTCGCGGAGTAAGAGGGGGCCCGCCAGAGCCATCGCCGAGATGCAGAGCAGCATCCCCGTCGAGGTCATGAACTCGCGACGGTAGGGGAGCGCGAATCGCAAGAGTCGCCGCAGCAATTTGCGATCGAACGCCCGGCCCGACAATTCTTCCGGATCATGCGCCATCAGAGGCTCTCCAACTCGCGCTCATCCTGCTGGAGGCGGAAGAGCCGGGCGTAGAGGCCCCCTTGTGCCAAGAGGTCCTGATGATGGCCGCGCTCGATGATCCGACCCGATTCGAGCACGATGATTTGATCCGCCTCGACTATGGACGAGAGGCGATGGCTCACGATGATCGTGGTGCGGGCCCGCAAGTGCTCTCGCCAGCCATCCAAAATCACCCGCTCGGTGGCCACATCTACCGAGGAGAGCGCGTCGTCCAAAAGCAAGATCGGCGAGCGCCGCAGCAGAGCTCGCGCGAGAGCCACACGCTGCCGCTGACCGCCCGAAAGGGTGATGCCCCGTTCCCCGACCACCGTGTCCAAGCCATCCGGAAAACTCCGGAGGTCGTCCTCGAGGCCCGCCGCCCGCGCCGCGGCCTCGATGGCGGCTCGGTCCGCGTGGTCGACGCCAAACGCGATGTTGGCGGCCATGCTGTCGCTGAACAGGAAACTCTCCTGAGGGACCACGGAGATTTGTTGGCGCAGATGGTCCAACGACCACGAGGCGATGTCGGAGCCCTCGATCTCGATCGTGCCCGGGGCCGGCTCATGCAGCCGAAGCAGGAGCTTCAGCAAGGTGGATTTGCCAGCCGCCGTCCGACCGACGATGCCGAGCACCGAGCCTCGAGGAATCTCGACGCTGAGCTCGGAGAGGGCGAGCCGTGGTGAATCCGGATAGCGGAAGGTCAGGTTGCGGATGCGGATACCCAGTCCACCGTCCGAGGGCAGCCCGGGCGCGTGCCCTCCGGTTTGGGCGGGCGCGACCTGCCGCAGCGCATTCAAGCGATCGAACGACGCATCGGCGCGCTGATACAGGGAGAGCGTCCAACCGAGGGCGATCATGGGCCAAATCAGTTGGTTCAAGTACGCGAAAAACGCGGTGAAGGTCCCGATCGTCATGGATTCGCGGAGGATCATCAACCCGCCGACGATGGTCACGACAAGCAGGGAGAGTCCGCCCAGGCCTTCCACCAGGCAGTTGAGCACCGCCCGCTTCTTGGCAAGCGCGACGTTGCGTTCCGCCACTCCTTGCGAGAGCTGGCGAAAGGCCTCGTTCTCGTGGTCTTCCCGGCTGAAGGCTTTGATGACGCGGGCGCCGCTGAACGCCTCTTGGGCGCGGGCCGACAAGGTGGACTGGCTCTCCTGCACCGCGGTCGACAGATCGTGGATCGAAGGCAAGAGCCGCTTCATCGAGAAGAAGAGGAAAAAAAGAGGCAGGAGGGCGAGGCCGGCGAGGAGGGGGTTTTTCGACACCATCAAGATCACCGCCCCGATGGTTGTGAGGCCGGTCGCCATCGCGTGCATTACGCCTGGGCCGTAACCCATGCGCACCGCCTCGACGTCGGAGTTCAATCGGGAGAGGAGATCGCCGGTACGACTGCGGTCGAACCACGGAATCGGCAGTCCCAGCAGATGGCCGAACAGTGAGTTGCGAGTCCTAAGCTCGGCGACGCGACTCCAGCCGATGATCACCCAACGCATCCAAAACTGGCAGGCGGCGGTGAAGACCGCAAAGGCCATCATCCAACCGACATAGCGCCAAAGGGCGTGATTCGATCCGGCCGCCACCACGATGTCGATGGAGCGGCCGAGGAACCAAGGGCCGGCGAGGGGGAGGAATCCCCGGCCGAGTACCGCCCACGCTCCCGACCACAGGAGCGAGCGGTGTTCGCGCGCCGACGCCAGCACATCCGGGTCCTTGAGGAATCGAAACACGGCGGCTCGTGAAAGGGAAAGGCGACCGGGGTCAGCGCCTGAGGCGGAAACGAACCTCGGAAGGGTCGAAGAGATCCTCCAGCCGGGTTCGGCGGCGATACTTGGGCTTCTGCGCCGGAAGTTCAACCCCCGAGCCTGCGGAATCGGAGAACCCCCGCCCGGTGCCTGTCGAGGCCGCCCGAGCGCAGTAAGATTTCCGACCCGCGGGGGGTCCGCGCTGGACAGAAAGGTCGGCATGGACTTCGGAGCGTGGTTGCGGGGAGATCGGCGTACCCTAGCCACCGAACTCCTGCGAGTTCCCCTCCTTCCGGCGGCCGTGGTCTACGGAAGTGTCGCTAGCGGACGACGGGCCCTCTCGAAATGGGGATGCCGCCGCCCCCGCCGCTGGCCGGTGCCCGTGATCAGCGTTGGCAATTTGGTCGTCGGTGGTACCGGCAAGACCCCCTGTGTCCAGCGCATCGCCGAACTCGTCTTGGAGCTGGGCATGCGCCCACTCGTGGTCTCGCGGGGCTACGGCGCCAAGGTGGCAACTTCGGGCCTGGATGAAGAAGGGGAGAGCCTGCGGCGCGAGCTGCCCGCTGTCCGCTGCGCCCAGGGTTCCGATCGGTGGCAAGCTGCACACGCCCATCCCGATTTCGTCGATCCCCAAACGGTGGTCATTCTGGACGACGGGGCCCAACGGGTCGGGGATGCGCGTGATGTCGAAGTGCTCTTGTTCGATGCGGAGCGTCCGCTCGGTTCCGGCTGGCCGCTCCCGGCCGGAGCGCTGCGGGAATGGCCGCTTGGAGTCGCCGCGGATCTTTGCTTAATCACCCGCGGCGAAGCGCTGGGAGGGCCGGAGCACGAACGAGTGCGCAATCGAGTCTCCCGCTTCGGACCGGCGTTTTTCGCTCGACACTCGCCGACGAAGCTCCTTTGGAGCCACGAACCTCCGCAATCGCTGGCGGGGAAGCGCGTGCATTTGGCGTCGGGCATCGCGCGACCGGATGCGTTCCGCCGAACCGTCGAAGGGCTGGGCGCACAGGTGGTGAGCGAGGACCGGTTCGAAGATCACGCCACCTGGCCGGAAAGCCGCGTCGCGAGCGTGCTCGCGCGCTCCAGCGGCGTCGATCTTGTCTTGTCCACCGGCAAAGACGAGCCCAAGCTTCGCCACCTGGCCGGGCGCTACGCCTGGGACTGTCTCTCCGTTCGCTTGGATATCGAGCCTGACGGAGACGCACTGTTGCGGAGTCTCCTGAACCGCCATCTAGGAGGAAGACTTCGTGGCGCGTAGTCGCACCGCGTTTCGCAACCACATCGAGTATGTCGCGGCGCGCGGCATCTTTCTGGCGGCACGCGTGGTGCCGGACAGCGGGCTTCGCCCATTTTCCCGCGTTCTGGGCTGGATGTTGAGTTTCGCCCTACGGGGACGTCGGCGCGTGGTTGCGGAGAATCTCCAGCATGCACGCTCCGCCTTCGAGACTCTTCCGGACGCCTTGGCGATCACCCGTTCGTCTTTCAGCAACCTCTGCCTCTCCTTCCTGGAATTGGCCAGATTGCCGGAAGACCGGGCGGCGATGAAGGCCCGCATCCACTTTCGAGATCCATCCGCGTGGTCTCGGTTGACCCAGGAACTGAAAAACGGCCCGGTGGTGTTCGTCGCGAGTCATTTTGGGGCCTACGAAGTCGGTGGGCTCGTGTCGCCACTTCACGATGTCACTCTGCACACCATGATGCGTCCCTTGGACAATCCTCGGCTGGAGACGTGGCTGAGCGGAATCAGGACCAGATTTGGGCAGTTCATGATCAGCAATCGTGGTGGATACGGTCAACTGGAAGCCGCCCTGGACCGCGGCATCTCCGTGGCCCTCCTCGTGGACGTGAACAAGCGCGGGCAATGCTGTTTCGTCGATTTCTTAGGCACCCCTGCCGCCACCGCGCGCAGCAGTGCACTTCTGGCGATCCGTTCCGGACGGCCCATCGTGCCGGTGTACACGTACCGAGCCTCGCGTCCCCTCCACTACGAGGTCGAAGTCGAGGACACGATCCGGCCGACCCCCGGGGCGGACCGTAGTGCCGAAGTGGCGCGCTTGCTCCAGTGCACCACCGACACGCTGGCAACTCGGGTGAAACGAGATCCCTCGGCTTGGCTTTGGACCCATCGCCGCTGGAAGAGTCGCCCGGAGGCAGGCACCATCGAGAGCGAGACTGATGATGAGCAACCTTGATTCCTCCGAACTCGCAGCCTGGGTCCCTCGCTTGCAGGGAGTGCGGGTGCTCGTGGTCGGCGATTTGATCCTCGATCGTTACGTGCTCTCGTCCCCTTCGCGGCTGTCGCGCGAGGCCCCCGTGATGATCGCGCGCTTCGAGGGCGAGACGCTCATTCCCGGAGGCGCCGCCAATGCCGCTCTCAACGTTGCGGCTTTGGGCGGAGTCGCATCCATCATCGGGGTCGTCGGGGAAGACGAGGACGGCACCCACCTCACCCGGGAGCTGCGCGCTCGCAACGTCGGCACCGGCAGCGTCATCCGCGCGGCCGATCATCGGACGGTGGCCAAGACTCGGTTCATGGTGGGGGAGCCGCACCGCATGAAGCAGCAGGTTCTGCGGATCGATCGCGAGCCTGACACTCCGGTCCCCGAGTCGGCCCTGGAGCGAGGCGCCGAACTCTTGGCCGGCGCCGGGGCCGAGGCTGATGCAGTCTTGGTGAGCGACTACGGCTACGAGTTCGTGCGCGGTCGACTCTCGGACCGTCTCCGTTCGCTGGCCGCGCCGAGAATCCTCACCGCCGATTCCCGCTACCTCATCGGGAGTTTTGCCGGCGTCACCCTGGCCACCCCCAACGAAGGTGAAGCCGAAGAAGCCGCCGGATTTCGGTTCCGCAACGAGTCGGATCTGGAGCGGGCCGGCAATCTCTTGCGAGCCCGAATCCAGGCACCGGCCCTGCTCATCACCCGGGGAAACCGTGGCATGGCCCTGTTCGAAGAGGGGCGGCCTCGATTGGATATTCCCGCCGCCGGCTCGGGACAGGTAGTCGACGTCTCCGGCGCCGGCGATACCGTGATCGCGGTGGCGACCTTGGCTCTGGCCGCAGGCGCCTCCTTCGCCGTGGCGGCGCGCTTGGCCAACCTCGCCGCGGGGGTCGTGGTCTCCAAATGGGGAGCGGCCACCTGTTCGGGGGCCGAACTTCTGGAAGCCATCACAGCCCACGGATGAACACTCTCCACAAGATTTGCCGTGACCATTCCGAACTGGACGCGCAGCTCGCGACCCTTCGCGCGCGGTCGGCCACGATCGTCTTGACGAATGGAACCTTCGATCTGCTGCACGTCGGGCATGTCCGCTACTTGGAAGAGGCCCGGTCGCTCGGCGACACGCTCGTGGTAGGGCTGAACTCGGATGCTTCGGTGCGCCGCTACAAGGGACCAGGGCGGCCGGTAGTGCCGGAGTCCGAACGCGCGGAAATTTTGGCGGCACTCGCGGCCGTCGACCACGTGATCCTGTTCGACGAATCGACCGCCGAAACCCTCATCGCCCGCGTGCGGCCCGACATCTACGCAAAAGGACGCGACTACGATCCGGCGACGCTGCCGGAGTCCGCGCTCTTGCAGAGGCTGGGAGTCCGGGCGGCGTTTGTGGGCGACAAAAAGACCCACGCGGCCTCCGACCTGATCGCCAAACTCCGATCCGGTCCCGAAACGCCATGAAGGCACCGGCACGGATTTTGGTTCGCCTGCCCAACTGGGTGGGGGACGTGGTGATGGCGACCCCGGCGCTGCGCGCCATTCGCATGCATTGGCCGAAGGCCCACCTGGTTGCTCTGGTGCGGGATTACGCGGCGAGCCTCCTGAACGAACATCCGCGGGTGGACGAAGTCTGGTCGCTTTCCGAACGGGAGGAGCGGGGCCCGAGGCAAGCATGGAAGCTTGGACAGAGGCTCAAGAAAGGCGACTTCGACCTCGGAATCCTGTTCACCAATAGCTGGACATCCGCGCTCCCGTTCTGGCTGGGAAGAGTGCGCGCGCGGGTGGGCTACCGCGGTGACCTGCGAAGCCCACTCCTGACCCATCCGATCCCCCCCCTCCAAAAGCAGGTGCGCAAGCAGCCGGTTCCCATGCCCCGGCTGTACCAGACGGTGCTGGACCACTTGGGGATTGCCGCCGCCGGCCCCGAGTACGAGCTTCGGGCGACATCCGCGGCTTCGGATGCTGTCGAACGGAAGCTCCGTAGGTTCGGAGTGAAGGACGGCGCGCCCCTGATCGGACTGAACCCGGGCGCCCGCTTCGGGGCCTCCAAGCTGTGGCCGGTCGAAGAGTTCGGCGCGCTCGCCCGCCAACTCCACGGCGCCGGTTTCACCCCGATCGTGTTGGGTGCCGCCAACGAAATCCCTCTCATCCATGCGGTCGCGGCGGCGTCCGGCGGTCTCGCTCTCGCCACTTCAAGTGAGTGCTTCGAACTCGCGGAATTGCCGGCGCTCTGCCTCCGGCTCCGCGGATTTGTCACCACCGACAGCGGTCCCAGGCACATCGCAAACTGGGCCGGAGTGCCCACGGTAGTGGTCATGGGACCAACCCATCCGGGCTGGACCGACTGGAACATGGAAACCACCCGAGTCCTCCGGCGGGACGTTCCCTGTGGCCCTTGTCACAAGAAGATCTGCCCCCTGGATCACCGCTGCTTGACCATGATCCCGGCGCAGGAGGCTTTTGCGGTCCTCACCGCCCTTCTCGCTTCTAGTGCTCCTGCGCCGACTCAAACCAGGTTCTGAGCGGAATCGCACAGTTTTTTCTGTCAGTTGACCGAGGACCCGCGTAAATGGGTCGGAGAGCCCCGGATCCCCTATCCGGCGCTTGGAGTGAAGACTTTGGAGACGCGACTCGTCTGGTCCCAGCAGGGACAAGAGCACAGCCACACTCTCGGTCCGGAGCCCATTACGATCGGCCGCGCCCCTGAGAACGCGATCGTGATCGCGGATCAGCGGGTCAGCCGGGTGCACGCCCGCCTGGAATGGAGCCACGGGGGCCTCAGGTTTTCGGACCTTGGCAGCCAAAACGGAACCCTTCTCAACGGGCGTCGCAACGGCGGCGGCGCGCTCACGTCCGGCGACATCCTGACCATCGGCCGGGTCGCCCTCAGAGTCCAGAGCGAGGATGCACCGGCCCGGCCGGAGGGTTCGCCATGCACCGAGACCATCCCGGTCCTGGCCGCCTCAGCTTCCGATTTGGCCAGTGAACTCGCGGAGCTCTCGGTCCGCATTCTAGACACGGATTTCTTCGCCCGCGCCGTCCAAGCGGCGCTGCGGATCACCCGGGCCGAGCGAGGCTTTCTGCTCGCACACCACAAGGGGGGCCTCAGCGTCGAAGCCTCCACCTCGATCTCGGCCGCCGAAATGAAGGATCCCGACTTCGAGCTCTCGTGGTCCATCGCCACGCAGGTGGCCACCCGGCAGGCCCCGGTTTTGGCCCTCGATGCTGGCTTGGACCCCCGATTCCGAGGCCAAGCGAGTGTCGAGACCCTCTGTTTGCGGTCTGTGCTGGCGGTCCCGGTCGCCAACCTCGGACGGACCCTCGGGGCTCTCTACGTTGATCACCGTTCTCAAGCCAACCTCTTTGGTCCCGAACAGCAGCGGGAGCTCGAGTGCTTGGCCTCGGCGCTCGGAGGCTTTTGGCGCACTCGGCTACTCCAGGAAGAACTCGGGTTGCGACCGAAGGCCGGAACGGTCGCCGCGGACCGGACGATCGAACTCAGGGAATCCGATTTCGAAGCGGAACGGGAGATCGTGCTCGTCGGCAACTCGGCGCGCATGGACGAACTCCGCCATCTCATCGGCAAAGTGGCGCCGACTGAGCTTCCGGTGCTGATCACGGGTGAGTCGGGAACGGGGAAAGAGCTGGTAGCGAGGTTGGTCCATCGGGCCTCCCGGCGTTCCCGGCGCGCATTCCACTCCCTCAACTGCGCGGCTATCCCCGAAACTCTGCTCGAATCCGAGCTGTTTGGCCACGTCCGCGGCGCGTTCACCGGCGCCGACGAGTCCAAGAAGGGGCTATTCCTCGCGGCAGATGGTGGAACCCTGTTCTTGGACGAGGTCTCGGAGATGAGCCCCGCGATGCAGAGCCGGCTCCTGCGGGTCCTCCAAGAGGGCGAAATTCGGCCCGTCGGCAGTACGGACATGAAGCGCGTGGACGTCCGCCTCATCGCCGCCTCCAACAAGGACTTGGCCACCCTGGTGAGCCGAGGTGAGTTCCGCGAGGACCTCTACTTCCGACTTCGCGTGCTGCCGGTTCAAGTTCCTCCTCTACGGGATCGCAAGGAGGATCTCCCGGCCCTCCTCTCGTGGTTCCTCCGCGCGCACGGGGGAGCCGAGCCGCCCCGCCTGACTCCCGAGGCGATGGAAACCCTCACCGCCTACCGATGGCCAGGAAATGTCCGGGAACTCGAGAACGAAGTCAAACGTCTCTGTGTCCTGGCTGGCTCCGTGATCGGTCGCGAAGCGCTTTCGGGCTCCATCCTCGAGGCCCAGGAGTTGCTAGTGGGTAAGGACTCCGGATTCCAAGACCTGGATGCCCTCATCGAAGCCATCGAAACCAAGGAGATTCGCAAGGCGTTGGTCAAAGCCGAAGGCAACAAGACCCGCGCCGCCGACCTTTTGGGAATTACGCGGTTCACGCTGCAGCGTAAGATGGACCGGTATGGACTCGACGCCGATAGCGTTTGAGCCCCGGGGAGTTGCCATGACGAGATTCAGTGCACTGTTCCTGGTTTGCGCTTGCCTCTCCTTACGAGGCCAGGATGCCGCCCCCGAGAATCGCTACGCGGCGGAGGTCGCCAACCTCTCCGAAAAGAGCGGACTCACCTTCCGCTTCGCGGAGACCGACCACTTCGTCTGGGCGTGGACACTCCCGGACGCGCAAGTCGCCCCGCTCCACAAAGTGGCCGAGGACGCCTGGAAGCACTTTGCAGATTCATCGGGGGTGACCGAGTATTCGGAACTCTGGAAGAGCCAGCGAGGCCCCGAGAAGTGCCTCTTCATCATCACGACTTCCGGCGTGCAACACGCCAAAGCCATCGATTGGTACGCGGAGAAATACAAACCCTGGAAGGGGTTCAAAGACGCGGCCTCGAGTCAGAGCTACTACGTTTCCTCCGCACCTCGGGTGGCCAGTCTCATTCACTTGAAGCCACTTTCGCCCTCACGTCTCAAGTACGTGATCGCGCACGAAATCGGTCATCTCGTGGTCCAGCGTTACAAATTCAACAATCAAGTGCCGCCGCCTTGGCTGGAGGAGGCTTACGCCACCTACCTCGAGGGCAAGACACTCGGCCGCACGGATTGTTACTGCTTCCAAGGCACCTATGGAGACACCGCCAAGTCTCTCGAAAAGCTCACCGAGCTCGAATGGAAGAAGTGGAAGGAGGCGGTCGTCGACCAAGCCAAGAAGCGCAAGGACAAACTCATGAAGGGGATCCTGCCCCTCTCACTTTCGCAACTCGGCTCGGATGAAGTCGGTAAGTCGGCGGCGGTGATCGAGTGGCTCCTCGACAAAGACAAGGCCAAGTTCTGGGCCTTTGTGGCCAGCGTGAAAAAAGCGTGGCCGCAGGACTACCAGATGAATTGGACCGAGCAGAAAAGCGCGATCCAGGACACTGCGCTGAAGGACGCCTTCGGATTTGGCCTCGATACGATCGACGAGGAGTGGCGCGCTTCGTTCAGCGCCCGCAAGAAGTGATTCCACTTCCGGACCAAGGCGCCCCGATTTTCGAGATCCCGGGTTACGCGCTCGGGCCCGAGATCGGTCGAGGCTCCACCGCCCGAGTCTTTCAGGCAACCCAGCTCAAGCTCAAGCGCGAAGTCGCGCTCAAGATCATCACCACGGCTGGAAAAGTCGGGGAACGACGCGCTGAACGCCTCTGTCGCGAAGCCAAGTTGATCGCCACGATCGATCATCCGGGCGTCGTCAAGGTCATCGATGCCGGACAGGGTGAGGGCTTCGCGTGGGTCGCCTTGGAGCTCATCCACGGCCAAACCTTGGACGAAGAGATCGAGCGCCGCGGACCTTTGCCGCTCGATCGCCTGTGGAGGGTTGGCGAGGAGATCCTCTCGGCCCTCGTCGCAGTGCACCATCGTGGCGTGGTCCACCGGGACCTCAAGCCCGGCAATATCCTGGTGGGTCAGGATGGGCGCGCGCGGCTGATCGACCTCGGCCTCGCTCGTCACCGGGAAGACTTCAAGCTCACCGCCGATTCGACGGGACTCGGGACCCCGTTGTACATGGCTCCCGAACAAGTGCTCGACGCCACCTCCGTCGGTCCCGGGGCAGACCTCTACGGACTCTCCGCGAGCCTCTACCACGCCGCCTGCGGGCGTCCCCCGTTTGTCGCCGAAAACCTGGGAGCGCTGTTCGGTGCCATCCTGAAGTCCAGTCCCACGCGGCCGACCAAACTTCGTCCGGATCTTTCGCCCGGATTCGACTGGGTCATGCGCCGTGGGTTGGCCAAAGACCCGAAGCGCCGCTACGCGTCCGCCACGGAGTACCTGAAAGACTGGCATGCCCTGGCGACCGCCCAGCCGCTCGCTGGCATCCACCAGGATCGCCGGCGACGATTGGCTCTGAGGATCGCGATTCCCGTGTCGCTGATCCTGACGGGAATTGCCACTTATGCCTACTTTCCCCGATCGCGGAACGAGGCTCTGGTTCTACCTCGGACGAGCGAGAAGCTACCCGTGGTCCTTCCGCGCGAGGCCTGGTCGACGGTGGGGGAGGTCGTGATCGACACCGCCCAAGCCCTCGGGACCGGCCTCAGGAATCGGGCGAACACGCTCCTAAGAACCCTGCTCGAATCTCGCGATCGGGCCTCGGCGTCCGCTCCTCGAAGCGGACCGCCCGCAAACACGGACTCCGCAGCCATCCGCTCGGCGGCCGCCCTGAAATCGGCCCAAGAGGATCTCGATTCCGGCGCACTGGACCAAGCCCACGCAACCCTGAGGGAACTGGAGGCCGAGGGGGCGGACACCATTTCCGTCGAAATCGCTAGTCTGCGGGCGCGGATCGACGTTCGGGTCAGCGAACTGAGCGAGCGGCTGTCCAGACTGCCCGCTCGCCTGCTGCGACAATCGATCGAGCCCCTTGCCTCCGCCGAAATCACGCGTCGCCTCCAGGAAGTGTCGGAGGCTCTCGCCGAGCTCGGCCCCCGCATTCAGGGGTGCGAATCCGTCAGTACCCTGGCCGCCACTGCCGAGTCGGCCCTCAGAATCGCGCGCACCGCCGCCGACATCGAGAGCGAGGTGCTGCGGGCCCTCTCCGAGCGGAGCCGAGAAGGACCGCCGATCGACTTTCTGCCGGAGCGCACCCTCGATCGTTATGTGCCCCTGCGCCGGCTCCTCAGGGTCGAGGACCGCGTTCTCGTCGCTTCGGACGGGGGGGCGGCCGAGCGCCGCTACTCCCTCGACGAACTGTCCGTCCGCTGCCTTCGGGAGCTGGCCCTGCTGGTGGGTCTGACTTGGCCGGAGTCGAGCTGGGGACTGCTGGCCTATTGGCGAGCCGACCCTGTCCTCATGACCGCATCGGCTCCGGCCTCTCCTCCCTGGCTCCGGGACGGCATCGAAGCCGGCTTGGCCCAATGGATCGCGAGCCACGATTCCCAAGAAAGCCGCGATCTCGCCCAGGCGCTGGTCGATTTGGCGGAGACCCCGACCAACGCTTGGGGAGACGAGGAATTGACGAAAGCCCGGCAACTCGCGGGACATCCGAGTCGGCGAGCCGACGTTTCCATCCTCGTTCGCTACCTCCGCCGCGAAATCGCCCGCGCCGAGTCCACTCGGGCCCCTGGCGATTATCCCGGCGCCGTCTCGGTCCAAGACGACCCGGAAACCAAACGGCTCGAAGTCCTCTACGATTTCCGGCGCCGTCCCACCACTTGGCAACTCCAAAACCACGCCGAGGAAACTGCCGCGGGACTCTGGCTGCCACTCATGTCGAAAACCGAGCATGCCGTCTTGGACCGCGGCCTACCGCTCGCCCTGGCCGAGATCCCGATCGCTCCTCATCACGCGATCGAAGTCTCGATCGACATCTCCGCTCGCGACGGAGTGCCATTCTCCATGATGTCCATGCGCGCGGGGCCCCTTCAGGCCGTCATGGTCGGGTCCATCGCCAGCACCGTGCCCTCGGATGGGCTGCCGACTCACGGACTCTTGCAAGGACGGCCCAAACGCGCTCAGTGGGACCGGCTCGGTTTGTCGTTCGAGCCCCTCTTTCCGGGCGGCGGGCTCTCCAAGTCCCTGCTGCCGGTTGCCTTCTCGCCCCCTACCGAGACTGAACCTCGAACCGTGCGCGTTCGCTGGACGCCGAAAGAGGGAGTGGCCTCGCTGCTGGAAGGAGGACCACTTGAGGCGAGGAGTGCGACTTGGCGCCGCGCCCCCGCGCTGCTGCGCTTGGAGCTGCGCGGGGCGTCGGTCCTCGTGACCCGAATCAGGATCAGCTTCGTCCGCTGATCACTGAAGGGCGATCACGAAGGTGTCGTTGGTAGGCGTGGTCGACAAGAAATTGACTTGCCGCGCTCCGAAGGCTCCGCCGGCGGCAGCGGTGCCGAAGATCCATGTGTTGGTGGGCTGGCTCGGGGCCACCGTCCCGGTATAGAGACCCGAACGAATCCAGTGATAGAGATTCGTGTTGGGTCCCTGCGGCATGCCGAAGGCTCCGAGAGAACCTCCGCTCAGGGCCTGGAGATCGACAGGCCCGGCGGCGCTCGTGCCCGGCCCCTTCATACCGACGATGATTCCGGACTGCCCACCGGGCTGGCTGAACGCGATATTCGGGGCCACCGTCTGCGAGTAGTCGAAGGTGATGCTCGAGGCGGGCGTAAAAGTATTGTCGAAGGTCACCGCAAAATTGAGCCCCTGGTTGGCGTTTGGCCAGTGCGCCCAGTTGACCCACCTGAAGGTCAGGCTCGTGGCACTCTCCACGGTGGTCACCATGGGCATGCCGGTGAGACCGCAACCCACGACGTCACCACAGACATCGTTGAAGAAAGGCGCGACGGTGATCGCGGGGAAAGCGTTCCACGAGGCCGGGCTGGAAACGAAGTTGTTCGCATTCACGACCGGGGCGGTCGCGCTGAAGAACATGTGGCCGTTCGCTTGGACGAACACCCTCGTCCAGTTGGTGCCGTAGAGGTTGAAGGTACCGAACAGTGATGGCGCGAAGGTGTAGGTGACCAGTTCCTCGTCGAGGAGAGGCAGTGTCCCGTTCACCGGGCCAAGGGTGTAGCTGAAACCGTTCATGATCGAAGCGGTGGCCGGCAACGATCCGAGGGTCAGACTGACGTTCACCGTCTGCACGATCGG
>CADEGH010000006.1:0-41610 GCA_902826835.1 uncultured bacterium | reverse complement strand
GCGCGAGACGGCGCTGAGGTTGACGCCCGTCAAAGTCGGCGACAGGGAGGCCGCTCCGTTACCCCCCGGGCTGATGCCAAGGACGCGGCCATTACCCTGGGTGGCCACCGGTCCGTTCACCACTGTGAACTCGATTCGTCCGGGGGTGGGGCTCGCGGTCCCGTGGAGCGAGATCGTGAACGTCGATGTGAATGCCCCTGGCAAGATCACGACGTTGCAGTAGGTGATATTGAAGGTGGTCGGGCTCTCCGACCAAACGATCGAACCGCCTCCGCCATTCGAGCCGAGGGAGAGGTTCTCAAACATACCGATGTTCGGGGGCGCGACCGTTCCACCGGTTCCCAAGATTGCGGTGCTGTTGGTGATGGGCTGCACCGGCGCGGCACCACCGGGCGCCACCATTGCGGTCAGACTGGCCAAGGCACCGAACCCGAGCACCCCATTCTCGGAGATGTTCACCTGGCTATAGGAAACGCCGTAGAAGGGGAACGAGAAGCCCGCCGCAAAATTGTGAGTCAAAGCCCCGTCCACCGGGGGAGCATAAGTCCCGCCGACCGCCGCGGTGAGAACCGTGACATCCGTAGCGGCGGTGAAGATGAAACCTCCGGCGCTGGTGGGATCCAGGATCAGGGCCTGGAATGCGCCGATAGGTCCTCCCCCTCCGCCGAACCCGATCGCGCCGGAGAAATCGAACTGCCCGCCCAAATCGGTGTAGGCGAAATTGTTCAAAAAGGGGCTCCCGCCGAGGCTGCCGGCGAAGATCCCGTCCATGACCACCTGCCACGCCGGGCTGGTGAAATTGAGGTCGTAAACACCCACCGAGGGGATCCCGGTCGCGCCCACGAGGAGAGGCCCGAGGGTGAGGGTGAACGGCATGTTCACGTTGGGACCCGAGGAGATGTTCAAGCGGAAGCCCGAGCAAGGATCTGCCGTGACCGGAATCGGGCCGAAGCCCGGGTCCGTGTTATTGATCCGCAGGCTTCCCGTGGCGGAATTGGCCTGCTGGCCAAGCGCGAGGGAACCCATCACCATCGCAACCATGGACGCGCCGAGAATTTTCTGTGACGACATAGTCTTTGGCATCTCCTGAGCCCCTCTTCCCGAGGCAAACGGCGGGAGGCCCGCCGAATCGACCGGCAAACCAGTTCAGGGTAGACCTTAGTCTACTCGCTATCGACGGCGCGAGAAAAGCCTGGACCCGAGAATTTCACGTGACTGAGCCAGTGCCCCTGTGCAGGATTTGGACGCACTTCTCCAACACCGGCGCAACTTCTATACCTCGCATGCAATCCAGACTCGGGCACGCGCGGAATCGGCACGGGGAGCAAGCGGTCCGCCGGTAGAAGGCCCGATCGGCGTGTCCGTAGGGATAGTAGTGACGAGGATCGCCGGGGCCGAGCAGGGCGACCGTGGCGATGCCCTGGAGTACCGCCAAGTGCACCGGGCCGGTGTCGCCGCCGACCACGAGGTCGGCGAGAGTTAGGGCGGCACCCAGGCTCTTCACGCTAGGAGTATCCGGAAGAAGTTCCGCCGTTTCCGTCATTCCCCGCTGCACCGACCTAGCCGTAGCTTCTTCCCCCGGGCCCCAGCTCAGGAGAACCCGCGCCCCGGATCGGCGGACCAGGCCATCACCGAGCTGAATCCACGCCTCCTGTGGCCACCGCTTGTGGGGCATGAAGTCGCTGGTGCCGGGATGCAGGATCACGATCGGCCGGGTATCGCCGGCGATCTTCAGGTCCCGGCTGGCTGCCCGGTCTGCCGGCGAGTACGCGGGGAGGATCGGGCAAGGCGCAAACGGCACTCCCACTTGCCCAACCAGGAGTCGATCCCGGTCCATGCGGTGGAGAGGCTGTCCCCCTGGCGACCAGTGGTGGTTGGTGAAGAGGGTGTTCCACTCCCGGCACTCGTCGCGCGCATAGCCGATCCGCACCGGGGCGCGAGTCGCCCAGGTGCAGGTTCCACTCTTCATGTTCCCCTGGAAGTCGATCGCCAAATCGAAGCGGCGGTCGCGCAAGCTACGATAAAAGCGCCTGACTTCCGGCACGCTGCGGATGACCCCGAACCTCTGTTTCCAGAGCGACCGCCAGCGGGAGCGCGGAAACTCGATGATCTCGTCGATGGCGGGATGCGCTTCCAAGACATTGCGCGCCCGCGACTCCACGATCCAGGCGATGTGCGCCTTCGGGTAAGTCGCGCGCAGCCCCGCCAGCGCCGGCATGGCCATCACCACGTCGCCGAACGAGCTGAGGCGCACGATGGCGATGCGATGGAATTCCCCGACCTCCCCTGGACGCCAATTCATGACACTGACGCGTCAGTTGGCCGATGACCCGTCGACCTCGTCGGATGGGGCGGGGTCGTCGGGGGAAGCCGGAACGGAGTCCTCCGCGGCCGGAGATTCCGTGCCGTTATCGCTCGCCAGGGGAGGAGTGCTCTCGACTCCGGCGTCCCGAAGCAGGCGGAAGACGCGGTCAGCGCCCTCGAGCGAGGGATCAAATTCGAATCGCAACACCGGCGTGACGCGGGTCTCGAGAATCTCCGCGACTTCGCGCTGGACCCACCCGCGCGCCCCGTCAAGGGCGCGCTCCACCGCGCGGCGCTTGCCGTCCTCTTCGAGCGTCGACCACAGGACCGTGCACGCCGACAAGTCCCCGGAGAGCTTGACCCGCGTGATGGTCACCGACCTGATCCTGGGATCGCGCATATCCCGAATCATCAGCATGGCCACGCGGCGCTGAATCTGGGACTCGAGACGTTTGATCTTGACCGGGTTGGGCATCAGAGCACCTCGGCACTCGAGTCGGAGACACGCACATCGGGATGCGATTCCAACCACTCCAACGCGGACTGAATGCGCGCTCGGGCGTGTTTGGGCTCGTTCGATACCACCGCGATTCCCAGGGTGGCTTCCCGCTTGATTTGGAGAGGTCCGACTTCCGCGACCGCGACTTCGAATTTCCGGCGCAGGCGATCCTTGATCGATCTCAGGATGTTGCGCTTGTCCTTGAGCGTGGTCGGTTCAGGCAACTCCAACTCCACCTGCAAAATCCCGACGTACATGGGGCAGCACCGCCACGAGGGGCGGGATCATGCCGAATCGAAGGTTCGGCGGAGGGATTCGATCTCGAAAGCGGTCAAGACATCGCCCACTTCGATGTTCTCGAAGTTGTTCACGATGAGTCCGCACTCGAAACCTTCCTTGACTTCCTTGGCGTCGTCCTTGACTCGTTTGAGAGAGGTCAGGGTGGTATTCACAACCACGACGATGCCGCCGCGGCTGACCCGGATGCGACTCGCCTTCTTGAGAACCCCCGACTGCACGAAACAGCCGGCGATCGTACCCAGGCGAGAAACCTTCCAAGTCTGACGAACCACCGCTTCCCCGGTAATGAGCTCCCGCTCTTCCGGCGCTAGGCGACCTTCCATGGCCGCCTTGAGCTCTTCGATGAGCTTGTAGATGACCTGGTAGATGCGGATTTCGACGCCGAGCTGCTCGGCGAGCCGCCGCGCTCCCATGTCGGCCGACACGTGGAACCCCAAGATGACGGCGTCCGAGGCATCGGCGAGCGCCACGTCGGTTTCGGTGATTCCACCGACCGCGGCATGGATGACCTCGGGCCGAATCTCCGGATGGGCCAGACGTTGGATTTCGCTCTTGAGCACCTCGAGCGACCCCGTCACGTCCACCTTGAGGATGATCTTGAGGGTCTGACCCTTGATCTGTTCGAACAGCTTTTCGAGGCTGACGTGGGTCTTCTTGGCGATTTCCTTCTCGCGCATGAGATGCATGCGCTTCGAGGCGATTTCTTTGGCTTCTTCAAGGCTCGGCAGCACGTAGAAGCGATCCCCGGCTTTGGGGAGTTCGTTCAGGCCGCCGATCTCGACCGGCATGGCCGGTCCGGCCTCGGCGATGAAGCGACTGTCGGTGGACTTGATCGCGCGGATACGACCGTAGGCGGTTCCGCACACAAAAATGTCGCCCTTCTTGAGGGTGCCCTCGCGGATGAGGAGGCGGGCGACATTGCCTTCGCCGCGGCTCTGCTCCGCTTCGAGCACGGTGCCGAAAGCCGGCCGTTTTGGATTGGCCTTGAGTTCCAAGACCTCGGCTTCGAGGAGGAGCGCGTCGATCAGGTCGGTCATCCCGAGTTTGGTGGTGGCCGAGGTTTCGACGATCATCGTCTGACCGCCCCACTTCTCGTCCTGGAGACCTTCGCCCATCAGCTCTTGGCGAACGCGCAGAGGGTTGGCCTCCGGCTTGTCGATCTTATTGAGCGCAACCACGATCGGAACGCCGGCCGCTTTCGCGTGGGCGATGGCTTCTTTGGTTTGCGGCATGACGCCGTCGTCCGCCGCAACCACCAAGACGACCACGTCGGTCATCTGGGCGCCGCGGGCGCGCATCTCGGTGAACGCCCGGTGACCGGGAGTATCCAAGAACACGACGGAGCGGCCGTCACCCACCGTGACGCGGGTCGCGCCGATGTGCTGCGTGATGCCACCGTGCTCGCGCGACGCCACGTTCGTTTGACGGATCGCGTCGAGCAACGAAGTCTTGCCATGGTCGACGTGCCCGAGGAAGGTCACGATCGGCGCGCGGGCGATACGATCGGTTTCGACCTCGCTGAAGTTCTTCTGCAAGTCTTCGAGGACTCTCGTCTCGACGTCCTGCTTTTCGCGGCAGGTGATTTCGCAGTCGAATTCGAGTCCCAAAAGCTCGACCGTCTCTTTGTCGAGAGGGTCGTTGATCTTCATCATCTTCTTGTGATTGACGAAGAGGCGTTGGATCAGGATGTTCGCCTTGACGCCCATGGCCTCCGACAGGCCCTTCACGGTCGTCGGGAGCTCGATCGATAGGCTGGCGGGAGCGCCCGCGCGCTGTTCCACGGGATCGCGGGTCTGGTGACCACGTCCGATCAATGGCGAACCCGGGCGACCACGCGGCACCACTCCCGGCGGGAAGGTCTGCTGAGGCCGCTGCCCAGGACCGAGCGGCTTGCCCCGGCCGGTTACGACGAAGGTGCGTTTCCCGCCTTCGGTACGGGTCGCCATCAAGCCGGAAGCAGCCCCTGGCTGACCCGGGTTTTGGGCGGGCGGACGAGGTCGCCCAGCCGGAATGTCCCGGCGACCAACAATTTCCGCCTGCCGGCGAGGCGGCGCCTCGCGAGGGGGAGACTTGGCGGGATCCTGGGGCCGTGGTGGGGTGACGACCGAGGTGCGGATCGGCGCATTCGGATCGACCGCAGGCTGGGGAGGCTGCGGAGCCGAAACCACCACCTGCTTGGCCGCGACACCGGGAAAGCTGACTCGAATTTCGCGGGCAGGACCGGGGGCGACCGGGGCCGGGGGAGTGGGGGGCCTCGCCGCGACCGACGGCGCGGTCGGCGCAGATCCCGGGGGAGCCGCTCTGACGACCTTCACTTCGCGTGGAGGCGGCGCCGCCGCGCGGGCGGCCACGGAGGGGACCACCGGCGTCGGGGGCGTCGTCTCGACGCGAGGGGCTGCCTGGCGCTCGCTGGCCGCAGTCCGTTCCACCGCTGGCGGCGGTGTCCGTTCCGGTGCGCTGACCGGAGCCACCCTCGGAACCGGAAGGACCGGCGACGTGGGAGGCTTCAGGGGAATCGCGCCCGGTCGCGTCGCCGTGATTTCGGTCGGACGCCGAGGAATCGGGGCGACTATCGGCACGACCACCGGCGGGTCTTCGACCGCAACCTCGGTATCGACCGTAGGGGCGACCGGCGAGCTGGCCTTGACCCCACTCGGCGCCTCGGCCGCGGTGGCCTCCGCCACCGACGACTCCGCCGCCGTGCCCCGTAGAGGCTCGAGGAAGGCGCGGAGAAGGAACTCCTCGCTGTCGCTCAGCGAAGACATGTGGTTCTTGACACTGATCCCGTGTCGTTCGGCTTCCTCCATGATCAACTTGGAGTCGATGCCGAGTTCCTTTGCGAGCTGGTGAACCCTGATCTTCGCCATGGACTGCGATCAACTCCTTCAGGTCTGCGAGGGCCCCGTCCGCAATTCGCCGCCGGGGTTCGCTTGCGCCGACCGAACCTCTTCGGTCGCCGCGTCGATCACGCGATCCGCAAGGAACTCGGTGCGAGTGGCACTACCCGGAACCACGTCCAGGGGAGAGCCCTCCTCGCCAGCCAAGACTTGCGCTTCGTCCCCGGTCGCAACCGCGTGCACACTGGCGTCGCGAGCGGAGACGATGTTGATGGACCACCCCGTGAGCTTGGCAGCCAGTCTCACGTTTTGGCCCTTCTTTCCGATGGCCAGCGAGAGCTGGTCTTCACCCACCACGACCTCAGCCTCTTCGGTGGCGTCGTTGAGGGTAATGCTCTCGATCTCGGCCGGTTTGAGCGCATTCATGATCAAGACCTCCGCCGAATCGCTCCAGCGGATGATGTCGATCTTCTCGCCGCCCACCTCGTCGATGATATTGCGAATGCGGCTGCCCCGCACCCCCACACACGCGCCGACGCAGTCGACTTTGGAGTCGTAGGTGGCCACCGCGATTTTGCTGCGGTATCCGGGTTCGCGGGAGAGGCTCTTGATCTCGATGATCCCCTCGCCGATCTCCGGAACTTCGAGTTCGAAGAGCCGTCGGATCAGATCAGGGTGCGTGCGGGAAAGGATGATGCGAACACGATTGCCGATCCGGCGCACGTCGAGAATCAAGGCGCGGACTCGGTCGCCGACGCGCGGATTTTCGCCGCGGATACGCTCGGAGCGAGGCAGAATGCCCTCGCCACGGTCCAACGAAACGATGATGTCGTCTCGTTCGAATCGCTGGATCGTGCCAGTCACGAGAGTGCGCTTACGAGTCTCGAACTCGCCCAGCACCACGTCTTGCTCCGCTTCGCGGATCTTTTGGATGATCACCTGCTTCGCGGTCTGAGCGGCGATGCGCCCCAGGTCTTTGGCAGGAACCTCGATGCCATCCTGGAAAGATCGGATGTGCCCCGACTTGCGGTCGATCTCGACGGTGACTTCGACCGCCTCCGGCCAGCGCCGCCGGGCCGCAGTTTCGATCGCGAGTTCGATGCTCCGAAAGAGCGTCTCGAGATCGATGTCTTTCTCTCGATGGATGGAGTCCAGGAGCCTGAGAAGCTCTTCACCTGCGTCGGACATCGCATGCTCCATCGCTTGGCTGTTGCCGGAGGAAGACCCTGGCGCGGCACGAGCCGCACCGGAAAAAAAGAAAGTGGGAAACCCCACTTCTCGGCCTCACCGGGTGGCCTATCTTGGCGCCAGCCCAAAAAAGCGATGCCAGAGTATCCAGAAAAGCTCCCATCGTCAAGAAAGCTGCCGAGTGCAGAAGATCCGCCCCCCAGCGGAGTTAGGGAGGCCTCTCGAAGCCTGCGCCGGCTGCCTGGTCTGCGGTCCTACACCCTCGCGGTCGTGCTTTTGGGGGTCTTGGCGCTGATTCTCGTGGTGGGATTCGTGCTCCTTTCGGCTCGGCGAATCCGCGAAATGGGCTCCGAGGAGACCCGAGACCACTTGGCCCGTGAACAGGCCACCTTGGGGCAGCTTTTGGACGTAGCCTTCCTTCAGGGGGCTGCCCGCTCGTTGACCCCCCCCGATCCGGAGGCCGAGGGAGCCTGGCGGGGTTTGGCGGTCGACCTGGAAGAAGTTCTGCGGATCTCTCCGCTCCTTTTGGATCTGCAAGTTGAAGGCCGCCGCTTTCAGATCCCCTATCTGCTCAAACTTCGCGACCGCCCCCAGGGCGTCCCGGTGCGAAGCGTTCGCATCGAGTACCCGGTCGGCGCATCGGTCAGTACCGCCGTCTCCGTCGTCGCTACTTACCGGACCGATCCCCTTCAGGCCAGCCGCGATCGGCTGATGACCTTCCTCGTCGCCGGGACGGTGGGACTCGCGATCGCCCTCTACCTGCTCATCGCGCTGTTTCTCCTGGTCAATCGCGTCCAGTCCTTCGTAGAACATCGGGCGCGCGAACGCACCGCCCGCTTGCACACGGTGGGCGATGTCGCCTCCGGCCTCGCCCACGAGGTTCGCAATCCGCTGAACGCGGTGGGCCTCCACCTCCAGTACCTGGAAAAGGTCCAAGAAAAGTCCCAACGCCCGCCGGCAGCGGACGATTACCGTCGCCTGCACGGCGAGCTCTCCAAGCTCCGCACGGTCGTCGACCACTTCGTGGCGTTCGCCAGGACCAGGGATCCGATCCCCGAGCCGGTTGACCTCTTGGCTCTCTGGCGCGAGGTCCAGTCCGAACGGCCGAACGACTCCGAATTCGCTTCGATCCGATTCCAGGAGAGCCGGTCCGGAGACGATTTTTTCGTCGAGGCCGACCGCGTCAAGATTGCCGACGTCTTCCGGGCCGCGCTGCGCCAGTCCATCGAAGCCGCACGCCAGGGCGCGGAGCCTACGGTCTCCGTGAGTCTGGCGGCGGGCGCGAAGTCGGTTCGAGTGAGTTTCGAAGACTCGGGCACGACCCCGGACGCCGCCGCTATCTCCCGTCTGTTCCGGCCCAGTTTTCAGGCCCAAGAGAGCCTCCCTCCGTTGGCGATGACGCTGGCGAAGATCGTGGTCGAAAGCCACGGTGGACGCATCGGCGGAAGTCCCTCGAGCCTCGGAGGGGTGCGCCTCGACATCGAGCTTCCGCGCCGCATCCTCGGCGCTGCCGGCGGAACCGGCGTTCCTGGCGGAGCCACGTAGAGTCCCTCGACATGGATGCCGCGCGCCCAGCCGATGAATCGATCCGAGTCCTCATCGTCGACGACGATCGGGGACAGGCCCAGATGCTGGGCCGACTCTTGGACCTCGAGGGCTTCACGACCGAAACCACCTTCGATCCCGAGGCCGCGCTTGCCCGCGCCCAGGCCTGGCGTCCCCAGGTCGTGGTCAGCGACTACCGGATGCCCAAGCTCAGCGGACTCGAGCTGTTCTACGCGTTGAAGGAGAAGCGGGTCGAGCCGATCTTCATCATCGTGACTGCTTTCGGGACGCTCGATACCGCGGTCGACGCGATGCGAGCGGGCGTACACGACTTCGCGACCAAGCCGGTCGACGTGAATCTGCTGACCCTCAGGATCAAGAGCGCGCTGCGGGTTCGCACCTTAGAAAGCGAGAATCACTCCCTGCGCGCCACGATCGACCACCTTCACGAAGGGTCGCTCATCGTCGGCAACTCGCCAGCCCTGGCGAAGGTCATGGAACGGATCCAACAGGTAGCCGGCTCCGGCGCCACCGTGCTCGTGCAAGGTGAAAGCGGTACCGGCAAAGAGCTCGTCGCCCGCACCCTGCACCTGCGCAGCCCGCGTCGGGCCGGGCCGTTCATCGCCGTCAATTGCTCCGCCATCCCCGAAACCCTGATGGAAGACGAGCTTTTCGGACACGTGAAGGGAGCCTTCACCGGAGCGGCCTCGGATCGCAAGGGGCGATTCGAACTGGCCCACCACGGCACCCTGTTCCTGGACGAGATCGGAGATCTGCCGCTCGCCCTGCAGCCCAAACTGCTGCGCGTCCTCCAGGAGCGCCAGTTCGAAAAGGTGGGCGCCGGGGTTCCGACCAGCGTGGACGTGCGGGTCGTGGCTGCCACCCATCGCGACCTGCGCCAAATGGTCCAGGAAGGCAAGTTCCGCGAGGACCTTTACTGGCGGTTGAACGTGATTCCGATTCCTCTTCCGCCGTTGCGGGAGCGGGGCTCGGACGTGGTGCTTCTGGCTCGCCACTTCCTCAAGCGGTTCAGCGCCGAAAACGGCCGCAAGCTGCGCGGCTTCTCGACCGCCGCCGAAGAGGAACTGCTCCGCCACCCGTGGCCGGGAAACGTGCGCGAGTTGGAAAATTCGCTTGAGCGGGCGGTGCTGCTCGCCCCCGGCGAGCAGATCGAGCCGGAGGATCTCGGGTTGCGCGCGGAGAAGCCCCCGGCGGTGGGGATCGTGAATTCGGTGATGGACAGCATCGCGGCCCACGAAACGACGCTCGAACATTTGGAGCGCGACGTGATTGCCGAGGCGCTGAGGCGGGCTTCCGGAAACGTGTCGCGCGCCGCTCGCACCCTCGGGCTCACGCGACGCACCCTCCAATACCGGGTCGAAAAAATGCGGGAACCCAATCAGGATGGTTCCGAGCCCGGGGAGCCATCCTCATGATGATCGTGCTCAACGGTTCGCCTACGCACCTCACCGAACCGCACTCGATCGCCACTCTGCTCGAGTCGCTCCAAGCGAGAAGCACCGGTGTCGCGGTCGAAATCAATGGTCTGTTGGTGCCAAGGATTCGCCACGCGGACACTTGGATCCAGGCCGGGGACCGCATCGAAGTCGTCAGTTTCGTGGGAGGAGGTTGAGTCCATGGTCGACACGGTGGATCGCCCGTTCGTGATTGCCGGCGAAACGCTCCGAAGCCGGCTCATCCTGGGCACGGGCAAGTATCCCTCCCTCGCGGTCATGCAGGCAGCCCACCGGGCCGCGGCAGTCGACATGGTCACGGTCGCAGTGCGGAGACTCGATTTGAGTCAGCCCAAGGCCGCATCGGTGCTCGACGCGATCGATCGAACGTGCATTCGGCTCTTACCCAACACCGCGCTCTGCTACACCGCCGACGACGCCGTTCGCACCGCGCGCCTCGGCCGCGAAGCCGGACTCTCGAATTGGGTCAAACTCGAAGTCCTGGGTGATCCGAAGACCCTCCTCCCGGACGCCGTGGAGACCTTGGCGGCCGCGCGCATCCTCGTGAAGGAGGGTTTTGTCGTGCTGGTCTACACGAGCGACGATCCCGTTCTCGCTCGTCGACTCGAGGACACGGGGGTGGCGGCCATCATGCCGGCCGGTTCCCCGATCGGTTCCGGCTTGGGCATTCTCAATCCAGTCAATATCCGACTCATCCTCGAGTCGGTCCGGCTTCCCGTCATCGTCGACGCGGGGGTAGGCGCGCCTTCCGACGTGTGCCTGGCGATGGAACTCGGAGTCGATGGCATCCTCCTCAACACTGCGGTCGCGGAGGCTCGCTCTCCGGAACTCATGGCAGGGGGAATGAAGGATGCCGTTGCCGCGGGTCGAGCCGGATACTTGGCGGGGAGAATCGCCAAGAAATTGTACGGCAGCGCGTCTTCGCCGCTTGAGGGACACTTCGTGGCGCCGCGAGCGGGAACTTCCCCCGCATGATCCCCTGGGGACTGATGGGGATCTCCGCGGTGATCGCCATCGCGATCTGGAGGTGGAAGGGACCACCGCTCGCTCCCCCCATGTCGAAGCCTCGTGACCCCGTCGCGAACATCCTGTTTGCCGTTCTTGCTTTTGTGCTCTTCATGATTGCCCGCACGGTCCCACGTGGACTACCCTCCGCGACCGCCGTATGGTCCGCGACTCTGGCCGGGCTTTGCTCGGTAGCGTTTCTGCTCCACCGCATCGGCGGGGCGCGGCCGGCCTCCGGCTTCGCGTCCCGACTCGGGTTCGGGGTCGTCGTTTGGGCCTTGGTCGGTCCTTGGCTGATTCTGCTCCAATCCCGGTATCAGGAGTGGCGGGGCTACGCGGGCTCGGAATCCCCGCAAGCGAGCCTCGTGGAATGGACCACTGCCACCGGCTTCGTGCGCGTGATGATGGCGGTAGCCCTGATCGGATTGGTGCCGTGGATCGAGGAGCAGATCTTCCGCGGATGGGCCCAACCCGCCATTGCGGCCCAGTTTCGTTCCGTGCTGCCTCAGGGCCGCGCCACTGCGGTGGCAGTGCTCGTCACTTCTCTCCTCTTCGCGAGCGTGCATCCGCCCACCGTGTTTCTGGCGGTGTTCCTCACGAGCCTCCTGATCGGAGCCCTCGCCGTCCGGACCCGGAGCATCAGCGCCGGAGTCGCCTTCCATGCGGTCAACAACGCGGTGGCCCTCGGACTCTCCTTGTTCCAAGCCTGACCTCGCCGCCTGGTTTCCTCGGGGTTCGGGCGATTTCGGTTCGACCAGCTCGGCTGACGGCCTGAGCCTCGGGGCCATGCGGCCCAATCTCCAACCGATGCATCGGTCCTCTCCAGTCGAGGTTCGGCGCGGGCTCGCGGTGAGCGAGCCTTGTTCATGGCGAGGGGGCGCTATCGTCGCCGCCAGAAGAGGATCTCGAACTCATGCGGCTACCCCATCTCCAACGCTTTGGTGAGGCCTTTGTCGCCGACAACGCCACGATCGTGGGCGACGTCGAATTGGCGGCCCTAGTTTCGGTGTGGTACGGCTGCGTGGTGCGCGGCGACGTCGCCGCCATCAAAATCGGGCGTGCCACGAATCTCCAAGATCTCGCGGTCGTTCATCCTCAACACGACGAGGATGTCTCGATCGGGGAAGAAGTGACCATAGGCCACGGCGTGATGGTGCACGGTCGTTCCATCGGCAGCCGCTCCCTGATCGGTATGGGAGCCATCCTGCTTCCCGGAAGCCGCATCGGGGAGGGTTGTATCGTGGGGGCGGGCGCGCTCGTGCCGATGCGCATGGTCGTCCCGGACCGGACGGTAGTACTCGGGTCGCCTGCGAAGATCGTGCGGGCCGTCACCGACGCCGAGCTCAAGGGCTTCCAGGAATCGGTGGAGCGGTACCTGGGTCTGACCAAGCGCCACCTGCGCGAAGCTCCCTGAGCAGCCATTCGAAGTCGGTGGGGCAGGGAGCAGCGAGGCGCAGAGGCACCCCTGTCGCGGGATGCGCGAGCTTCAGCGCCTCGGCATGCAGGGCCTGCCGGCGCATCGGCGTGCCGTCGATTCCTCCTTCCGGTGCCGGAGGAGGCGGCCAATCCGCGGCGAGGCTCATGCCGTAGAGGCGGTCGCCAACGATGGGGGTTCCCAAGTGGGCGAGGTGCAGTCGGATCTGATGCTGCCGGCCCGTCTTCGGATAAAGACGCACCAGGGCGTAGCCGGAGTGAACGCCTAACACTTCGTACGCAGTGCTGGCCGGACGACCATCTGGCCGGATTCTCATCTTGATTTGAATCGCAGCCTCCTCGTCGGGTCCGATCGGCGCATCCACGATGCCGGTTCGGTCGGCAGGGACTCCGAACACGATCGCGAGGTACTGCTTCGCGACGCGCCGCTCCTCGAAATCACTTCCGAGGCGACGCCGGGCCGATTCGGTCTTGGCCAACACGAGCACTCCGGACGTGTCCTGATCCAGGCGGTGGACAATCATGGGCGGCGGCCCGAACCGCCCGTCTGCGGTCTGCGCGCGCAGGTGGAGGACGTTCAGCAGGGTGTCGGTCACATGGCGACCGACCGGATGTACCAATGTGCCGGGGGCCTTGTTCAGCACGATGAGATGATCGTCCTCAAGGAGAATCTCGAGCGGGATTTCCTCCGTGCGCACCGGTGCGGTGGCGGGCCCTTCCGTAACCATCACCGTCACGGTCTGGCCTGCCCACACGCGCCGGGACTTGCGCAGGGCGACGCCATCTACCCACACCTCGCCGCGCGCGATCCGCCGCTGGGCATCGCTCCGCGAACGCCACGAAATCCGCTCGAGCAGGAAGTGATCGAGCCGCAGTCCATCCTCTTCGAGGCGGACCGAAAACTCCACTTGGCTCAGGGGTCGAGAGAGGTCTTTTTGCGACATGGAAATTGCGGGCGCTACCTTATCGCCATGGATCCAACGACCACGCCGCTCTCGAAGGCGCGCCTTGCCACGCTCCTGAAACTGAAGCAGCACCGGCGCGGGCCGGAAATTCTGCTCGAAGGTCCGCACCTGGTCTTGGAGGCCAAGGCGGCGGGCCTGCTGCGGGAGGTCTTAGTGCCGACGGCGACCGCGGCCCTGGAGTGGCGCGAGAAGGTCGGGGAGATCCCCATCACCGTCTGCCGCGCCGCCGATTTCGAACGCATTGCCGAAGTGCGCACTCCCCAAGACGTGTTAGCCGTCGGGGAAGCTCCGCGGGCCCATCCCGTAGCACATCTCTTGGATCAAACTCCCGCAGTGGTGTACTGCGATGGGGTGCAGGACCCGGGAAACGTCGGAACCATCATCCGCACCGGAATTGGCCTAGCGGGAGCGGGGTTTGTCTTTGGACCCAAGACCGCCGATCGCTTCTCGCCCAAGGTGATCCGCGCCTCCCAAGGTGCCCTTCTCAAAGCGCGCTTCAGCGCCGTGGAGAGTCACGAGGAGCTCGCGCGCGCCTTGGCGGGAAGGCCTCACCGACTGGTGATTCTCGATGCCCACGAGGGCCTCGATTTTCGTGCCGTTGCACGACCCGACCAATACGTTCTAGTCGCCGGCAACGAAGGGGCCGGCAGCACCATCCAAGATGACCCGAGGCGGGCGATTCGCGTGCGCATTCCGCTCGATTCCCGCGTGGAGTCCTTGAACGTCGCGAGTGCGGTCGCGGTCGTACTGGCCCGGTGGGCTTGAACTCGATCACCTCGTTCGAGGCTCGGCTCGGGCGAATGCGAAGCGAATAAAATTCCGCTTGAGCACGGGCCCGCATCCCCGGTCAGCGCGGGCTGGCCATGATTTCCACGGCGTTGCGTCCCCTGACTTGGTCCAAGAGCGCCGTGGCATGTTCGATCTTGAGGCAGATGCCCAGAGTCTCGGTGTAGATGCGGGTCGCAATTCCCACGACCTCGCCATTCTCGGCGAACACCGGACCTCCCGAATTCCCCGGGATGATCGACGCGGTGATGTGGATGGTGTCTTGAACCTTGCGCACCGTGCCGAGGCTCGGGCTGGTCTCCACGCGCCCCGTCTCCAAGCCGCGGTGCCCGCGAGGAAATCCAAGGGCCATGACCGGATCCAATTTCCTAACGGTTTCGGTGCCTTTGGAGAGGCGAAGCGCGGGTGCGGTGAGTCCCTCGATCCGCAGGATCGCGAGATCGTGATTGTCGAGAGCGTGCACCTCGTAGGAAACCTCGGTTCCCGCGATCTCCATGCTGCGCTTGACCAAGTGGTCCGGGGCGATTCCGAGTACCGAGAGGGTTCGCTTTTCGTGATTCTCGAAGCTGGTTTCGAAACGGAGCTCGTCCCAGTCGTCGAGGCAGGACTCCCCGGAGGGCCAGGCGCTGACTCGCACCGAACCCTCGAGGATTTCCGCTTGGCCGAGCGCCACCAGCCCCATGAGCTCGCTGTCGAACTTCCACGGCTGGACCACGTGTTTGTTGGTCACGAGGTAGCCACCGTCCGCCACCACGAAGGCAGTGCCGGCGCCAGTGCCAGTGTGCGCTTCCTTGCGCTCCGGTTCGCCCGGGTTTCGCGTCAGATAGGTAAACTCGCAGTGGACCAAGAACAAGGATGGGTCCGCCTCGGTCTGGATCTTGCGGAACTTCTCCTCGATCGAGGGGGAGGAATGGACAGTCGCTCCGACCGTCTTTTCGATGCGAAACAGTGCCGCATCCATCCTAGCCAGATCGGTGTGTCGCTCGTCTCGGTCATTCTCGAGAGTGCGTTCGACCTCACTCAGAGTTCCCTGCAGGCGAAGCGTGGGAGCCACCATCAATCCGGCGGATCGTTCGAAGCTGCGTCCGAGGTCGGATTTGAGCTCGCCGAGCAAGGACTCCACGGTTTGCACCGTGGACGCTCGTTGAGCCTCGGCCTCTTTCCGCACGGCCACGAGTTCCGCTCGCAGGTCGGCGGCCTCCGTTCGCTCCCTCGCGGAATGGGCGTGTTCCGCCTCCCGCAGCCCCAGAAAGTACGCGGCCAGCGCCATCTGGAGCCCGACCGCCGTCACCCCGAGAATCCAGGGTCCGGTGCGACCGATATCTGACCGTGCGGCGCGGGCGAGCGACATGGTGATCTCCTCGCCACCCCTTCCGGAGTGGCCTTCGAGAACGCGGGCTCGTCTCTCCATACGGCAGAGAGGAGGCCTGCGAGGGAGCATCGGCCATGGCGAGGGGAAAGCCTCAAGAAGCCGGAGGAAAAAGCCTTAGTTCTCCGCCTGCATCGGAATTCGAACGTTCGCTTTCTTGGCAAAAGCCCGGGCTTCCTCATATCCCGCATCCACGTGTCGGATCACGCCCATTCCGGGGTCGGAGGTCAACACGCGCTCGAGTCGACGAGCCGCCTCCGCGGTGCCGTCCGCCACGATCACTTGCCCGGCGTGGATGCTGTTTCCGATCCCCACTCCGCCGCCATGGTGCAACGAGACCCAGGTCGCGCCCGAGGCGCAGTTGACCAAGGCGTTCAGGAGCGGCCAGTCGGCGACAGCATCGGTGCCGTCCTTCATTCCCTCCGATTCGCGGTTGGGGGAGGCGACCGATCCGCAATCCAAATGGTCGCGACCGATCACGATCGGCGCCGACAGCTCGCCGCGCCGCACCATGTCATTGAGGATGAGGCCGAACCTCGCCCGCTCGCCGTAGCCCAGCCAGCAAATGCGCGCCGGCAGGCCTTGGAAGGCCACCCGCTCGCGGGCGAGGCGAATCCAGCGGCACAGGAGTTCGTTGTCCGCAAACTCCCGGAGCACGACCTCATCAGTGCGGTGGATGTCCGCGGGATCTCCCGACAGTGCCACCCAGCGGAAGGGTCCTCGGCCCTCGCAGAACAGCGGGCGGATGTACTCGGGAACAAACCCGGGAATTTTGAACGCATCCTTGACCCCGGCCTCCTGGGCCTGACCCCGCAGGTTATTGCCGTAATCGAAGACCACCGCCCCCTCGGCCTGGAATTGCAGGAGCAGGCGAACGTGTTCGGCCATCGAGGCCATCGATCGAGCCTGGTAGTCCTCAGGGGAGCGTCTGCGGAGCTCTTGGGCGTCTGCAAAGCTGAGACCATCGGGGTAGTAGCCGAGCAAGGCGTCGTGAGCGGAGGTTTGATCGGTCAAAAGGTCGGGGGTGATCCCGCGTTTGCCCAAGCGACGGAGCAGGTCGAGAATGTTCCCGATGAAGGCCACGGACTTGGCCTCGCCGCGCTTCTGATAGTCCAGCGCTCGGTCGATGGCCCGGTCAACGTCCGCGTGCGCTTCGTCCAAGTAGCGCGTGTCCAACCGGCGTTGCACCCGGGTCGGGTCGATTTCCGCCGCGAGCACGGTGCCTCCCGCGAGGGCCGCGGCAAGTGGCTGCGCTCCCCCCATTCCACCGAGCCCTCCCGTGACGACCAAGCGACGCACGAGACTGCCTCCGAAGTGCCGCCGCCCCGCCGCCGCGAAGGTCTCGAACGTGCCCTGGACGATTCCTTGGCTCCCGATGTAGATCCAACTGCCGGCGGTCATTTGGCCGAACATCATGAGACCGCGGTCTTCCAAATCGCGAAAGTGCTGCCAGTTGGCCCAACGAGGCACGAGGTGCGAGTTGGCGAGAAGGACCCGCGGCGCATCCGGGAAGGTGCGGAACACCCCGACCGGTTTTCCCGACTGGATCAAGAGAGTCTCGTCCGACTCCAAGTCGCGTAACGATCTCAGAATCGCGTGGAACGCTTCCCAAGAACGCGCCGCCTTGCCCGATCCGCCGTACACCACGAGCTCCGCGGGATTCTCGGCCACCTCGGGATCGAGGTTGTTTTGGATCATCCGGTACGGAGCTTCGGTCAGCCAAGACTTGCAATTCAGCGTGGAACCGCGCGGCGCTCGCACGGTCGGGGCAACAGTGTTCTTGGAGTTGCTCATGAGCTCTTTCCGAGAGTCGGTTTCCAAAGGGATCCGGCCGGACCCCGGTGGAGAGGGCCCGAGGCAGCCTCGGCCGCCTGGACCAAAATTCCACTTTCGATCAGGCCCGTGATGGTCTCGATGTCCTGCGCAAACGCCCGATCCTCGCCAGGCGGGGGCACGACACGACGCAGCTCCCGGATGACCGCCTCGACTCCGAGGCCGGCCTCGAGCGGTCGCCGCCAGTGCACCGCGAAATAGGCCGCCAGAAGTTCGATCGCAATGACCCGGGTCGCGTTCTCGAGAATACTCGCGAGATGGCGAGCCGCGATCGGACTCATGCTCACATGATCTTCTTGATTGGCGGAGGTGGGAATGCTGTCCACCGAGGCCGGGTGGGCGAGCGACTTGTTCTCGGAGACCAGCGCGGCCGCCGTGACCTGCGCCATCATCAGGCCCGAGTGGAGTCCGGGCTTTCCCGCTGCCAAGAACGCCGGTAAACCCGACAGGTCGGGATTAACCAGGTTTTCGAGCCGACGCTCGGAGATGCTGGCGAGTTCCGCGACCGCGATCGCCGCGTAGTCGCAGGGAAGCCCCAGGGGCTCCGCGTGAAAATTGCCCGCGCTCAACGTCTCATCGGTATCCGCAAACACGAGTGGGTTGTCGGTGGCGCTGTTGATTTCGCGTTCGAGCACCTCGGTCAAATGGCGCAGCGCGTCGCGCGAAGCCCCATGTACCTGCGGCGCGCAGCGGAAACTGTAAGGATCCTGTACCTTCGTGCAGTCTCGATGGCTTTCGAGGATTTGGCTCTGCGCGAGCAGACGGCGCACATTCGCGGAAACTTCGGCGTGGCCCGGGTGGGGACGCAGGGCCGCGACACGAGCATCGAAGGGCTTGACGCTGCCTTGCCAGGCCTCGATCGAGAGCGCACACGCCAAGTCGGCGGTGGCCGCCAAGTTCCACGCCTTTTCCAGGGCATGCGCGGCTACCGCCGCCGAGAACTGCGTGCCGTTGATCAGGGCGAGGCCCTCTTTGGCTTCCAAAGTCACGGGCGTGAGGTTGGCCCCGGAAAGGGCTTCGGAACCAGGCAAGAGCTTCCCGCGCCAACGAGCCTTGCCTTCGCCGATCAGGACGAGTGCGAGATGCGCAAGCGGAGCGAGGTCGCCGGAAGCGCCCACCGACCCTTGCATCGGAACCACTGGCAGAAGATCCTCGCGCAAGAGCGCGGTCACGGCATCGAGGGTGCTGCCCCGGATCCCTGAAAAGCCCTTGGCAAGGGTCTGGAGGCGAAAGAGGAGGAGGAGTCGCACGACTTCGTCGCTCGCCGAAGGTCCGGTCCCCACCGCGTGCGATCTCAGCAAATTGACCTGAAGCGCGCGGACTTCGGGGGAGGGGATGGTCACGTTTTTCAAACGGCCGAAACCGGTGGTGATCCCGTAGACCACGCGCCCTTCCTCGATGACCCGGTCCACCAAGCGGCGGGAGTGCGCCACGCGGGCTTTGGCATCCTCGCTGAGGGCGACATCGTTGCCGCTCGTGCGGGAGACTTTCCAGGCGGTTGCGAGATCGAGCGCTTCACCCGATAGGAGAACTTTGGTCATGCTGGGATCCCAGTGCGGTGGTGCACTGTAGTGCCCGAAGCGCGCGCCCACAAAGCGCGGAATCGGTGGCTGCTACGATCCGGGCCTCGAAAGGTCAGCCCTGCTCACCGTCGCCCTCGATTACCGGCCGGCGCTCTTCTTTGCCTTTGGCATCGGGCGCTACGTTCGCAACCTCGTGCCCGCGCTGCTCGCCGCGGACCCAGAGCTTCTCCTGCGCCTCTATTGCGTGTTCTTGCGCGACCGGGAGCGAGTGATGGCGGCCCATGATTGGCCGAATCCGGCGCGCGCCAGCCGCCACTCCGCTCCGATTCCGGCGCGCGCGGTGGGCTGGATGGGCCGGGTTTGGCCCTCGGTCGGTCGACAGTTCTTGGGCGAATTCGACGTGTTTCACGACACGGACTACGCGGTGACTCCGGTGCGCGGGCGGCCTCGCGTCGTCACCCTCTACGACACGGCCTATCTGCGCGAGCGAGGGTTCGTCAGTCCGGAGCAGGCCAAGAAGATGACCGGGATCGTGCGCCGATTGCTCCTCGGCGATCCCCACATCATCACGATCAGCGAGTTTGCGCGCGATGAAATCGTGGAGGCGTTCCAGGTCGACCCGGCCCGGATCACCGTGGCCCCCTTGGGAGTCGACCCGGTGTTTCGCAAGCGCGAGGATCCAGCGCGGACCTTGGAGCTCCGCGCCCGCCTCGGCCTCGAATTGCCTTACGTGATGTACATCGGGACGCTCGAGCCGCGGAAAAACTTGGTTCGCCTCGTCCGTGCATTTGCCCGCCTGCTCGAAGTCGCTCCGGAACACGAGCTGGTCTTGGTCGGAAGAGCGGGCCACGCCCACGCGCGGGTCTTGGAAGAAATCGAGAATCTGGGACTCACCTCCGCGGTGAAGTGGCTCGGACCGCGGCCCGACGAAGAGACCGCCTCGCTCCTGCAAGCCGCAACCTGCTTGGCCTATCCATCGCTCTACGAAGGGTTCGGACTTCCCGCCCTCGAAGGCATGGCGAGCGGTGTTCCCGTGCTGACCGCCAAGACCACGGCCTTGTCGGAGGTGTGCGGCGAAGGGGCGCTGCTCGTGGATCCCACTTCGGAGAGCGAGATCTTCGAAGGACTCAAACTTCTGTGCTTGGATCGCTCCGAAGCCCTGGAAATCGCGGAGCGGGGAGTCCGCCGCGCCTCCGGCTACACCTGGGAAGCCTGCGCGCAGAAGACCCTTGAGGCCTACCGTCGAGCCCGATCATGAACCTGTTGTTCATCGGGTGGTCGCTTGGTGCGCGACCGTCGGGCGCAAGGAGCCGACTCGAAGGCCTCTTACCCGCGCTGGTGGCTCAACAGGAGCACCGTTGCCGGATCGTGATCGGCGACCACTACGACGGGACCCAGCTTGAGCGCGCCGGGGTGATTGTTCATTCCCCCGATCGGCCCCACAAGAAACCCTGGCAGCGCGCTGTCTTCCAGCGAGGCGCCCTCCTCAAGCTCCATCGCGCAGAGCGCTTCGATCTCGTCGTCACTGAGCTCCTGCCGCCCCCCCGCGGATTCCCCTACGTGTTCACCCTGCACGACCTCCGGTGGCACGGACGGTCCGATGTTCGGGGGCGGATCGCCAACCGGGTCTACGCCAGGACCCTCGCCCAAGCGCGGGGGGTACACGCGCCCAGCGAAACCATGGTCGAGAGTATCGAGCGCGCTTATCCCGCCGTTCGCGGCCGCGTTCACTATGTCCCGAATGCGGTCGCCCCGGCGCGGGAGGCGCAAACTCCCGACTTGGACCGGAACTCCAGAGTTCCGTCCCTGGAGCCGGGCTATGCGCTGGTGGTCGGCCACTTCGAGCCACGAAAGAATTGGCGGCTGGTCTGCGAAATGTCCGCCAAGCTGTGGGAGGAGGGACTCCACCTGCCAATCGTGCTGGTGGGCACGGGCGAGGAACTCCCCGAAGTCGAGTTGGCCCGCCTCCGAGCCCTCGCCCCGGAGCGACGACCCGGCACCGTCTTGAGAGGGGCGACCGATCCTCAAGTGGCGAGGCTCATGGCGGAGGCCGCCTTGGTGATTGCGCCGTCCCACCTCGAGGGATTCGGGATCGCCCCCCTCGAAGCCCTTCAAGCGGGAACACCCGTGGTCGCCTCCGACATCCCCGCCCATCGAGAGGTCTTGGGAGACTGCGCCTCCTTTTTTTCACCAACGGATCTCGCAGAGCTCTGCCTACGGGTTCGCTCCGTGCTGGCGCGGGGTCCCGAAGAGCGAGCGGCGGCGGCTCTTCGCGGCCAAGCCCGGGCCCAACGCTACTCCTACGCCCTGTCGGCCCAGCTCTTTGCGGAAAGCCTGCGCGCCATCAGTGAGGCTCCGCCCGAAATCAGGAACCCTTGACCAACCGGAACGCCAAGTAGCTCAGAGCTCCCGCCAAAACGACCAAGCCGATCTGAACCAACCAGCGGTACAACCAGGACGTCTGGGCGAGATCGGTCCGCAGCCAAGCGAGACTCGTGCGGGTAGGGGCAGCGGCGCGCTTCGCTTTGGTGTGGGCGGTGCGAAGTGGTTCATCGCTCACCGATCCCGCGCGTCCGCGCACTTGCACCACTTCCTCGGCGAGCGCACTCGCTTGGGCCGACGACGCTCGCGGGGACGAGCTGAATTCCCCCGCTTCGAACTCGATGGTCATGTAGGTCTCACCTACGAGGATGGAGTCCCCGGGGGAGAGAACAAAACGATCCACGCGCTCGCCATTCACGAGCGTGCCGTTCTTGGATCCCAAGTCGATGAGGGTGTATCCGAAGCTGGACTTCTCGATGCGGGCGTGTTCCCGCGATGCCCGAGTGTCGGACAAGGGCACGCCATTCCTGGCTTGCCGCCCCACGATTTGGTTCTCTCCGAGCTCGAAGATGCGTCCCTGATCGGGACCGGCCGTGACCAAGATTCGTCCCAAGTTGAAACCCTCGCTGCGACCTTAGGCAGCGCCGTGGTCTCTGCCAAGCACCCGGATTGGGGCGACCGCGGTTCGGATCCGACTTCGCCCAGAGCGGACGAGGGGAAAGCCCAGCCCTTCCCTCCTGAAAGGTGAAGGAGTGCCCGATCTTCGGCATCGCGCAGAGGGGCCCCAAGCGGGCTGCGGTCAGCGGGTTGTGCAACCTGGTAGATTTTTCCCGATGGACCCGAGCGCGGTGGAACTTTTGGGAATCGGATTCGACTACGGACGCCGCCCCGCGCTCATCGAGGTCGATCTCGCGATCCCCGTCGGCTCGTGGGCCGTCTGCCTCGGGCTCAACGGGGCGGGGAAATCCACGCTGCTGCGCATCATGGCGGGGCAACTCCGGACCCGCGTTGGCCAGTGCCGGGTCTTCGGGGTGCCTCCGAAGAGCGCCCTGGCGCGAGGCCGGTTTTGGTTCCAGCCCGCCGACGCACCACCTCTCCCACACACCACGATCGAAGAGTATGTCCAATTCTCCCTGGGCCTCTTCGACCGACCGCGCTTAAAACGCGCGAAGTTACCGGACTTGGCGGCACGGTTCGGCCTCGCGGGTCAACTGCGCCGTCCGCTTTCCTCCCTGAGCCGCGGGCAGTTTCGCCGCGCCGAGCTGTTGGCACTTCGGGTCGTCGATCCCGACCTGTGGATCCTCGACGAGCCTCACTCCGGTTTGGACGCGGAGGGACAGAGCCTCCTCGTTGCGGAGTGTGTGCAGGCGCGAAGCCGGGGCCGCACTCTCGTGGTCGCTTCCCACACCTTCTTGGAACTGGCTTCGGCTCCCGACCAAATCATCGTCCTGCGCGAGGGGCGATTGGCCTGGCAGGGGGACAGTGCAGCGTTGGCGGCCGCACTGAAGGTCTGGAATTGGTCGATCTCGGCCGGATCCCCCGCGTTCGAGGCGAGCCTGCGCGCTTGGGCGACCTCGGAGTTCGTGGGCTTGACCGGACCGACCGCTCCCACTCCGTCGCAAATCTTGGAAATCCTCCGGGGCCGGGGGCGATGATGCGCGCGAGCCTCGCGCTCCTCTCGTTTGGCACCCGGTGTGTCCTTCGCCCCGTCCACCTCTTAGTCACCGCCCTGATATTCCTCCTCTTCTCGGAATTCCGGCGGCAGAGCGCGGCAAACCTCCGTCTCCTGGATGAGACGCAGTGGATCGCTCACGACGCCACCTTCCTCTTGGCGATTTTGGCGTTTGCCTCGATGGCCTGGGTGCCAACCCTGCGCCGCTGTCAACACGCGGCTCGCTTCCATGGATCGTTGGGCCCGCACGGCCGAGGCTTGGTGATTGGAGTCTTGGCGGTGGCGGTGACGATGACGTTGGGCCTGCTGCTGACGATTCTGGTCGTCGGGCGAGCGTACGCCCTCCGCGATTGGCGCAAACTGCCCGCCCCACTTCGTCCCGTTCTCTCGGCAGGACCCGGGCAGGAACAAGTTCTCGACGCCGAGCACCCGAGCGTCGAAGTGTCCCTCGAACGCGAGGCTTGGCTCAAGACCGCCAGGCCGGGCGAACACTTGATTTGCCCCATCCGAGTCACGCCGCGGTTAGAGATCCTGAGTGAATATCCTCCGCCAGTGATCCGCGGCACCATCAGTGTGCGAGGAGAGGGAATCGAGTCTCTTCCCGCCACCCCCTTCGAGTGGCACCGCGGCGAGACCCTGCGCACCCAAGCGAAAGTCTCGAAACTCGCGAGCGCGGGGCAGATCCGAGTCAAACTCGGGATCAGCACCCCCGGAGTGCGCCTTCGATTCTCCGAGAACTCCGTGGTCGTTTTGGGCCCGAAGCTTCCCTGGGCCACCCAAGCCTTTCGATTGGCTTGGCTGGCGGGCGCGCTGGCCAGCGCCCTGGTGCTGATACTCCTCATCCTGCAAACCTTGGTGCGACCGCCCCTCGCGTGGGTCACGCTGATCGTGGGTGGGCTAGCGTGGTTGGTGTTTCGAGGCGGCGACTCGGAGGACCGGGACCTCTCAAATTGGATCCTCGCGGGGATAGCCCCCCCCACGCGCAACATTCTCATGCCCTGGTTGGTCGTCCTCGGGCTGATCTTGGGCCATGCCCTCGTAGCCGGAGTGAGCCTCCCCGGTGACAAGGAGGAGACTTGAGTCGCCTCGTCGTCTCCGGTTTCCTGGTGGTGCTCGCGGCCGCTCTTCTTTCGGGAGAGGACTCGAGGACCCTGATCCAAAACCGCGCGGCGCCGCGGAGCTCGGTCTACGCCTCCCTGTTGGCTCCAATTCGTCCTCTCTATGCATCCTGGCTCTGGACGCGCTTTGAACAGGCCGTGCGCGTGGGCGATGCGCGCAAGGTCGAGATCGTGCTGCAGACTTTGCTGATCATCGATCGGACCAGTGCTCGGTCGCCCCTGTATTTGGCGCGCTGGGTCGCCTACCGCCCGGGCCCTCCGGGCGAGTTGGCGGTCAGGCGAGCCGACCGACAAATGCGGGCGATGCGCATCCTGCGCGCCGCCACCCGAGATTTTCCCCATGACCCCTACCTGTGGGTGGAGATCGCCCTGCTTGCCGATCAAGTGAGCCGCGAGCCCGAGGTGTCGTGGCAAAGGTGGCAACAGGAGGAGCCGCTCAATCCCCTCGCGAGCACCGCCTCGGCTTGGCGCGAGGCGCAGGCCCGCACGAGCGACAAAGCCCGATTGGATCCCGAGGTTCGAGACGCTTCGCGCCGGTCCGCCCTGCTGGCGGCGGACCGCGGCCGCTTCGACGAGGCGCTCAAGGACTGGAGCGAGGTTGCGACGAGGCTGTCCGGAGACCCGTGGGGGAGGATTGAAGCCAACGGGTGGACTTCGATCTGCCAGGGTCTTCGGGATGCCGAGGCAGATGCTTGTGCCTCCGGCATCCGCCAGTTTCTGGAAGCGGGGACCAAGATCCGTGAACTTTCCGAGACTCCGCGCCACGAACTGCGAGCCACTCTGTTCGGTATCTCCTTACCAGTCATGGAGTTAGCCGCCGCGACCACGAAGCAGGGATCCCCCGCCCTCGCCTTGTCCCTGATTCGGGCGCTGCATAACATCCGCGGCCTTCTTGCGGCCCCCATTCCTTCGGCAGAGGCCGAAAGAGGAGGGCCCGGCTCCGAAGCCCGGATGCTGACGTCGGTCTTGAAGGAAATCCTCCTCCGCGATCCGGGCTTGGCCCGCGAACTGCCGGAGGAATGGAAAGCGTGGTTGCGCTGAGGACGCCGCGAGTCGGCATCCCGCGCCGCGCGAGGTCCTGCACGTATGAATCAAGCCCTCTTTTTTGTTCTCGGCATCGGCGCCCCCATCGTGGCCTTTGTGTGGGCCTTCCGTTTGAATCAGCGGATCATGCGATTCGACGCCGGCACGGATCTCATGAAAAAGATCTCGGGCCAGATCCAGACCGGCGCGATGGCATTCCTTCGCACCGAGTACTCCCGCCTCGCCGTCTTCACCGCGGTCGTGGGAGCTTTGCTCGCACTGTTCCTGCCCGCCCACCGCGTCCAGACCGCGATCTCCTTCGTCGTCGGAGCGGGAATCTCAGCCACGACCGGATGGATCGGTATGCGCACCGCCACTAACTCGGCTGTGCGGGCCACCAGCGCCGCCCGCACCAGCTTGTCGAGTGCCCTGACGGTGGCCTTCTCGAGCGGGTCCGTCATGGGCCTCTGCGTCGTCGGCTGCGGCCTCATGGGGATCACCGCCCTCTTCGCCATCTTCGGCGGACTCGGCGACGCCAAGTCCAGCATGGAAGCCTCGGACATCATCTTCGGCTTCTCGCTTGGCGCGAGCTCGATCGCGCTCTTTGCCCGCGTCGGAGGCGGAATCTTCACCAAGGCCGCTGACGTCGGCGCGGACTTGGTCGGCAAGGTCGAAGCCGGCATCCCCGAAGACGATCCGCGCAACCCTGCGGTCATCGCCGACAACGTCGGTGACAACGTGGGCGACGTCGCGGGCATGGGCGCCGACCTCTTCGAGTCCTACGTCGGCTGCATCATCTCGGCGATGGCCCTCGCCTGGGCCTTGACCGAAGTGCGAGCCATCGAGCTCTTCGGAACCCTGGCCGACTGGAACGCCACTCAAAACGCCCTTGTGATCTTCCCGATCGCGCTGGCCGGCGTGGGCATCCTCGCCTCAGTCGTCGGCATGTTCGCGGTCAAGACCGACAACGAAAAGAAGGTCGCGAACGCGCTGTTCATGGGCCTGATCGTGGCTTCGGTGGTCGTGATCGGCGGCGCCGCGCTGCTCATCAAGATCATGGGCCTGAGCTTCAACGTCTTCGGAGCGGTGATCGTCGGCTTGGTCAGCGGCGTGCTCATCGGCAAAGCCACCGAGTACTACACCTCTCAGGACCACAGCCCCGTTCACAAGATTGCCAAGCAATCGGAAACCGGTCCCGCCACCAACATCATCGCCGGCCTCGGCGTGGGCATGATGTCGACCGCGATTCCGATCATCCTGGTCGCGGCGAGCATCTACGGCGCCTATGAACTGGCCGGCCTCTACGGCATTGCCATCGCGGCCGTCGGAATGCTCTCGACGCTCGGCATCAGCCTCGGCGTCGATGCGTACGGCCCGGTTGCCGACAACGCCGGTGGCATCGCCGAGATGAGCCACTGCGACCCTGAAGTGCGCAAGCGCACCGACTCCCTCGATGCGGTCGGCAACACCACCGCGGCCATGGGCAAGGGCTTCGCGATCGGCTCCGCGGCCCTCACCGCGCTGGCGTTCTTCGCGGCGTTCCGCAAGTCGGCTGAGCAGGAGCTCCTCCAGGCCACCCAGCGGACCGGTGAACTCTTCAATCTCGATCAAATGTTCAACATCGCCGATCCCAAAGTGATGATCGGCCTGTTCATCGGCGGCATGCTGCCCTTTGTCTTCTCCGCCCTCACCATGAACGCCGTGGGGCGCGCCGCGTTTCGCATGATCGAAGAAGTGCGGCGTCAATTCCGCACCATCCCCGGCCTCATGGAAGGCAAGGCTGATCCGGATTCGGCGGCCTGCGTGTCCATCGCGACCGGCGCGGCGATCCGCGAAATGATCATCCCCGGCATCATGACCGTCACGGCCCCGGTCATCATGGGCTGGATGCTCGGCATCCCCGGCTTGGTCGGCCTGCTCGGCGGAAGCCTCGTCACCGGAGTGCTTCTCGCCATCATGATGTCCAACGCCGGCGGTGCTTGGGACAACGCCAAGAAGTACATCGAAAGCGGCCACCACGGCGGCAAGAAGTCGGAGCCGCACAAGGCGGCGGTCATCGGCGACACCGTCGGTGACCCCTTCAAGGACACCTCCGGACCGAGCCTCAACATCCTCATCAAGTTGATGAGCGTCGTCGCGGTCATCATCGTCCCGCTCGTGGTCAAGTGGATGACCAAAGCCTCGTGAGCGCCGCCACGGCTGACACGAAGGTCAAGCCTTCGCCTACTCAATTGGCCCACCTGGCCGCCGACATCGTCCTCGAAAAGAAAGGGAACGATCTCGTGGTGATCGACATCACGAGTTGCTCCGATCTGGCCGATTACATGGTGATCGCCAGCGGAACGAACCCTCGTCAGGTCCAAGCCATCGCGCAAGAAATCTCGATGCGCCTGAAGAAGGTCGGCATCTACAAGCGCAGCGGATCAGGGGAGGAACTCGGCCGCTGGGTTCTCCTCGACTTGGGGGACGTGGTGGTACACGTCATGCTCGAGGAGGCGCGCCGCTACTACGATCTCGAAGCCCTTTGGGCGGACGGCACCGTGGTGCGTCGCGGCGTGGAAGCGAACCCCGGGGGCTGATTCGCTGGGGGAGGTCCAGTCGGGCCGCCCATCCTTCAATCGCGGATAGCGCCGGACCTCTCATTTCCCGAGAACTCGGCCACCTATAAGGCGGCCAAGCGGGGCTGCGCTCGCTCTCAGAGCTCGCCGCCCTCGACGACCACTTCCATGTCCACGAGGGGCGTGCCAAAAATCGCCGCCACGTTTCGACCCAGCTCTTGGGCGTTGGCCACCAGCTCGGTGCCGCCATGCGCGGTGTAGCGATAGGCCACGCCGTCTTGGGTGACATACCCGACCGGCTGGTCGCGGAGGTCGAAAATGCGGTGGATGCGGCGACCCGTGCCGTCCTCGAAGCGATAGGTCTTGAGCACCCCCACCGGGGCCCGGGCCACTTCCGCCGACCCATCTTTCGCGCCGATGGTCTTGCTCTCGATCCTCGCCCTCGCGACCAGCACGTGATCAGGCGTGTCCGGACGTACCGAGGTGATTCCGCTCGAGTGGGTTTCCGTCTGGCAAGCGGTGGTGGCCAGGGTGAGGAGGGCGAAGGCCAGCACGCGAACTCGTGGAACTCGAATCATGCACCGACTCCCGGGTGACGGAGACCAAAATGTGAAGGCGAAAATCTACCACGCCCTCCGCACGACTGCTACCAACTCGGCATGGAGCCAGCGCTCACCATTCACGACGTGCTCGGAGGCAGCGGACTGCTCTCCCGGCGGATGACCTGGCGACCGCGGACCTCACAGATCGCGATGGCCGAAGCGGCCTCCCGGGCGTTTGCCGACGGCGCCCACCTCATCGTGGAAGCCCCGACCGGGGTCGGGAAGAGCCTCGGGTACCTCGTGCCCGCGATTCTGGGCCCCATCGCCGCCGGCCAGCGGGTAGTGGTGGCCACCCACACGATCGCCCTCCAGGAGCAGATCTTGGACAAAGACCTCCCGCTCCTGGCGTCGTGCCTGCCGATCGAATTCACCTACGCCAAAGCGGTAGGCCGGGGTCAGTACGTCGGTCTGCGGCGGCTCCAGCAAGCGGAGCGAGCCACCCAAAGTCTCTTTAAGGAGGACCCGATCGCCAGCGCCGTCGCCCGGGCCGCGCGGTGGGTCGATCGAACGACCGAGGGTCTGTTGTCCGAAATCGAACCGGCGCCCCTGGCCGAGGTCTCCGATCTCATCCGTTCGGAATCCGACAACTGCCTCGGGCGGCGGTGCGCGACCTACGAAGCGTGCTGGTTCCAGCGCGCGCGGCGGCGGTGGGGGAGTGCCAACCTGCTCGTCACCAACCACGCCCTCTACGCTAGCGACCTGTGGTTGCGGCAGCAGGGCGCGGCCCTCTTGCCTGATCATGATGTGGTGATTGTGGACGAAGCCCATCATTTCGTGGACATCGCGCGGGAGCACTTCGGAGCCTTGGTGGGGCGGGGCATGGTCCAGCGCATTCTGACTCGTCTCCTCGGGCGCAAGTCACTTCCCGGCCTCCTCGGACAGCCTGAGCGCGCGCAAAACCACCCTGAAGCCCGAGCCGCCGCTGAGGCTCTGCGCCGTGCGAACGAGGCGTTTTTCCTCGCCGTCGAGCACTGGCTCGAACAGGGCCCGTCGCAAAACGGGCGCTGGACCGGGCCCGCGCCCTTCGAGGACGTCCTCTCAGGGTCCCTCGACGCCTTGCACCGCCACCTCCTGACGGTTGCCGAGGCGGAGCCCGAGGAAACGTCGGTCGAGTTCGAAGCGTTGGCCCAAAGGCTCGCGGCCATCCGAGCGGACCTCGCGCGCATCCTCGACCCCGCGACCGGATCGGTGGTCAAGTTCGCCGAACAATCCGGGCTCGGACGCAATCAGCGCATCATGGCCCGGCCCCTTGAGGTGGATGCATTCCTGCGGGACCACTGGTTCGCAAAGAAACGCAGCATTCTTCTCACTTCCGCCACGCTTGCGTCCTTCCCTCCGCCGGTGGGCCTGACCCGGGTGGCCAAGGGGATGGGCGTGGAAAGCGCGCGCACTTTGGCCCTCGATTCGCCATTCCAGTTTGCGGAGAGAGTGCGGCTGCTCGTTCCGGATGGCCTGCCGCACGTCGATGCCCGTGAATTCGAGTCAGCCAGTGCCGAGGCGACGAGACGGCTCGTCCTAGGGACTCGGGGCGGGGCGTTCTTGCTCTTCACCAGTTACCGAGCGCTCCGTGCCTCTTACGATCTGATCGCGCCGGAACTCGAGCGAGCGGGCCTTTTGTGCCTCCGCCACGGCGGGGACCTGAACCGCTCCGAGCTTCTCCAACAATTCCGCCGCGATGGCAACGCGGTTCTCTGGGGAACCGAGAGCTTTTGGGAAGGCGTCGATGTCCCCGGATCGGCGCTTCGATTGGTCGTCATCCAGCGCCTTCCTTTTCCAGTCCCCACCGAGCCCCTCTTCGAAGCTCGGTCGGAGGCCGTCCGCCGGGCTGGCGGCCACCCCTTCACCGAACTCAGCCTGCCGTACGCCCTCTTACGGTTTCGTCAGGGCTTCGGGCGCCTGATCCGTACCGAGGACGATGAAGGCTGGGTGGTCTGCTTGGACCGACGCCTGGTCGACAAGCCCTACGGCGCGGCATTCCGAAAAATCCTCCCACCCGTTCCCTGGGACGAACATTACAAGTTGCCCGAGCAGCCCCGCACACCCTGAATTTGTGCGAGTTCGCACGGCAGGCCCCCGATTGAGGAGCTGCCTGGCTCGACCTGCTCCCTTTCGGGCACATTGTGTCCTGCCTGCCACCATGGCGGAACCTTTTCGTGCCACGGACCTCGGGGCCGCTTACAAAAAGACCGGGAAATCATGGCTCTCAGGCGTCTGCGAGTCCTCGGGAAACTTCGGCCCCGGTTTTGCGTCTAAAGGAATGCCCCAGCAAACCAACACTTAAGGGGATCGCCATGAACGCACTCAAGTCCAAGATGCTTGCCCAAACCTCTGACCCCGCCCTCGATCAGGCTCGCCGCGAGGAAGAGAAGGCTCTCATCACGGCGATTCAGGCCGGTGACATGAGCGCGTTCGAGGACCTCGTGCATCGGTACGAGAAGAAGGTGTATTGGATCGCCTTCAATCTCGTGGGCGACGAAGAAGACGCCCGCGACCTCGCTCAGGAGAGCTTCCTGCGCGTCTACAAGGCGATCGGACGGTTTCGGACCGAGTTCAACTTCTACACCTGGCTGTACCGGATCGTGGTCAATCTCGCGATCGACCACCTGCGGCGCCGAGGCAAGCTGACCAAGTCCAGCCTCGAAGACAGCGTGGAGGAGCCTCCCATGGAGCTCGATCCTTCCCGCAACCTCGAGGAAGACGACCTGAAGGCGCGCATTCAAAACACCCTCGACTCCCTTCCCGCGAAGTACAAAGCCGTGCTCGTGCTGCGTGATCTGCAAGACCTCTCCTGCGAGGAGATCTCCAAGATCATTCACTGCACCAACGCCACCACCCGTTGGCGCCTGCACGTGGCCCGCGAAATGTTCAAGGCCAAGTGGGAAGCCAAGGCTCGCGCCCAAGCTTCCTGATCCCCCGGGTGCGTCGCCTTCTCGGTCGCGGTCCCGGTCACTCGGCGACCCGACCGACCTCATTCATCGCGCTTCCGACTCCAGTCAGGCTGCGAGCCACCCTCGTGCCCCGCTCTCTCCCGGACTTCATCTCCGCGCCCGCGCCTACCGCCCAACCGTAGCCCAGGCCCGCCCTTCTCATCTCGGCCCCGCCGCATATCCTTCCCCGCGCGGGCCTTTAGCTCAGTCGGTTAGAGCAGGGGACTCATAATCCCTTGGTCCTGGGTTCGAGTCCCAGAGGGCCCATGCCTATTTTATAGGCTCTTTTGCGACTTCGAAATCCCCCCGGCTTCGAGAGATGCCGGATTGATGCCAGGTATTTCCGAGAGTGGAGGTCGGAAAGCAGACCTTAGAAGGGGGGGTAGCCAAGGTGGTTGGTTGGGGAAAGCGCCCAGCTACTGGGCCAACAGGATGGGATCCGACAGCAAGGCGGACACCGGAGAGAATTCGGAGTGGCACTCAGATCCGATCGGGGAGGGAGTCGGGAACGATGGGCTCGCGCATGAGGACGAGGAGGGCGGATTGGGGGACGACGAGGAATTTGTCCCCCTCGAAGGTGATCTCGATGGCGGCTTTGCGAAAGAAGACGGCGTAGTCGCCAATTTCGGCTTGCATGGGGAGATAGCGGGGCTCAGAGCGGCGGGACTTCCAGGGCTCGCTGTCTTCTTCGGTGGGAGGGGCGAGCGGGATGCCCGGGCCGATCGCCACGATGCGCCCCCCCTGGACCGCATCTTTTTCGACGGCGGTCGCGGGGAGCAGAAGGCCGACCGGCGTCCGTAGCTCGCCATCTTGGACGGAGACCAGCACCCGATCCCCGACCACGACGAGGTCCTTCTTTCCTTTGCGCATAGGGGAGAGGCTACCGACAATTCCCGCCTACCCTCAAGAATCGGGGGGCGCCCCGGAAGAAAGCGGAAAAAGCGGGCGAGCGGGCTAAGGCTCGGCAAGTGGGAGTCCGAAAGACGCAGAGCCACCGCAGCCTTCGTGGCTGCGGCTTGGCGAGCCAGTCGCACCCCCGTGCGGCGTTCGTCCCCCCACTCGATAGGTCCCCCCACCCATGAACTCCCTGCGGTCTTGGATGTTCGGAGCGCTGATGTTCGCGGGCTTCGCCGCCGCGCAATCACCTCCGCCGCACCCCCGTCTCATGATTCGTTCCACCGATCTGTCCGCACTGCAAGCGCGGGTAGCCATCGCACCGGTGAGCAGTACGCTCGGCCAGTGCGCCACCTCGGTGTCGTGGCCCCTCTCGAGTCCCTCGCCCAGCACCCAGACGGGGTGGACGGCGATGTCCGCGATGCGGAAGATGCAGGAAGTCGCCTTCCACTACGCGTTGAACGGCAACCTGACCTGCGGGAACAACGCCAAGGCAGCGCTGCTCGCAGCGTGCGCCACACTCACGCCGACCGGAAGCGCCTCGTATGTTTCCAGCAGCTATCCCGCTGGACTGGCGATCACCTACGACCTGGTCTTCCCGCTCTTGTCAGCGGCCGAACGCACCACCGTGATCAACCACTTGATCGCCTGGTGCAACGCGATCAAGACCGGAGCCTCTCCGGTCGCAGGGTACAGCTCCTACACGGCCGCGGTTGACAACTACAGCTTCGCGTTCAATACCGGACTCGCGATGGCGTTGATGGCCATTTGGGGCGACACCACCGCTTATCCGAACCTCCAAACCGACTTGAACCAAGCTCTCGCCAAGCTTCGCGCCGGATGGAATGACGGCGTCTCGCCGGACGGCTCCATCGACGAGAGCTACGGTTACTCAAGCTACGGCTGCCTGTACTCGATCCATGCCGCGGTCGCAGCGCAAAACTGCGGGCTCGGCGACTATCTGGCCGGCACGAACATGCTCAAGGCAGGTCGTTGGCTCGTCGCGTCGCTCTTCGGCAATAGCCTCGTGTGGACCGGCGACTCTTCGCCTTCCCACAAGGGCACGCGCCTCGACACGGTGCTCTACTACATCGTGCAGCGCACTCAGGATCAGGAAGCGTTCTGGGCCCTCGAGCGATTCATGGCCCTCGATCCCGCTTCGAACTACACCCCGAGCCAAGCTTTCAGCCCCTATCTGAGCAAGCTGCTCTACTACCCGCTGGGCCTGACCGCGGTGCGGCCGGAAGTCGCATCGAGCTTCTTCCGTGACAATCTGAACGAGGGCACGCCGAGTGGCAACAAAACGAGCGCCTATTCCGGAGTCGGCACTGGAGGCATGGCCTTCTTGCACAACTCCACCAATGCCTCCGAAACCAACTTCGGCGCTTTCTACCAGATCCGCGACGAGTGGATGAACCACAGCCACGAGGATGACGGCCACCTCTCCATCGCCTCTGAAGGACAATTTCAGTTCCTCGATCTCGGCTATTCCGCCCAGGGTGGAACTTGGGCAGGCTCCCAGTCTACCGATCACAACATCGTGGTCGCGGACGGCGTGACCGGCTTCAATGGCAGCGGGAACAACTACTACAGCCCACCCTCACCCAACGGACGCTTCTTGGGCAGGAAGGAAGCGCTGCTCCTTTCCAAAGGCGCCGACTACGTGCGCGGCAGCCACGAAAACATGTGGATGATGGCGGAGGCCTCCCGCTCCACCCTCATGATCAAGGACCCGAGCTCGCCGTACCTGATCCTCTTGGACCGGGTTCGCAAAGACACCACGAGCCGGAACTACGACACTCTGTTCCACAGTGCCTCCGCCGCGAGTGGAGCCGGCACCGCCGCAAGCCCCATGACGGTCACGGCCAACGGCAAGACCCTTCGCTCGGTGTTCCTCTCCCCGAGTTCGGTCACGGTCTTGCCCGGGACCTCGACCGCGGCGAATAGCGGACTCACCTTCTTCCGCAATCGCGTCCGCACCACCGGCGTGAGCGCGACCCTGCTCAGCCTGCACGGGAAAGACGCACCCGCGTCCGTGCAGCCGCTGACCGGCCCCTCCGCCAACACCGTCGGCGGAACCCACGTGAGGGGCACCTTCACCGACAAGATCTTGGCCGCTCGGGCCAGCGGCGAGATTCGCGATGTCGCTACCTCGAGCAACGCCCGCGTCGCCTGGCTAAGATTCGCGAGCGGGAGCGTGGAAGAGTTCGTGATGGGCGAGGGCGAGATTCTCGTCCACGAGAACACCACCCTGGCCCTCACGAGCGTGCCGGTCGTACTTTCGGCGCGCGGCGGCCGCGTGGAAGTCACTCAGGTCTACCCCGGCCCCCTCGGGCAGGTTGGCCTCGTCGTGCGCGTTCCGTGGAGCGTGAGCGCCCTGACCATCGATGGCCAAGCAGTCGCCTTCACACAAATCGAAGGCACCCTCCGGGCCGGTCCCGCACCGGTGCCGCCGCGATCGTTGACCGATCGGGCCTACACCTTCATCGAAGGTGACATCGGAGATGCGGACGTCACCGGAAACGTGATCATCACTCCGGATGAGCGATTCACCGCGAGCTCCGGCTCGGCGACCCTGAGCCTCCTTGGGGGAGCCCCCGTCGCGGTTCGCCCGTTCGCCTTCGGCGCCACCGTGGAGTTTGGCACCACCCTGCTCTCGGCTGCCTCGCTCCTCGCGGGCACGACTCTGAACTCCGAGGACCTTTTCCGAGCCACGATCTCCCGGCCCAGCCCGAGCCAGGTCACCGTGACTTTCGGCAGGGGAACCGCGTTGCTCGGAACGGCCGTGATCCCCGTGCAGCCGTCCCACACCGGCGTGCGTGTCTCCTGCCACGCCAACCCCGCTCTCGGCACGATCCGCGTGCTCGATGCGGCCGGAGTCGAGCGAGCCTCGATCGTGGTGGGGCCGTGGACTGCGGCTCTCTACCTGCGCGCCCAAGTCCAAGCCGGGTCTTTCCTGGATGACATCACCTACTTCGACAGCGAAGAGAACGGCACCACTCCGCAGGGGGTGGTCTTTTGGTCATCGGCCACCACCGGCCGCTCGGCCTTCGTGTTCCACTGTCCGCAGTTCCTGGATGCCGAAGACACTTCGCTCTGGTACCAGAATCAGCGAATGGACTCTCAAATCACCATCCAGTGGCTGATCCAGTCCCAGATGGTCGAGACGATGGCAACGCCCCACCTGCAAGGGCTGACGGTGGTACCGCTCGGACTCCGCGAAGTCGGGTTCGAGTCTCTCGGTCGAGCCGTACCCTCGATTCCTGGCATCACGATCGGAGCCTCGGTCACGAGCCCCTTCGGCCAGGATCTCTACAACGACGTGAACTTGTAATCCGCAGCTTCCCCGAAGCATCAACGGCGAGGAGCCCTCGGGCCCTCGCCGTTTTTTTTCGTGATGATCAGCGATCGGGGCCGCGGAGCGACCCCGGGCCGCGACTCAGGAAGCGGCCTTTTTGGCGATTCCGAGCGCTTGCAGGCGGCGCTGGTTGCGCCCGCGGGTGGCCTTACGAATCGGCAGGGTGATACGCCCGCCCTCGTAGGGGATGGTGACCACACCGCGCTTGATCACGCTGGTCGCCACCCGGAGGCGCTTGACGCCGCCGTTGGGTAGCTCGATCGTGATGACCTGGAGGTTCGGCTTGAAGGTGCGGCGGTTGATGCCGGTGGTCTTCTTACCGACACCGCCCTCGCGCTTCGCCTTACCGCGGCGGGTGATCTGGTTTCCGAACTGAGTTTTTTTGCCGGTGATCTGGCAGACGCGAGGCATGCTCGGCTCCGCAAATGTCTAGGATGGCCCCAAGTGGGGTCGGAGATTGTGGCAGGCAGGCCGGAAGTCTCAAGCGGAAAAGCCCGCCGCAGCCCGCGAGGGGGCCACTTTTTGCAGGTCAAACCACGATATTGACCATCTTGTTAGGCACAAAAATGACCTTTTTGGGGGTCGCCCCGGCGAGGATGCGGAGGAGGTTCGGGTCGGCCAGGGCCTTGGCCACGACCTGGGCCTCGTCCGCGGTTTTGCCGACCATGATTCTCCCCTTGACCTTGCCGTTCACGCAGATTGGGAGTTCGACCTCGGTCTCCACAAGGTCGGCCGGGTCGAAGGTCGGCCAGGGCTCGTAGGCCAGGGTGGTCTTGCCTCCGAGCTTCGCCCAGACCTCTTCTGCCCAGTGCGGTGCGAAGGGCGCGACCAAGAGCACGAAGGTGCGCATCGTCGAGAGGGGCCGGACCGGCGCCTGATTCAACTCGTTGACCAACTCCATGAGCTTCGCGATGGCGGTGTTGAATCGCAGGTGCTTGAGATCTTCAGTCACCCCCGAGACTGTGCGGGCGAGGAACCGTCGGGCCGAGGCTTCGGGAGCGACATCCTTCACCTCCTCGGCGAGGCGGTCGTCGTCGCCGGTGAACATGAGTCGCCAGCCGCGTTGCAAGAAGCGGTAGACCCCTTCGATACCCGAAGTCTGCCAGGGTTTGGTCGCATCCAGGGGCCCCATGAACATCTCGTACAGGCGCATGGCGTCGGCACCGTGCGCGGCAATCACGTCGTCGGGGCTCACGACGTTCAGCATGGACTTGGACATTTTCTCGACCTGCGACTTCACGGGCAGGTGCCCGTCCGTCGTGCGGAGACCATCGGGCCCGGTCTCGATCGCGCTTTCGTGCCAGTAGCGTCCCTGGGCATCCTGGTAACTCGGGGCCAAAATCATGCCCTGGTTGAACAGGCGCTGGAAGGGCTCCTTGGTACTCACGATGCCGAGGTCGTAGAGCACTTTGTGCCAGAAGCGGGCGTAGAGGAGGTGCAAGACGGCGTGCTCGACCCCGCCGACGTACAGATCGACCGGCATCCACGCCTTTTCCACCGCGGGATCAAAAGGCATGCGGTCGTTCTTGGGATCCAAGAAGCGCAAGTAGTACCAGCACGAGCCAGCCCACTGCGGCATGGTGTTGGTCTCGCGTTCCGCGGGAGCCTTGGTCTTGGGCACTTCAGTGCGCAGCCACTCAGTCGCCCGCGCGAGCGGGGGACGCCCGTCATCGGTCGGTCGGAATTCTTCGAGGTGGGGGAGTTCGACCGGCAAGGCATCGTCCGGGAGCGGGATCGCCTCGCCGGAAGCGTCGATCACGAGCGGGAACGGTTCTCCCCAATAACGCTGCCGCGAAAACAGCCAGTCGCGGAGTGCATAACTCACCTTCTTTTCACCCCGTCCGGCCGCGGTCAGATCAGCGGTGACTCGACGTCGAAACTCCTCACTCTTCAATCCGGAGTACGCGCCCGAAGCGACCGCGACTCCGTCATCCTCGAACGCCCGGTCCAGAGGCGGAGAAAGTTCCCTTCCTTCCGGTCGCACCACGATCACGACCGGTAGAGAGTGAGCTTGCGCGAACTCGAAGTCGCGCTGATCGTGTGCCGGCACGGCCATGACCGCCCCGGTCCCGTAGCTTCCGATCACGTAGTCGGCCGTCCACACCGGGATCTTGGCCCCAGTGAGCGGGTGAATCACCGACGATCCCGTGAAAACCCCGGACTTTTCCTTGGAATCGGCGCGACGGTCCCGATCGCTCTTGCGCTGGGTCTTTTCGACGTAGCGTTGCACGGACGCGGACTGCGCAGGGGTCGTGAGACGAGCGAGGAGAGGATGTTCCGGGGCCACCACGCAGTAGGTCACGCCCAATAGAGTGTCCGGGCGCGTCGTGAAGACCTCGATCGCCCCCTCACCCTTTTCGAGCGCAAAGCGGATGTGCGCACCTTCGGATCGGCCGATCCACTCCCGCTGCATTTTCTTGACCGGCTCGGGCCAGTCCACGAGTTCGAGATCTTCGACCAAGCGCTCGGCGTAACTCGTGATGCGCAGCATCCACTGCTTCATCAGGCGACGTTCCACCGGATCGCCCGTCTCCTTGTAGGTGCCCTCGGGAGACACCTCCTCGTTTGCGAGCACCGTTCCGAGCGCCGGACACCAATTGACCGCCACATCGGCCCGGTAGGCTAGCCCCCGCTCGTGCAGTCGAAGAAAAATCCACTGCGTCCAGCGGTAGTAGTCGGCGTGGCTCGTGTCGACCTCGCGCGACCAGTCGTAGGAAAAGCCGAGGCGTTTGATCTGCCGACGAAAGTTGTCGGTATTGCGCTTGGTGATGATGGCGGGGTGAATGCCCTCTCGAACCGCGGCACGCTCCGCCGGCAGCCCGAAGGCGTCCCACCCCATGGGATGCAGAACCGCGTAGCCGCACATGCGCTTCCAGCGCGCCAAAATGTCGGTGGCGGTATACCCCTCGCCGTGGCCCACATGCAGGCCGGCGCCGGAGGGGTAGGGGAACATGTCCAGGATGTAGTATTTGGGCCGATCGCCCGGGGTCCGCGGCGTCTCGAAGGTCCGGTGGTCCTCCCAGAACTTCTGCCACTTGGGTTCGATCACACTCGGGTCATAGGGCACGGTCGGACCTCCGAATCCGGGGAAAGCGACGTATGTTAGCCCAGAGCCGCCACTTGGCCCAATTTGGCGGTGCCAGCCGGGGATGAGTTTTTGCGTCCTTGGGGTTGACAGATCCAGACCCAAAGCCTTAGATACCGCGCCTTCGTGCCGAAACCGACTTCTTCACCTCAAAACCCCGGCAAGCCGCCTAGCCCCCCCAAGAAGAAGTCCGCGCCGACCCGACCGGCCAAGGGCGCCGCTTCGTCGGCCAAGCCGAAGTCCCCGGGGCCCCCCCCGAGTGGTGAGCTCACTGGTCAGGATTGGTCAGCCGAGGATCTTTTGGCCTTTCGTCTCCTGGACGACTTTGAGTTCCGAGCGGGCGTCGACGTGAGCACGATCGATCTGGTCCTGAGGGGAGGCCAAGCTTTGGTCCGGGGCACGGTTTCCGATGCCGATGAGATCCAGTCGATTCGAGATTCTCTCGAGGACGAACAGGGCATCGACCGCGTCGACGTCTCCCTGCAGATCGCGACCTCCCGACGTGAGGAAGATCGAGACCTCGCCCGGGAAGTGCAGGAGGTGCTGGACCAAGACCGGGAACTCTCGCCGGTGAACGTGCAAGTTGCGAGCCTATCGAACCAGATCGTCCTGCGGGGCACCGTCCGCACGGCTTTGCAAAAGGCCAAAGCCGGCCTCCTGGCTATGCGTTGTCGCGGAGTCGAACGGATCAAGAATCGAATCGTCGTGAATTAGGTCCGCCACCGAGACTCGCGGGTCATCGGTCGCCTCCCCCAACACGAAACCGATCCGCGCCCTTCGCCTTGACGGAACGCCGACATTGCGAGGCTCGCAGGCTGCGGAGGCGCGCGCAGAATCTGCTAACTCGCCTCCACCCCTTTGACGCGCGGCGGGGCCACGGGGGGAGCAGAATGCGAACCGGAGTTGGGGATCCACGCCCCCAACGCACTGGCCGCACGCTGGATCGCGAGGCGGTAGTGCCGGGCGTCCTGAAGGACGTCGGTCGGGTTCCAACCTTCGAACAAGTCGATTTTCAGGAGTCGCTCCGCGACCATCATTCCCTGCAGTCCGACTTCGGGGGCCTGGTCGACCAAGGCCTGAGTCAGGCCCGACTTCGCGACTTCTCCGCCTACCCTCTCGAAGAACGCCACCGCCTCGATGCGCACTTCGAGGTCGGGATCTTTGGCGAGCGGCAACAACTTGGTGATCGCCTCTGCCGTGGCGAGCCGATGAAGACCACGCAGAGCCTCGGCGCGCCCGCGCGTTCCCGTCGGCGCTAAAGCAATCGTCAAGAATTCCGACGCCAAGTAGGGATCGGAGGTTTCGAGGAGCGAGTTCAGGCAAGCCTGACGAACCATGGGCCGGTTCGCGGCCAGCCCGCCCAATCGCCGCGTCCGCGACTCCGGCCCACCAATCCGCTGGAGGGCGGTGACCGCCAGAATTCGCAGGTCGTCGGGGGCGGTCTCGTCGTCCAGCACTCGAGTCAGAGCCGGCATCGAAGCATCATCGGCGAGCGCGATGAGGCAGCGACAGACTCGGCGACGCACTCCTTCATCTTCACCGCTCCGCCCGATCCAGCGCGCGAGCACGGGGATGCAGCGGTCATCACGCAGGCGCTCGAACGCATCGATCACGGCGCGCTTGACTTCGGGGTGCTCGGTGTCCCGAACCAACAGGAGGCCCTCGACGCTGGCTTCGTCTCCGAGAGATCCGAGGGCCGCTGCCGCCAACGCACGCACCGCGAGGTGCCCGTGCAGGAGATGATCGGTCGTCTCGAACGCGAATTCCGAAAGCCGAAGCTCGGCAATCAGGTAGAGACCCATGCAGCGGAAGATGACTCCGCGGACGAGTAGGCCCCGGACGAGTTCGTGCAAGTCTGCGGGTAGAAGCTCGTAGGCGCGGAGGAGCGCGGGATGGCTCCAGATCGGAGAGGGGCTGCGCTGCTCGCGCCAGGGGAACTCGAAATCGCGGTCGAGTTGCTCCCGTGCTCGTTCCAATTCCTTGAGAACCACCAGAGCCGTGGGCATCACGCTAACTCCACGGCCCCGATTGTCAGGGAGCCCACTGCCGCCGTCAAGCCACTAGCAAAAATGTCCGCTCAACCTGTCCGGCGCCGCCGCTTCCCGCGCGAGCAGGCCCGCCGCCCAGCGCAATTCCTCCGCGATGATTCCGGGAAGCCGGCCCACCTCCGTGCCACCCGGCAGAACCGAGTAGGTGTAAGTCTCGACCTCGAGATGCCGCGGAAGGCGGCGGCGCACCTCCTGGTCGCGAATCTCCTCCAAGCACGCGCGCGTCGTCCGCACCCGGCCGGTGGTCTCCCAGTGGATGGGAACATGGAAATGGCAACGGAGGGTGGCGATGTCCGAGGACGGCGGGCGAGTCGAGAGCTCGGGAAGATCGAGCCAGGTCGAGGCTCTTCTCCCATCCACGTCGGCGCCCACGACTTGATGCAGGAAGCGGGGTTCCGTGAACGCACGAAGGCTGCCCCACGGGTCGGCACGATCCGGCGGCCGCGTGACCTCCAAGGCCGCGGAAATTTGCGCCTTGAACACCGAGACTCCGGCTCGCTCGGCTGCGATCAGCGGCTCCGCCACGGATTCGAACATGACCGCTTGATGGCAGAAGTCGAGACAGAGCCCGAGGTGTCGCCGCAGGACGGACTCTTGCAAGGCGCTGGTGCCCGCGAACAAAACATCCTCGCAATACTGCACTCCGTCCGAGAGGGTGGAGAGCGCACACAGCGGTTCGGGTTCGAGGGCGACGGAGATGCACTTGCCCGTCTCCATTTCCAACTCCCGGAGCCTCGAGGCCAAGGAGCGCAGGGCGCGCGCGGCATCGTGTCTCGCGCGCTCATCTTCCTTGGGCCAAAAGCCGAGCGGAACCGTGGAGATCGTTCCGGCTTCGACTCCGTCTGGAAGCAGAGCGGCCAGAATGCGCGCCACTCCCAGCGTGTACTCGCTGCGCTCCGACTGCCGCCAATCCGGCTCGTAGACCTTCGCCTTCACCACC
>CADEGH010000005.1:264374-268369 GCA_902826835.1 uncultured bacterium | reverse complement strand
CGGCTCCCGACTACATGGGTTTTGTGTTCGGCTACCAGAACCGTGGGTCCTATTACTTGTTCGACTGGAAAAAGACCACCGAATCGTGGTTCGGCGTCGGGAACGTCGGCATGACCCTGCGCAAGATTCACGTGCCGCTCGGGGCGGATCCCACGGGGTTCGATCTTTGGCAGTCCGTCGACACCCCGAATGTCACCACCCTCTTCGACAATGCGATTCCGTGGGTCGCCGGGATCGACTACGACTTCACGTTGAGGTTTCGACCAGGCAATTTCACGATCGAGGTCAGGAACGGCCCGACCCTCCTTCAGGCGTGGACGAGTTCCGATTCGACCTACATCTCGGGGCGGTTCGGCTACTACGTGAACTCCCTCCAAAACGTCCGCTTCGGCCAAATCACGCTGTCCGGCCTCCCGATCGGAATGGGCTGCGGCCAAAACCCGACTCCCCCAACCCTCGTCGCCTCGGCGCCCATCTTCGGAGAAGTTTGGACCGTGCGCTTGACCGGAGCCGCCCCCCTCACCTCCGGTCTCCTGGCCCTCAGTTCCCCACCCGCCTCGCCTCTCAACCTCGGCCTCTGCTCCGTCGAGATCGACCTCACGAACTACCTCACCCTGACCCCTCTCCTGACCGACGCCCTCGGTACCGCCTCCTTCACGCTCCCCCTGCCCCAATCCCCAGCTTTCCCTGGCCTGGACTTGGTCGTCCAAGCCCTGATCGCCCCCACCGCCGGCCCCTTCGGCTTCGACCTCTCCAATGCCGTCCTGATGCGAACCCAATGATTGCGCCCTCGCGTCCCCGCCCAGCGAGAGCGAAGCGTCCAGGAGGTTGGCTTCGGGGCGCCCGTGGTGCCTTGCTGCTCGTCTCTGCGGAATTGGACGAGAGAACCAGAAGTGTGATCAATGCCCGCTCGGCGCCCTGCCGCAAGCGTGCCCGCGATCAAGCCTCCTTGGAGCACCGAGAATGACCGAGATCCCCGAGCTCACCTCCAAGCAGCTTGCTCGATCGATTCCCGCCCGAGTTCGAAAGCGACTCATGTCCGGCACCTTCGAGACGGGCGCAGACGTCGCCGCCCTTCGCCGATTCGTCGGCCTGACTCAGTCCCGCTTCGCGCAAGCAATGGGCATCACCACCCAAACCCTCCGCAATTGGGAGCAGGGCCAACGTCATCCCGAGGGCCCCGCCCTCACCCTTCTCCGCATCGCCGCCCGCCACCCCAAATTCCTCCTCGAAAACCTCCCGCCCATCGCCTGACCCAAATTCCTCCGCCCACCCCTCCGCTCCCGCTGGCCCTCCTCGCCAGCCTTGACCCTCAGCGCACGTCAACGAGCGGCCGGGAGTCCTGATCGCGGATTCAGTGCACGATCATGCTGTAACTACCCTGGCACAGGGGGCGTTCCGCTCGGCAACGATCTCCCGCAACGATTCACCAGCCGCAACCCTCGTGCCGCCGCGATTTCACCGCGGAACTTCTTTCACGAGTCGGGGCAAGAGGACGCCATTAGAACTTTTCACGGTGCAAGTTGGCGGCTGGAGCATAGAGGAAAGACGCACCTTCGAATTCATAAGTCATGGATGCACGGACCTTTAAGGGGACTCCCGACGATCCGTGGGCCCGACCTAACCATCCCGTGAGTCTCGCGGAGCGCGCGACCCACCTACTGCCGACAACGTTCGATAAGCCCTGCCCCGGCGCGCGCGCCTACCGGCGATGCGACGGCGGCCAGGCGGATTCATCGAAGACCTGCGCGAGCGTGGCCCTGACGCCACAGTCGGCGCGAGGCCGAGCGGTGTTACCGGAAGAGCCCGATGGGATCCACGAAGCAACGAGCGCCGCCAAGCCACCACAGGCATTGGCGAAGTCCCGTAACGCATAACGGTTCGGCGCGTGCCCCGTCGGGGCAGCTCCAAGAACGCCACCACTTCTCACCGGACTCTCGAAGTCGGGCTAGTGGCGCATCTCGGCTTTAAGAAAAAAAGTCGTGTGACTTTCACCGATCCAGACGCAAGGAAGCTCGTCAACAAGTTCGGAGCCGTCGCGTGGCCAACTTACGCGAGATGGACCTGGCTTGGTGTCGGGGATGTCCTCCCCCTGCGAGTGGAGGGCTTCGCTGGTTCTGATGCCGGAGGCTCAAATGAACCCGGGATCCCTGGACAACATCCTTTCCGGGATGGACCGAGGCGGGTTTGCGAACCCGCCGCACCGCGATGGCCTATCGGGGCTGGGATATATCGCCCCATTCGACCTCTCGGAAGTGGGACGGTCGGGATGCGAGGTGAGGAACGTGTTCGCAGATCTGGGTGCGGTGAACCCGCACTTCGACGTGATCGAGCGGAACGCGTTCGGTGACCATCTCCATCACCGGATCTACTTCCCGTAGAGATCTGACAAGTTCGTCGAAGCAAACGGAGTCCCGCCACAACTTCGTGGCGGGACTCTTCTTCTGTTGTTGCAACGGCGGCTCTGACGAGCCCCACCGCCGTGCCTCGCAAGACGCTGGCTCGCAAAGTAGAGTTCTGGTCATGCGCGCTCCCCGCTCCACGCCGTCGTCCCGTGCCCTAGGTTGCCCTTCTGGACCTTCGGTAACCGATCAAGCCGCACGCAGGCTCCAACAAGGCAACGCGGATGCCATTGCAGTCCTTTATGAACGCGTTACGCCAGCCATCTACACATACGCTGCGCTACGAATTGGCGAGCGCTGGGTCGCCCCCGACGATGTGGTGGCGGAGACGTGGAGGCGTGTGCTCGTCAACGCGGCGTCGTTCGACCCCTCACGTCCCTTCCGAGCGTGGGTCTTTGGCTTCGTCCAAAACGTGGTCCGTGAATCGCAGCGCGCTATTGCGCGTCTTCACACGGCCGCCGGCAACGCCACGTCCGGCGATCCGATGGAAGATGTACCTGCCTCTATTACATCCGCCGTAACTCGTGCGGCGCAGAGTGAAGATCTCGCAACGTTCCTGCGGTGGGCACGCCAAGCGCTATCCGACTATGAGCGCGAGATTCTGTTGCTCCGTGGCATCCAGGGGCGGGAGATAAGCGATGTCGCCACCGTTCTCGGCCGCACGGTGAGAGCAGTTACCGCGTGTTGGGCGCGCCTGCTTAAGAAGTTAGCCGATCGGCGTGTTCCGCCAGGCGTCGTCCCTTCTCCCGAGACCGCGTCGTGAGCCTCCCTGAAGACTTGAAGGAAGAAATCGCCGCACGCTTCCGCGCATCGTTGCTCCGTGACAAGGAGGCCGGCCAGATCAAGAGTCTTGCCGATTATGTCGCTGCGGAGAGTCCCGAAGCTCAGGAAGTCATCGCGGCCGAGTTTCTTTTTCTCCGTGGCCTCGTGGTGCAGGCGGCGCCCGATTGGATCACGAAGTATGAGTTAAAGGAACAACTCGGCCGCGGTGGCCAAGCAACCGTATATCGTGCCCTGGACCGGGCGCTCAACCGGCCAGTTGCATTCAAGGTCCTCGACGCCCTCGCCACGTTGAACCTCAGCCTATTTGAGCGCTTCTGCCGCGAAGCGCTCATCGCGTCCCGCCTAGATCACCCAGGCATATGCAAGGTCTATGAGGCCGGGGCGGGTGACAATGGCATGAGTCGATGGATAGCAATGCAGTATATCGATGGAGAGGCTCTATCAACAGCGCTCGTCGATGCAAAGGCCGGGCAGCGCAAAAGCAACGACTCATCGTTTCTGCCTCTTGCTCGACCACCGTCTGAGGACCCCACAGATCCCGCGGCCGTAGACGACGAGGTGCGACGTGTCTTGACGTCTACGGGGGATATGCCCCGGCTACTTACATTTTTCGAGGACGCGGCGCGGGTACTACACGCGGCACATGAAGCGGGAGTTGTGCATCGGGACATAAAGCCCGGGAATCTCATGGTGGACCGATGTGGTAATCCGGTTATTCTCGACTTTGGGATTGCCCATCTTGAAGATGACGCGTTCGTTACGCTCACAAAGTCCGGCGACTTACTTGGTACACCGGCCTACATGTCACCC
>CADEGH010000005.1:98005-264364 GCA_902826835.1 uncultured bacterium | reverse complement strand
CCCGGCGCACTGATGTATGGGCGCTAGGAGTAATGCTCTATGAGTGCGCTACCCTTTGCCGGCCGTTCGATGCTCCCACTCGCGAGGGGCTGTACCACGCGATCCAAGAACAGGAACCTTCCGATCCCCGACTCATCAACTGCAAGGTTCCAGTCGACCTGAAGACCGTGATTGAATGCGCTCTACAGAAGAACCGTGATCGCCGTTATCAGTCGGCACTTGAATTGGCCGAAGACCTACGGCGGATTCGCTGTCATGAACCGATCCGCGCAAAGAGTACTGGTCCTCTGTTGCGTTTCTATCGTTGGACACAGCGAAATCCCAAGGTAGCTGCGCTACTCGTCGTTGCTGCAATCCTATTGGTTTGTACTGGTGGCCTCGGAACCTACCTTTACTTCCGGATGGATGTGCTTCGCACTGGAGAGGCGGTCCGCCTGCTCGCTGTTCGCGAGAAGGGCATTGAAGCCGGCTTCTCGCATATCGTTTCGCACGAATCCCGAGATGCCCTGGCGGCATTCCTGCCTCTACTCGATGAACACCCTGAACTCCCCGAGGTGGTTGCAGGGTCCAGCCTCGCTCATGCGATTAACCGTGACTGGGATGCGGCACTTTCGGTGCTTACGCCCCACGCCGACCTAGAGGCTCGCTTCCCATCCTTGCTGAGTTTGCGCGTCCATCTGCTGCATCTCTCTGGTCGCGCCAGCGAAGCCGCGGCGATAGGAATCCCGCCCCTGCCGCCTCAGTCTTCCTTGGACTTCTTTGTCGAAGGCGTGCGCATGGTGGCTTTACGCAAGCCTGGCGACATAGACAACTTACGCAAAGCCATCAATCTATTTTCATGGGCTATCTTCGTTTCGCCGCGCGCCCGGCTAATACACTACACCGAGCTTGCTTGCGCTGCCGGCCTTGCCAAGGACCGACGCCTTGCGGAGCAATGCGCAACGGCACTGTCATTCTTGTGGCCCGACTCCGCTGACGCATGGTCTTGGGCGGGATTTTCACTGATGCTATGCGGGACGACCGACGAAGCTATCCGCCACTACAATCGCGCATTGGAAATCGACCCACGCCATTTTACGACGCGTCACAATTTGGCGCGCGCCCTCTTGGACAAGCACCGGTGGGAGGCCGCGCTGGATGAAATGAGAAAGGCGCTGCTACTCAAGCCGAACAGCGCGGCGACCCACAATAATATCAGCTACGCTCTAATGGAAATCGGCGACCTCAACGGTGCCATTGCGCATTCACGAAAGGCGTTGGCTCTCGATTCGCACAATGCTGACGCGCACGTGAACCTAGGCAGAGCGCTCAGGAGGAATGGCGACATTGATGAAGCAATTGCAAGCTATCGCAAGGCACTTACGCTTGATGACGGGCATGCCCTGGCACACAACAATTTGGGCAACGTGATGTTTGACGTCGGGAACAACAAGGAGGCGGTAGAGCATTTCATGGCCGCGCTCAACAGGGACGCGGAAAATGCGGAAGTGCATAATAATATTGGGCTTGCGCTACTTCGGTCCGGAGACTGTGAAGCTGCGTCTACACATTTCCGCAAAGCCATCGCCATCGCGCCAAGCCACTCAATGGCCCATAGCAATCTGGGCGGCAGCCTCTACGAGAGCGGTGACGTACACGGAGCCATTAAGCACTTTCGTAAAGCTATTGATGCAGAAAAGACAAACGATGTCGCTCACAAGAACTTACTAAGCGTATTGCGACAATTGGGAGATACAGATGGAGCTAGGGCTGAACTGGAGCGAGGGCTTGCCCTTCGGCCAGAAGACGTAGTGGCTTGGCATGATCTGGCGGTTCTTGTTGCCACTGCAAATCGCGATCTTGATGAGCCAGATAAGCTCGCGGTCAACGCAGCACAGCGAGCTGTAACGCTCTCAAAAGAAGGCAATCGTCAGATGCTCTGCACCCTTGCTTGGACACTTCGCCAAGCTGGCAGACTAGAGGAGGCTGTGTCCGCCACAAGGAAGGCCCTATCCTTGCTCAACCAAGAGGCCGCGGCGGACCCGGCGTCGCGGGTTGAACTTGAAAGACTTCTCGCTCGCTTAATCGAGGAATTCTCGCAAGCGAATAGCGCGGGCGCACGTGAAGACCTTCGCAAATGACCTTAAACTAGCGAAAGATTGAGCGATTGGTTGCAGCTACTACCGGTGCAGCGGTTACCACGCACCGGGGCATCGGCATTAACTTGGTGCTTCTGCGATCCACTACGCTGGACGACTCTCCGATGATTGCTCTCCCAATGCGCAGCAGGTGTCGCGTGCGCAAGCGGCAAGCCGTGTGCCGCGAGCGCACCGGAACACGACGGAACTTTCACCGTGAAATCGGGGCGAGAGGATTTGAACCTCCGACTTCTTGCTCCCAAAGCAAGCGCTCTACCAGGCTGAGCTACGCCCCGAGGGTGGGGTTCGAGGGGGGTCGAACCTGGGGGGGATTTTGCCCGAGGGGGGGCCGGCAGGCAAGGGCGGGGATCAGTAGGTGTCCATCATGGTCACGAGGAGTTCGGCGATGGGCATCCAGTCGCGGCCGCCGCTGGCAGTGACTTCGAGGAAGGTGTGGCCGGGGTGGGCGGTCTCGGCGAGGCGGAAACCGCGGTCGGCGTCGATGAAGGAGGCGGTTCGGTCCACGTTGGGATCGGAGGCAGGGTTGCGGAAGGTCCCGGCGGACCAGGAACGGCCGCCGTCCTCGGTAACGAAGGTGGACGAGACTTCGGTCTGGGTGGCGAGGTCGAGGCTACGCACCACGGCTTCGGCGGCGATGTCGTTCGAGTGGGTCAGGCGTTGGACCTCGAGGGCGGAGAGGGCGGGATCCTGCGGGAGGGCGGACTCGCGCCAGTGATTACCGCCGTCGCTGGTGATGAAGACGATGGCGCGGCTTGAGCCGGTGTCAGTGGTGCGAGTGCCACCTGCCCAGACGCGAAGGCGGTCGGTGGCGCTCACGGATTGGAAACCCACGCGCAGAAGGTCATGGACCTCGTCGGCCTGGCGGCGGAAAGTCTGGCCTGCATCCTCGGATCGGAGGATCACTCCCTCGGGTAGCCCATCCAGGCGGACCGCGTGACCCACCACGACGAGGTGGCTCGGGCCGATTGTCTCAATCGCCAGCGGACGCAATTCGGAGTACGCCGCGGCGGGAGTCCGAGGTACAGCCAGTTCCGGCGATCCCCCACAGGCGAGGAGGAGGAAGGGGACTAACCACGCGAGCCGTCGGTGATCGAAAGTCATGAAGTCGCTCCCAGTGCCCGATACCTTCCGGGACAAGCACCCCATCAGTATCGAACGTGCTCCGAGGGCGAATCAACCCGATCCTGGCCCGAAACTCAAGCTATTTTTTCAGCTTTGCGTGAACAGGATCGCCGCCGCGACTCCGAGCGCCAGGGCTACACAACCAAGAACGACGATGCCCTTCCCCATGCGACGGCGAGTGGGGGTTCCCATGGCAATCTGGGTACGGCGAGTGACCGGGCGAGACTGGGTGGATGTGGTCATGGATGACTCGGATGCCTGCCTCAAAGCCGCCCGGACGGGCAACTTTGGGGTACGCGAAGAGGGCGTTCAGGCGGAAGCTTCGTTGGCGGACAACCTCGGGAGGCGAACGGCAGGGGGTGCCTCGCGAGCGAGTATGCCGGAATCGGGTCGCCCCGGTCAAGAGATAGCTGCCTCTGATACCGTTCCGCCTATGGTTTCTCCGGAAGATCGCGCGCCGGATCGCAACTCCAGCTTGCGGGCCCTCCCTAAAGTGGATCGCCTGCTCGACTCCCCCGCCCTCGGCGAGCTCAAACAAAAGTGGGGCGCCGGAGTGGTGAGCCGACACATTCGCCTGGTCCTGCAGGAGCTTCGGACCGAGATCCTGGCCACGCCGGGGCGAGCCGCGCCGTCTCCAGACGAGGTGGTCGAACTCCTGAAGCGGCGGATCCCTCGCGATGCCGAAGCCCTGCCGAGGATCCTGAATGCGACCGGGGTGGTCCTGCACTCCGGACTGGGCCGCGCCCCCCTCTCCTCGTTTGCCCTCGACGCGATCGTCCGCGCCGGCGGGTATTCCCTCCTCGAGGTCGAGCGGAACGAAGGAGAGCGCGAGCTGCGCGACACCCGCGCCGGGCAGTTGCTCCGCGAGCTGACGGGGGCCGAGGACGCGTTCGTCGTCAACAACAACGCCGCCGCGACCCTGCTGATCCTCGCCGCTGTCGCCGCGGGGCGCGAAGTGATCTGCTCCCGCGGTGAACTGGTCGAGATCGGCGGCAGCTATCGCATCCCCGACGTGATGGCGGCCTCGGGATGCCACCTCGTCGAAGTCGGAACCACCAATCGCACGCACTTGGCCGACTACCGCCGAGCGATGCGCAGCGAGACGGCCGCGCTCTTGGCGGTGCATACGAGCAATTACCGCATCGTCGGTTTCACAGCTGCGCCTTTGCTGTCCGAGCTGGCGGCGCTCGCGCAGTCGGGCGGCATCCCTCTGATCCACGACTTGGGCAGCGGCTCTTTGCTGTCGCCCGTGGAGCTCGGAATCGGCGATGAACCCCCGGTGCGCGCGAGCTTCAGCGCGGGCGCCGACATCGTCTGCATGAGTGGCGACAAGCTGCTCGGAGGACCCCAAGCGGGGATCATCCTCGGCAAGAAGGTCTGGCTCGACCGGATGCGCGCCCATCCGCTCGCCCGCGCGCTGCGCATCGACAAGCTGCGCATCGCCGCGTTGGAGGCGACGCTCGCGCTCTACCTCGAACCGTCTCGCGTGCGCGCGTTCATCCCCGTTCTCCGCATGCTGTCGCTCTCGGTCGAAGGGCTGAGGCCGAAGGCGGAGCGGTTGGCGGCCAGCCTGCACGCCCTCGCCCTTCCAGGCGTGCACGCTCGAGTGGTGGAAACGGCCGCCGAAGCGGGCTCGGGGGCCCTCCCCGCCCTCCCCATTCCGAGTCTCGGCGTCGACCTCGAAACGCCGGCGAAACCCGCGGCCCTCGGGCGCGCGCTGCGCCACCAAGCCCCCGGCGTGTTCACCCGCACCGTCGAGAACCGGGTGCGCTTCGACGTGCGCACCCTCTTCGACGGCGAAGAATCGGAAATCGCGCCCTTGGTTCGTTCGGCCCTCGCGGACTTGGAACGATGACTCAAGCTCCCTACAACACCCCGGAGAATTCCATGCGTCCCATTCGCTTGACTCAGTACGCCGGCTCCGGAGGGTGAGCGGCCAAAATGGCCCCCGAGGGCCTCGCCCAGGTTCTGGGCGAACGACAGCTCCCCAAACATCCCGATCTGATCGTCGGCGCCGAGGGTGCCGAGGATGCGGGCGTCCTGCGCATCGCCCCGGATCGGGCGTTGGTGTTCACGACGGATTTTTTTCCGCCGGTTGTGGATGACCCCTACACCTACGGACTCATCGCCGCCGCCAACTCCCTCTCCGACATCTACGCGATGGGCGCGAAGCCCCTTGCCGCGCTGAACATCTGCGCCTTTCCGAGCGATCTCGATCCGGCGATCCTCGCCGAGATTCTCGCCGGGGGCGCGGCCAAGGTCACCGAGGCGGGCGCGGCGATCGCCGGCGGCCACACCGTCACCGACAAAGAGATCAAGTACGGGCTCGCGGTCACCGGCGAAGTGCACCCGGACCGGGTGATCAGGAACCGCGGCCTCAAGCCCAACGACTACATCATCTTGACCAAGCCGATCGGCACCGGGTTCATCGTGTCCTCGATCAAGGGGCAGGCGAACGACTGGCCGGAGGTCGGCGAAGCGATCCGGTGGATGACGACCCTGAACGCGGTCGGCATGGATGCCATCCTCGAGGCCGCCCCGCACGCGCTCACGGACGTGACCGGCTTCGGACTCTTGGGCCACCTGAGCGAGATGCTCGCGCACGACCCCTTGCGCGTCGTCCTGCGGTCGCGGTCCGTCCCTCGCATCAAGGGAGTCGAGCGCTGCTTCCAGAAGAGCTGCCGCACCCGTGCGGGTGCGACCAACCTCCGCTACGTCGGATCCCGGCTGAACTTCAGCCCGGAGCTCGGCGAGTGGGACCGCGAGATATTGCTCGATCCCCAAACCTCGGGCGGACTCCTGATCGCAGTTCCCCCGAGCCGCGCCGAACCTCTCGTGCGGCGGCTCAAGGAAGCCGGGCTCACGGAGACCGCAGTCATCGCCAGCGTGGAGCCGAGCCCCGCGGCCGAGCTGCGCGTCCTGACCTGAACGATTGACGGAGGATGCCCCGAGACGTAGATAGGGGCACGCAAAATTCTTTGCGGGAGCGGATCGTTTCCTGGTGGAACGCCCGGTCTTCAAAACCGGTGGGACGGGCAAATAACCCGTCTGGTGGGTTCGATTCCCATGCGCTCCCGCCATTTTCCGGCGGGCGAAACGGTTGAACCAAACCGTCGATCGATTCTCCTGGGTGAAGCGGACAATCGAGGGAAGCGCGGATCAACCCGGTCGGTGGAGGGCGCCGGAGTCACCTCTCTCCTCCCCCGTAGGTCTCGAGGCGTGAACCGCGTCCCCAAGTCTGCCCTCTCGATCCTGACCTGGCCCCTCTGGCTGGCGGTCGTCACGGCTTGCCACGCCGACGAGCCGGCGTCCTTCCTCCCGCTTCAGCTCACCGCGGGGCCTGGGCCGATCGGCGCAACCGAGCCGATCCTCATCCGGTTCAGCAAGCCGCTTGCTCGCGAGGCGGTGCCCAAACGGTCCGTTCGGGTCACGTCTCTCGCCGGGCATCCGGTGTCCGTGCGCCTCTCAGTCGACGGCCGCCTGCTTCGCGTGGATCCGGACAACCCTCTGCAGCGCTGGCCCGATCTGCGCGGCCTCCGGGTGCAAGTTCTCCATCCAATCGCGAGCCAAGGCCTGCGGGCCCAGGATGGGTCGGAACTCATGGGCGGACTCTCGGCCGAGGTGGCGGTCGACGACACGATGGTTCCGCGAGGCCAAGATCTCGAGCTCGTCGTCGCCCGCCCCAATCCCGAGGGCGCCCCCCTGGTCACCGCCAGCGACCACATCGCGCTCACCTTCAGCGCACCCCTCGACCCGCGCACCATCGAAGTCGGCTGCCAAGTCTTCGACCGCGCGCGCGATGTGAGCGTCGAAGACGTCGTGCGCTTCGTCGACCCGCTCAATCCGAGGACGATCATCATCTCGCCCTTTGCCGGTGGCCTCCCCTGGGCCGCGGATCAGGTCTACGAGGTGCGCCTCGGGCTGGACCTCCGGTCGAGCGAGGGGCGCCTCCTCAAGAGTCCGCTCACGCTGCGCTGGCGCACCGCGCCGGGAAACGACCGACTCCTCCAGGTGGGGTTTCGATCCGAGACCGACCTCGACCCCCGCTCGGTCTCGGCTCTGAGCGAACCCTTCGAGCTCCTGAAACCAAGGCCTCTCTTCGAGACGCTCATCCCCCCGGTTCCGGGCGGGTCCCTGGCTTCCTTGACGAGTGGTTGGTCTCGGACCGACCCATTCATTCCGAATCTTTTCGGCCTCACCCCCACCCGCGCCCAGGTGCTAATCCCGTGGAGCTGGTTGAGCGCCAGTCCCGACTCCGAATTTGCGCCGCACCGGTGCTTGATCCAGGCCCTCACCTTCCACCTCGCCGAGCCGATTCCCGCCGACGCGGCAATCGACGAAGTGCGCCTGAGGCTCGGCTATTTGTCGCGTCGCTCGCGCGAGGCCGAAACGGGCCTGAGCGATCGCTTCGAGCACAACGACGAGGGCGGGAGGCGTTCGAAGACGTTGCAAGTCGCGGGCGGCCTGCCGTGGCGGCTCTCCCCGTCGAGCCGCGTCGAAGAGCGGCGCTACATCCGGCTCGAATTTGCGGAACCATTCCTCTACGACCGGACCGAGGGGGATCTGGTGTTGACGATCGAACACTCGGGGGTCTACGCCGGCCCCACCGCGAGTCTGCCGGCGGTGGGTCTCGGCTTGCAGGGCCTGCCGGACCGCGGGACTTCGACCGATTCCAAGCCGCGCGCCGGCGCCCTCCTCCTCAGCGCCACCCCTCCTGGCCGAGGCGAGTCAGCGCGGACGGTCCACAGTCGCTTTCAGCCCTACCTGTGGATCTCGACGATTTCCTATCCGAGTGTGGTGTCGCGCTGGCATGTCGTCGCCGGACAGGGCCGGTTCCGCTTCTTCCGAGAGCCGGGATTGGGAATCCGGGCGCGGGGCGAAGAAGAGCGGGACTTTCAGATCTACTACCAGGGTGGTGAGCCGGCGATGACCGCCGAGGGTACGCCCCTCGCCGATCAAGATGGGCGCCCCCTGTGCCTCGAATCCGGCCCGTTCGACCTTGGGCCCCCCACCGACGGAGCCCGCGCAGTGCGCCTCCGTATCGAGTTCATGCCTCGCTCCCCTCATGCCGATGGGGACCCACCTGAGATCGAGTATGTTTTGCTCGGTTATCAGGAACTTTAAGTTCGCCTCCGGAGACGGTTTCATGCAGTCTTTGCGCTTTGGCCTGGCCGTGTGTTTGTTGGCAGTTCTGGGAGCGGGTGCTTTTGCCCAGGCTGGCTCCCAAGCCCTCCCCCTCGGGACCCCCACGGCGCCGAGCGGGCCGGTGATCCTGCCGCCCCTCGTCTTCCTGCCTGAACTGCCCACCGACCCGGTGGCATCGGTCGATGGGGTGCCCATCCCGGCCTCCGACATCCTCAAGATCATCCTGGACCAGAACTTCACCACCGGGGTGACCGCCCTCGTGATGGGCAAGATCGCCGAGCTCGAATTGCAGAAGGCGAAAGTCGCCCTCACGGACGAGGACATCGTCGACGAGCTGAACGGCATGCTCGCGCAGATGGCGCCCGGGAAAACTCTCGAGGACATCGAACGGGAAGGTTCGACCTCGATGACCCACCTGCGCTCCAACGCCCGCGCCACCCGCGCCTGGAAGAAGCTGTTTTGGACTGCACAAAACATCCCCGAGGATCAGCGCACCAACCAGACGAACACGATGCTGCTCCAGTTCTTCATGAAGACGGCGACCGACAACTACGATCGCCGCATCCGGGGCGCCAATCCGGCGCCGGCCGCTGGCACGGTGGCGCAAATCGTGGACAAGACCACGGGTAACGAGATCCTCGTCGGGGCGAGCGAAGCCCTCGACTTCCTCATGGGCCTCGTGAAACTCTCCGGCATGACCGACGCTCGCAAAGAAGCGATCGAGCGGCGCATCCTCGAGTCGGAGATGAAGGCGAAAAACGTCACCGTGACGGAAGAGGAAGTGGCCACTTGGGCCGCGCACATGCGCACCGTTTACCCGCCCCCGTTTTCGTGGGAGCAGATCCTGCGGGCGACCGGGAGCACGGCCGAGAAGGAAATGGAGCGCTGGCGCCGCATCCAGGCTTGGAAGCGCATCACCGGCGTGAACCTCACTCAAGAGCAACTCGACCAGTTCCTCGCCGACAACAAGTCGTTCTTCCTCGGCAAGACCAAGAAGGTCAGCCACGTGCTCTTCCGAACCACCGACGAAGTCACCGGCCTGCCGCTGCCCACCGAGCAACGCGCTGCCGCCGAATCGTCCGCGAAGGAAGCGCTGCGGAAACTCCAGGAGGGCGTGGACTTCGGGTGGCTGGCTGAGACCTACAGCGAGGACACCGTCACCGCCAAGGGCAAGGGACGCCTCGCCGCCGCGATCAAGCAGTGGGGTGGCGGACTCGACCCCGCTTTCCAAAACGCCGTCTGGTCGATGGAAAAAGTTGGCGAGCTCACCGGCCCGGTGCAGAGCAGCTTCGGCTGGCACGTCATCAAACTGGAAGAGGTCAACAATCCCGCCGCCAAGCAGGAGCCGGATTGGAAGATCGACCGCTACCAGGAGTACATCCGCGAACAGTATGAAACTCAGCTCATGACCAAGTGGTTCGCGGAGGTGAGCGCGGCCCGCAAGATCGAGCTCGAAGCCGACGAGCGGCTGTTCAGCCTGAAGAAGCGCCAGTACTTCGCGACGAAGTGAGAGGATTCCGGTTGACCGGGCCGTGAGTGGGCCCGCGATTCCCTCCGGGCCACCCCACAAAAGCGCTCTCCCCGCCGAGTTCCGACGCTCCCCCCCTCCGGCGCGAGTCTGAGTAGTGCCGCCCGACGGCTGGGTCAATCGACCCTTGGGGGTTTGGATGCTCGCTCGCTTCATGGTGCTTTTGTGTCTGCTTGCTCCTTCTGCCGCGACCGCTCAGGAGGTCATGGTCTCGGTCTTGGCCGATCAAGTCGCCTCGTTCGGAGACGTCAAGAAGGAAGAGGTTTGGGGATTCTCGGGCGGCGGCTCCGTCCGAGCCGTCTTGCCCATCGAGACCTGGAACGCGCTCCTACTCGATCGCGACCAAGACGGACTCCTCGACGATCCCATTTCGAACCTCGACGCCTTGGACATCGGGAATGTCACCGACTTTCGCACCTGGACCTTCTCGGTGGCCACCAACTTCAGCTTGAAGGACGGCACGGTCATCCGCGATGGCGACCTCTTTCGGTTCGACGGAACCGGCAATGTGCTCATCCCCTGGACCGAAGACAACCTGGCCCTGGCGACGAGCACCTCCACGGTCGATGTCGACGCCCTCGCGATCGGAGCCGGCGGGGAGATCTACTTCAGTTTTGAGGACGACGAAGTTACCGCCTCGCCCGCGTTGATTGCCCAAAACGGCGGGGCAACCACCCTCGACGAACAGACGGTGTTCCGCCTCGACCCCGGCCAGAGCTTCGCGGTCATCCAGTTCACCCAAGCTCAGGTGGCGGCGGTGTTCAACCAAGCACTCGGGACCTCCGTGACTTCGGTGGTCGATGTGGTTGGCCTGGAGATGGATCCAGACGGCGGGCCGCAAGACCTGTGGCTCACTTCCGGAAGCACGAGTCAAGCTCTGCGCGGCCGAATCGTCTCGTCGGCCCAGGGAGGAAGCCTGCCTACAATCGCGGGAGGCTCCTTCGATCCTTTGGCCGCCGCGTGGTCGTCGCCTCCGACCTTCGATGCCCTCGCTTTCGGAACCAACTACGGAGCGCCGATCCTCCGCATCAACCCGAGTGCGGCGTCCAGTGCGGCCGGCGGCGTCATCGCGATTTCTGCCGAGCGGCTCACGCCCGGCACCGTCCTTCAATTGGTGGCGTCAGCCCCGAGCGACGCCCTGGGGTCGGGCTTTCCCATCGCCAACGCGATCGGATTCCCCTTCGTAGCCCTCAATGTGGGTGATCCCTTCTTTTGGATCAGCCTCCAAGATCCGACGCTGCGCGTAGCCGCTGACGCCACCGGAACCGCCCGTTATTCCTTTGATGTTGCGGGCTTCCCCCCCTCGATGAGCGGCGTCGTCCAAGCGATCACCGTCGCCAACCTGAACTTGTCCGCTCCCGCGGCTTGGACCGTCCTGCCGTGAAACTGGGGCATCGCCCGGCGGCCGGGCCCTTCGGGCACTGAGGCGCGGCCGGCGCCTCGCCACCTGGGGATCCGGTCCAGGTCCGAGGCTCCCGCCGCGCTCTGGCTGGTACATTCAGAGGGTGTGGAAGATCGGTGTACTCGTGGTGTTTCTGGTGGGAGGTCTCATCTACCTCTTGGCCGGTCTCATGGACCCCGCGGTCGACGCGTGGAAAGAGCGCGACAAGATGAGCTCCCCCGAGGGGCAAGCGCAACGCACGCTGCGCAACCGCCAGGAGTTGGTGGAGATTCCACCGCCGGATCGTCCGCGGCGCGTCCTCGATCAGTTGTGGCTGGTGGAATGGAACGCGGCGGATCCGCGGGTGGCCCGGTTCGGAAATGCGGTGGCGAGCTTGCGCGGCAACCAGGTCCTCTACGCGCGCGCCGGTGCCCAAGCCGACCATGCGGTCGAGACGAGGCTGCGGCTCGCGGCGGTCAACCGGCTGCTCGCCGACACCCTCGCCGCGTTCGCCTCAGGTCCCGGAATTGAGCCGAAGTTGCGCGTTGCAGTCTATGACGATGCGAGCAAGAAATGGAAACGCGGCGAGGCGCCCGAGGCCCGAGTTTGGGCGTGGCTCTCGGAGTTGACGACAAAGGCATCACCGTGGTTTCCAGATTCGGCCGAACTCCAGATCACCGCGGACTCGATGCCTTCCAGCGCCGCGGAACGACGCCGCTTCCCGGCGCGCGCCCTTGGAATTTCCCTCGAGGAGTGCGTCGCCAAGGTCAGCCAGATCCGGGCGCCGGAGGCGGCGATGAAGGAACTGATCACACTCGGATCCTCGCCGGGATTCTTGGATCCCGAGGGCCGCGGTGCCTACTCCGTCCAGTCGCTCCGGTGGAGTTTCCCGGCGTCGGAGCTTCCGCCCGAGTGACCCCGCTTCCGCGGCGGCGGCATGTCGTCTCGGTTCGTAGCCGGGGCGGGCGTCGGATCAGCCGAGCCCACCCCGCGCGACCCAACTCACGAGCAGCGCGAGGAGAAGGAACAGCGGAATCCAACGAGTCATGCGGCCGTCGAGAAAGCGGAACGGATCCCGCTTGGTCCACCACGATCGAACGAGCCACCACGGCAAGAGCAGCGTCACGAAAAAAAGTGGGAGGCCAGCGGGGTTGGCCCGCCATGCCGAGGGGAGTCGACCGCGGACACAATTGGAAAACGATGTGGTCAGGCCGCAGCTCAAACAGGGGCGCCCGCTCCGCTGCAGGTAGCCACAGGCCGGGAGCCCCAGGCCCTCGTGCGTGCCGAAACCCCGCGCGTCGGGAGAGAGGTAGAGCGAGAGGGCGAGTACCGCCACCGCCCCCAATGTGCCCAAGACCTCGACGACGAGATGCAGCCGCATGGGGGAACGCTACCGAAGGAAGCAGGAATTCTCGATCGGGCGCGGCGCGGCGCTGGCTCACCCCGGGTTCCATCACTGGCCCGACATCCGCGAGCCAACTCCGCTCGCTACCGTCCCGTCGGCAAGGACACGGCCGGGTTCGGCACGGTTCCTTCGCGGTGACAACCACGGACGCAGCCCACCATCGCTGGGCATCGGCCTCGCGTCATTCGTCCTCATCCAAACCATGGATGATGCGCTGGTAGCTATCGAGACGCTCCGGGCTGACTCGTCCGGCCGACGCCGCCGCCTTGACTCCACACCCCGGCTCATGATCGTGAGTGCAGGTTCCGAAGCGGCAGTGCACACGCTCGGCCCAGATCTCGGGAAACGCCTCGGCCACTTCGACCGCCTCCAGGCCCTGGATCGCAAACGAGCGCACCCCGGGCGTATCGATCACCGCACCTCCGTCCGGAGTGCTGAACCACGCCGCCGAGGTGGTGGTGTGGCAACCCTTCCCCCACTTGGAGCTGATCTCCTGAGTCGCCTGGCCTAACCCCGCGTACAAATGATTGAGAAGGGAGGATTTCCCCACTCCCGATTGCCCGGCGACCACCACCACCCGACCGGCGAACGCCCGCGCGACTTCCGGCAGACCTTCCTTGGTCAAAAGACTCGTCAGGAGGAACTCGACCCCGAGGGCGCGATAGCGGGCCGCCGCCGCGAGGAGCGGGGCACGATCGGCCGCGAGATCGGCTTTGGTCACGAGCAGGAGGCAGGGCATCGACCCTCGATGCGCCGCGACCAGCAGACGATCGAAGAGCCGAGGGCGAAACGTCGGATCCGCAGCGGCGACCATCGCGACCAAGAGATCGGCATTGGCGACGATGATCTGCTCGTCCCGCGCTTCCGGACGCACTCGCGACAAGTGGCTCCGCCGCGGGAGCACCTGCACGATGACCCCTCCCCCGTCGCGCACTTCTTCGAGGACGACTTGGTCCCCCACCGCGATGGGGTTCGACCAGCGGCCGAGGTCGCGGAACAGCCCCTTCCGCAGCGCACACTGGAACTCGGCCTCTCCCGATCGGACGAGCGCGGACTTCCGTTGGAATCGAAGCACGATGCCGCGAACCTGAGGACTCGATTCGGTTCGCTGAGGGTTCATCTGTCAGTGCGGGTGGCTGTGGGAATGCCAATGGAAAACCAAAGACAGCCCGCAGAGTACCAGGAACACGCCGGACGCGCGCACGAGACGGGCCTCGGAAACGCCGCCGCGCAGCCGTTCTAAGAGGTGGTACCCGCGTTCCGCGAGCCAAAGAATGAACACCATGGTGACGGTGGTTGCGCCACCGTAGGCCAAGAAGAGCACCAAGCCCTCCCAGACTCCGTGGCTCGACAGCGAGAGCGAAACCACCGACAAGTTGGTCCAGCAGGGAATCGTGAGGTTGATGAAGCCGAGCAAGAACAGACTGAGTCCCGCCCCGAGCTTGGCGAAGCGCCGCGGCTCGTGACGCGAGTGGCCGCATTTGGGCCCCTCGTCGGGCGCGCAGGCCCCGTGCATGTGCCCGAGGTGACCATGCCTGGGCCGCACCGCGATCACGACTCCCAGCACCACGAGAATGATGCCGGTGATTTCCTCCGCCCGATGCTGCAGCGTGGGCGGAACCGTATCGACCACGGTCCCTATGAGGGCCCCCGCCATCGCGCTGGCCAGCATGACCCCGGCCCCGAACAGGAGGGCGGGTTTGGCCACGCCCCGTCCGCGTCCCACAAACGGCAGGAGCATCGGCCAAGAATGGGCACAGGGCACGAGCGCATGCAGAAAACCAAAGGCCACGGCCAAGAAAATCGGGGGCAATTCGAGCATAGAAGTCCCAAGCAGACCGCCCAGGTCGGCCAGGCGGGGCGGGATGATAGCCCGCTCTCGGCCCACTGCTACGATGGCCGGCTGCCCGAGGCCGAAGCTTGGAGTGCGCACGATGCCGATGAGCCCCGTTCCTGTCCTGATCGAAGAGCTCTCCGCCGGCCGGATGATCATTCTCGTGGACGACGAGGATCGCGAAAACGAGGGTGACCTGGTCTTTGCGGCATCCGCGGTCACCCCCGACAAAGTCAACTTCCTGATCCGGGAGGCGCGCGGCGAGCTGTGCCTCGCTTTGACGAGCGAAATCTGCGACCAACTCGGCCTCGAGCTCCAGGCATCGGAGTCCACCAACCGGTTCGGAACCGCGTTCACGGTCACGATCGAGGCCGCCGAGGGCGTCACGACCGGAATCTCCGCCGCCGACCGGGCGCGGACGATCGCAGCCGCCGCCAACCCCGCAGCGACCCCCCGCGACCTCGTGCGCCCCGGCCACGTCCATCCGCTCCGGGCCCGACCCGGCGGAGTCCTCGTGCGGCCTGGCCAAACCGAGGGCTCGACCGACCTCCTTCGTTTGGCTGGACTTCGTCCCGCCTCGGTGATCATGGAGATCTTGAACGAGGACGGGAGTTGCTCGCGACTCCCCGATCTCGAGCGCTTCGCCGCAAAATGGAACCTCAAGATCGGCTGCATCGAAGATCTCGTGCGCTACCGGCGCCAGCACGAGCGGATCGTGAAGCGGGAAACCACGATTCCGCTTCCGACCGAGTACGGCGAGTTCTCGCTCCACATCTACACCTCGCCCTATGACTCCTCATCCCACCTGGCCCTCACACGGGGAATCGAAGTCCCGGCGGGAGACGGGGCCGCCCCGGCGATCTCCACTCCCGTGTTGGGACGTGTCCATTCCGAGTGCCTGACCGGAGATGTGTTCGGCTCTCGCCGCTGCGACTGTGGGCCCCAACTCGATGCCGCCATGGCCATGCTCGCTCAAGAACAGCATGGATTCCTGCTCTACATGCGCCAGGAAGGCCGGGGCATCGGCCTCCTCAACAAGATGAAGGCCTACGCCTTGCAGGACGCGGGCTTGGACACCGTCGAGGCCAACCGGGCCCTGGGATTCCTCCCCGATCACCGCAACTACGGCACCGGCGCGTCAATCCTGTTTGACCTCGGCATCCGCCAAATCCGCCTCCTCACCAACAATCCGACCAAGCGCAGCGCCCTCGCCGGATACGGCCTGGACATCGTGGAGCGACTCCCCCTCATCGTTGCTCCTAACCCGAACAACGAGCGCTACTTGCGAACCAAACGCGAAAAAATGGGCCACCTGATCTAAGCCGGGCGCAATCCGACCGGGGACCGCCGGGAAGAATGGCCGTCCGGAAGTGGTCCAAGCGAGTGACGACCATGAACGCACTTGCCCATGCCCTTCCCATGAGCCCCAAGCTCGAAGCCGTGCCGCTCCCCGAGGACACCGTCCTCGCGAAGCGGGCCAAGGCGGGCGACCTGGAGGCGTTTCGGGCGATCGTCGAGCAGTTCTCCGGCCGCGTTTTCCGGCTCGTGCGGAGTTACGTCCGAGGTCAAGACGAGGCTGAAGACGTCGTCCAAGAGGTCTTTTACAAAGTTCACACGAAGCTCGGTTCTTGGCGCGAGGATTCCGCCTTCTTCACCTGGCTCTACCGGGTGGCGATCAACACCGCCCATGACTATCGGAAGCGGCGCCATTACGGGCGCGAGGCAGAACTCGACGAACCCGCGGCCCAAGGGGTCGCCGACGATCGCGACGAACCGGCCGAATCACTGCGCCGCCGCGATCTCAAGGACCAGGTACGACAAGCCATCGGACGCCTGCCCGAGAAGTTCAGTGCCGTGTTGATCCTGCGCGAGATCGATGGACTCGCCTACGACGAAATTGCCCGCGTGCTGAACGTCGCGATCGGGACCGTGGAGAGCCGACTCTTCCGGGCCCGAGAGCGCCTGCGCGTGGAGCTCGAAACCGCGGGTCTCCTCGACCCCTGAAACCAACCGCCTATGCAGCACTCCACTCCCAAAGACCGCTCCCCTGATCGCCTCGAGCCCTGGCTCGCCGCGCTGCGCGACGAGCCAACCCCCACGGGTCTGGCCGACCGCACTTACCGGGCGGTTTTGGCCCGCGGGAACGCCGCGGCACCCCGGCTTCGCTGGTTCGCCCCCGCCCTCGGGCGCCGCGCGGCGGCCGTGCTGCTGGCCATCGGCGCCGCCGGACTCGGGGGCTATTACCTGAGCGGTGGGCTGGGCAGCGTCGTGGCCAAACACCAGGGCCGCCTCACCGAAGGCGAGACGCTGGCCTTGCGACAAGCCTGGATCGACCTGGGGGCCACCCCCGAACTCGCCGCGGAAATCCTGCGCCAAAGGGCCGCCTTTGCCGAGTCGCCACTACCCGCCGACCCGGCAGCGCGAGTCGTGGAAGAAGATCGTCAAGAAGGCCGAATCCTGGCCCTCCTTCCCCCCGACGTGCGGGCTCGTTACGCCGAACGCACCGGCCAAAACGCCGCCGAGATCACCCGCCTCTTGCGACTCGGCGAGGAAAGCCCGCGCTGATTCCGGCGGGAAGGACGACATTGGTATAAGGCTCGTGGTGCGAGGGCGGTTCCGGAGCGCCATGGTTCCAGGGAAGGCCTTCGAACGAGGGAAACCGCATGGCGCGTGCGACGGGAATCGAGATCACCGAGACATCGGTGCGAGTGGCCGAGCTCGAGGGTGGCGGCAAAAAGTTTCGGCTGGTGGGGGCCGTCGAGACCCCGATCGAGCCCAACTCCTCGGGCGAGCGTGGACTGGAAGAAACCCAAGCCGCGCTGAAGCAAGCCTTGAAGGCGGCCAAGGCCAAACGCGAGTTCGTGGTGCTCGGCATTCCTGCCGCGAAGGCGACGATACGTGAGATCCAGATCCCCTTCACTTCGGACGACCAGATCAAGAAGGTCCTGAAGTTCGAGTGCGAGAGTCACCTTCCGACCCAAAACATCGAAGATGTGGTCGTCGATTACCACAAAATCGGCGAGATGGGTCCGCGCAGTCGCCTGCTCATCGTGGCGGTCCCCAAGCCTGCGCTCAAAGAGCAACTGTTGAAGGTCAGCCGCAGCGGCATCGACCCTTCGCACGTCGATCTCGACGCGGCGGCCCTCTTTGCTCGCGCCCGCCAGGTCCCTGGACTCGACGATGACGACGAGAAGGGTGCCAAGGTCATTCTCGACCTCGGAGAAACCACCAGCACGATTCTCGTCGGAACCGGCGAACATCTGCGCATGGTGCGCTGCCTGCGCATGGGTGCCGAGTCGCTCACCCGCGCGATCTCCACGGACCTCGGGATCGATCGTTCGGAAGCGCGCACGATGACGCAGCAAATGCTGCGGGCCGACGCTCCGTTCGCGACCGTGGCCCAGCTCGAAGCCGCCGCACCCGCCGCGACCAAGACCTCGCGCGAACTCCAAGGCGACATCCTGAAGGACAAGCAGGATGAGCTCGCGCGCCGTATCAGCGCGGAGATTCGCCGCTCGCTCAGCTCGGTGCAACTGGAGCCGTCGCTCGTCGGAATCTGGATCACCGGTCCCGCCGCGCGCACTCCCGGGCTCGAATCCCGCCTGGCCGACAACTTCCGAGTGCCGGTGCGCCCGCTCGACACGCTGCACGGCCTCGACCACAGCGGCCTCGAAGCGAGTTCATCGTTCATCGCGACCGCGGTCGGACTCGCCCAAAAAGCGCTCGGCTACGACCCACTCGGACTCGAATTCCGGCAAGAAGAATTCCGCTTCACGAAGCGGTTCGACCAACTGCGCACTCCCCTCTTGTTCGCGGGAGCGCTCCTCTTGGTCTTGTTCGTCTTCCTCGGCATCAACGAATTCAAACGTCAGGAGGCGATGATCCGGGACACCCAGACGGTCTCTGACATTTGCCTGAACGAGTATCAGGGCATGATCCTGAAGCGGGGCGCCGACCCGAACCGCATCAACGCCATGGGCTACGAGAATGTCGAGGAATCCTCGAAAGAGGAGGAGCGCCTCGTCAAGCTCAAGGGTCTGCCCCGCGTCACGCAGATTCGCAGCAGCATCAACCGCATCGAACGACACTTGACGGACAACTTCGGAGTGGTCTTCGAAAACGCGGAAGGCTCGAAGCCCCCGGAACTCGAAGCCCGCTCCGCCCTCTTCCGACTCGATCAATTCATGGGCTGTTTCGGGCGTGCGAAGGACAAGGTCGGTTGGTTCTCGATCGACAAGCTCCAAGTGAGCTCCACCGATGTCGTGTGGTCGATGCTCGCGAGCAGCGCCGACAGCTTCGGCATCCTTCAAGCCGAGTTCGAAAAGCTCGAGGGATACGTGACGGCGAAAGTGGGAACGACCAAGAGCGTGGGCGACAAGTATCTGTACACCAACTGTCGCCTCGAATTCGAGAGGGAGAACTGAGATGGCCGACGACAAGAAAGCCAAGAAGGTGAAGAGCGAACCGGTGGACGCCGGAGACGAGAGCACCGGTGGAGGGTCAGTCAAGGCCCTCCTGATCGGCCTCGGCATCGCGGTGCTCCTGGCCGGAGGTGGATTTGCGTACCTGCAGTTCGTTCGCAAACCCGAGATCCAGCGCCAGCTCACGGTCAGCCGCCGCGTGATCCGTGAGGTGAAAGCCAAGGGGGAGCGGCTCGCCCTCGAAATCGATCGCATTTCCAGGGACAAGCTCGACAAGGTCAGCGTTTTGCCCGAGGTCATCAACAAGGTGGCCGAACCGGGGTCGACGATCGCGAAGTCGATCAAGACCGGCACCCAACTCTCAAGCCGCTGGAAGCAGACCAATTACCTGGAAAACCGCTGCCAGGTCACGTTCACCGAAAAGACCGGCTACGAATGGGTCGGCCTCAATCGCTTTTTGAAGAACATCGAGCGGGCCAATCCCAAGATTCAGATCAAGTCGATCAATTTCGGCGATCGCATTCCCCGGCGCGATGGCGACACCATCGATTATTGGCAGCCCTACGACATGACGGTGCGGGCGTTTACGCCCCGGTCGCAGTGATCGCCGCTCCCGATTGCCTGATTTAGTATGGCGACGTCGCGCGTCCATCGACGCCGGCTCCGCGGTGGCCTGAAGCCCCCGCCGGGAGTCGGTCTTCCGCCCCTTCCATTCCGGGGCGGAGAGTCTGAAACTCCCTTTTTTCCCGCGCTCAGCATCGTCGAGCGGCTTGGGGCCGACCAAGACGCGCAGGGCCGCGGGGTCACGATCGCCTTCTTGGACTCCGGCTTTTCGGACCACCGCGATCTGCTCTATCCTCCCGGCCGTATCCTCGTCCATGCCACCACCGGGCGCGGAGTGCCCGTGGAGCGCGTCTTCGAGGCCGGCTGGATCGACGGCTGGCCCGAGGGGCCGGCGGATCCTGATCTTCGGTGGCACGGCACGATGGTCGCGGCGGTGGGCGCCGGCTCCGGCCTGAGCTCGCACGGCCGGTTCCGAGGCCTGGCGCCGGCGGCCCGCCTCGTGTTAGTCCGAGTGCCAAACTCGCGGCATCGGATCAAAGCCGGCGAAGTTCGCCAGGGACTGCAGTGGATCCTGCGGAATCGCAGCCGCTTCGACATCCGAGTCGTCAACCTGTCGATCGGTGGCGACGTCGCCGAGTCGCTCGCGGAGAGCCCGATCGACCAGCTCGTCACGGCCCTGACCGACGCCGGCGTCGTCGTCGTGGCCGCCGCGGGGAACGGGATGGGAGGCGTCGTCCCACCCGCGAGTGCCCGGGATGCCATCACGGTCGGCGGGCTGAACGACCAGAATCACGACGACCCGAAACAATTCGAGCGCTGGCCTTCCCGAGGCGGTCCGACCCTGGATCGCATTGCCAAGCCCGATCTCGTGGCACCAAGCGTTTGGCTACCCGCGCCGACCGTGGCGGGGACCAAAGTGGCCCTCCAAGCGACGCTGCTGACGATGCTCCGGGCCGCCAGTCCGACTACGCGAGCGCTCCTGATCAAAGAGCATCGGCGCCTTCTGCCCAAGACTTTCGTGGCGGCCCGTGGGGACCGCCTCACGGCGCTCATCGCCCGCCGGATCAGGGAGCTGAAGTTGGTCGACGAGCACTACCAGCACGTCGACGGCACCTCGTTCGCAGCCCCCCTGGTCAGCGGCACCATCGCGCAGATGATCGAGGTCGCCCCGAAGCTCTCACCTCGGGAGCTGAAGTTGGTTCTACTCGCGAGCGCCAAGACGCTTCCGATGGGCGCCGAGGGTCAACTGGTCAAAGTGCTCGATCCGGCCAGAGCAGTCGCAGCGGCCCGTGCTTCGGCCAGCGGACTGTCAACGCTTGGCTGAGAGCTCAGCCCGCAGGGCTTCGTGGTGCTGCTGGATCGGAAGCACTCCGACATGTCCGCGCGCTCGGGCCTCGATCGCCGCCAGCATAGCGGCGGCGCCCGCAAGCGTGGTGATGCAGGGGATGCCCTGCGAAACCGCCAGCCGGCGAATCTTGGCCTCGTCGGTGCGAGGGCCGCGGCCGGAGGGGGTATTCACCACCAGGCGGATCTCGCGGTTCTTCATGTAGTCGGTGATGTTCGGACGCCCCTCGGACATCTTCAGCACCCGGACCGCCGGCACCCCGTGATGTTGGAGAATCTTCCAGGTGCCTTCGGTTGCGACGATCCGCAGTCCCAACCGGTCCATCCGCTGGGCCAGCGGCACGATCTCCCGCTTGTCGGCATCCTTCACCGAAACGAACACGAGCCCGCCGGACGGGAGGCGATTGCCCACCGCCTCATGAGCCTTGAGGAAGGCCATGCCAATGTTGCGGTCGACGCCCATCGACTCTCCGGTCGAGCGCATCTCGGGGCCGAGAATGATGTCGCACCCTGGGAACTTGTTGAACGGGAAGATCGGATTCTTGACCGAGAAATGGGTGGGCACGACCTCGTGGAGGAACCCAAGGCTGCGCAGACTCTCGCCCGCCATCACTCGCGCGGCCAATTTCGCGAGCGGGATCCCGATTGCTTTGGACACAAACGGTGAAGTCCGCGACGCTCGCGGATTGACCTCGAGGACAAAAACCTCGCTCCCCTTCACGGCAAACTGGATGTTCATGAGGCCGCGCACGTCGAGCTCGCGGGCGAGCGCGATGGAAGCAGCCCGAATTTCCGTTTGGATCCGATCTCCGAGCGTGTGGGGTGGCAGGACGCAGCAGGAGTCCCCACTGTGGATACCAGCCTCCTCGATGTGTTCCATCACTCCGCCGATCACCACATCGGTGCCGTCGGCCAGAAGATCGACATCCACTTCGATCGCGTGCTCCAAGTACTTGTCCACCAGCACCGGCTTGCCGGGCGAGGCGTCGAGCGCGGCTTCCATGTAAGCCTCGAGGCGCTGATCGTCGTAGATGATTTCCATCCCGCGACCACCCAAGACGTAGGACGGGCGGCAAAGCACGGGGAAGCCGATGCGGTGGGCGGCCGCCATCGCGTCCTCGAGACTGAGAGCAATGGCCGCGGGCGGCTGGCGCAGGCCCAACTTGGTGACGATCGCGCCGAATCGTTCACGATCCTCCGCGGCGTCGATGGCGTCCGGGCTGGTGCCTAGAATTTGCACTCCCGCAGCTTCGAGTCCCCGTGCGAGGTTCAGGGGGGTTTGGCCGCCCAGAGTGAGAATGACGCCCTCCGGCTTCTCCTTCTCGTAGATCGCGAGCACGTCCTCGAGAGTGAGCGGTTCGAAGTAGAGGCGGTCGGAAGTGTCGTAGTCGGTCGAAACAGTCTCGGGGTTCGAGTTGACCATGATGGTCTCGAAGCCCGCTTCTTTGAGCGCGTAGGCCGCGTGCACGCAGCAGTAATCGAACTCGATGCCCTGGCCGATCCGATTGGGGCCACTGCCGAGGATCATCACCTTTTTCTTGGCCGTGACTTCGACTTCGTCCTCCATTTCCCAGGTCGAATAATAGTAGGGGGTATAGGCTTCGAACTCGGCGGCGCAGGTATCGACCAGCTTGTAGGTCGGGCGCAGACCCTGGGCGAGCCGCTGATCGCGGACTTCGGTCTCGGACACCTGGAGAACGCGGGCGATCTGACGATCCGAGTATCCGTTGCGCTTGAGTTCGCGGTGCAGCGGAGGAGTCAGGTCGCGAAGGGAGCGGAGCCCCATGACCTTCTTGTCCAATCGAACGAGCTCGGCAATCTGGGCTACAAACCAAGGGTCGATGTGGGTCAGTCGGCACACCTCGGCTTCGGTCATGCCTTGGTGGAGGGCGGTTCTCAAAGTGAGGAGACGGTCTTCGTTGGGCACGGAGAGCCCCTGGCGGAGTTCTTCATCCCCCACCCGCTCGTCCGAAAGCACCGGATCCTTCGGGTAGAACCCGAGGCCGTCTCTCCCGACTTCGAGGCTGCGGAAGGCCTTTTGCAACGATTCCCGGAAGGTGCGGCCGATCGCCATCACTTCTCCGACCGACTTCATCTGCGTGGTGAGCGTGCGGTCAGCGTCCGGGAACTTCTGGAACGCCCACTTGGGCACCTTCACGACGCAGTAGTCGATGCTCGGCTCGAAGCAAGCCGGAGTCTCGCGCGTGATGTCGTTGCGCAGTTCGTCGAGGGTGTAGCCGACCGCGAGTTTCGCGGCGATTTTGGCGATGGGAAAACCGGTCGCCTTCGACGCCAGCGCGGAAGATCGCGACACCCGGGGGTTCATCTCGATCACGGTCATCCGACCGTTTTCGGGATTGAGCGCGAACTGGATATTGCTGCCCCCGGTCTCCACGCCGATCTCGCGGATGATGCGCAGGGCCGCATCACGCATGGCCTGATACTCGCGATCCGTGAGCGTTTGGATGGGAGCGACGGTGATGGAGTCGCCGGTGTGCACTCCCATCGGATCGAGATTCTCGATGCTGCAGATGATGACGACGTTGTCCATCCGATCGCGCATCACCTCGAGCTCGAACTCCTTCCACCCGATCACGGATTCCTCGACGAGAATCTCGCCGACCGGGGACAACTCGATTCCACGAGCCGCGATCGTGTCGAATTCCTCTTGGTTGTAGGCGATGCCACCGCCGGTTCCGCCGAGGGTGAACGCCGGCCGAATCACGCAGGGGAGACCGACCTCCTCGCGGATCTTCCTCGCTTCATCCAAGGTGTACGCGAGCCCGGAGGTGGGCACATCAAGGCCGAGGCGGATCATCGCTTCCTTGAACGCGCTGCGGTCCTCGGCGGCGTGGATAGCCTGGGCGTTGGCGCCGATCATCTCCACTCCGAATTCCTTGAGCACCCCGCTCTTGTGGAGGTCCATCGCGAGATTCAGGGCGGTCTGTCCGCCGAGGGTCGGCAGAAGGGCGCAGGGGCGCTCCCGCTCGATCACCTTTCGGACGTACTCCGGCGTCAACGGCTCGATGTAAGTGACCTGGGCCATCTCCGGGTCGGTCATGATCGTGGCCGGATTCGAGTTCACGAGAACGACTCGATAACCCTCCTCCTTCAGCGCCTTGACGGCCTGGGTGCCCGAGTAGTCGAATTCACAGGCTTGTCCGATCACGATCGGACCGCTGCCGAGGACGAGGATGGACTTCAGGTCGGTGCGTTTGGGCATGTTCGGGAGCCCCGGTGGCTCGCCGGGGCGCAGGATGATCCCCGCCCCCCCCTCCCCCCTCAAGCTCTGAAAATCCCCCGTCGAAATCTCCGCCCGTCCCGCGAAATCACGGCGCGCCAGGCCTGCGATTCGCGCCGTCAACGGGCTGACTCGACCACGTCAACCTCCTTCAGAATCGACGGCGAGCCCACCCTGAACTCGTAGGGAACGGACCTCGCGCTCCAAGCCTGCTCCATTGGTAGTGCGGCGCTGGCGGCACTGGTGTACAGGGCTTGGCCATCGGGATGCCACGGCGCGGGTTTGGGATGCCGTGCTCCGCCCTCCGACTGGACTCGCGATCCGCTCAGCGAAGCCGACGAACGCGATCTTGAGGCCCCTAGGAACGCGGGGTGGGCCCCAAGAAGGCCGACTCCGCGTCGGGGGCGGTCGCGGCCAGGCTGATCCAAGCCCGGAGATCCTCCGCCTCGGAGGTTTGAATCCGTGAGCCAATGGAGGGAGGAATCGCTCCGAATCGAGCCACCAGAAAGGCCACCAGCGATTCGCGGAGGGCCTCCAACCTGCCCTGCCGGGCGCCCTCCTCGCGCTGGATGTATCCCCGTGTCTTGGAGATATCGACCACGGCGTCATCTCCGACTTCAGACATCGCTTCGATCACATCGTCCATTGAGGAAGCCTCCCGAATACGGTCCAGGTAGTTTACCAGTAATCCCAAGTCTTCGCGTCCGGCGGGAGCGTCCAGCAGACGGCGCAGCGGTTGCGTGAGGAGTGGGACCATTGCCGGCAGATTCGGGTCTCGGCCGTTCTTGAGCAGGAACACCGTCAAGGCTGCCAACGGTGCAAAGGCCGCGGTGCGTTCGAGGAGTTCGCGATCGCCGATCACCGCGAGATCGGTGACCCAATAGCACAATTCCGGAATCAGCGGGCTGAGTTGCGCCAGGAGCGCAGCGTCGGCATCCAGCAGTTCCGAGAGCTTCCTCGGGGCCTTCCAGGGTTGCCTGCCGTGATGGAGCACGATCGGCAAAATGACCGGCAAATGTCGAGCCTTGGCGTGGTTCGCCTTCCACCACTCCCAGATGGCGACCAGATAAGAAAGAAGACGCAGCGCCATAAATCGCTGAGCAGAACTCTGGTGCTCCATCAACATGTACACGTAAGTCTCTCGCCCCGTCGTCTCGATGCGGAAGAGCAAGTCGACCTCGCTCAGCCGATGGTGCTGGTCGACAAAACTGGTGGGAACCAAATCCAGCCTGGAAAGATCGAGCCTCTCGAGAATTTCCCCGGGCGGAAACGCCCGCAAATGCGCCGCCGCCTCCTCGCTGCGCCCGAACACCGCCCGCACCAAATGGTCGTGTTCCTTGTCACCCACACCCCTTCTGACTGTTGAAAAGCTCACGCAACCCGACAAATTCGGAGAGTCCCAGGTTTTGTAGTACCAGGCACTTTTTTGAATCCTCCCACCTGGTCTGTCGTCGTCGCAGATGCCTTCGTTCAGCGCCACCCCCGATCGGCGGTCATTCTGCAGGTTGCGGTACGGCTCGCGGACTCCTGGGACGATGCGGTTGGCTCGATTCGGAAGCGAAGGCCTTGCCTATCAGTCCGGCGTCCCCGTAGACTTCTACCCGAAGCCACCACATCCGGGGAATGCTCGAGGACAAGAGCAGGCGCACCTTGCGCATGCTGCCACACAATGTCGTCGAGCCATTGGAGTCGACAAGTATGCCTACCGCCAGATTCATCGCGACCCTGAGCGCGACGTTGATTCTCTTCCAGGCCTGCTCGGGGGGAGGTGACGACGGTCCAGCCGCCCCACCAAACTCGGGAGAGCTTCGATTCAGTGCCTCCGCGTTTGTGATTCGGGAAGACGGATCCCCGGTCATCGAAATCGTCGTGGAGCGAGTCCTCGGCTCCGATGGAATCGCTTCCGTCACGATTCAGCTCAGCGACGGAACTGCCACCGGCGGAACGCCTCCGCTGGTCGAGCCCTTCGACTACGACAATTCGCCCATTGTCGTCACCTTCATGGACGGTGACGCCGCCCCCAAGTCTGTCACAGTCCCCGTGCTGGACGACACCGCCATCGAACCTCATGAGTCGGTGAACCTGGTCATGACAAAGCCTCACGGAGCGACGATCGGCAGCCCGTCCAGTGCCGTGCTGACCATCGAAAACAATGACAGCGTGGGCGTCTTCGGCTTCGCCCAGCCGGTGGCGATCTACGGTGAAAATTCCGCGGATCTCATGCCGCTCGTGGTCCGCCGTTCTGCGGGCTCCACCGGCTCGGTAACCGTCACCGTGACCTTTAGCTCCGGCACGGCCGAGGTCGGAAGCCTGCCCGGAGCAACGGAACCGGCAGATCTCCAAGCGACGAGCCATGTCGTGACCTTCCTGGATCAGGACGTGACCGAAAAAACCATCCCGGCGAGCGCGCTTGCGATCATTTCCGACCCGCGGCCTGAATTGGACGAGACGTTCTTCGCTGCCATCACCTCGGTCAGTGTCGGCCTGATCGACCCAGCGGCTTCGGCGACCGTGACCCTTCGCGATGACGACACGATTTGGACGCTCTCTCCCAGCGGCCCACCGGCCCCCACCGGGCGATTCGGAGCTGCTTTGGCCCGCGCCGGAGTGAGGCTCGCGGTAGGCGTTCCGGGGGCAACGCTGTTCTCGATCGCCAACTTCGGTGCGGTGGCGGTTCTGGATGCCAATTCGGGTACGGTCGTAGACGCCGTATTCAATCCGATGCTCAACGACGGGCGCTTCGGTTCCACGCTGGCGAATCGAGAATCAGACCTTTGCATTGGAGTTCCCCAAGCTCCGGGTTCGTTGGGGTTCGTCGTGGTGGTCGATGGACCAACCCTAGGAGTTCGCCATTTCCTTCTCCCGGCGCCCCTGGAGTGTGGCGGGGCTCACAACTGCGGCACTAGTCTCGCCGCTGGCCCCGACGTCATCATTGCTGGGGGACCCACCAGTTGTGTGAGTTCGAACGTCCCCTACGGCGGCGTTTTTGCATTCGATCCCCTGAGCGGTGCAGTCAGCCCGACCTGGGCCGGCAGCCTCCCCGGCGAGAGATTCGGACAGACGGTGGCGGTTCTCGATGACGGCCGGGTTGTCGTGGGAGCGCCATTGTCCCCGATGTTTCAGGTCCTGACCGAGGTGGGAGTGGTTCGCGTGTATTCCAACCGCGGAGCCCTGGACCTCGTGCTGAATAATCCGTTTCCGGCTATGGGCGACCACTTTGGAATGGCCATCGGTGTGCTTGGCAATACGATTGCCGTCGGCGCTCCTGACGACGATACCCTCGGATCCGACGTAGGCATGGTCTACTTGTTCAACGCGACGAACGGGGACTATATCGGTAGCCTGCTCCCACCACTGCCGGCGATGATCGGTGGAAAATTCGGGGCAGAGATCAAGACGATTCGAGGTCGATTCGCGGTGCAACAGGAGCGTGCGGGCGCCAACAACTCGGGGGTAGTTCATGTGTTCAGTGAGAGTGGTGGAATACTCCAATCCATCGTCTGTCCCGAGCCGACGGCGAATGCCGATTTCGGGGCTTCCATGTTCGAGTTCGATGGCCAGTTGGCCATTGGGGCTCCCGAGACGGCCTCTCCTCCGATGCAAAGTGTCGGCCGGGTCCACATCGTCAAGGTCGACTGATCACGTGGCTTGGTGACTGGGAATGGGCTCGGGAATTCGGGAGCCGAGGACCGGCGCAGCAGCAGTCGGGAGAGGTGAACTGGTTCCAGCTCCCTCTCCAGGGCGCGCAGCCGGACTGACCACAAATTCACCCAATTCAGTGCGAATCGTCCCGAGTGGGGCGGATCGCGGGGGCGACGAGGTCTCGGAAGCTCGCGGTGAGGAGGCGCTCTGGCGTGCAGCGGATGATCGTGTTGCGGAGGAGACAACCGATCCAGGTCGAGTGCTGACTGACGAAGCCTTGGAATCGTGAACGGCGCACCATCCGATTCACTCGCGGGAACCGATGGGACTCGTAGGCACGCAGCGCCATTTCCGGGTCCGCGACCCTGGCCAGACAATCGGACAACTCCGCCGCGTCTTCGATGGCTTGGCAGGCACCCTGCCCGAGATCCGGAGTCATTGGGTGAGCCGCATCCCCGACAAAAGTCAGTTGGCCCCGACCCTGCCGGTCCCGCCGGAATGGTCGGTCGAAAATGGGGTGCAGCAGCACCGAGGCCGGGTCGGCGGCCGCGAGAACGGCAGGAATTGGAGCTCGCCAGCTCGAGAAGACACGCCGAAGCCGGGAGAGATCAGGCTCGATTCGAGTTTCCGGCTCGGGTGCGGATTCGTTCGAGAACCAATACACCCTTTCCTGGTCGAGACGAACCAGCCCGAACCTCAGTCCTCGGCCCCAAGCTTCGAATGCCGTCCCCGCCGGCACGTCTTCCCCCGCATATTGAGCAATCCCCCGATGACAGAGATATCCAGCGTAGCGCGGCGGCGCCGTGCCGTGAACCTGACCAAAGACCTCGGACCGAAGTCCGTCCGCCGCCACCAGCACGTCGCTGCGAAACGCGCTGCCGTCCCGAAATCGACTGACGATTCCCTCCCCATCATCCTCCGTTCGCACGCACTCCTTACGGTATTCGATGAGACCTGGCGCCAGGGCCTCGACGAGGATCGAGAGTAGGGTCGCCCGGTGAATGCCCAAGGACACGGAACCGAGAGAGCGGCTCACGGATCCCACCGGCGTGCGCAGCAAGGGACGGCCCCGCTGGTCGGTGATGACCCCCTCCTCGAGTTCATGGCCGGCAGCGCGCAGTTTCTCCGTGAGCCCGAGACGACCGAGAACCACCATCGCGTTGGGCCAGAGGGTAATCCCGGCTCCCACCTCCGAAGGACCTACGCTCCGCTCGAACACGGAGACTCGGCCGCCGACCGCTTGCCAAGCCAAGGCACAGGTCAGGCCGCCAATGCCTCCACCGATCACGGTCATCGTCGGCAATTTGACCAAGGAGCAGACTCCGCAAGAATGGTCCGTTCATTCCGTACCGGGTACGCTACTACGCCATGCTCGCATTCACGCAATTAGCCTTTCTCCTCCTGCTCGCTGGCGGGGTATGCGCCCAGACCGGACCGAGCCCCGAAGAAACCGAGACGCTGTGGTGGCTGAATCGATTCCGCGCCGATCCACGCGCCTTTGGCCAGTCCATCCTCGCCCGACCCAAGCCGGAGAGTGCCGCGGCCGTTGACTGGGAGCTCTTTGCCTCCGAGATCGCGATTCTCGAATCGGCACCCCCTGTGTTCTTCGAGACACGACTCACGGCGGCCGCGCGAGCGCACGCCCGCTACATGCTCGAGGCGAAAGAATACGGCCATCACGAAACGGTGGGCCTCCCAGGTTTTACGGGTGAAACGCCCATCGACCGCGCCAAAGCCGCGGGCTATCCCACCACGGTCGAGGAGTGCACGTTCTTTCGCGGGGGCAGGGGGCAAGCCGCGATCGCGAACTACGTGATCGATGCCGGTCCGGTCGGTGTCGGCTCCGGAGGCATGCAGGCAGGCCGCGGCCACCGGGCATGCCTAATCAAGCGTGACTGGCGCGAAGGGGGCATCGGCGTCGTTCCGTGGGGGCACGGCCAATATGCCAACGTCCTGCTCTTCGGAAAGGCAACCGGTATCGGCCGCATTCTCGGCGGCGTCGCTTTCCAGGATTCCGACGGCGACCGGGAGTACGACGCCGGAGAAGGACTCGGGGGAGTTCACGTCGTAGTCGGCGGTTTCAGCGCGCTTTCGAGCGAAAGTGGAGCCTGGAGAATCGACCTGCCCGTGAAAGTCGCGGCCGAGGTTCTCCAAGCACGATGGGGCCCATTGGAACTTTCCGTGGCTATGGGGAAGGGCCAAACCGACGCCGCCTTCGACCTCGTGTTCGATGCCAAGAGTCGAGTGGAGGAATTGAAAGCCCGGATCGCCGCCATGCCCGCGGAACCCTCCGCCCCGCGCCTTGCCCCCTTCCTGGACCTCCTTCGATTGCGGCCAGCCGAGACCGAGGAGGAAAGGGCGATGCAATCCCTGATACAACTCAAACTGTTGGGCTTGGAAGCCACGATGGACGGCCAGGGCCCAACTCCCCCGCCAGCCGGTCAACAGACCGGATTGGAAGGGTGCTGCGCGCAGGATTGGCCGAGGCAGGCCTATGCGGCCGATCTCCTCATGCACGAGGCGAAAAAAGCGCTCGCCGTCAAGGACGCGGCAACCCGTGCCAAACGCGTTCATCAATTGCGCGAGCAGATCGATCGCGAGATGGCGCGCAGTTCGTGGTCCGTCGCGTGGAACAAACTCTCCGAGTTGCGCGAAACGATTGCCGCCTCGGCCCGCTGATTCCGAACATCGTTCGCAAGTTCCGCGCTCTCCGCGAAGTCGGGTTGATCGAGGGACGCAACTCCGCACCAGACGGTTCGGCACTCCTCACTCCGGGCCCAGCGCTCGGAACGATGGTCCTATGGTTGGTTTCGCCTGGCTCCAGTTCTGGGAGCCGCAAGCTCCAAACCTCATTGCCCTTCGAGCGCGGCGAGTTGGACTCGGATCCGCTCCAGTTCTGGTTCCTGGAGCTGGCCTTCTCCGACTTCCTTAAGGGTCTCTAGGCCCAGCCGGCGCCACCGCGGAAAGTCGAGGCGACCACGCTGGCCGGTCGATTTTTCGACCGGGTCCGTCACTTCCAAACCGAGAAGTTCTCGCAAGTCCTGCCTGGCGGGGGCGAGTTCCCCGGCGATGGCTCTCAACTTTCCCCGGAAAGAAAGGGCGGGTACACGCTTCAGTCCGAAGCTGAGCGTGGGTTGAAGCAGCGAGTCGAGATCATGATGCGCTTGCTCGAAAAAGTCCTTGTCCAAGCGCTTCGTGAGGTCGGCCCGCACTAAGAGGACTTCCGCGACGATCCAAAACTCGAGCCCCTCCGGGCGGATGGAATCGAAGACCCGTTCGACGCCACCGCGCGCCAAATCGCTCCACGCTCGATTGATGGCGGCCAGGCCCTCCTTCTCACTCCCCGCTTTGGCGTCAGCCACACCACTCACCAGGCGGTGGATGAGCCAGAAGATGTCGGCTCCTTCGCGAGCGTTGATGGCCTTGAAGGCCTCCGCAAACAGCGGCTGTGCGTCCTTCGGCCGACCACTGTCGGTGAGGGCGCGAGCGAGCAGGGCGACTTGTCGAGGCTGACGTGCCGACAGTTCGACGACCGCCTCTCGGAGCGGGACCAGATCCCGAACTTGCCCCAAGTGATCGGCCGCGTCGCCAAGATGCCGCAGCGCCTCGAAGAACATTTGGCCAAACGTCGTGATGCGCGGATGAGATCCTCCGGACAGGCAAACCTCAAGGGCCTCCGGGATCATCTCCTGAGCCTCCCGGACCGCCACGGGGAAACTCGTCAGGACTCCCGCGCCGTGAATTCGGTTGCGGAGTTCGGTCAGCCGGGACTCCAAGCCTTGCAGCTTGGGGAAGAGGGCGCGATCCACTTCGGTGGCGGTGAGCGGAATCGCATCCTGATGATTCAGTCGCGACTTCAGACGGTCGCGCACGAAATCGGCGCGGAGCACGCCGGCGGCGTCGCTCGAAAGGCGGCGGAGGGCGGCGTCACCAGCGGCGAACACCAGGGCTTCCGCGTCGCGGCCGGGCTTCGCGAGATCCTCGACGTAGAGGAGCAACCTCGCCGGATCCCGTTCGAGTTCGGGAGCCAACGGCTCCGCGCCGGGCGCCAGTCGACGACGCGGAATCTCCAGCGTGGTATGCCTCGACTCGAGCTTCCGCTGACGGTTCTCGATTTTCCCCGATTGCCTGAGGTCGAAGGTCCAAATCACGCCGAGGGCCGCTAGTCCGACCGCTGCCCCCAACATGACGAGCCTGGGCTTCTGTCCCCCGATTCGGGCCAAGAGCAGCGCAAGGATCCAGCCGGCTGGCAGCAGTGCAGCGACGAGCGGAGCCTTCTCCCCCGGCACCCAGGCGGGCGCCAAATAGGGTCCACCGATGAGGATCAGCCCGGCCATCGCGGTGGCGTATGCAGTCTCGGCGATGCCGGCGAGCAGGGCCACCCAGCCCACGAGCACCAGCCAGAACACGAGCCCGAGGGCCACCGGCCAGTGTCCCCTCAGGCCGTCGAACCCGGTCGGCAGCAATTCACGAAGGCGCGGATCCGCCGCCAAAAATGGGGCAGCGGCCGCCTGCTTCAGAGCCAAGCCGAATCGGGACGCGTCCAGCGAGGGGTCTACGCTCGCGGTGGGAATCGAGACCGCCAGCACTCCCTTGACGATGGCGAAGCCCACGGCCAGGAGAAAGAGGGCCACGATCCAAGCGCCCCGCAGCCGCCCGAGGCGCCCGACGAAGAGGAGCGCCGCAAAGGGCTGCCACAAGAGCATCCCCGGATGCACCGCCACCGAAGACAGGGCCAGCACCACCCCGAGCGAGCCCGCGGCCCGAGCGGGGACCCGGATGAGGTTCGCCCCGAGGAAAAAAATTCCCATCCCGAGCAGCCAGGACTCTCCCCCGTGCACCCGGTGGAGCGCCGCTTGGCCGGGTAGGACGAGCCATATCAGCACGGGGAGGAGCGCCGCCACCTCGTAGGGTCGCTCAAGCCGCGATCTCAGCAGAGCATCGAAGGCCAAGAAGGCGAGAACCGCGACCAGGCCGACCAGGGCGGGCAGCGCGTAGATTCTGAAGCCGCCCGAATCTAGCCACCGATCGAAGGCGATACCCACCGGCCCTTCGGCCTTTTGGCCCTCGATCCAGGGCGCGAGGTCAAAGCGCGGAAACTCTAGGGCCACGAGGTGCAGGATGAAGGCCAGGAGTGCGAGGGCAAATGCCATCGGAAACAGCACCCGCACCCGAGGTCGCACCCCTTGTTCGATCGTCGCACCTTGCACAGGCAACTCCCCTCGCAAGAATGGAAGGCGGTCCGGGAGACTCTACCCAGGCCGCGAGGAGGCAGATTATTGAGCCCGGGCCATAGCGACAACGCCGAGACCACGCCGGAAGCACGCCTGATTGCTGCCATCCGGGAGCCGGGGGGCATCCTCGCGCGCCTGGAGCGGAGCGCCGTAGCACGCCAGGAGCGCACCGCGCTCGTCGGCAACAAGAACTGCCGCTTTCCCCGGTTGAGCTACCGGGAGATGTTCGACTTGGTCGCCAAAGTCGCGGCCGGCCTGCATGCGCTGGGGCTCAGGCGAGGCGACCACATCGGCCTGATCGCCGAGAACTCCGACCTGTGGCTAATTTCGGACCTGGCGTGCCAATCGCTCGGGGCCGTCGACGTCCCCCGCGGTGCGGATGCGTCCGCCGAAGAGGTCGAGTTCTGCGTAGGCCATGCCGAATGTGTGGCGGCGATCGTCGAAACCGGCGACTTGGTGCCCAAGCTGCGAAGCGCCCGTCAAAACCTGCGTCAGGTGGTCGTGCTTCGTGGCGAGGCCCCCCCAGGAACGATCACCATCGATGCCGTGATCGCCCAGGGCGAGGCCACCCTCGCGCAAGACCCGAACCTGCTCGCACGGTCGCGCGCCGCGATCAATCCGGACGATCTCGCCACCATCATCTACACCTCGGGAACCACCGGCAATCCCAAGGGCGTGATGCTCAGTCACGCCAACCTTCTCCAGAACGTGGCGATCGTCCCGGAGGTCCTCCACCTCGCGGAGGGCGGGAAATTCCTTTCGTTCCTGCCCGCGTGGCATTCCTTCGAGAGAGTGCTCGATTACGTCGTCCTCGATTCCGGGATGGAGATTCATTACAGCAGCAAATGGACCCTGCGCGAGGATTTCCAACGGGTCCGTCCCGAATTCGTGGCCGGAGTGCCAAGGCTCTGGGAGACCTTTCACGGGACGGTGATGTCCGGCATCGAGAAGCTGAGCCGCGGAAAACGCCGCCTCGTCGAGTTCGCCCTCAGCTCCAGCCAGCGCCACGCGCAGATCACGCGCCTCGTGAGAGGGGAATCGCTCGACCCACAGGGCGGATACAAGCGGCCCGGGCCGATCTCCAAGCTGGGCCTGAGTCTCGAGCGAGCCGCTCACTGGCCCGGTCATTGGCTCGCGCAGAAGCTCGTCTACACCAAGCTCAAGAAAGCCCTGGGAGGATCGACCCGCGTCATCATCAGCGGGGGCGGCCCTCTGCCGGCGCATGTGGATGAGTTCTACGTCCAGGCAGGTCTCCCCTTCCTGAACGGCTACGGCATGACCGAGTCGAGCCCGGTGATCAGCGTGCGCATCCCGGAACGCAACATTCTCGGGACCATCGGGCCCCCGATTCCGTTGACTGAAGTCCGCATCGTCGACGAACAAGGCAAGATCTTGGGTCGCGGTCAACGCGGAGTGATCCAAGCTCGCGGCCACCAGGTCATGCAAGGGTATTTCCGCAATCCCGCCGCGACCAAGACGGCACTCCCGGGCGACGGCTGGCTCGATACCGGCGACATCGGAATGCTCTCCGAGCGAGGCGACCTCATCATCACCGGGCGCGCCAAGGACACGATCGTGTTGCGCGGTGGCGAAAACGTCGAGCCGGAACCGCTCGAGGCCACCCTGACGGCGTCCCCGTGGATCGCGGAGGCGGTGCTCGTCGGACACGGCGAGAAGACCCTGGCTGCTCTGCTAGTGCCCAACACGACCAACCTGCGCGAGAAATTCGGCCTTCCCAATTCGGTCAAAGATGCGGAGATGGCCGCCGACCCCCGCATCGTGCAACTCCTCAAGGACGAAGTCGCGGCGAGGATCGCGAAGAAGCGCGGGCACCGCAATTTCGAGTTGGTAGGCCGAGTGCACGTCCTCGATCGGCCGTTCACGATCGAAGAAGGGACCCTCACCGCCACGATGAAGAAACGGCGTGGCGCGATCGAGGCTCGCTACGCGGAGCTCATCCAAGGGCTTTTCTCGGACTGAGGATCGACCTAGGACCGCCGAGGCGTCGGATCGAGCGAACCGTCCTCACGGGCGCACGAAGGTAAATTGCAGGCCTTCGGAGGCGGCGAGTCCCACTGCAGCGCCGGCGTCGAGCACGGCCCATTGAGCGTAAATGGTGATGCCCGAGAGCGCGGGGTCGTCCGGCAATGCAAAGGTCACGGCGCCGTAGCCCGCCCCGGGTACCCCCGGCGCACCGGACAAGGGCAAAGGCACGATGATCGTGGACGGGTCGAGGTTCACGAAGATGGGCACGCCCGCGATGTTCGCGCCGGGACCGGCCGGGATCGGCGAGAGCGCCAACAGGGAGGTCGCTCCTCCGAGGGCGTGCGCGACGCCGATGCCGAAACGATCCGACCCGATCATGGCCGGGCTCGGCGCCACCATCTGCGGCGCGATGGCCCCGCTTCCGGAAGTGCGCGTTCCGAAGGCGTCCGGGTTATTCGGGAGAAGCTCGGAGAAGAGGATGGGGCGGTCGAAGGGAGGCAGGGCATTGGCGACCCTCGCATCGGTGAGGGCGTTTTGGAGGAAATCGACCAAGGCCAGGCGTTCCGAATGGCTCAGGGTGAACGGCTGCATCAACGGATCGAGGTTGTCGGAGAAGTCCCCCCCACGCTCGTAGAACAGCACCACGTCGATGAGGGAGTCGGCTCCGCCCTGATGGAAGTAGGGCGCGCGCAGACCGACGTTCCGGAGGCCAGGCACTTTGAACTTGCCACGATCGGCAGGAAGTCCGGTGGCATCCTGGCGACCGTGATCCTCGGCTGGCGGGCGAACCCCGATGTTGCGGAAGCCGTGGTCGGTGAACAGAGGCGGCACGTGGCAGGTTGCGCAGTGCGCCATGAACACCGCGCGGCCTTGTTGCTGGCTTGGCGTCATCGCTAGCGGATTGCCGGCCATGAACGCGTCGAACGGAGTCTGATCAGGGACGAGCTCTCGTTCGTAGGTCGCCAGCGCCATCGCAATGCGCGCGGCGGTGACGCTGGCGTCACCGAAGGCCGCTTGAAAGAGCTGCGGGTAGGTCGGACGGGCCACAATGGCCGCCTGCATAGCGGTAGGGATGGCGGAGGCGAGACGAAGCGGTCGCGCCGTCACCAGTTTGGTGGCGAGCAGAGCCAATGTCGTTCCACCACACCCCATCTCGCCCGAGGTAGGCGGCAGGGCGGCCTGGGCTTCCAGGGCGCCGTGATTCGTGATGACCACCTGCTGCGTCACCGGATCCAAGAACTGGGGGCCGACTCGGCCGTCCCAAAACGTCTGCGGATCCCAAGCCGCGCCGATCGAGGGCGAGGCCTTGCGCTTCGTCACCTGGGGAAAGGGATAGAAGATCGGATCCGGAAGGTAGAGGCCGTTCGAATCGCAGCGCACGACTCCGCGCGAACCGCGCGCATCGTCCGCGGTCCCGAACAAACCGTCCGTGCCTGGATGCAAATTGAGCGGCGAGAACGTGCGCGGATCGCCGCCACCGACCTCGGGGCGATGGCAGGTGCCACACGCCACGGTGTTGTCCCGCCCGAGTTGCTCCTCCCAAAACAGGATCTTGCCCAGCATGACCTTGTCGGGGTTGGTGGGATTCTCGACCGGATGGATCACCGGCGGAATCGGCTGGGCGAGCAGCTGGCACAAGAGAGCAGCCGTCAAACCGGCCGCGCGCAGTAAGGAAATAGTCATGGGTGGGTTCCTGGTCGTCGATCGAGTGTACGACCAAGCGAAGGCCCAAGTCGAGGGAAGATCGCCTCATCGCACGAGGAGTGAGACGCAGTCGCGATGATGTTCGCTCGTTCCCAAAAAACGCCCGGCACGAGACCGAAAGTTCCGGCTCTCCTCCTCTATCACGGATCGCGGTGGGTCGGTGAAGCGGCTGGCCCTGGCCCCGCCCGCGCGGAACGAGTCCACTCAGTGCCTCCGCGAGAACTTTTCCCCGGCGGTCGATTCTCCAGTTTGGCGGTTTTTTGCCGGACTTCGCGCGGTCGGAGCGCGGAAGACGGACCCAAGCCCCGCCGCTGCTATGCTCACGCGTTGGTTCTTACCCTTGGAGGCCTGCCCATGACCCTGTCCTTGACAGAGCCCCTTCCGCTCCGACAACTGAGTCCCGCCGACACCCGAGCTCGCATCACCGAGTTGAAGCGAGTCTTGGGGCGACGTCTTGTCATCCTCGGCCACCACTATCAGGTCGACGAGGTGATCGAACACGCCGACATGATCGGCGACTCGTTCAAACTCGCGCGCTTCGCGGCGGATCGCAAAGACGCGGAGTTCATCGTATTCGCCGGCGTGCATTTCATGGCTGAGTCGGCGGACATCCTCACGGGGCCGGACCAAACCGTGATTCTCCCCGATCTCTCCGCCGGCTGCTCGATGGCGGACATGGCCAATGTGGATCAGGTGGAGACCGCCTTCGCGGCGCTCCGGTCCGATCAGGTGATGCCGATCACCTACATGAACTCGAGCGCGGCCATCAAGGCTTTCTGTGGGCGCCACGGAGGAGCGGTCTGCACTTCCTCCAACGCCGAGAAGCTCGTGAAGTGGTCCTTGAGCGAACGCCCGCGCATGCTGTTCCTGCCCGATCAGCATTTGGGCCGCAACATTTGCCACCTCAAGCTCGGCATTCCACTGAGCGAGATGGCCCTTTGGGATCCCCACCGGCTCCCGGAGGAAAACCTGCGCGCCGGCTGCGACCGCGCCAAGATCATCCTCTGGAAGGGCCACTGCTCCGTCCACACCAAGTTCTTGCCAGCACACGTCGATCAAGTGCGGGCCAGGGATCCTTCCATCAAAGTGATCGTGCACCCCGAGTGCTACCTGGAAGTCGTCCAAAAGTCTGATGCCTACGGGTCGACCGAGAAGCTCATTCAACTCGTCGAACAAGCGGCGCCGGGGGCGAGTTTTGCGATCGGAACCGAAATCAATCTCGTCTCACGCATCGCCAAGGCACATCCCGACAAGAAAGTGGTGTCCCTTTCCGGCATCAACTGCCTTTGCGCCACCATGTATCGCATCGATGCGCCCCACCTGCTTTGGACCCTCGAAAACCTCGCGCAGGGGGTTGTAGTCAACCCCATTAGGGTCGATGAGCAGACCGCCGCCTACGCCCGGCTCGCCCTGGAGCGCATGCTCAGCTTGATCTGAGCGAGGGCTCGCCGCCATGCGCAAACCAGGATCGCCGCCGTACCGCATTGCGCACGTCGTGTTCTCCCTCGGTACCGGCGGACTCGAGACGGGCCTCATCAATCTGCTCGGCCAGCTCAAAAAGGACGAGTTCGTCCACAAGATTTTCTGTATGAAGGCGCTCGGGCCCAATGCCGAGAAGGCGGAGGCTCTCGGAGTCGAAGTCGAGCAGATCGGGACGATGGAGGGAAAGAACCGTTTCATCATCCCGAAGCTCGCGAAGGCGTTTTCGCGCTTTGGGGCTCACCTCGTCCACTCTCGCAATTTTGGCACCGTCGATGCGATTCTCGCCGCCCGGCTCGCGAGAGCGTGTGCCGTGGTTCACGGAGAGCACGGCTGGGACACCTTCGACCCGGAGGGCCGATCCAAGAAGCGCCGGTTCATCCGCGGCGCGCTGTCCCCGCTCGTCGATCGGTACATCTGCGTATCGAAAGACCTCGAACGTTGGCTCCTCGGACACTCCGGCCGCTTCGCCGGAAAAACCACCGCCATCGTGAATGGGGTGGATGCGCGTCGCTTTGCCCCTAAACCGCGCTCGCCGCGCCCCTTCACCGTCTTCGGCACGGTCGGCCGACTCGTGCCCATCAAAGATCACGCCTCGTTGATCGCCGCGTTCGGCCGGGCAGCGGCGGGACGTCACGACCTGCGGCTGCGAATCGTCGGGGATGGTCCGGAAAAATCGAGCCTCGAGGCCCTCGCAACCGCCTCCGCAGCCGCCCCCTTCATCGCGATCGAAGGCCCAAGCTCCCGGCCTGAGGATGTTTACGCCGATCTGGATGTCTTTTGCCTTCCATCGCTGAACGAAGGCATTAGCAACACGATTCTCGAGGCGATGGCGGCGGGGTTACCGGTGGTCGCCACCCGAGTCGGAGGAAATCCCGAGTTGATCGAAGATGGGGAAACCGGGATCCTCGTGCCGAAACAAGATCCCGAGGCTTTGGCCCAAGCCCTCCGGCAGTACGCGGACGACTCGGATCGCCGCCTCCGCCACGGCGCCGCGGCCCGAGAGCGGGTTTTGAACGAGCTCACCCTGACGCGCATGGCCGAGCGGTACCGTGCCGTCTACCGAAGCGCGCTTCGCCTCGACTAGTCGAGGGGCGGCGCCGCCAGGACGAACGAAAGACGATCGACCTTATGTGTGGCATCAGTGGCGTGTTTCACCACCAGTCCGGCGCCCCCGCCGACCCCGCGGCCCTGCGGCGAATGGCCGATGCGATGGCCCACCGCGGCCCGGACGATGCGGGGTTCCATACCGATGGCGCACTCGGCTTGGCGTTTCGCCGCCTCTCGATCATCGACCTCGGAGGCGGTCACCAGCCGATCCTGAGCGAAGACGGGCGTCGCGCCATCATCTTCAACGGCGAAATCTACAACTACCAGGAAGTCAAAGCCGAGCTCGAAGCCAAAGGACGCCGCTTCCTCACCAAGTCCGACACCGAGGTCATTCTCGCCGCCTACGAGGCCTGGGGCCCGGACGGAGTGGAAAAGCTCCGTGGCATGTTCGCTTACGCCATTTGGGATCGGGACGCCGACCGCCTGGTCTTGGCCCGCGACCGCCTAGGCGTCAAGCCGCTCCACTACGCCGAGGACGGAGAACGCATCCTCTTCGCCTCCGAGATCAAGTCGATCTTGGCCCATGGCGGAGTTTCGAAAGAAGTCGAGCCCGAAGCCGTGGCCGACTATTTCGCACTCCGTTATGTGCCGGCCCCCAAGACCATTTACCGCGCGGTACGCAAACTTCCGCCCGGGCACCTAATGGTCGTGGAGCGCGGCCAACGTCCGGTGATCCGCCAGTATTGGGACGTGCGATTCACGCCCGACGATTCCCGCTCCGAAGCCGCGTGGATCGAAGAACTGCGTTCGCTCCTGGACGAGTCCGTCCGCATTCGATTGATGAGCGAGGTCCCGCTCGGAGCATTCTTGAGCGGCGGCGTCGACTCCTCGGCGGTGGTCGCCACCATGGCGAAGTTTTCGACGACGCCGGTGTCGACGCACACCATCGCCTTCGACGAAGCGGCCTTCGACGAGAGCGCGGCCGCCGCGGAGCTGGCCCTCCACGCAGGCACGAGCCATCACGTCGAGACGATCCGCCCCGACGCCCTTGAGGTGCTGAAGCGATTGGCCTGGCATTTCGACGAGCCCTTCGCGGATGCTTCGGCAGTGCCGACCTACTACGTCTCCAAGATGGCCCGCAAACACGTGACGGTGGCGCTCTCCGGAGACGGGGGCGACGAGAACTTCGCGGGGTACGCTCGACGCTATTCCTTCGAGCGCGCCGAGAACCGCGCGCGGGCGTGGCTCCCGCGGGCCCTCCGTCGGACCCTGTTCGGCGCCCTGGGTGCCGCCTATCCGAAGGCCGATTGGCTGCCCCGCGTTTTCCGCGCGAAGACCACCCTCACCAATCTCTCCCTGGATCCCCACGAGGGGTTCTTCAACAGCATGGCCCTCTCCGGCCACGGGCGTACGGTCTCGCCGTTCCTCCATCCGGATTTCCGAAAGAGCCTCGGTGCCTATCGTCCCTCCGATCTCTTCCGCACGCTCATGGAAGCGTCGGGCACGCGGGATCCAGTGTCGCGCGCCCAATACGTCGACATCAAGAGTTTCCTCGTCGATGACGTCCTCGTGAAGGTGGACCGCGCCAGCATGGCGGTTTCCCTCGAAGCCCGCGAGCCTTTGCTCGACCATCGTCTCATGGAGTGCGCCGCCCGTATGCCCTCGTCGCTCAAACTCGTCGGGCGGGAGGGCAAGGTGATCTTCAAGAAGGCGATTTCCGACCGCGTGCCGCCCGACCTCCTCCGCCGCAAGAAACAAGGCTTCGAACTGCCAATCTCGGGCTGGTTCCGCCGCGAAATCCGGGAATTCTCGGAAGCCCTGCTGTTCCGCTCGCACCCCGTCACCGACGCCTTCGTCGATCGAGCCTACGTGCGGAGCCTCTACGACGCCCACCTCGCGGGCACCCGCGACGCAACGCATCACCTCTACACCGCCTTGATGTTCGAATTGTGGGCGGATGCCCATGGCTGAGGGCAAGGTCCCACCCGTCCTCTTGATCGGCCCCTCCCCGCCTCCGTTTGGAGGAATGGCGGTACAAGGGCAACTCCTGCTCGCCAAACTCCGCGAGGAAGGAGTCTCGGTGGAGTTCCTCGCCACGAATCCGCCGCTCGGAGGAATGGCGAAGGTCCCCCTGATCCGGACCCTCGCTTCAGGCCTCGTCTTTGGACTCAAACTCCTGGGTGCGATGCCGCGCGCCCGAGTCGTCCACATTCTCGGCGCCTCCGGCTTCTATTTCTTCGCGCGCGTACTCCCGGCGATTCTGTGGGCTCGGCTCCTGCGGCGGCGCGTCATCCTGAATTACCGAGGCGGCCTCGCCGAGGGATTTTTCCGCCGGGCCGGTCGTCTAGCCGACTTCGTCGTACGCCGTGCCTCCCTCCTCACCGTGCCTTCGGCATTCCTGGCACGCGTATTTGCGGCCCGCGGCCACGCGAGTTCGATCGTCCCCAACATCACCGATTTGACGCGATTCCCGTTCCAACCTCGAGCGACGATCCGTCCGCAGATCCTGGTCAATCGCAACTTCGAGTCGATGTACAACGTCGGGCTCGCTCTCGAGGCATTCGCTCGTCTACGATCGCGCTATCCCGAGGCGACGCTGACCCTCGCCGGCACGGGGCCCGAGGAGTCCAATCTCAGAGCCCTGGCCACGAGGCTCAGGCTCTCGGACATCCAATGGGCAGGGCGCGTCGACAACGCGCGGATGGCGGAGCTCTACTCACAGCACGACATCTACGTGAACCCCACGAATGCCGACAACATGCCCATCTCAATTCTCGAGAGCTTGGCGAGTGGGTTGGTAGTGGTTTCGACCGACGTCGGCGGCATCCCTGATTTGGTCGCCAACCAGCGCGAGGCCTTGCTCGTTCCTCCGAACGACGCTCCGGCCTTGGAAGCGGCCATCGTCAAGGTGCTCGAATCGCCCTCCCTAGCCGCCGGCCTCATCGAACGAGGACGAGCCTTGACCGAGTCGTTCCGCTGGGAAGAGGTGCGCAAGATCCTGTTCGCCGCCTATCATGGCGATCCGATGCCAAGCTCACCGTAACCAGCTCGCAAGCTTGCGGATCGCGAGTTCGATGCCATTCCCGATCGCCCCCGGGCCGACTTCGTACATATAGGCCGGAGTGGTGATGATACGGTGCGTCTCGTCGACGACCGCTCGGTCGACCGGGCACTCCTCGTGGCGCGCCCCGAGCTTGCGGACCGCCAGGGCGGTGTCGGCATCGTTGCCGATCGTGAGGGTAGGCGCATGCGAACCGGCCTGTCGCAAAGCCGCGGCCAAGACAGCCGGGGCGATGCACACCGCGACGATGGGCTTCCTTTGGGCGACCGCCTTCGCCAGCGCGCGGAGCAGATCGGGATCCACCGCGCAGTCGGCGCCCTTCCACGCGAAGTCGCTCAGATTCTTGGCCGCTCCGTAGCCTCCCGGCATCACGATGGCCGAGTGGCGCGCCATGTCTAGCTGGCCGAGCGGAAGCACCTTCCCTCGTGCGATCCGCGCCGATTCGGTCAACACGTTGCGGGACTCCGCGGTCGCTTGACCCGTGCGGTGGTCGACGACGTGAAACTGCTCCCGATCCGGCGCGTAACACTGCGCGGTCAATCCTTCGCGCTCGAGAAAGTAGAGCGAGAGCACGGCCTCCTGGATCTCCGAACCGTCCAGATATCCAGCCCCCGAGAGAATCACGGCCACGGAATTCGACATGGATCACTCCTCTCCGACACTCACAAAACCAGGCGACGCGTCGAAGCTCGCATGGCTCTCCGAATCGCCGACCGCACCCTGAGGATCGAGCCCTCGACCGCGGCCTCGAGCGGAGTTCCCGCCGCCAGCGCCACCGCAATCGCCGTCGAGAGCGCGCATCCGGTGCCTCGAGGCGGAATCCCCGCTTCCTTGGGCGCGACCCACCGCCGCACCCCCGAGGCCGTGATGAGAATGTCTTCGACTTCCCGGGGCGAGCTCCCGTGCCCGCCCTTCAGCAGAACGGCGCGAGCCCCGAGTTGCACGATGGCCGAGCCGGTCGCGACCGGATCCTCTTCCGGCTTCCTCCCGAGGCATGCCGCGATGCGACGCATCTCGGGGAGGTTCGGAGTGATCAGGGACGCCTGCGGAAACAGGTGTCCCACGATGGCCTCGAGCGCGCCATATTCGAGCAGGGATGCGCCACCGCTGGAAACGCAGATCGGGTCGACGACATAGGGTGCTCCGAGAGCTCGCAGGCTCACGGCGAGTTCCTTGGCGAGGGCCGCGCTGGGCACCAGCCCCACCTTCACCGCCGTGATCGCCATTTCCGACTGCGCCAAGCGAAGTGCCCCGGTGACGTGGTCGACCGGGACCGGGAGGATGCGAACGAGGTGATTCTCGCCCTGCTCCGTCAGGCAGGTCGGGATCGCGACTCCCTGGGCAGACATCGCCGCGAGATGGCGGAGGTCGGCTTGCAGGCCGGAGTATCCGAGTGGGTCGGACCCCGCCACGATCGCCACGATCGGATCAGCCATCGGCTTCCTTCGGAGGTGCTTCGAAAAGCTCGGCATCCTCGCTGGCGATGCGGAAGCAACGGCGACACCGCGCCTCGTAACTCTCAGCCCCTCCAACCACGATCTGCCCGGACTTGTTCACCAGGCGCTGATTGCGGTGCGCGGGGTTTCCGCACACCACGCAGATCGCGAGGCTCTTGGTCACGAACTCCGCCTCGACCATCAGGGCTGCCATCGTCGGGAAAGGTTCGGCCCGATAGTCCTGCTCGAGCCCCGCCACGATCACCCGCAGTCCTCGGCGGGCCAGCTCCCGCGCCACGAGCACGAGGTCAGGCTCGAAAAACTGGGCCTCGTCGATGCCGACGACTTGGGTCGCCCGCGGCACGTGATCCAAGATTTCGCTCGCCCGCACCACGGCTCGCGAGGGGATGCGCCAGGAGGAGTGAGAAACGATATCCGTCTCGTCGTAGCGCTGATCGATAGCCGGCTTGAAGATGCGCACGTTTTGCTGGGCGATGCGTGCGCGCCGCAGGCGACGGATCAGTTCTTCGGTCTTCCCGGAGAACATGCTCCCGCAAACGACTTCGATCCAGCCGGTCCCCTCGGGGGCAAGGTGCATGCGAGCCTCGATGGAAGGAGTGCCCCTGAAAAGACCATCCAGCCGCGCTCGGCTTCAGTCGGGACCGGGGCGGGCGGATCTTAGCGGGCCGAATCGGGAGGACGAGCCTCAGAAATCCCAGGCTCGCGCGACTGAGATCTCCCCGTCGGGCCGGCAAAGGCAGGCGAGGAAGTACCCGTGCTGGATCTCGGCGTCGGTCAGGCCTGCCCTCGAAGCGGCGGGGACCAACCCATCGAGGCAGCGAACCATGCAGGTCTGACAGGCTCCGACCTTGCATTGGGCGGGAATGTAGAACCCGGACCGCAGCGCCGCTTCGAGCAGGGTCTCCGACCGGTTCACCACGAAACTTCGTCCGCCTCCGTGCACGGTCACTCCGGGCTCGCTCGGTTCGCCTGCCGTCACCGGAAGTCTCAGGTCGACATGCCCGGAAGGACTCGCAGTTCGAGCGATGGCTCCGTCACCAGCCGCTTCGCGGTGTGCGGATCTTCGTCGAGAGCGACCAGGAATCGCAACCACAGGCGCTCGACGACTGCGAGGTACGCCTGCTCCGTGTCGATCGCCAACTGGACCCGCCCGGCCGCCATCGTGTCGTGGCCGCCGCCGATGCCCTCGTCCAGGAGAGCCGTTTTCACCAGCGCGCCTGCGTCCATCGTCGGATGTACGGTGCGCACGCTGAGATTCACGCGCCCCTCATGCCATCCGAAACAGACCGACCACTCGATGTCGTTGATTCGAATCAAGCGATCGGCAATCTCGGCGACCATGTCGGGATAGGTCGTGCGCCCGAGTTCGGTGATGACGAGGCTGCGGTAGGTCACTGCCCGACCCACGGCGGTGACAAATTTTTCGTAGTAGTCGCGAGAGAGTGGCGGGTTCTCGATGCGTCCGAGCGCCGGCCGATCGATGCGGGGCAAGAGCCACTCGTACGCCTCGAGATCCGGAGGCGAGGTTCGCCGCGAGAGATCCTGGGTGTCGGTTTTCAGCCCGTAAAAGAGGGCGGTCGCCAGCCGCGAGTCGGGGGTGATCCCCGCCTCCTTCAGATACTCGACCATGATCGTCGCGGTCGAACCGTATCCGGGTCTCACGTCCGTGAATGGCACGGTTTCGGATGCGGGGCTCCAGGGGTGATGGTCGATCACCCCGAGGATCGGCAGTCGATCGAGCCCAGGCAGGTAGCCGTAATCGGGTTGGCAGTCGACCAGGATTGCTCCGCAGTACTGGCTTTGGTCCACCGAACGGGCGTGCACCATCTCGAGGTCGAGGGTCTTCACGAGCTGACGGTTTTCAGCGCGTCCGACCAGGCCGCGATAGCAGAGCACCGACTCTTTGTTGAGCCCCTCTTTCAGGATCTGCCGCAGCGCCGAGCCCGACCCGATCGTGTCAGGATCCGGGTTCATGTGGCTGAAGATCAGCACCTTGCCAGGCCCAGCCAGGGCGATCTTCAAGGCGGCGTAACCGGCCGTCCGAGGCTTTTTCGCCTCGGCGGGCTTGAGCGGGGATGAGGGGCGACCGACTCCGGCCGACCCCCCCTTATTGGCGGTACCCATGTTGGAGGGTCGCTCGGGGCGGACCCAAGCGACTCTGAATCATACCCGGCAGGCCCCCAGGGCAACCTCGGATCGGAAGAAGCCCAACCGAATCGTTCCCATGCGGCGAAGAGCCGGGCGCCCGCCAGCTTCCGCCCCAACCCCTGGAACAGTAATGAGTTGGGGCCGAACCGGTGCCTCCGCACGTCAGTCCGAGGCCGGCGTGCCAAATCGCTCCACTGCGACTCGGTCAGCTTCCGCAAGCCAACTCGAGGGAAATCTGGGCGAGGCCAGGAGCAACTTTTTCGTACTCCGGGGGGCGAGGTCCCGAAGCGAGTCGGGTAGGGAAATGCCGGCGCCGAGTGGCCAGTCCGCCTCTCCGTCTCGTCCCCGGTCCGAGTGGACGAGGAGTTCGAGCCTCGATGCGTAGCTCTCGAACCAGAGGGAGGCGGGTTCTGCTCCGCCCAGGGCTCGCACGCCCAGGCGCCCGGTGTCCACGGCAAGACCGGCACTCGGGATTTCGGACAGAACCCAGCCCGCGAACTCCAGGTCGAGGATCCCCATGGGACGAGCCGAGGGTCGAAGCAGCCATCGCAGATGAGGATGGCGGCGCGACGCCGCAAAGAGGACACGAACGATGTCCAAGGCCGCCCGCTCGCGAGCTCGCCGGTCGGCGGCCTTGCGAGCCTGCCACTCGTCCGAATTCCGAGGAGCCGGAACGCCCGGCACCTCCGGCTCCACCCCAAGGTCGATGATCCAATGCCGCAGCCTCAGGGCCGACCACCGATCGATCCAGGGATCCAGATGGGTGAGTCGCTCGCTCAGGTCCTGCCCCACTCGATCGAAGGGCTGGCTTTCGCTCTCAGCGCCGACGAGAGGCCTCGGAACCGTCACCGCCCACACCGGGACTCGAAGGTTCCCCAACGAGGAGAGCAGGGTGCCAAACGCCTCCGGAGCCGGTCCGAGATCCAGCCCCACGCCGGGGGGCCTAAGCTCCAGGATGGCGCGCAGACTCGCGCTCAGGGGGCGTTCCGGAGCACCGACGAGCATCGCTCCGTAGCGGAGTTCGCTCATACGCTCACGTGATCCTCGAGCGCCGAAGCGGGATGGCGAGAGAGGAGCGGCTCGACTACGTCCTGCAAGTACTCGAGCACTTGGGCCGGTGCCCGGCCGACGAAACGTTCCGCCCGCAAATCGGGTTCGAGCCGCCGTAGCGCCGCCGCCAGTCGGGGCTCGTGGCCGATGCGCGCGAAGAAGTCGTTGGCCCCCCCGCGTTTCAGGGCTTCGGCGGCGGCGAGCGCCGCAGTGCGAATCTCCTCGTGCAGCATCTGCCGATCCCCGCCGCGAGTCACCGCCTCCATGAGAATTTCTTCCGACGCGATGAACGGCAATTGTTCGGCGACCCGGCGGGCGATCACCTCCCGCTGCACCACGAGGCCCTTCGTGACGTTGATCATGAGATCCAAGATGGCGTCCGCGGTGAGGAACCCCTCGCCGTTGGCGAGGCGGCGGTTCGCCGAGTCGTCGAGAGTTCGCTCGAACCACTGGGTCGACGCGGTGAGCGCGGGGTTTTGCGCCAGAGTGATGAGCCAACGGGCCAACGCCGCGATCCGTTCGGATCGCATGGGATTGCGCTTGTAGGCCATGGCGCTCGATCCGATCTGCTTCTTGCCAAACGGCTCCTCCACTTCTTGGAGGTGGCAGAGCAGCCGCAGATCGCTCGAGAACTTCCCGGCGGATTGCGCGATCCCCGACAGGGCCGCGAGGACCACCGCATCCTGCTTGCGGGGATAGGTCTGACCAGTCAGGGGCCACGTGCGCGAGAATCCCATTTTCGCCGCGACCCGGCGCTCGAGCTCGACCACCTTGGCGGCGTCCCCGCCGAACAGCTTGAGAAACGAATCCTGCGTGCCCGTGGTGCCTTTCACGCCGCGAAAACGCAGGATGCCCGCCACCCGTGCGAGCTCCTCGTGATCCTCGACGAAGTCCTGGAGCCACAGCGCGGCCCGCTTGCCGACGGTGGTGAATTGGGCGGGCTGAAAATGCGTGTACCCCACCGTGGGTGTCTCGCACTCGCGGCGGGCGAAGTCCGCCAGAGCGCGGATGACCTGGCGCAATTTCGTGAGCAGGAGCTCGAGGCCGGCGCGAATCTGGATCAACTCACTGTTGTCGGTGACAAAACAGCTCGTAGCTCCGAGATGCACGATACGACCGGCCTTGGGGCATTGTTCCCGCAACGCGTGAATGTGCGCCATGACGTCGTGTCGGAGCTCCGACTCAAGCGCTTCCGCGCGCTCGAAGGGGATGTCGTCGAGACGCTGGCGGAGCTCCTCGAGCGCCGCCGCTTCGATCGGCAAACCCAGCTCGGCTTCGGCTTCCGCGAGCGCGAGCCAGAGGCGTCGCCACTGGCCGAACCGAAATCGGGCGCTGAAAATGCGACGCATGGCCGGACTCGCATAGCGCGAGGACAGCGGGTTTTCGTAATCGGAATGCGGGTCGGCGGCGGATGCATCCATGGCCTCGAACTCTAACGAGGCTCGCGCGACCACCCCTTGATCAGCGGTCGCTCAGATCTCGACCCTCGCCGGCCCCGCCGGTCCGCCGGTCCGCGCCCAGACTCATGAGTTCGAAGGTGCCGTCTCCGAGCACCCGGAACTGGTAGGGGTGGCCCCAAGGGTCTTTTCCTTCCGCGTTGCTCAAGCTCGAGAGGCTCAGGTATTTGAATCGCGGCGGATCGCCCGTCTTGACGGCAAGGGCTCCAAACCAAGCGTCCGCCGGAGGCAAACGGCCGTGTTCGGCTTCGTACTGACGAATGGCCTCGCGCAAAAGGAAGAGCTCGACGGTCGCGACGCGACGTTCCTGGGACGTTGGCGCCTCTTCATCGAGAGGACGGGGGCCAGCCTCGATGGCCTCGACCTGGGAGGCGAACATCAAACCCACGGCGGCGCCCGTCGCGACATACCCCACGAGAAGTCCGGTGGGCGAATAACAATCGTTGTAGGTCCCGTCCGGCAAGTTCTCCGTCACCATCGTGAGCCCGAACAGCCGGTCCCGGACCAAGTCCCGATGCGGAAGGTGGGCCACCGGGAACACGGAGGCATCGCCGCCCCGCATGAAGAACAGTTGGAGTGGGGGGACGATATGGTCGTAGACCGTCGTGACGGCGGCCCGCATGTCGATCCACGTGAAGCCACTCTGGGCTCCCGCCTCCGACTCCCGGTGGAGCCGCGCCCGGCCGGCCGCAAAGTCGGGGCTGCTCGACAGTCGAGGTGACTTCGCGTCGAGGCCATCCATCAATCGCATCGCCGCCCGCGGGTAGAGGGACACGACGAGATAGCGGTCATGGACTGTGATGGTGGGCCGAAGGGTCCAGCGCAGGCCCCCCACTCCCAGGCTCAGTCCGGTCTCGACGACCAAGTACGTGTGCCCTTTGCGTTCGAGGCGCCGCAGTCTCACCGTCCGATCCAAGGCTTCCTCGAAGCGATCCAGCGCGCTCCAAAGGCGCTCTTTCTCCTTCACCTCGGCAAAAACGTGCAACTCGGGAAGCGCGCTTTGGCCTTCGTAGGCCATGAAGATCCCGTACTCGGTACCGAGCGTCGAAAGCAGGTCCGCGCGTAGATCGACGCCGGCACGTTCGAGGCTCCAGGTCCGGATCTTTTCGATCTCATCGGCGATCCTGGGGTGCGCACCCGGCAGGATTTGGAGCGCCACCTCGTAGGCCTTCTGGAAGTCGATGTGCGTCACAAAAAACAACCGCGTCGCCTCGGGGGCGAGCTCATGACCCAGAGTGACCCCTGGTACCTCGGGCGCGATTTGTTTCATCCAAGTCGGACCGGGCATGTAGGAAAACAGCCGGTCCCGGATGCCCTCACCATCGAGGTCGAACGAATAACTCAGGGCTTCGATGCCGTCCCATCCGGCGATCGCCGCCACGTCGCGGAACGCCTCCTCCATCAGGCCTTTGAAACTCTGGAGAAAGCGGCGGAACGCGAAGTAGGCGATCGCCACGCTTTTGGGTTGCTCCACGACTTCGAGGCAGCGGCGAAATGCGCCCTCGTCCGCGAGCGACCCCTGCGCGATCAAACCGCGCGATCGATCCGTCATTTCGTCCAGCCGCTCGGGGTCGGTACAAACGAGCAGTTCATCCCGTTCGTGCCGGACTCGGATCGCGAACGGGCCGACTACACAAGTCGCCTCCCAAAGCTCGCCCTCGGACGAGCTCACCTTGCCACCCATTTTCTCGATGGCGCGCCGCAAGTACTCGCGCGCGCGCTCCGGCCGACCAGCCAGCTTGGCGATCAGGGTCAGGGCTCCCATGGGACGAGCCTCCGCGGCCGCGGGAGGCAGCCAAGCCACCGCGATGCGCCCCTTCCAGAGTTGCCAAAATTCGCGCTCTTCTTCCGGAGAAGTGAGGCCCGCCAGCGCCGAGGCGTTCGCCAGCGCCGCCGGCAAGCGGGCTCGTATCGGCGCGAGCAGGGGAGCGAGCTCGGGGGAATTCCACAGCTTCGCCATCGCGAGCTCGCCCGAGTGGTTGATCAGGGACTCGGGAACCAGACTCACATACAAGAGCGTGTCGGCGGGGAGGAGTCTCGCCGGGTTCCAGTCCGCCTGCGCCCGTCCCGGATTCGCGAGCAGTGAGACGAGCCCGAGCAGCGCAATAAAGTGTCCACCAACGTGACTCATGATGCGGACCCCCAACGCGTTCCACGATTTCCTACCGAACTCGAGCTCAGCGCGGCAACGGGCGACTCGGAGGAGCGCCGAAAAGAAGGGCCCCGAGGGGGACCAACACTCCCACGGGCGAACTCGTCCGCACCGACCAACCTTGACCGCTCCAACTCGTCGCCACCATGGCGCCACTGAGATGGCGCGCCACCTCATCTCCCCCTGGCCAGAGCGCCATCTCGATGCCGTCGAACGGAGGGGGGAGCACCGCGGATTGCAGGATCGGAGCCGCGCTGTCCAAGAGGAAGCGGGCGATCCTCGGAAGGTCGCACCAAGCAAAGCCGGTGAGCTTTTCCTCGGCGGGAACGAGTTCAGCCCGCAGGCGAACGAACTCGGCCTGGGTTTCGAGGGTGGGGTCCGGCTTGCTCTTCCAGCGGATGTACTTGCGAATGGCGTCGGGCCAGGCCGAGACCACCAAGCGGTCGGCGTTGAGCGACCAGGCGGCCCTCGCCTCCGGAACGAACCCGACGTTGGCCTGCCCCGGCACTCGGTTGGGTTCAACATGGTGGAAGGTCTCGGACACCTCGCTGATAGCCCGAATGGCAGCGTTGGGAAAAAACTTCTTCGCCAGACCACGGGCCACCCGATCCATCCCCTCCTCCATCCTGGTCGCGATGACGAGGAAGGGGCTCGGAATGAGCGACGTGCCCGACCAGCTCAAGCCCACCCCGAGTTCTTCGCCCACGGAGGGGAGAAGAAGCTGGTCCCAGTCGATGCCCAAAAACTCGGAGGCTTCGGTGATCCAACCCTCGACGTAGCCACCTACTCCCAGGGCCTCCGAGGCCTGCCGGGCATAGAGGCTCGCCCGTTCGAGAGGGACCCAACCCGCGATCGCGGCGGCCGTCGAACTCGGTAGCCAACCGGCAATCCGGCTCTTCCACTCCCCCGGATCCAGAAGGGAACGAAGCGGCCCACCCTCCGGCAGGTGCACGTAGAGGTGCTCTCTGAAGCCTGACCCGTGAACAGATACGGCCAGTCCCGCGGCCACGATTCGATCGAGACCCAGGAGTTCCACGAATGAAGACTCCTCACTGCCTTCCTCGACGACCACCGCGCGGATGCGATTCACACTCAGATAGAGCGCCCCGAGCGTTCGGCCTTCCGGCCATTTCCCGGCGACCGCCACATAGTGGGAATCCTGGGACAAGGAGCCTGCCTTATCCCCTGTTTTCAGACGGGCGAGAATGCCCTCCATGCTGGCCACCCTGGTCGTGAGGATCAGAGTTCCTTGGTGGATGGTGTACCAGGCCCGGATTGGGCTTGCCGCCGGAGGGATGTACTCGCGGATCGTGGCTCCACTGATCGTGCGATCCTCGAACCGCCCGGCCCCGAACTTCAGGACCACCTTTTCCAGCACTTCAAGGAAGCGGCGAGCCCCTCCCATTGCGGCCGCGAAGTCGAGGAGGACCACGACGTCCGATTGGAAAGCCCCCTCGACCGACCAGCCCTCGAAGTCAAGCAGGGCCACCGTGATTCGATTCTTGAGCAGCTCGAGCAGTTCGTGCGGCACCATGCCGAAGGGGGAGCCGATTTCCGAGAGGATCGTGTCCAGCGAGGTTCCGGCGAGGTCGAGCAGCGGTCGCAAAACCGGCGATACCAGGGGGTCCGACACGAGCTTGGAAAGCGCCAGGTCCGCGGCGTGGTTGACGAGGGCGCTCCCGTCCAGGGTCAACGCCGCCAGGCAGTGGGCAGGGAGGAGCTCGGCATGCTGGGGGGCCGACCCCGAGCCGGAATCCGGAGCGATGTAGGCCCCTCCAGTAGCGACCAACACGACCGCGGCGACCGAGGCCAACCATGAGGGGTGATGCTCGAGTTTCTGCATCTTCGCGCCGTCCTTGCGCCCCATGGTACCGAGGGGCTTGCCGTATTCGGGAACCAACCCCGGGATTGTGCTCAGCCGCCGGTTTGGGTGAAAGACCCCAGGAATTCCTCGAGCACCCGGTCCGGCCATGGTCGAGAAATCGACCCGATCCACCCCAAGAGAAGCGCGGCCGCGAGGACGGCCAAGAACGGCCAAACTCGGAGCGGGCGACCGGGAGCGCCAGCGATCGGAAACAGAAGCACCAAAACGGCCCCCGCGGCGTCTAAGCCCAGATCGATCACGCTGCAGGTTCGCCCCGGCACGAAGTGCTGGTGCACTTCGTCGAACAGTCCGTGCAGGCTCGTGAGGATCAGCACCGCGGCGCCGACTCTGGTGGAAAAGCCGGGCCAATAACCGATCGCGAGCGGTGGCTTTCGCCCCGGCTCGTCCCAGGGAGTGAAGGCTCGCAGAACCAGTCCAGCGAGGATCACGTGTGCCGCGATGTGCATCCAGTTGCCGGTCGGCCCGGGCAGGCGGGCGGCGACCACCTCAGGTGGGAACGAACTCCCGCGGTAGAGGTAGGCAATCCAGAGCACCGCCAAGACCGCGGCGATCGACCGGCTGTTCGCGAGGACCACCTCGAGGGGTCCCTTTCGCCCGCTCACGCGGGCTGTGGAACCGGCTTCTGCTTGGTGATCCGGTCCTTGAGGCGGGCGATGACGTTGCTGTGAATCTGGCAAACGCGGGACTCCGTGAGATCGAGGATCTGCCCGATCTCCTTCATCGTGAGGCCCTCATAGTAGTACATGATGATGATGCGCTTCTCTTTTTGGGAGAGGTTGCGCGTCAAGACCTCGATCGCGTCGCGGCGATTCAAGCAATCCACAGGGCTGTCGGTGCGCACGTCGGCGATGACCTCGGATTTCTCGAGGCTTCCGTCCGACTGGCTGTCATCGAACTTGTCCGAGAGAGAGAAAATCGTGACCGGACTCGCCTCGTCGGACATGGCGCGGTACTCGGTCGAAGACACCCCCAACTCCGAGGCCATCTCTTCGTCCGAGGGCTCACGTCCGAGCCTCGACTCCAGCGCCTTGCAGGCGCGCAGGATGCGGTTGGCCTTCAGGCGGACGAGGCGGGGCACCCAGTCTTGGCTGCGCAGTTCGTCGAGGATGGCTCCCCGGATGCGCGTCGTGCAGTAAGTCTTGAACTTGATGCCTCGGGAGAGGTCGAAGCCGTCGATGGCGTCCATCAGTCCGAAGAGGCCTGCCGAGGTCAGATCATCCACCTCGATGCTGCGGGGCAGGGTGGAGAGGAGGCGCTCGCTGATGTAGCGCACAAGGGGGTGGTAGTGCTCGATCAGGGCGTTGCGCGTGTCGTCGGTGGGCACTTCTTTGTGGGCCAACCAGAGAGCCTCGATCTCGGCGTTCTCGCCGAATCCGAGCGATCCCTCCGTAGCCACCACCACCGACCCCAAGACCGCCCCTACTTTGGTCCCGACCGCTTGCATCATCGACTTCACCTTCGGTCCTTTCTGCGAAGGGAGGGCGCGATTCTCGAGCGTCGGCCAAATGAAATAGGCCGACTCCGCGAGAAGCGCAGGATGATCGGCCTTTTCGACCGGTCCCCTCGGCTTCGGCAACTGGCTGCCCTTCCGCCTCAGCGGGGAGGGCCCTAAAGCTTTGCGTCCCAGCCTTTCGACTGGTTTGCCCGTTCGTGCTCTGAGCACCGAAACAAGTTGTGCTGCCCCTTGCGAGGCAGCGGAGCGCACGTGTGAAGTGCGATCCGGGGGAAGAGTACAGGGGATCCTCCCCGTGTCAAATCAATCTCGGAATCTTTTTTTGGCGCGCCCGAAACTCGCCCCCTCCAACCTCGAAAAATCCCGGCAATTCTCCATACTTCGAATGGTCCGGCGCACGGAGAAATTTCTCTGGAGTAGCGCCCCACCTCAAGGAGCGGCCCCGCTCTCCGCGGGGGTCTCGCTCCCGCTGCGCCGTCAAAACCCGCTCAGGTGTGCGCCTTGACCAACCACTGGAGGTACAAGTGGTACACGAGAAGAACGGAGTAGAAAAAGCACAAGAGGACCAGCGCCGGCCGCACCCATCGAAACGTCTTGTGCACGGTCAAGAAGAACAGGCACAGCCCGACCACGAACGCCTTGCTGAAAATGAACCACCCGAACCCCTGATCGATCAGGAAGCGGGCGATGGGGTTGGCCTCCCTCGAGGAATCACCGTCCAAGTAAGCGAGGGTAAACCCGGCGTCCAGGACATTTAGACCCAGGATGGAAACCGCGAGCCAAAGATCGCGTCGCTCGTAGCGATCCACGTAGAGATTTTCCGACTCGCTCCGGCGGCGGCCCCGCGCGCGCAGGCCCCGGAGGAAAAAACGGCCGAACGGCCTCGTCTTTTCGGCGCGGCGGTCCTGGCCGCGGCGCCGCTCCACGTACGGCCAAGTCCCGTAGGGCCCAAGGCGGTCCAGATCCGCTCGCCCATCGCTTCGCTTGGTCACGGTGTCCATCATCCCCTTCTGCACTCGGAGAATCGGCGTTCCGACTTGAGAAAGCCGACTCCCCGAGCCGAAATAAGGTCCGTTCGAAGGCCCACCCCCGGTGGGGCCTTCCCCGGAACCCCATCGCGCGCAGAATAGAAGGCATTATGGCTACTCCGAGAACCCTGATCCTGGGCGACTTTGACGCCAACCGCATCACGCCACTCGCCCAACTTCTCGAGTCTCGGGGGTATCGGGTGGTGGTGGCTGCCTCTGGAACTGAAGTCCTGGAGGCCGTCGATGTCTCCTCTCCTCGTGCCATCTACCTCCACCACCTCCTCCCCCGGCCCTCGGCGATCGAAGTCCTGAAGACCTTGAAGGGCGAGGGCTCCACCGGGCGCATTCGTGTGGTGGTCGGGGTGGAGGAGGAAGACTCAAGCCAAGCCGATCGCCTCCGACTCTGCGGCGCCGATGCCCTGGTCGGCGCCCCGCTGAGTCCTACGGACATCACGACCGCTTTGGAGCAGCGCTCGGAGCTGCCCGCCGGGGCCGATCACAAGATCGCGGACATCCTGGACGACCTCGAGGATCGAGCTCGCCAGGAAAACCCCCTGCTTGCCCACATCTCGGATTCGCTCACCGGCCTGTACAACCGGGCCTACACGGACCTCAAGATCGCTGACGAGTTCAAGAAAGCCCGCCGGTTCAACCTGCCTCTCACCTGTGTCTTGATCGGAATCGACGGCGAGGAGGCCGCGCACTTGGATGGAGCCGACGAACGGCGGCTCCTCAATGAAGTCGCGGGTCTCCTTCTCTGCGAGTCGCGGGATATCGACCATTTGGCTCGCTACCGCGATCGGGAATTCATGTTGCTGCTGCCGCACACGGATGTCGCCGGCGCCACCACGATGTCCCGCCGCATCCTGAGCTCGATCGAAGGCCGCGCCTTTGAACTCGGGGAACAGGATCTGCGGGTCACGGCCTCGGCGGGCATCGCCGCTTTCGCCGGCGACCATTTCGAAAGTCCCGAAGATTTCGAGAAACGGGCCCGCGCCGCTCTCCAACAGAGCCGACGGTGGGGCGGGAATCGCTGCACGATTTGGGTCCCCGAGCGCGAAAAAGAGGCTCGTCCGTCCTGAACTTCGCGCCGCCGAGAATTTTTCCCGGCTTGCGGTTCCCCGGTTTGGGCCTGGCGTTTATGATGCCCCCGCGCGATGGAACCTCATGAACGCAAGCAACTGATGGATGAAGCGCCGGAGTACGGCTCCAGGCGCCAGCGAAATCGGCCGATTTGGCTAGGTGTGGGACTAGGAGGCTGACGCCATGAATCGTCTACCCTGGTTCCTTATCGTGTTCTTCCTGGGCGTCTCCCCGGCGATGGCCATCTCGGGAGAGTCCGAAAAGTTCGAAGTGACCGTGGTCAACGCGGCGCGGGTGTACCACCCGGTGACCGCCTGCTCCGGAGACCAGCTCGAGGTTGTCAAGGTGGGCACCGTGGTGTCCCTCACCGTGTTCAACGCCATTCCCGAGTACCAGGAGATCAAGCGACGCAATTTGGATCCGACGAGCGCCGAGTATCTGCTCTTCATGAAAAAGGCCTCGGATCGGTTCTCGGAAGCGGTCACGAAGACGGTCCAGCACGGTCGCTACGAAATGGTGGCCGAAGTCGGAGCGATCACCGTCAAAGACCACCTCCCTCCGGACATCACCAGCGAAATCGTTCGGCACCTGTGAAACTGCGCCCCCGGTCGTGCGCCCTCTGGCTGCCGTTGGCGGCTTGGGTGGTTCTCGTTCTCCTCGGCGGCTGCGGTGCCGCGCTCGAGCGGGACATATCGGACATTCTGTCGCAGCCGGTGCCGTACCGCACCGACGATCCCTCGGCGGCCCAAAAACCTCCCGACTCGGAGGTCTACCGCTACCCCGACATCGCCAACGCCGACGGAAGCATCACCCGCGTACTCTGGCTGACCCCTGGTATGGGGAAGGCCGTGAGCGATCTCCTCCGCGAACACCCGGACTGGGTGGCGGCCAATCCCGCCATGTGGAGCGCGAGTGATCCGAAGAGTCCGTCATCCTCGGCGCTGTTTCGCGATCCCAATGTCGCGCAACTCCATCCGGGCTGGAAAGACGCGAGTGGCTTGGAACCTCTCTTGCTGCGAGGCCCCACCAAGGCTGTGGATCAGTGTGCCAAGTTAGTCCAGACGATTCTCGGCAGCATCCCCCAGATCGTGATCGAAGCACGCGCGGTCGAAGTCGTCGAGAGCGACGAGTTTGCCTTGGGATTCGAGTGGTTCTCGCTCGAGCGCGACGATCATCCCTTCAACCCGGCGAACCCCTACAGCGCCCTCTCCCCGACCGACACCATCTTCGACCGAGCCCGCCTCGGCCGCGGCGTGCCGGGGCTCCCAGGGGGCACCGGATCCTTCATCCCGAACATCCTCACCGAGCTCGGCACCATCCAAGAGGACGTGCAGATCGACCTCTTGATCTCCGCCCTCAAGCTCTTCACGAAAGTGGATGTCGTCAACGCGCCCAACGTAGCCGTGCTTTCCGGTCACGCCGCGTCCGTGACGGCCGGCCAGGAGGTCCCCTACTTCGAACTGAATGTCGCCGGCGCCAACACTGTGGTGAGTGTGAAGTTCAAGCAGGTCAACATTTCTCTCGATGTCCTCCCGACCATGATCCGCCCCGACACCATCCGGATGGCGGTCGAGGTCAAGGTGCAAAACGTAACCGGGGCCACCACGATCACCTCCGGCTCGTCCGAAGCCGTCAATCCGGTGATCGCGAACCGCTCGGTGACCACGACCATGGACGTGAGGGACGGCGCCACGGTCGTCCTTGGCGGACTCATCAGCACGAGCCGACTCGGCGTCGATGACCGCGTACCGGTCCTAGGCGAGATCCCTCTGGTCGGCGTGCTCTTTTCGAGCCGACACACTCAAGACGCACGCACCAACCTGATCTTTTTCATCCGCCCAAAGATCATCACCCCCGATGGACAGCGGGCTCGGACCCTTATCACCCCCGCCGAGCCCCCGGCACCGGAACCCGCCGCGAAGTGAATCGCTCGGCGATCCGGCGCTGATAAGCTCGGGGCCGGGAATTCCCTCCTCTTTTCCCCCGTCCAACTGCTGGAATGTCAAACCGCTGGCCCCGGCCCCAGTCCTCCGAACGGGGCGCCGCTCTGATCCTCGTGATCATCGTGGCGTCCCTGTTGATCATTCTCGCGGCGGAAGCGACCTCGGTAGCCACCACCGAGTGGGAGGCGTCCCAAAATGCCGACCTGGAGCTTCGGCTCGACTATGCGCTCAAGGCGGGGCTTGAGATCGCCAAGGCCCACATCCTCGACGACGCCGAGAATTCACCCGAAACCGACACGCTGCTCGAGCCGTGGTGTTCCACCGAAGGCATCACGAAGGACCTCGATCCCAACACTTTGGCGCCCGGCCTCGTGCCCAATCCGGAGGACTCCGGAGATTCCATCAAACTGCGCATCTTCATCGAAGACGAGGAGCGCAAGTGGCCCCTCGGCCTGCTTACCCTGGGGAACGATGCCCAAAAAGAGCGTCGCAAGGAGGGGCTTTACAACGTACTCGACACCTTCCGCAAGGAAACGCGCGCCGACCTTTTGCCCGATCAGGCCCAGCTCTTCGCCGATGCCATCTCCGCATTCATCAACCGCAAAGAGGGAGACACTGGTTTCGGCCCCACCCCGCGACCCCTCTCGAAATCGGGACTGCCCCTGGACATCGTCGACCTCGCATTGATCCCGGGCCTACCCCAGGACCTGCTCTTCGATCAGATCGACCCCGAAGATGGCACCATCATCCCGGGCCTGATGCACTCGCTGACTCTCTGGTCCGACCTCCGCATCAACGTGAACACGTCCTCCGAAGCGGTGCTGCGGGGGCTGTTCCGAAGGAACGACTCGGACGCGATCGTCGGCTCCAACATCTACTTCCACCGCACTGACAAGTCGAAGGAGTTCGAAGAGAAGCGCGACTTGGAGGATCGCCTCCGCGGTGAAAATCGGGAGTCGCGGGAGCGGCAGCCGGCCGAGCCTCGCGCGGGTTCGAGCGAGGATCCCGAAGAAGAATTGGGGTCGGGGGCATTCGAATCGGTGGACGATGTCAAGCGCGACGTCAACACCGTGACCGATCGTTTGTTCACGGAGATCAGAAACAACCTGACGGTGACCTCCAAGGTCTTCACGATCTATGTGGAGGCCAAAGCCGGCAGCATCAAGAAGGTTCGCCGGTACGTCGTGCGGCGCGAGGATGCGCGGTTCGTGCTCATCCTCTCCCAGCTCGTTCGCTTCCCGCGTTTCCGTCCGGTCAGCGAGACCGAAGCGGCCGAGGACCAGGAGTCCGAGGAGAACTGATCGTCGTGCGTCCGGCTCTCGTCCCCGCCCGCGGCGTGGCCGAGGTGGTTCCGCTGGACAGGTCAGGCCTTCACCGGGCACTCGCAACCGCCTGAAGACCGCCCAGGCACGTAGCCAGGCGACGGGCCGCTGACCACCCATCGGGGCGAACGATCCTGGTCAGCGGACGACGCGACGCTTCGGAGCCACGTCGCGATCGATCGGGCGTTTCTCGGGGCGACTTCGCCCGCCGTCTCTTCCCTTCGTGCGCGGCGCGGACCCGGGCTTGCCGCGCCCCGGACGAGCGGGGGATCGACTGGGCGGACCACTTTGGGATCCCCGGCTGCGAATGACCGGAGCGGGTGCCGAGACGTGTTCCGGGGCCGGAGCCAGGAGAGCCTGGACCTCTTCGGCCTTGAGCCGCCGGTACCCACGTTCTTTCAGTCCCAGCGTGCCGAGGGGACCGATGCGGATGCGCACGATCCGATCAGTGGCCACTCCCACCTTCGCGAACACGCGGCGCAACTGGCGGTGCTGCTGACCGGTCGGAACCACCAAGAAGGTCGTGACCTGGGGCCCTGCCCGCAGGACGCGCACATCCATCGGCGAAGTTTTTCCGTCGCTCAGCCACACACCGGCTCGGACCGACGCCACCGCATCGGGCGGGAGCTTACCTCGCGCCCGCACGTGCCATGTCTGCTTCAAGGGAGTCTTCCAGCTCAGCACCTTCTGCGAAAAGTCCCCGTCGTTGGTGACGAGGATCAAGCCTTCCGAGTCCTCCTCGAGCCGTCCGACCGGAAAGAGGCGCTTCAGTTTTTGAGTCCCGAGAAGGTCGATCACCGACTTGCGCCCAAACTGGTCGGAAGTCGTGCACACGACCCCCTTCGGCTTGTAGACGAGGAAGTAAGCGGCGCGATCGACGGTGACACGTTCCCCGTCCAGCTTGACCTCGTCCGCGTCCGGATCGACCGTGGTTCCGAGCTTGCCCACGAGTTGACCGTTGACAAGCACGCGGCCCGCCATGATGAGGTCCTCGCAATCGCGGCGACTCGCTACGCCCGCTCGGGCCAAGAATTTGTGCAGACGTTCTCGTTCGCTGGCTTCCGCCATGACTCACCTCGGGAAAATGCCGGAGCATTCGATCCAAACTGGGCCGAACACTAACGCCCGACCGAGGGGGACCCCGAGTTCTTGATCAGCGAGGACCGTCCGCCCCGGGGATGGCGGACCCGAGCGTGACCGCAGAAAGCCGCATTCCTCGACCATTCAGATGAACCAAGGCCGCGCCTCGGGGCACGACCACGGTACAGCCACGGGTCATCCGGACCGGCTCCAAACCCGCCGCCTCGAGCGTCCCCTCACCCGCCAAGCAAGTGAGGAGCCAAAGGGATCTGACAAGGAGGCTGGACATGCCGTCGACCTGCCAGGTTTCGAGGTGGAAGTCTTCGTGGCTCAGATGGATGGAGCCCGGCATTCGGCGGCTCGGAGTGGGGGCCGAGAGGGCCTCTGGCCTCAGAGTCGGCCTCGCGACTTGGAATGCCTTCTCGACGTGAAGGGGGCGCGGTACCCCGTCGCTCCCGACTCTGCCCCAGTCCCACACCCGGTACGTGACGTCGGATGCTTGCTGAATTTCCAACATGACCAGGCCGGGCCCGATCGCGTGCAGAGTTCCCGGCGCCACATCGTACACGTCGCCCGGACGAGGCTGGATGCGGCGCAGGAGGGGCTCGATCTGGGCGTTTTGGCCACTCTGGATGGCGCGGCGAAGGTCCGGGAGCTCGACCCCTTCGTTCAACCCCAAATAGAGGAAAGAGTCGGGACCGGCTTCGAGCGCGAGCCAGGCCTCGCGCTTGCCGGGCCCGCGGCCCTCGAGGGCTGCCGCCTCATCGTCGTTCGGATGAACTTGCAACGAGAGGAGACTCTTCGTCGCAATCAGCTTGAGGAGCAGTGGGAAGGATCCGGCCACCCACTCCGGCCCCAGAAGCTGGCCGGGATTTTGGCGGAAGAGGTCGGACAGCGGCCTCTGCGAGTGTTCATCGATCGAGTCCATACCGGGTAGACAGGACACTTCCCAAGACTCCCCAATCGGCGACTGGACGGGTGCGTCCTTCCCGTAGCGCCGTTGGAGTTGGCTGCCTCCCCAGATCGCCTCCTTCAAGGCGGGCCGCATCAACAGGAGGGCCGGGATCATGCTTGGGCCTCCGAGAGTAGAGCTTTGGACTGGCGACGCGCGCCCGCGTCCTTGGCGTTCAGACCGAGCATTTCCGCGATCTCCACGACTCGATCCTCGGCGGAGAGCACCGAGACTTCGGTGCGCGTGCGCTCCCCCTCCACGTGCTTGCGCACCCGAAAGTGGCGCTTCGCGAACGCGGCCACCTGCGGCAGATGGGTCACGACCAAGACTTGGTGATGGACTGCCATCGCTGCGATCCGCCTGCCGAACGAAAGCCCGATCCGCCCCCCGATGCCCGCATCGACCTCGTCGAAAACGAGGAGGGGGATGCGATGCACCCCCGCGAGCGCGCCTTTGATTGCCAGGAGAATTCGGGACAACTCCCCGCCCGATGCCACGCGCTCGATGGGCTGTTCGGGTTCGCCCGGATTCGGAGTCACCAAGAACTGAACCATCCCGGGTTCGTCCCCCTCCGGCGGCGTCCACTCCTGGGGAAGAACCCGAGGCCCGGTGTCGATGCGGAACTTCGCTCGCTCCATCCGAAGCTCGGATAACCCTGCCACGACTTCGGCTTCAAGCCGACGCGCGACCTCGTAGCGAGCCGCCAGCAGGCTTTCGGCGGCGGCGCGAGTCTTCACCCGCTGTTGTTCGCTCTGGGAGACCAGGGCCTCGATGTTTGCGTCGGAGGACTGAATCGTGGCAAGTTCGTCCTGGAGAGCACGGAGGCGTTCGGGCAAATGGTCGCCGTCGACCCGGTGCTTCCTGGCAATGCGTCGCAGCGCGGCCAGGCGCTCCTCCATGTCCTCGACCGACTCGCCGCTGCCCGCGGCGGCCCTCCGCAGGTCGGAAGCCGTGGCTCCGAGGTCGGCGACTTCGGTCTCCAACGCCAAGAGACGATCCGCGAGAGAAGAAAAACCCGGGTGTTCGGCGACCTCTCCGAGCTGGCGTCGCCAACGCGCGAGGTGCTCGGTCCAACTGCCGTCGCCGGCTACCAGCGAACCGGCGATGTCGTCGCAAACGCGCTCGATCGACTCGGCACGGGCCGCGAGTTTCAAACTCTGCGCCACCGAGGTTTCTTCCCCGGCTTCGGGGGCGAGTTCCTCCAGTTCTTGAACCTGAAATTGGAGGAAGTCGAGCCGCTGCTCGTGCGTGGCTTGATCACTGCGCAACCGATGGATGCGCGTTTCCAACTGCTGGCCTTGCTCGCGCTCTTGACGATAGGCCGCCGTCAAACTTCCGTGACCGCCAAAGTGGTCAAGGAGGCGAGCCCGTTCCGAGAGCCGCTCCAGGGCCTGCGTTTGTCCCTGGGCATGCAGATCTACGAGGCACTGCGCGACGCGCGCGACCGTCGACACGGTGGCGAGACGGCCATCGATCGAGGCGCGGCTCGTGCCGTCCTCGAGCACGGTGCGGCGCAGGACCACTTCGGTCGCATCCGGGCTGATCAGGTCACTGCCGTCCGCCAAACGACTGACCATCCCGGGATCGAGCAGGAACCGGCCTTCGATCGTGGCCTCTTTGGCCCCAGCCCGAACGAGGCCGCGCCGCGATCTTTCCCCGAGCAGCAGCGTGACCGCGAGCAGGAGCAGGGACTTTCCCTCTCCGGTTTCGCCGGAGATCACATTGAGACCCGCATCGAACGAGAGATCCACTCGCTCGAGGATCGCGAGATCGCGGACCCTCAACTCGGCGAGCATCAGGTCACCCGGGTCCCCGGGATCACGTCCCCGTCGAGCCCGAGCGGGATCACCTTCTCCACTCCCCGGACGGCGAGCAGCATCCCGCGACTTTCGACCCCTCGCAGCATCGCCGGCTTCAAGTTGGCAACCACGATGATGGTCCGGCCGACCAAGGCCTCCGGCGCCCAGTGCGCGCGAATTCCCGCGACGATTTGCCGGGGCTTTTCCTCCCCCAACTCTACCTGGAGCACCAAGAGTCGATCGGCGGAAGGATGGGGCTCGGCCGCCACCACCCGGCCGGCCTTGAGCTCGACCTTCTGGAAATCCTCGATCGCGAGGAAGGGGTTTGCGACCGGTTGATTGGGACTAGGCGCGGGCGCGGTGCCGCCCGCCGCACCATCTGAATTCGACATGGCCGCAGGGTAGCGAAAAAGGGGGACACCGACTACGGGCCGGTCCCCCCCTCTTCGGAATCGCGCGGTGCGCGATCAGCGCGAGCCATTCTCGAACGGCTCGGAAATCACGATCACGGGGGATCCGTCAGCCACCGGAGCCGCAGGCGTGACCGGCGCGCTCGGAGCCACGATCGGGCGGGCCTCGCCGATGATGACCACCGGGCCGTCGACTCGGGGTGCCGTGGGCGCCGGGGTCGGCAACGGGTCCACCGCGGGAGCGGGCGGAGTCACCTCGATCGATGCTGGTTTGATCTCGGCGTTGTTCGGGGCGACCACGGGGTCGGCGGTAGCCGGCATCGGGCTCTCGAACGGAGCTGAGATCGTGACGACGCCATTCGAAATCACCTCCGCCCCGGACCGCGAAGACTGGGTGTTGACTTCGACTTCGGAAGTGCGCGCGCTCGGCAGCGTCTCGAGCGTCCCGACGGGAGCGGTCGGAAGGGTAAGCGGCAGGGCGGCGGGCGAACGCTCGGCAATCACCGTCTCCCGATCCAGGGATGGGTGATCCACGACGGCCGGCCGCTCGATGATCGGCGAGGCCCCGGCCTCTACGACCTCGATCGGAAGGTCTCGCACCGTCACCACGGGGGCCGCCGGAGTCGGCATCGCCTGCTCGTGCGTGCTCACCGGGGCTTCTTCGATGACCTCTTCCTCGCTGACTTCGGGAAGGGTGATCGGTGCTGTCGACTCCACCACCGCCGCCGGGATTTCGGTCGGGGGCAGTTCGCGGGTCACGGGCCTGAGCTCGGGCGCGTTTTTCACCACCGGCGTTGCTGCGGGTGCGGTGGCCGGCGGATTCGGGTTCTTCGTCTCGGTGTTCACCCCGAGCGCGACGAGCGCGCTGTGGGTGTGAGGGTCCTCCGGCCAGACTTCGAGCGCTTGATTCAGACGTGCGATCGCCTGGTCGCGCTTACCGCAGGACTCGAGGCAGCCGGCTTCCTCGCGCATGACGAGCGTGCGAACCGCCAGCGGGAGCCCCTCGTGCTCGGCAGCGCGCAACTCCTGCGCGGCCGCTTCGTGGCGACCGTGGTCGCGGAGCATTCGCCCCTTCACGATGCGGACGAGGCTCGGCTCGTCGAGCGAGTTCTCGAGGCGACGCAGGGAGTGAATCTCGATCCACGGCACCCCCTTGAACACGTCCGCGACTTCACCGACCACCGCCCATCGCGAATAAGTCGGGGCCGCGCTGACCGCGCCGGCCATGTCGGTGCCACGCCGCACGAAGAGGTAGGGGAACGCGTTTTTGTAGACGGTCTTGTCCCAGAGCGGAGCACTGTCCGCCCACGCGGACAGATTGAGGAACCAATCGTCCTCGAACCGGGTGAAGAACGGATTCTCGACGGTACCCAGGCGGTGAAACTGGATGACGAAGCTCACCCGTAGGCCGCGGTAGGACTCGGGTGCCTTGAGAATGCGTTCGAGGGGAACGACTTGCTCGCGAAAGAGGTCGTCCCACCATCCGCCTCCCACCATCACCGTGGATGTGGCCGCGAGCGTCAAACCGAGAGCGAGCCGCAAGAAGAGTCCGTGCAGCATTGTGCTACCTCCCAATGCGGAGAGCCTCGTCCCCGCGGTTTTGGGGCCTCTGGATCGAGGCGCCCACTAAGGTCCTTTTCCCAGATAAGGGATCGGACGGAGGAGGTTCAGGGGTTGAGGGAAAAAGGTGGCGCCGGGGTCGGAATTGAGTCGGACCGTTCGATCCAGGTCACCCGGCTCTCCCCGAAGAGGCGCTCATCCAGAGCCCGGAGCGTCGGGGATAGCTGCAGCTTCGGCCCGTCGGTCGGAGTGCGCAGGATCAGGAGTCCCGCTTCGGCAAAGGTCTCGGACCAGACGAATCGTCGCGCCAGCTCGGCCACGCCGCCGGGGTCCTCGCGCACGACGGGGAACGGTGGATCCAAGAAAATGAGATCGACCGGCGGCGGAAAACTCGCCGGGTCGAGGGCAAATGCGTCCTGCGCCACGACGCTCGTGCGACCTATGATCCTAAGCTCCTCCAGGTTGCGTCGCAGGACCGGCAGGGCATGCCGATTTTTCTCGACGAACACGACCTTTGCCGCGCCGCGAGACAGGGCCTCGATTCCGAGGCTGCCGCTGCCGGCAAACACGTCAACCACGACTTCCAGGGGAAATCGCGGCGCCAGTATGTCGAACAACGACTGCTTTTGGCGATCCATGATGGGGCGAGTCGCCTCCCCCTCCGGCGCGACCAATCTTCGCCCACGAAACTCGCCGGCAATGACCCTCAGCATCCGACTGCAACTCGGATTCGGGATCTGATAGCGTCGGAACACCGGCCGGGATCGGCCCGACCAACCGTGGAGCAGCACCGCATGGCGGAACTGTACGTCAACCTCGACCATGTCGCGACGGTACGCCAAGCCCGCGGCACGGCTTATCCCGACGTCACCGAGGCGGCCAAACTCGCCCATGCATCCGGGTTCGTGCGCGGGATCACGCTTCACCTCCGCGACGATCGTCGGCACGTTCAGGACTCGGACGTCGAACGAGTGTGCCGCGAGGTGCACCTCCCCTTCAATTTCGAACTGGGAGCCACCCCGAGCATCGTGGCTTTCTGCGCCTCGCTGCATCCGGCCCAGGCCACGTTGGTGCCGGAAAAACGCGAGGAGCGCACCACCGAGGGCGGATTAGATCTCTCGCGCGGGCTCTCCCGCGTGCGCGACGTCGTCAGTGAGCTTCAAGCGGCAGGGACCAAGGTTTCCCTCTTCATCGAGCCCGAACATCACACCCTCGATCTCGTCCCGAAGACGGGGGCCCGTGAAGTGGAATTGCACACTGGCCGTTACGCGCTCGCCTCCACCCCCGAGCAGCGCGAACGAGAACTGGCAGCGCTTCGGGGAGCCGCCCGCCACGCGCAGGAGCTCGGGCTGAAGGTCCATGTCGGGCACGGTCTGACCCTGGAGAACGTGGCCCCGGTCGCAGCTATCCCGGGCCTCCACGAGCTGAATATCGGACACAGCATCGTCGCCCGCGCCCTGTTTGTAGGTCTCCGCGAAGCCCTGCGGGAGATGCACGAGGCCATTCAAGCCGCGGCCCGCCCCTGATAGCGGGCCGACCCACCCGACGCTCCTTCCGCTGCCATTCCCCGGGGAGTATCTGATAAGCTGCAAAGTCCATGGGAGGCAGCTTCGGTCCCGGCGCTCAGCTCTTGATACTTCTCGATACGGGGTCCCTCCGCATTCCGATCGCGCCCGGGATCACGTCGATCGGCGCCGCTGAAGACAGTGTCATCGTCGTTTCCAGCGCCGGCGTAGCGCCGCGGCACTGCATCCTTCAATCGACCCCAACCGGCTTCGAGATCTTCGACCTGTTCTCGGAAACCGGCACCTTTGTCAACGGACAGCGGGTGGAGGCGGCGGCGCTCGCCCACGGAGACCAGATCCAGCTCGGCAAGACCCGGCTCGTCTTCCTCGCCAATGCTCCCCCGCCCGTGGTGTCGGAAGCCCCCGAGATCGCAGTTCTTCTCCTTGCACCGGTCTCAGATTTACCCAAGCCTGAATCGACGCGCAGCCCGGTGCGAGAGCGCTTGGTCGAACTCGTCCGCACCGAGGAGGCCACGATCGGGCCCGCGGAGGTGCCCGACTATTCGACGGATCCCTCCGGGCCGAGCTGGCGCGAGTTCCTGATCGAGGGACTGAAGCGAACGCCGGGGCTTCTCATCTCGCTCCTTGTCCACGCGCTCATCTTCCTCATTCTGAGCTTGATAGTCCCTTCGGTTTCGCCACGCCCTACTCCGCCAGTCTTCCAATCCACCGTCGAACGATTTCACCCGGACGAAGTCCACACCTCGGAGACCGAGGCTCCTCCCGCCGACATCGAGATCGAAGCTCCCCCGGCGCTTCCCGAAGTCGTGGAACTCGATTCCGCGCCCGTCGAGCCGTCGCTCGCCGAGGCCGCGGAGGAGCCAATTCCCGCGGTGGGCACGACCGCTCCGTTCGAAGGCAAGTTTGATCGCCGTCGCGACGGGGAAGCGCTTCGAGGCGCGGGGGGAGGTGCACTCGCCGGCTCCCTGCGGCGCTACGCCGACCAAGTGTCCAAGCTGCGGGATCGCGGGTTGGATCTGGTGATCGTGCTCGACAGCACGGGTTCGATGGGGGACGCACTCGACCAAGCTCGGAAGGAAGTCGGCGAAATCATCACGCTCATGAAGGCCCTCAGTCCCGGTTTCCGCCTCAGCCTCGTGACCTACCGCGACAAGGGGGATGCCTACGTCACGAGGATGGAACCGCTCACAACGGATGCCTATCGCGTGGTGCATTTCCTCGATTCCATCGAAGCCGATGGCGGCGGGGATGAGCCCGAAGCGGTGCGACAAGGCCTGGCCGTGGCCCTCCGGGAAAATCAGTTCTCCCCCAAGTCCAAGCGCATCGCCCTTCTCATCGGCGATGCCTCGCCCCACCGTGCGGACGAGAACGATCTCAGAAATCTCGTCTCCGAATTCAAACGGAATGGCGGCGTCTTGCATGCGCTCGTCAGTCCACGATCCGGCGCCGGACCGCGCGGATTGAACTCGCGCACGATGTCCGATTTCAAAGCGCTGACGGATCTGACGGGGGGCAGCGTCGCCCCGCTGGCTGCGGCCGATGCCATCGCCAGCACTCTCCTTGCGGGGGCTTTGAATCTCGGAAACCGTGAGGAATTGCAGAAGCTCCTGGACGCTCATGAGCGGGACTTCCGGCGCCGGCAGTACCGCGAGGCGGTGGCCTCCGAGGACTCGGACCTCCTCCTTTCCCACGCCATGAAGACTCCCCCACCGCCGGCCCTGCTCGAGATCCTCGTCTCCGAGCCGTCCGTGAGCCTCGTTCCGCTCTATCGCAACTTGCTGCGGCGCGTGGACTGCGGGGAGGAGGCTCGATCCGCCGCCCTGGTCGCGCTCACCCGCGTCCTTGGCGCAACCGCTCCGGACTCTCCACTGTTCGAACTGCTCCGAGAGGCTCGGCCCGAACGTGGAGAACTGGCCGCCAAGGCCCAAGACGAGAAGATTCGCGAAGGCCTCAGACGGGCGGGGCTGCCGACGGAGAAGTGAGGCCGTCTCGCCCGGCCACTTCCATGTCCAGGACCACGGACGCAATCGCACCGAGGAGTTCGTGAACGGTCTGGGCACGCTCCCCCACCGCGTCCCGCGCCCAGTCGGACGCACAACCGTGGAGCCGGACTCCCCACCCAGCCGCCAATCTGGGCGACTCCCCCTGAGCGAGCAGACCGCCGATCATCCCGGCCAAGACGTCGCCCGATCCCCCGCGCGCCAGGCCAGGGTTCCCGGTCCGGTTTTCGTAGACCAGCCCCTGATCCATGACCAGGGTGCCCGCCCCCTTGAGAACGACGGTCGCCCTTGAGCGATCGCAAAGCCGCGCGAGCGCCCCCCGCCGATCCGCTTGAATCTCGGCGACCGAGACTCCGAGCAGGCGAGCCGCTTCACCGGGGTGGGGAGTGAGCACCGTCGGGTGGTTCCGACGTCGACACACGTCAAGAATCTCCGGGTGGAGGGAATCCGCGTCGACGAGCACCGGGTGGGCAGCGCGCTCGAGAACGCGGAGCGTGAGCGCCAAGAGGTCTTCGGAGAGACCGAGCCCGGGGCCGATCACCGTCGCACTCGCCCACTTCAGACTGGACTCCACCCTCCCGAGGGCTGCGTAGGCGACTTGGCCCCGCAGAGTTGAGGCAAGCTCCACGAGAACCGCCTCGGGAAGGGAAGCCGCCACTTCAGCCCGGATCGCCCGGGGAATCCCCAATCGCAGGAGCCCCACTCCCACCCGGTCCGCTCCGCCAGCCACCAACCGGGGCGCGCCGCTCATGCCGACCGAACCTCCGAGCATGAACAGATGGCCATGCGTGCCCTTGTGAGCGTCGGGCAACCGCGGCGGAAGTTCCGAAGGAACGTGAAAATTTGCCGGATCGGTCGGTTGCTTGCTGGTCATGGGCCTCCTCCGTACACTACGCCCCCTGCCGGAGGGTTGGCAGAGTGGTCGAATGCAGCGGTTTTGAAAACCGCCGACCCAAAAGGTCCGGGGGTTCGAATCCCTCACCCTCCGTCGGAAGCGAGGCTTCAGGTCGAGGCGGCGATTTTTTCGCCTCCCCCGACCCGGGTTTCGCGGGCCTCGAGTCGGTCCTGCTGACTCGGCGGCGTCCTTCACAACCCAACTGGGAGAGATGGCAGAGTGGTCGAATGCGCCGCATTGCTAATGCGGTGTACCCACTATTACGGGTACCGAGGGTTCGAATCCCTCTCTCTCCGCTCGGGCGGCGAGCCGCAAGGTTCGCCGCCCGCAGTTTTCCCTCCCGGTCGCGAGCTTCGCTTGCCTTGCCCCGATCAGCCCACCATGAGGCCCAGCTTCGCCCTCGGTGTTGCCCTCGCCGTCCTCTCCGCTCTTTTGGGCGGCTGTGCCTCCCGGACGGTCACGATCACCTCCGAGCCCAGTGGGGCCGAGGTCATTTTCGATCGACGACCGGTCGGGATGACTCCGGTGACGGTTCCGATCCGCTACGGCGGAACTCACGAAGTCATCCTCCTGAAGTCCGACCGAGACACCGGTATCAGCTACCGGCCGGTCGTTGCCCTCCACGACTCCGAGAACTTTTGGCTCGACAATTTCCCCTTTGATGCCGTGGCAGAACTCTCGGGGGCCGAGGACGCGAGAACCCTCCACGTGGAGCTTCAGGCCAGCCGCGTGACCGAGCTCTACGACCAAGACCCGACCGCCCTTCTCCAGGCGCTGCAAGAACGGGCGATGACTTTGAGAGCCCGAGCGCAAGCTTCCGCGCTGGAGGCATCCCCTCGCGCCCCTGCCCAGTGAGGACCCGGGACCGCGCCAGAAGGCCGGTTTCGAAGGCGAAATTCCCCGGCGTCGCCCAAGCAGGCACCCTCGTGCTGGTAAACTGCCACCTGGCGATTTGCCACCTCTCACCACCACCGAGGAACGGGATTGGGCTGTGACGTTTGTGGAGTCGACGGGGTCAGCGTCCATCTCATCGAGGTCATCGATGGGAAAAAGCGCGAGGTCCACCTCTGCGGGGCCTGCGCCGATCAACGCGGGCTGATCATCGATCCCAGCGCCCTGGGCGTCGCCACGAAGCTTGAGGAAATCCTGCCGGCCGCCGTCTCGGATCTGTTGAACACGATCAAGAAGGTGGCGACTCCAGACCTTCTCTGTGAAAGCTGCGGCCACACCTTCGCCGATTTTCAGCAGCAAAACCGCCTGGGTTGTCCGGAGGACTACCAGGTGTTCAAGTCCATCCTGGTCGGACTCATCGACAAGATCCAAAAGACCGGCGGCACCCCCAAACACGTGGGCAGGGTCTCGGAGCGCGCCCTCGCACGCCGCAGCCGGCAGCGCCGGATCGACACCCTGAGGACCGATCTGGCCGCCGCGATCGCGGAGGAGCGATTCGAGCGGGCTGCCGAGTTGAGGGACCAGCTCGAGTGTCTCCAAAAACCGGATGGGCAGGGCTATGAGACCCGCTGATTTGGCCCTGCACCCAAGCCCCTGGCTCAAAACTCTCGGGCCCTGCGGGGACGTGGTGTTTTCCACCCGGATCCGCCTCGCGAGGAACGTCGAGGGCTATCCGTTTCCGGCGCGGCTGAAGGAGCCGGACCCCCGCCGCGAATTCGAAGCGCGCCTCGCGGGCTGGCTCGGGGAGGCGCGGCCCGCCGAGGATCTGCATTACTGGAACCTCGACGGGCTGAAGCCGATCGAAAGGCTGCTCCTGATGGAGCGGCACTTGATCAGCCGGGAGCTCGCGCAGGGTGATGGCGACCGCGGCGTCTGCTTCAGCAGCGCGGAGCAGATCAGCATCATGACCAACGAGGAGGATCACCTCCGGATCCAGGTCATTCGCCCGGGGCTCGCGATCGACGAGGCGCTCGCGATGGCCATCGAAATCGACCGCAAGCTGGAGACGCGCATCCCCTACGCCTTCGACGACCAACTCGGCTACCTGACCGCCTGCCCAACCAACGTCGGAACCGGACTCCGCATCTCCGTCATGATGCACCTGCCGGGGCTGGTACTGGGGGAGCAAATGGACAAAGTCTTCAACGCGGCGAGCCGGGTCGGGTTGGCAGTGCGCGGGTCCCACGGAGAGGGCAGCAAGGCGGTCGGCGACGTCGTGCAGATCTCGAATCAGCACACCCTCGGACGCACCGAAGAAGAGATCGCCGAGGTGGTGCGGGCCATCGTCGCCAAAATCGTCGACTACGAACGCGGGGTGCGCCAGCACCTGCTCGAGGAAAGCCGAGCGCGGGTCGAGGACAAAATCTGGCGCAGTGTGGGAGTCTTACGGACCGCCCGCTTGGTGGGGTCGGAGGAGTCCCAAAGCCTACTTTCCGCCGTCCGCCTCGGCATCAGTATGAAGCTCTACGGCGACCTTCGGATCGGGGATCTCAACGAACTTCTGGTTCTCACCCAGCCCGGCCATCTCCAGGCCATCCGCGGCAAGGAGATCCGCGCCGACGACCGCGACGCCGTCCGAGCGACCCTACTGCGGGAAAGGTTCAAGGCCGAGTCGAATTAGTGACTCTGGCCCCGGGTTTGCTTCCGTAGAAAGCTGGGAGACCCCCGCCTTGGGGTTTCCGGGCCCGAGGATGGAATTTCGGGCGCTATAAGGTTCTTCAGCCACCCCGTCGCAAGGAGAGGGGGCTGCCAGGACGACATGACAGGGTGTCCAGGTGGGCACCCGAGGAGACGACGATGTTCGACCGGTTCACTGATCGCGCGCGCAAGGTGATGGGGCTCGCCCGCCAAGAGGCGCAGCGACTCAACCACGAGTACATCGGCACCGAGCACATCCTGCTCGGCCTCGTCCAGGAAGGGAGCGGCGTCGCGGCGAACGTCCTGAAGAACCTGGACATCGACCTGAAAAAGATCCGCCAAGAGGTCGAAAAGATCGTCAAGAGCGGGCCCAACATGGTCACCATGGGCCAGCTCCCGTTCACCCCGCGCGCCAAGAAGGTCTTGGAACTCGCGCTCGAAGAGGCGAGCAACCTCGGCCACAACTACATCGGGACCGAACACATCCTGCTCGGCCTCATCAAGGAGCAGGACGGCAAGGCTGCGAAGGTCCTGCAGAACCTGGCCGTCAAGTTGGAAACGGTTCGGGAGGAAGTGCTCGACTTCCTCGGCGCCGAGCTTCCCTCCCAGGAAAACCAGGGCGAGAAGGAATCCGGCACGCCGGCGGGGGGAGCCACTCCCGGGCCCAACAGCAAGTCGAAGACCCCGGCCCTCGATTCGTTCGGCCGCGATCTCACCGAGCTCGCCCGCGAGGGCAAACTCGATCCGGTGATCGGTCGCGCCAAAGAAATCGAACGGGTCATTCAAATCCTGTCGCGACGCACGAAGAACAACCCGGTTCTCTTGGGCGAAGCGGGGGTCGGCAAGACCGCGATCGTCGAAGGCTTGGCCCAGTCCGTGATCAAAGGCGACGTGCCCGAGCTGCTCTTGGACAAGCGCATCGTCGTGCTCGACCTCGCCATGATGGTGGCCGGCACGAAGTACCGCGGTCAATTCGAGGAGCGCATCAAAGCGGTCATGACCGAGGTGCGCCGCGCTCGCAATATCGTGCTGTTCATCGACGAACTGCACACTCTGGTCGGAGCCGGTGGCGCCGAAGGCGCAATCGATGCCTCGAACGTGCTCAAGCCCGCGCTCTCCCGCGGTGAGGTCCAGTGCATCGGAGCGACCACCCTGGACGAGTACAGGAAGTACATCGAAAAAGACGGCGCCCTCGAGCGCCGCTTCCAGACCATCATGGTCGAGCCGCCAAGCAAGGACGAAGCCCTCGAAATCCTGAAGGGTCTGCGCGACCGCTACGAGGCCCACCATCGCGTCCGCTACAACGACGAGGCGCTCGAGGCCTGCGTGGAGTTCTCGACCCGGTACATCACCAGCCGATTCCTGCCGGACAAGGCCATCGACGTCATGGACGAAGCGGGCGCTCGCGTCCGCCTGCGTTCGATGACCACGCCGCCCGATCTGAAGGAGATCGACCAGGAAATCGCCCGCCTCGACAAGGAAAAAGAAGAGTCGGTCGCCAATCAGGACTTCGAGCGAGCCGCACAATTGCGCGACCAGGCCTACCGGCTGCGCAAGAAGAAAGAAACGCTCCAAGAGGAGTGGAAGGCCAAGTCTCGTAGTCAGGACTTGGTGGTGGACGCCGACATCATCGCCGAAACCGTCTCGAAGATGACCGGCGTGCCGTTGCAGCGCCTCGACCAAGCGGAGGCCGAACGCCTCCTGCAGATGGAAGCGGAACTGCACCGGACCATCGTCAGCCAAGACGACGCGATTCGCGCGATCGCCAAGGCGGTGCGTCGTTCACGCTCCGGCATGAAGGATCCTCGCCGCCCGATGGGCTCCTTCATCTTCCTCGGCCCGACCGGCGTCGGAAAGACGCACTTGGCGAAACAACTCGCGAAGTTCATGTTCGGCACCGAGGACGCGCTGATCCAGATCGACATGTCCGAGTACATGGAGAACTTCAACGCGAGCAAGCTCGTGGGAGCACCTCCCGGATACGTCGGATACGAAGAAGGCGGACAACTCACCGAGAAGGTGCGTCGCCGTCCCTACTCGGTCGTCCTCCTCGACGAGATCGAAAAAGCGCACCACGACATCTTCAACATGCTCCTCCAGATCATGGAGGAAGGACGACTCACCGACTCGTTCGGACGCCAAATCGACTTCCGCAACGTCATCCTCATCATGACCTCCAACATCGGAGCTCAGGTGCTGAAGAACCAGTCCGGTCTGGGCTTCGCTCCCGCCAACTCGGATGCGGCCGAAATCAAGTTGCGTGAGATGCTCAAAAACGAGGTCGAGCGCCACTTCCGACCCGAATTCCTGAACCGGGTCGACGACCTCATCTTCTTCAAGCAGCTCTCGCGCGAGAACCTGAAGAACATCGTCGACATCCAGCTCAAAGACCTGCGTGTCCGCCTCGAGTCGAAGGAGATGACCATGGTCATCTCCGACCCCGCGAAGGAATTCCTCCTCGAGAAGGGGTACTCCCCCGAGTTCGGGGCGCGACCGCTGCGCCGCGCCATCGAGCGCTACATCGAAGATCCGCTCTCCGACGAAATCCTGCGCGGCCACATCAAGGACGGCTACCACATCGAGGTCAATGCCGGCAACGACACCCTGGTTTTCCAGGCGACCCCGCAGGAAGTGCCGGCGCCCGCGGCCGAGCGCACCTCCTGACCGACCTCGGGACCAGCCCGGTCGTCCCGTAAGATGAACCTCGGAGAGTGCCCCTCGTTCTTGGGGCACTTATCAGCCACCCCGAGGTCACTCGATGCGGACCCCCCTCGTTCTGCTATCCGTCGCTGCGGCGATGGTGGGCTCAGGCTTCTTGACCCTCCACTTCTTCGGCGGCCCCCGGACCCCGGACGGTTCGACGACCCCGGCCGCCGAAACCCGCCTCGCCGCCATCGAGTCCCGTTTGGCGGAACTCCAGGCGGTGTTGGTGCCGCCGCCCAAACCGGCGACCGGAGGTCTCCCCAAACAGGCCACTCTGGCCGAGGCCATTCAACTCCTCTCGGAACTCCAGGGGATGGTCTTGGACTCCGAGCGCAGCCTGCGGCGCGACCTGGTCGGCATCTTCGAAAAGCTGTCGTCGAAGATCGACAATCTTCCCGCTTCCGGAGGGGGGGCGCCCGCGGACACCGCCGCGGCCAAGGCAGCGCTGCGGGAGGAACTCAGGAAGGAGGGCATCCTCATCCACGAAGACCGTGGCATGGTCGAGGTGGTCGAGGGCGAGATGAGTGAAACCAACCGCGCCATCGAATTCCTCGCGGTGGCGGAGGGAGGGCGCGCCTACGAGTCCCTGATCCTGCTCAAAGTTCGGCCGATGGCGTTGAAGCTGGCTCTCGAGGACCTCGGTCTAGCCGAGTCCGAGCCGGACCCCGAAGCGTGGACCTGGGGCGAATCCGCGTCGGGCGCCTACGTCTACGTCGTCTGGGACGGGCAAAAGAAGCCGATGCGCGCCGAGGATCTCATCCTCGATCGTTCTCAGGACGAGACGATGGCCCGCACCAAGTGGGTTTTCACCGCGTCGCGCTGGTTCACGGACGACCGCACTTGGGAGCGGCACTTCGCGGCCGACCTCTACAAGAATCTCGCTGCCATCAGCTTCAAGTACTCGCTCGATTCGCTGCTCGCCTGCCCGCTGCCCGGCGCTGCGGACGAGAACAACTGGTTCGTTCATCCGAACATCGCGCCGAAGCCGGGTACGAAGGTGCGGGTGTTCTTCCGTAAGGAGCCGGACCCGGGGTGGGACAAATTCTGAGTCTGAATCCGACCGAACCCTTCCTGCACCACGCCGGCCGAGTGGTCCGCGCTGAAGCGGGGTTGCAGGCAGCGCTTCGATACTTCGGTCCAGCGCTGGCCGTCACCATTATAGACGGCACGAGCGGAGCGTTCGGTGGCCCGACTCTTCCCCGCCAGGGCTTGGCGCTCCTGCTCGCGGCCGGCCTGGCCGTCCCCCTCCTCCGGCTGCTCGGTCATAGCTCGCCGCGCGCGGCGGCGGCCCTGGCAGGGTCCCAAGCCGGGGAGGAGGCTCTTTTCTTGGCCCGTGCCTCGGCGCCGCCAGCCCCCTACTCCGAGTTGTTGGACGCACGCTGCGCCACTCTGGCCAGTCAGACCCCCCGGCCCTCGTTGGCGCCCGCCAGCCGCCAAATCGGGCAACGCCTCCTGATGGGCGTCTTCATCGCGGGCGTGATCCAGGCGATTCCGCATCCCGCCGATGGCGCCTCTCGCCCGATAGCTCAAGGCAGCACTACCGAGACGGGGTCGCCATCCATCCCGGGGGCCCCGAAGACTCAATCCGAAAAACGCATTGACCAGCCACGGTCGGACGAAGGTTCCGCCGGCGACCCTCGCGCCTCGGATCGCGCCTTCTCAGCCGCCGCGATCGAGCGTCTCGCGGCCACGTCTGCCGGTCGCGAACTCGGCCTCGCACTCGCCAGCGAATCGCCCGCGGACGACCGCGCCGCCTGGGAGAATGCCGCGGAGGCACTCCGAGCGGGTCAATGGAGTGCGCCCGAGGCGCACGCGCTGGCGCTGGCCCTCGAATCCGCCGGCAAGCTCTCGGGCGGCGAGGATCAGTCCGCTCTGGCGAGTGCCGCCACGGCGTTGCGGTCGGGTTCATCAGCGGCGGCAGGTGCGATTCTCGGGGAGTGGATCGAGAACCTAGCCACCCTGTCCGAGTCCACGCCCACCATGGCGGTGGCCGTCGATTTGAATGCCACTCCCGGCCCCGGAGCCGGCGCGGCGGCCACCGACCCAAGTTCAGTAAGCCCCTCGCCTCGCAGTTCGGTCGTGGAGGGCGGATCAACGCGCTCGCGCGGCAGTCGAGCTCCGCAAGGTGCGGCGGCAGAGGTGATTCTGCGGCGCTACTTTTCCCGACCGCGCGAGTGAGACACCGCCGAAGAGGTTGAGTGCGCTCCGGAGGTCAAGAACTGACGGCGGTTTCCGCGGGAACGGTCTGGCCACCGAAGCTTGGTCGAAGATCGAGGAAGCTCCGAGCGCAGACGTACCAAAAGCCGCAGAAGAAAACGGAGAGGAACGGGATCGTCCCGAACAGTCCGAGGCCGATCGCCACCCCCATGACCAAGGTGAAGTAGAGCGCAAAGCCGAATTCGATCCACCGCACCACCGACTTTGCGGAGCGATAGCTGCTCTTCCCACTCACCTTTCCGGAGGGCAAGTTCGCCTTGGGCGTGCGGACGAACTCGCCGGAGTCGCGGCCAAAGCCCTCGAGGACGGCCCGAGCCTGATTGACTGCCATCCCCGTCATCAGGGCGAGGAGGGAGAAGGGAAGGTGCCAATAACGCGGCGCCCAAGTCCCGCGTGCCACGAGCGTACCCGCGTAGAAGACCAGCACGGACATCGTCCCGCACGCAAAGACCGTCTGGTCGATCATCGCGCCGAGCCAGCCGTCCGCGATGCGCGCTCGGATGAGAAGCATGGGCAGCGACATGAGGAGCAGAGGGATCGCGAGCAGGTAACAGAGGTTGGAAGTCAGGTGAATGAACGCTTCGGCCTTGGTGGCGATCGGCAGATCGGACTTCCAAATGCGCGGCACGAGTTTGCGCATCGCCTGCACCGATCCCTTTGCCCACCGGTGCTGCTGCGCTTTGTAGGCGTTCATATCGCCCGGCAATTCGGCCGGGCAAATCACATCGTCACGGTAGACAAACCGCCACCCCTTCAATTGGGCGCGGTAGGAGAGATCGAGGTCCTCGGTGAGCGTGTCGTGCTGCCAGCCGCCCGCATCCTGAATGGTCGCACGCCGCCACAGGCCCCCGGTCCCGTTGAAGTTGAAGAACAGACCGGAGCGCGACCGGGCGCAGTGTTCGAGGCGGAAGTGCCCATCGAGCATGAGGGCCTGAAGGCGCGTCAGCTCGCTCGACTCCTCGTTCAGGTGAGTCCACCGAGCCTGAACCGCGCCGACCGTTTGGTCCTCGAAGTGGAGCACGAGCTTGCGCAGGAAGTCCTTTTCCGGGACAAAATCGGCGTCAAAGATCGCGAGCAGTTCGTATCGAGCCAGTTTCAATCCGTTTTCCAGCGCGCCGGCCTTGTAACCAGTGCGATCCGTACGGTGCACGTAGCTCGCCTGGAAGCCCAATTCCCGCAGGCGATCGACTTCCTCCCTGGCCAGCAGTTGCGTTTCGTCGGTGGAATCGTCCAACACCTGAATTTCGAAGCGGTCCTTCGGGTAATCCAGGGCAGCGACGGTGCGGATCAGCCGGCGAACCACGAAGACCTCGTTGAAGATCGGGAGCTGGACGGTGACGCCCGGGAGCTCGGAGTCGGCAACGACCGGCGGAATCACGGGGCCATTCTTGCGCGTATTCCACGCCCTCCAGAGCACGAGATAGCGATGGCCCCCGTAGATCGAGAGCGCCACCAAAATCGCGGCGTAGACCGCGATGAGTACGGCCCGCAAGAGGGACCCGTCCCCCGGCCCCGTGAGAGCCTCCTCTAGAATGCGATTGCTGAACACGAAGAGGGGGTGGGCAAACATGGGGGGAGGATCTCAATAACGAGGAAGGGGCGCAGGGTCGGCCAGGCTAGGCTGATGGCCTGGTCAGCCCCCGAAGTCATCAGGGCGCCTCTGCCTCGGGAAGTCGCGGCGACCCCAGTGAGATTTTGACTCGGTGCCCGTTTTGGGTCTGGGCCTGGGGTCGGCCATGATAGGGCTGGCCCCCTCCGCCTCAACCCGATGCCCTCCCCCATCGACTTCCTGACCTCGAGCTACGACTACCACCTGCCTGAGGGGGCGGTCGCCCAGGTTCCCGCGGAGGCAAGGGAGGGGGCGCGGCTGCTCCACCTCAATTCCTCCGGTGAAACCCGCGACTCCACGGTTCTCGATTTCCCTAAACTGTTGCAAAAACACGACTTACTGGTCTTCAACGACACCCGAGTGCGGCGGAGCCGCCTCGTCGGCACGCGAGTGGAGACGGGCGGGAAGGCGGAGTTTTTTGTGCTTGATCGCAGTCACGCCACTCTCCGCGGGCTGCTTCGGACCCGCGGCACCCCACGGCTCGGGGAGCGATTTCAGTTTGGCCGCGGCCAACTCGAACTCCGCGTTCAAGAAGACCTGGGGCAAGGTCACTACCTCCTCGGGCCGACCGAGCCATCGACTCTCCTCGACCAGGCCGTCGACCGCCTGGCTCGTCTCCCTCTCCCTCCCTACATCGAGCGCGGCCGGGAGTCTGACCCCCGCGATTCCCTGGATGAGGAGCGCTACCAAACCGTGTTCGCGGCGACTCCCGGGGCGGTCGCTGCCCCCACCGCCGGACTCCACTTCGGGGCCGAGCTCCTGGCGAACCTCCGCGGGCGAGGGATCCCGATGACCATGGTCACCCTGCACGTCGGATTGGGGACCTTCCAGCCACTCAAGGTGGAGGACGTGCGCGAACATCACATTCACGAGGAGCGCTACGAGTTCTCCGCGGAGGCCGCCCGGGCCGTGTCGGCGTGCCGAGAGCGCGGCGGCCGCGTTATCGCCGTCGGCACCACGAGCGCCCGTGTGCTCGAAACGGTGGCCCGGCGCCCCTCTCCCTTCGAAGCCCACTCCGGATCGACGGGAATCTACATCCTCCCGGGGCATGAGTTCCGGTGGGTCGACGCCCTCTTCACGAATTTCCACGCGCCCAAGTCCACGCTCCTACTGTTGGTCGCGGCGCTCATCGGTCGGGAGCGCCTCCTCAGCGCTTATGCGCACGCACTCGAACGCGGATATCGTTTCCTGAGTTACGGCGACGCCATGTTCCTCGAACCGCCCTGCCGCCAGTCCCATGACCCATCCTGACCGACGCTCCCGGCTCCTTGAGCTCCGAGCCCAGCTTCAAAACGCGGACCGCCAATATCATCTCCTCGACGCCCCGATCATGGCGGATCCGGAGTACGACCTGCTCAAGGCCGAACTCCGCGAGTTGGAGGAGGAGTTCCCCGAGCTCGCTCATCCCGAGTCGCCCAGTCAGACGATCGGCGCCGGACCTCGCGCCGAGTTCACGAAGTCGACCCACCGGTCTCCGATGATGTCGCTCGAAAACGCCTTCGACGAGGGCGATCTCCGCGCCTGGGTCACGCGCGCACAAAGACACCTGGGCGGCGACGCGGAACTCTCGGGCTTCAGCGTCGAGCCCAAGGTCGACGGCATCTCGATCAACCTGCGTTACGCGGGGCGCCGGTTCGTGTCCGCCGCGACGCGGGGCGATGGCGAGACCGGTGAAGACGTCACTGCGAACATCGCCACGATCGCGATGCTGCCGGCTCAATTGAACTCCGAGGCGCCCCTGGTCGAGTTCGAAGTGCGGGGCGAGGTCTACGTCGAGAAAGCGGACTTCGAGGCCTTCAACGCGGCGCTCGCGAGCGGCGAGGAGCGCTACGTCAATCCGCGCAACTTCGCCGGCGGTTCGCTGCGCCAGCTCGATGCGCGCATCACCGCGAAGCGTCCGCTCCGGGTCGTGCTCTATGCCTTTCCCGCCGCGAGGGAGTTCGGAATCACGAGGCAAAGCGAGGTCCTCGCCACGCTGGCCGCGTGGGGCCTGCCCACCGAGTCCACCCGCCAGCGCACTCTCTCGAGCCCGGACGAAGTGATCGCGCACTACCACGCGTTCGTGGCCGCACGGGACGCCCTCCCCTTCGAGGTGGACGGTCTCGTCGTGAAGGTCGACGATCTCACTCTCCAGGAAAAACTGGGCGCGAGGTCCCGCACTCCCCGCTGGGCGATCGCGTGGAAACTGCCGGCCCGCGAAGCCTCGACCCGACTCCTGGGCATCGAGATCTCGGTGGGTCGCACCGGAGCCCTCACGCCCGTCGCCGTTTTGGAGCCGGTGTTTGTCGCTGGTGTGACCGTCAGCTCCGCCACCCTGCACAACGCGGAAGAAATCGAACGACTCGATGTGCGCGTCGGCGACACCGTGCTCGTGCAGCGGGCGGGAGATGTCATTCCGAAGATCACCGCGGTCCTGCCGACGGAGGGGCACGGAGAGCGTCCCCGCTTCGTGATGCCGAGTGCCTGTCCGATCTGTTCCACTCCGGTGGTGCTCGTACCGGACGAAGTGGTGACCCGCTGCCCGAACCTGCGCTGCCCGGCCCAAGTGAAGGCACGCCTGCGACACTTCGCCAGTGTCGATGCCATCAACATCGACGGCCTCGGCGAGAAGCTGATCGATCAGTTGGTTGAGACCGGCCTGGCGCAGTCGCCCGAAGATTTGTTCCGGCTCGATGCCAAGGTCCTCGCGGGCCTCGATCGGATGGGCGAGCGATCGGCCGCCAAACTCGTCACCTCACTCGAAGCGGCCAAACAAACGACCCTGCCTCGCCTCGTGTTTGGCCTCGGCATTCGCCACGTCGGCGAAGTCGTGGCGCGGGGACTCGCCCAGCACTACGGCACGCTCGGAGCTTTGACGGAGGCCACCGAAGAGAGCCTCACCGCCGCTCCCGACGTCGGAGCGGTCGTCGCGAAGAGCGTGCGCCAGTTCCTCGATCAGGAGGGCGGGCTCGCGCTCGTACGAGCCCTGGAGCCCATCTTCCGCTACCCCGACCCCCGCGCGAACCGGCCGTCTGCGGGCGCACTGCAAGGCACCATCGCAGTCGTGACCGGCACCCTCGACGGAATCTCCCGCGGCGACGCGGAAGCCCTGCTCCGCGAACAGGGCGCCAAGGTCACCGGCTCCGTCTCCAAAGCCACCACCTTCCTGCTCGCCGGGGAGGACGCAGGTTCCAAGCTTGAAAAAGCCCGCGCCCTCGGCAAGCCGGTGCTATCCCTCGCCGAGCTGCACGCTTGGATCCAGACCGGGAACCGACCGTTCCCCGGAAACTGACGCATGCCCCCAGTGTCCGATGCCGGCCAACGACCGTTTCCTGACCACGCGCGGCTCTACTTTTTGCTCACGCGCTCGCTCTGCGTCCGAAACCCCCTGGACGTCCTCGCGGCGACCTTGAAAGGCGGAGTCGACCTCGTCCAAGTGCGCGAGCCGACCGCCACCGACCGTGACCTCTACGAGTGGCTGCGCACCGTACGCGCCCGGACGGAGTCCGCCGGGGTCCCGCTCGTCGTGAACAACCGTCCCGACCTTGCTCGCATCGTCGGTGCGGATGGCGTGCACGTCGGGCAGGACGATCTTCCGGTGGAAGCGGTGCGGCGGATCCTCGCGCCCACCCAGTGGATCGGGCTCAGCACCCACTCGGTCTCCGATCTTCGGCGAGCCGCCGAGCTCGCTATCGACTACGTCGGCATCGGTCCGCTCTTCGATACCTCGACGAAGGGCCTCCCGGGCCTGGGCCTCGCTCACCTGCGGGAGAACCTCGCGGTCGCCCCCTGCCTCGGGTTTGGGATCGGCGGTCTGACCCGAGTCACGCTTCCCGCGGCGGTTGCGGCGGGCCTCAGGAGGGCTGCGGTTTCGGGCGCCCTCTGCAAGGCCGATGACCCGGAGGCGGAGGCGGCCGCGCTGAAATCGATCCTGAATTCCGGCCAGACCGACTGATCTCTGCCCACTTCCTTGCTAACCCCACCCATGGCCGCCCCTGTCGGCGCTCGTCCGAGCCTCATGGCCCTCCTCCTCTCCCCCGTGGCGGGGCTCGGGCATCTGTGGATTGGGCGAGCCCGCCGAGGCTACTTCCTCTTCCTCACCGCCACCTTCTTTTGGAATCTGGCGCTGCTCTCGGCGGTGGTGCCGAGCCCGCCGCTCGGTGATTGGTCCGTCAAGGTCGGGATGGTCGGCGGAGCGGGAATCACCCTGTACGGACTTTTCGACATCTTCCGCCTCGCGGTCTGGGCGCGCCGGCGCAAAGTCCAAATCCGACGCCGCGAGATTCTGGCCGTGGCCGAGGCCGAGGAGACGGCCGGTCGCGCCGCAAAAGCCCGGGAACTGCGAGACCAACTCCTGGACCTCGATCCTGGAGATCCCGAAGTCCGCCTCGCCCTTGCCAGGGCCGCCCGTCGCGCTGGCCAGTTTGGCCCCGCGATTCGTCACGCCAAAAAAGCGCTGCGTGCCCTCCCTTCCAATCCCTTCCGCCGGGATCTGGAGGAGGAGATCATGCGCGCGGAGGATCGTTCGCTTGGAAACTAGGATCGGCCACTACTGCGGTCTCTTCGGGGTGTACGGCGAGGAGCACGCGGCTGCGATGATCCACCTCGGCCTCCAGGCGCTCCAGCACCGCGGGCAAGAGAGTGCGGGAATCGCGGTCGCGCACGAAAAAGATCTGCGCTGCGAACGGGGCAGCGGACTCGTGACGTCGGCCCTGAGCCGCGACCAGGTGGAAGCCCTCCCTGGCCGCATCGGCATCGGACACGTCCGCTACGCCACGACTGGCGGCCCCGATCCCCGGAACGCCCAACCTCTGCTCGTTCACTACCGCGGCGGCCCGGTCGCCCTGGCCCACAACGGCGATATCACGAACAAGGCCGCGCTGCGCGAGGAATGCGAGAAGGCAGGCGCCACGTTCTTCACGAGCAGCGACACCGAGACCATCGTCAACCTGCTCGGCCGCGAAGGGGGCGCCGATTTCACCGGCAGCCTGCATCGCACGCTCCGGCGCCTCGAAGGCGCATTCTCGCTGGTGATTCTCCGCCCCGGCGAAATTCACGCCGTCCGGGATCCCAACGGATTTAGACCCCTCTCCATCGGTCGCACGGAGAAGGGCGCGTGGCTGGTGGCCTCCGAAACTTGCGCGTTCACCCTGTTCGGCGCCGAGTTCGTTCGCGATGTCGCTCCGGGCGAACACGTCACCATCAACAAGGACGGACTCAGTTCGCGCCGTTACGCCGAAGCGCGTCGTCCTGCCCAGTGCATCTTCGAGCACGTGTATTTCGCCCGCCCCGATTCGCGGGTGTTCGGCGAAAACGTCCACCTCGTCCGCACGCGCCTCGGCGCCGCCCTCGCGAAGGAAAGCCCCGCCGACGCCGACATCGTGGTGGCAGTGCCCGAGTCGGGGGTTTCTGCGGCCCAGGGCTATTCCCAGGAATCCGGGATCCCGCAGGACAAGGGCTTCATCAAGAACCACTACGTCGGTCGCACCTTCCTCAAGCCCAGTCCCGAGGCTCGCCTCTCTTCGGTGCGCTTGAAACTCGCCCCGGTGCCGGAAGTCGTGGGTGGGAAACGCCTCGTCGTGGTCGACGACAGCATCGTGCGCGGCACGACCTCCTTGGGCCGAATCCAGTCGCTCCGACAAGCCGGCGCACGCGAAATCCACTTCCGCATTTCCTGCCCGCCGGTGCTTTGGCCGTGTTTCTACGGAATCGACTTCCCCACTCGAGAGGAGTTGATCGCGTCGCGCATGAGCGTCGAGTCCATTCGCCGTTATCTCGGGGTCGATTCGCTCGCTTACCTTTCGCTCGATGGCCTGCTCAAGTCGGTCCAAGGTGGAGCCGACGCATTCTGCACCGCGTGTTTCACCGGCGACTACCCGACCGCGGTTCCCCCCGGTTCCCTACCGACGCGTTGTGTCTGAACCATGACCAACGACCCGGCTCGCCTCTCCGTATTCGTCACCGGCGGAGCCATGGGAATCGGACACGCCTGCGTCATGCTCTTTGCCGAGCGTGGGCACACCGTGACCTTTTGCGACCGCGATCCTGTCGCCACGGAATCCGCCGTCCAACGCGCGCGTGAGCAAGGTCTCGATGTTTCCGGGGTCGTCGCCGACGTCACCGACGAATCCGCGCTGGCCTCCGCGATCGCAGAGGCCGAAGCGCGCGACGCGCGCCTCGACCTTTTGGTCAATAACGCGGGCACCCACCCTCCCGCCCAAAACCTCTGCGAACTCGACACCGCCCACATTCGAAACCTCTTCGAACTCAACGTGATCGCGGTCTTCAACGCTTGTCGCCTGGCCCTGCCCGCGCTCCGCCGCTCCCGGGGCAGTATCGTGAACATCGCGAGCCTGGTGGGCCATTTCGGGCAATCTCAGGCTCCCAGCTATGTCGCCACCAAGGGTGCGATCCTCGCGTTCACCAAGGCCCTCGCGATTGACGAAGCCCCCCACGGCGTGCGTGTCAATTCCGTCTCGCCCGGCAATATCGCGACGCCCCTCTTCGACACCTGGGCCAAGACCCTCCCCAATCCCGCCGACGCCCCCGCCCTCGCCGCCCGCGCCCAATGGATCCGCCGCCTCGGCACCGCCACCGAGGTCGCCCTGGCCGTCCATTACCTCGCGACCGCCGCGACCTTCTCGACCGGCATCGATCTCCTCGTCACCGCCGGCGCCGAACTCGGCTACGGGTCGAAATGACGACGAAGGTCCAATCCCTCGCGACCCCATCTGTCCGACAACGCGGAACCTGATTCCCTCTCATCGAGTGGTCAGCTCAACTCCGGGTTCCGCCCGGGTCGTCGTCCAGGCCACCCGATTCACGATCAGCTTGGCCGAGGGAACGGTTGCAGATTCTCCCGCGTCGAATTAGCCGTGTGGCTTGGTCAATCGAAAACCGAATTCGAAGTGACAGGGCGCGCTGAGGGTTTCTTGCACCTCGAAACGAATGGCCGAGGCCAAGCGCAGGTGCTCCGTCAGGGAACGAAAACTCTCGGCGGTGAAGCAGTGGAAGTGGATGGGATAATCGTCGGCCATCAGGATATCGGCCATGAGTCGCGCTTGCCCCGGATCGGTGAGGCAGTTCACATGCCGAGCAAAATCGAGGTAATGATCCCGGTCGCGGAGGAGTCGCACCTCGGATCCGTCGGCAATTTCGTAGTCATCGAGCAAATGTCGAAGGGTCGTAGGCGAGCGACGCCAGTCAAAGGTGTAACGGCAGTCGGGGAGCAGAATGACGAGTGTGCCTCCGCGCCGCAGAATGCGATGCCATTCGGCCAGGGCACGAATGGGATTGGGAAGGTGCTCGAGCAGATGACTCGCGAGGACAAAATCCAAAGACCCGTCCGCAAACATGGGGAGATGGTCGGCCGGCGCGAGTACGGAGGGGCGCACCACGGAATCGTGCGAGCCGGCTTCTTGAAACAGCCGAGCTGCGTCGTCTGTCGAAAAGCGGTCCACGTAGGTCACCTCGGCCTCGGCCGGAACCGCTAGGGGCGAATGGAAGGCGCCGATCTCGATGCCCTTCCCCGCGAGGCCACGCAGGAGGGACGATCGGTCGCGAGGATCACTCATGAGTTGAATCCACCAATAGCCCGAACTCCAGGGCGCGCTGGAAGAGCTCGCGGATCCAGGTGTCATCGAACCCGAGATCCAAAGCCTCCTCGATCAGCTCCCGCGGCCTCCACCGCCGTCGCGGCGATGAAGCAGAACCCGCACGATTCATTGACGCGGCGTCGAGGACCCACTCGCCGGATTGGTCCGCCCGCCGACAGCTCACCGTGCCCCGGACGAGATCCCGCGCGCGTGTCTCGGGATCCCGATTCAAGACCAGCCACCGACCGTCGACTTCGAAGGGGCGTACGCCGGGATCCAATCGGGTCATGAGCTCCGAACGCTTCGCCTCCCGGACGAGTCGGTCGATGAGCGGGCGTGACGAATAGCGCGGCGAGTAACCGAGTTCTCGCGCCGCCCGGTGGGCTGGATAATGGTGCTGAGTGCGCCCCGAAGAGGGCCGCAGCGCTCGCACATCCGGCTGCGGGTACCCGGGGAGGTCGAGACCAAGCCGGCGCGCCACTACCCCCACACGTCGGGCGTACCCCCCGAGGCGCCCCCCCTGCCCACCTTGCAGGTGGTAAATCCAATCGCCCCGCGTCACCGCGGCGGCCACCGCTTGCGACAAGTCGAGAAGGTGGACCGGCGCGCCGACCACATCGTGCCAGCCCGTAGCCAACCACTCCGCCTCGGGGCTCCGCAGAGCTGCCAGCACCTGATGGAAGAGGGAAGGGCCGACCTGGTCATTCAATACTGTCGCCCTCAGAATCACGAGGGCAAGGTCTCGCCGATTGCGCAGCTCCAACGCGATGCTCTCGGCTTCCAACCACGCTTCGCCACTTGCGGACGTGGGCCGCTCCGCAGAGCCTTCGTACCGAGGCCCCTCTTCGACTGTGCCGCCCCCCAGGACTTCCAGCGACGAGACGGCCACGATCCTCGGCACCCCGAGTGCGGCCGCCCGCTCGGCGCATTGCACCCAAGCGCGCAGATCCGGAGCTGCCGGATCCCCGGTGGGCCCGGGTTGGGTCGGAAGCAGGATCGCGCAATCTGCCTGGCTTTCATCGGGCCCTACTGCCTCGTGCCCACTCCATTCGAGCCCGATCGCTACCGCGGCGCGCAATCGAGTACCGCCCCCGAGCACTGCCACTCGCTTCGACGCGACCACGGGATGTGGCAACCCGCGCCCAAATTCGGGGTGGCCCGTCTCGGCCAAGATGAAAAACGGATCAGCTTCGTGTTCCATGATCCACCCAAGGAGTCCGGGTCGTGCGACCGGCGCGACCCCACCCAAGCGTTCTTCCCGTGCGGTCGCCGCGCCTACAGCGGATCCAGGCAAGTCTATCGACGCCCCACCGCGAGAGCTTCAGGATGGTTGGCATTGGGCGATCCGGAGCGACCCGCCCCCCTCCAGGCCGCGCCCCCAGGACGTTCCACCCCCGGGTGCTGGACGATCAGCGCAGGTAACTGAGGAACTCCACCAGGTCTCGAAGTTCAGAGGCGGAGATTTTCTCCAGGAGATCGGACGGCATGGCCGAGCCTTCGCGGCGCCGGTCGGTGAGATCCGCCTTCTCGATTTCGGTCTCGACGGGGACGCCGGTGTCGAGCGTCTCGATGATCCACTGCGTCTCCGTTTCGCGGAGCAGGCGCCCGCTCAAGACCTCGCCGGTCGACAACTCGAACGCCTCGCTCAGGTAGCCGTCGGCGATCGTCGCATTCGGCTCGACCAACGAGCGCAGGAGTTCCTCCCGGGTGAGGCGCGCCCCGACCTGCTGGAGCGTTGGCCCGGCTTTGCGAGCGGCCGCGAGGTCCGGTGCTTCGTAGTCGTGACAACGCAGACAAGTCGCGCCCGCGTGCTCCCTAAAGGTGCGTCGCCCGCGATCGGCGTCGCCTCCGAGGAGGGCCGCACGATGACGAGTCGCGATGTCCGCGCTTTCGTTCCGCTCCTGGTAGTCCTCGAGTTCGCGCTCAAGCGATGAACTCCCCGCCTTGGCCCGGGCTTGGACGGCTTCGAGAAGTTCGAGCGCACTCTCCGAGCGTCCGCTTCCTTGAGTCCACCCGGTGAACTCGCGCAGAAGCAAGGCTTCCGACCGGCCGTCTTTTGCCTTCGATAAGGCGCGCAGGACGCCGCGGACCTCCGGGACGGAGCCGGAGGAAAGGAGTGGATCCAAAAGCGCGGAAAGTTCATCCGGCGCGACCTCGGCGAGGCTCGAAATCGCTGCGCCACGCATCTCGTGGTCGGAATTGCGGAGGCCCGACCGCGCCACGCGCGCGGCTCCGTCCGGGGAGAGGACGGTGAGCGACTCGAGGCTGGCCACTCGCAGGCGCGTCGGTTCGGAATCGGAACCCGCGATGGTCTCGAGTTCCGAAGCCACTCCGGCCACCGCATACTCCCCCGCCGCCTGAGCGGCCAAGATCCGCAATGGCATCACCGAGTCTCGGAGCAAGGCCGGAACCAGGCGGCCCAATTCGATTCCCCCATCGCCGGTGCGCGCAGCGAGTTGCCATGGTTCGTTCACCCAGTCATCGCGACGCGGCGGGGAACGCCAGCGTCGTAGGCTCGAAGCTGCGGCCACCCGCACGGATTCAGGCAGTTCCTGGCGCATCACCACGTTGCCGAGACGCGCGACCGCTTCCGGAGTACCGAGAGCCTCGGCCGCGAGCAGAGCTCTACGCAATACGGGAATGGGCTCTGGTTCCGCGCGGTCCAGAGTCTCCATCAAAGACGGCCAAGCCGCGCGCAGCGGCAGGTCGAAGATCGCGCGGGCCGCCTCGATTCGCAGCGCCGGCTCCGCGTCCTGAAGGAAGACGGCGACTTGCTCGCTCCGTTGACGGCGAAGGGCGAGCAGCGACACCATGCGGACCGTGGAACTGGCATGGGAATGCCGCGCGGCCAGGTCTTCCGCGGTTGCCAATCGGCCGAGCGCGACTGAGGCCGCGTGGCGCAGCCAAACGTCGCGCGTGTCATCCCGATCGACGCGATCCAAGATGGGACCGACGGAGGCCTCGTGCCGAAGCCGCGCCAGGGCCAGGCACGCCTCCGCCTGCACCATGCGATCCGGATCGAGCAGGGCACGCTCGGCCAACGCGAGCGACTCGGGTCCCGGCACTTCGCCCAGTGCGCGCACGACTTGCCCCCGCAAGTCCGCCGAGGGGTGCTCGAAGGTTCGGGCGATGCCGATCAGTGCATCGGGGTCTCGGCGGCCCGCCGTGGCCAGGGCCCACAGCGCGTGCACTTTGGCGATGGCCGGACGATCGCGATCGAGAAAGTCCCGGAGCGCGGGATACGCCGCCGGTCCCCGTCGCACACATTCGGCCTGAATGCGGAGCCGAACGCGGCGGTCCGCGTGGACCAGGGAACCCACCAACTCGACGGCGCCCAGGGTCGAGAGGTCGCGCTCGAGCCACTGGACCGTGTCCGTCATGGATTCGGTGGCATTACCGGGATGGTCCAATCGGTAGATGCGTCCCCGGCCCGCTCCGGTCCAACCTTCCACCCAATCGAGGACATAGAGCTTGCCATCGGGTCCGAAGTCCACATCCGTGGGCAAGAGCCCCCGAATCACGTGATGCGAGTCGCGGAAGCGAAAGCCCGCTCCTTCGCGATCCACGGCAAAGCTGATGACTCCGCTGTCCTTGCGGCCGCCGAGAAAGTCGCACACAAAAAAGCGTCCGTCGTAGTTCGCGGAGAGCCCGGTGCCTGGATAGGCCACGAGCCCCGACGGCCCGCTGCCGAGGTGCGCGAGCGGCGGGAGGCGGAACGCGATGTCGGTCGAGGCCTGAGCCTTCCACCATTCCTCCTCCACCCAGGGTCCGCGCCGCGGCAGGGTCTGGAAGTTCATGCGCCACCCCGTTTCGCTGCCCTCGGGGAGGTAGAGCACCCGCGCCTTGTCGTCGCTGTCGCTGTTGTTGTCGACGGTGAACAGACGGCCGAAATCGTCGAACGCCAGCTCCTGCGGATTCCGCAGGCCGGTCGCAAACACTTCGAGGCCCGAGCCGTCGGGCCACATCCGAAAGACGGCGCCGCTGCGCGGATCGGCGAGGAGCTCGCCTTCCTTGGTCACAACGGAATAACCGCGGTCCCCGATCGACCAGTAGAGGCGCCCGTCGAGCCCCCTCACCAACCCGTGCATGTCGTGGCCGCGGAGTGCAGTTCTGACCCCGAACCCCCAGAACAGGCTCTCCCGCTCCTCGGCGTAGCCATCGCCATCGGCGTCACGAAGGCGCCACAGATGCGGAATGCAGGTGTAGTAAGTCCAACCGTCGACCGTCAGGACTCCGGCGCCGGTACCATCCACGAGGTCGTTGAAGCCGTCCGCCCAGACGGCCGATCGATCGGCCACGCCGTCCTGATCCTCGTCGAACACGTGCCGGATCAGGTCGTGGTGTTTTGTGTACTCCTCACGAAAGCTCGGCTGCCAGCGCAGCGTATAGGCCCGCCGATCCTCCACCTCCTGGGCTTCCAGATCATCATCCACCCACTCGGGGTGGGTGCGGTTGTCCGGGACGCCGAAGTCCTCCTGCCGGTAAGTCTCCGCGACTTCGAACAACCCTCTCCGCGGAATCGAAAACGCGACCGGGTTCCCAAGCTGCGGTTCCGCCGCCACCAAGTGAGCCGAAAACTCGGGCGCGAGCCGAAACCCACTCTTCGCCGCCTCCGCAAGTTCCCACCCCTCCTCCAACTTCGGCTCGTACCGCGCCCCCCCTCGGCACCCCATCACCACCAAAACCAACCCCAAGCCCCATCCGATCCTCTGTTTCATCATGTGGTCTCACCAACTCGGCCCGCGATGCTGCCGCCCCCCCGCCGCCCTGTCAAATTCCTCCCCACTGGTCACCCTGGGCCCGTTCGCAACGCCCGCCGACAAGGCTCCTATCCTCCAGCACCCCCCCGCCGCGCCAGTTTCCGAGCTCGCCGAGCCCAGGATCCGACGCTCCCCTTTCGGCCCCCCCGCCCGGTCGTCCTCCACCACTCACCCTCACGACTCAACCCAAGTTGCTCCCGTTTTGGTCCCAAGAGAGGAGAGCACCTCAGTGCCGACACGACCACTTTTCAAATGGAATCGGATACTCCTCAAGGCGCGCGAGTAATGATGCCGCAGGGCCACCTCCGAGAATGAGTTGGCGTACTGACATCGGATGGTCTTGAAGTCCAGACATGACTCAAAACGTAGGTAGAGAATCGCGCCTTGGATCGGCGTCACGACTTTCTCGTGGATGAGGCACCAAATACATTGAGCGAACGAAGGATGCGGCGGCGTCAGTTCAGATGCAACACGTTGGTGTCTCTTCGCTTCCTCACGCCATTGCCCGACCGATTCGATTCTCTCCCGCCGCACCCGGTCGATCGCCGCATCATGGATGATCTTTCGATACCAACCGGGTTCGTGGGTAGATTCAGGGCGAATCGCCTGGACTGGATTCCCCGATCGAATCAAGCGCCAGTGGACATCACTCAAGAGGTCGTCGGCCCACAGATCCGGTCTTCCGTGCCGACGAGCTTCCGTCCGGCACCAATATCGAAGATGCCCTATCACATTCGCGCTCATACATCACCCCTGTGTCACACAGCGTAAACCCGAGCTTCTCGAAGTGCAAGAAACAAATTGCTGGTCAACCGCCCTTCAGTCGGGATGACAGTGCGCACTCCATGGGAAGTGTGCGGTAGCTGGAGTCGGATCCCGTCCCCTGAGACGGATGCGGCGCCGTACGCCGCGGAATTGGGAGAGCGTGCGCCGGTGGACCCTTGGTGCGTTTGGCCCACTATGGCGAGGCCTGCACGACCACGCGGATCCCGCATCGGCCCTGGGCCGTGGCGACGGCTCGCCCACGGTCAGACACCACCACCCGAAACTCTCCCCCGGGTAAGAGCGCTCGGAAGAGCGCTGCGCGGTTGGTGACCGAAACGATGTGCATTCGTTTCTGTTCCGGAGAGTCGATGGCCTGAATCACCGCCTCGAGTTCTCGCGCCCACTCTCCCGCCAATTCGAGTGCCGCATCTCCGGCCCCATCGATTTTTTGAGCCAAAGCGGATGGGACTTGCACGCTCAATTCCGCCGTCTCCCATCGACTGCCAATCACGACAATCCCATTTCGGTCTCCCCACACATCCACGCCCACTTCGGCCCCGGCGCTCTCCCGATCTGGCCTGAGATCTCCGAGTGACGACTCCATTTCCGGAGAGAGCGGCGCCGACCAGAGCCGATAGTGACCGGCCGGGAGCGTCGAGAACTCGAACTGTCCGCGACCATCGGCCTGGATCCACATGCAGTCGCTCTCTCCTTCCCGGCACGCCGCCACCCCGGCACGTTCCAAGGGGCGGCCATCCTGGCTTCGGACGACACCAGTCACTCGGAAGCCCTCGGGGACCGTCACCTCGCAAGTCGGGGGCGAGGAGCGCGGATCCCAGATCTGCCGGACTGGGGGCGAACCACGTGGCCTGATTTCAATCGTCAGGGGAGTGTCGTCCAAATGATGGAACTCCATGACCCCACGAAGCGCGAGCCCTTCCCGCTCGATCATCTCTCCCCGCCACAGGACCACGGTTGCTTCTCGGTCGATCAGGCGCCGGGGATTCCCTTCCAAGATCCGCAACGCCAGGGTCCAACGCGCCTCGCTCAAGCGGCTCCTCACGAGACGCAGTTCCCATGGGGAATTACGGTTGCCCGCCGCCAGCCCGTGCTTGCGAACGCATTCCAGTACCTGCCCGCCGCGGAGGACTCTGGCCGCGAGGTCGAAGACATCGGGAGCATCGTCGAACGCGGCCAAGCCTCGAGCATCGGTCGTCGCGCTATGGAAGTCCATCGAGGCCGAGGCCCAGCGGGGACGGTCCAAGAGCCGGTCCAAATTCCCTGCCTTGGTCACCAGCACCTGCACCCCCTGGGCGAGGCGGCCTTCGGCATCTCGAACCTCCACACAAAAACGTGTCGACGTCGCCAGGGTAATCGTGGGATTGGGATCTGCCTGGCGGTCGAGCAGGAATCGCTGCGTTTGGTATCCAGGTGCGCTGACGCGCAGGCTCAACGAAGCCAAGGTCGTCGGCGCGCTCAGTGTGAAATTCCCGTCGGCCAGGGCTCGCGTCGAGAAGAGGCCGTCCGAGATCATCGCCCCCGGCACGGGTTCGCCCGAGAGGTTCACCACGCGGCCCCTCGCGAAACTCCATTCATCGCGGAGATCTAAAGTGAGATCCGGCGCTCGCACGCTTACCGCGGGCTGAACGTTGGCCACGACGCCAGGATGCTTCGCTTGGTCGTAACCAGCGAGGGCCAGAGACACTGGAGTCCCACGCGGGCGACACGGGATGCCCTCGATGCGATAGGCCCCCTGCGCATCGGTGACCGCTTCGAGTCGGCCGTGATAGGGAAGGGTCGGACGCGGATCCGGCCCCCTCCTCATGGCCAAGAAATAGCCAGCCTCCACGGCGCGCCGGTTTTGGGTTGCGGAAGTGATGAGCGGCATTTCCGTATCGGACGCCCACACTCGTTGCCCAGGAACTCCAAGTCCGGCGGAGTCGCGCACAAAACCCTCCACGACGCCGCTACGGCAGAGGCGAAGTCGATAGAGGGACGCGCCAACACCCTCACGGGAGGTCATAGCTTCCCCTTCGACCCGCGGGACCTCGCACCCCTCGCCAAGCCCTGACAGGCTCATCTGATCGGCATCGACCCAGCGCGGGGCCCACCCCGCACCCTCGATCCAAAGGCCGCACCCATCACCCTGCGGCGACTCGCCCTCTTTTGTTTCCTCGCGAGGCCAGGGAAACCGCAGGGCACAAATGCCGTCGGAGCGACTCACTCCCTCGTCGAGGCTGAAAGCAAATCCTGACCGTCCGTGGCTTCGATCGACGCTCACCCGATGGAAGGACCATGTGGAGACGCGGATCCCTGGAAGCGGCACGTCATTTTCCGCGTCCACGATCTGGACTCGCAGGCCCGCCAGCCGCTGAATCCGGATTTCCATCTCTTCGGGCCCGGAAGCGGTATGCAGGCTTCGCGACCGCGGACCAAATCCGGAAAGACGAACGCAGACTCGCCCCACGGGCGGTCGCGCGAGAAAATAAGCCCTGCCGTCGGTGTCGGTCGTCAGCTCATCTTGGAGCCAGCCCTCGCCCGCCGCATGCCCCAAGAATACGGTCGCACCCACGAGCGGAAGCCCTGCTTGGTCCAAGACCCGCACGGTGAGGGGCGCAGATGCCGCCAGCGGAATGTCGCGAGTTTCCTCTTCCGTACTCAAGCGCACGAGTTGCGGGACGTAGCCCCGAGCCGAGATTCGGAATAGCGCCGTGTCGAGCTTGGGTGGCCAGACCACGACCCACTCGCCCGCGCGAGGCTCTGGATCGACTATAGTCGGAAGATCCGAATCCTCTTCGCTGCCAGGGCTCCGACGCACCCATTGAAGCCGCGCCTCGGGAATCAGAATTCCCGCGCGGTCTTGGACGCGCACTCGAGTCGTGGCGGAGCCAATCGGGATCGCCTTGTCTGAATACTCGCGCGTTGCGACCAGAGGGCGCGACGCCTCAATCCGCTGATCCTCAGGGGGGCGCAGTTCCCCCGATCGGCCGAGGGACCATGCACGATGAGTGCCATCGCTTCGCAGGAACCACCAGAACAACCCGCTCGCCAACAAACACCCGACCACCGACAGCACAACCATCGACCGGACCCATCGGGTCTGGCCAAAATGTCGTTGCGCAGGCTTTCTTGGCTGGAAGCTCAAGGTTCCATCCTCGGAGATGGCACATCATACATCAAGTGACGACCAAAGGCTGCGGAGGACTGGCCTGCCCCCCAGCATTGCCCTGGGTGTCAAAAGTCAGCACCGTATCGTAGCTGCCACTGCCTACGTCCGGACCGATTCCCTGCCTCCAACCCAGGTTCCCTGATGCATCTGTTTGGACCACGTGGCTCGGTCCGGCGTAGTAGCCGTTCCCAAGGTACATCCTGACTGTGTACTCCTTGTTCGGCTCGAGGCCAGTGATCGAACACCACACTGAGGACCCCGTGGTCACGCTGTAGTCACTGAGGCTCGCCCCCTGGGCCATTGCCCCCTGCCCAAACCATGCCGCCCCCAAGACCAGGCCCAACGCCCAGATCGACGTCATCAATCGCATATCGCCTCTTTCTGAGCTCAAACCTGAGCTCGCCCTCATACCGGCGCACACCGATCGTTTGTGCCAAAACCGTCTACATTTTTTGTCGACTGGTCGGTGAACTGTCCCGGCGCCCCGGCACGAGCGCGAGCTCAGAGGGCGGTCGACTGGAGCCAAACTTCAGGCGACCAACCCCGACCGGTCATGCAAGCTTGCGGAACTTCGTAGCCCATCCGACTCAATGCAACCGTCGGCAGCCGATTCAGAGAGTCAGTGGAGACCAACGACCGAGTTTGCCCTATTTGGCAATCCGCTTCACGACCTGCCGCACGCGGTCAATTGCCGGGTCTTCAGGGCCGAGGAGTTTCAAGGTCGCGCCAACCCGAGGAGGCTCCGTAGTGACATCAATGCACGTCAAGAACGAGCGGCCCCATTGCAGGATCGCACGAGGGCCATCATAGACCGAGGCCGTCCTGAAGGCTCGCGAGATTTCAATGGCCCGATCCTCCGTGTCGACCTGAAGGACTGCGTCGTTGACAGACTCACCCAAGACCACCTCCCGGATCCTCACTCGTTGCAGCCTCGTAGATCGCGGAAACTCCCGCTCTGGTTCGGGAGGATCAGGGTAGACGATCCCAACGAGCTCGACCCATGCAACCAGAAATCGCTTGGTGTCCAGCGACCGCAGAGCCTTCTCGTCGAAACCCTGGGCCTCCAAATTGTGGATCATCCGCGGATTATCGAAGAAGACTACATTTTGGCTCCAGGTGCGAACCGCGCATCTGGACAGAAGATCGGGAATTACCTTTCCTCGTTTCTTTGCCGCCAGTTCCTCGGCTCGATCGAACCAAGGCAACCAGCGCTTGAGTTCGTCCTGGGCCACGCCGAAGAACTTCACGAGGGCGTACTCTGTCTGGGCAAGCGGCCGAGGTTCTACGACCATGACACCCAAGGCGGATATTCCCGGATCTCGAATGCCTGTCTTCGGTTCGATGACGGCTACTTGTGGGAGCAAATAATGGCTGGACCCGGCATGGAATGCACTGGCGGCGCGGAGGGTATCGAACCAAATTAGAGACCTGGAGCCGCGCTGCTCTTTTTGGACGGACAGCACTCTCCCCAACAGAACGACGCGATCGCGATTCAAGCAATCGTCTCGCAGCGCCTCCCATGCTTGATCGGCCGCAAGTAACCTCTCGCTCGAAGCCTGGCCGACGCACGGATCGAGGATCGCAGCCCCAATCACGACCGCCAGGCTGACGCCGACAATTGGCCGCGAGAGTTTGATCCGCCTCCAGACCTTCGCAGCAGACTGCAGTTCACCAGCGGCCAAGGCCCGTCTCGCGGTCGATTCTCGTGGTTGCACCATGCTCATCCTTGCACCGAGTCGGAAGCCTACTTTATCCGAGATGCCGCGGGGTCGGGAAAACCCCAATCCTCGACTTCTCCCCTCGGCGCGAGGTTAAGGAACCAAGAGAATTTCGCGGGGAACACCGCGCCATCACCCGGTCCCAGAGCGCCCAGCCGACTTCACGGGGACAAGAGAGTCCGGGAAGGCCCCAGTAGCAAGGAGTGTCGCCGTCCCGTCACACCCCGCCATGGATGAAGCATGGTTGGAAGACCCGCTATGGAATGACTGCCGCAAGGTGGGGTAAGAGTGAGGTGGTCGGCACCGATCATCGCTTCGGCGTCCAGACTTCTGCGCTCCCAATCGGGTTCCCGGTGCACCAAGGCAGCGACAGGTCAGCGCGAGCGGGCGTTTTGGGCGGCGAGGCGGAGGAGGCGGGAGACTTCGGGGTCGGGGGTGGAGGCGGCGAGCGAGTCGAGGGTGGCGGCGTCGGAGTCGCGGGCCGTGTTGCAGAGGTAGAGGGCCTCGCCTTGGGAGACTCGGCGGCGACGCTGGATGCGGTCGAGGACGAGACGCGAGATGTCGGAACCTTGGAAGCCCACGAGGTGGCGATCGATCATGCTCGCGAAGGCGGCGTCACCCCCGTCGACGTCGGCGCGGTCGAAGAGGCGGCGCAAGCTCTCGACGTCCCCTTGACGCATCACGGCCAAGACGGCGCCCGAGCGCAGGTCGGCGTGGTCGTGATCGATCTTGCGCACTCCGAGATCACCGAACGGTAGGGGCGGCCCGAGCGCGATTTCCATCGCCAGTTCGAGCGCTCGCGGGTCTTTGGTCACGAGGCCGAGGCATTCCACCGCGTTCAGGCGCTCCATCGCGGGAGTTCTCGGATCGTCGATGGAGCCGCGCAAGAACGGCACGGCCCCCTCCCATTCACTGCGGGCGACGCGGGCGGCGGCCTGACAGCGGGACTCGAGCTTCTCGATGACTCCGGAGATCGCGGCCAGCCGAGCCGCCGCCTTCTCGCTGCCGATTCCGGCAATCGCGTCGACCATCCGCCAACTGTCGACCGTCAAAAGCTCGGTCAACGGTTCGATCAGGCGGTCGTCGGGCATCATCTGGAACATCCACGACATCGCCCAACGGAACGCCGGATCGCGCACTTCCTCCCACATCCTGAAGACGAGTTTCATGTCCTCTTCGTAGCGGGAAGGATCTTTGCGCCAGGCCTCGAGCACCTCGTGGTAATCGGCGGTGAAGCTCCGGTCCACCTGCTCGTAGCGCTGTCCGACCGTCTTTTGGAGGAGGCGCTTCAACGCTTGCCCCACCGGACCGCGAGAGGCGAGGTGAACATCGAGGACGCTGTTGTCAGGCGGGACCAGGAAGCCGCCTCCGGGTGCCGCAACGCTGGCCACCGGAGCTGCGAGTGGCGCGGGCGCGCCTTCCGGCCGGAGGGCGCCATCGCCAAACTGCGATTCAAGGCTCCCGGCCCGGGCCCCGCCCACCGTCGCCATGCCCTCGGCCACCAAGACCACCAACGCGGCTACACCCACAACCAAGAGAAGACTGCGCATCGTTGAGGATTCTCGGGAAGTGCCTGCCAAGTTGGCAGGGAAGGCCACCGGCCAGGGATCGAACTGTCAACTTGTCACCACCGGGCGTGCCGAAGGCGCCGGGCGGCCCTCATTCCTACGGTCCCTGCCCACAAAATGCCAGATCCGCTGGCTTCCTTCGGCTGGGAACAGGACTTGCTCCCGCCCGGCCGGCCCTTCCCCGGTCAACGGGTCGGGAAAGGCCACACGTAGCCGCCCCTCCGCCCTGCCTCCCGCCCCCGGGAGCGACCGGGAGCCGGGTTTCGGAGTTCCCTCGGTCCGCGGGATTTTGTCCCCCCCGGCCTGCGGCAACTCCCCCGCGCCTGGGGTGCAAGAGATCAACCGACCGCCGGAGAGTGTTCCCATGGCAAGTCTGCGTCCCCTGAATGACAAGGTGATCGTGAAGAGGCTCGAGGCCGAGGATAAGACCACGGGTGGCATCTGGCTGCCCGAGCAGGCCAAGGAAAAGCCCCGCCAGGGCAAGGTCGAAGCCGTAGGCGACGGCAAGCTCCTGGATGATGGCGTGCGCGCGAAGTTCCAAGTCAAGCCCGGCGACCGCGTGCTGTTCGCTTCCTACGCCGGCAGCGAGATCAAGGTCGACGGCGAGGAACTCCTCGTCCTCGGCGAGGAAGACATCCTCGCGGTCGTGACGGACTGATCCAATTCCCGGAGCAGAGCGCGGAGCGGGCTTTCGAAACGGCCTTCCGCCTCGGCTACGAACCGAACTCAGAAGGAGTGAATCATGGGTGCCAAGAAGATTGCGTTCGACCAGGAGGTCTACGAAAGCCTCCGCTCGGGAGTGAAGAAGCTCGCACGCGCGGTGAAGGTCACTCTCGGACCTCGCGGACGCAACGTGGTGATCGAAAAGTCCTTCGGAGCCCCCACGGTGACGAAGGACGGCGTGACCGTCGCGAAGGAGATCACGCTCGAGGACGCCTACGAAAACATGGGCGCCCAGATGGTGAAAGAAGTCGCGAGCAAGACCTCCGATGTTGCCGGCGACGGCACCACCAGCGCCACCGTGCTGGCTGAAGCCATTTTCGAAGAGGGCCTGAAAAACGTCATCGCGGGCGCCTCCCCGATCGGCATCAAGCGGGGCATCGACAAGGCGGTCGAGCAGGTCACGGCCAAGCTCAAGGCCATGTCGCGCAATGTCTCCGGCAAGGGCGAGATCGCCCAGGTCGGAACCATCGCCGCGAACAACGACAAGGCCATCGGCGACGAGATCGCCAACGCGATGGAGAAGGTCGGCAAGGACGGAGTGATCACGGTCGAAGAGGGCAAGTCCCTGAAGACCGAGGTCGAGTGGGTCGAGGGCATGCAGTTCGACAAGGGCTACCTCTCCCCCTACTTCGTGACCGACTCGACCGCGATGACCGCGGTGCTCGAGAAGCCCTACATCCTCGTGCACGAAAAGAAGGTCTCCGCCGTCAAGGACCTGATCCCCGTCCTCGAGAAGATCGCCCAGAGCGGCCGCCCGCTCCTGATCATCGCCGAGGAAGTCGAGGGTGAGGCCCTCGCCACGATCGTGATCAACAAGATCCGCGGCGGGCTCCAGTGCTGCGCCGTCAAAGCCCCCGGCTTCGGCGATCGCCGCACCGCGATGCTCGAAGACATCGCCGTTTTGACCGGCGCCACCGCGGTCATGGAGAGCCTCGGAATCTCCCTCGAGACCCTCTCCCTCAAGGACCTCGGTACCGCCGAGCGCGTCGAGATCACGAAGGACGCGACCACCATCATCAACGGCGCGGGCAAGAAGGCCGACATCCAAGGCCGCATCGCCCAGATCCGCAAGCAGATGGACGATGCCACCTCCGACTACGACAAAGAGAAGCTCCAGGAGCGCCTCGCCAAGCTCTCGGGAGGCGTCGCGCAGATCAACGTCGGCGCCGCCACCGAAGTCGAGATGAAGGAAAAGAAGGCTCGGGTCGAGGACGCCCTCCACGCCACCCGCGCCGCCGTCGAAGAGGGTGTGCTGCCGGGTGGCGGCGTGGCCCTCCTCCGCGCCTCGACCGCCATCGACACCACCAAGGCCGAAGGTGACGAGGCCATCGGCATGGGCATCGTGAAGCGAGCCCTGATGGCCCCCCTGCGCCAGATCGCCGACAACGCCGGCTTCGAAGGCTCGGTGGTCGTCCAGGATGTGCTCAAGAACACCACGCAAAACTACGGCTTCAACGCCGCGACCGGGATCTACGAGGACCTCATGAAGGCCGGCGTGATCGACCCGACGAAGGTCGTCCGCGTCGCTCTCCAAAACGCGGCGTCGGTCGCGAGCCTCCTCCTCACCACCGAAGCCCTCATCTCGGAAATCCCCGAGAAGAAGAAAGCGGCGGCCCCCGGCGGCGGCCACGGCGGCGGGATGGGTGGAATGGGCGGCATGGGCGGCATGGACTTCTAAGCCCACTCCCTCCCCACCGCACGAAGGGGGGCCAGGTCCCGACTTGGGGTCTGGCCCCCTTTGCATTGGCGCCCGGTTACCCCCCTGCGGAGTCCAATTCACCCCGGCCCCCCCGTTTCGCCCCGGGTTGGCGGCTTTTTCGGCCGCCTCGGGCCCCGGTTGATAGGGAGGGCTTCCCCGCGCAAGATGCCAGCCCGCTTCGTCCTCGTCAGCTCCAGTCACGCCTCCTCTTAGTGTCCCTATTGCATGCGCCGACCCCTCCTTGCCGGAAATTGGAAAATGAACCTCGGCCATGCGGAGGCGATCCGCCTGGCCCAGGAGCTCCGGGCCGGCTTGGGGTCGGTACCCGACCGGGACGTCGCGATCTTTCCCGCGTTCCTGAGCGTCGCGGCCATCGCCGAGGCTATGAGCGGCACGCCCATTCGCGTGGGTGCACAGAACTGCGCCGCCACCGAAGACGGGGCGTTCACCGGCGAAGTGAGCGCGAGCATGATCAGCTCCGTCGGCGCGAAGTCGGTGATTCTCGGTCACTCCGAGCGCCGGCAGCTCTTTTTTGAAACCGACGAGCTCGTGCGTCAGAAGACCGCGCTCGCCCTCGCTCGAGGCCTCTTGCCCATCGTTTGCGTGGGTGAAACCCGCGCCGAGCGCGAAGCCGGCGCCACCCTCTCGGTAGTGGATCGCCAACTTCGTGGCGCGCTGGCCGGGCTCTCCAAAGACCAAATCTCCCGGATCTGCTTGGCCTACGAACCGGTCTGGGCGATCGGCACCGGCCTCGTAGCTACGCCAGAGCAAGCCCAGGAAGTCCACGCCGCGCTGCGCCGGACCTTGCGCGAGCTGGCTCCGGCCTGCGCTGAAGACTTGCGCATTCTCTACGGCGGCAGCGTCAAGGGGTCGAACATCGACGGCCTCATGACGATGCCGGATCTCGACGGGGCTTTGGTGGGCGGCGCCTCGCTCAAAGCCGACGAGTTCCTGAGAATCATCCATTTCCGGCGCGCCTGAACGGCCCGCCCTGAAGACTCGACCATGTCCATCCTGAACATCATCCTCACCGTTCTTTTCATCGGCCTCTCCCTGCTCCTCATCCTCATCGTCTTGATGCAGGAAGGTAAGGGCGGCGGCCTCGGCAACGCCTTCGGCGGCATGGGCGGCGAGGCGTTTGGTCACGGCGCCGGTGGCATCAACAAGTTCACCACCGTGCTCGCCGGTCTCCTCTTTGTGTTGGCGGCCGCCCTGGCATTCCTCAACACCACGAGACTCTGATTCCCGTGGGCAAAACTCTCGATCTGTTCCGCGAGTGTGGGGCTCTCCTCGAGGGCCATTTCCAACTCTCGAGCGGACTGCACTCGCCGAGCTACCTCCAGTGCGCCCGGGTCCTCATGTACCCCTGGCACGCCGAGTCCCTTTGTCGCGAATTGGTCGCGCAATGGAAGGGCCCGGCGCCCGATCTCGTGATTGGCCCCGCGCTAGGGGGCGTCACCGTCGCCTACGAACTCGCTCGCGCGTTTCGGGTTCCCGGTTTCTTTGCGGAGCGCGTCGACGGCGAATTCCACCTTCGTCGAGGCTTTGCGATCGAGCCGGGTCAAAAGGTCATCGTCGCCGAGGACGTGGTGACCACCGGTGGGTCCGCGGAAGAAGTGATCAAGCTCGTGACCAAGGTTGGCGCCAAGGTCGTGGGCGTTCTGTCCCTGATCCGCCGCGCCGAAAAAAATCCGTTCTCGGTCCCCTACCTCGCGCTCGAGTCGGTGATGCCGCCGGTCTATCGCCCCGAAGACTGCCCGCTGTGTCGCAGCGGCTCTCCCGCCGTCAAGCCGGGCTCTCGTCCCAAGGCCACCCCGCAGTGATGCGCAGCATGACCGGGTTCGGTTCGTCGGTGCAAGACGCAGGGGGCCGGGCCCTCCATGTCGACGTCCGCTCGGTCAACCATCGCTACCTCAAGTTGGTGGTGAAGCTCCCCCCCTCGCTCGAGCGTCTGGAGACGGAGATCTCCGAGATCGTAAACCGGGCGGCGACCCGGGGCACCATCACGGTCTCGGTCAGCGAACAATCCCGGACGACTACCGGCCGAGCGAGGCTCAACTCGGAGGTGGCCGAAGGCTGGTATCGCGAGATCATCGGACTTCGAGATCGCTTGGGCCTCCCCCTTCAGACTTCCGATTCCACGGCCCTTCTTCCCTCGCTCCTCACCCTTCCGGGCGTCATGGTCAACGACTTGGAGGATGAGACCGACGAACCGCGGCGGGCGGCCGTGCTGCGGGCCACCGAAGCCGCGGTCCAAGCTTGGAACGCGACTCGAAGCATCGAAGGGCGCGCGCTGTTGTCCGCCCTCGAGGCCGAGCTCGCCCAAGTCCGTCGGCACTTTGTGCGCGTGATGGCGCGGGCACCAAAAATCGTGACCGAATTGCGCGACCGCTTGCTCCACCGGGTGACCGCCCTCCGTCAGGAGCTCGGCGAGTTCCCACCCCTCGGGGAAAGCGAACTGGCGCGGGAAGTGTGTCTCCTCGCGGATCGCACCGACATCTCCGAGGAGTTGGCGCGGCTGAACGCTCACCTCGACGCCTTTTCTGCCGGGCTTTCGGGCGAAGGCCCCCACGGCCGACGCCTCGAGTTCCTGCTCCAGGAAATGTTGCGGGAAACCAACACCCTCGGCGCCAAAGCCAACGACGCGGAGATCGCCCAAGCCGTGATCGAGATCAAGTGTGCGATCGAACGACTCAAAGAGCAGGTGATGAACCTTGAGTAGGCTGGTCGTGATCTCGGGCCCGAGCGGTTCCGGAAAGACGACGCTCATCGAGACGCTCGTCCAGGAGACGGGCTTTCGACGTGTCATTACCGCCACGACCCGCGCACCGCGCGTGGGCGAAGTCCCCGGGCGCGATTATCGATTCTTGAGCCGCGCCGACTTCGAGGTGCTGCGCGACCAAGACGGATTCTTGGAGTGGGCCGAAGTCCACGGACAGCTCTACGGAACCCCCCGCAGCGAGATCAGCGGCCCCGAATCTGAGTGGGTGTTCTTGGTGATCGACGTGCAAGGGCACCGCTCGCTCCGAACCCGCCGGATCCCGCTCACCTCCATCTTCATCAAGGCGAACAGCCTCGATGAACTCGAGCGCCGCCTCGCGCGTCGCAACACCGAATCCAAAGCCGACATCGCGCGCCGGTTGGCGCGTGCGCACTCCGAGTGCGCGGCCGAGTCCGAGTACGACCATGTCGTCGTGAACGAACGAGTGGAGGACGCCTGCCGGCAAATCAGGCAGATCCTCCTCGGGAGCGCCCCGCTCGGCGCCCCGCCCTCTCCCCTGAAGCCCACGAGGTCTCCATGATCAATCAGGCCAAGTTCGAAAAGCTCTACGGGTCCTGCGGCGGCGTCTACAAGACCACCGTCTTGATCCAAAAGCGCCTGCGCGAACTCAACCGCGGTGCGAGGAAGCTCGTCGACGAGCACGCGAAGAATCCCATCGTGATCGTGATGCGCGAGATCGAGGAGGGAAGGATCGAGCTCATTCCGGACACCATCGAAAACCGGGACCTCATCCGCGCCGAAGTCGAGCGCATGCTGGTGGGCCAGCCGCCGAGCATCGAAGTGCCGGAAAACGTGACCGACGACGATCTCGAACGCCGCATCCTCTCCGCGCTCTCGCGCGACGGGTCCTGATCCTCCGTGGCCGCCGCCGAGATCGTGCTGGGGGTGGGCGCGAGTGTGGCCATCCATCGCGCGCTCGACCTCACGAGCGAACTGCGCAAGCTCGGTCATACCGTGACGGTCCTCATGACCGAGGCGGCCACGCGGTTGATCGCACCCCTTCAGTTCGCCGCGATTTCCGGCCGCCGTGTTCACGTCGATCCGTTCGCAGCCGCCGCCGACAACGTCTACGACCACCTTGGACCCGGACGGAGCGCCGATCTGTTGATCGTGTGCCCCGCCACCGCCGATCTCATCGGGCGACTCGCCATGGGCCTGGGTGACGATTCCGTCACCACCGCCGCCTTGGCCTACCGCGGACCCAAAATTCTCTGCCCGGCGATGAATTGGCGCATGTGGGAACACCCGCTCGTCCAACGCAATCTCCGGACTTTGGAGGAGATCGGGTGGCAGCGCGTCGGTCCGGTTCGTGGCGAACTCGCCTGCGGCGAAGAGGGCCTCGGTAGGTTGGCCCCGGTCGAAGAGATTCTTGCCGCCTCGGCCACCGCGCTGGCCCGGTCCTGACCGCCATCCTGCCGCCAAGCAAATAGAGCGGCGCGGCGGGCCCCCTGGAAAACCCCATGCGCATCCTCATGACCGGTGGTCCAACCCACGAGTACCTGGACGAGGTGCGGTTCTTCGGAAACGCGAGCTCCGGTCGCATGGCCTTCGAGCTGTCGCGGGCGGCGCAGGCGCGGGGCCACGAGGTCACGCTGATCTTGGGCCCGACCGGCCTTGAGGCCCCGGCGGGTCTCGCGGTCGTACCGGTGATTTCCGCCCGGGAAATGCACGCCGAGGTGTTGGCCCGCCTCTCCTCCGCCGAGGTTTTCATCGGGGCGGCGGCGGTGGCCGACTTCCGCCCCAAATTCCGCCATAACGGAAAGATCAAGAAAGGTGTGGCAGGGCTGGTGGTGGAGCTCGTGAAAAACCCCGACATCTTGGCGGAAGTCGGTACAATGGCGGCGGGTCGGTTGGTCGTGGGTTTCGCCCTGGAGGCAGCCCCGCCGGCGGAAGCCCTCGCGCTCGCGCGCGAGAAGCTCGTCCGCAAGCGCTGCGATCTCGTCGTTCTCAATCGCACGAGATCGCTCGGCCACTCGCACGGAGAAGACGTGGTCTTGGTGACGAGAACCGGTGAAGAACCGCTCGGCAACCTCGACAAGTCGGCTTTGGCGACCAGGATCGTTGCCTGGTGCGAGGCTCGGATCGGACCCGGGGATGGCGGTGTGCGAGGTTTGGGGGAGCGCGGGGATGAGCGAATCGACCGAGGTTCCGGGGCGTCACCGTGAGGTGACCGTGCCCATCATGCGACTTCCGGGGTGCGAGGATCTGCCCTACCCCGTCTACGCGACCGACGGCGCGGCCGGAGCCGACCTCCACGCGGCCGTCACGTCACCGGTCACGATCCGGATGGGCGAGATCGCTTTGATCCCGACCGGCCTGAGCATCGCGGTGCCCCTCGGCTTCGAAGGCCAGGTTCGGGCCCGCAGTGGCCTCGCCCTCCGCCACGGACTCGCCCTCGTGAACGCTCCCGGCACCATCGACGCCGACTACCGCGGCGAGTTGCAAGTCGTCGTGACCTGCTTGGGCATGCGGCCGTTCACGATTCAGCGCGGCGATCGCATTGCCCAACTCGTCATCGTGCCGGTCGCACGCGCCCGTTTCGCGCCCGCCGATGCGCTCGCTCCGTCACGACGCGGAGCCGAAGGTTTTGGCCACACCGGAGTGGCCGCCATGGCGGCCTCCGGTTGAATCAGGAACCTTCATGAGCAGTCTTCGCATCGTGCTCGGCTGGGGTTTGATCGGCACGGCCTTGTTCTTGGCCCTGTCGTTCTCCACTTGGCGCATCGAGCCCCCCGAGCTTTTGGGCACCCGCCTCGCCAATCTCGGCGGGCCGCTCGGAAAAGAAGCGTCCGGCCTCCTGGCCGGTTCCTTCGGCGTCGGCGCTTACATGCTGGCGTTCTACCTCGTGTTCCTCGGTTACATCCTGCTCGGGAAGCGCACGAGTTCGCCCCACGCGTTCATGTTGGTCGGTCTCTTCGTGGCGATGTTGACGTTCGGCGGCTTCTGCCAAGCTCTGCTCCCCGGTCACAATTTTCCGGGCGGATCGGCGCCGCTCGGCGGGGTCTTGGGATTCGAAATCGACGCGCGGCTGCAAAGCCTCTTCGGCCGCATGTGGACCCTGGTCACCCTCGGGGTCGGGGCGCTTGCGAGCAGCATCCTCGCCACCGACCACCTCCTGAGCGATCTCTTGCACGGCCGTCCGGCAACGAAGTCCCGGCGCGGATCCAAGACCACGTCGAAGGAGCCGGGGCTCCGTTCCATGCTCGGGCGTCGGTTGGCGGCGGTGCTCGGTCCCGAGGCCGACCCGACGGAAGAGGAAGTCGCCTCGGCCGAAGCTGATCTCGCAGCCTTGAGCACGGAAATGGCCCAAAAGCCCAAGTCTCGCCGCCGCCGCAAGAGCGAGTCTCCCGAGGACGGGGCCGAGCTTGAGCCGGCCCTCGAAGCCAGCGACGAGGCGCCCGATGCGTTGGAGGAGCCCCGCAAAGCCCCGCCGATTCGGGACAACTCAACCCGGACCACGACGCCCTCCCGTAAGCGTGGGAAGCAATCGGTAGAAGCCGAGTCCCAAGACGTGGACGAAGCGGCGATCGACGAACTTGAGACCGACTCCGCCCTGGAGGAATTGAACCCGGAACTCGCCCTCGCCGACGAACTCGCCGAAGCGGCCTCGCCCGTGGCTCTGGACGAGAACGAGGCCGAAGCTTCGGTGGAGGAAGCCGGGGCCGACGAGGACCTGGTCCCGGCCCAAGCCAACCCGCCGAAGATTCGACAGGCCGCCGCTCCCGTACTCGCCGACGGCATCGAAGTCATCCGACTCTCCCGGGATCCCAAGTTGCGCGGGAAAGAGAAGTACGAACTTCCGGCGGTGAAACTGCTCCAAGAGCCCGTGTATTTGGAACAGCGCGAGAGTGACGAAGAGATCCAGGCCAAGGCCGCCGCCCTCGAACTCGCCCTGCTCGACTTCGGAGTGACCGCGAAGGTCGAAGAGATCGTGCGCGGCCCGGTGATCACGCGGTTCGACATCTCGATCGCCCGCGGCACCAAGATATCGAAGGTCACCAGTTTGGCCGACGAACTCGCGATGGCCATGGGAGTCGCTCGGGTGCGTATCGCCCCCGTCAAGGGCAAGCCCGTGTTGGGCGCCGAGATTCCCAACCGCGAGCGGGAAACCGTCTTCCTCCGCGAACTGATCCTCGCCACCGATTTGAGGAAGGGAAAGATCGTCATCCCACTCTTTCTCGGCAAAGACGCCGCCGGCCAACCCATCATCGAGGATTTGGCGACCACGCCGCACCTCCTCATCGCCGGGCGCACCGGCGCCGGTAAGTCGGTGTTCGTGAACAACCTCATCCTCTCGATCCTGTTCACGCGCTATCCCGAGGAAGTCCGCCTCATCATGATCGACCCGAAGAAGGTCGAACTCGAGGTGTACCAGGACATCCCGCACTTGTTGACCAAAGTCGAGAGCAGCCCAAAAAAGGCCACGAAGATCCTCGAGTGGGCGGTCAACCACATGGAGGAGCGCTACGAACTCCTCGCCGCCACCGGGGTGCGCCACGTCAGCTCCTACAACAAGTTGCCGAAGGCGCAGCGCCTCGAAAAACTCGTCAAGGTCATGACCCCGGACGAGGCGGAAAAGCAGCCGGATCATCTCCCCTACATCGTGATCATCGTCGACGAGTTGGCCGACCTCATGATGGTGGCTGGCAAAGACGTCGAACAGGCGATTGCGCGCCTGGCGCAGAAAGCCCGCGCGGTGGGAATCCACGTGGTGCTGGCGACGCAGCGGCCGAGCATCGACGTCATCACCGGGCTCATCAAGAGCAACCTCCCGGCGCGCATCGCGTTCCAGACGCGCACCGGGATCGACTCCCGGACCATCCTGGATCGGTACGGCGCCGAGAAGCTCTTGGACAAGGGTGACATGCTGTACCTGAGCGCGACCAGCGACGACCCGAAGCGCATCCAGGGCCCGTTCGTGTCCGATGCCGAAGTGGAGCGCGCGGTCGAGTACCTTCGCGAGAAGGCCACTCCGCAGTACACGCACCATTTCGAGCAGGTCGGCTCCCCCACTCCGGAAGGAGCGGCGGGAAGCGAGCGCGACGAGCTCTTCGACCAAGCCGTCGAACTCGTCATCTCTTCCGGTCAAGCCAGTGCGAGCTACCTCCAGACTCGCATGCAAGTCGGATATGCCCGTGCCCGTCGCCTCATCGACCTGATGGGCGAGGCCGGCATCGTGTCGGAACACCGGGGCTCGAAGGCCCGGGAAATCCTCATCACTCCCGAGCAATGGGAGGAGATGCGTCAAAAGGCGGCCCAGACTTCCTCATCTTGAGCGAGGCAGTCGAAGCCGAACGAGACCCCGCGGGAAGTGGGGACCTAGGTGGTGGTCATGTCGAAGTTCCGTCTCTCCAACGTGACTGGGAACCGGCGGGAGTGGTTCTTGCCCGTCGTCCTTTTCTTCGTCGTGATGTTCGCGATCGCCCGCGCGGTCTTGGAGCAGCGCCGAGGCGTCTCGACTTGGTTCATCCTGAAGCCCCTCGGCTTTTGGCCGCTCCTGGTCGCCCTCGTCGGAATCGCCGGCATCGCGATGTCCTGGTACTTCCGAGGCACTCTCCAACACCCTCTGCGGAAGGTGCTCGCGGTAGCGCTACTAGCCCTTCCGGTCGCGGGATTCCTCGGGCTTCGCAGCGAGGCCACAACCGGGCTTTCACCCGGCGGGGCGGCGGGCCAACACCTCGGGACCGCGCTCGGAGTGCTCCCCTCCTTCCTCGCCAACACGTTCGCGATTCTCTTGGTGCTGGGCAGCGCCTGGCTCGCGTGGCGCCTGGCCTTCTCGGCAGGTAATTCGCACCAAGTGAGCACCGGCGATGCCTTGGCGCGCGCTCTCCAGCACTCGCCCGCCGGTGATCGCAAGGCGAGGGAGGCAGAAGACGGGCTTGAGGACGACGACTTCCCACTCGAGCCTCCGACCCTCGTGTCCCCTCCCAAACGAGAAGTGAAGGCTGCGGAGGCGCCCACGGTCTGGTCGGCGCCTGCTCGCAGCGCGGTGGCCATCGCGTCCATCCCCAAGCCCGATTCCGAGGAAGAAGCGGCCCTTGCCACGGCGGAGCCGGAAGCATTTTCCTTCCTTCCCCAGTTCGGAGTCGAAACCACCGACTCCCCCCTGGATCCCGAGGAGAACCAGGGAGCCGGAGTCGCCGAGCTGGCCTTCACCGCCGAGGAATCCCCCGCCCCCGAGGAGTTTGACGAATTCCGGGATCCCGTCCCCGCCCCTCTCCTTGCCGACCTCGAAACCGGCGACGAATTGGAAGCGGAGCCAATTCCGGAACTCTTGGTCCAAGCCGAGACGGACTCGACGCTGGCCCCGCATGGAGACGCACGATGGGGCGCTCTCGAACGATTGGAATTGGCCCTTGCCGCCCGCCGTGCCCAGGGCCGGGCGGAAGTTGCGGCGCAGACCGACCAGGAACAGGGTCGCCTCGCGGACGCCACCGCGGCCCCTGAGTTCGCCGCTCAGTCCGCCGACCCTGAGTCGATGGCAGGTACGGAGGAGGCAGTCCTGGCTCAGGACGCGGTCCTCGACGAAGTCACCGACGAAATCGAGAGTCCTGCGGCCGAAATCTGGGCCGCTCGCCCGGCGGCCGCCCAGGAATCCTCGAATTACGCCGAGAGCGAGGCTTTCGGCGAGGGGATCGGCGCTGAGTTCGAAGAGTTCGCGGAACCGGAGGTCGAGTCCGCCCCCGCGGCGGCGGAGCCTGCCGAGCGCGAGCCAGCCCGAGCCTCTTGGTCCCTGCTCCGCGGCATGCCCGAGGTCGGGGAGCCGACCGTCGTCCTTCCTCGGTTCGGGGCGTCCCCCGAACCGGAATCCGCTACGGAGAGTCGGTCGGACCGGCTACCGTCCGAGGCTGAACCGCCCTCGCGAGGCCGGGCGCCGCGTGTGCGCCGCCGGACGACCGAGGACTGGGAGGCCTGGAACGAGGCGTCAGGATCGCGCCCGAACTCCCGGCGTCCCGGAGTGGCGGCTCAGGCGGCCGATGAGGACCAACAGGTCCTGTTCAGTGCTCCGCTCGACGAGACTCTCTACCGCCGTGCGGTCGAGCAGGTCTTGGCGGAGGAGCGCTGCTCGGTCGTCATGCTCCAGCGCGAATTCGACCTCAGTTGGTCGACCGCCTTTGCCATCACCGAGCGCATGCACGACGAAGGATTGGTGGGTCCCCCACTTCCTTCCGGGCGGCGCGAGGTGCTGGGTTTGCGCCGAGCGCGTACCGAGATCGACGCCACCGAGACTTGAGCTCAGACTCCCGCACCGTCTCCTTCATCTCCCTCGGCTGTCCCAAGAACTTGGTCGACAGCGAGCAGTTGGTTTCGACCCTGCTCGGCCGAGGATTTCGAGTCCTGAGCGCTCCGGAGGAGGCAGACCTCGTGGTGGTCAACACCTGTGGCTTCCTCGAAGCGTCGCGGGCCGAGTCGCTCGACACCATCCGTCGCGCGGTCGACCTCAAATCGAAAGGCGTCGCGCGCGTGATCGTGGCCGGCTGCATGGTCGGCAACTACCGCGACATTCTCGAGCGCGAGGCGCCGGGAGTCGACCGCTACCTTCCCTTCGTCGACTACGCCCAACTGGACAAGATTGCCGACGAAGTGCTCCCCCCGCGCGGGCGCAGTTCGTTCATGGTGGAGCGTCGGCGCGCGGACATCAGCTTGACGCCCGCCCACTTCTCCTGGCTCAAGATCAGCGAAGGCTGCAACCATACTTGCTCCTTTTGCGTGATCCCGAGCATCCGCGGGCCCATGCGCTCCTTCCCGGAAGACGATCTCGTCCGGCGCGCCGAACACCTGGTCGACAAAGGAGTGCAAGAGATCAACCTGATCGCCCAGGACTCCACCGTCTACGGAACGGATCTCTACGGAGAGAACCGCGTGGTCAGGCTGCTCGAGCGCTTGGACCGGATCGAGCGGCTCCTTTGGGTCCGTCTCATGTACGCCTACCCCACCGAAGTCACCCCGGCGATGATGGATCTGCTCGCCGGGGGAAGCCGGATCGTCCCTTATCTCGACGTTCCCGTGCAGCACGCCTCGGATGCGGTGCTGAAGCGCATGCGGCGAGGCTACGGACGCAAGGACTTAGACCGACTCGTCGCGGGGCTCCGCCAGCGGCGGCTCGACTTCACCCTGCGGACGACGGTCATCGTGGGCTTTCCGGGCGAAACCGACGAAGAGTTCGGCGAGCTCTTGGACTTCATCCGCTCTGCCCGCTTCCGTCACCTCGGAGCGTTTGCCTACAGCCGGGAACCCGGCAGTCGCGCCGACGATTTGCCGGGACACTTGCCGGACTCCGTGAAACAGGCGCGACTCGACGAGTTGATGCGACTCCAACAGTCCATCGCCTTCGAATCGCAGGACCGACGCCTGGGCGAGAGCGCACTCGTGCTGGTCGACGCCGCCAGCGCCGACGGGGAACCGGCGCGCGCGCGCTCGGTGATGGAAGCACCCGAGATCGATTCCCATATCCTCATCGACGGGGGCCCCGTGAACGCCGGGGACCTGCTGCAAGTGCGAATCCGGGAGCGCCGCGGCTACGACTTGGTGGCGATCCCGATGCCGCGCGTCGAATCGGCGGTTTGAGGGGGCGAGCCCCTCCGTGCTTCGGCCGGTTGGGCAGCGATCCGGGTCAGCCGACCCATTCTCCGCGCAGCCGGCCCCATCCCGATCGAGGCGGAGTCCCCTGTTCCCTCGGCCCAGTACCGTCTCGACGTCTGAACAGGGTCGGCCGACGCGAGCTCTGCCCCCGAAACCGCGACCATAGGGCGAGCCGCGCCGCGATTCCCAGCTAGTCGCGGAAATTGAAGAACCGGAGGCTCCCCCTCCCTGGGTTTCCAATCGTTCGGGGATCGAAGGGAACCGCCAGAAGCGCAGCCGTCCTGGAAAGAACGGAGTTCGAGCCTTCCATGTGCGGACTCGAAAAGGCATGATGCCGCCCGAGGGTCGCACCTCATGATTTGGAATCTCCCTAATCGCATCACTCTTTCTCGGCTGCTCTTGGCCCTCGCACTCTTCGTCCTGCTCGGCCTCGTCCAGGCCGGGCATGCACCGAGGGGCTGGATCGGTTGGACCTGTTTCGGGCTCTTCGTGGTCGCCGCTGCGACCGATTGGATCGACGGCTGGCTCGCCCGCAAACTGGGCATGGTCACCGCCTTTGGGCGAGTGATGGATCCCTTCGTCGACAAGGTAGTGACCGGTGGAACTCTGGTTTTTCTCGCCGCCCTCTTCCCGGCCTCGATTCCCGCCTGGATCGTGGTGACGATTCTCGCGCGTGAGTTCTTCGTCCACGCGATCCGAGGCGTCTTCGAGGCCCGAGGAGTCTCGTTTGCCGCGGAAATGCCCGGAAAGATCAAAATGGTGATGCAGTGCTTCGCGATCGGGGCGATGTTGCTGCACATGACGATCGGCGAGCCGCTCCTGCGTGAACCCCGATGGCTGCACTGGGTCGTGACCGCGAGCCTGTGGATCGCTCTGCTCTCCTCCGTGCAGTCGGGATGGCTGTACGCCCGCAAGGCCTGGAGCGTGCTTGCCAGCGGGTGAGGGCACGCCGCCCCGCGAGCCTGTCCGGGCCCCCCGGTGGGTCGAACTCGCCGCGAGTCTCGGCGGGGCGGGATTTTCCCGCTACCTGCCGGGAACGGTGGGATCCGCGGTCGCATTCATCCCCGTTCCGTTTCTACCTGCATCCCTCTACCCGTGGGCCCTCCTGATCGGCTGCGTCCTCGCGACCGTCGGGAGTGCCTGGCTCGCCGGGTATTTGCCGGGCCAGGGCCGCACCAAGGACCCGGGCTGGTTCGTCCTCGACGAAGCCGCCGGAATCTGGCTCGCCTGTTTTCATCTCCATCGCCCCAATTTCTCCGTCCTCATCGCCACCTTCGTGCTGTTTCGGCTGTTCGACATGACCAAACCGCCGCCGCTCCGCCGATTAGAGAAGACCGGCGGGACTTTTGGCATCGTTCTCGATGATCTTGGGGCGGGCGTGTATGCTTGGGCTCTCGTGACGGCCGCGACTTCGTATTGGTGGAAATGAGGTCCATGGTGCGATCGGAAGCGCAAACCAACGAGCGTCGACCCTCCGAGCGAGGCCCGGCCGCCCTCGGTGAATTGGCCAAGCCCAAGGTGCGACTGGCGACCAAACTCGCCATTCCGGTCGCCCTCGCCACGAGCCTCGTCATTTTGCTCATCGGCGTCGCGGTGTACCGGGCGATGGCCGAGGGACTCGTCGCGGAAAAAGACTCGCAAGGGATCTTCGCCGCGCGCCTCGCGGCGGTTCCCGAGATCGACTCTTGGGATGCGCGGTACAACACGGTGGGTGATTTGCAGCGACGTTTGGTCGCGATCAACGCCGCCCTGACGGCCGCGGGCGGATCCTTCGACCCCGGCAACACCACCGGGACTTTGACCAAAGAGCAGGAAGGTCTTCGGCGCGACCTCCAGGACTACGACGCCGCGCAGGAAAAGTACAACCGCCGCCGCCTCGCGACCCTGCTCTCGGAGGGCGCGCTCGACGTGTGGGTGATCGCGGGCGAGAACGAGCTGCGAGCTTCGGCCTCGGGTCGCCCCGAGCTGAGCTACACCAATCCTTCGGGGTACGTGTATCGCCACCATTGGTCGCCGGAGACCGATGTCTTCCTCGGCTCCTATGGAGGTGCGAAGGATGGCTCCGGGGTGTGGCAGGACGCCCGCTTCTTCCGGCATCCGATCGTCGATCGCACCGGAAAGAAGGTCGGCTACGCCACCGTGGTCTTCTCGGAGCGAGGCCTCAACGAGGCCTTGAGCCGCTTGAAAAAGGAGATCATCGGCTACTGCATCCTGGGCGTCCTCGCCGCCACCGCCGCCGCTTATTTCGTCGGCCGACACATGACGAGCCCGCTCTCGACGCTGCTCCAGGACATCCGTCAGGTCGCGGACGGAGATTTCCGCCACCGCACGATCCCGCGCACCAAGGACGAGATCGGCGTTTTGGCGACCAGCTTCGACCAGATGACCCGCAACCTCGCCGCCGCGGAAAGCCTGCGCGAAGACCTCGCTGAGAAGGAGCACGAAGTCAGCGTCGCCCACGAGGTGCAAGAGCGGCTCTTCCCCAAGCGCCTACCCGAGCTGGCCGGACTCAAGCTGGACGCCGCAAATTCCCTCGCCTCGGACCTGTCGACCGACTTGTTCGACGTGGTGACCCTCCCGGATGGACAAGTCGGCATCCTCGTCATGACCGCTTCGGGCCGAGGGGTTCCCGCCGCCATCGTGCTCTCGATGGCCCGCGCCCTGTTCCGGGCCCGCGCGATGGAGTACCGGTCCGCCGCCGAAGCGTTGAAGGCGATCAATCAGCTGCTTTCTCCGGATCTCCGTCGCGGCATGTTCGTGACCGCCGCCTACGCCATCATCGATCCCGAGACCGGCGAAGGAACGCTCGTCGCTCCCGGGCATCGGGTGCCCGCGCTCCATTGGATCGCCGCGACCCAGGGGCTGCGCAAAATCACGACCGGGGGCATCGCGTTGGGCCTGGATAAAGGCCCGGTATTCGATCGTTCGATCACCGAGGCCAACTTCGTCCTGGCTCCCGGCGACCGATTGGTGCTCGCGTCCGAAGGGGCCGTCTCCATCGGCGGGGATTCGGAAGCCGCCCTCGGCGAAGAGGGCTACTGCCGTCTTGTCCTCGGCCATGCCAAACGCGGCCATACTTCGACCGACATCCTCGTCAGCTTGAAGGAACGCGCCGCCGACGGCGAACTTCAAAACGACATCACCCTGGTTCAGGCGTTGCGTCCGGCCTGAGTCGGCGGCTTCCCGCGGCCCTCCTCTATGCACACTCTTTCGAGCCCGCGCTCGCTCTGTCTCGCGTCGCACTTTCTCTTCGATTTGGACGGAACCCTCGTCGACAGTTCTGCCGACCTCACCGCTTCGGTGGGGTTTGCCCTCACAAGCTTGGGTCTGCCGGCCCTTCCCGTGACCCGGGTCATGCTTCATGTGGGAGACGGCGTGACGGCTTTGGTGCAGCGCTGCCTGAACGAGGTGTCGGGCGCCGCCGATCCGGTGGCGGAGGCCCGCGCGGTCGCTGCGTTTCAGAGCCACTACGCCAAGCACGCCACCGTGCACACGCGTCCCTATCCCGGCATGAGGGCCATCCTCGCCGCGGCCGGCGCCACTCGCGTGGCTCTGGTCTCCAACAAACCCGAGGCATTCTGCCGCCAAATCCTGCGCGACTTGGACCTCGACGCGTTCTTTTCCGTGGTGATCGGAGGCGACACCACCCCCGAGAAAAAACCACACGCCGAGCCGGTCCTGACCGCCCTGCACCGTCTCGGTGCTACTGCGAAAACCTCGGTCATGATCGGCGATGGACCCGCGGACTTGGCCGCGGGCCGGGCCGCCGGAGTGCCCGTCGTCGGCGTGGCGTGGGGGTATACCCGCTACTCCGAACTCCTTGAGATGAAGCCCGACCGGATCGTCCTGTCCGCGCCCGAACTGGCGTCGGCTCTCGGACTGCCCTCGCCTCGGAGTTGAGAGCCGACGCGGGTCCGCTACCGTCCCCACCAATCTCCCATGCAGCGCTCCTTCCTGAACAGCAAACTCCATCGCGCGACCGTCACTCAAGCGGATCTCCACTACGAGGGGTCTTGCTCCATCGATCGCGACTTGCTCACCGCGTCCGGAATCCTCCCCCACGAAGAAATCCACATTTGGAACGTCACGAACGGCAGCCGCTTCGTGACCTACGCCATGGAGGCGCCATCCGGGTCCAAGGTGATCTGCCTGAATGGCGCTGCCGCCCGATTGGTCCACGTGGGGGACATCGTCATCATCGCGACCTTTGTCGCGCTCACCCCTTCCGAGGCCGCCCACCATCGCCCCAAGGTGGTGTTGCTCGGCCCGGGCAATCAACTCCTCGATGCCGACTACACGGAAACAGCCGGCCCGGAGCTCCCTCTCTGCTGAGCTTGCGTCGGTCGACGTGGACTTCGAAGGCCGGTCGAAGGTAGATTCGATCCCTCCATGTCAGACCACCTGCGGCGTTCGATCGTCATCCTCACCCTCTGGTTTCTCGGCGTCCTTCGCGTCGTGGCCCAGGAACCGGCGCGCCCCCGGATCGAGACCCGCCTTCTCGAAATCCTCCACCAAAACAAGGTGATCACCGACGCCCAGCATGCCGAGCTCACCGGGCTCGCGGCGGACATGCGGAGGGAAGAAGAAGCCCTGGCCGCCGACCAGGTGGAATTCCAAGATTCCGTGGAGAGGCTTCGCGAGATGCTCCCGAAGGAGCCAGCCAGTGCCCAATACCGCACTGGTCGAGGCTTTCTCTTCCGCAGCGCGAACGGGAATCACGCGCTTTCCATCGGCGGCCGGCTGCAGACGCGCTTCACGTACAACTTTTGGGAGAAGAACCCGGACACGGACGGCGAGTATCGCCCCGATTTCAACGTCCAGCGGGCGCGCCTCAACTTCACCGGCCACGCTTTCGACCCCGACCTGCGCTTCCGCATCGGAATGGACGCGGGCGGAGAACGCGCCGAAACGACCGTCAATTTCCTCGGCATCATCGACACCTTCGAGTCCTCGAACGACCTCGTCGAATTGAAGGACGCGTACCTCGAGTGGGATCGGTGGGAAGCGTTCAAAATCCGCTTCGGCCAATTCAAGACCCCGACTTCGAGGCACGGCCTTTCCAGCGTCGGCGATCAGCAGTTCGTCGATCGCGCCGTCACCGATCGGGTGTTCGGGCCCGGCCGCAACGTCGGAGTGATGCTCTCCGGGAACGCTCTGGGCAAAGACGACGACATCCTCGAGTGGTCGCTCGGAGTGTTCGACGGAGAGGGCGAAAACCGCACGAACGACGACAAGGGTCTGATGTACGCCGGCCGTTTGGCGGTCCATCCCTTCGGCGAGTGCGAGGATTTTGAAGGCGACCTCGACCACTCGGACGAGTTTCGGCTCGCCCTCGGAATCTCCGGGCGCATCCACCAGGACGATGGGCACGTGGATGGCGGGGACGATTGGACGGTCGCGATCGACTTGGCGGCTCGCTACGCCGGTTGGTTCTTCCTCGGTGAAGCCCACTACCTGGAGATCGACGCCACCGCCCTGGACGACCCCAATGCCACCGGGGGGTTCCTCCAACTCGGCTACGCCATCGTCCCGCATGAGTGGGATATCGCGGTCCGCGCGGCCATGATCGACTGGGACAACAATGAGCGCCGGAACTCCGCCGCCCGTGAATATCTCGTGGTGGTCGGGTGGTACGGAGCGGGTCACGACCTCAAAGTTCAGATGGACTTCGGCTGGATCGAGGACCACGAAGGCAACCACGACGACAATCGCGAGGGGTACCGCCTCCGACTTCAGGTGACGGTCGCGTTCTGAGGTTTTTTTCGGGCCGAAGGGCGGGGGTGCGGGGTGCCGGGTACGAGAGCTCGCTCCGCGCCCGTAATTTCGAATTTACAAGGGTGCCCGAGACTTGACACCCAAAACGCTGCAACCCGTGACAGAGTAAGAGGTTCCGCCGGAATCTTCCGCCAACATTTTCCGAAAGATTGCGTGAAGATAGAGCGTACGATGTGGGGGTCGGCCCCCTTTCCTTGGACCGACCGCCCAATCTGCCGTCTTTTCGGAGAGCTTCATGAAGTGCGCTCTTGGTATGGCCACTGGGTCGATCATTCTCGCGCTCGCTGGCGCCGCCAGCGGCCAGGTCCTCGACTTCTACGACATCAACGCCTATCGCACGGTGGACCTGAACTTCACCCAGGCGAACTGGTACACCCTGCTCCAGGCCAACTACTCGACCCAGACCGAGCTCGCCGGCAGCATGACGGTCGACGGAGTGACCTATCCGAACTGCGGCATCCGCTTCCGCGGCAACACCTCGTATACCCAACTGCCGTCCACGTCGCAGAAGCGCAGCTTCAACGTGCGGCTCGATTCGATCGTGCCCGGACAAGACATCCAGGGCTACAGCCACCTCAATTTCAACAACGGTTTCCATGATCCGACTTTCCTCCGCGAGTTCATCGCTTACTACGTAATGCGCCAATACGGCCCGGCCCCGGGTTGCAACCTGATCAAGCTCAACGTGAACGGCGTCTACTGGGGCGTGTACATCAACGTCCAGCAGCCCAACAAGGACTTCACTCGCCAGCACTGGCGCTCCGACGAGGGCAATCGCTACCGCGGATTCCCAGAGAGCGGCAGCTTCAGCAATGGTCGCTGCGCCCTCACTTGGCTCGGCAATCTCCCGAGTTCCTACCTCAGCGCATACCAAGCGAATCAAGGCGACGGCGTCGACTTGATGAATCTCTGCAATATCCTGAACAACACTCCCACCGCGAGCATCGAGTCCGCTCTCCCGGTGATCTTCAGCGTGGATCAATTCTATCGCTACGCCGCGACGATGAACATCATGCTGCAGACCGACAGCTACTTGCAGTCGGGTAAGGACCATTACCTCTACCACGATCCCGTCTACGGCGCCTTCCACATGTTCCCGTTCGACCTGAACGAGGCCTTGGCGGGCAGTTCCACGCTGGATCCTTGGTACCAGACGACGGTTACCACTCGCCCGGCGTTCACGAAGACGCTCGTCATTCCGGCCTGGCGCGAGCGCTACATCGCCCACTATCGCAATATCGCTGAGGATGCGATGTCCTGGGCCACCCTCGGTCCGATCATCACTCAGTTCCACACCATGATCGCCGCCGATGTCGCGGCGGACACGAAGAAGATCTATTCCACCGCCGCATTCACGACGAACCTCACCGCGTCGGTCACCGTTTCGAACGGAGGATTCGGCGGAACCACGACGATCCCCGGCCTTCAACCCCTGATCACCGGGCGAGACGCCTATCTCTCGGCTCACGCCGACCTGATCGTCCCGCGACCGACGCTCACCAATCTCCAACATTCCCCCGCCAATCCGACTCCGGCCCAGTCCGTGACGATCACGGTGCAGGCCAGCGGAACCTACTCGACCGTGAGCCTCTGGTCGCGCAGCGCGGGTCCGTTCGCGAAGTCGCCGATGTTCGACGACGGCATGCACGGCGACGGAGCGGCCGCCGACGGGCTCTTCGGCGCATTCCTCGCTCCGTCTCTGCCGGGAACCCTGGTCGACTACTACGTCGAATCCGCTTCCTTTGCTGGCAAGCTGTCATTCCTGCCTAAGACCGCCGAGTACCGATGCCCGAACTACCGCGTCGCCTGGCCGCAAGGTCCCTCACCCATCGTGATCAACGAGTTCCTCGCAGTGAACAACTCGGTGCTCGCCGACCCGGCGGGTGAATTCGAGGACTACATCGAGCTCTACAACACTTCGGCCAACCCGGTCGACGTGAGCGGGATGTATCTCACCGATGACCTTGGAAGTGCCACCAAGTGGCAGATCCCGGTCGGCAATATCATCCCGGCCTTCGGCACCTTGCTCGTCTGGTGCGACGAGGACGCGGCGCAGGCCGGCCTCCACGCCAACTTCAAACTGTCGTCGGCCGGCGAGCCGGTCGCGCTCTTCTCGTCCAACGGCATGACGCAGCACGACGGATTCAATTTCGGAGTACAAGTGGCCAATGTGTCCACCGGTCGCCTCGAGGATGGCGGAGGGCCGTGGGTGACCTTCCAGACTCCCACTCCGAACACCGTGAACGAAATCACCTGCGGCTCGCGCCGTTTCTCGGCACTCACCTCTACGAATCACACGATCTCCCTCGTGTGCTCCGGGCTGCCGCAGATTGGCACCACTCCAAGCTTGGACATCGTTTCCGGACCGGCGTTCGCCTCCGGACTCCTCTTCCTCGCCCCTGCCGCGGATTACCTGCCGGTAGTCGGGACCAGCCTGACCGCCCTCTTCCAGCCCGCGGCCGCACTGCCGATTCCCATTGCGCTGAGCGCGACCGGCACGGCGATCCTCCCGTTCACCCTTCCCGCCGATCCGATGATCGTGGGGATCAAGGTGATCGCCCAAGTCGCCGCCCCGAGCAGCCCCACGACGTGGCAAGCGAGCAACGCCGTGGAAGTGGTCATTTGTCCGTGATCCTGCTCTCGTGACGGACGGGCGCGCTGGCGCCCTCCGGGTGGAGATGATGATGCCCCGTCGGGTTCAAGGCTGCTTCTGGTTCGCCATTCTCGCGTCCTGCGGTTTCGGCCAGGTCGCGACCGTTTTTTTCTCCACCAACGGAACCGAGGTGGCGTCGGGCGGCGCCGGGGGAACGTCACTCGCCCCTGGTAATCAAGCGGCGGTGCTGCGCGACGAGGCCATCGCCATGGTTTCGCCCGCCGCCGGGTCCCGCGCCGTCGCGTGTGCCCACCGCACGACCTGGGCGGCCCTGTTCGGGGATGACGACGGGGACGGCGATTTTGTCGAGGGAGTCATCGGCAAAATCGATGCCCTGTGGCTGCCACCGGGCACCCCTAATCCGCCATCGGCCTTCGACTTTTGGATCTCGGTTTCGGACGACCTCGTGGGCCCGATGGGAGGGCTCATGGGTTCGACCATCCGCGACGGCGATGTTTTTCGGGCGCTGCCCGGCGGTGGAGTCCAGGTGTACTTGACCGAGGCCCTCGCCGGTCAAGCGATGGCCAACGCCATGGACTTCAACATCGACGGGTTCGCCCGCAACGCCGCCAATGGCGACCTCTATTGGTCGATGAGCACCACCCAGACCGTCAACGGCATTTCCGTCGAGGATGGTGGTCTCATTCGACTCCCTGGAACCGCTTACATCCTCGGCGCGAATGGCACCATCACTTCCGTCACGCCCGGGGCTGCCCAAATCGCTCTCCACGAAGTTCACGTGAACATCATCTACACGGTGGCCGGACAGGGACTGGTGGGCGATCTGCGAGACTTCGCCCTCGACCCTCTGGGCGGGACCTTCACCGCGACCGGCGGAATCACCATTCCCAACTTCTGGTTGTGTGGCGACACCGCCGCGACCCAAGCTTCGATCGTGAGCACCCGCAACGGTGGGTTGATTCCCCAGGTCAATGGAGTGTCCATGATCGGAGGTCCGGCATTCGGCCTCGCCGCCACGGACTACGGTGGCCTCCCGAATTCTAGTTTGACCGGCCTCGAATGGTCCGCAACGCCTCTGACCACCATGCCTCGTACCCTCACGGTCGGAAACGCGCTAATCACGACTCCGGGGGACCTGAAGCTCGATCTCGCCGGGAATACCGGAAGTTCGGCATACCTCGTCCTGGCGAACTTCGGGGTCACGGCCCCGGCCGGTGCATTCCAGGGTCTCACACCGGTTCTGGCGGGGTCGAACCTGGCGGTCGTGGGTGGCTTCCGAAGTTTATTGGTCGACGACTTCCTGGATCCCCTGTTCAATTTCACCTTGGCCCTGCCGCCGGTTATCACCAACGCGCAGGGATACGGATCGGTGACCTATCCGCTACCCCTGATCACCGCTGGGCTGGGCCTGCTCCTGCAAGGAATCGAAGTGTCGACCTTGGCGTTGACCACTCCCGTCTTGGTGGTGTTCCAATGACGGATGAAGCGGCGCGACCGCTCCCTCCCCTCTCCTCCGCCACTTCGCGCGAGTCGGCGGCTTCCCCCCGTGTGCCCCGGCCCAATCCGGAGGCTCCTCTCAAGTCTGCCCCGATGGATGAACAAAAGACGGAGTTTCTCCGCCACGAGCTGAAGATCGTCCTCGACGAATCCGCGCTGAAGCAGGTCACGGAGTGGCTGCGGGCGACGCCCGCCCTCATTCCGGACACCTTCGCGAGCGGAGACGGTCACTACCTCGTTCACTCGTTGTATTTCGACAGCCCGAGTCTCGCGGTCTACCATCGCGCGGAGGAGGACAGCGGAACCAAGTATCGGATTCGTCGCTACGGCGAGGAAAACGTGCTCTGGCTCGAGCGCAAGCGCCGGAAGGGCACCCTCGTCACGAAGCGCCGCGCCTCCTGCCCGATGGAGAAACTCGACGGTGTTCTCAAAGGCACCATCACGCTCGGGGGATTCGCCGACACCTTCGTCGAGGAGGTACGCAAACAACGCTATTCACCGCGGTTGTTGGTCACCTATCCCCGCAGTGCGTGGGTGGCCGAGGGTGGGGCTAGGCTGACGCTTGACCACGGCGTGCAGGCGCGCAAGGCCACCAAAGAGCAGCCCTTTTCGGAAACGGGCCAAGTGGTCAGCGTTTCCTCGGACGTGATCCTTGAGCTCAAGTACGACAAGACGCCGCCGTCCGTGTTCACGGAACTTCTCACACTCCTCGGCCAGGAAGGTGGGAGTTTCTCCAAGTATCGCCGGGGCGTAGAAGCGGTCGGAATGGTGATGACCCGCTCCAATTCGCCGAGTCCTCCCCCGGCGCCCAAACCCCGTTAGGGTCGAGGGGCGCCCTCGCGCCTCATTCTCCGCCTTTACTCTCCGGGGTCCCCATGATTCTCGCATCCGAACCGCTCGTAGACTGGTCAGGTTTCGTCGCCCCGGCGCTCCATCTTCTCTTGGCCGGCGGATTGGGGACGGTCGTTGGCCTCCTCTACCTCTTCAGCACCCGCCATCGCTTGCGCACACCGGGCCTCGCCGCGACCCTGACTCTGCTCTCGATGCTGATCACCCTCGTGACGATGGCGGTCGGCGACAACACTGCCAAGGCCTTTACCTTGGTCGGCACCCTCGCGATCGTGAGATTTCGAACTCCGGTCCGAGACATTCGCGACACGGCCTACGTGATCTTTTCGGTCGCAGTCGGGCTCGCCGCCGGAGCCTTCAATTGGCAAATCGCGGTGAGTGGCATCGTCATCGTGGGCGGAGCGATCCTCATCCTGAACGCGAAGCGCCCGGGACCGGGTGACGAATCGGCGGCCGTGGAAGGCAATGCCCGCCTGGATCTCCGCTTCGACGAGGCCGGCGATTACCAAGCCGCCATCGAGTCAGTGCTGGGCGACGTCACGAAGGGGCACCGCCTGATTGAATCGCGAGGCGGGCGCGACGGAGGAACGCGCCTGCTCTTTGCCATCGATCTGGATCGCGGGCGCGGTTCCGAACTCGTCGACGCTCTCCACGACGTGCCGCACGTGAAGCGCGTCAGTTTGAGCTTCGGCGAGAACCTGGACGACGACGATTGACCCTCCCGATTTTTCGGGAAGTTCCTGCTCAAGTTCTTCGCCGATCGCCGAGTCCCGGGGTACAACTCTCACGTCAGCGGCACCGGGCGCTGATCGGATCTCCGCCTGGTGCCGCGCTTCCGTACAAGAGGGAGCCTGGTTTCACCGCCCGGCTCCTGAAGGTTGGAACGAAGGGTCTCCTCCTTGAACTCCCCCTTCGTTTCGCCCGTGGGTGGGTGACAGCGGGGTCCTCGAGCGCAGCCTCGAGGGCCCCGCTTCCTTTTTTTCCCCCCACCCCGCAACCGACATCGATCCGTGGGCGGCGGCACCGCCGTCGGAAATCACGGCAACAAGATGCGCTCCACTGATGAGAGTCCCGAGATGAGCCCGGGCGTCTCTTCGAGCAACACGACATCGATTAGGAGACTTGGCAGGCCGGAATAGGGACCAAGTTCGTAGGTCATCCGATCTGCCACGAAGTGGAACGGGAGATAGCCCGGCGGCAGGAAATACTGGGCGATGAGCAGGTTCCAATCCGACGAGCAGAGTCCCAGGAATGGACCGCTCCCTGGCAGGGTGCAGGTGTCGGCGCTGATGAAATGATGGTAAGTGCGCCCGATGGTCAAACCGCGATCGAGGATCCAGGTTCCAGTTCCCGCCTCGGCCGCCAGTTGCAAAGCCGGTCTTCGAAATCCGCAATCGAACTCGGAGAGGCTTCGGAGCCCAAATGAGAGCGCTCCCGATGTCCCGAGCATCAGCCGCGGACCGAGACCCCGGTCGTAAATCGCCATGGCGCGTGGAAAACTGTCCAAGCCACTCACCCGCTCGGTCCAAGCCCCGCCGGACCACTGGAGCAGCAGGGTGTTGTCGGGCTGTCCCGGCAGCGAGTAGGTGTATCCACCGACCATGAGAGTCGGTCCCGCCGCGGTCATCGTCGAGAGCATCGTCGCCGTGTTCAGGAGCGGGCGCGGAGGCGTAGGCAAGAACTCGAATCCGTTCACCGAAAATTCACCGTTGAACCGAACGAGCGCCTGGTTGGCCAACCCACCATTCACTTGCGAAAAATAGCCCCCGACCCACAACTTCGGTCGCTCCTGGGCATCCGCGTGCACCGCCAAACAACTCACTTCGATCTGCGCGTTCGGGGAAGTCGGGCCGAAGCCCGCACTCCATTGGCCGCCGGCGAAACGAGCCAAATGGCGAGCCGGAAATCCGTTCACCTCGGTGAACAATCCGCCAGCATAGAGTGCCTCGCCCAAATCGTCATCGAACACCTGGAGGTCGCGCACCGTGGAATAGCCATTCCACGGAGGACCCGGAGGCACCCGGAATCCCGAGCCGAGGGCGGACCAAGTGGAGCCATTCCACTTCGCGATGTTGTTGCAAACAACGCCGCCCGCCATCACGAACTGTCCGCCCACGTAAAGGGCGCTCCCGGTGCCATCGTTCCAGACCTCGAGAGCATAGACCACATCGGCGCCTCCGACGCCCACCCCGGAACCCACTGGTTGCCAAGCGGCACCATCCCACCGGGCGATGTTGTTGCAGGCTTGTGTTCCTGCCGTCGCGAATCTCCCCGCGGCATAGATGGAGGGACCGGAGCCGTCGTCGAAGACGGCAATCGCGTGAACCACCGCGGCTAGGCCGGAAGCCGTGGTGCGCATGCCTTCGCCGAAGCTGCTGAAGCTCCCACCATCGAAGCGGGCGATCCCGCGCGAGGGAAATCCGCCGGCGTATAGGAAGCTGCCGCCGATCAACAGGGACGGCCCTCCCCCCTCGTCGATGGTTTGGAAAGTGGTGATTCCCCGCAAGTCCACGCTGAAGTCCGATCCAACGTGCTCCCATTGACTCTGTCGGAATGCGGCCAGCGACCGGGCAAAGATGTTGCCGGCCCGCAGGAAGGAACCTCCCGCCACCAGGCGTGGGCTCTGGCCGGGGGTCACGAGCAAAGCCCGGACTCCGCCTTGATTCACTCCCACTCCCAGTTCGGCCTCGAACGTCAGAATGCCTCCCTGCGGTGAGGTCCAGTTGAAGCCGTCCCACACCGCGACGTTTTGAAGCGGCGTGTTGCCACTCGCCGGAATGATGCCCGCCGCCCAAAGGCGCGGACCTTGGCCCTCGTCGAATACCGCCAGGTCGAAAACCTGGCCGCCCAGGCCCACCCCGAAGGTGGACCACTGGGACCCGTTCCACCCGGCGATGCCGGTGCTCGGACCTCCGAATGCGGGAGAGAAACTGCCCGCACACACGAGCCGACTGCCCGTGCCGTCGTCGAAGGTGGCGAGCGCATGCACCGCGGTATTGGGGCCGATGCCCCCACCCACCGACGTCCAACCCATCGTGCCGAATCGCGCCACTCCGGGCATGAGTGCCCCATCCACTCTCGAAAAATTGCCGGCCGCGAAGAGTCGCAGCCCCTGCCCCTCGTCGTGGAAGTGCAGATCATTGACAACCGAGTCGAAGAGTCCGGCGATCAAGAACTGATTGGCGATCAGCGAGGCCACGTGCGCCACCGGACTTGGATAGAGCGACCAGTCCACTCCCGCCACAAACAACGCCGGGCCCGCCGGCCCAACTCCCGAGGCGAGCGCCGTCACGGTGCGCGGGTAGTTGACCGCGTTCCAATTCGTGCCGTTCCACCGCGCGAGGTTTTGCGCGGGCAGGCCCCCGATCGTCGTGAACGTCCCTCCGGCGTACAGTGCCGGCCCGGATCCGTCATCGTGGACGCACAAGTCGTTGATCACCGCTCCCGGGGCTAGGGGAGTAGACAGCCCCGGCAAGGGAGTCCACTGCGCACCATCCAAGCGGGCTATTCCGACCAGGGCCTGATTCGCATCCAGGGCGACGGTGCCAGCGGCGTACAGCCTCGCTCCGTTTCCGTCGTCGAACCACGCGAGGGCATTCACTTCTCCGGCGAGGCCGTTCATGCGGTAGGCGCTGGCGTCGCCGACACATTGGCCCGCGCTCGTGCCGACCAAGAGCAAGAGCAAGCTGAGCGGCAAGATCAGGCGCATCATGATGGAGTCCTCGGAGTCGGCGGGCACTCCTATCCTACGCACCGGTGACGCCGAAAGGGCACGTCCATTCGCGCCGAGGGACGAGCCGTCCCCGCCGACGCGCGCCTCGTCACATGGCGCCCTCGAAGCCCCGCGCATGATCCGGAAGTGGACGGCGGTTGATCCGCGCCGCGGTCCCGAGGATTCGCGCCACCGCGAGTCTCGCCCCCCGGCTCCTCCGAGGTTGGTGCAAGTAGGCATCGCCGCGCTCGAAGCGCTGCACGGCCAACTGCCGGGTCGCGCTGCCCGCGGCTTCCCACTGCTCCCAGAGACGGGATCCCATCTGGAGGTGGAAGCGATTCACGGAGACCCGCCCGATCCGCTCGCCATGTTTGTCCAAGAATGCCGCCGTCGCCTCGAGGTCCGCCTCCGTCTCTTCGGGATACCCCAAGATCAAGGTCACGCGGACACTGATCCCCACCTGCGCCGCGTCGGAGAGAAACCGCTCCGTGGTGGCGAGCTCCGTTCCCTTGGCCATGCGATTGAGGAGTGCCTGGCTCCCCGATTCCAGTCCCGTGGTGAGGCGGACGAGCCCGCTTCGAAAGGCGCGCTCCAGTTGGTCGAAAGAGAGCGCATGGCGACCAGAACCGTCGACATGGACGGCGCCCGCCCATTTCACGCGCCGATCCCACCTTTGGATCCGTTCCGGGAGGCTCTCCCATACCGACCCGGGAGCATTGAGCTTGAGATCGACGAACAGGAAATGATGAGCGTCGTGCCGTTTGGCCTGGGCCAGCATTTCCGCTTCGACCAAGTCGGGATTGCGAGCCCGGAACACCCGACCATTGCTGGTGCCGATATCCGAACAGAATTTGCAGACGCCGTGCGAGCAGCCACGAGTCGCGAGGAGCGGGATGATCCGCGTCGGCGCCGGACCAAATCGAAAGTCGCCAAAGTCCGGCTCGGGAATACTGTCGATACTCGCGATCGAAGGCGAGGGCAGTCCCGGCTTCGAACCCTGCCACCAAAGCCCCGGCCAATTCGACAGGGCCAGTCCCTTTGAGGCAGCCTCGACCATGCCCGCCAGATTCGACTCGACTTCGCCGCCGACCACCGCGGTCACGCCGGGGATGGTCGACCAGAAGGCGGAAACCAAATCGTGGGAGAAAAAAGACCCCCCGAGAATCAGGGGAATGGCGTTCTCTTTCACCCGGGCCGCAATCATGCGGAGCAGAGCTTCGTGTGCGAGGTAGGCCGAGACCAGCACCAGTTGCGGCTTCAGTGCCAACTCCGAATCCAGCGCGGCCCGAATTCGGTTCGAGCTCAGGTCGCCCCGCCACGAGGCGGCCCGCGACCAGGCTCGGCGGGCCGTGATTACCCACGGACTCGTCGAGTGGGTGATGCGCTCCTTCCAAACACTCCAATTCGTGGGAGGGACCTCGCGGGATACCCCGACGACTCCACTGTCGAGCGGTGACAAGACTCGAACCTCGTGCCCGGCTTCTCGAAGGACAGAGGACAAATACCCGACCGCCAGCGTGGGGAACCTGGCGAACCAATTCAGATCGATCAGGAGGATCTTCATTTCGAGTCTTCGTGGGAAGTTCGCGCGACCCGTTCGAGCTCTTCCGTCCCCCCGAGTTGCAACGCCTGCACGGAGTGAACTGCCAGCGTAGACCAAAGACCCGCCCACTTGCGCCAAGTCGGCGGAACTCATCGGGCAGCAGCCGGGCTGCTCGCCAATTCTCTGGCAGTGCGCTGGACGACGGCACGCTCTTTGGCTCGGATTAAAGCCCGCACGCCTGACTGCGTCAAGAGGCTGGCAGCCTGACAATCACACTCCAAGTCCGCAATTCCCTGCGCCTCCGCGTCGCCCGCTCGGGAACGGGTCACGACATCCGATCCGATGCCATAACCACGGGTATGACCGTACCTTCTGGCCTTCGGTCAGAGGCCACCGGCGCCAGGCCGTCCGGAGTCTCTATTCCGTGACCACAATTTGCAAGCCGCTCTCTATGGCACTCGATTCGTTCAGGGCCGCGGTCGGCACCGAGAAAGTCGCGGTTGTCGTTTGTCCTGAGGCGGCAGTGTTGGTCAACCGCGCGGGCCACACGACGCGGTCGAGCCGCTCATGGCGGGAGACTTCTGCCAACAGGCCGTTGTCCGGGTTGATGAAGACCAAGCGGAAGATCGCGAGCGCGTTCGGCAGGGATGAGGCATCACCGACCAACTCGAATGTGGCGGTGGATAGCCCGGTCGTACCACCGCTCCGCTTTCGCAAGAGGATTTCCGAACCCAGCATGGTTCGTTCCGAATGCGCCGGATCCCGCGATGTTCCCCCCGGAGCGAAGGAGACGATTCCGAGGACACTCGCCGTGACAAGACAAAGAACGATGATCGCTTTCACTGATGCTTGCATGTTTTTTCTCACGGGCAGCAAACGCCCTCAGGGTCACCACAGACCATGACCGTACCCCATGTCTTGCCGGTTACCGGCTTGACTCCAGCCTTTTTGGTATCCGTCGGAGGATCACAGTACCCACAAACCGCGGTTGTCTCAGTCTGAAAGAACGTCATGGAGTAGGCCACGGTTCCTATTTTCAGATCCACGTAAACGATGTTGCCGCTTGAGCTCACATCCACTTTTCCATTGACTGTGCAATCACAATTCGCCGGAAAGGTGATCGTGCAGGTCAGTGCGTTGAGGGGATTGAGTAGCGCGAGCACTAAGACGAACGCTGTCGGACGCATTCTTCTCTCCAACCGATGAAGTCGTGCGGCAACCGACACGGAAGTCGTGCGGCAACCGACACAGCACAGAAAGAGTACCATATCCTCGCGCGCGATCAAGAGAAGTTCTGCCCGAAAAAATGAGGCCTCATTTCGGCTGGGGCAACGCAGGTACAGTCGGGTCTTCGTCGTCGCATTTGGGATGAAGCCAAATTGTGGAGCAAGGCGTCGCTCCACGATCAGGCGCCCTCGAGAATTCAGATCGGGCCCTTCGGAATCAGTGACGGAGACTGTCGCGCAGCTCCGAGTCATGCAGTCGGAGCGGGGAGAAGGGCAGAGCATGTCAGGGATTCCCGAGGTGCCCCCATTCGATCCGGGCCCTGGCGAGAGACACTCGGGCGCTCAAACTTTCGTATCGAGCTCAGAGCAGCCCCCGGACGTGCAGGACGAGGATTCGGAATTCCCATGGTGCTCATTGCGACTGGATGGCCCCCTGGATGGGGGCTCATTATGCGGTGTCCTCGACTAGCTTTGGAGGACGCGTATCTGCGCACCGCAGCCGCGCGTCTCGATGCGGATGTCGGCCGGGAGAAATAGCGGGATCAGCTCCGCATTGGTGCGCAAGTGTTCACTCGCCCGCACCGCGACAAATTCTCCTCCCTTCCCGAGCGCGAGGGGAAGCAGCAGTTGATCCGCGAGGTGCTCACCGATCGGGGCCGACGCTTCGAGCCAAATGCGAGCCTCGTTCACGAGGTCGTCGGCTACATCCTCGGCTCGTTTCCCTTTGCTGCCAAAAGCGGAGACGACCTCGGTTGTGGACTCGTACTCGAGTGCCAAGACCAGGGCGTTGCCCGGACCCGCGCTGTCGCAGGTCGAGATCTGCAACTCTTCGGCTTGAAGTTGCAAGCCGCCCTGAAGGCGTCGCAGTTCGCGCTCCGCCACGGACCTGGGAACGTGGGCGATCAGCGCGTTGGCCATCCGTCGGAGCAACGGCCCGCGCTCCCTGCACGCCCAAGGTCGTAGCCGGGCGCTTCCCGCCACCTCAAGCCTGATCTCCCCGCCGCCGGCCGGAAAGAAACCCGGTCGAACCAAGCGGGCTTGCACCTCGATTCCGAGCGCACGGAGGACCGGCAGGAACGCGGCCTGAAAGTGCTCGAAGGTGGGCGCCATCGGGTTATGCGTGCCCCCGGATACGCCAAGTCGAGACGGCCCCGCTGCCGACCACAGCGCAGGCAGCACGGTCTGGAGCACCAACACCGTCGAGCCGGCGCTGCCGATGGCAAATTCGTAGTTCCCGGGTCGCACCGGACCGGGATGGAAACCGAGAGTCGACGATCCGAGCTCTGCCCCCTCGACCGAGGCTCCACTGATTTGGGCCGCCGCTTCCACGCAGACCAAATGCTGACGGAGTAGCCCCGGCCGGGATCGTCCGGCGCGGATCTTCACCATCCGAAACGGCTTACCCGTGACGAGGGAGAGGGACAGCGAGGATCGCAGGATCTGCCCGCCCCCCTCGCCCTTCGCACCATCGATTTCGATCATGTTCATCCCTTGACGCAAACCACCTGCTTCAGGGTTGCCACCACATCCACCAGCTCGGCCTGCGCCGCCATGACGAGGTCGATGTCCTTGTAGGCCATCGGAGTTTCGTCGATGACATCCGCGTCCTTCCGGCACTCCACCCCCGCGGTGGCGCGCACGTGATCCTCCACCGAAAAGCGACGTTTCGCTTCACCCCGGGAGTGGCGACGGCCAGCCCCGTGGCTGCACGATTCGAAGCTCATCGCGCAGCCTCGCCCGCGAACGATGAACGACCTCGCCCCCATGCTCCCGGGAATGATCCCGAGTTCACCGAGGCCGGCCCGCACCGCTCCCTTGCGGGTGACGAAGACCTCGCGACCGAAGTGGGTCTCTTTCTGCACGTAATTGTGATGGCAATTGACGGCCAGAAGATCGGCTTGGAACGGCGGAATACCCCCGACTTTCGCCAGCGCTTCGAGGCAAGCCTTCATCATCAGTTCGCGGTTGGTGCGCGCGTAGTCCTGGGCAAAGGTCACGGCCTTCACGTAGTCGTCGAAGTGCGTAGAGCCCTCCGTGAAGTACGCGAGGTCCGAGTCAGGCAGGTTTTTGACGTGCTCCCGCATGTCGCGCTTCGCCAGCTCGATGAAGTAGGTCCCGAAGGTGTTCCCGCATCCCCGCGAGCCCGAGTGCAGCATCACCCACACGTGGGCCTCAGTGTCGAGACAGACTTCGACGAAGTGGTTGCCCGTTCCGAGCGTTCCGAGTTGCAGGCCCGGCCGCGCGTGTTCGGACTTGGGGTGGCGCCGGGTCAGCTCCCGATACACCGGTTCCAGTCGGGACCAGGCCTGGACCACCCGCTCCGGCGGGTTCGTCCAGGCGCCCCGATCGCCCCGCCCGCCCCGATCCGTCCGACCATGTGGCACCACCCGCTCGATGGCGGCACGCAGGGGAGCCAGATCCGAAGGCAGGTCGGAAGCGCGAAGGCTCGTCTTCACGGCCATCATTCCGCACCCGATGTCGACGCCGACCGCGGCGGGGATGATCGCTTTTTCGGTGGGGATGACACTGCCCACCGTGGCCCCGATTCCCCAGTGCACGTCCGGCATGACCGCGACCCAGCCGCTGACTACGGGCAGCGCCGCAACGTTGCGGAGCTGCCGCAGCGCCCCGTCGTCGACTTCGACTCCTCGGGTCCAACCACGGATGGGCTTGCCGCCCTCGATTCCGTGCTCCACAAAACTCTGCGCTGTCTCACTCATGGGATGCTCCTGGCCAACCCGACGCCGGGCTTGGCCACTCTCCCCCTTATCAAGGGGCGTGCCAATGAGGCGCTCATCGGACAATCGCCACAAACACTGACGGCATCTGAACTTAGAGCGCGCCGGCAACAACCGCCATCGGCTGACTTCTATATCAGGAGCTAAGATCTTATCTCATGAGCGAAACAGGACGCCGTCGATCGGTGGTGATCGGATTGCTCGGCACCAAACTGGACGCTGGGAAGCGCGCGGAGCGACGGTGGGACGCCTGGCGCCCGACCGTAGCCCTCGGGCAGCAGGAGGACTTTGTCGTCGACCGCCTGGAGTTGCTGGTGCCTCCGGGTCACCAGAGCCTCGCGACCCTGGTCGCCAAGGACCTCAAGTCCGTGTCACCCGCCACGGAGGTTCGGCTTCACGCGTTCGCCGTCGAGGATCCGTGGGAGTTGGCCGCGATGTACGGCGCGCTCTACGACTTCGTGCGGGCCTATCCCTTCGACGCCGACCGCGAGGACTACTTCGTTCACATCACGACGGGCACGCACATCGCCCAGATCTGCCTCTTTCTCTTGGTCGAGAGTCACCATCTCCCAGGCCGCCTCCTGCAGACATCCCCGCCCTCGCAGAACCAGCGGCAACCGCGCGGGACCCTCTCGATCATCGATCTCGACCTGTCCCGCTACGACTCCCTGGCCCGACGCTTCGAGCTCGAACATCGCGAAGCCCGGTCCCTGCTCAAATCGGGCATCGCCACCAAGAACGCCGCCTTCAATCGGCTGATCGAAGAAATCGAACTGGTCGCGCTCCGAACCAAGAGCCCTATTCTGCTCCAGGGGCCGACCGGGGCCGGGAAGTCGCGACTCGCCCTGCGGCTCTACGAACTGAAACGAGCTCGTCACCAACTCCAGGGGCCGTTCGTCGAAATCAACTGCGCCACCCTGCGCGGCGACCTGGCGCACAGCACGCTCTTCGGACACAAGCGAGGGGCATTCACGGGCGCCGCCGCGGATCGACCAGGCCTCCTGCGGGCGGCCAACGGAGGCGTGCTCTTCCTGGACGAAATCGGGGAACTCGGCCTCGACGAGCAGGCCATGCTGCTGCGAGGGCTCGAGGAAAAACGATTCCTGCCTCTGGGGTCGGACACCGAAGCGACCTCCGATTTCCAACTGCTGGCGGGAACACACCAGGATCTCCAAGCGGCCGCCATGTCAGGCCGCTTTCGTGACGACTTGCTCGCGCGCATCAACATGTGGACGTTCCGCCTCCCGGGACTTCGCGACCGCAAAGAGGACATCGAACCCAATCTCGAGTTCGAACTCGAGTCCTACTCCAAGGACTCCGGCGAGTTCATCAGCTTCAATCGCGAGGCCCGGGAAGCCTGGCTCGACTTTGCCACTTCCTCTGCCGCGCACTGGACGCAGAACTTTCGGGACCTCTCCGCGTCCGTGCACCGCCTCTGCACCTTGGCTCCGGGAGGCCGCATCGATCTCGATACGGTCGCGCGCGAAGTCGAGCGACTCCGGTCCCAGTGGGAGCCGCGGCCCGCACGCAAGAGCTGCCTGGTCGAACGATTTCTCCCGGGACAGGCCCAGGACGAGTTCGATCGTGTTCAGCTCGAAGCGGTGCTCGAGATCTGTCGCTCCAGTCGCAGTCTGTCGGACGCGGGCCGACAACTGTTCGCGGTATCCCGAGCCCTGAGGGCCTCGACCAACGACGCGGATCGCCTGCGCAAATACCTCGCCCGATTCGGCCTCACCTTCGAAGCGATCCGCAGTCCTTGAGCTCGGCGATCAGGAAGAAGCCATGTGCTTCTTCAGCCACTCGATCATCTCGGCGAGCACATGCAGACTCGATTCTTTGGCCGCGTAACCGTGGTCTTCGAGCGGGAGCATCACGAGCCGCGCGGTGCCGCCGTGGCCCTTGACCGCTTGGTAGAGACGCTCGGATTGGATGGGGAACGTGCCCGGGTTGGCGTCGAGTTCGCCATGGATGAGCAGAATCGGCTCGTTGATTCTTGGCGCGTGCGCGAAGGGTGAAAGCGCGGCGTAAGTCTCGGGAGCTTCCCAATACGTGCGGCGCTCGGATTGGAATCCGAAGGGGGTGAGCGTGCGATTGTAGGCGCCGCTCCGGGCGATTCCGCAGCGGAACAAATCACAATGCGCCAGGAGATTGGCGGTCATGAACGCGCCGTAGCTGTGCCCGCCCACCGCGACTCGTTTGGGGTCGATGATCCCCAGTTGGTCGAGGTGGTCGATCGCCCCCTTGGCGCCCGCGACCACCTGGTCCAGGAAGTTGTCATTCCCTTTCTCCGGAGTTCCGATCACCGGCATGGACGCGTCGTCGAGCACCGCGAATCCGGCGAGCGCCAACAGGAGATGGGAGCTTCCGCGTGGGTAGGTGAACCGATGGGGTGAGCCGGAAATCTGTCCCGCGGTCTGGGCGTCGTTGAATTCTTCCGGATAGGCCCATACGAAACAGGGCAGACGCTCGCCCGGCCGGTGATTCGGAGGCAGATAGAGGGTGCCCGACAGGGGCACGCCGTCCGCCCGCTTGTACTGGAGCAGAGTCTTGGTCACACCCCGAAATTCGGGCGCCGGATCGGCCATGGCGAACACCGTAGCCTCTTCTCCGTTCGCCCGCTGCCTGCGCACCCAAGTGGGCGGCATGGTCGGGCTCTCGCGGGCGATCAAGAGAGAGTCGGCCCGCCCGTCGAGCAGGGTGACCACGCTCTCGTAGAGCTGGTCGCCGCATTCCCAAAGCCGCGTCTTTTCGAGGGACGCGAGGTCAACCCGATCGAGGAACGGACGATCACCCTTCGGAGAGGCACCGCGGCCGTTCAGAAACAGCGCGCCCCCTTCGACCGCGATGACCCGCCGCCCGAACGCCCCGATCCGGCGCCAGGGATCCCCCGGATCTCCGTAGCGATCCTTGGTGGATCGATCGAACACGGTGCGGGGCGCGATCTCTGGCCCGTCGGTTCGAACCAGTCGGGTCGTTTCCCAGCGACGGTCGCGGTCGTATTCGCTCACGAAGTAATGGCCCGGTAGCTCGAGGGCCTCAAGGCCTCGGAAGCGATGCTTCAGGGCGATGAGCAGCTTGGGGGTCCCCGTAAACGGTGCCTCCGCGGCGAACACACGGTCGCGATGTTCGACGGTTTTGCGAGGGTCACCCTCGTCCTGCGCCTCGACCCAGGTGAGCTCGGCCGCCGAAGTTTCGAGCCACCGCACCGAGCGCGGTCCGGTGGGCACACCCTCGATCGGAATTCGATCCTGGAGGGGGGCAACATGGACTACGTGCACCAGGCGTCCCTCGAGGTCGTACACCTCGGTGGCCTCCGGGAAGCTGTTCATCGGCAAGAGATAGGAGAAGGGCCGCTGGATCCGTCGTGCCAGCAGATACCGCCCATCGGGCGACGGTTGAACGCTCGTCCAGAGTCGAGCCCCAAGGAGACTGTTCGCAGGCCCGCGCGCCACGTCAACCCCCACCCACTCAGACTGGACATACGCCTCGAACAAGTCCTCGTCGTGCGGACTCTTGAGCATGTCCTGATAGGTCCGGGTTGGGCCGGCCGGACCCGAGGTTTCCTGGACGCTCGGGCCTGCGGGAAGGGGTCGAACACTCGCAGGAGCCCGCCAGCCTTCGGGGATCACCCGCGCGAGAATCGTGCTCCCATCGGGAAGCCACACGTAGGCCGCCCCGCCCACGGCATTGATCGGCCGCTCGAGAACTCGTTTCGTCGTCCCATCGAGTTCCGCCACCCAAAGGGTTGGCGGGGCCGACTCGGCAATCACGAGAAACGCCAACCGCTCCCCTCGTGGCGACCAGCCGGTGGCGGTCACCCTCACGCCCGCGGGAAACTGAATCGGGGTCCGCTTCCCACTCGCGATGTCGATGAAGCTCAGCCGACTCGCGCCCCTCACGCCGTGGCTCTGCCATCGCTCCGGGTCGAACCGCAATCCCGCGAGCCGCATCATGGGCCGTGCCAGATCGGCCAAGGTGGCCTGTCCGTCGGCCTCGCTGACGAGCAGCGTCTTGCCCGAAGGATCCACCTGCACCGCCGGCGAAGGTGCCGCCGTCGCAATCCTCGCGATCGGCTCTGGCGGCGTTTTCCAAGCTTCCTGAGCGACCAAACCGCCGACCGACAGCAGAACGAGGGCCAAGAGTCGCATGTTTTCCCCTGATCGAACCCCAACCGGACTATCCGTTTCGGGCACCCCAGCTTAGCTCATGCAATCGCGCAACCGGTCGGCTAGCCAAGCGGCCTGCTACGAATGTGGAGCGACTGGCCATGTCGCGAACCCACCTGCGGATCGCCTCTCCTGCAATCGCCTCAATATTCGTGGCGACCACAAGCCCAAACTTCCCGGTGGAGGGACCCGACGCGGCGATTTCCCGCTCGACCCGGCCGCGAGGAAAAAGCAAGTCGCCGGTACACTTCTGGGGCTCGCGTTGGGGCTGACTCCTGGCCCGCGGATCAGGGGTCAGGAGCCGAATCGTGCGATCCTAGGACCAGAGGTGAGCTATCCCCTGGTTTCCGGCATGGCGCTACCCGCAATGGCCTGAAGGACCCGAGGATCGAGGGATTCAACCCGAGAAAGCAGCCCGACCGGCTCTCAGGCGCGCCTCGATTTCAAGCGCGCTCACAGCTTCTGCGCCATGCAGCGGTATGCTGATCCGGACTCGGTGGGCTGGTCTGCCGGGTGCGCATCCATCCTCGACGACTAAACGCGCTTCGAATGGTCTTTTCAAGTCACATTTTTCTGTTTCTCTTCTTGGCGGCGGCGCTCGGACTCTATTACCTCTCACCCCGGTCGTTGAAGTCGACGAGCCTCACGCTTGCTAGTTTCGTTTTCTACGGATGGTGGCGCCCGGATTTCATACTCCTCATGGTGTTTTCCGCGTTGGTGGACTGGACCGCTGGCGCTGGCATCGAACGAGCCCGGACCAAGGGCACGAAAGGCAAGGGCTGGCTCTTCCTGTCGTTGGCCTCGAACCTCGGGCTCCTCGCCTACTTCAAGTACGCCAATTTCGGCGTCGAGAGCTTGAACGCCTTGATCGAAGGTGCTGGAGGCAAGCCGATCACCTGGGCCCCGGTCGTGTTGCCGGTCGGTATCTCGTTCTACACGTTCCAAACGATGAGCTACACCCTCGACATCTACTGGGGGAACGTGAAGCGAGCTCGCAATTTCATGGACTACCTCTGCTACGTGACGATGTTCCCCCAACTCGTCGCCGGACCTATTGTCCGCTACATTTCGGTCGAAGATCAACTGCGGAATCGTCAACACACTTGGTCGAAATTCCTGCAGGGAGTGTTGGTTTTTCAATCCGGCCTTGCAAAAAAGATTCTCTTCGCCGACCTCGTGGCGGGCGTCGCAGACGGCGCATTCGCATTGCCGGAGCGGACCATCGTCGAGGCTTGGGTGGGAATCTTCGCCTATTCGATGCAGATCTACTTCGACTTCTCCGGCTATTCAGACATGGCAATCGGATTGGGCCTGATGTTCGGCTTCCGCTTCCCGGTCAATTTCGACTCGCCTTACCGAAGCCAGTCGATCACCGAGTTTTGGCGGCGGTGGCACATATCCCTGTCGACTTGGCTTCGCGACTACCTCTACGTCCCCCTCGGAGGGAACCGAAAAGGCGAGTTGCGCACCCTGATCAACCTCGCCATCACGATGCTTCTCGGTGGGCTGTGGCACGGAGCAAACTGGACATTCGTGGCCTGGGGCGCCTACCAGGGATTTTGGTTGATCGTGGAACGACTAGCCGGCAAGAAGGCACTCTGGGCCACCCTGCCTCCACTCGCGAGAATCGCCGTGACTTTCGTGGTGGCCATGGTCGGGTGGGTGTTCTTTCGCGCGGCGAATCTGCCGGCCGCCCTCTCCTATTTAGGATCCATGTTCCAATTCGGGGGCGCTGGCTGGAGCCTGAGGACTCTCGAACTCAGACCACTTGCGGCCGGCGCCTTGGTAGCCGGATTCGCCGTCGCCTTCTTCGCGCCCAACACGCAGCGACTGCTGCGTACGTTGCCTATGTGGTGGCTGCCGACTCTATGGATCGGCTTCTTGATCGCGATTCTCCATTTGCTCTTCCAACACAATGTGCCCTTCCTCTACTTCCAATTCTGATACCGCTTCCGTCGGCTACCGCGACGACGAGTTGATTCCCCTGAGTACGGGCGTGTGGAACTCACGTCCAAGGCAACTCCTGGGACTCGCCACTCTCGTGTTGTTTTTCGTGGTTGTCATCGGGGGGACCATTCTCGACGCGGGCCTTCCGCGACCTGCCCCCCGCGTGGTAGGCCGCGAAGGAGAGCGCCTGAGGTCGCTTCGAGACCGAGCCGCTTTCCTGGACGGAACTGCGGCGCTTCAATTCGAGACGTCGTTTCGCACCCGGTCGACACTTCGCCACGCCCTCATGCCCGCATGGTCGGCATTTCTCTGGCGCTACTTGGACGAGCTCGACGCCGGCACCTTGGTGGGTGGGTCCGACGGGTGGCTGTTTCAAGTCCAAAGACTGACCGCCAAAGACCTTCCCGTCGAATCGATGGTCCAGGCACCCGCGGCACTCCTTGCCGCCGTATCGCGTCGCCTTGCCGCCCGAGGCTGCCAGCTTGTCGTGGTCCCCGTTCCTCGCAAGGAGGAGATTTACTCCGAAGCTCTCCGCAAACCACCATCAAGCTTGCGACCGGAACTGTACGGACTCTTGGTGGATGCGTTACGGAATCGCGGAGTCCGGACGGTCGACTTGGCAACCCCAATGCGCACGAGGAAGTCCGAAGGGCTCTACTTCAAGACCGACTCTCACTGGTCCGATGCGGGAGTCCGCCTTGCGGCCGAGGTAACGGCCCAGGCCATCGACTCCTGGGTGCCCGAACCCGCGAGGACGTCTCTCCTCGTGCCGGGGCCGAAGTACCCGATGGCGGGCGACCTCCTGAAGATGGGTGGTATTTTGAGGCCCGACGGCACTGGCCCGAGCTTTGTGCGCGAAACCGTCAACTCTCTTGTCGTCTTGGATAGGGAAACCGGCCGCACGAGAACCACGGTGAGTTCTCCCACTCCGGGCGAGTTCGTCATGGTCGGGACCAGCTACTCGTACAACTCGTACAAATTCCCGGCCTTCTTGCGTCACTACACCAATCTCGACGGTTACATTGCAGCCTGGCCGGCATTGGGTCCGATCGAGCCATTTGCCCGAGCTATGACAGCGATAGGCGAGTCCCCCTACCCACGTACTCTGGTCTGGGAAATCCCTACATACGAGATTTTCTGCGTCGATCCCACCCTCCCAGGCCTGAATTCAGCCATCCAAAAGCTTGGGGGCGTGCCGACTCTGCCTCTCTTAGGGGCCAGCGACTTTGCGAGCGAGTTGTCGTCCAACCGGTCCTCGCTGCTCCCTGGAACTCATCATGTGACGGCCACGCCGCTGACCTCTTACCTGCCCGAAGGGCGGCTGATTCAGCCGGGGTCCGGAGTGATCGAGATGCGTCTCACCGGCCGCTTGCGGGGCGGACGTCTTCGTGTCGGTGTCGCTACAGAGAACGGACACAGTCTCGCCATCTGGGATCCCGAGAAACCACGAGTCGACGTTCCGGTTCTGGGTCACGCCGAAGGCCGAAAAATACACATTTCCGTCAAGGCACTCGATGGAGCCGTCGACCTCGACCTCGAACAGATCGAGTTTTCGCTGCTGGGGAGAAGTCTGTTGATGGTCAAGGAGGAAGCCAATTCCCGAAACGCGAATCAGCTCCCGTGGCCAACTGCCCAGTCGCTTCCGCAAAATGCACTGGTCGCGTTCAATATCGCGCGACTCCCCAAGGAGAATTATCCGATCGAAGTCCAATCACTCGGCCCCGAAGATGTTTCGATTTCCACTACCACGATTCCGTCAGGGTACTCGCCCCACACGATCGTCCACGACCTCGCGAAGTACGCCGGACAAACATCAACCGGAGTCCGGATTCGGAGTGCGAAACCTCTGCCACCCGGTGCCCTACAAAGCGCCGTCCTCATCGCTCCGTGACAACTCTCGGGCCTGGGGGGTCCCTCTCGGAGATTCTCCGGATCGGCATCACTATCCCCACCTGCCGCTTCCCCACTCCGAGGGGTCAGGAAGGCGCCCGCTCAGTCGGGCAAAAAGAGCAGATTCCAGGGACGCTCTTCGGCAGACCACACTTCGAGGACTAACCCAGTGGCAGGCCGGGTCGGCCCGGTAAGGGCAAACCGTTCGATTTGATCGGATTGAATTGACAGATCAAACGAAAGAACGATCTCCGGCCCGGCCGGAGTGTCATAAAAGGCGCGTCCACTCAAGCGCCCGGTTGTGCCCGCACCGAGGCCAAAACCCAAGGTGGGAACGGCTGACCCGGTACTTCGAAGGCTCACCTGCCGCGATCCGACAATCTTCAGGCAAGGGAAAGTTACGGCACCGACATTGCACTCCCCCGCCTGAACCGGGTGCTTGGCCTGACGAGAAGGACTGGAAAGTGCGGCCAACGGATCGACGAAACTCGAAGCCGGTAGCACGCCGGTCTGGCTCGTCGGCACAGGCACCTCGTTGCCGTACTCGACCCACGCTGCGCTGCAGACTTCGTACTGCAGCCCCAGCAGGTCCGATTGAAGACTCAATATGATTGGACTCGTTCCAGGGGGAACAGGGAGTCGAACCTCGCGCCAAACATCGCTCCGCGGCAGGTCGTTGAGCTGAATCCGATCGCGAGCTTTGGATTTCAAACCACGGGGAGTCGTGGCCTCATCGTCAGCGGATGCCCAAGCGAGCGACTCCATGGAGTCGCTCTTCACTCGCATGGTGAGTGAAATGAACCTCGGCCCTCCGACCGCACGAGGAATCCGCACTTCGATGGCACGCTGTGTCGATTTTGACACCCACGTCGGCGATGATTGAACTAATTCTCCGCCCCGCACCAATTCGAAAGAGCTAGCGTCTATCGGAGTGAAGCGAGTCAGTCGCTGGCCCGGGGGAACCAGTTCGCCCATGAGCTGGCGACTCCACGGGTAGGCGGGTGCGTAGAGACCAATCTCCTCGAAGACCCATACCACCGCTTTGGGTCGATAACCGGACTGAATCCGCTCCAGCAAGCTGTAGATCGGGAGCCACGGTCCGCGCGCCATGTTGACGATTGCGGCCACCTCCGTCCCCGTGGCCATTGCCAACTGTCCGGCCACGGCATATCGGCCAAAACTGTCGCTCGCACTCACGATCGGCGCCGAAGCGTCCGCTTCGTAGGCAAGTCCGCTCGGCCGCACGACTTCCGGCATGGACTTCGGCTCGGCATATTGAGCTGGGGTGCCATCCTCGGGCGACCAGCCGGCCAACGCGACAAAACTAGGGACGAGTTTGGTGACCACGACCTTGCGCGAGAGCTGGAGATCCGCCCCGGTCGCGAAGCCGAGGCGAGTCAAGGTCCGGGCGATCTCGTCGCAGCCGACCCTGGAACCTTCCGCACTCCAGTGGTGGTCGGCCCGCTGGAGGAGCTTGACGGACTCTCCGTTCTCGCGGCGCCACGCCTGGAAGGTGGCCTCGAGGTCGACGGCCTCGACACCCTTGGCCTTCAGGTCTCGCATCAAATCGCCATAAAACGTGGCCTTGGCAGAGGCACCGTATCCGAGCGCCGGAAGCTGGTCCGGGTAAATGCGGATGGAGTCGGGAACCGGTGCCACCACCAACGTCGCGCCGATCTCGCGGAGCGCGTCGCTCAGTCGCTGGATCGTGTCGGCCGCTTCGGTTCGCCGCGCGGTCCAAAACTCAGGGGATTTCAGATCGACCCGGCGGACATCGAAGATCATGTCGCGCCCGAGCACCACGGCGCGGTTTCCGGACCCCAAAGTCTGGTACGTGAATCGGCCGTAGCGAGGGCGGAGCCAGCCAATGACTGCGGAGTGATCCGTGAGGAACCCGTCCACTTCGCGCGCGAGGTCTCCGGACCAAAATGCGTCCGAACTCACCCGTTCTCCAGGAAACCTTGCCTTGGTCACGAAGAGGCCGCCGAGGTCCAGGATCAAGACGCCGGACAGCGCGGCGATGAACAGCGCGGCGGCGAGGACATAGGCGGTTCGGCTCGGAGTGGTCATTAGAATTGTGAGTAGAGGAACTGGTTGAACCTCTGGAAAAACATGTGACACGTGGCCAATAGGAAGAGCGCGAAGATCACAAGGGTCGACCAGACGCGCGCCCGGGCGACCAGGTGATCCGATTGGACGCCAGCCCACACCAGCAAGAGACCGATTCCGGCCAGTCCCAGCGTGATGGGTGGCAAGGTCAGCAAGGTCGTGAGCCCGTTCAGGCCCCCCCCCATCCCGACCATTCCGCTCAGCACTGCGAATGCGGCCGGCACGTTATCGGCGCGAAAGAAAACCCAGCCGATCATCACCAAAACCAGAGTGACCAGCACTTGGAGGGGTTTTGGCAGCCATCCCCAGGGGGCCTTCTTGCCGATGGCCCTTTCGACCGCGAGGAGGATGCCGTGGAACGCTCCCCAAATCACGAAGGTCCATTTGGCTCCGTGCCAGAGTCCCCCGAGGAGCATGGTGATCGTCAAGTTGACATAGGTGCGCAGCGCGGTGCCTCGATTGCCGCCGAGCGGAATGTATAGGTAATCGCGCAACCAGGTGCTGAGCGAAATGTGCCAGCGCCGCCAGAATTCGGTAATCGATTTCGAGCGGTACGGGGAATCGAAGTTCTTCAGGAACTCGAACCCAATCATCCTCCCCAACCCGCAAGCCATGTCGGAGTACCCGCTGAAGTCGAAGTAGATTTGAATCGTGTAGGCGAGCATCCCGGCCCAGGCGGTGGCCGCACCCGGGCGATCGATGAGGAACGCGGCATCCGAGATCTCGCCAGCGCTGTTCGCGATCAAGATCTTCTTGGCGAATCCGATCATGAACTGGAGGGCGCCGCTCCCGAACTTCTCCCACGAGTGAACGCGGCTCCGCAGTTGGTCGTCGATGTCCTGGTAACGAACGATCGGACCCGCCACGAGCTGCGGAAAGAGAGCCACGTAACAGGCCATGTCCAGCACGGACTTCGCAGGCTTGGCTTCCCCTCGATAGATATCGATGGTGTAGCTCATGGTCTGGAAGGTATAGAACGAGATGCCGACGGGCAGCACCACCTGGGCAAACGGGATCGGCCCGACCCCGAAGTTTTGCATGATGCTGTTGAAGGTGTCGATCCCGAAATTGGCGTACTTGAAGTAGCCGAGGAGCCCGAGGTTTCCGATGATCGACAAGAGGAGCCACCGCTTGCGGTGGGGCGCGGCCGGATCGGCCACCCTCTTCCCGCAGTTCCAGTCGAGCGCGGTGCTGATCACCATCAGGCTGAGGAAGTCCGGGCGCCACCACCCGTAGAAGACGAAACTCACCACCGTGAGCCAGAGCGTGCGCACGCTCTTCATCTTCTCGCCCGCCAGCGCGAAGTAGATCGCCAGGGTCAGCGGCAGGAACCAAAACAGAAAGATGTACGAAGAAAAAACCATGGTCGGCCGCTTGACTCAACGCGGATCCCATCGCACCCACAGGTGTGATTGGCGCTCGGCGGCGTTGGTCGTCCACGTAGGTGCCCAGAGTATCGCTCGGCTCAAGAATCCCAAATTCCGCCCAACGTGATCCCCCGACCCCGCCTGGCCCCTTGCTCCAGGCACCAACCACCCTTTCGATCCCACCCCCCTCCGAACTTGAGTGACCGCGCTGCGTCCGGCATCAAGCTCCGCTCCACGACGTCTCGATCGCGCAGTCTCGAGCAGACGGAATCTCCTCGAGATTTGGTGATTGGGCCCTCGGCTGCGTGTTCCGACGCGTTCAAGGGGGACGGACTCGAATGTGGAGATCTGCCGCAGTGACTGGCATCTTGGACCTTCGACTTGGAAGGCCACCGCATCCGACGCGATCGATGGGTGGCGAGTGGGGCGCCATGGCTTCTGAAATGGTGAACTCGGATCCAAACTCGGCGAGCCTGCCCACTCCCGAATCCTGCCGAATCTCGTACGCTTTCCGCCATGGAACACGACAATGCTGGCTCCAGGGCCGAATCGCAGGGAACCGCCCGCACCTCCACGAGCCTTATGAGCTTCCAGCAGGTGATCGACCAGACCTTCGGGGCTAAGGATCGGGCCAGGGGGCTCGGGGGGACGTTCATGTGGTTCACGGAGGAGGTTGGGGAGCTGGCGAGAGCGTTGAAGAGGAAGGAAGTGGACCGCGAGAATTTGGTGGTGGAGTTCGGGGATGTGCTGGCATGGTTGTGCACCTTGGCCTCGGCGGTCGGGATCGACATGGAAGAAGCGGCGGCGCGTTACATGAAGGGATGTCCGCGCTGTCGGGCGATTCCGTGCGCGTGCGGCGAGGCCACTCGATTCCACGCGACGCCCCCTCGGGGGTGAGGGGCGCACGCGTCCGTCAGCCACCTGCGGATCGGGTGAGCACATCCCGGTGAAAACAGGTCAATGGTTCGAACTCGCGATGAAGTGAGGGGAGCCGAGAGTCTCCGGTCTCGATTTCGTCCTCAGACTTGGCGGGCGTTCTGACATCGGTGGCGGGCGGATCTGGTGATCCGCGGTCCCAATGGGCCGGTCGGCGGAGGGGGGTGTCCCCCGGGACGGGTAGCATCCGGACATGGTGGGCGAATCGCGGAGTCAGGGAATTCGAGCGGCGGGACGACGACAGGTTCGCGAGCGGGTCGAGGAGCGGGATCTCTTCGCGGCTGAGCGAGGACTCCGATTCGTCGCGGAAGTCGCGGTGACGGTCCCCATCCCGACGATTCTGACCTACCTGGTGCCGGAGCACATGGTCGGTTCGTTGACGATGGGGCTGAGAGTGCTGGTGCCGGTGGGGGGAAGGAAGGTCACCGGCTTCATCGTGCACCTCGCGGATCGCGAGGTCGACCTCCACGAGCTCAAGAGCCTCGATTCGACCCTTGAAGACGCACCTTGTTTGACGGGACATACGATGGCGCTCGGGCTGTGGGTCGCCCAGCACTACGGAGCCTATCCCGGAGAGTCGCTCGAAGCCGTCGTGCCCGCGGCGGTTCGACACGGCAAATCGACGCGGCACGAACTCGCAGTCGAACTCTTGGATGCCTCCCGGGCGGCCGCACTCCAAGTCGAACACGAGCAGAGCGCCGCCTGGATCGCCCGACGCCGGGTGCTGCGCCACTTGCTCGAACCGAGTGACGAGCCGTGGAAGATGCGCGAGCTCATGCGCATCGCCGAAGTCAGCGAGTCCCCCATTCGCACCCTCGTCAAGGACGGAGTCCTCAAGCTGCGCCGCGTAGCCGGCACTCCGGATCCCTTTGCCAACCTCTCCGTCGAACGCAGCCGCCCTCCCGTGCTCACTCCCGAACAGGCCAAGGCCCTGGAGGGACTCCTGCCCGCCCTCGAAGCTCGCCGCTTCGAAGAATCTCTGCTACATGGAATTACCGGCAGCGGGAAAACCGAGGTCTACCTCCGCCTCCTCGTGCGCTGCCTCGAACTCGGGCGCACCGCGATCCTCCTCGTTCCGGAGATTGCGCTCACTCCCCAGACCGTCGAACGCATCCTCAGCCGCATCCCCAAAGTCGCGGTGCTCCACTCCGGCCTCTCCGAGGGCGATCGATCGCGCTATTGGCACCAACTCCGGCAAGGCGAAGTGCGTGTCGCGGTCGGCCCCCGCTCCGCGGTCTTCGCCCCCCTCCCCGATGTCGGCCTCATTGTCATGGACGAGGAGCACGAGGGAACCTTCAAGCAGCAGCAAAGCCCGCGGTATCACGCTCGCGAAGTCGCTCGCGAACGGGCTCGCCTCGAAAACGCGCTCTTCCTCATGGGAACCGCCACTCCGAGCCTCGAGACCGAAGCGCGCGTGCGCGATGGCCACACCATCCGTCATCGCCTGACGAAGCGGACGAACGGCCGCCCGCTGCCGGAGATCGGCGTGGTCGACGCTCGATTTCAAAAACCGACTGGCCTAGGAGGCGCGTTCACCCCGTCCCTGCTCTCCGCGATGGAGTCCACGCTCGCGGCTGGCGAGCAGGTTCTCCTGTTCTTGAATCGCCGAGGTTTCTCCACGGCGGTGACGTGCCGACTCTGTGGCTGGCGAGCTCAGTGCACCCACTGCGCCATCGCGCTCACGCACTACCGAGCCTCCGAACGGCTTCTCTGCCACTACTGTGGTCACGAGCAGGCGTCGGTGCGAGTCTGCCCCGTCTGCACCCAGCCCGGTCTCGCGTTTGGCGGGTTCGGCACCGAAAAGGTGGCGGAAGGGGCGCGGCAGTTGTTTCCCGGGCGCCGGGTCGCCCGCATGGACGCGGAAACCCTGAGGCGGCGCCACGCCCCCGAGCAGATGTATCAAGCACTGCGGAAGGGTGAGATCGACATCCTGGTCGGCACGCAGGTCCTCGCGAAGGGCATCGACGTGCCGGGCATTACCCTCGTCGGGGTCATCTCCGCCGACACCGCCCTCTCGATCCCCGATTTCCGATCCTGCGAGCGAACTTTTCAGTTGTTGTGCCAGGTCGCCGGTCGGGCCGGTCGGGCAGAGCGCCCCGGACGGGTCATCATTCAAACCTACTCTCCGGAGCATTACGCGATCCGCGCCGCCGCCCGCCAGGATCCCGACGCCTTTGCCGAGGTCGAACTCAAGCACCGGCGCACCCTGGGTTATCCTCCGTTCGGCAGCCTGTCCCGGCTCGTGGTTTCGAGCGAAAACCCCGAACGGCCAGCGCCCGCTGCCAGTGAGTTGGCCGCCCGCATCCGCGAGCTTCCCGCCGTTTTGGGCGGCGAAATCACGGTGCTCGGACCGGCGCCCTGCCCCCTCTCGTTCGTGAAGGGCGAACATCGTCACCACATCCTTTTGCGCTCCCCCACCGATTCCGCCATGGACGCACTGCTGCCGCAACTTCCGAGACGCGCCCCCGGCGGGGTCAACATTCTCCTCGACCGAGATCCCCAAGCCCTCCTCTGAGGCCCGGCTCTCGGCCGAAAGGTACCCCGCATGTCCGATTCCGCGGTCCAACCCAAACGAAGCGCCGGCCTTTGGCTGCCGCTCCTCCTCTTGTCGTTGGCGGTCCTGGCGCAGGAACTGCTCCTCGTCCGCCTGATCGCCTTCCCGCTTTGGCACCACGTCACCTACATGGTGGTCACGACCGCGCTCCTCGCGTTCGGCGTCGCGGGGACCCTCTCCGCAGTTTGGCCCGCGTTGGTGGCCAAGACGCCGGAGGGAGCGCGGACCGCGTTCAGCATCCACTCCCTCTTGTTCGCGCTGACATCACTCGGAATTCCCACCGCCATCCGTCACACCGAGCTCGATACGGTCCAGCTCTTCGAGCGCCCGGAGTACTTGGTCAAGCTCTTTGCGCTCTACTTGCTCGTCGGCGCCCCCCTCCTCTTTGCGGGCTTTGCGGTCACGAGTGCGCTGCGTCACGCGGGAACGCTGATGGGGCGAACCTACTTCGCGAACCTGTCCGGTTCGGGCCTCGGTTGCATTCTGTTCCTGGTTGGCCTTCGCCCGCTGGGTGGCCCCGGCCTCCTCGTTTTGGCCTCGGTCTTGGCGGCCGTTGCCGCCGCGTTCGCAGCGCGTGGCTTCCTTCGCCTGGTCGGCGGCGCCGTGACGATCGCGCTCCTCGCCGTGCTGCTCGTGCCAAGCCTCCAATCTCGTCTTCTGCCCGAGTCGATTCCGGTCCCGTCGAAGGAGATGCGCAAGTACCTCGGGGAAGGGTATGTCCCCGAGTACACGAAGTGGGACCCGCTTTGCCGCATCGATGTCACCGATCCCCCCAAGGATCGTGCCGATCGCACCAAACTGGTCTTCCAGGACGCGGACGCGCTCACCTTCCTCTACCCCAAGGACGGGCCGGAGGCGAGCGAGACTCTTGTCCCCTACTTGATGCACCCGAGCCTGCGCTCGATCCTCGTGATCGGCGCCGGAGGCGGTCGCGAACTCGTACTCGCCGCGCGCCGAAACGTACCGCGCATCGTCGGACTCGAGATCAACTCCAGCACGGCGGAACTTCTCCGCGGCCCGTATCGCGAGTTCACGGGCAATGTGGTGGGCAATCCCGCCGTCGAACTGGTCGAAGCCGAAGGCCGCGCTTGGCTCGGGCGCTCGTCGGAGAATTTCGACTTCATCCAGATGACCGGCGTCGACACCTATGCCGCCCTCAATTCCGGCGCCTATGTCGCCTCCGAGTCGTACCTGTACACCGCGGGCGCGTTCGACGCCTACCTCTCGCACCTCAATCCGGGTGGGTATTTTTCGATCATCCGATTGTTTTTTAGCGATCGGCCCGATCGGGAGACCCTGCGGTTATTCGTCATGGCCACCCAGGCACTGAAGCGCCGCGGCGTCACCAACCCCGGCGAACACATGGTGGTGGTGCGAAGCGGGGCGTGGGGCATCCTCGTGGTTGGTCGGGACCCGATCCCGCAGGAGCGCATGGAACTCGTCCGCGGCCAACTCGCTCCCGATCGCGGAATCGACTTGCAGCACGATCCGCGTCAAGACCTGGGAACCCCGTTCTCCGCTTACGCCGCGGCCGCAAAGGCGGGAGACGAGGAGAAGTTCTACTCCGCCTATCCCTACAACATCCGCCCGATCACGGATGACCAGCCGTTCTTCTACCTCTACCACCGCTGGGTGAGCGTCGTCCGACAAATTCTCGGAATGAGCGACCCAGACGCCCAAGGCAAGGGCCTGCACAAGACGGTGATCGGCCACGCCGATCCCTGGCTCGCCAACACCGGACAGATTCCGACCGGGCAGACGGTGCTGCTCGCTCTCCTGGTCCAATCCTTGGTGGTCGGGGCGTTTCTCGTCATCGGCCCCTTGATCGCGTTCCGACGGCGGTCTCTGGCCCTTCCCGGGAAGGGCCGCGCGATCCTCTATTTCGCCGCGCTGGGTCTCGGCTTCATGTTGCTCGAGATCGCGCTCGCCCAGAAGTTCGCGCTGTTTTTGGGCCACCCGACCTACTCCCTCGCCATCGTCATCGGTGGCATGCTCCTGTTCTCGGGATTAGGAAGCCTGGCCTCCGAGCGAGCCCGCCCCGATCGCTGCGCCCGGATTGCCGCCACGATGGTCGCGGTTCTCGCGGTCGGTCTCATCGTGTTCCTGCCGAGGATGACCGCGACATGGCTGGCCGCGCCGGAGCTCGGGCGCATCGGACTCGCGCTGCTCGTGATCGCGCCGCTCGCATTCCTCATGGGGATGCCGATGCCCAGCGGGTTGCGCATTGTCGGGGCCCGCAATCCATCCTTCATCCCGTGGGCGTGGGCGGTCAATGGCGTCGCCAGTGTCACCGCTTCGATCTTGGCCATCGTGCTGGCGATGGCGTTCGGATTCACGGGAGTCCTCGGTCTCTCCGCCGGCCTGTACTTGCTGGCCGCACTCACACGGCCGTCGGCCGCGGCGTGAACCTCCCCCGATCCGCCACTCAGTTGTCGAACTTGTAGCCGAGGCCGCGTACGGTCGCGATCGAAGCCGCGGCGTCGTCGCCCAGCTTCTTGCGCAAGTTGCGAACATGCACGTCGATATTCCGATCGACGACGACCACGCCCTGTCCGACCGCGTGCGGGAGAAGATCGGTCCGGGAGAACACACGTCCGGGGTGTTTCATCAGGTGGTGCAGCAGGCGGAACTCGGTCAGCGTGAGTACCACGGGTTCCCCCTGCACGCGCACTTCATGACGCACCGGGTCGAGTTCGATGCCCCCACGGTGCATCGGCTTCGTTTGGGTTCCCCCGGGCGCTTCGCGATGGCGGCGCGCCGCGGTGCGCACTCGGGCCACGAGCTCACGCATCGAAAACGGCTTCGTGACGTAGTCGTCGGCACCGAGGTTCAGGCCGTCGACGATGTCTCGCTCCTCGCCCCGGCTCGTGACCATGATCACCGGGACCGTCGCGGTGCGCGCGTCCTTCCTCAATCGGCGGCAGATCTCGGTGCCTTCGGTGCCGGGAAGCATGAGGTCGAGCAGAATCACGTCGTAAATCCGGGAGAGCGCGAGTTCCAGGCCCCGGTCGCCATCCGTGGCAGTTTCGATCTCGAAACCTTCCCGCTCGAGATTGAAGCGGATCAAGTCGCGGATGTCGAAATCGTCTTCGACGAGCAGGACCCGCGGTTTGTCACTGGGACTGAGCGCCTTAGGTTCCGGAGCGCGGGTGCGTGAGGGGATCGTCATGGTGGTGCCGGTTTGCTCGAGGGAGGCCCCGCCTTGGCCACCGCCGCTCGAGCGCGCTCGAGTTCGGAGATGAGGTCCAAAGTCAGGGTGTTCCGTTCCTCGTGGGGTTGAAGGAGGGTCACGATGTCGGCAGGCCGACGCAATTCGCGAAGGACTCGGGAAAGGGCCAGGAGAAGATGCGGGGACTCGCCCCGCTCTTGACGGGTCAATTCCAAGAGGCGCAGCGCTTCTCCTGGCTTTCCGGCGAGATGCAGCGCGAGTCCGGTGTGGTACCCGAGCTCCGGCCAATCGGGATCGAGACGACGGGCCTGGCCCAAAAAGTACGTCGCGAAGTTGGCATGCTGCACACGACGCGAACCCGATTCGGACTGGGCGGCGTAGAGGAACGTGCGCCCGAGCGCATCGACTCCGGAGATGGCGGGCGGGGTGCGGCGCACCGCTTCTTGGATGGCCCGGTCGAAGCCGGCGGGATCGCGCTCCGCCAAGCTCACGCGGGCGAGCCCGAGGTACGACCAGAACGCCGACCTCGGGTTGGCAGCGCCTTGCCCGAACAGGGCCTTGGCTTCCGCGGTTTGGCCCTCGCCCAACAGGGCCTCCGCCCTCGCATCGAGCGCGGAGGGCGCGGTAGCCGGGTCGGCGGAGCCGCTGCAACCCGCGAGCGCCGCCGTCATCAAGAGCCAGGAAAATGAAGCCAATCCGGAGAGAACCACCACATGAAGATCGTCACCCCGAATCCGGGTCCGATCAAGCGGCGTGGCAGGATATGAAGCGCAGGTTAATGAGCGTCTCAACTGGTATCTCAGCAAGGACTTAGAGCAATAGAGAAGACGTCGCATAGTCTACTGCCCGGTTAAAATATGGTGAAGCGGAGGGCGAATGTGGTTCTGCCTCGCCAAGATTGTCGCCAAACTGGGTGGGTGACTCCGTTCCCAGCCAAGCATCTCGCTAGCCCCGATTTTCGACGCCCTGAGCGCAGGAGTGCTTCCTTCCATGGATGATGAAGCCGTCTGGATCACGATCCTCTCGGTCTCCGCAATGTGGTGCTTCGTTTCCGTCGTCCGCACCATCGTCGACGGCATCGTGAGAACCAAACAGGCGCGCCTCGAGTTCGAACGCGAACACCTGGTTCGAATGATGTCCGAACTCCAAGAGATCAAGCACCGCATCGACAGCCTTCCGCTGCGCGAAGCGGAGGGCACCGTTCATCGCTGAACCGCGCGGGCCGCCGCCTCGCCCGCCAAATAACCCGTGGCGAAGGCCGCCTGAAAATTGAAACCACCGATCGGGCCGTCGATATCCAACAACTCCCCGGCCACGTAGAGCCCCGGCACCCGCCCGACCGCCATCGTCTTCGGATCAACCTCCGACAAGTCCAACCCTCCCCGCGTGACTTCGGCGTAGTCGTATCCGCGGGTGCCTGACACCAACACCGGCAAACCCTTCAGCGTCTCGCCCAGCGCCCGGCGAAACTCCCTGCGATCGGGGGCCCACTCCGGGTGACGCAATCCGACCCGCGCCACGCAGAGCGCCGCCACTCGATCCGCAAGCCCCGTCGCTCGCGAGACCGCTCGCAACCAACTCGACGCGCCGCCATGCTGGAAGTGTTGCGCCAACGCGCGGTCCAGACTTGGACCATCGAGGCTCGGCGCGAGGTCCAGGTGAACCCGATCGAGACCCCGGGCCAGAAGCTCGCCACTCACGTCCATCGGCCCCGGGCCCGAGAGGCCGAAATGCGTGAACAGGAGAGGTTGCTCGAAGCGCGCTGCGGTCAGGGCCGTCTCCCGGAGCTCCACCGCGGCGGGTTCCACCGTCAGCCCCGCCAAGGCCCTCACGTCCTGGTCCGGCGAGCAGAGTGGAACCAAGGCCGGATACCGCGGAGTCAGCCGAAGTCCGAGCGCGGAAAGCCAGCGGTAGCCGTCCCCGGTCGTGCCGGTCTTCGGGTACGACTCCCCTCCACACGCCAGGAGAACTCGAGGGGCACGCACCTCACCATCCTCGAGCCCGATGACCAACTCGCAACCGTCGGGGCGCAACTGAGTGACTGAGGCCTCCGTGCGCAGCACCACGCCGGACTGGGTTACCGCCCCTTGCAGCGCCTCGAGAACGACCCGGGCCCGGCCGAGCGCAGGAAAGACCTTCTCGTACGCCTCGACCTCGGTGCTCACTCCGCGCTCGTGAAACCAGGCCCGCAGCCGCGAAGGGGGGAAGGCCGAGAGTGCGGGCTTCAGCCACGCGGCCTGATCGTCTCGAAACGACCTGAGCAAGGAGGATCCTTCCCGCGTCGTGGTGAGGTTGCAGCGGCCACCGCCGCTCGCAAGGATCTTGACTCCCGGCCGACGGTTCTTCTCCAGCAGCAGGACTCGAATGCCGCGCGAGGCCGCTCGCCAGGCCCCGAGGAGGCCGGCCGCTCCCCCGCCGATCACCACGAGGTCCGGCCGGTCCGCGCTCACCTCACTCGTCCCCGACGAGTCCGAGCGACCACTTGATGCCGCGCGAAAAGAGCAGGCAGAGGAAGGCGATGAGCGGCCACGCGGTGACGATCGCGGCCACGAAGAACAGAACGAGGCCGAGCGCAGACATCCCGGAGGCACTCGGGCCAAAGGTCCCGCCGGTGGCCGAGGCGACGCCCTTGGACTCGAGCTCCGCAAAAAACGGAGTGAGTTCTTCTCCCACCGTGCGGATCACCTCTTGCAGGTCGAGCGCGAAGAAGATCTTCACGCCGATCGCCACGAGCGCGAGGATGAGTCCGAATCGACGGGCCAACCGGACGCGGCCGAACAGGAGGACTCCCAAGACCAGGAAGCCGAGCTGAGTCAATACCGACGCGAGGGACAGGTTTCCCAGGCGCTTACCAGCAGGCGTTTCGAGGGCGCGGGACCCGGCCTTCGCGAAGCGATCGGGAAACTGGTTGTCGCGGAGAATCTGGGCGGCCGACTTCAGGGATTCGCCGCTCCCCGGGCCTCCGGCCTGCCGGTTCGAAACCTGTTCGATGGTCTTCAGCCATTCCTCGCCAGCGTCTCGGAGAACTTTCTCGGCCTCCGGGCCCCCACCCTGGACGACCCTCAGGGGTAGCGCCACCGAGCCCTCGATGCAGCCGCACACGAGACCGTAGATCAGGCTCATCACCGCCACAAAAATCAGGGTTCCGTGCAAAGGCCGCGGCCCGCTGTACATCCCACGCGCGTCGACGGGAAAGCCCGTTCGAGGGTCCACTTGACGATCCATCCGGCTTGCTCCCCGGGGGGAGATCCCCCGTCCCCGAGGATCTCAAGATCGGGGACCTAGGGAAAGCCGCCGAGTTGAGCTTCCTTCGCCCCGGGTCAAGATGCGAGATCGAGTGGATTCGAGGCCGACGAAGGGTGAGCTCACCCGCGCATTTTGGGCCGGATCTGCCGCTGGAGACTGGTCCCCATGGCCCCCGCCTCGCACGCTCCTACGAATGAGGTCCCCGAATCCGATCCGCGCCCGGTGGACCTGACGGTGCTTCTCCCGGCCTTTGACGAGGAGGAGGCGATCCTGCCGGTCATCGAGGAGGTGCGCGCCGCTCTCGCTCGTTGGCAAGGCACCTTCGAGATCCTCGTGGTCGACGACAAGAGCCGGGATCGTACTGCGGAGCGCGCCGTCTCCTCCGGCGTCCGGGTGGTCCGTCGCCCCCTGAACGGCGGTTCGGGCGCCAGCCGCAAGACCGGAACTCGGGCCGCGAGGGGCCCCTGGATCGCGATGCTGGATGCCGATGGCTCCTACACCGCGGCGGACCTATTGCCGATGCTCGCGCATTTCCCGGAATTCGATCAAGTCAACGGCGCGCGAACCTCGGAAGAGGGAACCATGAAGGCGCTGCGCGTCCCCGCCAAGTGGATGATCCGTAAGCTCGCCTGCTACCTGACTCGCACCGATATTCCGGACCTCAATACCGGCCTCAAGCTCTACAAGCGCGACTTGATGCTCCGCTATCTCTGGGTCATTCCCGACGGATTTTCGTGCGTGACCTCCATGACCTTGGCCTTTCTCGCGAATGGCCACGCCGTGAAGTACGTGCCGACGGTCTACAAGAAGCGCATAGGCAAATCGAAGTTCCATCCGATCAAAGACACGCGACGCTATTTAGCGACCGTCGTGCGCATGGTCATGTACTTCAAGCCGCTGCGGGTGTTCGGCCCACTCGCCCTGTTGATCCTCTTGCTCGCGGTTGGAAAGACGGTGACCGACATCGCGTGGCAAGGCGGAGGCATCCAGGAGTCCACGATCATCATGTACATGACGGGAATCTTGGTCGGCATGGTCGGCATGCTCGCCGACCTCATCGTGGCCCAAAAAAGCCTCTCCTGACATCGCTCGACGATCACGAGGGCCAGGTACCCCTAGAGTCCTTGCCCCTGGCTCCGCCGGAATCCGCAGCCACCGCCGGGGAGCGGTCGCTACCGGGCGGGGCGGCGGGTAATTTGCTCCCCGTGATTGCCGACTCCGCCTCCCGCCGCGATCTCTACGCCACTGAAGCCGCCCGGTCGATTCCTCAGCTCTTGCAGCTCTTGGACCGGGATCCTTGGAGCCCCACTTACGGATGCTTTGACCGGGAGCACTGGCACTACCGGACGCTCGACTTTCCCTGCGGCATGAGCCAGGAGTTTGTCTATCCGCTCGCACTCGTCTTCGCGCTGCCGTTCCCGGGAAACCGCTGGCACGGTCAGCCGCGATTGAAAGAGTGGGTGGAAGCCGGAATTCGGTGGGCTCGGATCTCGGCGCATCGCGACGGATCCTGCGACGACTATTACCCCTTCGAGCGCGCCCTCGGCGCCGCGACTTTTTCGCTCGCGGCCATGGCGGAGGCCTGTCACCTGCTCGCGATTCGCGACGACAAGACCCTGGAGTTCTTGAGCCATCGAGCCCGCTGGGTCGCCTCGCACGGGGAGAGCGGAGTGCTCACGAACCACCACGCCATCGCCGCGGCAGCCCTGGATTCAACGGGCCGGCTGACCGGCGACGCGAGCCTCCGTCTCGCCGCCCGGCACAAGGCGGAGGAAGTGCTCAGCCACCAGCACGCCGAGGGTTGGTTCCGCGAGTACGAGGGCTTCGATCCGGGATATCAGACCGTGACCGTCGACTTCCTCGCCCGCTATTGGCAATCCAGTGGCGATGAACGGGTCCTGCCCGCCCTCGAAAAGGCCGTGCAACTTCTGGAGATCGTCCAGCACCCGGACGGCGGGTTCGGCGGCGAGTATGCCTCGCGCAACACCTTCCACACTCAGCCTCACGGTTTCGAGTTGTTGGCACCAGCGCTGCCGGCAGCGCGCCGAGTCGCGGATCGATTCTTGGCGGCTTTGGCACAGGGTCGCCGCGCCATCAACGACGACCATCGCCTCGGAGCCCACCATCTCTACCCCTACATTTTGGCTTGGCGAGACTTTGCGCCCCGTTCGGCCCTTCCCACGGAGCCTCCGGCCCCCGGTCGACACTGGTTCCCCGAGGCCGGCTTTTTCGTAGATCGCACTCAGACGCACTTCCTGATCGCGGGGATGAAGAAGGGCGGCCCCTTCCGCTGCTTCCGGGGCTCGGAGCTTTTGGCCTCGGACTCCGGACTCGTTCTCGAAACCGAGGCCGGGGAGGTCTTGGTGTCCCACCTCGGGCACGATGCAAAAGTGAGCCGAGAATCCCCGGATCGTGTCTCCTGCGAGGGCGAACTGCGACCCTCGCGCCGCGAACGGATGACGCCGGTCAAAATGGTCATCCTGCGCCTTCTCATGCTGACCATCGGCCGATTTGCGCGGGACTTCGTCCGCAAACGTCTCCAAAAACGGCTGATCCTCGCGCGCGGGGCCTCCCCCTTCCGCTTCCGACGCACCATCACCGTCGACTCCGAGGGCTACTCGATCGAGGACGTCCTGACCCCCTCCCCGGGCGCCCCGAAGATCACCCGCGCCGCGTTTGCGGTCGGAAAGACCTCCATCTACATCGCGGCTAGCCATCCATGGCACGATAGTTACCTCCAGACAGAGGTCCCGATCGCCCTCCCGACCTCAGGAGGCCCCATCACCGTCCGACGCCGGCTCCCCTGACTCGGGAATTGCCCTGGCCCGGACGATGAAGACTCCGGTAGACTCGTGGTTGCCCTCCCAAGGTCGAATTCCATGAAACTCATGCCCCTCGCCCTCGCGGGCACCCTTCTTTGGGCCTCCGCCCAGGCGCAAAAACCCGAAACGGGACCCCTCACCGAGGACGAGCGCATAGCCCACGTCCTGAGTCGCTTGACCTTCGGTCCAAGGCCCGGCGACGCGGAAAAAGTGCGCAGCGCCGGGATCGAAAGCTGGCTCAACACTCAGCTCGGTGCCGAGAGTGCAGACAACCCGGTCGCCGCCTCGCTGCTCAAGGAGTTCGAGACCCTGGGTCTGAGGCCCGGGGAAATCTCCGAGCTGGCCGAAGGGAAGGAGGGTGCCGGCAAACCGAAGCGCACCTTGGACGAAGTACGCCAGCTCTCCGGGCGCGAGTTGCGCGCCTCCGTCGTGGTGCGCGGCGTCCTCGCGGACCATCAGCTCCGCGAAGTGCTCATGCACTTTTGGCGCAACCACTTCAATGTGCACCTGCCCAAGGAATCGGTCCTCTACACTGCGACGCACTACGAAGAACACGCTCTCAGGCCGCACGCCTTGGGCAAATTTCAAAACCTGCTGTCGGCGACGGCCCACCACCCGGCAATGCTCGTCTACTTGGATAATGCGCTCTCGCGGCGTCCTCCTTCGAAAAGCGAACTGAAACAGGTCGAGCGCAAGTACAGGAAACAAACGGGTTCCCGCGAGACGGCGCGAGAATTGGTCGAAATCGCCAAACAGTCCGGCCTGAACGAAAATTACGCGCGCGAGCTCTTGGAGCTGCACACGCTCGGCGTCGACAACGGGTACACCCAAAAGGACGTCATCGAAGTCGCGCGGGCCTTCACCGGATGGACGGTCGACTTCGAGAAGAATCCGGACGGCTTTCGCTTCCGCGGCGACATGCACGATCCCGGCCCCAAGGTCGTCCTCGGGAAGGCCCTGCCCGAAGGCAAACAAGACGAAGCGATCGCCGAAGGCGAGGCGATTCTCAAGCGTCTGGCGCAGCACGACTCCACCGCGGAGTTCATCGCCACCAAACTCGTCCGCTACCTCGTGAATGATGATCCCCCGGCCGCGGTCGTCGCGGCCGCCGCCAAGACTTTCCGGAGTTCGAAGGGCGATCTGCGCGAGACCGTGCGCGCCATCGTCCTCCACCCCGAGTTCTTCGCTCGCGCGCATTTCCGGGCAAAATTCAAGACTCCGCTCGAACTCGTGTTTTCAGCGGTGCGGGTCGTGGGCGCGGAGGTCGAAACCTGGCGTAGTCTCGTGGAAGCCATCGACACCTTGGGCATGCCGATTTACGGCTGCGAGGATCCCACCGGATTCTCCGACGCCGCGGAGGGATGGCGAGACCCGGGCGTCATGGCGCATCGCTGGCGCTTCGCGATGAATCTTGTATCCGGCAAAGTGCCGGGCGTGTTCTTGCCATCGTCTTGGTACGAAGGTCTGCCCGAAGACCCCCTCGAGCTCTCGCAAACGCTCGTGCGTCGCATCTGCCCCTCGGGCGTAGGTAGCGCGACCGCGGCGGTGCTGGAACGGGTCGTCCTCCAGGAAGTCCAATCCGGGACTCAGGAAGAAGGCCGAGGGCGCAAGCAGTTGGCCCGCAAATTGACCGGCATTCTTTTGGGATCACCCGAGTTTCAGCAGCAATGATCGCCCCGCCCATCTCCCACCCTGACGGGTCTGACCTTTTTCGGAGCCGCGCATGACCTCGAAGTTCGACCGCCGTGAGTTCCTTCTCAGTGCTTCGGCCGGCCTGTTTGCGATGGGATCTTCGCCACTCACCTGGCCACGGCCGGGAATGGGCGCCACCCGCGCCACCGCGCCGACGCTGCTCACGATTTACCTCCGCGGCGGGAACGATGCGCTGGGCACCGTCATCCCCTACACCAACAAGATGTACTACGACGTGCGGCCGACGATCTCGATCGGCCCGGAGACGACCCCCGAAGAACCCGGGGTCGTGAAGCTGACCGACCACTACGGCTTGCATCCGGCCCTCGGCGCCCTGAAACCACTCTGGGATGCGAAGAAGCTGAGTGCCATCCTCAATGTGGGGTCGCCGCATCCGACGCGCAGTCACTTCGACGCGCAAGACTTCATGGAGTACGCCTCGCCCGGCGACCGCACCATGAAGCAGGGATGGCTCAATCGCTTTTTGGCCGCCACCAAAGCCACCGGACAGTCCGAGCTGCGCGCCCTAGCTCTCCAGGGACTGCTCCCGCGCTCGCTGCGCGGCGATCACCCGGTCTTGGCGGTCCCCACTCTGCGTCAGGGCGAATCCGAAGGGTTGCTCGACCTCTTCGACGATGTTTATCGCTCCGGCAGCGGGGAAATGATGGACGGCGGCGGAGATTCCCGCGGCCGCGAGGAAGCGGTGGCGGTCGGTCGCCACACCATCGAGACCCTGCGTCGATTCTGGGAAGTCGCGGAGATGAACCCCGACGACGATGCCTCGGACCACTACCCCAAAGGGCAGTTCGGCGCTCGCCTGCGGCTCCTCGCGCGCATCATCAAGAAACAGGTCGGGCTCGAAGTGGCCGCCCTCGATGTCCCGGGCTGGGATCATCACCAAGGCGAGGGATCGACAGATGGCGCCATTCAGCGCGACCTCAAGAATCTCGGAGACGGCTTGGCGGCGTTTGCCGCCGATCTCGGGGGCGCCCTCGATCGCACCCTCATCCTGGTGATGACCGAGTTCGGGCGCACCGTCGCCGAAAACGGAAACCGCGGCACCGATCACGGGCGCGGCAGCATGATGCTTGCGATCGGCGGCGGCGTGAATGGCGCCAAAATCTTTGGCGATTATGGGACCCTGGACCCCAAAGAGCTGGCGGATGGTCGCGACCTTCCGGTGCAGATCGACTTCCGCACCGTGTTCCACGAAGCCCTCGAGGGGACCTTCGGGTACAAGGCCGAGAAGGGATTCTTCCCCCTCTGGAGCCCCAAAGAACCGCTGGGGCTCTTTCGGTCGGCCAAGGCGAAGTGAGGGAGTAGCGGAGCGCGGCCCGCTCAGTCGGCGAGCACGAAGGTGACCTTCATGGTCACGCGGTATTCGACGATCTTGCCGTCGTCGACCGAGACCTTCTGCTCTTTCACCCACGCACCGCGGATGTTCTTGAGCGTCTTGTTGGCGCGCTCGATACCCGCCGCCACCGCGTGTTCGAAGCTCTTGGGTGAAGAGGCGGTGATTTCAGTGACCTTCGCGACCGTCGCGCTGCCCTTGCTCTCTTTGCTCTCTTTGCTCTTAGCCATTGGATTTTCCTAGTCGGGAATCAAAGCGGGCTCAGCCCAGACTCCCGTGATGACCGATCGCCGCAAGTCGGCGATCGCGCCCCGGAGTGGCCCCGCAAGTCGACCCGCGGAATGCTCCGCGGTTCCGGGGTCAAGGCAAGCATCGCCCCCGGCCACTTTCCGAGGGGAGATTCCGAAACCGCCTTGAACCGGGTCCCGGTGGGCGACAAAACGGCCCCGAGGGCGGGACGAGACCCTGCCCGGGAGTGCCTTCATGTCAGCAAGAATCGTCGTCCTCCCCGGGGATGGAACCGGCCCCGAAGTCATGCGAGAAGGCCTCCGGGTCTTGGCCGCGGTCGCGGAACCGCTCGGGTTTCGTTACGAGCTCGATGAGATCCGCTGCGGCGGCGAGTACTTTCTCGAAAACGGGGTGCGCGATTGGCCGGAAGGCAGCGAAAAAAGGTGCGCCTCGGCCGACCTCATCCTGCTTGGAGCGGTGGGCTGGCCTGACCCCCAAGGGAGCGGCCCGGTGATGATGGCCAACGGCCAGATGGCCGGGTGGTCGGCGGTGATCGGCAACCGCACCAAGCTCGATCTCTACGCCAACGTGCGGCCGGTCAAGCTCTACCCCGGAGTCATGCACCGGGTGCACGGGGAACGGCGCCTCGTCTGGAAGCCGGGACAAGTGGACATGATCTTCCTCCGCGAAGGTACGGAAGGGCTCTACGCCGGGGCGGGAGGAACTCTCCGTCCGGGCGGCGTCGCCAAAGTGGCCACCGACACGCGCATCATCACCCGCGAAGGCTCGGAGCGGGTCATCCGCAAGGCCTTCGAGATCTGCCGCCGCCGTCCCAAGGGCGCGCCCAAGGACGGGAAGAAGCGGGTCACCGCGATCGTGAAGGACAACGTGCTCGAAGGTTGTCGCCTGTTCCGCGACGTTTTCTTCGAGATCGGAAAGCAATACCCGGAGATCGAAAAAGAGACGGCGATCGTGGACGCGTTCACGCAGTGGCTCATGACCGGCCCCGAGCACTACGACGTCTGCGTGACCACCAACATGTTCGGGGATATCTGCACTGACCTCGCGTCGGTTCTCCAAGGCGGAATGGGCATGGCGGTCGGAGCCAATATCGGCGACCACCACGGCATGTTCGAGCCGATTCACGGCTCGGCGCCCAAATACGCCCGCCAGGACAAGGTCAACCCGATCGCCATGATCCTCGCGGTGAAGGAAGGGCTCGACTGGCTCGCCGGCCGTCCGGCGGGTAGCCCTGCGCTTCTGCAGGCCGCGGAGGCCATCGAATCCGCGGTGCTGGAAGTGCTCGAGCGAGGGCAACCTTTGACCTACGATCTCGTCGGAAACGATCGGGCCGCGAAATGTTCTGAAGTCGGAATGGCCATTGCCAAGCTCGCGGGCGAAAAAGCCAAGCGCCTCGCGTAACTCGGGGACGGCCCCGCCGCGGCGGGTCGCTTTGCGCATTGCCCAGCGACTCGTCGGCCCCCATTGGCGCGCGGCGTTCCGTCTCGATGCCAACTTCACGACCGCAAACCGGGGCACTCTCAAAAATACGACGAAGCCGCGGTAGTCGGAGAACTCGCCACCCGGCGCCAACGATCATCGCCGTTTTTGATGCAGCTCCGAGATTTCGGAGCTGCGGCTCCGGGCGCAGCCGCGCGCGCCACCGCGAAACCGGCAACTCGAACATCTCCGCAATCGCCGTCAAGTTCCGACCGGATCTGCCGATGAGGGATACGTTGATCTGGCACGCCCAACGGACGCGGTGTGCAGGCCTTCGGGCGGAGCCTCCTCCTCCCCAATCGCATCTCTGATCCGACCGAAGGCGAGTGTTTCGAGGGCAACCCGTCCTCCCCGGGTGGCCCTCGTTTTTTTTTGCCCCGGCCGGTTGTGCGGCTCACCCGTCATTGTCCCGACCGGAGCAGGCGCATCGCGGCGGCCGTTCAAGTCCACGCTGGCTGCGGCTTCGCCAATGAGCGGGCGATGATTCGAGGCCCTTCATTCGATGGTTCGCCCCGAACGCTCGACGCGGCGAAGCCCGCGAAACCTCACCCGATCAGAGCCGATCCGGCCAGCGCGCCCATGACAAACGGAAGCCGGAGGGTGCCGCCGGATCGAGATAGAGCATCTGCACGGTGAGGTCGAGGTTGAGCGCGGGACTCGGCATGGAGAATCCCGGCAAGGTGAAATTGCCCTGGGGATTCAGGGCCACCGGGGCCGCGGGAGCAAACAGTCCAAAGCTCTCGATGAGGGGGATCAACGGCCCTGCGGACCCGGCGTAGGGCGTGACGGCGAGGGCCAAGTTCTCGGTCGGAGACGGAAAATTGAGCACCGGAGCGACATTTCCGAGGTCCACGTAGAGCGAGAAGAATTGATTGCCGGCCCCGCCTTCCAAGACCGACGCGTAGCCCTGCCCCGCGCTGGGGTCGAGGGGCTGCCGGCGGATGGTCCCCTGGTTGGCCGACGCCGGGGTTCCAACCTTGATGACTCGAGTGTTGGAAACGGCGGATTCCGAATTCGCCACGTTGACGGTGATGCCACCGTGACGCTGCGCTTGCAGGATCTGTCCGGGCACGAGCGAGGCGGTCAGAGTCGTGCCGTTGACAAAGCCGGTTGCGGCCGCAATCCCGTTGAAATGCACGATCGAGGCACTATGGAAATTGGTGCCGGAGACGGTGACCGTGGTGGCGGGAGCGCCGTTAGCTTGAAGAGCGAGGGTGGCGGGCGTCACGCCGCTTATGGACGGCCCGAGGATGGTCAAGGGTTGGGACGTTCCCGAGCCGCCGCCGGGGGCGGGATTGACGACACTCACCGTGACGACTCCGGGAGTGGCTCGCGACGGTGAGGGGATCAGGGCTTGGAGTTGCGTGGCGCTCACGAGAATCGCGGTGGTGGCCTGACCGTTGATCCGCACTTCCGTCTGAGCGAAGAACCCTGTGCCATTGACATTGATGAAGCCACCGGGCGTACCCGCCAGCAGCGTATTGGGCGTCAGCGACGTCGCCTGGGGCACGGGATAGTTCACGATGAACGTACGCGCCGCGGAGGTTCCGCCGCCTGGTGCCGGAGACGTGACCGAAAAGGAGAAGCTGGTTCCGGGAGCGGTCAGGGACGTGGCGGGCAGAGTCGCACTGAGAGACGTGGGCGACTGGAAGCTCGTCGACATCGGCAGCCCGTTGCGAAGGATGACACTCGTGGGCGTAAATCCCGATCCGATCGCCATCACCACGGTATTCCCGGCTCCGGCCACCACGGAGGTCGGCGTGATAGAGGTCAAGACTGGCAACGCATTGTTGACGGTGAGCGTCGCATTGTTGGTCGTACCCCCACCCGGGCTCGGGCTCGAGACAGAAATATTGTTGACCGCGCCGGAAGCGAGGAGCGAGGCAGATACGGATCCGGTGAGTTGCGTCGGGCTCACGAAGGTCGTCGGAATGGGCGTTCCGTTGAAGCGAATCGCCGAATCGGATCGAAAGCCACTGCCGTTCGCGGTGATCACGGTGGCGCCGCTCCCGGCCACCAGCACATTGGGCGAGATGGAAGCGAGCGTCGGTGTCGGGTTCGTGATGGTGAACGCGATGTTGTTGGAGATACCACCCCCGGGGGCCGGAGAACTCACGAACAGTTCGGCAATTCCACCGCTCATCAACAGCATGGAAGGGAGTACTACCGTCAATTGGCTACTGGACTGGTAGGTCGTCGCGAGACTCGTTCCGTTCCATCGCGCCACGGATTCCGAGATGAAGCCGCTGCCGTTGAGCGTCACCGGAGTGGCGGCGGACAGACTCTGGACGCTCGAAGGTGTCACGGATGCGAGCACGGGAAGCGGATTGGGCGTCGGCTCCACCACCAGTGTGAACGACCCCGTGGCCGTTCCGATGGCGGTGGTTCGGTAGATCACGAGGAAGCTGTAGCCGACCGGCATGGTTTCCGCGATGACCGGAGCGGCGCCCACCGACCGCGTGAAGTTCGCGTTGAGGAGTTCCACCCAACCGGAGTTCCCGACCGAGCGCTTGAACACCGCGTACGCAAAGCCCGCGGTGCCGGTGACCGAGAAATTCCAGGGGCGCTCCTCGCTGACGAAGATCTCGCGGCCGATCACGACTTGGTTCGATCCCATGGTCGCGTTGCTGGTACCGACGCTCAGGCCACCGACAACCGCATGGTGGCCGAGCCCGGAGTCGTTCCCACTGAAGCGGGTGAAAGCACCGTAGGTCGGGGTGATGACCCCCTCGTTGCCGTTGGCGACCACAAGTCCGGTATCTCCCGTGCCCTCTTGGGTGGAGTTGACCGGCCCGATGCCCACATCCCAGTCGCTGGCGGAATGCACCCCGACGACATTCCAGTAATTCCCCTGTGGGGTGATCGAAAACGGCTGGCAGGGATTGACCAGCGTCGCGGCCGCGCTAGTCTGCCCGAGATTCAAGCTCGCATTCGACGGACAAATGGCCGGATAGAAACTGCGCGAGGCGGTGGGAAGAGTTCCCGTCGCCGTCACCACGAGGCAGTACCAGCCTGTGACCGGGAAACTCACGTTCAGCACGGAGGGACCTCCCACCACTCCGGCCGCCAAATGGGAATCGGGCAACTTCCAATTGGCCCCGAACATGGCGGAATCAGGCCGGTACAGCCGCCAAGCGAGCCCGGGGTCGCCGGAGATCAGGACATCCCGCGGCCCCACCGTCGTGACTTCGAATTCGAGGATCTTCAAACCCTCGCCGGCCGCGAGCGAGCGATACTGGATATCCGTGGTGCCGAAGGGAAGGCCGGTCGCGAACACGACCGATCCCGACTCCCCGCCGGTCGTCGAGGCCAATACGTTGGGAGCGGGTATCGGGCCGGCCCGGCCGTCGACCAAGAGGTAGTCGGAGATGCCGAAACCCGCGGACGCGGGGGTGGTGCTGGTCCGAATGTCCCAGTTCCCGTTCGAGCTGACTCCGACCAGATTCCATCGGGACGATACGGGCGCGAAGGTCAAGGCTCGAGCCACGGGAGTCGTGCTCACCACCGTTCCGTCGACGAGGGCCAGCGGTGGCCGATCGAGCACGGTGACCGTGAGCGAGTTCGGATTCAGGAATCCCAATCCTCCCGGCTTGCTAATCACCAGGCAATGCCGCCCGACTCCCAAGGCCAGGGCCGTCACCGCCGAGTTGCCGGCCCCGTTGGTCATGGCCGAAGATCGTGTTCTCCACGACGCGTTGGTTCCCGGCGCAAACAGGTGCCACTGCAAAGACGCATGGCTTTGCAGCGACAGCCAGTAGGTACCGGCCGTCGTGACGTTGAACTCGAAGACCCGGAGGGCCTGTTGCTCAGGGGCGGTGGTGGTCTGGGGGACGCCGATGGTCAGGCTTTGGCCCACCCGATGTTCGATGGCGGCCTCCGCACTACCCGAGTAGCGGAAGGCCGTCCCCGTGGTTGGGGCTGCAGTCCCCAAGTGACCGTTGGAGACGACGAAGTCGGTGGCGTCCCCGCCGAGCGCCGAGGCGCTGGATCCCACTTGCAAATCCCAATCGCTGGCACTCGCGACCGCGACGACATTCCAAGCGCTGGAGCCGGGGCTCAGCGAGAACTGGGTCTGGACACCACAGGTATTCTGAGCAACCCCGTTGGCGAGGGTGAGACGCGGACAGCCAGTCACGGAGGCGATCGCGTTTGCGAGGGGGGCGTACGTGACCGCCACGGCTCCGGCCCCGCAATTGGAAGCACCGCCCGTGCACACGTCGATGATGCCGACGGCGAGGCCGCTCGCGACGTCGAAGGCGACTCCCCCCGAGTCACCACTTTGGGTCTGCGTGTCGAAGTAGATCACGTCGGAGGTTGCGCTGGTTACCGGCCCGGCGGCCGTTTGCTGGGCAGCGTTGCGAGTGCAATCGGGAGTGGCATCTGAACCGTGACCCACCTTGCGAATCTGGGCGCCCACGGCGGGAGTCGTGTTGTGCAGGAAAAACCAAGACCCCTGACGGGTGGATGCGGACTGCATGAGCGAGTTCAGCCCGAGCTTCACGACCGACCAGTCGTTCGGCATCGAGTACGGAGGCGGGGACGCTTGCTGCGTGGCGATCAAGACCGGGTACTGGTCGGCGACCGGGGGAGCCACCTGATTCCCCATGCTGTCCGAACTCGGAACATTGAACTGCGCGGTGACCAGGGCCACCTGGCAATGTCCGGCGGTGAGGATGGTGCCTTGATCGTCGATCAACCAGCCCGTGCAAGTGCCTCCGCCGACGAGACGACAGACCCTTGAGTCGCTACTCAGCACGCGGGGATCGCCGGTCGTGCAGTAGCTGCAAGGACCAGGATTACCTTCCTCGAAGAGTGACTGATCAGGGGCACCGGCCTGGACTTGCCCCATGGTGATGCGACCCGTCGAGCCGGGGGCCAGCACGAGTTCGACCACCACGGACGACCCGTTGAACCACGCGGTTCGGTTCGACCACTGGCGGAGCGTGAAGCGCGACAGCTCCATGCGATCCCCGTCCAGGAGACTCGTCACGAAGACGCGATCTTCGTCGGACCCGAGCTCCGCGACCGTGAACTCGAGTTGGAGGGTGGCCGCCCCTAGGATCGTGACCACGTCCGACCAAACGCTGGCCGTCTCGAGCAGGGGGTTGCTCCGCGGCCCGCTGTCCAGCGCCGCCGGAACGGCCTGAGTGAGGATCGGCAGAGGAATCTGGGCCCCCGCCACTCCGTTCCATGCCACCAGTACCGTGAGAATCAAAAAGAACCGCATGAGGGAAAACTCCGGAAAAACCCTGCGAGCGGCCACCCCCGTGGCCACTCCCCCTTCCAAAGGCAGATCTGCCCCCCAGTTCACAAACTCCAAGCAAAAAAACCCTCACCCCCACCTTCCTCGATTCCCCCGCCGCCATCGTCGTTGGCAACCGGCCTGGCATCGAGGGCATCGCGACATGTGCGCCACCGCCCATGGGAACGCGGATCACCAGATCCGCCTGCGACACGAGCTCGTAGTCCAGGTCCCCATCACGGAGCGCC
>CADEGH010000005.1:26544-97905 GCA_902826835.1 uncultured bacterium | reverse complement strand
CCCCCCATTCGATGACACCGGTACTTCCGCTCCAAAGCCAGGCCTCGACCCTACATCGGCAGCGAGCGGATCTGGTGATCCGCGTTCCCATCGGTCCACCGCCCTCTCCAAACCCGAAGCGAACCAGAAGTTCCCGAGACCGTTGGCCCCTCCTCCCCCTCAACCCGAATCCGTCAGGTCCTCTCGAGGTTAGATTCCGTTCCCACGCCCATGACCGAGGTTCCCTCCCTCCCCTACGATCCCACGACCACGAGCATCCACATCGGGAAGGCGGTGTCGGGGGAGGCCGCCAGCACGGGCTGGCTGATCAACCATTTTTCTCCGCTGCTCCTCCTCCAGGCTCGCTACCGGCTCACTCCGAGTCTCGCCCGCTCGCACGACCCCGAGGACATCGTGCAGGATGTCTGGGCCAGTGTGATTCCGAAACTCTCGACCCTGCGCGCGCGCGACGGGCGCCTCACTCCCGTCCTCCTCAAGTACGTCGCCACGACTCTTCTCCGCCGCGTCAACACCCTGCTCCGCGACGAAGTGCGTGGCAAACCGGAGCGCGACGAGCGCAGTCGAGTCCGACCCGGCAGCCCTCAGGAACTGCCAGCCTCGGTGACGGGAGCCTTCACACACGCCGCCGAGAGCGAGGCCCGCCGTCGGATCATGACCTGCCTCGACCATCTGTCTCCGAATGCCCGCGAGGTGCTCGTCCTGCGGGGGATCGAGCAGCTCTCCAACGACGCAGTGGCGACGCGCCTGGGAGAAGCCAAGAGTACGATCTCAATGCGTTTCTCCCGTGCTCTCGAAGACCTTCGCACCTGCCTTCCCGGGTCCATCTTCGACGAGCTCGGCTGAATGAGCGGTCAACCCGATTCGGATGAAGGCGATCGCGACCTTGAGTTCGGCCACGCAATCGACCACGAGGCGATCGTGCACGAGATCTTGGTCCGGCTGCAGGCCGATCGCGCACGCGGCGCAATTTCACCCCTCCCGACCTATCTCGACCTGTGGCCAGCGCATCCGCGCTTGGTCGCCGAGGAATACGCCGCCGCCATCCGAGAGATCCAAGCAGACCCCTCTGATCCGAGTGAGCGGCCCGTCGCCGGATCGCCCCGCATCGGCCCCTTCGTGATCGAACGCGAACTCGGCCGAGGCGGCCAAGGGGTGGTCTACCTAGCCCGCGATTCCCGACTCCCCCGCCAGGTCGCCCTGAAGGTCCTGCATCACGCATTCCTCGATCCGTCCTCGCAGAGCTACGCCCGCTTCCGCCGTGAGGCCGAAGCCCTCTCCAAACTCGACCTGCCGGGAATCGCGTCCGTCCTTGAGGTGGGCACCGGAGCCGGCCTCGCCTGGATGGCGATGCGCTACGTGGCCGGAGTGACCCTCGCCGAGCATCTGCGGAAGGAGGAGGCCGGGCGCACCACCGCCGCGAGCCACTCGTCCGCGAGCCGCCGAGCCAAGTTGGAGGCCACCCTGCAACTCGTGGAATCGGTCGCCCGCACCCTCCACCTCGCCCACGAGGCCGGCGTCGTCCACCGCGACATCAAGCCCGGCAACATCATTCTCGCCGAGCCCGAACCGGTCTTGGTCGATTTCGGCCTGGCTCGTGATGAATCGGAGGTCTCCCTCACCACCACCGGCGATGTTTTGGGCACCCCCGCCTACATGGCGCCAGAGCAGTGCAGCGGCGACAGCCGACCAACCGACCGCCGCGCGGACGTCTACGGATTGGGAGTCACTCTGTACGAGGCGCTTACCGGGACGCGGCCCTTCGCGGGGGCCACTCGCGAAGCGATCTTGCACGCGGTGCGCAGCCGCATTTTCCCCCCTCTGCGCCGCACCGCCCCCGAGCTCCCTCGCGACCTCGAAGTGGTCGTCCACACGGCGATGAACTTCGAGCCGACCCTTCGCTACGAGACGGCATGGGCCTTCGCGGAAGATCTTCGCCGGGTTCGGGACTGGGAGCCGATCCTCGCGGAGCCCCCCTCAGTACTCGGTCGCATCGGTCGCTGGTCGAAGCGACACCCGGCGCGCGCCGCGCTCATCGCACTGATCGGAATCGGCACCCCAACGCTCGCGGCGCTCGGTGGATACATCGCGGCCACCGCGCCGAGGGTGGCGGCCCAGGAACGAACCGAGCGGGCACGCGACTTCGAAAATGAAGTCGAGTCCGGGTTCTTCGATCTCGCTCATCATTCTCTGGAGAGCGCCCACACCCATTTCGAGTCGGCGTTGGCGCTGGTACGCAGGTACCCGGAGTCCGGGTCGGCGATCGAGGCCGAGCTCGGGCGAATCCTCGTACTCCGCCGGGGGCACCGCATTGCCGAAGCCCAGGCCGCTTGGCGCACGTTGCGCGTCGACATCGGCGATCCGGGGCTGATCGCAGCCATGGAGACGGAACTCGGCCTGACGCCGGCCGCGGACGCAGCGACCGACTCCGCCGGCATGCTCCGCCCGTCGACCTCGCTCGGCCATTTCATGGTCGCCACGCTTGCGCTCGCGAGCGGCCACGAGAACGAGCGCGAGAGGGACGCGAACCGCCACTTCCAGCGAGCGCGCGACCTCTACCTCGCCGCGATCTTGCAGAGCGACCGGGCCCGGCGTGCCCACCATACCGGACTGGCGGACGCCACGAGCCACCTCGCGATGGAGGTGGAGGCGCGCGAACTGTCGGACACCCTCCTCTCCCTTTGGCCCAACGATCCTCAGGTCACGTACGCGGCCGGCCACGCCCTCGTGAATGTGGATCCCAAAAGAGCCGCCGCGCAACTCGAGCAGGCCGTCTTGAATCTCCCGGACGCGAGCCATGCCGCCTTCGCCTTGGGGGACGCACGACGCAAGCTCGGTGACGCCTCCGGGGCGATAGCCGCCTACGAACTCGGCCTCACGCGCCAGGCGACCTATCCGAATGCCTGGGCCGCTTTAGCCCTCGCCAACCTCGCACAAAAGGAAGCCGAGCGCGCCGAATCCGCGATCCGCCGAGCATTGGAACTCGCGCCGGATACTCCAGGCTTTGACTCCATCCTCGCGAAGACTTTCGACATGCGAAGGGATGACGACGCCGCCGCCGCAATCCTCGTGGCCAGCCTTGATCGACACCCGGGGGACTGGAGAAACCGCCACACCCTCGGCCAAGCGTTCCGTCGCCTGGACCGCTCTGAGGACGCCGCCCGCGAGTTGTTACTCGCCGCCCAGCATCCGCACGCGTCCGCAGAGTGCCTCATCAACACCGGCCTCGCCATTCAGGAGTGCGGCCGGCCGATCGAAGCCACGCCCTATTTGGTGCGTGGGCACGATTTGGGTTCGGCCCGGCCCACCTGGAATTATCCCTCCGGGCAATGGCTCCAGGACAACCAACGCTACGCCGCCCAAGATCGGCACTTCTCGGAAAAACTCGCGGAGGCGACCAGCCCGGAAACCCTGGACATCGAAGATCGAGAACTCGTCCACTTCAACGAGTGGGCACTCTTCACGCGGCGCCCCGAAGTCGGCCTCCGATTCTATCGGGAGCTATTCCGCAACCGGCCGAGCCTCGTCGCGAAGGAAGCGTATCGCGCCACCCTGGTCTTGCTCGTGTTGCGCGGGGCGACCTTTTCCATCACCAATCCGTACGTACGCACTCCCAAACTGGCCACGCTCTCAGCGGAGGACCGGAGGGAGGCGTTGGGGTGGCTCGAAGCCATGGTCGACCAGTGGGAATCGCCTGCAGAAAATATGGAGCCCTTCCCAGACTCCATTCCCGAGACCGCCGCGTGGCTGGGCGACGAAACCGCGTTTCAGGCGCTACGGGATGGAGGGGAGTCGCAACTCGATTCCGCTCTCCAGGCGCGCACGGCCGCGCTGTGGGCTCGCATCTCGGCTGCGGCGGAAAAAAAATAGCGCGCGAATTTGGTGTGCCCGTCGCCTTCCGTCCTCATCTCACTCGATGGAGGTCGTCGCCCAGTGCCGCCTAAGGCGATCGCACCTCGATCCCGGTGTCGATCGAGACCGCCCCGGATGGAGTCCGCACCATCATCGTCGCCGGACCGGGGCGCGACAGAGCCCGCCCGGGAATCTCGAACGCGAGTTCGCCGGCCTTTCCCGCGCGTGGCTCGCCGCAGTCCACTCGATTGACCCATGCCCGCACCCGGAGACTCGACTCCTCGGGCAACCATCCGACCAGGCGCAGCGTGGCGGAAGATCCGACGGGGACCACTTGCCCGTTCACGGCTCGCAGGGCCGGAGCCATCGGCCGATCGACACCTCGGATTGTGGCGAGGCGGTCCTCTCCTGCCGATCGCACGAACGGGAGGAGCGCTTCCACGAGGTTGCGGTAGCCAGCGGCAGAGGGATGCACGGGATCCAGGAACGGGCTCGCGGCTGAGCTCTCGGCCCCGCTGGAGATAGAGGCCGTCATAGCGGTGAGCGGGTCGAGAACGGGGATCCCCGCCTCTCGATACACGTTGACCAATTCGTGGCGATACGCGGGCACCCAAGCCAGTTGCGCATCGCCCGGGCGTAGGGGCGGCAGGATCCCGATCACTCGACCCGACCGCGAGGCACGGGAGACAATCGAACGCAGGTTGTCTCGAAACTCCGAAATCGGAACCCTCGCGCGGGTGAGCCCACTCTGCTCGTCCAATGCCGCCACCGTATTATAAAGCTCCGCATCGGATGGAACGGGATGCGCCCACCTCCAGGCCACTCGGCCGATTCGGGGTTGTAGATACCACGCGGTCTCCAGATTTCGGCGTAGACGGACAAAGGCCGCGTCGGAGTGATACACCGCCGGCAGCATGTCGTTCCAGGCGCCGAGATAGAGGATTGTCACATCCCCTTCGGCGGAGGTGTCCAATCGCTCGAGCAGGGCCCGACTCTGAAAGGTCGAATGCCCCGGCACGGCGGCGGAAATGGACGTGACTTCGATATCCGGGTACAGGACTTGGAGAGAATCCCGTAACACCTCGGGCCACGCTTCCTCCGGCTGCACGTGCAGGCCGTAAGTGCACGAATCGCCGAGGCACACGATACGGAGTTCGCGCGGCCCTTTAGTTGAGTACGGAAGTCGTCCGCGCAGTCCGAGCGCATTGACGGGATCGGGGCCAGCCCGCTCCCGGAGAACCCAAAGGATCTCCGGATCCTCGCGGATCCCGGCGTCGCGATTTTCGCCGCCCAAGACGCGGATGGGCAAGGGATCCCGAGCGACATCCAAGATTCGAAGTGCGATTTCCGAGACACCGAGCGCAATCGTGATTCCAAGCAGAGCAAGGCCGAACCGGGACGTCACCTTGCCGATCAGAGCTCGCATGCGTGCCGAACCTACCAGGAAGTGCTCTGGCCGGTTCCGTGACCGGCGTAATTTTAGGGTTGATCGAGATCGGCAATGACCGGAGCGTGGTCACTTGCCCCGGGCCCCTTGCGCTCTTCCCGGTCAATAGTCACGGCGCGACACCGTTCGGCCGCCACCTTGGACCCGAGGACCAGGTCGATGCGCAATCCCAGTTTTTTCTGGAAGCCGAGATTGCGGTAGTCCCACCAACTGTGGTGTCCGGGGTCGGCGACAAACTTGCGAAAGAGGTCCTCGAAGCCGAGTTCCATGACGGATCGGAGGGCGGCCCGCTCCGGCTCACTACAGAGAATCTTGCCTCGCCACGCTTCGGGGTCGTGGACGTCGCGATCATCCGGAGTGATGTTGAAATCACCCACGAGCAACACCGCCGGATGTCGCAAAATCTCCCCGCGAACGAAGGCCGCGTATTGTTCGAGCCAACTCAATTTGTAGCGGTACTTGTCCGCGCCGACTTCCTGGCCGTTGGGCACGTAAGCATTGACGACCCGAAGGTCGCCCAAACTGGCCGCAATCAGACGTTTGTCGGCATCCGCCGCGGCCCCCGGGAATCCCCGCACGACCTCCGTCAGGGGACGCTTGGAAAACAGCGCCACCCCGTTGTAGGTTTTCTGGCCGAAGATCGAGATCTCGTAACCGGAGCCCTCGTAAGCGGCGAAGGGGAACACCGGGTCGTCGACCTTCGTTTCTTGGACGCACAGAAGGTCCGGGTTCGCGCGGGCGAGAAAGGCCTTGACCCTCTCCTCCCGCGCGCGGATCGAATTGACGTTCCAGGTGACGACGCGCATCCCCCGCCCTCTCTGCGATCGATCAGCCGAGGCGGGATTTCAGAGCCGCCAGCTCCTGCGCCATTTCGGCGGGAAGACGGGCACCGAACTTGGCGAAGTGTTCGCCAATTCCGGCCGCCTCTTCCTGCCAGTGAGCACGATTGACCTCGAGGAGTTCCTGTACCGAGTGATCGGCGAGGTTCAGCCCCCCCATGTCGACCGCTCCGGGAGTGGGAATCGCGCCGATCGCCGTATCCTGGCCTTCACCCCGGCCCTCGACCCGAGCGAGAATCCACTGGAGCACACGGAGATTGTCGCCGAAGCCGGGCCAGAGGAACTTGCCGTCCGCCCCGGTCTTGAACCAATTGACGTGGAAGATCTTCGGCGGCTGGGTGAGGTTCTTGCCCATCTTGACCCAGTGGCCGAAGTAATCGCCCATGTTGTATCCGCAGAACGGCAACATGGCCATCGGATCCCGGCGCACCACGCCGACCGCACCGATCGCCGCGGCGGTGGTTTCTGAAGCCATGGACGCTCCGACGAACACGCCGTGGTTCCAGGACCGCGATTCGTAGACCAAGGGAGCCGTCTTCGCGCGCCGCCCGCCGAAGATGATGGCGCTAATCGGCACCCCCTCCGGATCCTCGAATTTCGGCGACAGACCGGCACAGTTTTGCGCCGGGACGGTGAAGCGGCTGTTCGGATGTGCCGCCTTGTCCGGACCATTCGGTTTCCAATCCTGTCCGCGCCAGTCCTTGGCGTGGGCGGGCACCGGGCCATCGATGCCCTCCCACCACGGACAGAGATCGTCGGTGAGGGCGACGTTGGTGAAGATCGTGTTCTTCTTCACCATCTGCATTGCATTGGGATTCGTCTTCGAGCTCGTCCCGGGAGCCACGCCGAAGAATCCGGCTTCCGGATTGATCGCCCACAAGCGACCGTCCTTGCCGACGCGCATCCAGGCGATGTCGTCGCCCACCGTCCAAACCTTCCAGCCCTTGAACCGCTCGGGCGGCACCAACATCGCCAAATTCGTCTTGCCGCAGGCGCTCGGGAACGCGGCGGCCATGTAGGTGACCTGGCCCGTGGGCGACTCGAGGCCCAGGATCAACATGTGCTCGGCGAGCCACATCTCGTCGCGACCCTGCACCGACGCGATGCGGAGCGCAAAACACTTCTTGCCGAGCAGCGCGTTCCCGCCGTAGCCCGACCCGAAGCTCCAGATTTCGCGCGATTCGGGGAAGTGAGCGATGATCCGGGTTTCGGGATCGAGCTGCCCGAGACTGTGCACCCCGCGGCAGAAGTCGGTCGAGGCCCCGAGTTGATCGAGGGCCGCTTTCCCCATGCGCGTCATGATGCGCATGTTGGCCACCACGTAAGGGCTGTCCGTGATCTCGATGCCGATCTTCGACAGCTTCGAGCCGAGAGGCCCCATGCAGTAGGGCACGACGTACATCGTGCGGCCTTTCATGCAGCCCGCAAATTGTTGGTTCAGACGCGTGCGCGCCGCGGCGGGATCCATCCAATTGTTGTTGGGGCCCGCATCGTCCTTGGATTTCGAGCAGATGAAGGTCAAATGCTCAGTCCGCGCCACGTCGCTCGCGTGGGAGCGCGAGTAATAGGAGCCGGGGTAGAGCTTCTCGTTCAAGGGAATGAAGGTGCCCGCCTGCACCATCTCGGCGGTGAGACGCCGGTTCTCGGCTTCGCTGCCATCGCACCAGTGGACGCGGTCGGCATGGGTGTGGGCCGCGATCTCGGCGACCCATTTTTCGAGCGTGGGATTCATGGAGGATCTTCAGAAGGCCTGGAAAAAGAGGAGGTGGTCCTCGAGTCCCGGTAAGGGGCGGAGGGCCGAGAAGACGGGCGATCTTAGCGGGGCCCGGACCGAGAGACGAGCCGGGCCAACCGCCGGGATCGCCAAGAACCGATCCTCGGGTTCGGATTCTCGGGTTACGGAGCCCGGGGCCCCACGGGCCGTAAGAAGGCGCACGGAGCTTTCCCGCAATGCAGGGACTCCGATCTCCTCCCTTCCGGAGAGTGCATCATGAAAGCCCCGGTTGTCATCGGTTTGGGCGTGATCCTTGCGGCGGGTGCCGCGGCCTACTTCCTCTTCGGCGGCGCGGGCACCCCCCCGGCCTCCCCCGAGCGCCCGGGAGCGAAGCCGCTCGAAACCGGGCCGGCGCCGATCACCGCCGGCTCGAAGGAAGCCCCTCCTTCAGACGCCCGGGCAGCCGATCCGGTGGCGAGCGTCCCCTTTGAGGACCGCGCCGCCCCCGAGAGCCGCGAGTTCGTGGGTCTGCCGCGCGTGGCGCTGCGCGGCCGGGTCGTCGACCAAGAGGGGCGCCCCCTCGCCCGGGTCCCGGTGCGGGCTCGATACGGATCGGAAGGCCTCCGTGAGGGCACCAACTCCGCCCAAGCGACCACCGATGAAGCCGGCCGCTTCGAATTTGGGTCCCTCCCGATCGGAGCTCGGGTCACCCTCCGTGCCCGGCCACCGGCGCTCCGCGACGCCACCATCGTGCAGACGATCGAACGGCGCGAGAACCTCGATGTGGGAGATCTGGTCGCCCTGCCCGGAGCATCGGTGCAAGGCGTGGTGATGAAACCCGACAAGTCCCCGCTGATCGGCGCTTCGGTTCGGGCCGTCCTCGAGCCCAAAGGCGGATCGGCAGGCCCGAACATCATGTTCTTGCCGGGACCCGGAACGCGCCAGGATCAACGCATCGCCACCACTAACGCCCAAGGCGAGTTCATCCTCCATGGACTCGAGGCCGGAACGTACAAACTCTCCGCGGACCACGGCGAGTACGTCGCCGATGCTCGCGCCGGAGTGATGATCAGCGCCCAAGCGGCGCTGCGTGACCAGAACTTCGTCCTCAGCGAAGGACTGACGGTGAAGGGTGTCGTGGTTGATGGCGAAGGGACAGGCGTCACCGGCGCCACCGTCTCCGTGCGGCTCGAGGGATTCGACTTTCTCAACGCCGCCGACGAGGCCATCCTCCCCTCTGTCAAGACAAACTCGGAGGGCCTCTTCGAGCTCAAGGGAGTGCGTAAGGGCACCATCAAACTCACCGCCGAAGCCCGAGGCTTCGCGCGCAGCGACCCCATCGAAGTCAAACTGGGAGAGCTCACTCGAATCGCCCTCTCCAATCCGGCGTTGGTGTTCGGGCGGATCCACTATCCCGGAGGGATCTCCGCCTCACCCGCCACGATCATCCGCGCCGTGGAGGTCGATACACCATGGGGATTGTCGCGAGCCCTCGGCAACTTGGAGCGGGGTGCGGAGGCCGCGGTCACCTCAAAGCAGCCCGAGTCTCCCGATCTCTATTGCCTCTCCGCCCTCCCGGACGGGCCGGTGCGCATCGAAATTGACGCCCCGGGCTGCAGTCCTTTCCGCTCGGATCCCCTGACGCTCGAAGCCGGGCAAACCGTCGAGCTCAGCCCAACCCTGGAACCCGAACTCGTCATCACCGGCAAGGTCCTGGATGCCGAAGGGAAGCCGGTGGCTGACGCACTCGTGGCAGCTCGCCCCGCCGACGCCCGTGAGAGCGTACGGGTGAACGACAATTCCACCGGAACCCGGCGCACGGTTCGGGCGCGCGGCGCGAGCTTCGACGGCTCCGATGCTGGTCCTCCGGCCCCGCAAAAGCTGGCGGTCAGCGATGCCTCCGGACACTTCAGCCTGCCGGGCCTGGGCGCGGGAGTCTTCACCCTTGCCGCTTCCCACCCCCGCCACTTGAGTACGACGTCCCCGTCCATCACGCTCGCCAAGGGGGTGGCTCCCACTCCGGTCAGCCTCACTCTCGGCGCCGCCGGGGCCATCGCCGGGCGCGCGTGGAGCCGAACCGGCGCCCCCCTTGCCCAACACCCAGTACAGATCAACACCGCCGCCGGGCCCGGGCGCAATGGGTTCGCGCGCCCGCGTCAAATCACCACGGACCGCGAAGGCCGCTTCCATCTGGGGGGATTGGAGCCGGGCCGCTACGAAGTCAAGCTCGGCGGCACTCTCAGCGCCGACAGCCCGAGTTTTGCGTTCGCGTTTGCGATGGACGAAGAGTCCAACGCTCCGGCGGAACCCGAAGGGCTCTTGGTCGAGGCCGGCAAGACGACCGAGGTCGAAGTGCGGGAGCCGGTACCAGGGGTCATCCGGGGAGTGGTTTACGACGGAGGCACGCCCGTGGCAGACGTGACGGTCCGCCTCGAAAAGAAGCGCCGCGGGCCGCGAGGCTTCCCCGGATTTGGCACCGACCCGGTCGTCCGCACCGACTCGAACGGATCTTTCGCCTTCGATGAAATCGAGGCCGGCCACTACGTGGTGAGTGCCCGCGCTCCCCTCTCCGCCTTGCCGATCGAAGTCGAGGTCGAGATTCGCCCCGGCAGTCAAGAGTCCCTGCGCGTCGATCTCCCGTCGGGAGCCATCGAGGGCCGCATCTTGGATACCGCCGACCAGCCGATCGCCCATGCGCGCATCACCGTGGAGCGGCTCCAATCCGAAGCCGGGGAAGTGATCACGGAGTCCGTGGTGATGATCACCGCCTCGAACGAGGGCGGGGACGGCGGCACCGTCACGATGGGGAATGCCACCGGGAAGCCGATCCTCACCGACGCGGAAGGCCGCTACCGCATTCCCTTCCTGCCGGCTGCCGCCTACGAGTTGAATATCCAGGCCAAGGGCTACGCCCGCACGCAGAGTGGAAGGCTCGAAGTCCGCGACCGCGAAACACTCTCGGCCCCCGATCTGAAGATGCGCCCGAGCGCCCAAATCAACCTGACTGTCACCGGCCGCATCGACGGCTCCGGAATGATCGTCGCTCACCTGAGGCGCGCGGATCGGGACGAACCCGTGGACGTCAAGACCATTGGCAAGACCAACTCGGCCACCTTCGAAGGCCTCGACAGCGGCGACTACGAAATCGAGATCCACAACATCGAGAAGGACACCCACGCTACCCAAGCCGTGTCCGTCGTGGCCGGCACTCCCGCCAACCTCAGCATGGTTTGCCCCTAACCGGGGATGCCGGCGGTAGGGCCTCGTCCGCACGGCCGCCGAACCGAGGCCCGGTCCATCCGCAGCGAGAGCACCCAGCCATCGGACGGTCGACCCGGCCTCGCAGGGTGAACGGGGTCTCGGGGCGCCATCGCGGTGTCCCCCGGGTTCGGTAGATTCCTGGCATGATTCCCGTCCGAGAACGTGTGGCGCGGATTCGCGCCAAGATGGTGGCCGAAGGGGCGCACGACTACCTCGTGCTCAGCAGCGACGAACATCTGAGCGAGTACTTGCCGCGGTGGCGGATGCGCCGCGCCTGGGCATCGGGCTTCACCGGGTCGGCGGGCGATCTCCGGGTAGGCCACGACGACGCGCGCCTCTACGCCGACGGCCGTTACCACTTGCAGGCCGAAACGGAGCTCGCGGATTCTTCGATTGCTCTCGCCAAGCTCGGCCAGCCGGGCACGAAGACCCTATCGCAGGACATCGAAGAGCGTGCGAGGAGCATCCCGAACTACGTGCTCGCCTTCGATCCCTTCACGGTGCCGCTCTCGGCGGCGGAAGCGCTCAAGGAAGCCGTCCAGCGTGCCCACGGCAGCGTGCTTGAGATCCCCGGCCACCTGGTCGATCCCTTGTGGACCGATCGTCCCACTCCGCAAGCCTCCCCTCTCCTCCCAGTGCCTCTCGCCTGGTCGGGGCAATCCACCTCCGAGAAGCTGGCGCTTTTGCGCGGCGACCTCACCCGCAGCGGGGCCCACGCCCTCGTGGCGGTGAAACTCGACCAAATCGCCTGGCTCTTGAACCTCCGTTCCCAGAGCGACGTGCCCTTCAACCCCGTCTTCGAGAGCTTCCTCATTCTCGAACCAACGGCCTGCCATCTCTTCGTGCGCGACCCCTGGACTCGGGTACCTGCCTCTCTGCGCAGCGACCTCGGAGACGTGCAGATCCACGACTACGACGATTTTGCGCGCGGGCTCTCGCGCATCCAGGGCCCGGTGCTCATCGACCCCACCGGCGTGACGGCCGGCGTGGTCTCCACTTTGGAGCAACAGGGCACGAAGATCCTGCGGGCCCTCTCCCCGATCGAGATCCGCAAGGCGGTCAAGAACTCCGCCGAGCAGGAGGCCATGCGGCGGGCCAATCTGCGAGCTTCGGTCGCCAAGACCAAAGCTCTCCTTTGGCTTCGCCGCGAGCATGCGGCCGGGACCCTCGTCACCGAGCGTCGATTCCGGGAGGTGATCGAAGCGGCCTACCGTGAACAACCCGAGTTCTTCGACCTGTCATTCGACACCATCGCCGCCACCGGCCCCCACGGCGCGATCATCCACTACGGAGGGGCCGATGAGACACCGCTCGAGGAAGGCCATCTCTTCCTGATCGACTCCGGGGCTCACATCGGCGGCGGCACCACCGACGACACGCGCACCGTGGCCGTCGGGCGAGCCTCGGCCGAGGCGCGGCGGATCTTCACGCTCGTGCTCAAAGGGCACATCAATGCGGCCCGCCAGATCATCCCGGAAGGCATCCCCGGCACCGCCTTGGACGCTCTCGCCCGCGCCCCGCTCTGGAACGCCGGCCTGAACTACGACCACGGCACCGGCCACGGGGTGGGGGCCTTCCTCAACGTGCACGAGGGGCCGTTTTCACTCTCGGACCGGGAGCGTAAGCCCCACCTCGGACAGCCTCTCCGGGAGGGCATCGTGTCCTCGATCGAGCCCGGGTACTACCGACCGGGCTTTGGCGGAGTACGGCTCGAAAATCTCTACCTCTACGTCAAGGCCGATCTGGCCGGGGCCACCCGGCCATTCCTCCGCCTGGAACCTCTGAGCTTCATCCCTTTCGACCCCGAGCTCACGGAAGAGAGCCTCTTGGACCCGCCCGAAAAGGCGTGGCTCGCCCAGTATCACCAGCAGTGCCTGGACAAACTGCGGCCGCACCTGAAAGAGACCGAGCGCTACGAGCTCCAGGCTCTGCTGCGCTGATCGAACGATCGCTCATCCCCACAATCGGGCCGATCGGCACCTCGGGGGACTCGCAGGCCCTGCCGCTTCGTTCTAAGCTACGCCCCGAACACGGCCGCAGGTCGGCCTGGAGACTTGGATGAACTCGAACGCCAGGGCCGCCTCGCCCACTCTTTTTGGGCATCCCACCGGCCTTTTCACGCTCTTCTTCGCCGAGATGTGGGAACGCTTTTCCTACTACGGCATGCGCGCCCTGCTCGTCTTCTACATGACGAAGGGCTTCCTGGGTTACGGGGACGACCTTGCCTATTCGGTCTACGGTTTCTACACCGCGCTTCTGTATATGACCCCCTTCTTCGGGGGGATGATCGCCGACCGCATCCTCGGCCAGCGCCGAGCCATCATCTTGGGTGGAACCCTGATGGCCCTCGGCCATCTGGCCATGACCCTCGAAAACAAGATCGGCTTCTACTTCGCGCTGGCGCTGATCATCACCGGAAACGGCTTCTTCAAGCCCAATATCTCCTCCATGGTGGGCACCCTCTATCCCGATCGCAGTCCGAGGCGGGACGGGGGCTTCACGATCTTCTACATGGGGATCAATCTCGGGGCGGCGATGGCCCCGCTCCTGTGCGGCTACATCGGGGAAACCTATGGCTGGCACTGGGGATTCGGCTTGGCTACCGCCGGCATGTTGATCGGCCTGGCGGTCTTTGTCGTGCCCAACCGGATCGCGCAGATCGTCATCGGAATTGGTGCCCTAGCCGGCGCGTACGGGCTGTTCGCGGAACACCCTGCCGACCCCTGGGTCATCGGGGTCAATATCTTCACCGGCCTAGCACTCCTCGTGTCCGCGGGCTGCGCCATGATGGCCTTGGATCGGGCAGGATTACCGGCAGGGTGTGGAGCGCCGCCCAGCCCCGAGTCATTGACCAGGCGTGGCATCCTGGGAATGCCCCGCGAAATGATGGTGTACGTGGGGGCCCTGGTCGCCGTTCCGGTGTTCACGCTCTTCGTGAGTGGCTTCTCCTTCTTCACCGCCGACGGCCAGCCCTTCCAGTTGATCAGTGCAGAAACCGTCCAATCGATCAAGAGCGGCGAAGGAGCACTTGCGCCCGTGATCGCGACCGTAGTCGAAGAAGTCAGCAAACCGGCCGGCCTCGTGTTGTTCCTCGTCGGCCTGATCTCGTTGATCTACCTGGGCAAGCACATTGTGAAGCTCGAGAGGATCGCCCGCCACCGCATGATCGTGGCGATGATTCTCATCTTCTTCTCCATGCTGTTTTGGGCGTTCTTCGAACAGGCGGGCAGCTCGATCAACAACTTCACCGACCGCAATGTCGACCGCATGACCGGCGGCAACCTCATTGCCGCCGCGGATGTCGGCAAGACCATCGAACTTCAACCGACTCAGGGCCAGCTCGGTTTCTCGAACGGCCCGAAGATGTTCACCCTCGACCAACTCGACGAACTGCGGGCTGCGGCGGCCAAGAACAACGACTCCAAGTTCCAGATCCCTTGGACCGTCGCCCAGGACAACGTGGGCATGCTCGTCTCCAATCGAAGCCAAGAAATCCCGGCCAGCACCTTTCAGTCTGTCAATGCGATCTGCGTCCTCATCTTTGGCCTGGTCCTAACCGCACTGTGGACGTGGATGGCCAAACGGCGCATCGAACCCAGTACCCCCCTGAAGTTTGCTCTAGGCCTCCTTCAGGTAGGTCTAGGGTTTTATGCCCTGGTCCTGGGCGCCCAGAGCGCCGACGGACGCGGCATGGTCGCGGTGGGATGGCTCGTCTTGGGCTACGCACTCCACACGACCGGCGAGCTGTGTGTGTCACCGGTCGGACTCTCGATGGTCACCAAGCTGTCCCCTAAATACTTGGTGAGTACAGTCATGGGCACGTGGTTCTTGGCGACCGCCTTCAGCCAATATCTCGCGAGTATCATCTCCATATTCACCAGTGTGAAGGAGGGAGGCGGCGCAGGCGATTCATTCCCCACTCCCATCAAGACTCTGGGCACTTACTCGGATGTATTCCTGAACATCGCGGTGGCCGCGGGAGTCTCCGCCGTCATCTGTTTGGCGCTGGTGCCTCTCCTCAAATCCTGGATGCACGAAGGTGAGGACGGAGCCGACGCGGCCGCACCTCGCGGCGGCCACTGATTCCCGTCGGGCCGCCTTCTCCCCCCTTCCCTCGACCGGCGGGCAGAGCCCCGCGCTCGGAGCACCCATGAAGACTCTGTTGCCGACCGCCGCGATTCTCTGGGCATTGATTTCAATCGGCTGGGCCCAGGAAGGTGCCGCGGCGGAATTCCGGGTGGTCGCCACCCAACTCCGCGTCGGGGCCGACGCTTACACGAGTGGTCAGTCGGCGGAGTTCGAACAAGCTTTGCGTCTCGCCGACGAGAGCTTTGGTCGGGCGCAGTCGTCGCTGCGCGGCGCGAGCGACGAACCACACCTGCGCATCCACGCCCGGCGCCCTCGAGGGAAATCGGAGGCCGTGCCCAAGTCCCTCCGCTCCGCCGCCGACCAATTCGAGGCGGTGGCGCGCTCCTTGGAGTCCGGAACGACGGACGCCGCCGCCAAGAAAGTCCAGTCGGATGCCCTGAAAGCCGGCTTCGAGAGTGCGGAAAAGGCGATCAACCAGGACGCGATCATCACCGACGACCCTCTAATCTTGGCGATCCTGCTTGCGATCGCGGCGACCCTGTTCGGACTGGCCAAGCGGCCCGCAGTAGCGCGGTTGTTCAAGATCGTGCCGCTCCTCGTGTTTGCCTATTTCGTACCGACGCTGCTTTCGAACCTCGGCGTCATTCCGATCGATGCCCCCGTCTACGCCTTCATCCGGCGCTACTTGCTTCCTCTCAGTTTGGCTCTGATGTGTCTCGCCGTCGATCTCCCGGCAATCGCCAAGCTGGGCAAACAGGCGTTGGTGATGTTCTTGACGGCCACCGTCACGGTAGTGATCGGCGGGCCGTTGGCGTTCCTTCTGTGCAAGGGCCTCTTGCCCGAGAGCTTCCACGACCAAGCGTGGCGCGGACTCGCGGCCCTCTGCGGATCTTGGATCGGCGGCGGCACGAATTTCATCGCGATGGGAGAGGCCTACGACGTCTCGGCCTCCACCCTCGGGATGATGGTGGTCGTCGACATCGCGGTGGCGGAGCTTTGGACGGTGGCGCTCTTCGTGTTCGCGGGGCGCGAAGCGGCCATGGACGCGAAGATCGGGGCGAAGCGGGAGGCCATCGAGGAAGTGCGCGCCAAAATGGACGCATGGCAGGCCTCGCAGTCCCGGGTCGCGAGTGTCGGAGACCTCCTGATGCTCCTGGCCGTCGGATTCGGAATCACCGCGATTTCGCTCTATCTGACGCCCCTCTTGCCCAAGGTCGGCGAAGTGCTCCAGGGTTTCGTGTGGACGGTCGTGCTCGTCACCACCTTCGCCCTCGCCGCCTCCTTCACTCCGCTCCGCAACCTCGAGGGCGTCGGCGCCTCGAAATTAGGGACCGCGCTCCTCTACTTGCTCGTGGGTTCGATCGGAGCGAGTGCCCAGCTCGCCCATATCTTCGACCTGCCGGGCCTGTTCGTGATCGCGGCGGTGTGGATGGTCTTCCACGCCGTGGGGATGTTTGTCGTTCGCCGCTTGATCAAAGCGCCGATCTTTTTCCTCGCGGTGGGATCCAAAGCCAACATCGGTGGAGCCGCCTCGGCACCCATCGTGGCCTCCGCCTTCCACCCTTCGTTGGCCCCGGTGGCGGTCCTCCTCGCGATCTTCGGGTACGTGCTCGGGACCTACGGTGGCGTGATCTGCGCCACGATGCTGAAGTGGATCGCGAGCTGAAATGGAGAGCTCGCGTCCACCGCGCCTCGATTGGCTCGACGCGTTTCGAGGTCTCACGATCGCGGGGATGATCCTCGTGAACAATCCGGGCAGTTGGAGCACGATCTACGCGCCCTTACGCCACGCGGAATGGGATGGCTGCACTCCCACCGATTTGGTGTTCCCGTTCTTTCTCTTCATCGCCGGGTTCTCGATGGCGATCTCGCAGGCACGTCGTCCGCGGGGGGGCTCGCGGACGGACGACCAATTGCGTCTCCTCCGCCGGTCCTTGTCCCTGATCGCGGTCGGCCTCTTCTTGCACGCGTTCCCCAAGTTCGACTGGGCAAATCTCCGCATCCCGGGAGTGCTCCAGCGCATCGGTTTGTGCACCCTCCTCGTCGGCACGATCGATCTCCAGCTTCCTCGCAAGGTAGGGGCGATGGCGATGGTCGCGGCCCTCGGGATTTATCACCTCGCCTTCTTCGGCGGGAGTTTCCCGTTCGGCGACTTCCCGAGTTTTTCCCAGGCGGACAATCCGACCAGCCCGATCGACCTCGCGGTGTTCGGCCCCACCCATGTCTGGGTGAAGGGGAAGTTCGACCCCGAGGGCCTTCTCTCGACGTTGACGGCAGCCTGGAATTTGTATCTCGGCCTGGTGGCCGGGCGGCTCTTCCTCTCGCGTTCGCGAGCGCCCGCACCGGCATGGGGATTCGCCGCCGGCGCCCCCATTCTCGTTCTGCTCGGACTCATGCTGTCAGAGTGGCATCAGCCCCTGAACAAACCACTCTGGACGCCGAGCTACGCGTTCTTCACCTCGGGGCTCGCGTGGGCCGCCGTCCTTCTGCTCGCCTTTGCCGGATCGAAACTCCGCCTCGCGCGCCCCCTGCATCCCTTCATCGCCTTTGGGCGCAACCCTCTCCTGCTCTTCGTCCTCTCGGGATTGCTGGGCCGCGCGCTGTCGCTGATCAAGGTCTCGGGGGACACCGGGGCCGCCATCAGTCTGAAGGAACTCCTCTACCGCCGCGCGTTTGCGAGTTGGCTCGCCCCGTTCGACGCGTCCCTCGCTTACGCCCTCGCTACGGTCCTGCTCTTCACCCTGATCGCGCTCGGGCTCGACCGCCGCCGCATCTACGTCAGACTGTAGGCAAGCGCAGGCGGAAGGACGCTCCGCCGCCAAGACTCGCCAAGGACTCGAGATCTCCGCCCTCCGCCCGCGCCATTTCGCGCGCCGTCACCAGGCCCAAACCGACCCCCGGAATCGTGCCCGACTCGTGATGGGCACCCCGGCGGAATGGCTCGAACAAACTGGCCTCCAACTCGGGCGGGATCCCCGGGCCGTTATCGGTGAGCGTGATTTCGATGCCTCGTCCTCGCGGATCCGGGCGAGCCTCCAGCGTTGCTCGGGGCGCCTCTCCGTCGCCGGAGCCCGCCCGTCTTGCGTACTTCCCGGCGTTGTCCACGAGATTGACAAGAATCTGCTCGACGGCTTGGGAATCGACCCGCAGACGATGGGACTCCGTCAGTGCGGATTGAGTGACGAGTTCGAGGCCATGGGTCATGGCTCTTTGTTCAAGCGCAGGAAGAAGTCGCTGCCAAAGTGCAGCGCCGGACAGATGTTCCCGCGCCGCGCCTCCCCGCCCCTCCTCGAGTCGGGCGTACAGGAGCACACTCTCCACGATGCGACTGAGCCGCTCCGACTCGGACGAGAGGGTGCTCAAGTACTCCGGCCGCGCCGATTCGGGCACCATCCCGTCCGCCAACATCTGGCTGTACAGGCGGAACGTGGTCAGCGGCGTGCGGAGTTCGTGGGTCACCGCGCCGACAAACCGGGAGCGGCGATCGAGGAGTTGTTGGAGAGCCCGCATCGCTAGGCCAAGGCCCGCAAACGCCATGAGCGCGGCCGCTCCGATCCCGATGAGCCCGAGCCGGATCGGCGTCAGGCCCGACGGCGCCACCGCCTTCGGGGGATCGGCGACCAAAATGGCCGGCAGCCCCGCGAGCCTCGCGCTGAACTTCTCGGTGCCGGTGACTTTCGGAATCGGGACGATGCGGGCATCGGCGAGATGGACGCGTACCTCTTGGATCAAAAGGTCGTGCAGCTTCGGCCAATCCACCCAAATTCCCTGCACGACCGGGGAACCGTCCACCACGACCCGGCGGAGAAGGAAGAGCTCGATCGGTTGTTCCGGTCGAGCCACCCAGGTCGGAGTCATGACCGACTGGGTCACGGTCGTGGGAAGGAGGCTTCGATTCGAGAGGGTGTGAATGTTCTGCGCGAATTCGTTGGCGGCGTTTCGGCTCTGGAGGCTGTTGCCATCCGCCTGCTTCTTCTGGGAGAGGTCGGCCTTGCTCTGTTCCTCAAGCATCCACGCTTGGGGTTGGATCGTGGGCACGGTCGCGTTCGACCAAAGCTCCGGTCCGTAGTCGCGCTCGGACAAAACGACCTGACACGAGATCGCGGCCTCGACCATCGGATTGGTCGCGAGGGTTTGGTCCCCGATGAGCACTCCGGAGGGCACCTGCGGCGAACTGAGGATTCCCGTCGAGGAAACCTCGAAGTGCAAACGAAAGATCGGATTACGGGACTCGAGAAGCGGCGACGGCACCACCACCTCACCCTGCCGGACCGACTCGAGTTGATTCCAACCCCTCCGCATGTTCTCGGGAGCGTAGAACGACCGGTAATGGAAATAAGGACGCCCCTGCTCCGGGGAAAAGAGCGCGAAAAGGCGGCTCTCGATCATCCAGAGCGCGGAACCGACTTCCGCTTGGAACGCCGAATCGGCCCGCGCCGCCGCCTCGTTCTCTTCGAGCTCCAAAGCTTCCTTGGTCACGGCGAGGAGGGATGCGGCAACCACCGCAGCCGCCGCCCCGAGGAACCACCGAGTCTTGGCGGAGGTCGTCACGGCGCTTCGGCCTCGCCCAGCATGTAGCCCTTGGCCCGCACGGTGAGCACGATGCGCGGTTCGGCGGGATCGTCCCGGAGGCGCTCCCGCAAGCGGACGATGTGCATGTCGACCGCCCGCGTCTGCACTCCGCGGGGATCCAGGCCCCACACGTGCGCCAAGAGCTCGTCGCGACTCACGACGCGTCCTTTGTGAACCACGAGATAGTGCAACAGCGCCGCCTCTTTTTCGCTCAGCTCGGATCGGCCGCCGCCGGTGAACACCACTTCGCGACGTGCAAAATTGACGGTGCGCCCGTCCAAACTGAACGACTCGATTTCGCTCGTGCGCCCCGGCGATCTCCGCAGGACCGCATCCACGCGGGCAAGCAGTTCCCGCGCCGAAAAGGGCTTGACCACGTAGTCGTCGGCGCCGTTGCGCAACCCGCGTATCCGGTCCTCCTCGGTGCCCTTGGCGGTGAGCATGATCACCGGCAGGGTCGGATGGACTTTGCGCACCTCGTCCAGGATGCGAAAGCCGTCGATCTCGGGAAGAACGACGTCCAAGAGCAGCAAGTCGATCTGGCCTCCGAGCGCCGCCCGCAGCCCGCCGGTCCCGGTGGCTTCTTCCCGGGGTGCGTAGCCTGCAAAGCGCAGGGCATCCGCCACGCCACGGCGAATGGCCGCATCATCCTCGACGATCAATACGGAACCGAGAGGCAAGAGGAGTCTCCTCCTTCAATCTACTGCAAGGGAGGACCCTGGCTGGTCACGGGATCGTCACGAGTCCGACGGTCAGGGTCGAAAGTGGCAACTCCCGAAAGTGCCTCGCGCCGCAGCACCTGCCGAGTCCGAGCCAAAAGCACGCCGATTCCGGATCACCGTGGCGCGGCTGCCTTCAGTCGTGGGTGATCCGGGGCGCGGACGGCCAGGCGATCAAGAAGTCTCTGCGCCTCATCCACCTGACCGGCCGCCCGCGCCGCTTCGATCGCCCAGTCCAAGACTGCGGGGTCATCGGTACTCCGGGCAAGCCTCTGGGCGGCGGTCAATCCGGCCGCTCGGTCGCGCGTCACCAAGTCGGAGAGCACACGCTCGTAGCGAGTCGGATGCAGCGCCCCCTCGGCCAGCAGGGTTTCCTCGAGAGCCCGGGATTCCGGGAGTCTCCCCGCCGCCTTGAGCAGGTCGGCCTTGAGGTGGCGGGTCGTCGCACGCTTCGACTGAAGCGACGGTTCGCTCTCGAAGAATGCCAGCGCCGCTTTCGGATCTCCGCGACGGGCCATCCACTCGGCCAAGGAGAGGCTCCATTGTTCCCTGGTCGACAGCGACAAATCCTCCCGCAGCTTCAACTCCGAAAGGAGCAAATCAAAGAGCGCTGGCGCGGTCACCCCCGGCGGCAGCTTCGTGGGAAGCACTTCCGCGAGATTTTGGTGCCACTCCGAGGCGGCTTCCTTGGCGAGCGCGCGCAACGTCGCCGCGGCGACACGCGCGGAATCGAGGTCCCCTTCCGTCACCGCGGCTTGGAATCGCTGGAACTCGAACCTCCTTAGGTCTTCGGGTCGTGTCTGCGGATCGCGGGTGAGCGCGTCACGAGCCCGGTCGCGTAGCTCTCGAGCCTTCTCTCGCTCGCCGAGAGAAGCCCATTTTCGGGCCAAGGCGAGCGCGAACGGCACGCCGTCCGGCTGGATCTCGGACTTGGACACCGCTCCCAACGACTCCTTCCACGCATCAGCGCGCCGATCCAGGGCGAGTGCGCGGATTCGGCGCTCCTCCCATAGGAGCCACGCCGACGTGCCACGCGTGAGGAGTTCGCCCCATTGAACAAGTCGTGAGGCGAACTCCGTTTCACCCAGGTCCTGGGCGCACTCCCATAGCCGCACTGCCGAATGCCGCACCAGTTCGCTGTCCGATGCCACCTGCGCCAAGATCTTGCCGCCGCGAGTGCGGAACTCCGGGAGTTTCGAGAGCTTCGAATCGAGCACCATCGCACGCATGAGAATTTGGGCTTCTCGATTCCCGGGCGGGGACGCCAGGGCTCGATCGAGGTTTTCGAACGCCGCCGCCGCGCCAGGACCGCGCAGCACGCACCGCGCCCACACTCTCGCCGCTTCAGACTCGACCCGCCCACTCCGCCGGTCCTCCGATTGGATCAGGGTCAACAGACTGGACTCGGCGAACTTCTGCTCGCCCACCATCGATTCGAGGCTCCGGCTCTCCTCAGAATCCTGATCGTCCTCCCCGACGCCAAAATCCTCGCTCGAGTCGATGTCCAAAGCGGACACGTAGTCCCCGTTTCGAGTCTCACGAATCGGGCGCTCGAGTCCGATGCCTTCGAGCTTCAGCGGTCCGGAGCGGGAGTGCCATCTATCCCCTCCCCTCAGGGCATAGATCGCACGACGGAGCGCCCGGTCGATCGTCGGCTGGTCGCCGAGGAGGGTTGCGAGTCCGAGTTCGAATCCGAGATCCACTTGGGAGCCCGCTCGCTTCAGCGCATCGCGGGCGGCTCCGAGGTCTTGCGCTTGAAAATGAGCGTGCGCGAGTCGGATCCACGTCCACGAGTCCTCGCTCGTCGCCTTGGCGGCCGACTTGGCGCTCAACTGCGCCAACTCGGAAGCCCGACCGAGGCTCTCGTAGACCTCTTGGTAGATCTCCTGGAGTTCGTCGTCACTCGCCGGATCAGACGGAATCGCCTGGAGAGTCTCGAGCGCTGCTTCGAACTGGAGCCCCCGTGACTTCACGCGCGCCCGCCAGACCGCGAGGGCGACATCGCGGTTGCCCGAGGCCCATCTCGCCTCGAGGATCCGTTCGAGCACGGGCTGCAGCGCCGACTCCGCACTCAGAATTCGCCGCACTTGGTCGGTCGCGTAGTCGTCTTTGACCGGCGCGAACAAGAGGTCGATGTGGCGGAGCACTCGCTCTTCCGCGCCCTCGAGTTCACCGCAACGCGCCATCAACACCGCCTCCGCCAACTCCCGCAGGGGTCCGACCCCACCTTTGTCGGGCATGCTCTGGAGGATGAAGCGCCGCCGACCCTCGGGCAGGCTCGCGGTCAGCACCTGCGCGATGAAGTAGCGGATCTCCTCCACTTCGTCGCGCTTGGTCTTGCCAAACGCGTTCGCGATCAGGTCCTTCACGCGCAGGTCGATTTCCGGCGTGCTCTTTTCGCCGACCGCCTCCACGATTTGCAGGCAGTTGTAAGGAAAGATGCGGTCGCTCTTTTGCATCATCAGGTCGATGAAGGCGGCGCGATCCGCTGGATCAATGACCTCGAACAGGTGCACCAACTCGAATACCTGCTTCGATTTTTCGAGCGCCCCCTCGATATCGGTGAGTCTCAGGTGCGAGGACTCACCGAGACCTCTTTGGACGGCCGCGAGCAGGATCGCGGCGGAGGAATCGTTCGTGGCCATCCGGCGAAGATGCGCTTGGAGTTCCACATCACTCCCCGGCGGGGCGAGTGGCAGCAATCCGATCAACAACTGCGCGATTCCCGAGGCCTGGTAGGGCCGGACGTCTTCGCAACTGCTTGCGACGATCCTCGACCAGAATTGGGCCACTCGGCGAGTGTCGCCGGTCAAGTGGGCCAAGCGGAGGCAGAGCGCCAAGTCTTCGACATCGGCACCATCCTGCCGATCGACTCGATCGAGCACCCGGGACGCAATGTCCTTGTCCCCCAGCATCAGGAGCGGCAGCGCGACCTGCCCGGCGGCGCCCGGCGCGATCGGTTTCGCCAACCACGCCTCCAACCGTTCCCCCGAGGATCGGATCTCGGTGACCGACGGAGCGTCTTGATCCTCTCCGTCCAATTTCAGCTTCCAGGCTGACACCAACTCGGAGGCCTGGGCCGGGTACCCCTGCTCGCGCAGCCACGCGACCGTGCCCTTGCGGCGGTCCTCGTCCTTCGGAAAACCCTCGAGCACGCGGGTCTCGAGGGCGACCGCTTCCGCCGGGAGGTCCAAAGCCACTGCGAGGTCGCGCGCATGATCGACCAGCCGCTCGAGCCGAGGATGGGCCGCGAGTTTTTCCTCCAAGCCTCCCGTCTCGGTCAACATCGCGACCTCGCTCAGGACGGCCGCTTGGAGCGCATCGCGTCGGGCCGGAGTGGCTAGGCCGCGCACATGCGGGATCAGGCCCGGAGAGAGCCTGGCAAACGAATCCAACTGGCGAGACGCCCCGCCGCCCCGACCAACCCAGTACACCACGCCGCCGCTGAGTCTGATCTTGCGCCCTCGCTCGGGCTTCGTGTCGAGTTTTTCCTCCGTCCGGCTGCGCGAGCCTTGGAGCAATAAGTCCATTGCCTGTTCGTAGTCCCGGGCCGATCGCTCCGTCTCGCCGGCAATTTCCCCGCAGCGCGCAGCGTCGATCAAGAGTTCGACATCGGTCGGGCGCGCAATCAGCGCTTGGCGCAACAGACGCGCCGATTCCGCCCAATAACCCATCCCTTCGTAGACCTGGGCGATGCGCTTTTGCAGTCCGACAAAGTCGTTTTCGGCGCGGAGGCGGGAGAAGGCGCGCTCCGCGCCGAGCAGGTCACCCTGCGCGACAAGAGCCTCCCCGAGGCGAAGGAAAACCTCCGGTGGGACCTCCTCGCCGAGTGCGAGCAAACTCTGGCCGTGGGCAATGAGGTCCGCACCGCGGCCTTGATCCGCCGCCAGATCCATGAGCTCCCGCAGCGTGGCGCTCCGCCGCTCTCCGGCAACGACGACAAACAGCTCGGTGACTTTGCGCTCGAGCGCCTGGTCCCGTAGCTCCGACGACAGATCCGCCGTCAACTCGTAATAAAAGCCCCGCGCCGGATCCGCCGCCAATCGTTCGAGAGTCCGCCGCCTTGCCATGCGCAGGGCCCCGGGTTCGGCCTGCAAGTTCAAGAGTCCGTCCACCGCGATGGTGAAGACATCGTCCCGCGGCGCCTCGTCCAGGAGCTGGAGGTAGAGGCCAATCGCTTCGGGGGTGCGCCCGGCGTCCCTCAGACAATTTCCGAGCAAGAGGAAGGCCTCCGCGCGCTCCGGATGGCGGGCGAGCACCCGAGCGTACGCCCTCGCACCCTCGTCATGCAGTTCCACGAGCGCGAGACAACCGGCCGCAAACTCCTCGATCTGCGGGTTGTCCGGACTCATCGTCCTCAGGTCGTCGAGCGCCGCCTTGACTTCGCGCCCTTTCCCCCGCTCCAGGGCGCCCAGCGCCAATTGCTGCTGGTAATCAACGGCTTGATCGGGCACGAGTTGCTGGAGATCCCACAACGCCCGCTCGTACCCGGGATAGTCGTCGGCTTGCTGCAAGACGTGGGCAATCATCTCGATGGTTTCAATCAGGCCATTGCCGATCCGGTCGGAGTGCCGGTTCAGGATTTCGACCGCGGCGACCGGATCGCGGGCGTTGGCGTAGATCTTCACGAGGAACGCGAACTCCCGCGGCGTGCCTTCACCCCGATCGAGTTTGGCTTCGAGATCGATGGCCAAGTCGGCCAGTCGACCCTTCTTCACCCCGAGAGCCAAAATCCGAGACTCCGCCTGGCTCACCCGCGCCGCGACCTCGGTGGTACGCCACAATTCCAGCCAAAGCTCGAGCGCCCGTTCGGGCTCACCTTTCCGCTCGAGCAGCCAAGCGAGGCGCATCGTCAAGTCTTCGGCGCCCGTCTTGGCGCGCAGCGCTTCGAGAATGCGCACCGCACTGTCTTCGCGCTTCAAACGCTCGTAGGCATCGCCCAATTGGAGCTGCTGCTCCGGTGCAAGATCCGGAGTGGCCTCCAGCTCCTTGAGTCTGGCAATCGCTTCCTCGTCCATGCCCCGTCGTTGGTCCTGCAGCACCAGGAACAGCGCGGCGCGAAAAGACTCCTCCGGAGACTTTGCCGCCGCTTCGGCGCACTCGGTGGCCACTGCCTCCAGGCTGACCTCGGCCGCCGCCTGCGCCAGCCGCAAGAGCTCCTTTGGAGTCGCGGCGGGAATTCGCTCGCGAAACACCCCTTCGGCGGCGGGGCGTTCTCCGCGCAAGAGCAGTGCAAGGGCGAGTCCCGATCGTCGGCCGGCCGCGCTCGGGTTTTGTTCGATGAGGCTCCGATAGAGCTGGATGACGAGTTCGCCCTGCCCCGACTCCATGCCGAGGGCGATGATTTCTCGTTCCAAATCCAAGCTCGCGCGTTCACCCTGGCGCTGCACCTGACCCCGGCGACCCACCAGGAGATCCAACGCCTCCTTCGGTCGCTTGAGTTCGCGCAGCACGGACACGAGGGCCTCGTCTCGCTCCGGATGGGATGCCGCCTCCGCCAACCACCGCTCCGCGAGCGCGGAAAGGGTGCCTTGACCGCGGTGGAGGGCTACCTGTCGTTCTTCGACGTACCGCCGCTCCCGCTCGCGGGGAACCTTCGTGGTGGCAGAGAGGAGCGCCGCTTCTGCCAGGTCGGACCTGCCGGCTTGGAGCGCCAGTTGGGCTCGCAGCATGGTGGCTCGGTAGTCGGATTCCTCTTCGCCGGTCGGGAGCGGAAGGGCCAAGAGTGGCCCAACCAAGCCGTAGAGAGATCCAAGCAGCGCCTCCGTGAACTGCTCGTCCGGCGTGCCCGCGCCTTCGACGAGCTTCGTCAGGTGCGCCTCGGCCTGGCTGCGATCCCCGCGGTCGGCCAACAATGCAAAGAGGCGGCGACGCGCCAGGTGGGCGACGTCGCCCGTCGCGCCCGCGGCGAGGCAGCGCTCGTACCAGCGTTCCGCCTCGGGGCTATCCAGAGCGGCTTCCGCGATGCGACCCGCGAACAGCGCCTCCTCGGGTGTCACCTGAGGTTCCGCCGCCGCCTTCCCGAGGGTGGCAAACGCCTCTTTCGACCGGCCTTCGGCCGCCAGCACGAAGGCCAACTGACGTCGCGCGGGGAATCCCAATTTCTGCTCGGCAATCTTCCGCTCGAGAAAATCGGTCAGGGCCTTTGCCTCCCCGTTTCGCGCTCGGAGTTCCTTCCAGAGCGTTTTCGTGGCCTCATCATCGGAACTCACGAGGGCTCGGAGGGCTCTTTCCTGGTCGGCGAGAGGGAGCGTCGACGTTTCCTGCGCCAGAGTCGGAGCGACGAAGCACAACAGAATCAGGAGGAGCGACGGCAAGCGGCGCACGACGACCTGGGTCAGGCTCACTGCCAGACACAAGAGCATGAGATAGGGCCAAATTTCCACCGACGTTCGCCCTCCCCGTTCGCCCGGCGGCAGGCGCTCTCCGCCCGCGGTACCACCGGATTTCCGAGCGAGTCTCTCCCAGAGATCCGTGGTTCGGGCCGCGCGCGGAATCACCGCGGGCGGGTTCACGAGCCCCGCCCCTTCCGACCGGACTCGGCCGGTCGAATCTCGGACCTCGATCTTCACCGGTCCCACTGGCAGCGGATAGAACAGCGCCCTCCAGGATTCAGACAGGGACCGCGTGGACGCGCCGCTCCACAGTGCCGTCTGTGTCCCACCGCGCCCGTCCACGATCTCCACCGAGAGCGTGGCACTCGGGGCCTCGCCTTGGAGCGAGATTCCCAGGACTTCCCGATCGAGTCCGCCTACGATGCGCAGTGGAGTCGGATCGACCGCAATCCCGGCTCGAAGCAGCGCGCACAGCGCGCGCGCGTACTCGGGATCCTGCGCCAGCGCTCGACTCCAAGGCCCCGCGAGTTGGCTCGCGTAAGCCACCACCGGTCCGAGCCCGTGGTGCCAGCGGGCCAACACTGGCTCCTCGGACGGAGTCTTCCAAAGGACTTCGGCGGTGGGTCGCGCCTCCATCTCCAACCGACCCTCCAGGGCGGCTTTCGGGAGCAAGTTGCGCCGGCGGTCCGCAGAGGCTCCGGGCAAGAGGGAAATCGACTCGGTCCGGATCGGGGACAACAGCGCGGTCTCCGGTTGTTTCACCAGCACCTCGGGAAGTCGGAAGCGATCGGGTGCGTGGTAGTTGCGCCCTTTGCCCCACTGCGCCAGCGAGACGAGGAAATCACTGTGGCCGGAGGACTCCCCGACCAACACCGTGGACACGGTCATGCCGTGTTCGGCCATCTTGCGGACGAGTCCTTCGAAATCGCCCTCTTCGACGCCGCCGTCCGTGACGACCAAAAGATGCCGCGTCCGCGTGCGCACATTCAGCATCGCGTAGTAGGCCTCTTCCATCGCCGGATAAATCACGGTGCCGCCACCCGCGGTGAGTCGGTTGAGGGCCCGCTGGATCTCGACCGCGTTCGCGGCCGGCTGAATCGGCGCCGCCCACCGCTTGGCACCGTGGAACTCCACGATGCCGGCCTTGTCGTGGGGCTTCAGGCGCTGCAACGCCAAACGCGCTACTTCCTTCGCGAGGTCGATGCGCTGGCCCATCATCGAGCCGGAGGTGTCGATCACGATCACGAGGGTGGCGCTGGGATCCCGACGCTCTTCGCGCTGCCGCGAGCGCAGAGGGAGCGCGGCCTCGAGATCGGTTCCGAGATACCCGCCCGGACCGAAGCTGCGCGGCCCGCCGGCTACGAACAGAGGGTAGCCATCCTTCACCCGGGAGAGGAGAGAAGACTCCGCTGACGAGGACAGCGCGGCCGCCGGGACATCGCTCAGAATGGCGCCAGCCGTGCCGTCCAACGCCCCCGGCCGTTCCAGCTCGGCGGCGAGACGAGGTTCGATTCGAAAGCTCGGCGAGAGCAGATCCCGCACGGACGCGAGGGCAGCTTCGTCCTTGGCTTCGGTGACCAAGGCCAGCGTGGGAGCGGGCAGGACCATGGTCGAGAATTCCGACTGCCAGGCCGGAGTGGCTTCATCATTCACCCACAGGGACAGAGTGGATGAGAGAACCCCCGGATCACCCACCCACTCGAGCTCCACCTTTTGCCGGCCGCTCCCCGGGAGCGCGAAGGACTGCACCCGGCCGCGCGAGTCGCAATCGAGGCGAGCCCGCGACGCCGAGTCGGCGAGAAACACATCGATCGGAATCGACTCGGTGGATCCTGCGACCACCTGCACCGGCCAACTCGGGACCACGATCCCGTTCCGGGGCGGCGCGCTCCGACTCGCTCGTAGATGAATCGGCACGCCCCGAGAGTGGGCGAGAGCCGCCGCCGATTCGGGTACGCCGGTCGATTCTCGCGCCGAGGGAATCACGACTACGGAGGCCCGATCCGAAGCCGAGCGGGAAACGAGCGCGAGGTTCAGGGCGGATCCGAGATCCGGTGCGAGAGCCCTGGCATCGACCAGAGCGCCGGCCGCAAGTTCGCGCGGGTCCACGCTCGGGCCCGTGAGAACTCGGCTGGACGCACCCGCCAAAATCACCGAGATCTCGTCGGAGTCGGTCAGTTCGGCGAGCACGTCCCGGTAAGCCTGATGCCGCTCCGCCGCTTCGGTCTCATCGAGCGCCGCCTCGATGACCAAAGTCCAATGAGCGTCGGCGGTCCCCGCGAGGATCGGCCGCGCCAGCGCCAAACCGGCGAGGAGCAAAGCTACGCCTCGCAAAGTCACCACTGGCCAACGCCGCCCGGACTTGGGAGCGCGGGTGGACTCCCACCACCACCAGGGGATCAGCGCCAATAGCCACAATAAGGCCTCCGGTCGCAGAAAGCTCATGGCACTCTCCCCTGCCGATGCAACCCGGAATCCACCAAGAGGATGAGGATCACGCCCAAGATCGCCCATTCCGCAAGTGACCAACCCCACCCCGAGCGCGGCCCCTCCGAGGGGACCGGCGAGGCCGCGGCAAACGGCCCGACGTTGGTAGCAACCACTCGCGAATCGGCTCCGGCTGGTCGAGTGGTCGAGGGCGCAGAGTCCCAGTGTCGAGCGCCGAGTCGGCTGGTTTCGGAGCGTGCTCCACGCTCGACGTTCGTGGACGGCGCCTCCGACCAAACCACCTCCGTCCCCTGCGGCACGCGAATGGGCTCGGCCGAAAGCCCGAGTCCCCGTTCGAGCTCATCCCACAGACCCTCCACGAAGGCGGGGTCGCCCACGCTCGCCTCGGACTCGGCGAGCCGGGCTCCGTTCAGAAGAAGCTCGGAACCGGTGTTCAATGAGAATGTCGCCCTCGTGTCCGAGCTCGAAGCCCCGGACCTAGTCTCGAAGGTCGGCCCGTCGACCACGCGGAGGAGGCGAGCCGTGGTCTCCGTCAGGGGAGCAAGCTCCAGGCGTGGAGCCGCCTCCAGGAGCGACCGGAGCCAAGGAGGGCAGCTCTCGTCGATCCGCACGCGCGCGCGGATGAGTGGAGCGAGATCGACGGTCCACGCGTCGTTCTCCGGGCCTTGGTCCGCCGGTTCGAGTCGCAGATCCAAGCGCGTCGCGAGATTCAGTTGCGGAAGCTCGATCGAGACCCACTGCGGATCTCCAGTGCCGCCGATCGCCACCACCGCCAGCTCATCCGGTCCTTGCCCGACGTGCAGTCGTCGCTCGTGACCCGCGAGGAGCACCTTGAGAGTCGGGGGTTCGAAACGAGCATCGATGATGCCTCCATCGTCGGCCCCATGCCCCAACCGACGCACCGCCAATCCAAAGGTCTCGCACGCCGAAGCCCACGCCGGCCGATCGGTCCACACCACTCCTTCGAAGGACCCCGCCGCCGGGCGAAGGGCCGAGACGAGCGCGAGCAGTTGCGCGAGATTTGTCGAGGTGCTGGCCGCCGTCGCAAGGTCTATCGCGGCCAGTTGGTCCTTCCTCGAGGCCTCGTATCCGAACAGTTGGACATCCTGGCCGCGTGCGAGGACCAGGGCCTGCCGATCCGCGAGGGGCCAGGCCGCGAGCAAAGCCTTCGCTTCGTCTTGCCGAGCCCGAGCCACCGTGCGCTCCGACGCATGACGGGCCATCGCCCCCGAACCCAGATCGACCACCAACACTCGATGCCGCACCGAAGCCTCACGGGAAGGCTGCACCACCGCGATCGCGACCAAGGCCGCAAGGAGCAACCACATCGCCCAGGTCTTCCAGTGCTGAAAGCGATTTCCGAGCGTGCGCGCTTGCCGGATGTCCCGAAGCTCCCGCCAAAAGAGCAGAGTCGGCACGGCCACTGGCTTCGAGTGCACTTTCAAGAAGTGCGCCGCGGTGACCACGCCGGCCGCCGCGAGGAAGATCGCGACGCCTACCCCGATCGGCCAACCCAAATAGCTCATGGGACGAGAAGCCCCCCGCTCGAGAGCACGTCCAATTGATCCAGAAGGGAACGCCCCGTGTCGAGCGTCCACACCCCCGCCCGCCGCGCGAGCGCCAGTTCTTCGAGCCCCTTCACGAACTCGGCGTAGGCGCGGCGATACGCGGCCAAGACCGCGTCCGACATCGTGACCTCCACCGTGCCTGATCCTTCACAATCCTGGAGTCGCAAATTGCCCGACAAGGCCGGATCCCGGTCGGTGGGCCGTTCGATGCGGATCAGCGCGAGTTCGTGCGGCCAGGCGGAAAACGCCCGTTCGAGAGCGAGTACCCCTCCCCGATCGAAAAAATCGGAGAGGACGATCAGCAGGCCTGGCCGAAGGCCCCGGTGTGCCAGGGCGTCGACGGCGACTTCGAACCGCGTGTCCACCGCCGCCGAGTTCGGCGTGAAGTCGGCAAGGAACTCGAGCACCCGTTCGAGGGCGCCCCCCGCGCTCCGGGGAGCGAGTTCCCGCTGGAGCTGGTCCGAGAATGTCCAGATCCCGATTGGGTCCCGCTCGCGCATCGCGATCGACGCCAGCACCAAGGCCGCCTGCCGCGCCAGATCCAGGGGCGGCGGAGTCCCGAGCCAGGCCGAAGTGCTCTCATCGAGGAGGAAATAGATCGGTCGCTCGCGGGGGTCGTCCCCCAAGCGTAGGAAGAGCTTGTGAAACCGGCTCCAAAGATGCCGGTCGAGTCGGCGCAGGTCGTCGCCGGGCGTGTAAGCGCGGTGATCGCGGAACTCGATACTGTGGCCGAGTTCGCGGCTGTTGCGTTCGCCCGCTCTTCGGCCCAGCACCGAAAGCGGCGGGGCGAAGCGCAGGGAACGAGCGATCTCCAAGAGCTCGGGCGCAAAGAGCGTCCCCATCGATCAGACCCCCGCAGTGTCGGGGATCGTGGCCAAGACGGCGCGCACGATGTCATCCGGAGATCGCCGCTCGCTTCGGCCGCGGAAGGAGAGCACGATGCGGTGGCGCAGCACCGGCAGGGCCGCAGCGCGGATGTCCTCGCACGACACGGCGTAGCGCCCCGCGAGCAACGCGTAAGCCTTGGCAATGAGCAGGAGAGCTTGCGCCCCGCGAGGACTCGCGCCGAGCGCCACGCACTTTTGCACGACTTCGGGGGCGAGTTCGGAATCCGGTTGAGTGGCGCGCACGAGTCGGATCGCGAGGGTGCGCACTTGCTCCGGGACGGGAACCGCTCGCAACGTGCGCCGCAATTCCAAGACGGTGTTCCCATCCGCCACCGGACGGGCGCGTTCCGATGCCTGGCCAGTCGTGCGCTCCAAGATCGCGTGGTACTCGCTCTCCTTCGGATAGCCGACCAGGAGCTTCACCAAGAAGCGGTCGACCTGCGCTTCGGGCAAGGGGTAGGTGCCCTCCTGCTCAACCGGGTTTTGCGTGGCCAAAACGATGAAGGGCGAGGGCAAGGGCATGGTGCGGCGTGCCACCGTCACCGTGCGCTCCTGCATCGCTTCGAGAAGGGCCGACTGGGTCTTCGGAGTTGCGCGGTTGATTTCGTCCGCGAGCACGATGTGCGCCGAGATCGGACCCTCTTCGAATCGCAACTCGTGCCCGCCCGCCTCCCGCTCCCGGAGCACCATGGTGCCCACGATGTCGGCTGGCATGAGGTCCGGCGTGAATTGGATCCGCGAGAAGGAGAGGGAGAGGGTATCGGCCAAGGTCCGCACGAGCAGCGTCTTCGCGAGCCCCGGAACCCCTTCGAGCAGCACATGCCCGTCGGCCGCGAGCGTCGCGAGGACCCCCATCACGATTTCGTCCTGCCCCACGATCACCCTCTGAATCTCCTGACGCAGTGCCTCCATGACCGAACGAAACTTCTCCACCTCGGCGTGGGCCAAGGCGGGATCCACAGTGGGGCTCGCAGATTGGGACATCGAACTCTCCTTCACGATTTCAGCGATGGAATTTCAAGAGCCACTCGCGCAGCGCTGCCTTGCGCGCCTCGGTGGGAGCACGCAGGTCGATCGACGGTTCAGGACGGCTACGCCCGCGGGTGGGGGCCGCTGGCCAGGTCGCTCCCAGCGCTGGCAGAGGCGGGACCCGTTCGTAAGTCACCTTAGTGGTCCCGGGGTTCAGGAGACCGCGGACAAAGTCGGGAATGGGAAGGCCGAGGATCAGAGATCCGACTCCCCGGGCCTTCTTTTGGGGGGTCGGTCCGCCCCGCCCCTCTCCCCCTTCCCCCGGGCCGGAAATCGAAAGATCCCGCGAGGTGGCGCCTCGCCGATCCTTCGTGGCCGGCTGGGTTCCACTGCGCGCTTCTTCCTCGCCGATTTCTTCGTCGACCGATTCTTCAGTCGGATTTTCGGCGAGGGGACGGTCTTCGGATTGGTCCTTTTGGGACCAAGGACTCTTGACGGGACTCATCGCCCCGCCGCCACTCGTACCCTGACCCACGGTGGCCCCACTCGCCGCCTCGCGCTTGCCCTTCTCAGGCAGCTTACGAGTCTGGGTAGGAGGGTCTTTCCGGGGCTTCGTGACGGGCTTCTTGGTGGTGGGCTCAGGCAAAGTCTTGGCCCCTTCCGAGGCATCGCCCTGCCCCGCTTGGGGCATCCCGGTCCGCAGTTCCGAGCTCACGGTGCCTTGGCCAAACTGCCCGGGCCGCGGTGCGATGTCCGGAGACTTCTCGAAGGCGGGATCGGTCGGGGCAGTCCCCGGAGTTGCCTGCGTCAGGTTCTGTCGCTCCGGATCGTCCCGACCGGGAATGGGCACGCTGCGCTCGGTTGGCGATCCTGAGTCCTCGGTGGGTTCGACCGGCTGCATTTGCGAAGCCTTCGTCATCCCCGGCAGACTCCTCGACTTGGCGGCGGCTTCACTTGGAGAGCCCCAGGGATTCGCGAGGAGGATCGCGAGCAGGAGTGCCCCGAGGCCGCCCAGGACCGCGCGTACCGGCGGCTCGCCCATGGAGGGGGGAACCACCGGCAGGGTCAGAGTCTCGGCTTCCCTCGTGCCCGCGTGCACCGTCGCCCACTCCCACGCCGACTGCGGCGCCAAGGAGAATTCGAGAGCGGCCGCCACCGAGTGGTGAGGCTTGGCCTGGTGATCCCAAAGCTCGGCCACCCTCGCCAGGTCCAGGGGCAGCGGAGTGAACGCGCCCGCTCGCCAAAACCCGAGACCGGCGCCCAGCACCACGACCGTGAGGCTCGTGCCCCAACCCCATGGCCCGGCGATGCCGGTGGCGAGCGTGACCAGCCCCTTTCCGATCAGCACCGCCAAGAGGCCAGCCGCGGCAAACTCGGTGGCGTTGCGCAGCCCCTGTTCGCGCTGCCGCACGCGCATCCCTCGACCCAGCGAGGTGTGGGCTTCCCGCAGTTTCGCGAGCAGCCGCGCCCGCAGCACGGGGTTCGAGTCGACCTCGGTCACTTCGCCCCCTCCAAAACAACCGGCGCCGTAGCGGCTTGCAGCACGCTTCCGCCACGCTCGAGCCAAGCGACCACCGTGAGCCCTTCCCTCCACAATTTGGTCGGCCGCATCGGGGCGGTGGTCTGCGACTCTTCCTCGCGCTCATCCAGATGATCTTCGAGCGCGCCCTCGATGGCCTCGACCGTCACGAAAGCCTGGTGGGAACGTGGCTCAGCGCCGAGGCGGACACTCTGCCCGCCATCCAGGAGATCGTGGCGGACCACGAAACGATGAAAGACGACCTTGCTGCGTCCGGGGAACAGCACTGCCTTCTGGGTGAGGAGCAAGTGCAGCATGGCGCTTTGATCGACGTCGGATTGGAAGCTCGCGTCGACTTGGATTCGCCCCGCGCGGTCGCACGTCGCCTGTACGGAAAGCTCACCACCCGCGGGTTCCGCGAGTCGCTTCTCGATGGCTTCCCGGAGCTTGCGAAACACGGGAGCCGCTTGATCGACACGCCCCTCGGCGGGGATGACCACTGTTCCGTCCAAAACCACCGCGGGCAAAGACTCGGGCGCCCGAAGCTGGAGTATTTCCGAAGAAGCTCCGCAACTCAGCGGATTGAGCGGCCCCACTCCGGGGTGATGATTGAGCAGCGCCACCGGCCCATCTTCGAAGTGACTGCCAAGGCCTTCGATCGCAAGCTCGGAGGCCGCCGCGGTTTCCGGCCGCGAGTGCGTGAACAACTCGACGAGCACGCAGCGTGCCCCTGGCTTTCGGCCTTCGGACTCGTAGCGCGACGCCGGCTCAAACGCCGGCGCCCGTCCCGCCAGGGCTCGTTCCATCGCCGGAATATCGCTCGGACCGGAGAGGCCCCTTTCCTTCGCGAGACGCGCGAGGGCCGCCAGGCCGTCGGGTCCCGCTTCCGCGTCGATGGCGGCCGCCAAGAACCTCGACCAAGCCCGCTCGAACTTGCCGAGTTTTTCGTACAAGAGTCCGAGTCGATAGTTGTTGATCCCACTGCGCGGGGTCGCGAGGGCAGCGGCCAAGAGGTGCCGATAAGCTTCCTTCAGATTGGCCTCGCCCCCCTCCTCCATCAGGTACATGCCGAGTTCGCTTTGGGCGCGGTGCAATGCCTCGGGATCTTCGTCCTTCTCGGCGAACTCGAGGGCGAGGGCAATTCCCTTCTTGCGCACGAGCGCCAAGGCTTCGGGGGCTCCGCTCTTCAGGTTGTCGAGGATGCGCAGGAGCAAGCGTGTGCGTAGCCGTGCAGGGCTGCTCTTCGCGAAGAACTCCAGCGCCTTTTCGAGAGGTGGCCCGGTGAGGGGAGTCTCGGAGAGGCGCTGTTCGAAGAGGCGCCTGGCCAGGTCCGCCGCGCCCCGGTGTTCGGTATTGGTCTCGAGAAGCCGCTCCATCTCTCCCGCGTCGCCGCGGCCGGTGGCGGAGAAAATTTCCCGGTCGATCGAAGCGAGGTCCGGCTTTGCTAGTGCTTCGAAGGTGACTCGCGCCGGCTCGAACTCGATCGTGATGATGAAGTGGGCGAGGGTGCGCGTCCCCACCAAGAGCACGGCGGCGTCCGCCGCCACCCGATCCTCGATCCGCGGCCTCAGCGCCGAGTAGGCTCGCAAATCAATCCCTTCGAGGCTCGCCGGATCGAACGCCAAATCGGGCAGACCGACCGACTTCGCGTACTCCCAGTCGACGGTCGTATCGCCGTGGGTCGTGTCCAACGACGCGGCCAAAATCTGGCGGCCGAGCTTGGCATCGAGCCGCAGGCCCGGGAGGCCGTTCAAGAACTCGTACTGGACCCTCTCGCCGCGTTCGAAGATTCGAGGCGGCGGCTCAGTGGCCTCCGTGGGCGGCGCGGGCGGGGCCGGCGGTTCGGTTTCCTTCGGCCTCGGGAGTAGTCGCACCCGTTCCCGGTCGAGGTCGAGCTCGAGTCGACGCTCCCGAGGGAGGGCGGAGGGCCCGAGCACTCCGACGACGGGAATCTCCTCCAACTTGGCCGCGTGGGCGGCCGTCAAATTCTCGAGGTAGGAGTAAACGTCCACTACTGGAACCAGATTGTCGAAGTGGAAGCCTGGGCCCTGAACCCTCACGGCGCCCCCGTCGAGTTCGAGCAAAGCCGCGGTGCGGCGGTGCAGTCGCAGTGCCTCCGTTTCCCCAAGGTCGAGGAGAAGGTGCACGGGGTACGGCTCACCCGACGCTTTGAGCTCCGCGCGGAGATAGAGCCCGCCGTCGATCAGACGCACCGGCAGGTCGATCGGCCCGGCGGGTGCCTGGCCGATCCCCACGATCGCGACGACGAACCAGACGGCGGCGATTCGATGCACGGGAATTCTCGCGGGAGCCAGTAAAGCATCGACACTATAGACGACGCCTGCACCGGATTCCCTGCCCCGTTCTCGATGGCATTCCCGGGGAGATGGGTCGGACCGCGCGCGCCTACCCCGCGCCTTGGCAGTCGACGGGGCGGTAGGTCGCCAGCGTTCCACCGTCCGCTGCCGGGGTGTCAACCCAATCACCTCGGAAGCGATGCGAGTCTGCGGCCCCGAAACCGGAGGGTGCTTCACTACCGAGTCGGATGCAGTCCCAACGTCACTGCACCACTCCAGAGCGAATGCCATACGCGGTGTCCGTGCGCACGATGATCTCGTAGTCCAAGTCCTCCGTGCCCGAGGGAACCGCGAGAAAGACGGTCTCCGGGATCTCCGTCACGATGATCGAGTCAACGATGACGCCGTTGATCCACAACTCGACCTTGGCGGAGGTCGGCGTCGGATCGAGGACCAACACTTCCACCGAAGTGCCGGCAACCGGGCCCCCACTGGGCAGGTCGAATTGGATGCCGGCGATGTCATAGGCCAACCACGAACAGACCATCAGAGTGAGAGTGGCAATGCGTAGCATTTTTGTTGCTCCAATCGAAGGCACTCGCCTTCATGGGCTGGAGCGGACGCCACTACTGAAGTGCGACCACAAAATTTCGGCGGGCCATCGGTCGCTCCGTGGGCGGCGGTCCGCTGCGCCTCAGATCAGCCTCGACTCCGCCCGCAACGCCGCGGTCTCGGCACGGTCTCCGCCACTCCCGCCGCACAACTTCACAAAGGAGCTGCGGAGCAACCGCACCGCCGCTTTGGCACAACAATTGAGAACGGAGCAATCTGGTGCTCCGCGGTCATTGGCGAGAACTTCGTGGAGCGGTCGGGGCTCTCGTGCGGCAGTGCATTCGACTCAACGCGCGGCCCCCCTTCACCGTCACCATGCGGCCAGTCGGAGAAGGCCCTGGAATCGCAGCGGTTCACGATCGGATGGCGTTGGACCATTCCTCGGCGCATCTTGCGTCCACGCCTTCAGGGTCGCCTGCGTCAGAGCTCAGGGCGATGCAGATCACGCGCCGGCCAGGGACCAAACAAGCGGGCGAGAGTCACGGTGCGTGGAGTGGTGGACCGGGCGGAGGTGAAGGCGGAGGTGAAGGCGGAGGCTTGGCTCTCCACGCGTCGAGGAGTTCCTGCAACCGGTCCTTCGCACCGGCGAACCCGTCATTCGGGTGCTCGAGTTTCACGAGTGCAAGGTAACTCTCGTATTCGGCGACCAACTCTCGCCGGGGGTGGCGCAGCGCCCGGATGAGACTCATGGCTCTCTCGTTGCGCCCCAATTTTTCGGCGAGCAACAACAGATCCCGATGACGCCCGAGATCACTCGGTTCGAAGTCCAACCACTCACAGGCCGCCTCCGCCTTGAACCGGTCATTTCCGACCTTGCGCCAGGAATCCACCACCTTTTCTGCATCCGGCTGATCGGCGAGCGGCAACAGCTTGGCCGATTGGATCAGAGCGCTCACCGGAGAGACTGCGAACTGGGAACCGGGGGCCCTGGAGAATCCGCGCTCGTTTCCCCAGCGGAGGGCGCGTGAGTAGGCCTCCGGCGAGCGCCCCCGCACCAAGAGCCCCAGGACGAAGGACAAATTCTCGTCTGTGGCCCACTCGTAACTCTCGTCAAAGAGCCGAACCAGAGCCGCCTCGTCCAGGATCAACGTCTCCGCGGACCGGCGTGGCCTCACCGCCTGGTCGAGGGAGCGGATGTACAGATCGAAGACCTCCGGCGTGCGCTGCGACAGCACCTCATCCGACACCCAAGCCTGGCCGGCCGGGCCCAAAATCTTGAGGAACGCCCGGAGGGCGTTGCTGCGCAGCGTGGACGCGACTCGGTCCGAAAAAAAGAAGCCCCCGAGCAGCGCGACCTTCTCCGCGGCCGCACGATCGGCCATTCCCCGAAGGACCAAGACGAGGCTCTCCGCTTCCTCGCAGTGGGAGAGCTCCTCGACCCAACTCCGACCCAAGGTCGCCTCCCCGGCCAGCCGGGCGTCCACCCACTCGCCGAGTTGCTCCAGGGTCAATTGGGAGGGAACCGGGGATCCCAAGGCCTCCAGAACTTCGACCACCGAAAAGCTGGTGATCGGAAACCCCTCGAGGTCGAACCTGGCTCCACGATTGGACGCGCGTGAGACGACCTGGTCCGAGGAGTCCAGGCCCCCAAAGCCGCCGGTCTTCCAGACCAAACCCGCTCCGATCAGGGCCGCGCACACTAGCGTGCCCGCGAGTACCCGCCGGGGCCAGATTCTTCGTAGGGGGCCAGAGATCCCCGAGGCCAATCTTGGTCGGACCGGACTGAAGAACGCCATGCACTCCGTGCAGACTTCGAGGTGCCGGGCCAAGCGAGCCAGCTCCACGCTCTCGATCTGTTGCGATTCGTAGGCGGGTCGGAGCGCCCGGGCCCGGCGGCATGGCTCAGTCGAGGCTTCGAGGGGGGCCTCCCCAAGACCCACCTCCAGCAGCACCTGGCGAGAAAGTGCCGCGACGAGCGCCTTCCTCAGACGCTCGTCGCCGGCCAGGGCAGCTTCGAAACTTGCCGCTTCCTCAGGGCTGAGCCGACCCCCGAGATACGCCTCGGCAAGATCCGAGAAGTTGTCGTCGGGGGTCGGTTCGCGGCGAAACACGTAGGCATCTCCGAGGGAGATGCAGGCTCCAAGCTTCCGGGGTCCAAGCCTGCATGTCTAAAACGCTATCTGGGGTGAAGTGGGTCAGAAATCTGGAAATTTTTTTCCTTATCCAGCGCCGGGCACCGCTTAGGAGGCTGAGGCCATCCGGGGGCTCGCCTGCCACCCCCCGTTTCCCGCTTGGCCTCTTCACAAGAGCAACCCCGAGTCGCCATAATGTCGCTGCCCTCCCCCCGTGTTCTGCCTGGGTCGCCCATGGTCAATCCTGATCGTCCCGTCCGTTCGAGCCTCGATCCCCTCATCGAAGAGCTCAAAGAAGAGGCCCCCGGCCTGTCCTCGCAGGCGGATTCGTTCCAGGATGCCTGGCAGGACGCCGTCCTAGGGATCCTGACTCGACGCGAAAGCGAACGACCCCTTCCTGAGAAGATCCAGGCGGCGAAGGCCTACTTCTGGAGGGCGTTTCTGAATGCGAGGGTATCCGCGGCGAGGCGATCAGCGCAAAACCCCGAAACCGGTAGACACTTTGAGTTGGCGGCAACGAGCGTCGGGGATTCTGTGGTCTCCGCGATGCTGGCCGCCGAGGTTCGCCAAATCGTGAGAGAAGCGGTCAGGCAGCTCGACACGCCGGAGCGCGTGGCGGTCGAACAGATCTACTTCGAGGGCCAGACGTTCAAAGCCACGGCGCGATCGATCGCGGCCCTCTCGTATCCGTGCACCGTTGACCGCGTCAAGGGACTCATCAAGAACGCGAAGAAACGGCTGGCCTTCAGCCTTCGCGGACTCTGGAACGCCTGGGAATGAGAATTTTTTGAGAATCTTGACCCATTTCGCCACAGAAAGCGTCTTGGGAGGTAAATGGGGCCAGTCTTGGCGTTCGAGACTGGGAAACCGCGAATCGCGTCCAAGCCCCCGGCAGGGGTTCAAGGGCAGAGGTCAAGACTGGTCCCGTTTCTACATTTTCGCCCGGAACGGGCGAGGCCGCTCCCTGGGGCACCCGGGAGCCGATCGCTCAGAGCCCTGCGATGTGGAATCCGCAGTCGACGTGCAGCACGGTTCCGGTGACGGCCCGGCTGAGGTCGGAGAGGAAAAAGAGGGCCGCATCGCCCACTTCCGCGGGCTCGACGTTCCGCCTGAGCGGTGCGCGTTCGGGCACGATGTCGAGGATCGTGCCGAAGCCGCTCACCCCCGATGCTGCCAGGGTGCGGATCGGACCGGCGCTGATGGCGTTCACTCGATGGCCCTGCGGCCCGACATCGGCGGCCAAGTAGCGGCACGACGCTTCGAGCGCCGCCTTCGCGACCCCCATGATGTTGTAGTGAGGGACCACCCTCTCCGCGCCCAGGTAGGAGAGGGTCAGAAAACTCCCAGACCGCCCCGACATCAGTGGAAGCGCTCGCTTCGCAAGGGCTGAAAAGGAGTAACTCGACACTTGGAGCGCCGTCTCCCACCCGGCCCAGGGGGTGGCGGAAAAGGCCCCGTCGAGGTCCTCCTTGCGAGCGTAGGCCAGGCAGTGAACGAGAAAGTCGAGGCCTCCCCATCGCTCGCGGACCGATTCGAAGAGGGCATCCATCTGCCCCTCCTGGCTGACGTCACAGGGCAAAAGGATCGGAGGCCGGGAAAGCTCCGGAGTCAAATCCAGCAAGCTGCGCTGGAATCGCTCGGTCTGGTACGTCAACACCAATTCCGCGCCCGCTCGATCGGCCGACTTCGCGATCGACCAGGCGATGCTGCGCTTGTTGGCGACCCCGAGCACGATTCCCTTCTTTCCCTGGAGCATGAGCGTCCCTCGTCAGCGGATCCTGTGGGCGCGGAGTCTATCAGCGGAAAACCGACGAGCCCGGGGGAAATGTCGAGTTGAGCGTCCAAGACATGGCGGCCTTTGGCGGGGGGATCGAGAACGAGCCCTTGATCGTGGCGCGCGAGGCAGCCGGATCAACCTCAAACCCAAGGCCGGAGACACCGAGCGTCACCACGGGAGGCGACCCGGGATCCAGGCGCTGCGAATCGTAGCCCAGTGGGCCCGGAAGCGCTCCCCTCCCGAGGATTTCCAACCGGCTCGCCGAAACTGAGCGCACAGCCAGCTTCTCGCCGACTTCGCGCGGCATTCTATGTCCATGAGGGCGAGCGCCGCTTCCACGACCCGGTGCGTCGGGACGAAAGAAGCCACGACCCAGGCGCCCTCATCCAGAGTGGGGTCATCGCCGCCCAGAGCCCGCAGCACCAGGTGCTCGAGTTTCCGGAGTTCGGCAAGGAGTGCCGGCAGACTCGGCTCACCCCCAGCTCCGGAGTCGCGTCGCTCCGAGTCTGGAAGCTCGGGGAGAAGCGACCCACCTCCGCGGTCTCCCTGCAACCACCGACCACCGAGATTCGCCCGAGCCGCGATGCCCGGATCGGTATCGCTCTGCAGACCTTGGATCAGAGGCCAGACCTCTCTATCCCCCGCGCGGGCCAAGGCCAAAGCGGCCAATGCGCGCTCCCGCGGGGAACCAGACTCAAGGCACTCCCGTAGTAGGTCTCTCGCCAGAGGAAGGGTCGATCCCGGCATGCCGTCGATCGCCTCGCATCGGACAGCGACCGCGCGGGATTGGAGCAGCGCCCAGGTGATCGTCGGACTGAGCGCGCGCGCTCGCCCGCACTGGAGTGCTCTCTGTTCCCAGTCCTCCACCCGTCGGAGGACGATCTCCACTGCGCATCGCCAGGCTTCCGGGCCGCCGAGGTGCTCGTATTCCAGCCCGGGCACATCCACCCTCATCGCCCCCGGGCCCCGCGTTGGCCAAACAACCCGGTGGAGATCGGACGCGGTCCACCGCCACAGCTCCGAGGCCTCGAGCGTTCGTCGCTTCATTCGCAGTTCGCCGGTGCGGACCCAAATCCTCATTTCGAGGGATTGCCCGCCCAAGTTGAGGACCCAGACCTCCCCGACCAACTCGACGACTTCCCCCCCGTGCCATTCGAATGCCGCGGACCGCGAAGCGGCCAGCCGGTGCAGACCCGGCTGCAGGTCAACGAGGATGGCTGGACGCTTGGCCACGACCGCAGCCGAACTCTCAGTCAGGAGCCCGGCCAACCACCACCAGGCGAGTGCGTGATGGACCCGCCTAGGCGGTGGTCTGTGGCCGACTTCCAAGCGTCACTTCCCGTCGTCTTCGTCGGGCGCCCCGTCCTCGCGCTCGATCCGGCCCCGCCCCGCCATGCGTTGGAGCGCCTTCTCGAGACGCGGTTCGGTCGGCGTCCCAGCGAAGCGGGCCTTCATGGCGGCACTGTGCTCCTCGAGGATTTTTCTTGCCTCGCCCATCTGCTCGGATCGCAATTTGAGCATCACCAAGTCATCGAGCGCATCGACCGCGGTACGCCAGCGATCACCGTGGTCGGCGAGACACTGGCGCAGACAGGCTTCCGCATCCGCGTCCCGGCGCGCCTCCTTCAGCACACTCCCGAGTTTCAGGAGCGCCTGGGCCCGAGCACTGCCCTGGCTCGCGTGCTTTTCGACGATCCTCCGCAGGTGAGTCTCGGCCTCTTCGAGGCGCCCGGCCCGGCGCGCCAGCGTGCTCAAGTCGAGCAGAGCGTCACACAGGGTCCTCTCTTCTCCTGGCAGGGCGATCGCCTTTTCGAAGGCGGATTTGGCCTCGCCGGCCTTCCCGAGGCGGCGTTGAATGCGACCGATCTCCAGCCAGGCCCTCGCCAGGGACGGTGCGTCTTCGGGACACTCCGTGGTCACGCGCTGAAAAATCGCCATCGCGTCTTGCAACGCCTGGTCCGCCTTTCCGCCAGCGGACTTCGAAGCCTCCTGGACCTTCTTCCGACCCGCGGTCAGCAGGGTCGGACCGCTTGCCGCCTGCCCGAAGGCCAAGCTCGCGGCGAACAACCCGATGAAAACGACGCGCACCCAAGATTTTGTGGACATGATCAGCGGTTCTCGGCAGAGACAGCGTAGGGGGCGATGGCAGAGTCAGATCAACCAGCCGAAGGTGCTGGCGGCGTACCGGCCGGCGCTGGTGTGCGCCGACCACTTCTTCAAGAAACCCATGGCGACATTCAGCCGTCTTCGGAGCCGAAGGGTCTCCTCAGAGGGAGGCGGCGAGTCGCGGCGATAGGTCGGGGTTTCGAACTGACGGGCCAGCAAAGAGTCGTGCTCCCGAGGCACCAGCGTGGCGACGAGCCGGTGGACACTGCCGGTAACCTCAGCCGCCAGGAGTGCATCGAGGGGCCCTGGCCAGGGACCTGGCACATCCGTCTCGATGGGCTCGTAGTTTCGCGCCCGCACCTGATGGCTGCGGAGGAGATTCAGGGCGATCGAACGCGCCCAGGCTTCGAGGCGGGCGGGGTCCTTGAGTTGATGGCATCGTTCCCAGACGCGGCCTAGTGTTTCTTGGACGATGTCCTCGGCTTGGTCGCCCGCGACACCTCGCCTGCGCAGCAGGACAATCAGGGCGGAGCGCAGTGGGGGGAGCGCTGACTCCCAGTCAACGGGCTGACCGGCAGCGGATGGACCATGAAAAGGTTTCGCAACGGACGGCATGACAATCGACCTCCTGGGTTGGCAGGCGCGAACATAAAGGAGGCCACACAATTGTCAAGCACTTTACAGTTCACCAAGAGACAAAGTTCTTTAACCCAGGCTCGGCTTGGACTTAGGAAAAGCCTCTCCTCATAGCGCTGTCAAGGAACACGGAAATGGGAGGACACAACAGGGTGGACACGAGCCCCGAATCGCTCCGCTCCCCGCCTCCATCGGGCCGACTAGCTTGCGAGCCCGAGGCGGAGTCCTTTGCCCCCCCAGCCCCCGTTCAAAGAGTGCCCTGGCCGCTCAACGTGCATTGGCGGCAGCCCTCGCGGAGGTTCCCAGTCTGGAATTCCTCCCGCAGGGTTCGATACGCCTCGCCGTTCCAGATCGACTCAAACGACTCCTCGAAGACATTGCCCATTTTCAGATGGTCACCCGCCCCTCGGCAGCACGGATAGACGTTCCCGTTCGGGACGATGCGCACGTAGGACGCGAGCTGGTAGCAGAAATCGGGGCGCTTCTCGCGCAGGCCCCGGTAGAAGGCCTGAACGACTCCAGGGGCGGTGAGGATCGGCTCCTCGACCGGAGCCAGCACTTCCTCCGCGGGGTCCAAGTCCAAATGAAGGTGGATTCGTTCCCGCTGGGCCGCCGCCTTGGCACGCTCCAAGTGAGTCTGGATTTCCTCGGCGGAAAAGTGCTCGGCGACCATGAACCGCTGCGGATCGGTGAAAAACGGCAACATTTTTTGCACCCGCACGCGGCCGATCCCCTCGGCCCTGGCAAAGGCCATGGTGCCGTCCAATGTGGTCAGGTTCTGCTTCATCAGCACGACGACCAGAGTGATCGGAAATCCATCGGCCCGGGAGAGTCCGACCAGGCGTCGCAGGCCCGCCAACATCCGGGGGTAACGAGCACCCCGTCGGATGTCCTCATAGACCTCAGGGATGTGGCTATCGATAGAAAAGTCGACCTTGTAGATCCGGCCCGCGAGCCGCTGAATGTGGCGGTCGGTGATCAGAGTGCCGTTGGTGATGAGGTCGAGGTAAAGGCCGTGGCGCTCGCAAAGATCGAGGATTTTGTCGAAATCCCCCATCGCCGGCTCGGAGGTCGCCGAGGGAGTGACCACCGAGGCGGTGGGGAAAACCTGGTCGGCAATTTCTTCGAGTTTGTGGGCGCCGATGTAGGAGAGGTCCGGCCGCTCGCACATGACACACGAAAGATTGCAAGCGTTGTTGGTGGAGATCTCGACATGGAAGGGTCGACCTTCGAATCGAGATCGCCCGCTAAGCACGTCCTCCGCTATCCGAAGGGCGTTCTGGATCTGGGCCGCTTGTTTGTGGGGCAGTGGATCGGGCATGGAAGGCCCTGATCCTACCTACGGCCGGCGCAAGGCTCCGGCCAGGTCAACCGGACGCAGCGGCGAGGGCGGGCCTAGCGGCCTTGCGATCCCGGTGTTTGGACCGCGCCACCTTCTCTTGATAGACCTCTTGGAACCGCTTGCACTGCGCGAACGTGCCGGTAAAGACCACGATCTCGCCTTCCGGCCGAACGACCTGGAAGAGTCTTTTTCCCTCGAAGATGCACTCGAAGCGAATGTCCATGAGCCCCTCCCGCGATCGGCCGAAGGGGGTGGGCCCCACGGGCCAAGCCTTCCAGCACGGGGGTGGTTCCCCGGCTCGATCGGCCTGACCACTTCAGCACGTAGCGCGCATGCAGAACGAATCGGGTGGCAGAGTTCGAAAGTCCCCGTCCGAGCCAGGAGCTCGCACCAGGCAGGCCACGCACGGCCCGACCGACCGGGGATCACAACCGGCGGAACTGTACACGAGAGGCCTGAAAATGCGAAAGAAATCCGGAATTGTACGCCGTCCTTCCAACCTTGCGGTTCGTCACACGTAGCCGCCGACTCGTGGCTTCGCGAACATGCCAGGGCTGTATTTCACAAGGCGTCCCTCGATCGCAGAGGCGGCCACGGTCAACGGCGAGGCGAGGTAGAGCTGACCGGGACCGCTGCGCCCCCGGTAGTTGCGATTGATGGCGGAAACCGTCACCTGCATCGCGGTCTCGCTCACCCCGGGACCGCATCCGATGCAGGCTCCGCACCCGGCTCCGATCGTCTTCACTCCGGCGCGATCAAAAACCTCGAGGTAGCCCCGGGCTCGAGCGTACTGCTCGACCGCGGCCGACCCGAATTGAATGAAGAAGGACACGTGCGGCGCTACCCGACGCCCTCCGTCGAGAGCTGCCTTGAGGACCTGCGCGTAGAAGTCGAAGTCCGTCTCCTTGCCGGCAGTGCACGATCCCCCGTAGGCGATGTCGATGGGCACGTCGCCGAGCTCGTCGATGAACGCACCATTGGTCGGATCGGAGGGAATTCCCTTCTCCGGACTCCCCGGGGTCGCGACCATCGGTCGCAGCGTGGACAAGTCGATGACGTGGACGCCACCTGCGTAGCTCGCGTCGGCGTCAGGCCGCACCATCTTGGCACGGAGGGACGATTCCGACGCGCCTGGCCGTCGTGAGCGCAGCCACGTCACGGTGTGCTCGTCACCTTCGCAAATCCCCGACTTCGCCGAACATTCTGTCGCCATGTTCGCGAGGGTGGCACGTTCGTCCATGTCCAAGCCGAGCAGGCCCGGACCGCCGAATTCCATGACACGGTCCAAAGTCTGGCCCGGGAGGGCGTGCTTCCAGAGGATCCAGAGCATGAGGTCTTTGGCGGTCACCCCGACCGGGAGCTTGCCCTCAAGGTGAAAGCGAATCGACTCCGGCACCCGGATGAAGGTGGTGCCACACTGGATCAACGCGGCGTACTCGGTCGCTCCCACTCCAAACGCGAGCGCGTTGTTGCCGCCGCCCATGCAGGTGTGACTGTCGGTCGCCTGGATGAAGTCGCCCGGATCCACGAACTCTTCGCGGGCGATCTGGTGGCAGATTCCCGGCGACTGCCCATCCTTCGCCGCGTAATCCCGCACCTTGGTATGGGTCTGAAACTCCCGCTGGAGGCGGCGCAGCGTGGCAATCTTCGGCGAGTACGGGGCCATCCGCTCGACCCCGTCGGCGTAGATCAGATGGTCTTCGAAGACGGCGAATTTGGACGGGTCCGTCACTCGGTAGTCGGGTCCCATTTCTTCCTGGAGGAAATGGTGGACCTGGGCGGTGGTGAATTCGTGGGAATAGCCGCCGTCGACCCGCACCATGACCGGGTCGCCCGGTCGCACGAACTGCGAGCCTTGCCCCGGGAGGAGGCGCGACGCGATGATCTTCTCCGCCATCGTCATCGGCCGAGCGGGGGTCGAAATCTTCGGCAGGGAGATCTCGCCCTTCGCGAGCGCCGCGGAAAACGGGAACAGCCCGCCACACTTCACGATCAGGGCAGTGACCGGGTCGTAACCGGCGCAAAACTCTTCGATCGCGATCGCTTCGCCCGCCTCGAGACGCCGCAAGGTGGCGTGGTCGGTCATGAGCACGCCCTGATTGATGTTGTTGCGCGCGTGGATCGGGGCGAAAGACGCCGCCACGGCGATTCGAATGCCGCTCCATTTTTCCGCCTGAACCGCGGTCTCACGCGAGGACCCCACACCCTTCCGGTGGCCGGACACGATGACTTCGAACCCTCCCCGCTTCAGAGCGTGCGCCGGAAAGAGTCGTTCGCTGCCGATGGTCAGCCCCGCGTACGCATTGACCGCAATCTCCTCCGGAAGGTGATCGAAGCAGGCCCAAGCCGGAGTCATCGCGTCGGTGTTGACGTCGTCCAAGAGATCTTCGACCGCGAGGTCGCACATCCGCAATCGGAGTTCGCCGCGGAGCTGCTTCCTGATGAGCTCGGGATCCTTCGTGAGGTAGAGGACGCGCCGATTTTGGTCTAAGCGTATGGCTTCGGTTCGCATGGTCATGGCGAAAGATCCGTCCCGCGGTGGCGGGATCTCGACTGGCTCAATGGTGGAAAACGCCGGCTAACGAACGCCCGGAATCAACGCCCCACCCACTTCGCGGCGCGCTTTTCAAGGAAGGCCGACAAGCCCTCGCGAACGTCGATCGTCGCTCCGGTCAAGCCGAACAAATCGGCTTCCAGAGCCTGAGCGGCCTCCAGGGGCAAATCCGCTCCGCGGATCACGGCATCGAGGATCAGCCGGCGAGCCACCGGGGCTTTGCTGGCCAGCTTGCGCGCCAGTTCGATCACGGTGGGAATGAGCGCGGCCGGTTCGACGACGCGATTGACGAGACCGAGGCGCTCCGCCTGGTCGGCGTCGATGCTGTCCCCGGAAAGAAGGAGTTCGAGCGCTGGCCCCTTGCCGATGTGACGCAGAAGACGCTGAGTCCCGCCGAAACCGGGGATGATGCCCAGGTTGATTTCGGGCTGGCCGAATTGCGCGCCCTTGGCCGCGTAGCGGAAGTGGCAGGCCATCGCGAGCTCACAACCACCCCCGAGAGCAAATCCGTTCACGGCCGCAATCACTGGCTTGGGCATGCCTTCGATCATCGTGCACGCCACCTGCCCGAGATGGGCGTGTTGGCGCAGCTCGAGGGGGCTCATCTTGGCCATCTCGGCGATATCGGCCCCCGCCGCGAACGCCGGACGCTTGGCGGCCGGCGACCCCGTGATCACGATGGCTCCGACCTCCTCGTCGTCCTCGAGTTCGATGAGCGCATCCGACAACTGCTCCAAGAGAGCCGCCGAGAGTGCGTTGAGCTTGTCAGGGCGATTCAGGGTGAGCAGCACGACGCCCTCGTGGCACTCTTGCAACACGAGTTCGTCGGATCCGGGTACGGCAAAAGTGGTCACGCGATCCTCATTTCTTCGCGACGTCGACGGTCACGGCCAGGAGCTTCACGTCTTCGAGCGGCTTGTCGCGGCGGTCCCGCGGAACGGTGGCGATGCGATCCGCGACGTCCATCCCCGCGCTCACCTTGCCGAACGCGGTGTAGCTGCCGTTCAGGTGGAAAGCATCGGCTACGCAGATGAAAAACTGGCTTCCGGCGCTGTCGGGATGCGCGCTGCGGGCCATGCCGAGCACACCCTTCGTGAAGCGTGCGTCGTTGAACTCCGCCTTGACTTTCCAGCCCGGGCCGCCGGTCCCGCTTCCGAGCGGGCACCCGGTTTGGATCATGAATCCGTCGATGACCCGGTGGAAAAGGAGATTGTCGTAAAAGCCCTTGTCCGCGAGTTTTTGAAAATTCTCAACGTGCCCTGGCGCCTTGTCGGGCCAAAGCTCGATGGTCATGTCACCCAGGGACGTTTTGATCACTCCGGTCTTCGCGCTCATTTTGATCCCTCCGCGACCTTGACGACCGCCTTGCGCTCGAATCCCTTCGGCAGGTCGACGGTGACTGATTTCAAGATCACGTCCTGGTGCGGCCGATCCACTCCCGCGGTCGTGGGGACGACGCTGATGCGATCGACGATTTCTTGCCCCTCGAACACGCGGCCGAACGCAGTGTACTTCTTGTCGAGATCGGGGCGATCCGCCACGCAAACGAAGAATTGGCTGCCGGCGGAATCCACGGCGGCCGCCCGCGCCATGCCGAGCACCCCCTTCTTGAAGGACTGGGCATTGAACTCCGGGCCGATGGAATAGCCGGGCCCCCCCGTGCCGGTGCCCTCAGGGCAACCGGTTTGGACCATGAAGTTGGCGATCACCCGATGAAACAGGCGGTTGGAGTAGAAGCCCTTCTCGGCGAGCTCGATGAAATTGTTGACGTGGTTCGGGGCTTCGTTCGGCCAGAGTTCCAACACCACGGTCCCTTCGCTCGTTTCGAGCGTGGCCAGAGGGTTGGACGAAGAGGTGATCTGGAAAGGCAGTTCATTGCTGCGCAGGCCGTCGAGCGGCGAATTCTTCGCGCCGACCCATTGCAGAGAGACCGGCCCGCCCGTCGTGTTCAGATCCTCAGGCAACGCGACCTGCAGGGTCACGGTGATGGAATCCCCGACCTCGAGCTTCGAGAAAGTTCCCGTCTTCACTCCGGACACGAGTTTGGTCCACTGTCCCTTGCGCTCCCCCGGCATCATCGGCGGAGGCGCGGCCACCACGCATTGATCGCGCACGACGAGGCTGCGGGCGAGGCTCGAGCCCGCTTCGGGCCCACTGTTCGCGATCGTCAGCGTCACCGTGATCGGGCGTCCCGCCAATACCGTAGCCTTGGGGGCCGCGAGAGTCGCGGAGAGGCCGCCTTTCTTGGCTTCTCCCTGCCCGATGGCCATCGACACCAGTCCCAAGAGGCAAAGCCCCATCCGACTCCATGATCCCGTTTGCATGTTGTGCGTCCTCATGCCTCAAGCAGAACGGACCAGACTCATCGCCAATCCTTGGCCACCACTGATGCACAGGGTGGCGAGCCCAAGCTTGGCGTTCGATCGGCGCATTTCGTGGAGCAGGGTTACCAGGATGCGAGCACCCGTGGCTCCGATCGGATGCCCGAGGGCGATGGCCCCGCCCGCGACATTCACGCGAGCCTGGTCCAGGTCGAGTTCGCGGACGCAGGCGAGCACCTGGGCCGCGAACGCCTCGTTGAGTTCGATCCGCTCGTAGGCCTCAAGCCGACGCCCGACCGAAGCGAGCAATCGGCGCACCGCAGGTACCGGACCGAGCCCCATCACGCGCGGGTCCACGCCGCCAGAAGCTTGCCCTTCGATCACCGCGAGCGGTTCGAAACCGCGCGCTTTCGCCAGCGGCTCGCTCATCACGAGCAATGCGGCCGCACCATCGGTAATCCCGCTCGAGTTCCCCGCCGTCACCGAACCCTGTTTCGGATCGAAGACGGGGGCGAGCCCCTGGAGACTGCCTGAGGTCATTCCGGTCCGAGGATGCTCGTCCGCCGCGGCGGTGGTGCTCTCGCCCTTGCGTCCGACGATCACGACGGGCGCGATCTCATCCCGCCAACGCGCGCCCACCGCCTCGACCCGTTGGTGGGACCGAGCGGCGTAGGCATCCTGCTCGTCGCGCGAAATCCCGAATTGCCGCGCGAGCGTCTCGGCGGTCTCACCCATCAACTGGCCGGCCATCGGACAGAGAAACCCGTCTTGGTACATCGCGTCGACCATCGGCCGATGTCCCATGCGGTAGCCCCGCCGCGCCTCGGGCAAGAGGAAGGGGACCCGCGACATGTTCTCCATACCACCCGCCACCACACAGGTGGCCTCGCCGGTTTGGATCATGCGGACCGCCTGCATCACCGCGAGGAGGCCCGACCCGCAGGCCATGTTCACGGTCGAAGCGGGGACGGTTTCGGGCAAGCCGGCCTTCAGGCTGGCCTGCCGGGCCGGGTTGGGTCCGAGGCCCGCCTGGCGCGCGCATCCCATCACGACATCCTCGACCTCGCGAGGGTCGACCGAAGCCCTCTCCAGAAGCGCACGGATCACCGCGGCCCCCAAGTCCGGGGCGGGCAGATCCTGAAATTGGCCGAGGAATTTTCCGATCGGGGACCGGAGGGCGTGAGTGATGACCGCTTTTGCCATGCTGATTGGGGTGACGCGCTCGCGGGAGCGACCCACCGCTCGGGGTCTTAGCAAGCCCCTTCCGCCGTCCAAACGACGGCCCAGGGAGCCGGCGGGAGTCCCAATCTTTCGAGACGGGGTCTCCCCCCTGACCCCGTTCGACTGCTTTAGGCTTGGCGCCCCGGACCTCCCGGGGGTAGGCTCCTAGTCGAGGCCCCCGTGACCCGATTCCTGCTGCAATCCGCCGTAAGCCTGGCGCTCCTAGCGTCGCTGTCTCCGGCCCAATTGACCTTGACCCTGAGTGCCCCGTGCGGGGCCGGCAGCGCCCGGATCCACGTCAGCGGGGCCACTCCCACGCTCCGTCTCTTCAACCTCATTTCCGTGGTGCCCACCGTGCCCACGGGGAGCGGGCCTTTGTTCGGCCTCGGTATCCACGATTCGATCGCGATCGTCAACCAGCTCTTGGCCCCCTACCCGTCGCCCCCTACCTACGTGGCCCCGAACCCATCGGGTACCTACACCTGGACGATTTGTTTGCCACCGGGTTTTCCGCTGGTCTCGGTGCCGGTCGATGTGGTCAGCGTGGAATGGAATCCGGTCACCGGATTCGTTCGCCGCTCGCCGGTCGCCAACTTCACCTTCCAGTTCTGAACCGGGGGGACCGAGCTACCATCGCCGTCCCTCGCAGGTGCCGGACCGTGCGAGCCCCGGTTGGGTGCCTTCCTCGCCGAAGTCGCCTGTTGACCTCGCCTGGACACGGTCAGCGTGGAAGTTGTCATCCTCGGCACGAGCAGTGCCGCCCCTACGGTTCGCCGCGGCCTCTCTTCCCTCGCGTTGATCCGGGAGGGCGAGACCTTCCTCTTCGACTGCGGTGAAGGAACCCAGTTCCGGATGCTCAAGGCGGAGATCCCGCGGCGGAAGCTCCACCACATCTTCATCACCCACTTGCACGGGGATCACATCTTCGGACTCGGCGGCCTGCTTTCGAGTCTGAACTTGAGTGAACGCGAGCCCCCTCTGCACATCCACGGCCCGAAGGGGATCAAGCGTTTCGTCGATTTCATGACGACCTTTCCCCGGCCCACCAAATTCGGATTCGAAATCCACGTCCACGAGATCGCGCCCAACACCGACGGTCCCATCTGGGAAACTCGGGATTGGATCGTCTACACCGCGCCCCTCGATCACACGATTCCCGCGATGGGATTTCGCTTGCAGGAAAAGGATCTGCTCGGCCGCTTCGATTCGGAAACCGCGGACCAGTTGGGGGTTCCCTTCGGACCGGAGCGCGGTCGGTTGCAGCGCGGCGAGTCGATCGTTCTTTCGGACGGGAGGACGATCTCTCCGGAGCTGGTCGTCGGTCCCCCGAGGCCGGGCAAGGCCTTCGCGTACTGCACCGATACCGCCTACTGCGGCGCGGCGCAGCGATTATCGGTGGGGGTCGACCTCTTGGTCCATGAGGCGACCTACGGAGATGCCGAGCTCGAACTGGCCCGGGACCGCAAGCACTCCACGATTCGCCAAGCCGCGACCATCGCGCGCGATGCGGAGGCGAAAGCGTTTGTCGCCACTCACTTCTCGACGCGCTACGAAGGCCCGAGCCTCGACGTGCTCGCCAAGGAGGGGCGCGAGGTCTATCCCTCGTTGATGATGGCGAAGGACCTCATGAGAATCGAACTCTGATGCGGCCGAAAGCCGAGGAGCGCGATCCCGCGCGACCTTCGGGTTCGTGGCGCTTGGCGCTGTTCGTGGGCGCCCTCGCCGCCGCCTGCCAAGCCTGGGTACTCACCCTCCAGTTCCAAATCGACGACTATTGGCTCCTCCCGTCCGCCGGGCGGCAACTGGCCGATGCGATCCGACTGCTTCTCGCACCCGAGCAATGGTGGAGTGGTGAACTCCCTGTCTTGCCGTGGCCGGAGGCGCCCCTCTTTCAGCCGGTCGTCTGGGCGATCCTCGCTCCCCTGGTGAAAGTCGGCGGAGTGCCCCTCGACTCCGCCGTGATGCACACGGCCGGATTGGTCTTCCATGGTCTGGCAGCCGCCTTGCTGTTCCTGCGACTCCATGCCGCGTTAGGCCGCCGCGCGGCGCTGTGGGGCACCCTCCTCTTTGCCGTTTCCGCGGCCGGCATCCAAGGCGTGAGTTGGATTGCCTCGCTGGGAATTCCCGTGGTGCTCGTCCTCGCGCTGGCCACCTGGCGAACTTTGGAGCACCTTTCCGAAGCCAGTCCCCGCCTTGCGTGGCTGTACCCCGGCACCATTGCGGCCCTCGCCCTCGGTGCGCACAACGCCGGAGTGCTGGTTCCCTGCCTCGCGCTGCTCGCGAGTGCGCGAGCCCTCCGCCGGCGCCCAACTGCGGCGCTGTTCTTCCTTCTACCCAGCGCTCTCCTGTTTGCCTGGAGGTGGCGCTACCTCGGAACCCCGTCGCTCGTATACGGCGGCGGGACCGCCGCGGATTGGTCGACGATCCCGCGGATGTTTGCTGCACTCCCGGGATTGGTCGCTTGGTGCGCCGCCCCCTGGCGCGCTTTGCCGCCACGCCAGACCGAGGGCGCTTGGTTGCCGGAACTCGGTGTCCCGGTTTTTGCGGCGGTCGCGCTGTTCCTCCTGGCGGTGGGCCTTGGCGGTTGGATGACCTGGAAAGCCCATCGCGGGCTCGCCGCGAAGCTGGCCATCGCCGCCGGCGCATTTGCGCTCCCAGCCTTGTTCATGTGGAGTATGGGACTGGAGACGAGCGTCTCCGACGGCCGTTTCGGGCGCGCCGCGTACCTCCCGATGGCCTGGATCCTCGCACTCGCGGGAGCGGGACTCGGAAGCCCGACGCCACGGCTAAGGCGAGTGCGCATGGCTCTCTTCGTCGCGCTCCTCGTGATCCAAATCGATGCCCTGATTCACACCGCCCGCCTGGAGAGACGTGTAGCCCATGACATTGCCACCCGCCGCACTCTGGCGGAGTCGGCCGCCTCTACCGGCCACTCCCTCGCGATCATCGATTCCGCGGCCGAGTCGTCGGGAATCCCCTTGGTCCTGGCTCCGCTCTATTCCCGAGCCCTCAGACCTCCCTTCGTCTCCCGCGGCGCGACGGTGCGAGGCTTCTTCGACGAAGCCGGAGTCCTCGAATCGGGATGGCTCACGCGCACCAGTGGTCCGGTGCAAATCCTGACCTGGGGAGACCTTGCACGACAATTCTCGAGCGCGGAATTGCCGGGCGCGCCGACAGCCCTGACCGGGCCCTTGTACCGATCCCTACCTCCCAAGTTGCCCGGCACCTTGCGATTCGGAATGGAGTCTCCCGTCGATCCGCGTGTCCACCCCGTGCTGCTGATCGAAAAAACCCCGAGTGCTTCGCCCTTCTACTTTGCATTCGAGACCGAGGTCGGCCCGAGCCACGCCTACCCACTGCCTGGATCCGAAGCACAACTCACCCTAGGACTCGATCAAGTCCACACCTGGATGTTCGGCCGTGCGCTCCGCGAGTTCCACACCTCGGATGTCGGCCCGATCCAGGTTCAGTGGAGCAACGAGCTTCCCACCTTCCCAGGCATTGCGTCACCAGGAGCCGGTGCCACCTATTCCGTGCGGGAGTTGCCCACCTGGATCATCTTCGATTTCCCGAAAGGCCGAGACTTGGAGCTCGCCCAAGTCTTCTCGATGGGGGGCGCGAGTTTTCGCATCCTCTACCGGGCCCCCGAGCGGGATCTTGCTCGTGACCCGGGTGGCACCGTTCGGTACGTTCCTCGACTGGCTGACCGCGTCTCCGCCAATCATCCCGAGATTCACTGGGAAGCGCTCCGCGAGTACTACTCCGGCACCCTCGTCCGCTACTCGGTCCGCCGAGTGAAACTCGAATGGCGCCTGTCCGCCGTCTATCCCGGCACTGATCTCGCCACCAGGCGAAGCGACTGGTCGACCCTTTCGCTGACTCCCTGACCGGGCATTCGGCCCTCGTGCGAACGCTGGCTCGATCGAGGGTCGCCCTCGCACTCCGGATCGAGAGCGCGACCAGGCGGCGCAGCTCGTCGGAATCTCGAACCGGCGCGATTCCGGGTCTCGCACCCCACCACGTCGTCCACGCTGAATTACCCAGGCGTTTTCCGAACTACCGCGGACAATTTCGGACGACCTGCTCAATAAACGTGCCGAACGCGGGAACGCAGGTCGGTCGAATGCCCCCAGAGGAGGAGCCGGGAGAGGGGGCGAATGGTCACGGTCACCGTGACTTGTCGGTTCCACGCAATTGTGGAGCCGTCGCGCGCTGCGCGACACCGATCGTCAGCCTGACAAGACTCGAACTCGAAACCCCGATTTTCGAATGCGGCCCTAAGTAAGCCCCGCTCTCGGCTTAGGCCGAACCCCACCATCCCGCAGTTCGAAAAGTCCAGACGATCAAAGCCCTGATTCGAGTATCGCGAGCGGGTTTCCGACGCCTCGTACGTCACGGTCGGCGTGACTCGTTCGTCGACCATTTGACTATTGCCCGTTCGTGCTCGAAGGTGCTCTCGACTCGATTCGCACTCGCACGAGCCACGGTGGCTCGCGCCGAAGTGCGAAAAGAAGTCGAGCTCGAGGAATGCCATGAATCCTAAGACTCTCTTCGCGACCATCTCGATCGCCGCCCTGACGATCGTCCTCTGCGGGGCCTCCGCGATTCAGGACCCGGTGCCGGTGGAACCCGCACTCAACAACAAGTGCTGCCAGCGCCCGACCTTCACCCCCGGGGGTCCTCCGGCCGCCCTGTGTTACGACGGTCCCTGCCTCGATTCGATCGTCTGCTCGGGATCCGGCACGACTCCGTTCATTCCGGCCCAGTGTGTGACCCGAGAAAACAAACACTGCACCGACACCTCGGGCGTCGACTATCCGGTGGCCAAGTACGCATGTCAGGTGGCCACCTGCCCGACCAATCCCGAACTCTTGACCTGCAAATGGGTCGTCGTAGGCCCGACAACCGTCACCGCGACGGGGTGCAGCGGCTCTCCCTGCAATTGACTCAAGGAGTGACCCATGGCGACTCCACGTAATTCGAATCCACGCGTGATCGGCGTCGGCCTGTTGATCGGCCTGATGACGGGCCTGCTCCGATCCACAACTCACGCGCAACCTCCGAACCAGGCTCCGGACATTGCAAGCTGGGAGATCTTCGACTCGGACGGGGAATACCGCGTCCGCGAGGAATTCCTGCGCTTTCGCAGGTCCGAGCTCGACCAAGGAGGAGTTCGAGCTGGCGTGGAGTCGCTCGCGTCGGCCCTCACGACAAATTCGTCTCCGCTTCCCGATTTCACGGCGATCTCGAATCTCTACGATCGACTCGCCCTCTCGACGACTCCCTCTGCGGAGCTCGGCACCGAGAAGTCCTCGAACTACTACCATGTCGTCAAAATCAGGGACTCGATCAAGGAGACACGACCATCCCTTTACGTGGAGCCTCCCAGCGTGATGCTGATCCACGAATCACTCGAGCTTCACTATGAGCCGGACATCGCTACGTTGGGAATCAGGAGCAACAGCAAGCTCCTCCTGCACACGTTCGGAAGCGTCTTTCAGCCGATTCCTGGCAGCACATTCGGCCTCGATTGGTTACGCGCCGCCGCGTGGAGGCCCGACCCCACTGCCGCCAGCCGGTACGAAGTATCCAGGAGTCCGGATTCACCGGTGATATTCACGGTGGAAGTTCGCCGCGATCTGGCCAATCTTCCGAGCAGAGTCGCCCGAGTCCGGGAGGGAGAGGTCATCGTCGCTGGTCGCTTCGAGTACGAAATGGACGATGGCAGAGGCCTGGCCTATCCTAGCGCCTGCGTCGCCACCCAACTGGACGAACATAATGTGACATTCACTCGCTCCCGTGTCGAAATCATGAACTGGGCTGTCCACCGCGACCAACTCAAGATCGAGGTCCGGGGAATAATCCCCCTAGTCGACTTCAGGGGTCGCGAAGCCAGGCCTTGGGGACTGGATCCGTCGGAATGGCCGGTCGAGATCCGACGGCTCGTGACCGACGGCCCGGCATACTCCGGCCCGGTCGCGGAGTCCCTGCTCGCGGTCAGAGAGAAATTCGGCGTACCCACGCGACGTCCATAGAGGAGAACCGACCATGCAAATCCGAACTGTCGATGCTCGGCGCAGCCGAAGCCACTCCATCGCACTCGGCGCCCTGATCATGGCCATCCTGGGCATGCTCGGCTGCGACCGCGACTCCCCGACCTCAAACCGGACCCACGATTTTGGCACCATCGTGGGCGACCACCGGATCGCCCACCGCTTCTCGCTCCCGAACGACAGTGGTTCTCCCTGGGCCGTGGAAGGAACTTCAGTCTCTTGCACCTGCTTGGAGGTTCGGACGACGCGCGACGAAGTCCCTGCCGGCGATTTCCTGTACGTCGACTGCACTCTGGATACGACCGGTACATCCGGCGAGTTGGACCGACACATTGCCGTTCGGATCAAGGTGGACGGCCGGATCCAAACTCTCGATTTCTACACGACGGCGTTTGTCAAAGGCCCCCCCGTACTGACCCCGAGCCGTCTCCAGCACGAAGTGCCGCCCGGTGAGGACGAGTTCAGCATGTCCGCGGACCTGATGCTCCCCACCGAGGACATCAACGCGTGTGTCGCCCTCGGGTCCGTGTCCTCCCCCGATTCCGCTCGGGTTCTGATCGAGCCCTTGCGCCGCCGGGGACGGGCGAGACATGCGACAATTCGAGTGAACGGCTCGCTGGACAATCGTCGCAGCCACGCCTTCGAGATCGTCATTCGAGCCGAATACGACGGTACCTCCCGAGACATCGTGGTTCCCGCTTCCGTCCTCGCCGGGTCCGCATTTCGTGTAAGCCCGGGCGCGATCCTGATCGCCCGCAAGGGGACAGAGCCCGCGCGCGCGGAAGTGGCCGCCGCGGTGCAGCCCGGATTCGACTTGCGCTCGGCGCGACTGGAGCCAGCGAACTCCGGAACCTGCCGATTCGAGACCTCCGGATTGCTCAATGCCCGGATCCTTCTGGAGGTTCCTCCGGCGGGTCGACCCACGGGATTGGTGTTGACCGGATCCCGCGGGGAATCCGAGAGCGTCCCAGTCCGAATTCTGGAGCCTTGACGTGTCGATGACCGAGACAAAGTCGATTCGGAGTCTCGCGGCTATCCTCGCACTCTGCGTGGGCGGGTGGGCCTTGACACGATTCCAATGCACCACATTGGTCCGGGTGACGAGCTTCACTTCGGGCGAGCAAGTTCAATTCGAGCTATCGAACTCGTCCGGGAGTCCGGTCGAGATCCTCGGCATTCTGGCGGGGTGCGATTGTGTTTCCCTGGAGAACGTACCGGATTACCCGACGGTCTTGGCTCCAGGCCAGGTGATTCGAGGTTCGGCCCGGGTGCGATCGATCGACGATCCGACCCGAATCCCGGGCATCGTCCTGACTACCCGGGGCCAAGGAAAGTCCTTCCACGCTTTTGAGCGCGCGGGGGAGTAGGCCGCGTGGGCAAGATAGACCTCCTGCTCACCTGGGCAGTCGGGCTTTTGTTCGCTTCCGCCCTCTCCGGCAAACTGACGGATCCTTGTTGGTCGATCCAGCAAATTCAGGCGACACTCCAATCACTGGGACTCGGGCCTTGGGGTGGGTTGCTTCGGAACGCGTTGGTCTTCGCCGAAGCGACCACTTCAGTGCTGCTCTTCGCCCTGCCGCGCTGCCGAATAGTAACTTCATCGTGCCTGGTCTTACTCCTGTTGTTTACGGTCGTCCTCGCTCGCCAGGGCCTGCAGCAGGGCTTCGGGGCAGGCTGCGCCTGCGGCGGGAAGTCGAGCGCGCTTCCGGTGTGGGGTGCCCTGCTCCGCAACGTCCTCGCAATGACTGCCCTTTTTGTGGCGCGCCGATTACAATCCTCTTCGGAGGTACGAGCATGATGACCCGCTTCGCCCTGGCATCCGTCGGATTGATCGTAGTGGCGGCAGGATTCTGGGGACACCAGCGAATCACCCGCCTCGAAGAGCGGCTGCTGCGCATCGAAGGCCTGGACTCGGACCTCTCCGGACCCAACCCCTCCGGCCCGGGTGCCTCCGAATTGGGCATTCGCATCCAACGACTCGAAGCCCACATCGGCGACAGCCGCCGTCCGATCGAGGACCCCACCCGGCCCGATCCACAGCCCGAGTCGACTCCGACGGCCGGCACGCCCCATAGCGTCACCTCGATGACTGTGCCACCCAAACCGAACTGGGAATGGTCACCCGAGAAATTGGCCGAGATACGTACCGCGGCCGGCTTCGGTTCCTTCGCGCACGCGGTGCGCGAGACCACCCTGGAGATACTCATGCAACTCCCTCGGTCTCCTTCCGAGGCGGAGCTACTCGGGGTCGCCTCCGCCGTTCGCAATTGGCACTCCGAAACTGCCGAGCTCGACTCGCTACCCGCTCCCGAGCGCGACCGTCGGCGAGAGGAATCGGACCAGCGCTTCCGCGCACAACTGCAGGCCCACTTCCCCGGACCGGAAGGCCTCTCCATTTCCTCTGGGTTAGTGAGCCGTGGCCCCCCTTGAGCGAAGGCCCCCTCGCGTCCAACCGGTTGGAAGCACGCCGCGCGGCACGAACAATCAACCCACGCGGTGCACCGTGGAGCCACGATTCGGCCGGATGAACACCCACCAAGTGCAGTTGCCGGCCCTATCCTCGGGAATCGGAGGCAGGCGGGCCGGACCAGCGCTTGGTGAGGGAGTGGTCGATGGAGAGGAGATCCAGCACTTTGCCGATGACGAGGTCGATCAGGTCCGTCATGGTGCGGGGCTGGTGGTAGAAGCCGAGCACCGGGGGGACGATGGTGCCGCCGATTTCCGCGAGTTGGGTGAGCGCGCGGAGGTGCCCGAGATGCCATGGCGATTCGCGCGGCACCACGATGAGCGGGCGACGCTCTTTGAGAGTGACATCGGCGGCGCGGACCAGGAGGTTGTCGGCCTGACAATAGGCAATGGCCGCCGCGGTGTGCATGCTGGCCGGGATCACAACCATTCCCATGGTGCGGAAGGAGCCGGACGCTGGCGCGGCCGCGATGTCGCGATGGTCGTGAACGTGCGAGGCAAGGGTGCGGACGCGCTCCCACGGCCATTCCGGGGTCTCGAGCGCAAGGGTGCGGATCGCCGAGGGCGAGGCGATCAGGTGGGTCTCGATCCCGCCGAGTTCCCTGAGGACCTCGAGGAGCCGCACTCCGAGAATCGGGCCGCTCCCTCCGGAAATTCCGACGAGGAGGGGGCGCGACTGGCTCATGGGCGCAAGCCTTGCGAAATCGTCAGGTGGAGGTCGGAGGCCAAACCCTCGCCGAAGCCGAGGAATCTCGCTTCCCGGTAGGCGCGCTCGACCGGATACTCGCGGCTGTAGCCGTAGCCGCCATAGACTTGGACCGCGTGGTCCGCCGCCGCCATTCCGGCTCGTGCCGACAGCCACCGCGCCCGCGCGATCATCGCCCGCGATGGTGCGCCCCGGTCCTTCTCACGCGCCGCGAGATAGAGACATGCCCGCGCCGCCTCGAGTCCGGCATCGGCCTCCGCCAAGCGCTCGCGCATCGCGCCGAAGCGGGAGAGTTCGAGACCGAACTGCTTGCGCTCCTCGGCGTAACGCACCGCGTGGGCGACCGCACCTCGGCCAACCCCGACGTGAAAGGCGGCAACCAAGAGGCGCAGCGCATCCTCCAAGTCGACCACGTGCGCGGCTCCCCCGAGCAGGCGTCCTTCGGCGGCATCCCATTGCACCGAGGCGAACTCGAGGCCAGCCAAACCCTGCGTCGGCGTGAGAGTGGAATGCCTCCCCCCGCCACCCCCACTCTCGAAACTCGTGAGCACCGGCTCATCTCCGCGCAGGGCCCGTGCGACGTGGAGGGCGGCCCGTCCGCCGAACGGGACCATGGCGTGCTCTCCGAACAATCGCACACGCGTGCCGTCGACCTCGGCGCGGACGCTCGAGACACCCGGTATCGGGCCGGCAAAAGCCACCGCGCCCTTGGCTTCGCCACTTTGGAGTGTGGGCAGGTTGCGAGCGCGCGCGGATGTGTCCTCGCCCCGGATGAGGGCATAGATCGCCGCGGACTGCGCAAGGAACATCGCTCCCGCGAGGCCGCCTCCCTCGGAGAGCGTGCTGGTGGCGACCACCGCCCCGAGTAAGCCGAGGCCGGATCCCCCCTCCGAGTCCGGCACGAGCAAGGAGAAGAGCCCGAGGCCCGCGAGTTCATCCCAAAACTCGGCGGGGAATCCGCCGTGGTGGTCCCACAACTCAGCCCTGGGTGACACCGAGGTCTGGGCCAACTCCCGAACACTGCCTTGGACCAACAGGAGATCTTCAGTGAGCAGGCCGTCCAATGCACTGGCTTCCATGATGAGTCCTTTCAGGATTGAGGCGCCGGACGCCGCTTCGCCACTTCGGCTCGAATGTAAGAGGCGAGGTCGCTCGTCTTGGCCCCGGGGCCGAACAGTCGCCCGACCCCTTCGGCTTCGAGCGCCGCCCGATCGGAGGGAGGAATGATCCCCCCACCCGTCAAGAGGACATCGTCCATCCCTTTTTCCCGCAGCAGGGTGAGCACGCGCCGAAACAGGGGAAGGTGAGCACCGCTGTGGACCGAGAGTCCTACCACATCGACATCCTCTTCGAGCGCGGCTTCGACGATCATCTCCGGGGTCTGATGCAAGCCGGTGTAGACCACTTCCATGCCAGCGTCGCGCAGCGAGGCCGCCACGACTTTGGCCCCGCGATCGTGACCGTCGAGCCCGGGCTTGGCGACCAGCACTTTGATCTTGCGCATCGTCATGAGTTCGATTCCAACGTCTTGGTCAGGAGCGAACGAGCGGCGGAAGCGAGCGTCGAAGCCCCGGCCGCTAGCGACTCGACTTCGAGGTCGGCGGGGACTCGCTCCAGGCGATCCGAAAATTGCCCCATCGCGGCGCGCAGCAGTCTGGTTCGCAGTGAGCGGCGACGCAGATCCGTCCGCCGATCGCTAGCCTCGGACCCGATCGACTCGGACCACAGCCGTTCCGCCAGTGCGGAAATTCCTCGCCCGTCCCGCGCGGAGACGAGGTGAATGCGATCTTGAATTTCGTGGCCGTCGGCTCGAAGCAACAGTGCTTGTGACAGGTCGGAGAGCGTCGCCTCCGCGCCCGGATCGTCGGCCTTGTTCACCACCCAATGGTCGGCGATCTCAAGCAGCCCGCTCTTCAAGGCCTGGATGCCGTCGCCCGTGCCGGGGGCGAGGACCACGAGCACCACCTCGGCTTCCTTCACGACATCGAGCTCCGCCTGCCCTACTCCAACCGTCTCCAGGACGATCACTTCGAACCCGTGGCCGTCCAGGGCGTCCATGACGGAACCGGTGGAGCCGGAGAGTCCTCCTCCCTGGCCGCGGCTCGCAAGGCTGCGCACGAAGACTCCGGGGTCCAGGGCGTGTTCCCCCATCCGGACGCGATCTCCGAGCAGAGCCCCCCCCGAAGTCGGGCTGGAGGGATCCACCGCCACGACCGCCACCGTTCTTCCGATGCGGCGCAACTCGCGCACCAGCGCGTTGACGAGACTGCTCTTGCCGACGCCGGGGGGGCCGGTCACCCCGAGCCGCAGGGCCTGGCCGATCCGGGGCGCCAAGCGTTGGAGCAGGGCCTCCCCCTCCGGGGTCTCGTTTTCGACCGCGGTGAGGGCTCGCGCGAGGGCTCGACGATCGTGACCGCCCGCCATCCTCAGCTGCCCTTCAGCGTTCGCGCGATCACGAGCTTTTGGATTTCCGTCGTTCCTTCGTAGATCTCGGTGATGCGGGCATCGCGCACGAGGCGCTCCAAGCGTGAGCCTTCGGACCAGGCCGCAGGGCCGACGAGTTCCACCGCGCGCCGGGCCACTTCGTTGGCAGTTTTCGAAGCGAGGAGCTTGGCCATCGAGGCCTCACGGACGTGCTCCACTCCGGCGTCGCGGAGCAGCGCCGCTCGCCAGACCATGAGCCGCGACGCCTCGATCGCCGTCGCCATTTCGGCGATGGCAAAATCCTGGTCTTGAGTGCCGAAGGCAGCGCCCTTTTCGGCGGTGCGTTGCGAAAAGGCCGCGATCACCTCGTCCAGGCATGCCTGGGCCACCCCGACGGCCTGCGTCGCGATTCCAACCCGCCCGCCATTCAGGGTGAGGAGTGCGTAATTGAATCCCTTGTCCAACTCGCCAAGCAGGGCATCGGCGCCAATGTGGACATCCTCGAAGAAAAGCTGCACCGTCTCGGACGAGCGGATCCCGAGCTTGTTTTCTTTTTTGCCCGCACTGACGCCGCGCGCGTGGAGATCGACCACGAAGGCCGAGATCCCCTTGGCCTTCGGCGCTTCCCGATTGGTCCGCGCAAAGACGATCGCAAGGTCGGCTCGCTTGCCGGTGGTGATCCACATCTTCGTGCCGTTCAGCACGTAGCCCGCACCGTCTTTGACCGCGGTGAGCGAGAGCGCGGCCGCGTCTGATCCGGAATGCGGCTCGGTGAGGGCATACGCCCCGATCAGGGTTCCGCTGGCCAGCGGAGTTAGCCAGCGCTGCTTGAGCGCCTCACTCCCCCACTGCTTGATCGGGCCGGTCACGAGCGAGTTGTGGACCGAGATTCCGACGTGCGACCCCATGTCGGCCCTAGCCAGTTCCTCGAGAATCAGGCACTGCCCGAAATTGCCGACATCGCGCCCGCCGTAGGACTTGGGCACGAGCAAGCCGAGGTAACCCTTGGCCGCGGCGGCCTGGAGGACTTCCTCGCCAAAGGCGTGCGCGCGATCCCGCGCGTCGGCGCCGGGCGCCACCACGTCGTCGGCGAAACGTCGAGCTTCCTCACGCAGCGCCAAGTGTTCGGGAGACAGGTGGAAATCCATGACGGTCCTCAGCTCGCCTTGCCCTCGGCGTCGTAAAGGTAGAAGCCCCGGTTCGTCTTGCGCCCGAGGTGACCTGCCGCCACCAGACGTTTGAGCAGCGGACAGGGGCGGTAGCGTTGATCACCAAAACCGTCGACCAGCACTTGCATGATGCTGAGACAGACATCGAGACCGATGAAGTCCGCAAGGGTGAGGGGGCCCATGGGGTGACCCATGCCAAGCTTCATGATCTCGTCGATCGCTTCCTTTTTCGCCACCCCCTCCATCAGGCAAAAGGCGGCTTCGTTGATGAGCGGCATGAGCACGCGGTTGCTCACGAAGCCGGGGTAGTCCGACACCTCGATCGGGATCTTGCCGAGATCCCTGGAGAGATCGACGGTCTCCGCGGTCACTGAGTCACTGGTGTCGTGGCCGCGAATGATCTCGACCAACTTCATGACCGGCACCGGATTCATGAAGTGCATGCCGATCACGGCGTCGGGGCGTTTCGTGACCGCGGCGATCTCGGTAATCGAAATCGACGAGGTGTTGGTCGCGAGGATGGCCCCGGCGGGCATTACCCGGTCGAGTTTGCGAAACAGGTCCTTTTTCAGGTCGCGGTTTTCGGGAATGGCCTCGACGGCGATGGTGCTCTTGGCCGCGACTTCGGGATCAGTGGCCAAAGTCACCCGCGCGAGGATCGCCCCGGGCTCCTCCTTCAGGAGGCCCTTTTTGTGCTGCCGATCGAGATTCTTGCCAATCGTCGTCAAGGCCCGGTCCAAGAAGTCCTGCTTCACGTCGACGAGTTGCACGTGGCGCCCCGACTGGGCAAAGGCGTGGGCGATGCCGTTGCCCATGGTTCCCGAACCGATCACGGTGACATTCTGGTGCTTCATGAGAGACTCACGGCTTCTTCAGGACGATCACGGCGTCCTTGGTTTCGAGGGGCAAGGTGCTGGTCGCGGTCGTCCGGAAGTAAACCCCCTCTTTGGCCAGGACGTATCCCTTCTCGCTCAAGATCGCGTAGAGCACGAGGGGGCGATCGACCTTGGCATCCGGAAAGGCCTTGTTCTTGCCCCGCAACTCGAAGTTCAAAGGAAACTCCAAGGGCCCCTTCATCGGGATCGAAAGCACCGGTGGTCGACCTTCTGGAGGGTATCCCGCGCTGATGAACAGCGTCCAGGTGGGTGGCAACACCGTGGTCGGATCGAGCTCGATCTTGCCGGCGTACCAGAGTTTTTCGCCGTCGTCGGCGGTCGTGGCCGCGGGCGTCGGCTCCGGCTTGGGCGGTTCGCCTTCCTCCGCGAAAGGATCGGAGGTGTGCGTCGGGATCTTTTCCGGAGTGGGGGCCGTGGTGGCCGCAGGGTTTCCCGTCGAGGGTCGGCTCGGGGGAGCCTGGTACTGGATGTCATCTCCGCAAGCCGCGAGGCTGAAGCAGACGATTACGGACGCCAAAATCGCACGGGCAAGCAGCGGCAGGCTTGACATCAGCACATCTCCACGGCGAGGGAGACCGCGTTGCCGCCACCGAGGCACAAGCTAGCGAGTCCCCGTTTGCCCTTCCGGGCGGCGAGAGCGTGGAGCAGCGTCACGAGAATGCGCGCGCCGCTCGCGCCGATGGGATGCCCGATCGCCACCGCCCCGCCATTCACGTTGACGCGAGTCGGGTCCGGCTCCAGTTCGCGCATCACGCCGAGCGCCTGCACCGAGAATGCCTCGTTCAGCTCGATCAAGTCGTAGCTGTCCATCGTGAATCCGAGTTTGGCATTGAGCCGACGCGTGGCGTCGACCGGCGCCATCATGACCCACTCCGGGGCCATGCCCCCAGTGGCATAGCCGAGCACGCGGGCGAGCGGGCGCAAACCAAGTTCGGCGACCGCGCGCTCGCTCGCAACCACGAACGCCGCCGCCCCGTCGTTGCACCCCGGAGCGTTCCCGGCCGTGACCGTGCCATCGGGTTTGAACGCGGGCCGAAGCTTGGCGAGCGCCTCGACGGTGGTGTCGGCGCGGACCGACTCGTCTTGTTTGATCACCAACGCCGGCCCCTTTTTCTGGGCCAGCTCGATGGGCAGGATCTCCTGATCGAATCGCCCGGCCTTGATGGCCTCCGCCGCCTTGCGGTGACTATCGAAGGCGTACCGATCCTGCTCCTCGCGGCTGATGTCGTACTTCTCCGCCACCTTCTCGGCGGTGATGCCCATGTGGAAGTCGTTGTAGATGTCCCACAGGCCGTCGTGCACCATGCTGTCGAGCATGCGGCCGTGGCCGAGCCTCGACCCCTCGCGAGCATCGGGCAACAGGTACGGCGAGCGACTCATGTTTTCCATGCCACCGGCAACGATCAGATCGAGATCGCCGGCTCGGATCGCCTGGGCCGCGAGGGCCACCGACTTCAAACCCGAGCCGCACACCTTGTTGATGGTGAGGGCACCCGCGGCGTGCGGAATCCCGCCGTGGATGGCCGCTTGCCGGGCCGGATTTTGGCCGAGACCGGCCGGCAGCACACAACCCATGATCACGTCTTCGATGCGGGCGGGATCGACTTGGGCGCGGCGCACGGCTTCTCGAACGACCCGAGCCCCGAGCTCCGTAGCCCGCAAGTCCTTCAGGCTTCCCAAGAACTTACCGACGGGGGTCCGCACCGCGGAACACAGGAACGCTTCAGGCATGGCTCAGTCTCGGAGGGGAGGCCCGCGCCAGGACGCGCGGTTCCCGAGCCTAACAGTGCCGGTGGTCCTTCCTGAGGCGGGGTCACGACATCCCTTGGCCGAAATCACGGCGACCATGACAAACGCCGAATCTCCGTCGGCTTTCCCCGACTGGCTAGGCATCCGAGGTGATCGGCATCCGGGTGGAACAGGAAGAACTCCCAGTCCGGGACCTTCCGGACATCGAAACTCGAAAACTCCTTCGCCATCCCGATCCCGAGGCCCTTGACGTAGCTCTCCTTCATGACCCAGGTCTCGAGGAAATGCTCGGCGCGGAGCTCAGCCGGGAGGTGCCAGTGCCGATCCAGTTCGGTCGGCGCGAGGGCCTCCGTGGGGAAGTCTCGGCTCATGAACGCTAGGTCTTGGCACTCCACATCGACGCCGAGGTCGCGGCGCTCGGCCAAGGCGATCACCACCCAGCGCTCAGTGTGAGAAACCGAGAATTGCCATCGCGACTCTGGCTCGAAGTGGAGTTTCCCATGCGCGTCCGGATCCAGACGGAACGAGCACGGGTGGACGCCGGCGGCCGCACCCAAGAGCTCGCGCAGGAGAGTGCGCCCGACGATGAAACTCGTCCGCGCGGCCCGGAGTTCGAAGGTCTTGGCTCGTTCCTGTTCGCGGAGGCTTAACCCACCCGCCCCGAATCCGCGCACGGACGTCCAGCGGTCCACTTCGCACTCGAGGACGACGACTTCGTCGCGACCCGGGAGGTGCTCGTGAATCCAAGAACTCACCACGCTGCCACTCTAGCAGGTGCGGCAATTTCCCTAGCTGACGATGGAGCGAAGGGTGGCATTGCGACTGGCAGTCGTGCGGACAGGCTCCGAGAGGTTGGATCCGCCATCCTCCTCCCGGAAGATCCGGCCTCGCAGCAGGCGAGGTGGTCACCCCAGCACTGCCATGAAGGTCATGGCGACTCAAATCGGAGGAGCGTCGGCCATAGCGGGCGGGTCACCCGCCGCCCGCTCGGTCCGACTTCGCCCTCAGAGGCCCGGGCGGAGCCGGAGGCCGCTCGTCAAGGAGATGCCCGCCGGGGCGGCCGGGTCGGCCAAGCCCGCTTGGAGGAAGACGTCGATTCCCTGCGAACCGCTCGAGAGCGTCACGGGGATTGCCAGCCCACCGGCTCCCGCGGAACCGGCCGGGCCACCGAGGTTGATCGGCAGCGCGAGGAAAGGCGCGATGTGAAACGTCCCGCCGAGGGCGGGAGTAGCGGCGGAAGCGACCCCCAGGCCGAGTATGCCGGCGCTCGCTCCCAAGCCGTTGGTGAGATTCAAAGTCCCCACGGTGTTGATGCGCGCGACGCCAGCAAATCCGAGCAGCGGTTCAGCCCCCGCAGTACCCGATAGAGGTGCTCCATATTGCTGCACCTGGCCCGCGCTGGGTGGCAAGAAGCGCAGCCCGCGTGCGATCCTCCCGGCCGTAGTGACGGGAGCTCCGATGGCACTCGCATCGGAGCTGATGATGTCGAGGTCGCCGTCTGCATCGACATCCACCACTGCCCCCGCCGAGATGCCATAACTTTGGGGAGCAGCAAAGCTTGCCGCCAAGTTGCCCGGGACCATGGCCGGGGTCTGCAGCGCGACCGTCCAAAAGCCGAATCCGCCTACGCTCGCATCCAACAACCCGTCGCCGTTGACATCCTGAATCCATGCATAGCGAGGGCCGGCTGGGCCGATCGCGTACGGCAGGTTGAACGAGACAAACGACCCGTTGCCCTGATTGGCGCAAACGCGGATTTCTCCCTCTCGAGACACCACGGCATCGAGATCGCCATCACCATCCATGTCTCCCCCGGTCATCGCCACATCGGGGCGGGAGGCAGAAGGGGCTTGACTATTGGAGAGCACGATACTCTGGAAAGGGTTAGCAAAGGCTCCCGCTCCGAGTCCCGGCACGATAACGACCGAATAAGGGCCTCCGCCTCCGAGGGAATCGGCATGGGCGAGAAGATCGGGAACGCCGTCACCGGTGAAGTCCATAGCTTCGTGCACGTAGTAGCCGAGCAGGGCCGGACCGGCCACAAAGCCCCCGCCCGGAGCGCTGAACCACAGGTCGGTAATGAGGAGAGATGTCGTCACGGTCAAGTTGCGCCAAAGGGCAAGGTCAGGGCGACTGTCTCCGTTGAGGTCGGGCATCACTCGAACCGATCCAAGGCTAGAGGCGACCCCGAGCGCGAGGGACGGAGAAAAAGCCGGACCTTGATCGAGATAAGTCCCACCCCCTTGATTGATCAAACGACGCGTCGCGACGGGAAAATTGGAATTAGTCCCGACATCGACCAGTTGATCGAGATCACCATCGCCGTCAAGGTCAATGGGCAGTCCCCCAGGCGAGTAAGCCAGGCCCGGCGGCGTGCCGATGACGACTCGCGTCGCGGGCGTCATATTCCCGGAGCCGTCATTGACGAGCGCCCTCACCGGCATCGGCACCGTCGAAGACGAGAGAACTCCTGCGCCGAGGTCGATGTCGCCGTCCCCGTCAAAATCACCAGCCTGCACGGCCCCACTCATCCCGGTTCCACGCGGAATGGTCTCCGAAAGCCAAGTGCGGCCGTTGCGCCCGTAGAAGATACGGTTGGCAAACAGGAGATCATCCGAACCATCCCCATTCAAATCCCGCACCTCCGGGAACGGAGTCCCGGCAATAGGGTCCCCTCCGACCATAGCACCGAAGCTGCCGCCAGTGTTGCGGGTCGTGAAGAGGGCATTGTTGACTGTGCAGAAGAGGTCGAGGTCGCCGTCGTTGTCGTCATCCCCCAAGATGATTAGACTCCCAGTCAGGGATCCTTGGACTCCCGCTGGAACCGAGGGCTGAGCCACGAATGTGGCCGATGGCCCCTGGCGCACCACGTAGTGGTCGATTCGAAAAGCCGGCCCCACCCCGAAATTCGCGAGCAGCCCGGCGAGATCTTGATCTCCGTCATTATCGACATCGCCGATGGCAAGGCCCCGCAGACCGCTGCTCGGGTAATTCCATGTAGCGACGGTCGTGAGCGTATTCTGGAGCCACGCCTGGATGCGCCCAGTGCCACCAACATCCACGGAGGCGAGGTCCGTGATGCCATCGCCATTGCCGTCGATCGAGGCGATTCCATTGAGACCAGGGATGCTCGCGGCAGCGATTACGGAGTTCACCGAGCCGTTTGCCTGTGTGAAGTGTAAGTCGATCGACTGCAATATGAGGGCCGACGCCACATCGTCAAGACCGTTGCCGTCGTAGTCGCCAACCTCGATAAAATTGACACGAGAGGAAGCCGGGAGCGTGAATAGCAGCGACGGAGGCGCCGCCACCCCGTTGGAGACGTACCCCCTCAACTCCGATTCGAACGCTACGACGAAGTCCTCGCGATTGTCTCCATTGAGATTTGCCGGTCGGAGCAAGACGAAGCGAGGCCCAACAGTGCTATTCAACGGCAGAGGGAGTGGGTTGATAATCAGAGAGCTGCTGGAAGTGAAATTTCCGAGACCGTCATTGATCCGAAGCTGCAACACCGCGATGGTCGAGCTCGTGCCCCCCCCGCTGAGCGGGGACTGGATCCAGCAGTTGACCAAGTCGTCGTCTCCATCGCCATCCAGGTCCGCGAGCGTCCCCAATCCCCCATCCGTCCGAACCCCCAGCGAGGACGGAACGGCCCCTGGAAAAGAGAGAATCGGAGCATCGATCAGGGGAGCCTGTTGGCCAAGGATCGCCGACCATACCCCGACCAAGACAAAAGCCAATCCAACGCGCGAAGGTGTCGAAGCGAGCATGCAAGTGTCTCCGTCTTTCCATCGCCCCGGCACGGGGCTACCGGCAAGCGCCCGGAGGGTTCCAGTCTCGGGCTTACTTGAATCTACGAAACTGTCTCCAGAAACGGCGCCGGAATTCGAATTCCGACGTCCGCATTCCGCACAACGGGGACCGTGGAGTCACCAGCCTTCCCGGATTTTCAGATGACGACCACGCTGAGTATCCCGCGAGAGGCCAAACCGAGCCGGATCGGAACGAGATCCGCGCGAGTCACCGTCGCGTCCGGCCCAGTTTCACGTTGCACCCTGCGGCCACGGGATTCTTCAGAAGAGGGCGGCTCGAACGCCCCGTCTTTTTGCCACTGGACCGAGGACTGCCATGCGACCACCCAGGGCGCACCCCTTGGCGATGTCCCGATTCGGGCCAGCTCGATCCTCAGCGAACGACGTCCAGCAATCACGACGTCGAGGTGTTCCTGGATGATGACGACTCCTCCATCCGAGTCGCCACCGACCGGCAAGCACTCGCTTCCCCGGATGCACCCTACGCCCGCCGGTGAGCCGCGGCGGTTAGGATGCGCCCCAGAAAAACTGGAGACGCTCATGCCCAAGAATGTCGTGCTTTACCACCAACCCGGCTGACCCCCCTGTGACTGGGCGATAGAGTTTCTGTCGCGACACCAAGTCACCTACACCGAGAAGAACATCCGCAAGGACCGCGCGGCCCTGCAGGAGCTGATCGGCATGGGGTCCCAGGGGACCCCGACCATCGTGATCGATGGGGAGATGTTCATTGGCTTTGAACCGGAGAAGCTCCAAAAAAAGCTCGGCATCGCCTGAGACGCGGGGCGATAGGCCCTCGAGCCAGAGCCCGACCTCACTCGAGGTTCGGCCCATCGACCGCAATGACGGACCCCTCCTGGAGGGCCTGTTCGGACCCAACGGCGCCTGCGGCGGATGCTGGTGCATGCACTGGCGTGTCCCCCACGGTGGCG
>CADEGH010000005.1:0-26444 GCA_902826835.1 uncultured bacterium | reverse complement strand
CTTCACGAGGGACTCCGGCGCTACCTGCCTCGAAGGCTATCCGACAGTACCCCAAACCGTCTCGCCGATCCCGGCCGCCTTCGCGTGGACGGGCGTCCCGGCGATCTTCAAGCGCGCTGGATTCCAAGACGAGTCCGGTCTGGGCGCCAGTCGGCCGATTTTCCGAGTGTGGTTCCGGCGCCCCTGAGCGAAGGCCCTCTCGAACCACCCATGCACCCTGCGTCTGCCCACCCTCGGAGGGTCATGGGAACCTGCCTCATACCGCTGCCTCGGGAGCAGGGAGCGACCGGTCTTGGGCCAGCACCGTGCCACCAGGCCTCCGCGCGCACACACCCCGCTGAATTTTGCGATTCCCCTGTCGGCTGCCGGGCGTTTAGAGTGCCCGAAGTCACCCCTTCGGCGAGTCCGAGTGGTGACAAACATTCCGGAGTCGTGAACATGCTGGAACTCTTGATCACCCTCGCGCTCGCCTCCAACGGGAGTCCTGTGGGCGCCCCCCCTTCGCCGGTGGCGTTTTTCTCCGACCACGGCGACACTCCCCTCCTCGCGTCCCTCGGGCGCCAAGACGCCAACATCTCCGACCTCTACGTCTTCCGAAGGGGGGCCAATCTCGTCCTCATCGTGTGCACCAACGTGGCCATTCCGATCGGACTCGCGGCTTACACCTTCCCTTCGGACCTGGAGATCGAAATCCACATCGACAACGAGAGCGGGGTGGACTTCAGCGACCCGGCGACCAACACGATCTATGGCGGACGAGTTGTCAATCCGCACCAGATCAATGCCGACACTCGCTTCCGGGTGAGATTCCCGGCCGGTCAGGAGCCTCGTGTTCAAAGAAGCGGAGGACCTCGGAGCGAGATTCAGTTGTTTGCTGGCCTGAGGGATGATCCCTTCATTCGAGGACCTCGGCAGGGCCGGAATGTCGCGGCCATCGTCATCGAAGTGCCCTTGGACTCGGTGACCGACGGGTCTTCGACTCTGCTGGTGTGGGCAACTTCGAACGTGACCACGATCAACGGTGCGCAAGAGGACCACGCCGGCCGTGCCCTGCGTTCCATGTTCGTGGAGAACCACGCGCTCAATTTCGACAAACCCAAACACCATCAGTCGCAACTCGGTCTCGTGCCGGATGTCGTGATCTACAATCTGTCGGCTCCCGCGGCTTATCCGAATGGTCGAGAGCTGGCCGACGATGTGGTCGACCTGGTCGGCGATCCCCGCGTGCTCATGAACGACGCCCCGTTCCCGAGCACGAACGACCGTCCCTTCTCGACGGCCTTCCCATACCTCGCGACGCCTCACCGCTGATTCACGACTTGGACGAGCGAGGCCACCTGAGGCCACAATCGACCCCGAGTTCCTGGTATTCGAGGAAGTGACCTATGAGGCGCGCAATCGGCCCACGGTGGACTATCAGCATCGCTCTGGCGTGGGTGACTGCCTGCGCTGGAAACTCGGAAGCGAGCCACGACGCCCCGTCCTTGGACCCTACCGGGGAGATCGATCGCGCCATCGGGTCTTGCCACGAGAGGTTGAGGAGAGATCCCACGCTTTATCCGGCCTTGGCGGAACTCGGAGCCGCCCACCTCGAACGAGCCAAACTGACCCACATGGTAGACGACCTCGCGCTCGCGCAGCAGGCCCTCACCGAGTCCCTGAGGCTTCAAAACAACTTCGAGGCGTTGCGCATTTCAGCGGCCCTCCTCAATTTTCAACACCGCTTCCGGGAGGCTCTCCGGTACGCGCAAGACGCGCATCAGACCCTGCCCTCCGATGGATTCTCGCTTTCACTTCTCATTGAATCCCTCGTAGGGGTGGGCGATGTGGATGCGGCTCGCACACTCCTGAGTTCCGCCGGAGAAATGCGATCGGAGTTTCATCGCCAGTCTTGCTTGGCGAGGCTGGCTGACGCCGACCTCGATTGGGAGGCGGCGGTCGCGGCCTATGGTGCCGCAGCAGACGAAGCGAGACGCCAAGGGGTCCCCAAGCTCGAAGCCTGGGCCTGTGTGGCAGCGGCCGGCATTCGACTCGACCACGGCGATGCCGAGCTGGCCCTCCCCTGGCTCGATCGGGCTCAAGCGGCAACCCCGCAGAACCCCGCCATACTCGTCCACAGAGCGGAACTTGCGCTCGCGCGCGGCGAGTCAGAGTCCGCGCTCTCATGTTACGAAGCGGCCCTCAGGCTCGCGGATGATCCCATGACTCGTCTAGCCGCCCTCAGAATCGCTCGCGGGCCGTCACTGCTCAGCCGCGCCCGTGATCACTTCGAAGCCGCCGAACCGCGGCTCCGCGCGAGCGCCGAAGCCGGTTACGAATACACTTGGCCCGCGCTGGCTGAACTCTACTTTCTGGATGGGCGCCAAATGGACGAAGCGCGGCGTTGGCTCGACCAATCCAAGCAGTCATCGAATGCCAGCGGCCACGATGCCGAGACAATTCTCCGTCTCGAAGCCGCCCTGGGCGGCGGGATCTGAATCAGCGCCGGGAGCGAGATTGCCGCCACGCGCGGAACAAGAAGGACGCGTCCTTCAAATAGCGACCGAGCAAGCGGCGCGGCTCTTCTTTGATGCGCCACAACCATTCGAGTTGGAGGCGTTGCCAAAACTCCGGAGCGCGCTGGACTCGCCCGGTGATGAATGCGAAGGTCCCGCCGATCCCGAGGCCCAGAGAGCAACCGGTGGAGCCGAGGTACCGCTCCAGGAAATATTCCTGGTTGGGGCAGCCGAGGCCCACGAACAGGAGTTTCGCCCCCGACTCCCGAATGCGTGCGGCGAGCGTGCGGCACGCTTCTTCGTCCCGCAGCACCACTTCGGGAGCGAGCACTCCGGCGACTTGCAATTTCGGATGACGCGCCTTCAAGAGCGCGGCCGCGGCTTCCCCGTCTCCCGGTGCCCCACCGAGAAAAAACACGGGAGCGCCCATTTCCGCCGCGTCCTCGGCCAAGGCCGGAACGAGATCGGAACCACAGGTTCGTCCGGGAATGGAAGTGCCGTTGCGCTTGGCGAGCCAGAGCACCGGAACTCCATCCGCGGTCAACAGGTCCGAGCCCGCGAGGGTCGCCGCCACGCGCGGTTCTTCGTCGGCGAGGCGGAGGAAACTCAAATTGACGGTGGCGACTCGGCGCGGCACGCTGCCTGTCATCCATGCCCGTAGCAGCGCCCTGGACTCGGCAAAATCCAACTTGGAAATCGAGAGTCCTCGTACGGCCACGGTCGGCACCGTGGCCTCCACTGGAGTCATCGTCGGCATGGCATGCTTCCCTCCTGCTTCGCGGCCAGAATCTGTTCGTAGTGTTTCACCATGCCGGTGGCGCGGTGTTCCCAACTGTGCTGGCGCTCCACCTCGGCGCGTCCGGCATTTCCCAATCGGACCCGGCGTTCGGGATCACGACCGAGGTCGAGGCAGGCATTCACCAGCCCGCTTACAAGTTCTTCGTCCGAACCCGCATCGAGGGCCACTCCCCACTCGCGGCTGACGAGTTCCGCCGGCCCGCCGTAGTTCATCACGATCACCGGCCGTGCCGTGGCCAGCGCCTCGAGCACCACGCCTCCCCCCGACTCCCGCACCGACGGCAAACACAGGACATCACACGCCGCCATGTGGCTGGGCACGGCCAAAACCGGAACGGCTCCGTGGTAGTGAACGCGCCCGCGGAGCCTCGGATCCCGCAGGTACATTTCGACGAGTTCCCGGTCGGGTCCATCCCCCACGATGTCGAGGGTGACTCCGTGACACTCGGGAATCCTCGCGACAGCTTCCAGCACGAAGCGCACTCCCTTGCAGGGCAGGAGGCGGCCGAGATAGAGCACCCGCAGCCCGGGCCCACTCCGCGGAGGCACTGCCGGAAATCGTGCGAGGTCCACGCCATTTTCACTCTGGAGAATGGCGCGCGCTCGCTCAGATGAAGGCAGGGCCGCGCGAGCGGCTCGAGTCGCCACGAACAGGCTGCGAGCCCCGCGGAAGGTCTCATGCCGCCAGTCCGTGAGGCCGGAGAGGCCCCGCAGTCGCTGCAGCCACGCCCGTTCGGTCGCAGCGATCGCCGGAAAACCCGGAGCGGTCGTGAGCCCACCGTTCAGGGGACCGAGAACCAGCGGAATCCCGAGGGACCCGAGTCGCGTCGTCGCCCGCACCGAAATCGGGGACACGCGGTGGATGATGTCGATCGCCTTCGTTGCGTGGAGCGCAGCGATGATGCGGGTGGCCTCGCGGTCGAACGCGCGGAGCGAGAGCGCTTCGAGAAAGCTCCGATTGAGCACCGCGCTCTTGGGCAAGAAGCGGTCGTTGATGCGATTGACGCGGGCGGCGAGTTGCTCGGTGTCAATCGTGTGGAGTGCGCCCTCGAGCGGACGAGCGCGCCCGATCGCGGGGCGGTTGCGGACGTGGGTGACCAAAATGAGGTCCACGAGCGGATCCAGGAATTGCGCCCACTGCCACCCGATCAATGGCTCGCTGCCCCACTCGGGATTGGCGTGATGTGCGACGAGGGCGACCCTGAGCTTCGTCATCGCACTTTCCCCCGAAAGAGAAGTTGTCGGAGCCGCGCCATCTGCCAAGCCCGCAGTTCACGCCGAAACTCCGGCTTGTCCAGACGCCGCTCCCCCTTCCACCATGCCTGCACATACCCCACGAAGATGAGGGCGCCCCCGATCAGGTACGGCTTCTCGGACATGCGGAAGACCGCGCTCGCCAGGATGTAGAGCGGGTGCGACCCCATGAACCACTGCCCCTTGCCCCAACGAATGCGGCCGCGCCAAATGCTGCGATCGGAAGAACCCATGAGACGATGGTGCAGGATCCGCAAAGCCTCGTCCGGGAGACTGCGCGTTCTGAAACCCGCCTGCCGCGACATGTGGAAGTCGATGCCGTCCCACATGACTTCCGGCACGAGTCCGCCGATCGCCCGAAAACAGGACTCCCTCCAGACCTTGAACTGACCAGCCACCATCTCGTCGATCATGAACTCCTCGACGAGTGTGTCTCCCTCCGGACGGAACACTTTGCCACTCGCCGCCCCGAGTTTCGGGTCGGCCGAAAACTGCGCGAGCAGCGTTTCCAAGTATCTCGGACCGAAGGTCAAGTCGGCATCCAACTTGCCGACGAAGTCGTAGGCGAGCTCCACCGTGGCGAGGCCCTCGTTGAACGCCTCCACCACCCCTCCCCCGAGTTTGCGAGCTCCGCGGTCCTTGCGGACAACCACCCGAATCCAGGCGTGCTCGTGGGCCGCCGCGCGGGCCAGTTCCAGCGTGCCATCGGTCGATCCGTCGTCCACGATGATCCACTGCGCGGGAGGGACGGTCTGGGCGCTGAGGGATCGAATGAGCCCCGGCAACAGGCGTTCTTCGTTCCGGACCGGCGAAATCAGCACGACTCGGGGAGCCGCCGCCAGGACGTGGCGTACGACCTCGGGTTTCTCCACGACCTTCATGGCTTCATCTCCACGCTCTCCCTCTCCCTCTCCTTCTGCGTCAACCCCAATCGCTCCGCGAGGCGCTGCGCCTGTCGATCCAAGTCGTAGTGTTCGAGAACAAATCGCCTTCCCGCTTCGGCCAATTCCGCACTGCGACTCGAATCCCGCAGGCACTCGAGGATCGCCTTGGCCAGCCCCGGGACATCGTCCGGTGGCACCACCCAGCCCGAGACTCCGTGGTGAACCAATTCGGGGATTCCGGAGATCGCGGTGGTCACCACCGGCACTCCGGCAGCCATCGCCTCCATCAACGCGACTGGGATCCCGTCCATATCCCCTGCGGCATCACGCCGGCACGGCAGCACAAAACCGCTGGCTTCGCGAAGCCGTCTGATCACGGTCGCGCGGCTGCCTGCACCCTCGAATCGCACCCGGTCTCGCAGGCCCAATTCGCGGGTCAACGCTTCGAGCGCCGCCTGTTCCGGCCCTTCGCCGACGAGATGCACCCGCAGATCCGGCACCTCGCTGACCAAAGTGGCGGCCGCCCTCAGCAGAAGATCCAGTCCCTTTTTCGGGACGAGCCGCGCCACGCTCAGAAGCGTCTTGGGACCGCCCACCATCGGGACCAACCCGTGGAAAGCGCGCAGGTCGGCGCCACAGCGCTGTACCAGAATAAGGTCCGGACTGATCCCGGTCTTTTCCGCAATCCAGGCCCGGTTGGCTTCAGAAATGGTGAAAAACGGTGCCGCTCGCTGCACCTTTTCGCGCAGCAGCGCCCCGTGCACGAACAGGTCGTTGGCGTGGCCGGTCACGGAAAACTGGATTCCGGCGGCTTTGGCGGCGTACATGCCGACGGTCGCCGGCGCGTGGGCAAAGTGGACGTGCAAGTGCCGAATGCGGTGACGATGGAGCTTCTCCGCGAGGCTCAGGCCGGCAATCACCTGCGGAATCAGCCGCCACCTTTGACCCGAGCGGGAGAACTGCCCTCGGAACAGATCTCGCACTCCCCACTTCAAGGCCCCGAGGGCCGGCCCCGGGCGCGAGACCAGCGACTTCGCGAAGTCGAGCAGCAGCGATTTCGTGTAGACGACTTGAAGCCCCCGCAGGGCCTTAGCGAGCGACAAGTCGTGGCTGTGAGTCGCCGCCTCACCAATTCGCGGAGGACGGAGACTGAATCGCTGCACCCCGACGCCCATGGACTCGAGCGCGCTCGCTTCGCGGTAAACGAAGGTCTCGCTCACCGCGGGCAATTCTGCGGCGAGAATGCCGATCTTGTCCGCCCCCGCTGCCGATTGGCGCGCCTCGGAACGAGCGCGCCAATACCCGATGGCGATGGGCAGCCGCACGAACAGGCTGTGCGCAGCGTGCCGCGCCGAGAGTCGCACCGAATGTTCCGCCCGCCGGTTGCGCACGAACTGCCGTGCGAATCCGATCACGAACCAGCCAAGGATGGCGAGCGAGACCTCGGGACGCCCAACGAGGCCGAGGAGGGCGAGGCCCAGCATGGTCACCGTCAGGATTGCTCGTCGACGAGCGCCTCGGCTCTTCGCATCGGTCGGATGCTGCGCCAGCACGAGTGCGTAGGACCGTCCGACCGAAAGCCCCCGCCGGAAATACTCACGGAAGCTCCGGATACCGAGGTCATGAGTCGCCATCGGCGCTCGTAGGCGCCACAGGACATGTCCCTGGGCCCGCGCGCGGAGCGAGAGATCCGGGTCCTCCCCCACCGGGAGCGTCTCTCGGAATCCGTCCAGTTCCACGAGGACATCGCGCCTCCAGAGGGCTCCCCCGCCGAGCCGCTCCACGAGCCCGCTCGGCCCGTTCCAATCGAGCCCGAATCCCGTGTTTCCAAACGAACCCTCGAGGTGGCGCTCGCGCAGCATTCCGCCCACCCCGGCCGCTTGTTTCGACTGGATCTCACTCATCGCCTGGGCGATCCAGTGGCGATCGAGTTCCATGTCGCCGTCCAAAAACTGCACGAACTCCGCACGAGCCTCACGCCATCCGAGATTCCGGGCTCGCGCGGCACTCGGCCGACCACTCGGCCACTCGATGACCCGCACCTGCGGAAAGGCCTTGGCGATCGACAGGCTCTCGTCGGTGGAGGCGCTGTCGACGTAGAGGATCTCACCTTCCTTCCCGAAGCTGTGCAGGGCCACGATGGCCGAGGCGAGGGCTCGATCCAGATGGGCAGCCTCGTTCTTGCCGATCACCACGATCGAGACCAAGGGAATTCCGGTCGGGCGGCTCACCGGGAAGACCTTGGGCGCAGCCCCTGGCAAAACGAGCGCACCCCGTGCACCCACTCGACCGCGGTAGCGACTACGGGCCCGTGATGTTTGCGAAAGTAGTGACGCCGACTGGCGCGGAACGGCCCTTCGAGCCGCCCATGATGGCGTTGGCCATCCGCCGCTTTTGCGCACGCACCCTGATCATGCACCACCGAAAGATCGGGCAGATGGTGGACTTCGTGCCCCGCTGCGATGACGCGTCGGCAGAGGTCAGTCTCTTCGTAGTAGAGGAAAAAGGTCGGATCAAAGCCCCCGAGTTGCTCGAAGACCTCCCGTCGGATCACGAGACAGGCGCCACTCACCCAGTCGACCTGGCCGCGCGCGGACGGGGCGCGATCGCCCCGGTCGGACCATCCGAGAGGAGCAAGAAGGCCGGCCCACTGCCGCTTCAATTCGAGGGGCAGCGACGGGAAGCGCTGCGTCGCAATACTCGGGCGACCCGCACCATCCACGATGGCCGGACCGGCAATCGCAACCCGCGGGCGCTCTTCCAGGTATTGCTGGAGGGAGGCCAGCACGCCTGGTGGGAGCAGCACGTCCGGATTGACGAAGGCGAGATAGTCCCCCGAGGCGGCAGCCGCTCCCAGATTCGATCCTCTTCCAAATCCCACGTTTTGCTCGCTTGCCTGCACGTTCAGCGCGGCAAAGCGGCTCCGCAGGATCGATACGGTGTCGTCGCCACTTCCCGAATCGACGACGATGATCTCCCCGCGGGAGGTTGGGCTCCCATCCGCGTTGATCCAGCCGTCCGCGGCCACTGAACGCAGCATCTCCGTGGCCGGTTCGGCCGAGCGGTAGGTGACGCTGATCACGCTGACGGCCGGGCGGCTCATGTCGTCGCCTCGAGTCTCGGCAGCGGAACCGGACGAAGTCGGCGGATCCACTGGCGAACGCGGCGCCGATCCTCTTCTTCGAACACCCAGCGCCAGCCGAGCACCAGGCTGAAGGCGCCCGCGGAGATTCCCGCGAACGCCACAAACGCGAAGGTGGAAACCCGGGTGGCGGAATCAGGAAGTGCCCATCGGGAGACCTGGACCAAGAGCGCCGGTAGCGCCACCGCACAGAGCGGCCGCAGCAGATCGCCTCCCAGTTGTCGCGCGGACCCTCCGAGGCTTGGCCACACTCGCACCAGGAAAACGAGGGCGGTGATCGCCTGCGCGAGTGCGTATCCAAGGGCGGCGCCGCGGATGCCGTCGCGCAGACTCAGGAACGGCACCAGCACCAGCCCCAAAGCCAACCAACTGAGCGCAAATTCCATCTCGCGCCGCGACCGCGACAGCCCGCGCAGAATCGAGGTGGTCGGCCCCGTTGCCAGGTGGAAGAACGACCCGACGCAGAGCCACTGCAAGGCCGCGGCCGCCCGTGGATCGGGTCTCCCGAGCCACGCGTGTAAAAGGGGCTCCCCCGCGACGATCATGAATGCGAGGGGGAAGGCCGAGAGCAATCCGATCGCGCGGGTTCCGCGACGAAGGAGCTTGGTCGTCCTGACCGGGCCGTCGTCTTGCACCGCCAAGGCGGCGGCGGCGGGAGCGAGCGGCGCCAACGCCTGCATGGGGAACTGAATCGCCATTTGCAGGAGCCTCCTCGCCACTTCCAATTGACCCACTGCCACCATCGACAGGACTTGGCTGATCGCAAATCGATCGAAACTGCTGGCTCCGATGTGCACCATGCCGAGAATTTGGAGAGCTCCGCCGAAGCGCAGCAAGGGCACCACGGAAGCCCGATGCAGAGGCCCGGGGACCGCCCATACCGTCGGGAACTCACGCCGGGCCATCCACGCCAGGACCGGAAGCGGGCCGATCAATCGGAACGCATACGCGATCGGAAGTGAGAGCGGGCCCACACCGAGGCGCACGAGTCCGATCGCGACGAGCGCTTCGCAGACCGCCGCGCCGACTTCGACGGCGCGAATCCGGCCGTAGCGCTGGCGCGCCTCGAGGGCGTTTTGGAACCCTCCAAACACCAGTGCGATGAGCGTCGTTACGGAGGTCATCCGCAAGGTCAGGATCGCCACCCCCCGAAGTTCATCGGAGACCCGAAGAAGATCCACGAGACCAGGGCTTCCCCACCAAAGGAGCGGGCCGACCAAGAGAGCAAATCCGAGTGCGAGCGAGCCCGAGGTGTGGAGGGCAGCGCGGACCGAAGCGTCATCGCCCTGGGCCGCCGCCGATGCGACGCGGGCGACCGCCGGTCCGGCGAAGCCCATGCGATGGACCCCGGAAAGGCCGAGGAGGGCGAACAGCACTCCCCAAAAGCCGAAGGCCTCGTACCCGAGATCCGCGATGAGCACGGGGGTGACCACGAATCGGACCGCGAGATGGGCCGCCTGCGCAGCCATCCCGAAACACGAGCTCGAGAGCAGACTGGTGCTCCCTCTGCGGTCCCTCATGGTCATCCTCACCCGCTGATCGGGTCCTCTCTCTTCGGTCACCGGGATGGGCGGGCCTGAACCCTGCCGCGCGAAAACCAAAGATCCGGCTCAGGTTTGGCCCGTGACTTCTCCGAGAGGGGGGATGCGCAGGGTTTGTCCACCGGCCCGGTTTCGGGTGCAGGCGGCGCCCAGCGAAGCGGTTCGAGAGGGAAGAAGAGGGGTCCAATGACCTTCGAGGGAAGAGGGAATGACGGGGCGGGACGCCTCGCGGGAGCCGCCCCACCGGGGGTGGCGGGAGCACGCACGACGTTGCGCCAAGCGCTCGACGTCGATCGCGAAGCCACCACCCCGAACACGACGGCAGAGGCTCCCATCGCCTCGCGCACCAAGCTCGGAATCCTGGCCACCGGTCGGAGGCACTGGGGCTGGATCCTCCTCGGTGGCCTCCTCGGACTCGCCAGCGCCGGCTTCGTCGCCGAGAAGCGGCTCGCCCCGAGCTTCCAAGCCACCAGCACTGTCCACGTGGACCCCTTGCCGCCTCGCCTGCTCTACCGCGACGACGAATGGCAGCGCTCGGCCCAGCCGCCGACCTACATGGCCTACCTCCGCACTCTCGTTGAACTCGCCTCGAGTGATGCCGTCATCGGCGACGCCATCGACAGCCTCGTCGCCGCCGGTCGACCGTGGAGCCTCGGGGCGACCCGGGCCGAACAGATCGCCAGCCTCCGTGGAGCGGTCCGCGTCGAAGCCATCAAGGACACGCAGCTCATTCGACTCACGGTTCGCGACGGGCGGAAGCACCATGTCGCTCCGGCCGTGAACGCTATCGGAGTCAGCCTCGCCAAGAGCATGCAGGACGAGCGCGGCAAGAACTTGAGCGCCGTGAAGACCCCTCTCGAGGAGGACCGCGGCGTGGTCGCGCTCGAGTTCCAAGGCGTGCGCAATCAGCTCGACGCCCTCCCCAAGCGATTCTTGGCGAGACTCACCGAAGGGCTCACCACCTCCCCGGACAACCGCGTCGCTACGCTCGCCGAGGAATCCGCGCGGACCGGCCTCGTTCGGGCCGAGGCGGAGGCCGGGCTCGCCGCTGCGAAAGAGCGTGCCGTCGAACTCGCCAAGGCCTTGGATCCGGCGCTGGTCGAAGCCCTCTTGGACGACGACCCACGCGTCCGCGAGACGCAGGTGCAGTACGAGCGCAAGATCCGCGATCAGGTCGAGAGCCTGGCCGGCTTTGGCCCTCGTCATCCCAATCGGATCGACGGCGAGCTGCGCATCGCCGCGGTGCGTGGCGAGCTCGCCTCCACCCTCCTGGCCGCGCGAGACGAGACCAAGCGCCACGAGGAGGCACGGAGGCGGGAAGAGGGATCACGACTCGTCGAACTCGCCAATGCTCGCTTCCAATCCGCTCGCTCCGCCGACGAACATGCGCAGGCCGAACTGCTGAAGGCGAGGGCCGAGTTGGAAGAGGGCTCGCGAATCCAGATGGAGGCTCGCCGCCTCGCCGATCGGGAGGCCGAGCTCAAGAGTCGGCTCACTCGGATCGACCAACGCCTCGAAGAACTCGTCGTGGAATCCCGCGCCCCGTCCCGCGTCGCAGTCAAGATGGAGGCCGCGGATCCCACCTCGCCGGTGCGTGATCTGCGACTTCCCATCACCGCCTGCGGGCTCGGACTCGGCGCACTCCTCGGTCTCGCCTTCGGAGGCGTGCGCGAAAAACAGCGCCCGCTCCTCTACGGCCCGGCCGACCTCGCTCGCATTCCGACCACGAGGCTCGTCTCGACGGATCGCGCGGATGCCCTGGTGAGCGCCAAAGACGCGCTGATGCGGCTCGGGCTGGGTTCGAACCAAGAACCACTCAACCTGCTCGTCGCCGGAACTCCGGACCGGCCGAGCCTGCGGGCGGCCGCCCAATTCGCGGAGACCCTCGCGGTTGCGGCTGGCCAGCGCACGTCGACCTTGCTCGTCTCCGTGCAACCCGGACCCGAGCTCGATCAAAGTCCGGAAGTTGAGCGTAGCCGAGGGCTCGGCGGACCGATCCTCACCTGGAAACCCAAGGTGCCGAGCGACCGGGTCTTGGACCTGCTCACCGACCAACAATTCCAATCCACGCTGGCCGTGCTCGAACAGGGTGTGGGCGTCCGCATCGTGCACGCCAATTCGCTGGCGGATTCGCCGGCGGCCATGCCGCTGCTCTCCCGCCAGTACGTCGCACTCATCGTCGCCCAAACCAAACACGCCGACCTGCACACGATCGAGGCGTCCCTCCAACTCATCCGGGAGGCCAAGGGGCGCTTCGGAGGCGTGGTCGTCGTCGAACAACGCGCCGCACGGAGAGGGTGATGGGCGCCATCACTTTGATTCCGGCGCTCGCGGCGGCCGCGGTCGCGCAGGCACGAGGATTTCGCCGTGCCTGGGTCTTCGTGGCCCTCCCGGCGCTGGTTCTCCTTCCGAACTACTACGTCTTCGACCTGCGAGGGCTGCCGGAGGCCACCTTCCACAACTACCTCTTGGTGGTCGTAGGGGCCGCGCTCGTCTTCGGCCGCGATCAGGGCCTCTACCGATTCCAGCGCATCGACCTCATCCCCGCCGCGTTCACGCTTTGGCTCGGGGTGAGCGAGGCGGCGACGCACGGCCTCCAAGAGGCGAGAAACCTGTTTGCCCTCCAGGCGATGTTGGTGGTGGTGCCGTGGATGCTCGGCCGGGTGCTCGCCAAGAGCGAGGGCTTGCTCATTGCGAGTCTGGTCATGCTCGGCCTGCTCGGAGGTTTCATCGGCCTCCTTTCGCCCTACGAAGCCCGACTCGGACGCAATCCCTTCGACCTCTTGCGGGGGATCTGGCCGCACTGGGTGCCCTGGGACGGAGCGCTCTACCGTGGGGGCCTGCGCCGCGTCGCCGGCCCGTTTGCGCACCCGATTTGCCTCGGCTTTTTCTACACGATGATTCTCCCACTGATCGTGTGGCTGGGCCGCGCTCGCTTGGTGTCCACCGCGACTTTTTGCTTCATGTTCGGGGGATCGGCGTTGGGCCTCATCCTGACCCTCTCCCGCGGGCCGATCGCCAGTGCGGTGCTCGGAATCGGTTTCATGCTCGTGCTGTGGACCGAAGCTCGTCGCTCCCTCGTCGGCGGCTCCTTGCTCGTGCTCGTCCCGATCCTGCTCGTCATGGCTCCGAGTTTTCTCAACTACGTGAGCGTGGGGCGAAGCCAGGCCGGTTCCGCCACCCAGGAGACGGCGGCCTATCGCAAGGAGATGATCGACAACTACCTACCGGTGGTCGAAGAGTCTCCGTGGATCGGTCACGGCAAGCAGGGCTTTCCGATCGTCGAGGGCCAGACTTCGATCGATAACCAGTTCTTGCTCCTCGCCCTGGAGCACGGCACCCCCGCCACAGTGCTGTTCACCCTGATGCTCGTACTCCCGGTGATCCTCCTCTTGCGGCCGCTCGGTCAGCGCCCCGCATTGGACATTTGGGGACGCCTCGGGTGGGCCCTCGTGGCCACGCTGCTCGGCGCCCTGACCACCCAAACCACCGTTTTTTCGGGACCACAATCAGCCCAGATCATGGTCCTGCTCTCGGGATTAGCCGCCGGGTTCGCGGAGAGACTTCCCCGCATTCCCCGGGAAGTAGCCCGTTCATGAATGCACCTCTGCCCACCATGCCAGCCAGCCCGCGTCTCGAGTCTCCTCCCGTTCCGGGGAGCTCGCTCTCAACGATCTCACGCCTCCTGCATGAAGAGGAACCGACGCGGTGGATCCGACTCTTAGACCAGTTCCGATACTGGCGCTGGCGTGCCCACGAGCGGATGCGGCGCCCGGTCAAGCGCCTGCTCGACATCGGGCTTGCGAGTTTCGGACTCTTGCTCGGCAGCCCGATCGTCGCCGCGATCGCGCTCGCGATCAAACTCGACGATGGCGGGCCGATCCTCTACCGCCAAGTGCGGGTCGCGCGGAGCGGCCGACTTTTCCTCTGCCTCAAATTTCGCTCGATGCGGGTGGACGCCGATCGTCTTCGGGACGCGCTCGTCCAAGCGCAGGGCGCCTCGGGCGGAGTGCGCTTCAAGTCCCGCCACGACCCTCGCATCACGCGGGTAGGCCGACTCCTCCGACGCACGAGCCTGGACGAATTCCCCCAACTCTGGAATGTGTTGCGAGGTGAGATGTCCCTGGTCGGCCCGAGACCACCGATCCCGCCCGAAGTCGCGAATTACCGGGCTCGCGAGTGGCGGCGGCTCGACGTCGATGCCGGACTCACCTGCATCTGGCAAGTGTCGGGGCGCTCCTGCATCCCCTTCCGCCAACAGGTGGAGATGGACCTCGCCTACATCCAACACGAGTCCGTGGGGCTCGATTTGAAGCTGATTGCCAAGACGATCCCCGCGGTGATCTCCGGGCGAGGAGCGTGGTGATGAGACCGGCCCTCCCAAAGAGCATTTACCACGGACTGAAGGCCGAAGAGGCACCGTTGGCCGGTCGCGCCTATCTGCAGGGCTTGGATCAGCTCTTCCCGCGGGAAGTCAGCGAGTCGGAGTTGGGCCCGTGGTTGGCCTTCCCGCTCGCCGGCGACGCGATGTGGCGGCGTCTGCTCGCGTTGTTCGTCGGTACCACGGTGACGGAAGTCTTGGTCGACGACACCCCGGCCGGCCGAACCCTGGTGGGGTTGGCGGCGGCCCGCCCGAGCTACGACCTCTCGGTCCAGATCCGAAGCGCGGCAGCTTTCGAGCCGCATCGCGGCGCCACTTGGCTCGTCACCGCCGACGCCTACCTCGAGGCCAATCTCGTTCGCCTCGAGCGCAGTGTGGAGACCGACGGTCGTTCGATCGCGGTTTCCGCCGGTTCCGCGGGAGGCCGCATCGTGTACTCCTCGGAGCCGTGCAGCGTGGACGAAATCGCGGCGAGAACTTCCGGTGCCCCGATCGCTCCGCCGTTTCCGTCGGTCGCCCTCGGGGGCGCTACGGAGTGGCTCGCACTCTCACGCAAGACTCTGACCGACCCCGCGTGGTCGGCTGATCCCCAAGGCGTCAACATCGGCGGAGTCCTGTTCGGGCCCCGATCGGTGGTGCATCGCCAGGCCATTATCAAACCCCCGGTCGCCATTGGCGCCGGGAGTTCCGTAGGTCCCAAGGCCGTCATTGGCCCGGGCGCGGTCATTGGCGCGGGTTGTTTCGTGGGCGAGGGAGCCCGAGTCCGCAATGCCGTTCTTCTGGACGGAATGCGCCTCCGCCCAGGGGAGCGCGTGGAAAAAGCGGTGCGGGGCCGACGTTGGCAGTGGATGGGAAGTGCCGATACCAACGAAGCGCCAACGCGTGAACAGGAAGAGAGAGGGAGGATCGCATGTCCAGGCCACTGAGGAACCAACGCGACACCGATTTTGCACATCGGGGGAGCAAACTGAAACGGGCCTCTCCGCGGCGCGCCGCGGCGGCGCTGGCGCGTCCGCGCACCCGCCGCAAGTGGCCGCTTCTCGGCCTCATGCTCCTCCTCCAGTCCTGTTCGACTTACCAACCCGCCCCCGGCCCCACCGGGGCTTGGCTCGACGGCACCGGCTCGCCCGTGCCGGCGGACGAAATGGCGATGACGCCCATTCCCACGCCCGTCGACGTTGCTCCCGCTCCGAGGCCGCCCTATCGGCTGCAGATCGGCGACACGATCGACGTGCATGTCCAACACGGAACCGGGTTTCGGGAAAGCGACCTGATCGTAGGTCCGGATGGCGAGGTCGGCTTGCCGCTGCTCGGCTTGGTCAAAGCCGAAGGAAAAACGGTCGCGGAGTTCGGCGCGGATCTCCAGAGTCGATTGGGCGAACTCCTGATGGGCTCGCACGTGGCGGTGCTCCTGAAAAAATACCGTCCGGCCACCGCCACCGTCCTCGGCCAAGTGAGAGAGCCCGGAGCCTATCCCGTCGAAGGTTCGAGGAAGCTCGTCGAAATCGTCGCCTCCGCCGGGGGCTTTCGGCACCTCGAGCGTCGTGACGGCCTCGGTGGCGCCGACCTGTCGCGCGCCTTCGTGTCGAGGGAAGAGCGCATGGTGCCGGTCGACTTTGTCGCCCTGTTCGAGCGGGGGGATCTCCGCCACAACGTGTCGGTCCATCCGGGTGACTTCATCTACGTCCCCGATATCGCCAACCGGGAGGTCTACGTAATCGGCTACGTGAACAAGCCGACTGCGGTCCCCCTCCTCGGGACGCCGCTTTCGGTGTTGGGCGCGATCGCCCATGCTGGCGGCCCGGCCGACCTCGCTCGCATCGACAACATCGCGGTGGTGCGCGATATCTCAAAGCGCCCCCGGCTGCGCATCGTGAATGCGGAGACGCTCCTGTCTGGGCAAGAACCCGACTTCGAGCTCGCGGCCGGCGACGTGATTTACGTGCCGCGGGACGACCTGAGGGCAGCCCACCCCGAGAGCATCCTGCAATCCACTTCCCAGGCGCTCCTCCTCGGATTCTTCGCCTCCAAGGAGTAGCACCCAAAGCTCGGTCGAACCGCCCGTCCGAAGGCATCCTCCCGGTGCTAAGAGGGGCCGACTGGACTCAAGGACCTGTCGGCATGCCGGACTTCACTCGTGATTTCGGGGCGAACGCCCCTTTCGTCGAAGATCTGTTCCTGCTTTGGACGAGCGACCCCCGCGCGGTGAGCGAGGACTGGGCTTCGTTTTTCGTCGAATTGCCTGGTCCCGGCACGGCCGCCGGACGGTTGGCGCTGGCCCCTCGGGGCAGACCCACCCCGCCGACCGAAGCGGCGGCGGATGCCGCCCCCTCCGTGACCCCGAGCGCGACCTCGGAATCGACGACCGGGCGGGCTGAGGCCCTTCGCGGAGTCGCCGGCAAGATCGTCCAGAACATGGAGGCGAGTCTCGAGATCCCGACCGCCACCTCCGTGCGCACCCTCCCGGTGAAACTGCTGGAGGAAAATCGGGCCCTCTTGAATCGGCACCTCGTCGTGATGGGCATGCCGAAGGCCTCCTTCACGCATATCATCGCCTTCGCCCTGGTGAAGGTGCTGAAGCGGATGCCCGGCCTCAACGCCAGCTTCGAGCTGCGCGGCGGCGCGCCCTGTCGCATCCACAAAGACGAGATCAACCTCGGGGTGGCGATCGATCTCGAAGGCAAGAACGGCACGCGCTCGCTCGTCGTCCCCAATCTCAAGAATGCCGGGGCCCTCGACTTTGCCGCCTTCCTCAAGGCCTACTCCGCGCTGATCGATCGCGCTCGGAAGGGCAAGCTCGAGCCGAAGGACTTCGCCGACACCACCGTCACCCTCACCAATCCCGGCACGATCGGGACGTTTGCGTCGGTGCCGCGGCTCATGCCGGGTCAGGGTCTGATCCTCGCCACCGGCGCCATCGGATGGCCCACCGGATACGCCTTCGCCGCGCCCGAGGTGATGACCGAACTCGGCATCTCCAAGGTCATGACGATGACGAGCACCTACGACCACCGCGTCATTCAAGGTGCGGAGTCCGGACAACTGCTCGCCGATCTCGACGGGTTGCTCCAAGCAGACCAGGGCTTCTACGACGAACTCTTCGCGAGCACGCAGTGCCCCTATCTGCCCTACCACCCGGCGCGCGACGCCAATCCGGCGGTGCTCGCAAACGGGGCGTTCCAGGCCATCGAAAAGCAGGCGCGGGTTCTCGAACTCATCAACGCCTACCGCGCCAGCGGCTCGCGGGTGGCCGACTTGGACCCGTTGGAGTTTGTTCCGAAGCGCCCCGCGGAGCTCTCGCTCGAGCACTACGGGCTGTCGATCTGGGATCTCGATCGCCAATTCATCACCGGCGGGCTCGGCGGAAAAAACCAAGCGAGCCTGCGCGAGATCTTGGACACCCTGCAGGAGACTTACTGCCGGAAAATCGGCGCCGAGTACATGCACCTCTCCGAGCCGGAGGAGAAGCGGTGGTTGCAGGACCGCATGGAGGGACAACGCAACCTCGAGAGCTTCAGCCCCGGCGAGCAGCAGCAGATCCTGAACAAGCTCAACGCCGCCGAGGCCTTCGAGCGATTCCTGCACACCCGCTACCTCGGACACAAACGATTCTCCCTCGAGGGAGCCGAAAGTCTGATTCCCGCGCTCGATGAACTGCTCAATCGGGCGGCGGCGGCGCAGATCGGCCACGTCGTGATCGGAATGGCCCACCGCGGTCGACTCAACGTCCTCGTGAACACGTTGAACAAGCCCTACGAGAAGGTCTTCACGGAGTTCGAGGGTCTGGTCGACCCGAACTCGGTCCAAGGCTCGGGTGACGTCAAGTACCACCTCGGCTCGAAGGGCGAGCACCAAGATCCGCAGGGCCGCAAGCTCACGATGACCCTCGCGAGCAACCCGAGTCACTTGGAGGCCGTCAATCCGGTGGTCGAGGGCATCACCCGCGCCATGCAGGTCACGATCGAGGGTGGAGGGCACGATCGTGTCCTTCCCGTGCTCATCCACGGTGACGCCGCCTTCGCCGGCCAGGGCGTGGTGGCCGAGACTCTCAACATGTGCCAGCTTCCCGGATATTCCACCGGGGGGACCGTGCACATCATCGTGAACAATCAGATCGGCTACACCGCCGGCCCCAAAGAAACTCGCTCCACCTATTTCTGCACCGACATGGCGAAGAGCGTCGAAGCGCCCATTCTCCACGTCAACGGCGACTATCCGGAGTCGGTGTTGCGGGCGATCCGCGTGGCCTTCGACTACCGGCAGAAGTTTCACCACGACGTCGTCGTCGACATCGTCTGCTATCGGCGGTGGGGTCACAACGAGACGGACGAGCCGGCGTACACCCAGCCGCTCCTCTACCAGAAAATCGCCCGCCAAGTCCCGGTGCGGGAACGCTACGGACGACTCTTGGTGCAGCGGCAACACATGACGGAGGAGGCCCGCGCCGCCGCGGTGGCCGCTTTCGAAGCCCACCTGAAGAACGCGCTCGACATCGTGCGCAGCGTGCCGGCGCCGCCACCCCGGGGAATCCCACCTCTCGATGCCGAGGATCCTCGCGATCTGGATCGCACGTCGGGCCCCGAAACCGGAGTTCCCGCCGCCACGTTGCGCCATATCGTGTCCGTGGCCACCACGCCACCGCCTGGGCACACCGTGCATCCAAATCTCGCGCGACAGCTCCTACGCCGCGTCGAGATGGCCGATGGCGCCGCTCCCGTCGACTTCGGCGCTGCGGAGGCCATGGCCTTCGGCTCGCTGCTCCTGCAGGGAATCCCGGTTCGTTTGTCGGGCCAGGACTGCGGACGCGGGACCTTCAGTCATCGCCACTCGGTCCTCCGCGACCAGCGCGACGGCAAGGACTTCCTCCCACTCAACCACCTGGGCGCCGGTCAAGCCAAATTCGAGGTGTACGACAGCCTCCTCTCCGAAGAAGCGGCGCTGGCCTTCGAGTACGGCTACGCCACGACCGCACAAAACGCGCTCGTCCTGTGGGAGGCACAATTCGGCGACTTCGTGAACGGAGCCCAGATCGCGATCGATCAATTCCTCGCCGCGTCCGAAGTGAAGTGGAACCTGCGGTCGGGGGTCGTCCTCCTCCTCCCCCACGGCTACGACGGACAGGGACCGGAACACTCGAGCGCTCGCCTCGAACGATTCCTCCAGCTCTGCGCCGAGGGCAATATCACCGTCGCCAACTGTTCGAGTGCGGTCCAGTTCTTCCACCTTCTGCGTCGGCAGGGCATGGCGGCGGAAAAGCGGCCGCTCGTGGTGATGACGCCGAAGAGCCTCCTCAAACGCAAAGAGGCCGGCTCCAAGGTCAGTGCCTTCGTGGACGGACGATTCGAGTCCGTGCTCGACGATCCCCGCGTGCAAAATCCGGCCGCAGCCCGCGCGGTTCTTTTGTGCTCGGGCAAGGTCTACTACGACCTCGACGATCATCGCGCGGAACACCGACTCGCCGACACTGCAGTAGTCCGCCTGGAACAGCTCTACCCCTTCCCGAAGGCGCGCCTCGGCTCCATCCTCGCGCGATATTCCGCGGCCAAGACGTCGCTGACGTGGGTGCAAGAGGAACCGCGCAATCAGGGTGCGTGGAGCTTCATGGCTCCCCGCCTCGCGGAGATGGGATATTCCGCCCGCTACGTCGGCCGCCGCCCCGCCGCGTCGCCCGCCACCGGCTCACTCCGCACGCATCAGCTAGAGCAGGAGTGGATCGTCAGCACGGCGTTTGCCGAGCGCCGCGCCAACTCCTGAACTCACTTCGAAAACGCGGCTTGGCCGGCCTGCGCGAACGGAAGCGCGAGGGCGCCGAAGGGGGTCTTCGCGTCGAGAATCCCCTCGAGGTTGTAGCCCCCGCCGGAGCCTCCGAGCATGCTCAGAAGGCCGAGCCCGGCCTGCGCCGGTGAGAACGAAATCGGGATTTGCAGACGCCCGGCGGCCCCCGGCGCCAAGTCCAGTCCGTTCTTGGCGACACTCTCGAAGACCCGATTGCCTCCGAGGCTCAGCACGTAACTCAGGGCCGACAGGTTCAGGGGGAACTCGTTCGTGTTGGTGATGCCGAGATCCATCGTGCCGGCGACCCGGCTGAGGCTGAGCTCGCTCCACTTGAGCTGACTCACATCGAACTTCGGCACCGCGGGAATCGGCAGTTGTCCCGACTGCCGCAGCGGCAATCCGATCAGGCCGACGCCCGGGGCATCCACCGAGAGTTCGAGGTCGGCCTGGTACGGGAGGAGTTTTCCGGGACGCAGCCCCTGCACCAAACCCATCACACTCGCGAAGTCGAGGGTGACCGGCACTTGCAACGTGCGTGATCCCTTGGCGGGAATGGTGCCGGCGACGTTGGCCTTCCCCTGGGCGAACGGCTGAGCACTGTTCCCCGAGGTCAGCCCGTAGCGAAGGTCCGTGAGAGGGAGCGGGACGCCGTAGGGGTTGTCCACCGCCACGTCGAAATCGAGGGTGGCCCCGGTCAGGGTGAGTCCGGAGAGGCGAGCTCCCTTCACGCTGGCCCGCGGCTTGTCGAGACCAGCCAGCACGGAATCACAGCCGTTCAACGCGAGCAGAGACAGCGCCGATCCGATTAGAAAAACGCATTTCATGATCGATCTCCGGAGTGGGAGGAAGCGGCGGGCCCGGTCGGCTGGAGCCAGGCCCGCACATGCTCGAGGAACACCAACGCCGCATGTTCGAACAACTCCCGCAGGTGTCCAAGGAGTTCCCGCTCCGGCGGGGTGACCACCAGGATCGGCGAGGTGGGGGTGGCCGGGAGGAGTGGCGGGAGGAGAATTTTCTGGTGGGCCAATCGGCCGAGGGGCGCCAACGCGGCGGCCGTGAGCAAAACGACGCGGGTTCCCGCGGCCACGGCTTCCTCGGCAACGCAGTGCATCTCGGGAGTGCGGCCCGAAGCCGAACAGACGAGCAACAGGTCGCCCGCGGCCGGCGCCGGGGCCGAGGCATCACCGTGAGCAAACGCGCGCAGTCCGTCCCGCACCAACCCCGCGACAAAGAAGCGAGCGATGGTGCCGCTGCGCCCCGCCCCCGCCACGTGCACCGACCTCGCGTCTTTGAGCCCTTGGACGAGGAGATGGATCTCCTTGTCCTCGACCGCTTTCAAGACTCTCGTGACCCGACCGAGGTAGCCTTCGATGTCCAAGCTCAGGATCCCGGGGTTTCGGGGGTCGGCGTGGCCTTCGGGGCTTCCGAGGGCGGCGCATCTCCCAGCCGTTCGGTCGCGAACTCACTGACGAAGTCGACGATCTGGCCGCTGTAGCGAAGTCGCTCGCTGATGTCCTTCGACGAGAAGATGAGGATGTTCGTGCGCATCTGCGCCGAAAATTCGTGCCCCTTCGGACCCAGCTCCAAACGGATGACGTGATAGGGGCCGCCCGCGGGATCGTCGGCATCGACCCCGTAGGGTTTTGTGCGGAACGGATCCATCGCGAGGAAGGTGTTCCAAAGCTCGACCCAGCGCGCCTCGGGCACCGACCCGACGAAGTGCCCTCGATCCGGGCTGATCAACTCGCAGGTGACCACGCCGTCCCTTGCCTTGACGCGGCGGATGTCGATCTTCGAGTTCTCTCCCGGAGACCACGAAGTGCGCATGGAAATCGTGCCGTCCTCAAGGATGGGCGGAGGACCCGGGCGGTACAGGCGGTCATCGAGCGAACTGCAGCCAAAGAGCAAGCAAGACACGATCAGCGCGGACGCCCAAGATTTCATGCGTAGATCTCGCGACATTCGAACACCGGGCCTTCGACGCAGGACTTGAGATAGTCCCCGTGGCCCTCGGGGACGCCCTCCCGGCGACTCTCCACGACACAGGCGTTGCAGACACCGTAGCCGCAAGCCATCCGCTCTTCGGTCGACAGGTGGCAGCGTACCCCGCGAGCGATCGCGAAGGACTGCAGGGCGTGCAACATGGGAGCCGGTCCACAGGCGTAAAGCTCGGGCCGCGTCCAATTCGACCAATGCGTCTGAATCAGATCGGTGATTCGACCCCGGGCCCCGCGCGAACCGTCGTCCGTCGTCTCAAGAATCGTGATCCCGGCTTCGCGGACCCAGGGCTGAATGTAGATGTCGGACGAGGATCGCCCCGCCAAAAGGAGCACGACCCTCGAGGGTGCACTTGCAAACGGACCGGCGAGCAAGTGCCGCACTTGGAGGGCAAACGGAGCGTTGCCGATGCCCCCCGCGCAGAGAATCGGAGTGTGGCCAGCCGCGGGCTCGGGAAACCCGTTCCCGAGCAGACCCAACACGTGGAGGTTATCGGACGCTCGCACGCGGGTGAGCGCCGAAGTCACCCGGCCGAGGGGCTTGTAGAGAACCTCGGTGACCGGACCGTAGTCGTCGTGAACGAACGCATCCGAGACTGAAAACGGCCGCGGGACAATATGCGGCGTCGGTCCGTCGAATCGGAGCGTCAAGAAGCGCGCCGGCCGGGCCCCTCTGGCCTCGGCATCGTAGGCGAGCCCCAGGCGATAGACCGAGGACGTTTCGGCTTGGTTGTAGAGCACCTTGGCCCGCACGGTCTCCATGGCGCTCGGAGCCTACCACCCGCGGGCGCCGACCACGACGGACCCCTCGCGAAGCGAGCCCTCGCGGAATAGTGTCGGGCATGCGCGAGGCGGCCGGCTACATCCTGTTTTGGAACTCGTCCGAGGGTCGACGGTTTCTCCTCTTGCAGAATGCTCGCCACGGAACCTGGTCCTTCCCCAAGGGCCATCTCGAAGCGGGGGAAACGCCGGAGGCGGGCGCCAAGCGGGAACTCGAAGAGGAAACCGGCATTCGCGACGTGAAAGTGTGGCCGGGCTTTTGCCACGAATCGAGCTACCGCGTGCCCGCGGAGGGCAAGCGCAAGGGCTACGACAAGAAGCTCCATCTCTTCCTGGCGGAGGCGCCATCGGACACTTGGGTCCGAAGCCCAGAGCACGCGGCCGGCGGCTGGCTCACCGCCGACGAGGTGCGTTCGCGGCTCGCCTTCCCCGATTTGCGCGCCGCCTTCGAAGCGGCCTCCCGCACCTTGGAAGCCCCATGCCGGTCTTGACGCTCTCCGGGGTCTACAAGTCCTACGGAGTGGAGGACATCCTGGAGGACACGAGTCTCGTCGTTCATGAACGGGATCGGGTCGGCGTGATCGGACCGAATGGGTCCGGAAAGAGCACGCTGTTCCGGGTGATCTTGGGGCAGGAAGTCCCCGACCGGGGGGAGATCGCGGTGACCCGCGGGGCACGGCTCGGGCATCTGCGCCAAGATCCGGATCTCGATCCTCATCGCACCTCCTTCGAAGAAGCGATGAAGTCCCTCGCGCACGTGCAGGCTGCCGAGCGTCGCCTGCGTGCGATCGAAGAAGAACTCTCCCGCGTTCAAGACCCCGCGGTCCTGGCGCGACTCGCCGAGGAACACGGATCCGTGCAGGAGATTTTCGAGCGCGGCGGCGGTTACCAGATGGAGGCGAGAGCTCGCGCAGTGCTCGCCGGAGTCGGGCTGCCCCTCTCGCGCCACGACCAACTCACCGGCACGCTCTCCGGCGGCGAGAAATGTCGGGTCGCCCTTGCTCAGGTGCTCCTCTCCGACGCCGACCTGCTACTCCTCGACGAACCGACGAACCACCTGGATCTGGCCGGCGTGGAATGGCTGGAAGAGGAACTCATCACCCACGCCCGCGCGGTGCTCGTCATCAGCCACGACCGGCGCTTCCTCGATCGGGTCACCAACAAGTCGTTCATCTTCTCGGCGGGCGGAGAGAAGCTCTATCCCGGCAACTACACGAAGGCCGAGGTCCTTCGCAACGAAGAGGCGCGCGCCCTCGCTTCCGAGGTCGAAAAGCAGCAAGATTTCATCCGCAAGGAGAAGGCGTTCATCCGCAAACACATCGGTAGCCAGCGGAGCCGCGAAGCCAAGGGTCGGCGCACGCGACTGGCACGAGTGCAAGTGCTGAGCCTGCCACCCGCCGAGCGAGGCGAGATGAAGCTCGATTTGACTCCCGCCCGTCGTGCGGGAATCGTGCCTCTCGTCGGTCGCAATCTGTCGGCGGAGTTCGGGCCGCGTCGGCTCTTTTCGGGGTTGGACTTGACCCTCGAGCCCGGCGATCGCTTGGGCATCGTCGGCGGCAACGGAACCGGCAAGAGCACCCTGCTCAAGGTCTTGGCGGGTCGGCTCGCCCCCGCCACGGGTGAAGTCGATCTCGGGCGCAACGTCGATCTCGGCTATTTCGATCAGGATCAGTCGTGGCTCCCCCGGAGTTCGACGGTCTACGGGACGATCCGGTCGGAACGGCCGCTTTGGACCGACTTCGAGATTCGTTCGTTCTTGGCCCGCATGCTCTTTTTCGACGACGAGGTCGAGCGCGAAGTCAGCCTCTTGTCCGGCGGCGAGCGCTCTCGGGTCGCGTTGGCCCTCCTCCTCCTGCGTCGTCCCAACATGCTGTTCTTGGACGAACCGACCAACCACTTGGACATCCCCGCGCGCCAGACTCTGGAGGAACTCCTCCGCGAGTTCACCGGCACCCTCATCGTGGTGTCCCACGACCGCTGGTTCCTCGACCAAGTGACCAGCCGCACCCTGTGGGTTGCCCAGGATGGTCTCTTCCTCTACCCCACCTCCTTCTCGGAGGCCGCCGAAACCCGTCGCATGCGCCAGGCCGCCGCCCTAGCCGAGCGGGAAGCGGAGCGTGAGCGCTCCGCCAAGCCCGCCAAGGAAACCAAGAAGGACCCGGCGCGCAAGAAACGTCGTCCCCTCGCCACCATCGAGGCCGAGATCATCGCCAAGGAAGAAGAGAAGTCCACACTTTTGTCCGAACTCTCGTCCCCTGCCGTCTACGCGGACGGCCTCGCGGTGAAACAGCGCCAAACCGCTCTGGCGAAGATCGAGACCCTCCTCGAAGCTCTCAATGCCGAGTGGTCATCCCACGCCGAGGATGGCGGCGGACCATAAACCCGTACCTCGGAGTCGATAGCAACGGCAGGACCTGGTCCCCCAGATTCACCGCCCTACCAATCGAAGAAATCGTGTCCGCGCTCCCGGTGGTGCAAACGCTCGAACGTCCGATCTGGCCAGCAGTGAGGTCGCCTCCGGGGTAGGCTCTTTTCGTGTCGTTGGGTTCCATACCCATGAGCGAAATCACCAAGGTGTCGGTAATCAGCTCATCGCTCCGGTCCAGCCGGTCGGGCATCGACACGGTTGCGTCGTCCGACGCACTCGGCTCGGCGGAATGCTGAGCTTCTCCCTCCGTCGTGCGGCGTGAGCGGGCAAGCCGTTGATTGATATTCACCCGACCATTCGGCGGTCGGAGTGTGTCCGCGTCGGATGAGCGTGGCCTATTCACGAGCCGCGCAGACTCTGCATTTTTCGGCTATTCGGCCGTTTGGGAATTTGAACCACACGGGTACCTTTCTCCCCCCTGCTCTACCCCCTCGAATGCGAAATCATTTCGTTACACACGACAAACCACACGGCATCGGTAATCAGCTCATCGATCCAGCCCAGCCGGTCGGACATCGACCCGGTCGCGTGGTCCGCCGAACGCGGCTCGGTGGCATGCTGAGCTTCTATTTCCGTCGTGCCGCGTGAGCGGGCAGCCAGGCTATTGAGTGCCACCTGATTGCGCTGCGGTCGGAGTATGCCTGCGTCGGATGAGTGTGGCCTATTCAAAGGCTGCTTGGCCTCGAAACTCTCCATGGATTCAGCCCCGCCAACGCTTGATCCACTTACCTATGATCCCTCACGTCGCGACAGCTCCTCGCGAAGCCTCGGACCCAGGGCGAAACTGATCTGCTGGCCTGCATTTTCTGCCCAATTGATGTTTTCAAGGAACGAGACTGATATGAGCTCCAGTAGTTCCGGGTCGTCCGTTCCAACAGTTTCCTCCAGAAACCTCAGGACCTCGACAGCATCATCCTACATTCCGCATAATGCACCGCGAGTTGTCCGAGCGACCTTGCGTGTCGCAAG
>CADEGH010000004.1:232369-325510 GCA_902826835.1 uncultured bacterium | reverse complement strand
TGCGACACGCAAGGTCGCTCGGACAACTCGCGGTGCATTATGCGGAATGTAGGCTGCAAGACTGCGAATGTCTGGTCGCATGAATTGGGAAACACATTTGCTGTATGGGCGAACACCAGATGGGCTTGCACCCGCGCAAACTGAACGTGGGCGCTTACCTGGCTGTTTGCGAGCACGGATCTTCGGGAGCTGGTTGCCGAATAGAGGTCAATCCTCTTCTCGCCATATTGCCACCATAGTCTCCTATAATTCTCCCGATTGTTGGTGAGGCGTTCCGGCTTCACCTTTGCAATCACGATGGACAAAAGTACAGGCCATCTTCGGCGGCACTCGTCCTCGGACCGGTCGCCGAAGTTGATCACGTAGCGGTGGTGAGCGTGAATAGGACTGGTGTTGATTTCGGACCCGCCGATGTACGGAAAGATGACCTCCTGGCATTCGGGATGCTCGGCCAGAATGCGATGCATCTCGGCGATCGGAGTTGCGATCCCGTCGGGATCGGAATCGTCGAAGGTGAAACCCATACCCAGGACGTAGCTACCTACGAAGCTCTTGCCAGAATTCTCCGGCAGACGCTGGGGATCATCGTGACTGCCACCGGAGAAGAGAAAAGCGGTGATCGTCGGAACAGCGTTGCCATCGAGGAGTCGCGAACCGTCGCAGGGACCCTTCTGCACATGGACCACGCTGACAATCACCGCGGCGAGCCCCGGCCACTTGACGCGGCGGTCCGCGGAGTAGATCTCGCCGCCGTGGGTGCAAATCCAGCGCAGCCCCGAGGAACGCGTGTCTCCCTGCGCGATGGTGTTGGTTGCGATCAACCCGAATGTCCCGTTGGGGCGGAGCAGGTCGAACGCGCGCCGGAAGAAGTGTGCCACGAGATCGGCATTGCCGTGGCTCTCCAGGTGGATCCCCTTCAGCCAGTCCGGATAAGCCGGCAAGTTGCCCGAGGCAACAGAGTTTTTGCCCGCGAACGGCGGGTTCCCCACAAACGCATCGAAGCCGGGATTCGGGCGGTCGAAAACCTCGGGAAACTCGACCTCCCAATGGAACGGGGCCAGCGGGGGATTGGCCGAGCGGAGTTCCGCGAGGTGGGATCGGTACTGCGAAGCGGTGCCGTCGATGATCGCCCTGGAGAATTGAAGCCGCTTGGCCTCCCGCAACTTCGGCTTGTCGGCCTCGAAAAACGCGGAGATCGCGAGGTCGCCGAGGAGTCGGACGCGATCGAGCTCGAATTGCGCCTGATCCCAAAGGTCTCGCAGCTCGCGATCCGAAGTCGCGTCGCCCGCCTCCCGGATCCTCCGGCGAAGCTCGGCCACCTTGGCAATCTGCCGCGCCGCCTGCACCGATTCGAATCCCTGCTGGAAGGAGCTGGCATCGGCCTCCCAATGGAAACACTCGAGCTGCCGCCGCGAGAGACCCACCAAGCTGTCCCCGTGGCGCAGCGCATGGTCGACAAAAGTCAAAGCGTGGTCGCGCGCGAGAGTCGCCAGCCACAATGAGAGTTTGGCGAGATCCACCGCGACCGGATTGCGATCGACCCCGTACAGGCAGCGCTGCACCACGAGTCGGCGGGCGAAGACCAACTCGTCTTCGTCGGGTGGGAGCGGGGGTCGTGAGCGGTGCACGCGCCATGATTCGACGAGCGCGTCTCCGAGATAGCGGCATACCTCGACGAGGAACGCGCCGGACCCCATCGCGGGGTCGCAGACCTTCAAGTCGAGGATCGCCTCCGGCTTCGGCGCCGTGCCGTTCGGCCCCCGGAGACGTTCGAGGATCGGTGCGAGCGTGGTGCGGACGATCGGCTCGGTGAGTTCCCGCGGGGTGTAGTGCGAGCCCGACCGGCGGCGCTCCTCGCTGGGTTGGAGGATCATCGCCCCGGGAGGGACGAGGTCCGGGGTCGCCGCGAGGTCTTGGATCGGCTGCAGTGCGGCGTGCAGATCCTCGAGCGTGAAGGCGACGGCCACCGCCTTTTTGACACCGTCCGGGATCTTGCGATCGGCGAGTTCCTCGAGTTGCTTGGTGCGTACGGCTTTGCTGAGTGTGAGCAGAGCATCGAGATCGATGGTGGTCGGCGCGCCCTGCCGCTTCGCGGAGCGGATCGCGAGCGACCGCCCGGTCGCGGTCTCGAGGCGGAATCCCATCATGGTCTCGTAGACCGATCCGATCTGCTCGACATCGAGGGCGCGATAGGAGAGGCGTTCGCCGTCGAGGATCAGCAGTTTTTCGAGCGCCCGGTAGACGGTGCCATCGGAGACGAGGGGCGGTTCGATCACTTCGTGGACTTGGCGCACTCCGTGCGGGCGAGCCTCGAGGAACGAAAACCGGTCGGGATCGAAGAGCACGCCGTGGCGCGGGGGGATTTGGAGGTCCGCCGCCACCGCGCCGTCGTGCACCATACGGAAAAGCGCCAGGAGCCGGGCCCAGGCACCGAAGCGCTGATCCAGGGTATCGGGATGCAGCGCGGCGTCGGCGCGCAGGTGAGCGTAAAGGCCGGTGATCGAGTATCCGCGCACGAACACCCCGTGACTCGGCAGAAGGTCGCGTTCCTCGGCGTAGAGGAGGAACACGAGGCGGAGAATCACGGTGAGCAGCGCACGATAGACCTCGTCCGGATGGTCGACGAGGACGGCGGCGAGGAGCCGGCCGCGGCTTGCGTCGTGCGCGGCCTGAAACCCGCGCAGGAGCTCGTAGAGGGCATGGAGGACTTGAGCCGCGAGCTTCTCGGAAACCTCGTTTTGGAACTTGCGACTGTCGCCAAGCAAAGCGGCCAGCCGCGAACCGCGAGGGAGCGCGAGTAGGCGGGTCTCCGAGAGGAGGAGGTGTAAGGCCGCGTAGATCGGGCGACCGGCTGTCTGCACCATGTCGCGGAGACCAAAGTCGAGCCAGCCGGAAGATTCCCCGCGGGGTGCGGAGACCAGGCGTAGGGAGCGGCCGTTCGTGAGCAGCCCGGCGGTGACTCCGGTGGCCCGCAGGAGGCGCTCGAGCCGGGCGTGGGCCGAGAGCTCCAGGCGTCCGCCACCACGGACAAAGGCGTCGAACTCGGTGCCGACCGGAAGTTCCTGGACGAGGAATTGAAAGGGCGAGGCTCCCTCTTTGGGCTCAGGCTCGCGGATCGCCAAGTCCGGCCGCAGAGTGATTCCGGCGTCCGGGAGTGGGACTTCGAGGGTAGAGGGGATCTCGGAGCCGGGCACGCCTGCGTAGAACTTGGGCGAAAAACTCCAACCCAGGACGGCCTGGGCGAAGGATCGGAAGTTCGCAAAGACGGGGTCGTCACCGTCACCCACCTGAGCGCGCAGTTTCCGTTGGCCGCCGATCGCGTTCTGGTCCAAGATCGCGCCCGCGCGGACGAGCGCGGGGGCCGAGACCACGAGCCCGACCGGGCGCACGAACCCGAGCCACTCGAGATGGGCCAAAAGGGAGGGTTCGAGTCGACTCATGGCCTCAGTTGGATTCCGGCCAGAGGTAGACGAGGCCGACCGGCTCGACCCGCCTGGCCTTCACTTCGTAAAAGTCGCGGAGGCGCGGGGGCTCGGTCTCGAGATCCCGGTCGAATTGGGCGAGACGGAGCCGCCAGGATTGGGCGTTGGCTTTGACCTGTTCGACCTCCTCGGGATCGAAGAGGGCGAGTTGTTCGAATTGTCCGCGGTCGTAGACCGCCAATTCGTGGCGAACTTGGTCTCTCTGTCGGAGCAGGGTGTCGTGCAGTTCCGCGGATTCGCGTTGCCCACGCTCGCGGAGACGGTCGATGGCGCGTGCCGCACACTCTTCGGCGCGGGGTTCGAGGTGAAGGAGGAGTTCGGAGATGTCGCGCGCGGCCGCTTGCAGGAGCCTCTGCTGGATGGTGGGATCGAGAGGCGACCCGAGAGGACGGGCGAGCGTGCGATCCAAGAGGTCGAGGGTCTTGGCTTCGGTCTCCGCGGAGTAGGGGGACAGAGGTGTTTTTCGTTGGGCCGGGTCGGTCCAGCGGGCCGTGATGGGCACGATCTCTTCGTGCAGACGTTCGGCGCCCTGGCCGAAGAGGGCCAGTCGACCGAGGAGGATGATGCGCGGGATGGAGTCGGCGGCTTGGGCGAGGCAGGCGCGGGAGAGGTCGTGGTGCACGAAGCCCTGGGCTCGGAAGCGGGCGAGGAGTCGTTGCGCGACCCGCTGCTCCAAGTGGAGGTGCACCATCTCCTCCGTGAGGATGCCCGCGTCCTCGAAGATGATCGGGCGGATCGGCGCTTCTTTCCTCCACTGGGCGAGCTTCATGTCCTGCGGGCGCGGCTTGCGCAGAGTGTCGAGGGTCGCGGCCCAGCTCGGGTCGGCACCGGTGCGGTTATCGAGAGAAGGGAAGGTCCAAAGTTCGCGACCCTGGTCGTCGGTGGTGCGCGCGAGCGGCGAGGCTCCGAGAATCTCGAGGGAGGCCGAGAGGGCCTCCCGGAAGGGGCCCGGTTCGAAACGGGTCGCGGCCCGAGCGCGGTCGAGGAGCGTGCGGCAGGTCTCGATTTGCGACTGGAGGTCGGCGCGGCGAGCGCGGCTCGATTCCAGGTCTTCCTCGGTGGCGCGGCGACGCGCGGGATCGGGATCCGCCGCCTCGAGGGAGCGCGCGAGGGCCTCGGCGTCGGCGTGGCGAATGCCCTGGCTCAGCCGGTCTTCGATCGCGTCGTCGATGACCTTCGAGAGGCTTCCGAGTTCGCGCTTGATGGTGTCGGTCTTGCGCACCAAGACTTCGAGTACGCGGTCTTCCGCGCGTTTCGGGATGACGAAGTAATGACATCGCACTTCGGGTGACGGTTGGAGCTTGCGGTCGATGCGCCCGTTTCTCTGCTCGATGCGGCCGGGGTTCCAGGGCAGGTCGAAGTGAAAGAGGTCGGCGCAGTGCGCCTGGAAATTCAATCCCTCGCGGGCGGCATCGGTGGCGAGGAGGATGCGCAGAGGATCCTGTTCGGGTGGGGTGTTGAAGCGGCGCTGGATTTCCTTGCGGTGGGCGCTGCTCGTCAGTCCGTCGATCACTTCGATTCGGGACTCCGCCTGGTCGGTCGATTCGATCGCGTTCGAAAGGAGGGCTTTCAGGTAGCGCTTCGTGCCCTCGCGATTCTCGGTGAAGACGAGCACGCGGCGGGGGAGCCAGGCCGCCGGCGGGCCGGACGCTCGGGTTCCGAACGGCGGGAGCGCCGGACAGAGGTGGCGACGGATCCACTCGATGAGATAGCGGGCCTTCGCGTCGGGGAGGCTGCGGTGGGAATCTGCAACCTCCTGCATGCGGGAGAGGAGAGACTGTTCATGGCGCCACTGGGCGAGCGCACGGGGGTTTCGGGGAGAATCCGACTCGGCTGCCGTGGTCGCGAGTTCGACCAAGGCCGATTCATCCGCGTCCGCCTGGTCGGGCGGGAGCGCGCTCCGGTCGTCGTCGGCATCCGGGGGGTGCAGAAACAGGTTCGCCGAGCCAGTGGCTACGGCCGGTTCGTTCGCACTCCATTGGCGTTCGACGGTTTGGCGGTGAGTCTCCAGACTGCGCGCGAAGGCTTCGATGGAGGAGAGGAGACGCTGCTGGAGACCGACGACGAGGAGACCGGCCGCATTCCGGGTGCGGCGCGAGGCTTCGGCGAAGCGCAGTTCGCGGGCGGTTCGGTATTCGTCGAGGAGGCGTGACAGCACGAGCTCGGGCGCGTCGTCCGCCAGGTCGTCGAGGGCGACGCGAACGATCTTGCGCAGCGGAAAGCCGCCCTGGACCGCGCGGATGTCCTCCTTCAACCGACGCACCATCACCGCTTCCAGGGACCTCGGTCGCAGCGCGACTCCCCGCGTGAAACGGTAAGGATCCAGGAGTTCGAGGAGGGTCGAAAAGCTGCTCGAGTGACCGTTGTGCGGAGTCGCGGAGAGAAAGAGCCGGTGCTCAAAACGAGCCGCGAGATCCCGGATGGCGCGAGTGAACTTGGACTCGATGCCGTAGTGATTGCCACTCGCGGGGGCTGCGTGGTGGGCTTCGTCTAGGATGAGCAGGCTCCCCGGGTGCAAGGTGCCGAGGAAAGCGCGAAGGGGATCGGCGTAAGTCGGGTCGATGAGAAGGTGATGTGAGACCAGAAACCGGCTGTGGGTGAGCCAGGGGTTCACACCGAAGCCACGCTCCTGACGCATGCGCGTGAGGTAGGCGCGGTCCAAGATCTCGAACACCAACCCGAAGCGATCTTCGAGTTCGGACTTCCATTGGTCGAGGACGGAAGGGGGAGTGGCGACGACGATCACCTTGGCTTTGCGCCGGAGCAGGAGTTCGCGGGCGATGAGTCCCGCTTCGATCGTCTTGCCGAGACCGGTGTCGTCCGCGATGAAGAGAGTGACGCGTGGAAGGCGTAGTGCCTTGCGCAGCGGCTCCATCTGATAGGCGTCGATTTTGATGCCGGCGCGGAACGGGGACTGGAAGAGGGTGGGGTCGGTGGCGGTCACGCAGTTCCAGCGCAGGGTGTGCAGGAAGGCGGAAAACCAGCGCGGCGAATCGAAGCCGCGAGCGGCGAGATTGCTCCAACCCTCCTCTTCGAGGATCAGCCGGTCCGGCTCGCAATTCCAGAAGACTTCGAGGCTTTGGCCCTGGGCGTCGTCGTCGGCGCAGGCGAGTCTGAGGATCGGGGAGAGCGACGGATCGGAAGGAGTGTCGATCTCTTCCACGAGCCAGCGGCGGGACCGGAGGCGCACCAGTTCGCCCGGTTTGGGCAAGCGTTCGGGCAGGGTTTGGGCCATGGGTCCGGGCGATTTTGGTGGAGGGGGTCAGGGCAAGGGGTGGGTCATTCGGGGGGGAGGGTGGCGCCGGTGCGGAGGAGGAGGGGGGAGAAATCGGAGGCGAGGGATTGGCGTTCGGAGGAGGCGGAGGCGGCGAGGGTGGCGAAGGCTTGGAGAGCGGGCGGGTCTTCGGCGAGAAGGGCGGGGCGGAGTTTTTTGGCCTCGGCTTCGAGGTGTTGGACGAGGGCGCGGGCGCGGGACAGAGAGGCCTTTTCTTGGTCGGTGGGAGGGGGAGTGGGGTTACGGGCGAGGAGGCGCTCCAGGTACTCGATGCAGGAGAGGAGGCCTTGGCGACGCTGAACGGCGAGGGCTTCGGGCACGACGATCGCATTGAGTCGATTCAGGAGGCCAGTGGCACTGCGGTCGGTTTCGCGGATGAGGCCCTGCGCGAACTCTGCGCCTTGTCGGGACTTCTCGGAGTTGTTCCAGCCGCGAAGGGTGTCGTCAAGGATTTTGAAGGCGCGGGTGATCTCGCCTTGGAGCCCGTCTTGATAGCGATCCCGGAGGGGGAACGCGTCTTCTTTGGGTACGAGCAGAGAAAAGAACGCCGCTTGGAACTGGGAGGGGATGCCGTGCAGGCGCGAGGCTTCGGGCGCGACCCCTTCCAGGATTTCGATGCGAGGCAAAAGCTCCTGCCCGAACACTTGCAACTGTTCAGGAGCACTCGGAGTAGTTGCGGACTCAAGGGTGCGCAATTGGCCAAGCAGGGTCTTCCAGCCCTGAGTGGAGGGGAGTCTCGAGAGCCACGGGGCTTCGACGAGGGTCTCGAAGCGCCTTAGGAAATCGGCGCCGCTTGGCGCAGGAGGCGCGGGTGGCGACTTCACGGATCCGCCCCCGCAAGCCACTGGCAAAAGACCCGCGAGGATGAGCAGGCCGAAGGTGAAAGCCCTCATCGCATCGCGGCCACGACCGCGCGGAAGAAGTAGGCCCCGTCCCCCTCGAACCGGCGATTTTCGCGCGTCCATGCGGGATGACTCCACGGAAAGAGGGCACGCTCCGGATGGGGCATCAGGCCCAAGACTTGGCCGGTCGGATCACAGAGACCCGCGACATGCCCCTCTGAACCGTTCGGGTTGGCGGGGTAGGTCGCAGGGCCGCCATCCCACCGAACGTAGCGGAATACCGCACGGTGCGAGGCGATGAGGCGGGGGACGACGCTCGGGTCGCGTCCGAGAATCTTGCCTTCACCGTGGGCGACCGGCACCGAAAGGTGGGCTTTGTCGCGAGGCGCCATCACGCAGAGCGCCGGGTCGATTTGCAGGCGCACCCACCGATCCTCGTAGCGGTGCGAGTCGTTCCAATGCAGCGTCGCGGTCGGCGCCTTGGTGGCGGGATCCTCGAGCCCGAGCAGCCCGGTCTTGATCAGCACCTGGAATCCGTTGCAGATGCCGAGGATCAGGCCGCCGCGACCGATGAATCGGCGGAAATGGTCTCCGAGCGCATCCTGGATTTCAGTCGCCCAGACCTTGCCGGCGGAAATGTCGTCGCCGTAGCTGAAGCCGCCGGGAAGGACGACCAGCCCGTATTCGTGCAGCACCGCTGGCCGCTCGAGCAAGCGGTTCACGTGCAGCACCTGGGTTTTGGCGCCGGCCTGTTCGAAGGCGAACGAAGTTTCCGCCTCGCAATTCGTTCCGGCCGCGCGAAGCACCAAGACGCGGGGCTCAGCCATGGGTGGACTCCGTGACAAGACCCTCGAGGTGGCGGGCGAGCGGCTCGCGGAACGCCACTTCCAAGGTGGTGGCCTCAAGATCGATCAAAGGCGCACTTTGATCACTCGTGAGGATGCGCAACCGCGCCTCCGCCTGCGTGGAACCGAGATGCAAACACGGCAGGCCGCGGAATGCCGCTTCGACGCGCGCCGCCTCGGATTCGGCCACTTCGATCAGCCACCGGGTCGGCGACTCCGCGAACAGGGCGGCGTCCGGAGAGAGATGTCCGCGTTCGAGCAAGGGGCCGAGATTCACGGTCATCCCGATGTCCGAGGCGAGCACCATTTCCGCGGCCGCGACCGCGAGGCCGCCGTCGGAGAGATCGTGGCAAGTGAGGAGATGTCCGCCTCGCACGAGCTGGTGCAGGGTGCGGTGGAGCCGGGGGGCGAGTTCGCGGCTGACCTTCGGGAACTCGTTGCCGCGGCGCCCGAACAAGCGGAGGAAACTGCTGCCGCCGAGCTCGGAGGTGGAGTGCCCCACGAGGTAGATCCGCGAGTGCTTCGACTTGAGGTCCATCGTGAGCGCACGGCGAACGTCCGGCACGCGTGCGATCGCGGAGATCAGGAGTGAAGGCGGAATGACGATCGTGGTGTCGCCGACTTTGTACTCGTTGTTCAGGCTGTCTTTGCCCGAGATGAACGGAGTGCCGTACGCGAGCGCGGCGTCGCGGCAGCCGAGGGACGCCCGGACAAGCGCACCCAGTCGATCGGGCTTGGCGCAATTGCCCCAGGAAAAGTTGTCGAGAATTGCGCAGTGGTCGGGGTCGCCACCCACCGCCACGAGGTTGCGCAGTGCCTCGTCGATCGCGGCGAAGGCCATCCAGTAGGGATCGAGATCGCCCAACCAGGGGTTGATGCCGTTGGTGATGGCGACTCCCACCGTCGATCCGAGGACGGGCGCCAGCACCGCTCCGTCCGATGGCCCTTGGCCCCGGGAGCCGACGAGCGGCTTGATGACCGATCCCGCCTGCACCTCGTGGTCGTACTGCCGGACGATCCACTCTTTGCTGGCGATGTTGGGCGAGGCGAGCAGGCGAATGAGGGTGGCTTCGGGATCGGCCACGAGCTTGGCCTCGGCCTCGCGGGCCGGAGCGGACCAACTTGCGTCGCGGATGAACCGCGGCACCCCCTCGTGGAGGAACTCCACGCCGAGATCCCCGAGCAACTCACCCTGGAAGTAAAGCTCGAGACGGCGCGTGTCGGTGAACTCGCCGAGCACACAGGCGAGCACGTCTTCGCTCGCGGCCAACTTCTCAAGGGCTGGCCACTGGGCCGGTGGCACCGCCATCACCATGCGTTCTTGCGATTCGCTGATCCAAATTTCGGTGGCGGTGAGTCCGTCGTATTTGAGAGGTGCCCGTTCGAGGTGGACGCGTGCGCCGCACTCCGCTCCCATTTCGCCGACCGCGGAGCTGAAACCTCCGGCGCCGCAGTCGGTGATCGCGCGGAAGAGACCCTGATCGCGCGCTTTCAGAACGATGTCCAACACCTTCTTTTCGGTGATCGCGTTGCCGATCTGGACGGCACCGGCGTCATCGGCTTCCGAGGTTTCGTGCAGTTCCGCGGACGAGAAGGTTGCGCCGTGGATGCCGTCCCGGCCGGTGCGGCCGCCGAGGGCGACGATCAGATCGCCGGGCTTCACGGTCTTGTCGATTTTGTCGGTCGGAAGCAGGCCCACGGTGCCGCAATAAACGAGGGGGTTCCCCACGTAGCGAGGGTCGAACACCACCGCGCCGTTGACGGTGGGAATCCCCATCTGATTCCCGTAGTCGCGCACACCCGACACCACCCCGCGCAAGACCCGCAGAGGTGGAAGGGCGCCGCGCGGAATCGACTCCGCCGGCAAGTCGGGGGGGGCCACGCAGAAGACGTCGGTGTTCGCGATGGGCCGAGCGCCGAGGCCGGTCCCGAGAATGTCGCGGATCACTCCACCCACTCCCGTGCCGGCGCCGCCGTAAGGCTCGATCGCGCTCGGGTGGTTGTGGGTTTCCACCTTGAAGCAGAGCGCTTGGTTCCCCTCCCAAGCGATGACCCCGGCGTTGTCGTGGAACACCGACAAACAAAAGGGCTTCGCGAGCGCTTCGGTAGCGGCCTTGATCGTGGACTTGAGCAGGTTGGGAATGACCTGGCCGTCTTCGACACCTCCGACGGTGGGACCGTGGTAACGCACCGCGCTCGTGAAGGTTTTGTGCTTGCAGTGCTCGGACCACGTTTGAGCGAGGGTCTCGAGTTCGATCTCGGTCGGGGGTCGGCCCAGCTTCGCGAAGTGAGCCTGGATCGCCTTCATCTCGAGCAGCGTGAGCGAGAGGCCGCGCGTCTTCGAGATCGCTTCGAGCTCGGCGTCGCTCAGTCGGGCCAGCGGAAGTTCCTTGCGGCCGACCTGCTTGCGCACACTCGGCGACTTCACGGGGAATCGATCGTTGCCAACCTGAATCTCTTCGATCGCGGGGTTGGCGAGACTCGCCTCGGCGACGCGGTGGAGGAGGGCGGCGGGGATACCAACCAGTTCGTAGCGAGTGGCTGTCTTGGCGGCCAAGAGAGGATGTCCGAGGCTCGTGGCCCCCCGCAGGATGCCGGCTTCGGCGGGATCCATGACCCCGACCTTTTTGAAGACACTCACCGACCCGGGGGCGTCCCCGCGATATTGATCCCAGGCGTGGATCGAAAAGCTTTCGGCCACCGGGTCCGACAGGAGTCGGCTCGCGAGCACGGTAGCGGCCGCGTGGTCGAGGTCGCCATCGAGCAGATAGAGGCGAGCGGTGCGCACGGAGGCGAGGCCGGTCTGCCCGAGCCCGAGGAGCTTCTTCCGCAGCACCGCGCCGTGGGAATCGGGGACTTCCGGTCGCGGGGCGACCACGATCTGCCAACGCATGCGGGGCTCCATCCTGGGGACTCGAGGCAGGCCGGAAGCTCGATGAATCGACGATCTTGGCCGCTCCGTCGCCGCCGGCGGGCGATGGTAGCAGTGGTGGCTTCCGACCATCAATCGGGCGCTGGTGGTAGAGTTCGCCTCTCCGTCGAGGACCACTATGTCCGACCGAACGCCCGCTACCGGGACCCGTGTCACCAAGCCGCACGAGCTCCTGGACTTCGAGAAGCCGATCGCCGAGCTCGAGAGCAAGATCTTCGAGCTCGAGTCGCTTTCGAAGAACACTTCCCTCAATCTGAACGGCGAAATCGGCCCGCTGCGCGAGCGGCTGGGCAAATTGACCGGCGACGTGTTCCGCAGTCTTTCGCCCTGGCAGGAAGTCCAAGTGGCACGCCTGGCCTCACGCCCGCTCGCCACCGACTACATCGAAGGGATGTGCGAGGAGTGGATGGAGTTCCACGGCGACCGGCTCTTCCGCGATGATCCCGCCGTCTGGACCGGGGTGGGAAGAATCGGCGACCGACGCGTTCTCATCGTGGCTCATCAGAAGGGCCGCGACACCAAAGAGAAGATCAAGTGCCACTTCGGGTGCGCGCATCCGGAGGGTTACCGCAAGGCCCTGCGCCGCATGCGGCTCGCCGAAAAACTCGGCATCCCGATCGTGACGCTCATCAATACCCCCGGCGCTTATCCCGGCATCGGCGCGGAAGAGCGCGGGCAGGCGTGGGCGATCGCCGAAAACCTCGAGGCGATGTTCACGCTCAGGGTACCCATCGTGTCGATCGTCATCGGCGAAGGGGGATCGGGGGGAGCGCTCGGAATCGGCATCGGGGACCGGGTACTCATCCTTCAGCACGCTTATTACTCGGTGATCTCGCCGGAAGGCTGCGCCGCCATTTTGTGGAGCGACGCCAAGCGAGCTCCCGAGGCGGCAAGCGCGCTCCGGTTGTCTTCTCGCGATCTGCTCGGCCTCGGAGTCGTCGACGAAGTCGTCGAGGAACCGGGGGGCGCCGCGCATCGCCACGCGGCCGAAACGGTGGCGTTGGTGCGGACTCGCGTGCTCCACCATTTGGATGAGTTGGAACGAGTTCCGATCGCCGACCTGCTCGAGCGTCGGTATCGGAAGTTCCGCGCGATGGGCTCGGAGTTCACGACGCCGCCGCCGACGCCGCCCGCCCCACCGAGCGAGGGACAAGCATGAGAGCCCTTCCGTGGATTTGGGTCCTCGGCGCGTTGGTCGCCGCGCAATCGCCTTCGGATTCGGTGAGTCCGCAGCGGTTGAAGGCGGAGGTCGATCGCGTGCTCGCGAAGCGGGTTCGCGAACTGAGGGCGGAGCTGCATCAACTCATTGATCGTGCTCTCAGTCCATCGGACGACTCGGGCTTGGACGGCCTTCTGGGGAACATGGAGGGCTCTCCCCAAGCCGCGACTCACCCCGAGAATCGCCTGCGCGGATTCGAGGCCTTGGGCGTGGTCGTCACCCTCCTCTCGGCCGAGGAAGCTCGGATCTTCGGCGGGAGACATGGGGTCTCGGTGAAGGTCGAGCGGCTCCTCGAAGCCTGTCCGCTGGCTGGACTTGGCCTCGCCCCCGGAGCAGTGGTCCTCGGGGTCGGAAGCGCTCCGGACGGTCAGGCCTTCCTGCGCCTTGCCGCCGCGAGCGGGGAGCATCGGCTGCTCATCCCGGCCTGGATTGGCAAGGTCCTGGGGGCGGCCCCTGCGACCCGGCCAGACCGAGCCGAAGGAAGGCAGAACGGGCCCAGCCTTGAGGAGTGGACTCCTGCCATGACCAAAGAACTCCTGAAGGCGGCCTGCGATTCGGCGCTTCAAGAAGTCCTGCGAAGCGGACCGGCCTCGATCCCGGTCGGAGTTCCGACCGAGGCTAATCCGTCAAAACCGCAAGATCAGCGCGATTCCACTGGCAATTCCCCGCCGCCGATTCGATAGAGCCGTAGACTTCCGGTGGAGTGATCGTGATCTAGATCCGTGGGTCGTGGAAGCCTCGGATCGACCTTGTGCCCGCCGCCATGATGAACTGCCAAAGTTTTCGTGACCGTCTGTCCCTCCTGTGTTCCGACGAACCGGAGGTATTTCGCGACGAGGCCTTTCGCCTCCATCTTCGGGTTTGTCCCTCGTGCCAAGCCAGCGCCGAGGAGTATCGCGAGCAGCATCGCGAACTGCGGCGTTTCGCTTCCGAGCAGGAACTGAAGACTCGCCCGCTTGGACTTTGGCGCGCCGTCGAACAGAGCTTGCGTACCGCGCGCGGTTGACTCAGACGCTCGACGACGGTGCCGAAATCGGGCCGCCGTGCGTCGCTTGCAAACGGAGTTGGCCACAGGCGGCGAGGATCTTGTGCCCCTTGCGCTTGCGGACGGAAACGCGCAAGCCTCCCCGGCGCAGCTGGTCGGTGAAGCGGTCGACCGATTCGGGGGACGGACGCTTGAACGGGAGGCCGGGATTTTCGTTGTAGGGAATCAGGTTGATCGTGCCCCGCACCCCCCGCAGGACTCGCACGAGTTCGCTCGCTTCCTTCGGCCCCGCGTTCACTCCGTCGAGCAGCACGTATTCGAAGGTCACTTCGCGCCCCTTGACCTCCAGATAGAGCTTAGCGGCGTCGATGAGCTCCTGGATCGAGAGGGCGCCCGGGAAGGGGATGAGCTCTTGGCGTAGCGCGTCGGTCGGAGCATGGAGCGAAAACGCGAGCGTGAATTGACGCTTGTCTTGCACCAAACGCTCGATCCCCTTCTTCAGGCCCACCGTAGAAATCACGAGGTGCCGCGCGCCGATGCCGCCCCCCTCCTTGTGATTGATGACATCGAGCGCCTCCACCACGGCCTGGTAGTTGAGAAGCGGCTCGCCCATTCCCATCACTACGATGTTGGAGACTCGCCGCCCTAGCGACTGGGCCCGGCGGCGAATCTCGTGGAATTGCTCCACGATCTCGCCGCTCGAGAGATTGCGCTTCAAGCCGAGGAGGCCCGAGGCGCAAAAGCGGCAAGCGACCGGGCAGCCCAGTTGGCTACTGATGCAAGCGGTAGTGCGATCGCCCTCCATGATGAGGACCGACTCGACTCCGTCGGTCCCCTCGATTTGGGTGAAGAGTTTTTCGGTGGTGCTTCCCTCGTCGATGCTCCAACGCAGCGGGGGGGACTGCCAAACGAAGGCTTCTTTCAGTTTGGCGCGCACTCCCGGCGGCAGATCGCTCATAGCGTCGGGATCCATGGTGCCCCGGCCGTGGAGCCAACGCCAAATCTGATCGCCGCGAAACGGACGCTCGCCCTGCTTCTCCGCCCACGCCTGGAATTCGGCGCGCGAAAGATCAGTGAGGCGAGGAAGTGGATTCAAGGTGTCGGGTCTCGATCCCCGGACGTGGGTCCGGGGCGCGGGAGACGCTCACGCCGAAGTCTTGCGGGTGGCGGCCGGTCGCTTGGCGACTTTTTTCTTGGCGCGAATCGGACGCTCACGGCGCACCATCGCGTCGGTGATGACGAAGTCCTTGGATTCCTTCTGATCGGGCAACTCGAACATCGTGTCGAGCAGGAGCTCTTCGATGATCGAGCGCAAAGCGCGCACCCCGGTCTTTTTCGCCAAGGCTTGTTTTGCGAGTTCGAGCACGGCTTCGTCGGTGAACTCGATGGAGCCGTTTTCGAGCTCGAAGAACTTTCGATACTGGCGAAGCAGGGCGTTCTTCGGCTCGGTCAGCACCCGACGCAATTCGTTCTCGGTGAGCGGGTCGAGAACGGACCGAATCGGCAAGCGGCCGAGGAATTCGGGAATCATCCCGAACTGGATCAGGTCTTCGACCTCGACCTGATGCAGGAGTTCTTTCTTCTTCTGCGGCTCCGCGGAGTCGGTGGAGGGAGTGGCGCCAGCCGCCGGGGCGTTCGAATCGAAGCCGATCAGAGACTTCCCGATCCGTCGGCCAATGATGTCTTCCAGTCCGACGAAGGTGCCACCACAGATGAAGAGAATCCCGGAGGTATCGACCTGGATGTACTGCTGCTCCGGGTGTTTGCGTCCGCCCTGGGGGGGCACGTTCGCGACGGTGCCTTCGAGAATCTTGAGAAGCGCCTGCTGGACCCCCTCGCCGGACACGTCGCGCGTGATCGAAACGTTTTGGGTAGTCCGTCCGATCTTGTCGATTTCGTCGACGAAGATGATCCCGCGCTGGGCGCGTTCGAGATCGAAGTCGGCGCTCTGGAGAAGCTTGAGGATGAGATTCTCGACATCCTCGCCCACGTACCCGGCCTCGGTGAGCGTGGTGGCGTCGCCGATCGCGAACGGAACGTCGAGGAAGCGCGCGAGCGTACGCGCCATCAACGTCTTGCCGGAGCCCGTCGGTCCGATGAGCAGGATGTTCGACTTTTCGAGCTCCACCTCGGAGGGCTTGCCCTTCGTGGCGGTCTGGTGCAGGAGCCGCTTGTAGTGGTTGTGGACGGCGACCGAGAGCACTCGCTTGGTCGTCTCTTGCCCGATCACGTACTCGTCGAGGAACGCTTTGATGCGCGCTGGCGACGGGACCGAGTCGCGCGTGAGGGGGATTTCCGCCGGCGACTCTTTGGACGACGTCTGTTTGCGCTTGTCCTCGGTGAGGATCGTGGCACAGACATCGACGCACTCGTTGCAGATGTTCACCCCGGGCGGGCCTGAGATCAGATTCTCGACCTTGAAGCGGCTCTTGCCGCAGAAGGTGCAGCTTTCGTGTTCAGTGCCTCGGCCGGTTCGGCTCACGGTCGCTCCTCGCTCGTGGTGACTACTTCTTGAGGGAGTCCACGACGTGGTCGACGAGACCGTAGTCGCGAGCCTGCTCGCCCGACATGAAGAAGTCGCGATCGGTGTCGCGCTTCAACTGTTCCTCTTCGCGCTTGCAGTGGCGGGCGAGGATCCGGTTCAGGGTGCCCTTCAATCTCTCGATCTCCTGCGCCTGGATCTGAATGTCCGAAGCGGTGCCTTGGGCGCCCCCCCAAGGCTGGTGAATCATGATGCGGGCGTGGGGGAGGGCATGGCGCTTGCCGGAGGAGCCGGCCGCGAGGAGCACGGCGCCCATGCTCGCGGCTTGGCCGATGCAGTACGTGGCGACCGGGCAGGGAACGAACTGCATCGTGTCGTAGATCGCGAGGCCCGCGGTCACCGAACCGCCGGGCGAATTGATGTAGACGTTGATGTCCTGGGTCTTGTTCTCTTTGGCCAGAAAGAGGAGCTGGGCGATGACCGAATTGGCCAAATCGTCGGTCACTTCCGTGCCGATGAAGATGATCCGGTCCTCGAGCAGGCGGCTGTAGATGTCGTAGGCCCGCTCGCCCCGTCCCGTCTTTTCAATGACGTAGGGCAGTGGGATGTAGCTCGCACGCTCGATCTTCGAATTAGAACCCATGGCGCACCCTCCCGCCGGCATGGCCGGCCCAATTTCGATTCGACCCGAAAGCCCGGGCCAGCATCACGCGGACGCCCCTTCGGCGCCCGCCTCCAGAGGCTTGACCTCCTTCGTGATGGTGGCGGACTCGAGTAAGAACTCGTTCACTTTGCGGCGGAGGATGCTTTCGCGAACCTCCTCCGAATTCCCATTCGACTCGTACTCGCTCCGAACTTCGCTCGGCTTGCGGCGCTGGCGTTTGGCGAGGTTGGTGTATTCGAGTTCGAAGTCGCTGTCGAGGGCAAAGATCTTCTCGCGCGCGGCAATCTTTTCGGTGATGAACCAGGTGCGCAGCGTTCGCTCCGACTTGGCTTTGATCTCCTCGCTCATCTCCTCGACTGCCTTGTTCGCCTCGGCCTCCTCCAGATTGTGCTGGATGCGCAGGTCGAGCGCGTGCACTTGTTTGCGGTGCTGGAAATCACGCGCGGCGAGGGAGCTTGGCAGCGGAATGTTCGCGCCGGCGAGGATTTGGTTCCAAAGGTCCTCAAGGCAGCGCTCTTCGGCAGCGTGGGCGCGGGCGGAAACTAGGGTGCGTTGTACGTCGGCGCGCAGACCTTCGATCCCGTCGTAACCCATCTCCTTGGCCCCCTCGTCGGTGAGGGTAGGAATGCGACGCCGCTTGTACTCGGTGATCGTGAGCGTTCCCCGCGCGGTGCGGCCTCGCAGCGCCTCTTCAGGGTGATCATCCCCGATTTGGGCCGTGACTTCGCGGGGTGTCCCGAGCTTCTGGACCCCGGCGTCTTCCGCATCGAACTCAAGGGTAACGCCGCGGCTGATCTCGGGGTCTTCGGCGAAGAAGCGGACGTTGTTGTCGCCCAGCACCACAGTGGACTCGCCCGGGACCGAGAGCTCGGCCTCGGCAATGATCAAGTCACCCGCGACGTACTGCCCATCCTCGACGGGTTCGAATGACGCCTGACGTTCCGCGAAGCGCTGGAGGAACTTTTGGATGTCGGCCTCTTCGACGACGGGTTCAAACCGGGTGGCGGTGAGTCCTCGGTACTGGGGCATCTCGAATTCGGGTGCCACATCGACGGTGAACGCGAAGGTCAGCGGCCCGGAGGCGGGGATGTGGTGGTGATCCGAGCCTTCTTCCTGATTCTCGAGCGCCGGGGCATCCACGGGCGCGAGTTTGTGATGGTCAAGCCCGAACGAAATTCCGTTGCTCAAGAGGTCGTGGAGCACCTCGTGGCGCACTTGTTTCCCAAACCGCTTTTCCAGCACCGAGCGGGGAACGTGGCCGGCTCGGAAGCCGGGCAGAGCCACCTGCTGTCGGATTTCCTGGAAAGAACGCTCGACCGCTGCCTGGATCTCGGATTCCGAGATCGTGACTTCGACGCGCTTTTGGCAGGGACCTAGGTCCCGGAAGGTGGACTCCATCGCTCATTCGCCCCCGAAGAATGGGTTCGCGCCGGCGGGCCTACTGCCCGGGTGCGAGCCACCTTGCACCTTAGGGGGGGTCCCCCATGGCTTCAAGCGTGCCAGGAGCCTCGAGGTGGGTGGCGCCTCAAACGAGTACGACCGGCTCGACGGTGGCGGGGATCCGGGCGTGGTCCAGGAGTAGCCGGAAGAGCCGCTGTGAGACGACGAATCCGGAGCTCGGACCGGCGGTTTCTCGGACTTCGCGGCAGAGGTTCAAATCGGCCAGGGAGGATTCTTCGACATCGAAGTAGAGCAGGGAAGCCAGGGCCAAAGAACCGCGGCCGCAGCGGCGGCACCCGGAATCGGGATGATGCTCGAGGCGCGTGGGTGGCACCCGCACCGGTGGCATGGCGTGGGTCGGCAAGACTTGGAAGAGCGGCTGGATCCGGCCCGAGGAGTCGCGGGTGCGGCGCAAGAGGCAACCCGAAATTCGATCCTTGATCAGGGCGGTAGCCAGGCTTTCGTCGACCAGGATTTGACCCTCCGAGGTCAGGGTGAGTCCCGGTGCGCTCGGGAGGGTCGGGTTGAGCACCAAGTCGTCGATTTGCTCTCCGCCCCGGCCGCAGTCGCCACACGAACCCTGGAAAGCCCCGCGACTCGAGGTGACCTCCTGATGTTCGATCGGGGTCAAGTGGAGCGCCGGGGCCTCCGCGAGTTCGCGAGGTCGGAAGGTCCTCTCCTCCAGGCACTGATGTTCGAGGCCGAGCCGATCGAGGGTCGAAAGCAGCTCCCCGAGTTCGCTGTCGCCTCGGCGCAGGCGGACCTCGTAAACCCCATCCGTGAGTCGGCCCGGAGGGAGATGAGGGATCAATTCCCTCTCGATGCGTTCGAGATCCAACCCGTCGACTCGGATGCGAACCAAGATCTCCGCTTTCATGCGCGCCTCTCCTAGAGGTTGTCCCCAGTATCGAACGATCGGGGGCCGGAAATCATGAAAGGAATGTCGCGCGGTCCCGCAGGTTTTCGCGGGGCAGCTCCCGAAGAGGGGCGACGCCTCAACGCGGCAACCAGCGGTCCTCGGCGAAGATCAGGAGCTGGCTCATCGTTTTGCGGCCGTGCGCGCCGTACCCGGAGCAGTCGAGTTGGGCTTCCCGTGCGGGGAGTAGGGGGGCCGCATTGGTCCAGCCCTGGAAAGCCATCCCGAACGACGATGTAAGGCAAGCATAATAGCGATCGCGATCGGCGGCGTTGTCGGAGGCGAGTCGCGCCAGTAAGGGCAAGAACCAAATGGCGGTGCTCGGCCAAGGGGCGGTGAGCGCCTTCGACTCCCGGTTGTAGGTGTATCCACCTTCGAGGGCTGGCCCGAGCGGAGACGGCACGATGCGGGTGCCGTGATCGATGGTCCAACGGACGAATTCGGGCACTCGGTCGCTGAAGCTCCCGCGCAGGCCTTGATCCTGAAAGGCCAAGACCTCGGAATAAAACAGCGCCTCTTGCCACGGGTCGACTTGGGCATTGGGGCCCAAGACGTCGTTGGAAAGCCAAGTTTCGCCGGGCTTGGCGGTATCGAAGACCATCTGGGTGAGTTCGCGCGCCCGATCGAGGAAACGAATGTCCCGGGTGAAGTGGTAGTGGGCGCGCAGATTGCGGAGTAACCAGCCGACCTTGCGGGCTCCGAAGGCGCGCAGCGCGGGCACTTGGATTCGAAGGACCGCCTCACCGCGGTGCCGCATGGCGTCCAACAGGTCCGGGTCGCCGCTCAGATGCGCCATCATCAAGGTGCCGGCGTCCCATTCGTGGGACGGTTCAGGAAAGCGGTAGTCACCGGGCTTGCCAGGATAACTGCTCTTTTCGTAGGCCCATCGGTAAGCGGCGGGAGAGGCCGCGGCGGTGCGATAGAGACCATGGTGGATCTTCGCCAGGGCGAGCGTACTCGCCAATTCGTAGGCCCCGCGGTCGCCCGAGCGCAGCCACTGTTCGATGCACGCCTCTTCGGGGTCGTAATTGTGGTTCGAGTGACCGTCGGCGCCGACCAAACTCCCGAACACGAACCAGCCGAGGGCTTTCGGTTTGCGATCGCCGCTGAATCGCGTGGACCAATGGAGGGCGAGCCAGCCCAAGTCGCGGACCGGAGACCGGAATACCGCGGACCCCGGACTCGCGGTCATGAGCGATCGCAACCGGACCAACCTTGGAAGTAGGTCCTCGCGAAACTCTCCCAAGCCTCGCCACGTACGGCACAGGGTTACGACCGCGGGTTCGGTGGGAAGTGGGGCCAGTAGATCCGCTTCGGTACGCACATCCCAGTAAGCGGAAGTTCCTCCCTCGAGGTAATGAAACTGGGTGGAGCCGGGGACGGCCTGATGAGGATCTTTGCCCTGCTCGGGCAAGACCAGATGCCAGAGTTCCGCGCCTCGGCTCGCCAGGGCTTCGCTGCCGCCCGGGTCGGGAGTGCATTCTTTGCCCAGCCAGTCTTTGATCACGAACCCGCGGGGGATCGCCGCGGTGAGCCTCCGGAAGAAGAAGTCGTCGCCGTCGGTGCGGGCCCCGAGGATCCATCGGGGGCGACCCTCATTGTGGATCGTGAGTCGAAATCGGCCCGAGCCCCACTCGCGGATTCGCAGCGCAGTGGTGCCGAGACGCAGCTCACCCGGGCCAACCAGAAGGTGCCGCTCGCCGTTGGTCAATTCGACTTCGATCGCGAGCGAATCTGCTTGCGAGAAGAGGGGGAGTGCGAGCAGAGCCCAGCACAAAAGCCCGAGATGGTGAGGCAATCCGGATCCTTCCTTCGGTCGGATCAAAAGGCGGTCGTGTAGTAATTGGAGCCCTGGGGGGCGAACCACAAAGTATTCACGCCATTCTGCAGCGTGGTGCAGCGACCGCCGGGCTGCGGGCTACCCGGGAAAAAATCGTAGAGCGCTTCGCTGCCGACGCTCCCCGCGTTTTGCCCTATATTCCAGCTCCGCGGCCCGGGGTTCGTGGCCCCGAGATTCCCCCGGGTGATCCCCAGGATGGAGGGATCGATATTGGGGAGGATGCCTTGGAGGCCATTCAGAATCACCGATCCATCCGCGGCATCGAGGAGAATCGTGAAATTGTTCAGATTGGTGTTCACCGAGAAATGCGGAATGCTTTGGAAGCGCACCTCGAACAGATCAGGCCCGGCGGAGGAGACGGTCACAAATCCCGCGGCGGAGAGATTGAAGTCGTTCCAATAGCCCACGAAGGGCCCGTCGGTGGTGATTTCCGCGGTGGTCGGGGAGAAGTCGGTGTCCATCGCGGCAAACAGAACCCTTCCGTTCGTGCTCACGTGCAACTGCGAATAACTCACGCCGTAGAAGCCGAAGGTCGGGCAACCGAAAGACACCGTCAAATTCCCGTCGTCCTGGGCGAGCGCGCTCTGGGGAAGCATGGGAATACCGCCGGGCACGACGCGGATCTCCGAGCCTTGGCTCAATCGGAAGAACTCGGGCGTCGAAAAGTCGATCACGAAGAGCTGGGCCGAGGTCGTATTGCAGGCGAACCCGGTTGCGACCTGCGAGCTGAAGGGAGTGAGGGGGACAAACGCGGGATTGAGCCCGCCGAACAGGAAGCCTCGGCTCGGATGCGTGAGGTCGACATTGATCAATTGGGTTTGGAAGGGGCCCCCGAGGTTCGGCACGAGGGAGGTTGCGACGATGGCCATGTCGTAGGGGCGGCCGATCGTTCCGTTCACACTCACGTTCACGCTGCTGCCGGATCCGACGGTGGTCACGGCCGGGAGGAATCCGCTCGTGGAGAGTCCGTTCACGGTCAGGCTCGCCGTGGCCTGATTCAACTGATACAGGCGACAGCCGCTCGACGCGGTCCCGAGGGTGTAGTAGATCGTCCCGTTCCAGCGGCGCGGGGCGAGTAGGGGAGAGAAGGGGTACCGCGCCGAGCTGCCTTCGAGAATTCTCAGGTCGGCATTTTGGGCAGCGGTGGCCCCCACCATGACTCCGGTTTCGTGGAAGGAGGGGGCGGCATTCGGGTTGGTCGTGGTGACGTACAGGGCCTGCGTCGAGCCGGCGGCGAGGGTCAGGCCGAGCTCGATCGGAATGGCGGTGGGCGCCCCGGAACCCGTCGAACTCACCGTCGCCGTCCCCAGGAGTCCGAAGGCCCCCGGTTGGTTGGCGATCGGGACGTAGCTGCCCGCGGAGAGCCCGAACCAGATTTCCACCGTGTGGGTCCCCTGGGCGAGGTTCATGTCCAAGCGACACAGGGTCACGGTCCGGTTGGCGCCTACGTCGAAGAAGTGGCCGTCCGCGACCCCGCTCCCAGCGAAGGAAGTCGAAAGTCCCAGGGTCTGGGCCGGAAGGGCTGCCGCCCCTACGATGAGTAAGGAGAGAGGGATGAGGCAGCGGCGGGAAAATGAGCAGGGAGTGTGCATGAAGTCCTCGCGGTCGTCCGCGCGACGCGTCCATCCGGGCGTCACGCCGACCTGAGTCTACGTCCCCGCCACGCGCTCAGGGAGTCACGTTGAGGACGAGGGCGTTGGTGATCGCGAGGGCTCCCGGACCGACTTCGATCACGCCTTGGAAGGTGAACTGAACCGGGAAAGGAATCCCGGTCGGAATCGAGAAGTTGAAGGGAGTCGGGGATGCCGGCACGACCGGCGGGCCGCACAGGTTCGACGCGAAGCTATCGGCGAACATGATGACGACCGGGCTAGAGGGGAAGAGACCGCAGGGTGGGAACACCATGGAGCCGAGCGGCGGAATCGCGGTGGTTTCGACGGGCGACGGGACACCAAATCGAGCAAACAAGAGGAACCCGGCGGGGCTCGGGTTCGAGGGTGGCTGCGCCAAACCGAGCGAAATGGGTGATCCGGACGCGACATCCACGCGACGCGTGGTCGGACTTGCCGAGCCGTTGATGGTCAGGACCGGTGAAGGTGCGGTGCCCGCTGCCGCCAAGCCCAAGGCCGGAAGCTCCGCGCAAACGAGGAAGCGCACCGCGTCGACCCCGGCTTCGACCACCGCTCCGGGCGGTGGATCTTGCGTGCGGAAGCGGACGCGCATTTGGGACGTGGGAGCGAGTGAACCCGTAAGGAAATAGTCTCGCTCGATCCACACTCCGGCGTTGGCATTGTAGGACTCAAGGGTGACCCAGCTCGTCCCCCCGTTGTTCGAGGCTTCGATGTGCAGCGGTTCGGTGTTGGGATTGCCGCCAAAATCGTTGTCGAGCCAGAATCTCACGACGAGACGGCCCGCGGCGGCGCCGCTCATATTGACGAGGGGCGAGGTGACGGTGGTCGTGCCGCCGTCGACATCCGAATTGCCGGCGAGATTCTGGGTCAGGAAACACTGTCCTGATCCGTCTCCGTCGGTGGGGGGATCGCCGCGCGCTCCGCCTCCGATCGGAGTGCCACGCTCCCAAGCGCCTCCGGTCAAGGCGGCGTCGTTGGTCACGGTCCAGCCCAGGTTGGTTTCGAAGTTGTCGAAGAAGACGGTCGCAAACGCGCCGGACTCGGCGGTGCTCGCATGAGTGTTGGTCGGAGCACCACCGGGGCTCGTCACGAACGCTCCTCCGCCCAGGGGAGTGAACCGCACGTACCAGCGCACGATGCTCAAGCAGTTGGCGGCGGGCAGAGTGGCCTGGTAATCATTGCCACCGAGCGACACCAAGGGCGAGCTCACGAAGGCCCCGGTTCCAATGGAGGCGAAGAGTTGTCCGGACAACGGGTCGACGTTTCCGAACCCTGGCACCACACGAACCAAGACGGTGGAAGTCGAGCCCGCGGGAAGAACGTCGGGGATGCCGGCCGGAATCGTGAGTTCAAAGGGAAACGCGTCGGCGACGACGAGCGAAAGCGAGTGCATCTGCGCCGCGTCATTACCACCGCCGAACACCCGCACGTGGTAGTTGCCCGCGACGTTGAGGTTTTGATCCACGATGGACTCGGTGCCACCGGCCGGTTGCGCGTTGGCGGTCGAAAGGACGGTGGATCCGTTGTTTGCGAGGATCTGAATGCCGAGGTCGTTCTGGTTGCGCGGGTCGAACGCGGTGCCGGCGCCGCACGGATTGGTTTGTGCCGCCTGGTTGTAGATGGAGCCGAGGGGGGTCACGGTGACCGTCACGCGCTTGGGAGTGGTCGTCGTGAAGCGCCAAAAGTCGACGTCGGCGTTGTCGTCGATGCTCAGCGTCGTGCGGACAGTGGTCCCGTTGCCAAGCGTGCCCAAATCGGTCGCGGTGCCCGCGGTATCGTTGGGCTCGAAGTTGTCACCGTAGTGGCGTTGAGCGCCGGAGATATCGTCGAATTGGGGGCCGTCGAAGGCGGTGGCCAGAAGTGGCTCCATCAGTTTTGTGCTGTTGCCAGGGCACACGTGAGCGAGCCCGATCCCGTGACCGTGTTCGTGGCTGACCACGTTGCGGAAGATCCGGAAATTGTTGGATCCATTGCCAAAGAGCCCGGTGTCACCGGTGTCGAGCACCATGTCCCCGTTATTGGGGAAATTGTTGTAGGCGAGGATGTTGCTCGCGCCGTCGATGAGGTGCCCGCTGATGCGAACGTCGCCACGAACTCCCGCTTGACCCGCCGCGCTTCCGATCAGGACGCCGTCATCGTTGGGCTCGAAGACGTAGGTGATTCCGGTCAAGGCTCCCCAATTAGTGAAGGTCGCGTGAACCAGATTTTTCCACGCGGCTTCGCTGCCGAAAACGGGATTGAACGCCGCGAGAAGGTTGCTCGGAGCGGCGGGTTCGCCGACACTCCCGTTGATCGGAGTCCCGTCGGGTACGAAGCTGTAGGTCAGGGTGGTCGGCGACCCCTGGCCGAGCCCCGATCCGCTGAGAGTCGTGCTCGTCCAGCGGGCGCCCAATTGGAATTCCGCTCCGTCGCGCAGGGCCGCCTCCACTGCTGCCTCGACCTCGGGCGGAACCGGGTTGGCAAAACACAAGGCCAGCGGAGGTTCCCCGCGAGCCTTACGAGCTTCCAGGGCGTTGATGAGGACTTGCCAATCGGGTCCGGCGGGCGCGGCGCGATTTCCGCTTGCGACTCGGGAAGACCAGGGCAACAGAGCTAACCCCGAAAGGAGGAGCCAGAGTACGAGCATCAACCGTTGCATACAGACCTCGGCGACGACTGGGATGGCAAATCAGTGGGGTGACGGCCGACGATCTTAGGCGAGGCGCGGGGGCAGAGTCAATCGAGGGAATCGGCGAAGTCCGTAGGTGTTGCGACCTGGCAAACCGGCGTCAAGAGGCCTTTGACTTGGGTTTCGCCTGCGCGGCCGGCGGCTTTTTCAGGAGTCGCTTCATCTCGATGATGTAACGCTCGAGATGTTTGCCCGGACAAGTCGTTCCTTCCTTCGGGTCGTGTTTCTTGGCCACTTCGTCATGGCCGTAGACCGCGGAAGGCGCTATGCGATAGCGAGTGAGGAGCCACTCCGTGAGGGTGAAAAGACTTCGTTTTTGGGCCTCGCTGGGCTGGGACTTCTCGAAGTCACCCATGAGGGCGATGCCGATGTTGCCCTCATTCGCCTGTTTATTGCCGGCGTGTGCGCCCTGGTAGCGCAGGTCTCGGCCCTCCCAGATGCGGGCCTGGCGATCGATCACGAAGTGGTATCCGATGTCGGCCCATTTGCGCTCGTCTTGGTGCGTGTGCTGGTAAGCCCGCATACGCTCCGCGTTGGCTTCGAAACTCGGGCCAGGCAGATTCGACTCCGCGGTGTGGTGCACGGTGACGCGCCGAGGAGCCCCAAGAAGGACCGGGTCTCGCTTCTGATTGAGCGCGCGAGCCCCCCAGCGTTCCCGGGCGAGGATCGCCGGAGCGCCCGCCGGAAAGTCGGAGCGCGGGGGCTTGGGAGTCGTGGCGGCCGCGGGCCGAGGGCCGTTTCGCGGCGAAGGCGTGCTGACTACGGACCCGGAGGACCCGAGGCGCGAGTCGAGTTGCGAGAGCTCTGGGATATCGCTGCGGCTGACTTGGGCCCGCAGTCGGCGGGCTTCGTTGGTTTGCCCACGCTCGAGGTGGGCCAAGGCGCGCAGCACGCGAGCCTCTTCGCGTCCGCCCGAGTTTTGGGTCGCCTGTTCGGCCCGTTCCGAGTAGTTCATCGCCGCCGAAGGATCGCGCTGCGCGAGCGCCACCCGTGCGAGCCCGAGGAGCGCCCGGTGTTCGCCGTCAGCCGCGCGCACATTCGCGGTGCGGGCGTCGTAGTAGGCCTTTTGCGCGCGGGACCAATCTCCGACCTGGCGCGAAAGGTCGCCCAAGCGAAGTTCGTCCTCTCCAGTGCGATCCCGCTTCGCCAGCAAGGCTTGCCGCGATGCTTCCACCGCTTGCGAGTCGTACGGGGAGGCAGGGGCCTCCTGGTAGACAGACGTACCTTCAGCCTCAGGGGCATCCGCGCAGCCGGTGAGGCCGAACACGACACCCAGAAGTCCCGACCAAAATCCCAACCGAATCGTGAGCGACCGCATGCTGCCCTCCTCGGCGCGTCGGCCGAGGGGAGAATCCTACAAGCCACAAGCAGTGGGCGCCATCCAGATCATCGGGCCCAAGAAATCGGTCCAGGGGCGGGTAACCGGGTCTTGTGTTGAAGGGCGCACCACCTATCATGCCCGCTCCCTCGCGGGTGTAGCTCAGTGGTAGAGCGCCACCTTGCCAAGGTGGATGTCGAGGGTTCAAGTCCCTTCACCCGCTCTCTTGTCGGCCTCGAAAGCATGCTTTCGGGGCCGACTTCGTTTTTTAGGCGGCCGCTCGGACGGCTTCGGACCGAGCCTGTTAGGCTCCCGCCACCATGAGCCAAGTCGTTGCGGGAATTTCTTTGATCCTGCTGGCCGCCCTGGTGATTTTTGCGGCGGTGATCGAGATGGCGGGGGGAGACCTGAGGCGCGACACCCCGCCCTTGTTCGAACTGGAACCCAGTCAGAAGCCGGCGGACGACCAGTTGGTCGTCACCATGGGGCGGGGAGAGGCGATCTCGGGTGCGGGACTCAGCCACGAGATCGACGGGGAGGTCGACATCGACGTGTCCAACCTCGGGGAACTCACTGCGGAGGAAAGGCAGCGCGTCGATGCGCGCAGCTACCTCCATCATCGGATCCGCAAGGGTGAGACCCTGTCAGCCCTCTCGTCGCGCTACCTGGGCGATCTGAGCAAGTGGAAGAAGATCGTCGAGCACAATCCCCATCTCGGTGACGAGCGGGGATTGTCCGAGGGCCGCATCAAACTGCGCGAGGGAACCGTGATCAAGATTCCCCTCTTCCTGCGCGGCCGGTAGCGAGAACTAGTTGGTCGCGGGCTTGCCGACTTTGGCGGGCGCCGCCGTCTCGGCGGCCTTCTTTCGCAGGTCGCGCTCGTGCAGCCAAACCAAGACTGGGCTCGCGACGTAAATCGTCGAGTAGGTACCGACGACCACGCCGATCAGGAGGCAGAAGGCGATGCCTTCGATTCCCGACTCCTGGCCCATGTTGGCGGCAAACAGCACCATGACGACGCAGAAGGTCGTGAGGGCGGTCAGCACGGTTCGGGCCAGCGTTTGGTTGATCGACAGGTTCACGATGTCCTTGAACGAGCCACGTACGTTGCCGAGGTTCTCGCGAACCCGGTCGAACTGCACGATGGTGTCATTCAAGCTGTAACCCATGATCGTCAGGAAGCCGGCGATGATCGGAAGGTTGATCGGGACGTGAACCACCCCGAGCTTGTTGAAGAGCACGCAGGCGCCCACCGCCAAGATGGCGTCGTGGAAGGTGGCGACGGCGGCAGCAATGCCGTACTTCAATTCTTTGAAGCGGAACCAGATGTAGAGAATGATGCCGATCAAGGACACGATGATGGCCACCGCGGCGTTGGACTTGAGGTCGGAAACGACGCTCGGTCCTACGAAGCTGAGCTTCGTGAAGGTGGACGCTTCGTCCACGGAGCCGTCGGCCAATTTCGGCATGCGGGCGGCAAAGGCCGACTTCAGGTCGTCGAGGATTTCGTGCCCGAGCAGGTTCTTCTCGTTCACCGAGAGGCGCCAGCGCTTCGCGAAAATCTGGCGACCCTGTTCCTTGCCGTCGAGGTGATCGTAGAGGGCCGTTTCAAACGGGGCCTGGCTGCGGCTATCACGGAAATTAGCCAGGCGAGCACCCACCTCGTCCCGACTTTGGGCGTCGGTGATTTCGAAGATGGCGCGCCAGTCTCCGGAGGCATCGTCGAGCACGGCTGGGTCGACCTTGGTGAGTTGAGCACCGAAGATCGCTTTCAGGTCCTGATCGATGCGATTGCTGACGGTCTGCGCGCTGGCCCGGGCCACCGACTGCACTTTGATATCGATGGAGCGGTAGCGCCCGCCTTCGACGGCGCTGTCGCGCAGGCCGGTGGGCTCGGAGGCGGGATACTTCTGGTTTCCTTCGGGCGAACGGAAGGCACTCACCGCGTTGCCGACTTCGCTGGTGGTCGCGCCGTCGACCAGATTCATGCGCACGACGTAACCGCCGGTGAAGTCGAGGCCGTACTTCGTGTCGTCGGTGGCGAAGAAGATGAGGAAAGACCCGGCGACGAGAACCGCCGAGGTCATGACCCAAGTCTTCGCCTTGGAGAGGAAGTCGATGTGAAGGTTGTCAGGCAAGAGCTTCATCATCGAGATCTTCTTGATCGCGCCGCTTCCGAGCATCGTGCCGAAGAGTGTCTTGGCGACGAAAATCGCGGTGAAGAGCGAGCAGAAGAGGCCGGCCATCAGGGTAACGGCAAATCCCTTGATCGGGCCTACGCCGAACTTGTAGAGGGCGACCGCGGTGATGATGGTCGTGAGGTTCGAGTCGATGATCGTGATGAAGGCCCGATCGAAACCGGCCTGGCAGGCCGCGAGCAGCGGTTTGCCTCGAGCGAGTTCCTCGCGGATGCGCTCGAAGATCAGGATGTTGGCATCGACCGCCATTCCGATCGTCAGCACCAAGCCCGCCACGCCGGGCAAGGTCAAGGTGGAGCGGAAGAGCGCCATCATGGCGATGGTCAGGAAGAGGTTCATGATCAAGGTGATCACGGCCACCACTCCCGAGGTGCGGTAGTACACGAGCATGAACACGAAGATCAAAATCGCGCTGATGATCGTGGAGTAGACGCCCCGGTTGACCGCGACGTCTCCGAGCACGGCGCCGATCTTGTCTTCGGACTCGAGGCGGGGCCGCAGTCGCAAGCTGCCGGACTGGAGGCAATTGAGGAGCCAGTCCTGTTCAGCTTGCGAAAACCCTTCGCCCGCCCCGCCGTGGATCTGCACGCTGTCGCGCAACTCGGAGTCGATGCTCGGAGCCGACCAGATCTCGTCGTTCAAGACGATGGCCATCGGCTTCTTGATGTAGGTGCGGGTGTAGCGCTCGAAATCGCCCTGGCGTTCGCGGATCACGTTGTAGGTGACGGTGCGACGACCGAATTCGTCGTGGCCGCGGCCGGGGGAGGTGATGTCCTTACCCGTGAAGCCCTTGTCGGGCGACCCCTCCGGGAAGTACTTGGGATCGGCGTAGAGCCAGCCGCCCTTGATGTGGTCGGCGGTGTATTCCTGACCCAACGCGGCGGCGTTCAAAGCCTTCTTGATGTCGGCTTCCGCGATGCCGGATCGGACGGCCGCTTGGCCCGGGGCCCAGGGCTTCCAGAAGAATGGAAGCGGACGATCGTCCGCCGTGCGGAGCTGGTACGACGTTCCGTCCCGGTACGCGTCCCGCGGGATCGGCTGATTGGCCGCCTTCGCCTTGGCGATGGCTTCCTTGCCTTTCTCCAGCGCGGTCTTCCTCTGCGCATCGGCGGCGACCTGATCGAAGGTGTAGGACTCGGTAGCCCCGGCGGCCTTCGCCGGCACCTGGAGAGGACCGGGGCTGGAATTGCCGAGGGCCTCGCCGACGCCGATCAGGAATTTCAGTTCACCGAGCTGAACGATGCGCCGTTTGATCTCGGCCGCCTCATCCTCGGCCAACTTGGGGGCCTGCACGAGAATGCGATCTCGGCCCTCACGACGCACGCTCAGGTCTTTGACCCCGAGGTTGTCGATGCGGGTCGAGATGACCTTGATCGTGGTGTTCATCGCCTCTTCGAGGTCCGTCCCCGTGCGCGCGAACTCCTCGAGGACCGAGCGATCGATGCTGTAGGTGATCGTATTGCCACCTGCGAGATCGATGCCGTAATTGAGAGGCCAGTTCCTCCAGATCGCCAGGCTCGCAAGAGCCAGCACGAAGAGGATGATGAACCAACGGAAGGGAAGCTTGTCCGTCACCGAATGATCTCCACCACGGGGCCCATGCGGGGCCTACGCCCGATCAAGACTTGGCTTCGCGATTGTCCATCCGCTCTTTGAGGCGGGTCGCCTTGCCCTGCAGATCGCGAAGGTAATAAAGCTTGGCCCGACGCACGTTGGAGCGCGTCTTGACCTCGACGTTCGCGATTTTCGGGGAGTGCACCGGGAAGGTACGTTCGACCCCTTCGCCCTGCACGATGCGACGCACCGTGAAAGAGGCGCCCAACCCGGTACCACGGCGAGCGATCACCGTCCCGCTGAAGACCTGCACCCGCTCCTTCTCACCCTCTTTGATGTTGACCGAGACGTCGATGACGTCGCCGGGAGCAAACTCGGGAAGAGGATTCTTGCGGCGGAATTCTTGTTCGAGGACGCTGTACTTGTCCATGGCACACCCTCAGGCTTCGGTGGTCGGCGTCTCCGGGGAGTCCGCCGACCGCGTTGGTTTTTCCGACAACAGATCAGGACGACGAGCTGCCGTACGCAAGCGACGCTGCTCCCGGCGCCACGTCGCTACTCGCGCGTGGTCTCCCGAGAGCAGGACTTCCGGGACCGGGAGGTCTCGGAAAGTCGCTGGCCTCGTGTAGTGAGGGTGATCGAGAAGTGGCTGTTCGAAGGAGTCGTCGGCCGCCGATAGATCGTGGCCGAGCACCCCCGGGAGCAACCTCGCGATCGAATCCACCACCACCATGGCGGGGACTTCCCCGCCGGTCAGGACGTAATCCCCGATCGAGATCTCCTCGAAGTGCCACGCGTCGACGATTCGTTCGTCGTAGCCTTCGTAACGACCGCATAGAAGCAGGAGGTGCGATTCCCGGGACAACTCGCGGGCCAGCGCTTGATCAAATCGACGTCCAACCGGGGCGGGGAGAATGAATCGCGGGCGAGTCTGGAACCCGGCGAGCAGTGCTTCCAAGCAGAGGAAGACTGGCTCGGGCTTCAAGACCATCCCGGGACCACCCCCAAAGGGTTTGTCGTCGACCGAGCGGCGTGGGCCTTTTGCGAATTCCCGAAAGTCGTGGAGGTGGACCTCTAGGAGGCCCTTCTCCTGCGCGATTCTGACCAGGCTTTCCGACAAGAACCCCTGGAAGAGTCCAGGAAAGATGGTCAGGATATCGACCCGCATCCGACGGTCCGGAGATCACGTCACCCTCCGGAGCGCGAGGATCCACAAGGAAATCCCCACGGTTGGCCCCGGCGAGCGAGGGTCCATAGTACGTAGGGCCCTAGCTCGATCAAGAATCGAAGGAAAGCCCGGGAAAGGGCGGAGCCCAGTATGTTCACCGGACTCGTGGAGGCGGCCTGCCAGGTTTTGGCCTGCCGCCGGACGCAGGGTGCCTTGGAAATTGACTTGGATCTCGGCCGCTTGGCCCGGGATGTGAGGGAGGGGGATTCGATCTCCGTGGACGGGTGCTGCCTCACCGTGGCCACCCTGGACCGGGGGGTGGCCACCTTTTATTTGATGGGAGAGACCCTCGAAAAAACCTGGCTCGCGAAGCTCCAGCCGGACACTTGGGTCAACGTAGAGCGGTCTCTACGGGTGGGAGATCGCCTGGGCGGCCACTTCGTCACCGGGCACGTCGATGGCGTTGGCCGAATCGCCGACATCGTCACCGCTCCTGGTCAGACCACGGTTTGGATCGAGCTCCCACCGGAGCTGTTCGTGCTCTGTGTCCCCAAGGGGTCGATCTGCCTCAATGGGGTTTCGCTCACCCTCATCGGACTCGAAAATCCCCGGGTCAGCGTGGGTCTCATTCCCCACACGCTCACCGTCACCACGCTGGGGCGACTCCGGGTCGACGACCGGGTCAACGTGGAAGCCGACGTCCTGGGGAAGTGGGTGCAGCGGCTCCTGCCCAAGCCCTGAATGAGACCAGGTCGAGCGCTCAGCGCAGGCCGCAGGCGCGAAGGGCCCGATCGCGCACCTCGCGCGCTACGGCGCGGGCGGCCACCGCGCCTCGAGCGAGCGCGGCCTCGATGTGCTCCGGATGGGTCAAGAGTTCCTGACGACGTCGACGGGCGTCGGCGAAGTGGGTCTCGATGGCGAGCACGAGCCGCGCTTTGAGTTCGCCGTAGCCGGGGGCGTTGGCTCCACCAGTTTGGAGGCGTCGGGCCAGATCGGCCAGTTCGTCGGCAGGCAGCAGCAGCTCGAGCCATTCGAACAGGAGCAATCCCTTGGGATCCTTGGGTTCATCGGGGGGGCGCGAGTCGGTGGCGATCCGTCCGATCGCCTTTTTCAGCGCTTTTCCCTCCTCGAAGATCCACAGGGCATTGCCGTAGCTCTTGCTCATTTTCTGGCCATCGAGGCCGCTGACCTTCGGTGTCTTCGACAGCTCCCATTCGGGGCGTCGGAAGGTCTGACCGTAGGTGGAGTTCCAATAGCCGGCCATGTCCTGCGTCATCTCGATGTGCTGCACCTGGTCCTTGCCGACCGGCACGACATCGGCGTCGTAGGCGAGAATGTCCGAGGCCATCAGCACCGGGTAGTACAGCAACCCGGCGCTAGCCGCGATCCCCTTCGCGGTTTTGTCCTTGTAGCTGTGTCCGCGCTCGAGCAAGCCCATGCCGGTGACGGTGCTGAGCAGCCACGCGATCTCCGTGACTTCCGGCACGTCGCTCTGCCGCCAAAAAACCGCTTCGGTTTCTCCGAGTCCGGCCGCGAGGTAGGTCACGGCAATCTCTCGCACGTACTCCCGGAGCTTTTCGGGATCCTGCAGGGTAGTGAGAGCGTGGTAGTCCGCGATGAAGAAGTAGGCGTTGCCCTGCTTCGCGCGCTCCAGGTGCATTTGGACTGCGCCAAACCAGTTGCCGAGATGGGGGAGACCGGACGGCTGGATACCGGAGAGAAATCGCTTCATGCTGGGGCAGTCTAGGGGGCGGCTGGCAGTCGCTCAAGGACCAAGGTCACGGGTCCGTCGTTCACGAGTTCCACTTCCATCGCCGCGCCGAACTTCCCGGTCTCGACCGGGCCGATCAAGGCGGAAAGACTCAGCGCGAATCGATTGAAAATGGGCTCGGCAATTGGTCCAGGGGCGGCGCCAACAAAACTCGGGCGGCGTCCTTTGCTGGCGTCACCGAGGAGCGTGAATTGGGAGACGGCGAGGACTCTCCCTCCGACTTCGACCAAGCTTCGATTCATCTTTCCCTCGGCGTCGGGGAAGAGACGCAGCCCGGCGATCTTCTCGGCCATCCACGCAACTTCGGGCTCCCCATCGCCGGTTGCAATGCCCACCAGCAAGAGAAAGCCGGTTTCGATGGCCCCGCAGATGGTCCCCTCCGCGCGGACCGCCGCGCGGCTCACCCGCTGCAGCACCACTCTCACGGGGTGCCTTCGAGTTCCCGAATCCAGGCGGCCACTCTTTCTTGGGCCGGTCCCCCGAGTTCGAGATAGCGCTTGAAGTGTCCAATGGCGGAGGCGGGATGCCGCTCGTGGTCGGCGTAGAGGACGCCGAGGTTCATGTGCACTTCGGGGTCGTTCGGGGCCACCTCAAGGGCCGCAAGCAGGGCCGACTTCGCCTCGGTGATTTCCGGTGGATCCAGAGACATGGCACACGCCCCCAGAGCGACGAGCGCGCTGACGTCAGTTGGGTCAGCCGCGACGGCACGGACGAGCCAAGGGTAAGCCTCCTTCGGCTGCCGCCTCGCTTCGAGGTAGATCCAGCCGAGGTTGTAGAGCGCGAGGGGGTCCTCTGGGGCTGCGTCCAGGTAGTTCTCCAGGGGCTGAGCGGCCTCGAGGAGAGCGCCCGAGCGAATGCGGCTCTGCGCGAGCGCGAGCCACCCGGGGGCGAACTCTGGATCCTGCGCCACCGCCGATTCGAATCGAGTGGACGCCAGGGATTCGTGGCCCCGTTCGCGAGCGATTTCTCCGAGGATCGCCCAAGCGATGCCGGCCGAGCCGTCCGCGAGTTTGGCCATTTCGTGAAGCTCGGCTTCGCGCGTGACCGGGTCGAGGGTGACCGACCGAGCCAGCATGCGCACTCCGGGGGGGCAGCTTGGGTCGGCGCCGATCCGGGCGAGCTCCTCCCGCAGCGGACCTCGAGCGCTTTCGGGCAAGTTGGAGTACAGGCTCAGCCAGCGTCCGACGAGGCTCATGGGCTCGCGAGCCAAGTGTGCCTGCAAGTGTTCGAGTGCCGCCGCGGGGTCCGGGCGACGCGCGGCCTTGATGCTCGCCAAGATCGCCTGAGGGAACGGAGTCAGGCGTTGGCGTGGGCGGTCGGAACTGGAGCAGCTGGCCAAGGGCAAAGCTCCGCCGAGAATGGCGAGCGCAGCGGCAATCGACAGCGTCACGTTTGGCCGATGGGCTCGCTTGGACCCGGGGCGCGCCATGGAACCTCCCGGAACAGAAGTCCAGGCCTCAGCGGCTGGCGACGGGCTGCTCGCCCTCGAATTGGATGTCGGCATTCTGAATTCGGATCGTCCGCGCCCGCTTCACTGCAGGCGAGCCACCGCGACCCTCGGTGGCGTAGGCAGCATGCCCCCGCGCCGTGATCTTAATGAACGGGACGACATCAAAACCAGATTTTCGGAAGACGATCCGCTGGTGAGCCCGCAAGTCGAGGTTGCGGAAGCTCGCCCGGGCTTGACCTTCGGCGGAGGAGACTTGCTCGGACCCCTCGGCCCGTTGGGGCGAAACGTCGTCTCCGGTGAGGGAGACGTCCCACTCGTAGTTGCGGGAAACGTAGATTTCGATCTCGTCGGCAATCAGGGCGGACGGCTCGTCGATCCAGCGCTCGATCGCTTTCACCTGCTCGGGGACGGCTTCCTCCGCTGGCTTGAGCTCAGTGGTTGGACCCTGCCCACTACCACCGCCCGATTTCCGCGCCGTTTCGCCACCACTGGCGCAGCCGGCCAGAACCAGGAAACCCAGCCACGACCCCATCAGAATCCATCCCGTACGCATGTCCCGGCTCCTATCGGCGGGAATCTTCACCGCCGGGAAAGATATCGGACGGAGCACGATTGTGGCTTGAGGGGAGCTGAAGAAGGTTCAGTCGAACGCCGCCCCGTAACGAGGATCGAGGCCCGGCTCCGCAAAAAAACAGAGGCAGAGCGCGAGAGCGTCCGAGGCGTCGGTCGGGGTAGGGAGCTCGGGCAACGCCAAGGACTGAGCCACATAGGTTTGGACGAGCGACTTCTCGGCGCCCCCGTGACCCGTGATCGAGCGCTTCACGGTGGCAGTGGGGTAGTCCCAAGTCGCGATGCCCAGACGCTCGGCCGCTAGCAGGATGACCCCGCGAACTTCCCCGAGTCGGAGGGCGGATTGGGGATTTTTCTTCACGAAAGCTTCTTCGACCACGACGGCATCCGGCCGATGGTGGGCCAGAACCGCCTCAAGCCCGCGCGACAGCGTCAGAAGGCGGGCGGAGATCTTGGCGGTGCGATCGGCTTTGAGAGCGCCGTGGTCGACGTGGTGGAGTTTCCCGTCGGCGCGGGCGACCACGCCGAAGCCCATCGTCGCGGTCCCAGGGTCGAAACCCGCCACGATCAGCGGGCTTTTTTGGCGTAAGTGCGTCCAATCCACGGGGCGATGTTACGCTCGACGCGTATCGTCCGGGAACTACTCGTGGACAACTTGTCAACCGCCGCCAATGCCTTCGTCATCCTCGTGGCCGCAGGGGTGGGTCGTCGCCTCGGCTCCGAGGAGCGCAAGGCGTGGGTCGAGATCGCGGGGCGGCCGCTTTGGTTGCACGCTCTCTCCCGCCTCCTCCTCGTCCCGGAGGTCGAAGGTGCGGTCATTGTGGCCCACCGCGACGACGTGGTCCGCACGCGCGAGCGCCTGCTGGCGGAGTCCCTCCCGCAGATTTTGGTCGTCGAGGGGGGGCAGGAACGGGCCGACTCGGTGGCCCTGGGAGTGGCCGCCGTTCCGCCAGGTAGTCGGTGGGTCTTGGTGCACGACGCCGCCCGGCCTTTCCCGAATCCCGAACGGGTCTCCGCCTTGGTGCGAGTCCTCGGTACGGTGCCCGCGGCGATTTTGGCGCACCGAAGCGTGAATACCCTGAAGCAAGTCTCACCTCATGGCCGAGTTGTGTGCACCGTAGATCGGGAGACGATTTGGCAGGCCTCGACTCCGCAGGCCGCCGAAAAGTTCACCCTTTTGGCCGCGTTGGCCCGTGCGGCCGCGCAGGATCTGCGGTTTACCGACGAGGCTGCCCTTCTGGAGTGGCACTCCGTTCCCGTACAAATCGTCGAAGACGACCCTCAGAACGTGAAGATCACCACCCCCGCCGATTTGGCTCGCCATCAGCCGAGATCGCCTGCTTCGGCGGCGCTCCGACTCGGCCACGGCTACGACATCCACCGGCTGGTGGAGGGTCGCCCGCTGGTGCTGGGGGGCGTCCAGGTCGACTCTCCCGTGGGACTCCTGGGACATTCCGATGGCGATGCCCTGCTGCACGCGATCATCGAGGGGATCTTGGGGGCGGCCGGTTCGACCGACATCGGCGAGCACTTCTCCGATCGCGATCCGCGCTGGAGTGGGGCCGACAGCCGGCACCTCCTCGCCGTGGTTCTGGACGAAATCCAGGCCAGCGGCCTCCGCCCCCTCCAGGTAGACTGCACGATTGTTGCCGAGCGACCCCGTCTGGCGGGTTCGAAATCCGCCATCAAGGCGTCGCTCATGACCTTGCTCGGTTTGCCCGCGGATCGGGTCGCCGTGAAAGCCCGAACCAATGAAGGCCTCGACGCTTTGGGTCGAGGAGAAGCTCTGGCCGTCCACGCGGTCGTCCTCTTGACATCGGAACGCACCCCGGAGTGAAAGCATGAAAAGCCTCGTGATGGGACTCACCCTTTGCCTCGTTCACCTTGGAGCAAGGGCGCAGGAGGCCCCCCCTGTCGACGTGAAGACTCGCCTCGCCTCGATGACCGCTCTCGCCGACGAAGTCATCGCGGCCGGGAAGGTCGGTCAGACCGGGCTCAAGGCCGAGTGGCGCAAACTCAAGACCCAGGCCGGCGAGTCTGCAATCCCGGTGCTTCGCATGATCGGCATCAAGGCAAGTGCGGTGGCCGCCGATCCCAAGATGACTGCCGAAGCCGTTGCTCCGAAGGTGGCGGAACTCTCCAAGGTCACGGCTAGCTTGGCGGCCCAAGGTTTGGCGATCGACGCCGAAGTCGCGGCGGCCGTTGGTGCCGCCACCGGAGTTCGGCAGGAGATCCTGCAGACATTGCAGCGGCAACTCGTGGCGACCGAGACTCTGAACGAGATCAAGGCGTTCACCGCCAAGGGGAACGCCGGCTGGTACGACGGCATGTTCCCAAAGACGGCGGCCCTCGCGGAGCGCGGGATCGAGGCCTTCAACCACGTCTTCGTCACGAGCGACTACGCGAGGGAGGTTCGACTCCTGGCGGGCGAGGGCTTGGCCCAATCCGGAGCCAAGAAGTACGTAGCGGGAGTTCGCGAAGTTCAGGAAGACGTCTTCGAGGAGGAGGCAATCCGCGAGAAGGCGAAAGTTGTGATGGCCCGACTCGGCGACCGCACTCTCCTGGACAAGGACCTCGAAGCGGTCCGTGAGCACTCGAAGAAGGCGATCGAGGACCTGCCCGGGCTTCAGGAGAAGTATCGGAAGGCCGTCGGGCCGTTCCGCGAGCTCTCCGCGAAGAAAGAGCCCACGGAAGAAGAGAAGACCCAGCTCGAGCAGATGCGCAAAGAGTTCATGGCCCTGAACAACGATCTGCTGCGAGCGACCATCGGAGTCGCGCGTGCCTACGATCAGAGCGCGACCCTTCTCCAAAACGTCCGGGATCACGCCAAGTCTGAGGAGTACTTCACCAAGGCGGTGAATCTCTACGCCACGATCGCAGGTTACTTCGAGCAGAATCCACAGCAGAAATCGACGGTGGCGATTTCCTACTACAACCTGGCCTGCTCCTGTTCGATCCAGGGCAAATTGGATCGTGCGTTCCTGGCGCTCGATCGCTCCTTCCGTTGGGGATACACCCAATTTGCCTGGGCCGAGGAGGACGGCGACTTGGCTCCGCTCCGCCAAGATCCCCGTTGGGCGGCCCTGCTTTCCGAAGTGAAAGCGGGTAAGGCCAAGGAGCGATGGGCCAAGGAGCCCGATGGAATGCCGGCCGGTCCCGCCGCATCCGAGGCCAAGCCGGCCCCGACGGAACCCAAGGGCGACGGTTCTTGAGGATCTGAGCTTCCCAGGCCGCGAGAACGCCCCGCGCCTCAGCTCAGCTCAGCTCGGGCCGCAGCTCTCGAATGGCTTTGGTCATCTCACCCAGGATGGGGTAGCGACCGACGGTTTTTTTGTCGAAGATGATCTGGCCGTCGAGGTGGACCTGGAAGATCCCGCCCCGGCCCGGCACGAGACTCGCGTCGACTTTGAGGGACTCGCGGAGTTCGGCGGCCAGACCGGCCGCCATCGGCAAGTAGTTTCACTGGGTGCAGTAGGTGATCGTGAGTTTCATGGTGGTCCTTCGGCCCTCCTACTAACAGCGTGAAGTCGGCGCCGCAGTCGGCGGTTGAGCTTGACCGCTCTGGGCTGACCGGGTACAAGATGGGCACCTCTGCGGGTGTAACTCAGTTGGCAGAGTGTCAGCTTCCCAAGCTGAATGTCGAGGGTTCGAACCCCTTCACCCGCTCTTCGTGATTTCCGCACGCTCGCTGCGACGAGTTCCAGTTCAGGCGTTTCGTCGAATGCGGTAGCTTCCGGGCGTATGGCGCTCACTGTCGATCAACTCGTCGTGGAATTTCCCGCTGGCCAGGCTGGCAAACGTCGAGTCCTGGATATCCCCGCCGCGACCTTCGAAGACGGATCAAGACTTTGTTTGGTGGGCGGTTCGGGTTCGGGGAAAACCACGTTCCTACATGTCTTGGCCGGCATCATCCGGCCGACGTCCGGCCAGGTGCGACATGGAGACGTGGATCTGTTCGCTCTCTCGGAGTCCGCGCGCGATCGCTTCCGCGCGCGTCACATCGGCTACGTCTTTCAGACGTTCAACTTGCTGCAGAGCCTGACGGCGCTCGAGAACATCCGGATCGTGCAGACCCTCGCCCAGGTGCGAGGTAAGGAGGCCGCGGAGGCGGCCGGTCGCATGCTCGCTCGTTTGGGCTTGAGTGAGCGGGCGCGAGCCTTACCGCGCTCGCTGTCAGTCGGAGAACAGCAGCGCGTGGCGTTGGCTCGAGCTCTCATCAATCGCCCCAAGGTGGTGTTGGCGGACGAGCCCACCGCCAATTTGGATTCGCGGCTCCGCGACGAAGCCTTGGAGCTGCTGATGGCCGTGACTAGGGAAGTTGGAAGTACCCTCCTGCTCGTGACCCATGATCGCGAAGTCATGCAGCGATTCGAGGTACAGAAGGACCTTGCGGAGCTCGGCCGATGACCAAGACTCAACTCGTCTGGCGGCAGATTTCGGCGCGCCCGCTCGGGTCTTTGCTCACCATCGCGAGTGTGGCGCTGGGCGTCATGCTTGTGATCGCGATCCTGAATTTGCGCCGCGATCTCGCCGATCACTACGACCGTCCCGGCCGCGGCTATTCGATCGTCTGCGGGCCGCACGGCAGCCCTCTCCAACTCGTGCTCAATGCCGTGTATCACGTGGACGAAAGCCCCGGCCTCATGCCGTATTCCGCGTGGAAGGAGTTGGCGGCCAACGAATCGGTGCGGCTCGCCGTTCCGTACGCAGTCGGGGACAGCTTCCGGGGACATCGGGTGGTCGCGACGACGGAAGCGGTCTTCCATCCGGCGTTCCCGGTGCCGGACTCGCCGACCACGGAAGGCAAGTTCCAAGCGGGCCGGGGATTTGTCGTCGATGCCCACTCTCTCGAACACGCTATCGAAGACATCAAGGCCGCGGCGCTCGGGGAGGGCAGCCACGAACATCATCACCACGAAAATGACGTCGCCGAAGCGGTCCTGGGCGCTCGGGTCGCGCGCCGCCTGAGACTCTCGCTCGGCGACCAGATCGAGCCGACTCACGGCGTCGAGGGGGAGAAGGCGCATGACCACGCTCATCTTTGGACGGTCGTGGGAATCCTGAAGGAGACCGACACTCCCATCGATGACGTCGTGCTCATCAACCTCGATTCTTTCTTTCGCATCCCGGAGCACGCGGGCGGCTTGATTCCCGGCACCACCGAAGTGGGGTTGTCCGCCGTCTTGGTTTTTCCGCGGCCGGGGATCCACAAGGCACTCCTGCTTTCGAGCCTGAAGAAGCGCCAAGAGTTTTCGACCGCCGAGGTGTCATCCGAAATCCGCAAGTTCCTGGGCATCATCGGCGGCGTGGACGGCGCCTTTTTGATCGTGGCCCTCTTGGTGGTCTTGATCGGGGTGACTTCGGTCTTGGTCGCGGTGTGGAACACCATGAACGAGCGACGCCGCGAAATCGCCATCCTTCGCGCGCTCGGGGCGAGCCGGGCCACGATCACGGGTTCGGTCGTTGCCGAAGCCATGATCCTGGTGGGCTTGGGCGGGATTCTCGGGGTGGCCCTGGCGCACGGCGGCCTGTGGTTGGCCGCCGATGCGATCAAGGACGTCGCCAAGTTCGAGCCGAACCCCCTGCGGATCTTGCCGGCCGAGTATGCTGTGATCTTAGGGACCATTCTCGCGGGGGCGCTTGCCGGTCTGATTCCGGCCATCAAGGCCTACCGTACCGATGTCGCCGAGAATCTGGCCCCTGTGTCCTGACGGGAGATCGGCATGGTGTCCGTTCGTTCAGCTCTGATCCTGCTCCTTGTGGCGTTGCTCCCTCTCGGATGTTCTAAGCCGGTTTCGCTCGACCCGGAAAAGGGGATCACTCGGGCGGGATCTACCAGCCCGGCTCCCGCCGGCGCGGGAGCCAACGGTTCCGGGGGACTGGAACGGGCGCTTCCCGGTCCATCGAAACCTCCGAGTTTGGATCCCATCGAAGCGGCCATCCAGTCACTGATCCGGGACTTTGTCCGGGATGAAGATGGAGGGCTACCGCGCGCGGAAGTGGTGAGTCGGCTGGTCCGCGCTTTCGAGAAAGAGGAATTGGGGGACGAGGAGGGCCGTGCCCTCGAAGCCGCGCGCATCGCCGACACCATGATCAACACGAAGACTCGCTTCGTCACGCCGGGCCGCCCGATCGACCCGGTCATGCAGGAGCAGGCGATCCGCGGCACCGCTCGCCAGTTCGCCAGTGAGATCTATCGCAACATCCCCGGGCCGAAGAAGGTGCCGAAACATCTCGAATCGTTCGGGCCGCCGCCTCCCGCTGGCTACCAAGCCGTCTCGTGGCTGACTCTCGGAGGCTTCGAATACAAGGAGCGGGGACCGCTCCCCGAGGCGGTTTCGAAACTGAATGAGGCCAAGATCGCGATCCTCGGATACATGGTGGCGCTCGAGGAGGTCGAGGACATCCACGAGTTTCTCCTGGTCGAGTCCCTGTGGTCCTGCTGCTTTGGAGCGGTGCCGGAGATTCACCAGGTCGTGCTCGTGAAAGTTCCGGGGGCGCGAGGGCTCGATCTCACGACCGGCCCGATTCAGGTCATCGGAACCCTCTCGGTCGGGGAAGAAATCGAAGACGGCTTCGTCACCAGCCTCTACCGCATCAAGACCGATCGCGTCCAGGAAGTCGACTGGCGCTGAAGTCCAGGACGCGCCGCGATTCTTCCGTGCCTCCGCGTCCGGCACCACGATTTTGCCGAGAAGACCAGGCGCGCTCACCATCCTTGCCTTAGGATCTCGGCCCACGGCGCTTCCGGCGGACGTGGGCCGATCGGATCCGGCCCATTTTCTCCCGGGGCCGCTCAGGATTCGCCATGCACCTTTCCACTCACAACTGGATGCGCGCCGAGCCGCTCGAGGTGACTCTGAAGCGCATCAAGCGTTTGGGCTTCGAGAGTATCGAGATCAGCGGCGAACCGACGCAGTACGACACCAAAGTCTCGCGGGCTCTGCTGAAGCAGCACGGGATCCGGTGTTGGGGGGCGGTGACGCTGACGCTCGGGGATCGGAATCTCGCCGCGGCCGACGAAGCCCAGCGGGCGAGATCGGTCGCCTACGTGCAGTCAGTGGTGACGATGGTGAAGGAACTCGAAGGCACCGAGATCACGATCGTACCGGCCACGGTCGGAAAAATCGTACCTGACGCAACCCCCGAGGAGGAGTGGCGGTGGGTGGTTGACGGGCTTCGCGAAGTCTACTCCCATGCGATGGCGGCCGGCGTGCGGATGGCGATCGAGCCGCTCAATCGGTTCGAGACGTACTTCGTGAACCGAGGCGATCAAGCGCTCTGTCTCGCGGAGGCGGTGGGGCCGCACTGCGGAGTCTGCCTCGATGTTTTTCACATGAACATCGAGGAGGTTGACATGTTCGCGACCCTGAGGAAGGCGGCGGGCAGGCTCGTCGACGTGCACGTCGCGGAAAACAACCGGCTCGCTCCCGGCATGGGCAATGTGGCGTGGCCCAAGCTCGTGCAGACGCTTCGGGAGATCGGCTACGACGGAGCCCTCACCATGGAAGCGGTCGCCCCCGTCGACCGAACGCCGCGATGTCCTTGGCCGAACCAGGTCGAGAAAAATCCGGTGGATATTTCGCCCGAGCAACTCAAGTTCATTCAGGATCATGGATCGAGCCTGCTCTCGGAGGAGTTTTACACGATGCTCTACGAGACGGCGGCCAAGACACTGTTGCCGCTCATCCGATGAAGGTCGTCGATCTGAATTGCCATTGGCTGCGTTGCCCGCTCGAGGCCAGTCGCCAGCATGTGTCCGATTTTGGCCGCATCCAGTGGTTCGATGGAGTGTTGGTGGAGATCATGGCCGAGGACGGATCCGTCGGCTACGGCGAAGCCAAGCCGGCCGTCGGCAGTGCCGGCGATGCCTCCGGGATTGTGTCGATCATCCGCAACGAGCTACGACCGCTGATCGTCGGATCTTCGGCCTTCGACATCGGGCGCAACTGGGGCCGCATGCACAACGGCGTGCGGGCGCCGCTCGCCGAACGATTCGGTAGGGCCATGCCGATCCTCGGCAGACGGGGTGTGCATGCGTCCGCCATAGCCGGCGTCGATCTCGCCCTTTGGGATCTCGCCGCCAAGGCCCGCGGAATGAGCGTGCTCGCGATGCTGGGAGGAGCGTGTCGCGATCGCATCCCCGCCTATGCGAGCGGAGGTTGGGCACCCGTGGACCGCATCGGCGAGGAACTCGGTCATTACGCATCAGCGGGATTTTGCGCGGTGAAAATGCGCGTCGGCGCGATGGACGGCTCGGTGGAAAAGAGCCTTGCTCGGGTTGCGGCGGCGCGCCGGAGCCTCGGCCCCGATTGCGCCTTGATGGTGGATGCTCATGGCACCATGAACGTCGCCGAAGCGCGCCGCTTCGTGGCCAGGGCGGCGGAATTCTCCCTCGCATTCGTCGAGGAACCCGTGTTGTCGGACGATCGGGCCGGGCTCTCGATGGTGCGAGCGCATAGCCCGGTGGCCATCGCCGCGGGCGAAAGCGAAGCGAGTTCTGCCGATTTTGCGGAGCTCATTCGTGCCGAGGCTATCGACGTCCTCCAGCCGGACTTGGCGATCGCGGGAGGACTCAGCGAGGGATTGAGAATCGCTGCTCTCGCGTTTGCCCATCGGTTGGCTCTCGCCCCCCACTGTTGGGGGTCGGCGATCTCGTTCCAGGCCGCGCGAACATTGGCCTTTGCCAGCCCGGCGGGCACATACGTGGAAGTTCCCATGGGCGGCGCGCCCTTGCTGCGGGAAATGGCGAAGGTCGATTTTCGGCTCGAGGGCGGAGCCCTGGCTCCGCCGACGGGCCTGGGCTTCGGGGTCGAAATCGATCCCGAGTTTGTGCGTCGCTACACGCACGGGGACTGAGGGCTCATGAAGTACCCGGAGCTCCAGCATGTGAATGTCAATGTCGACGATCTCGACCTGGCGCTCGCTTTTTATCGCGACGTGGTGGGACTCGAACTCGATGCCACCCCGGATCAGGGAATCAGGTCCCAGTTTTTTCGACTAGGGGGCGGTCAGCAAATTCACATGAACGAGCTTTCCGACCAGCACGCTTACCGCATGCACTTTTGTCTGGTGGTCTCGGACTTTCCCGGTTTGTTCGAACGGGCCAAAGCGGCGGGAGCGATCGATACCCGACCGTGGGGGAGGATCCGCCGTCTGCCCGGCGGGGCCATGCAGATGTTCCTGCGAGACCCCTCGGGCAACTTGTTGGAAATCGCGAGTTCTCGCGACGCCACCATACCTTCGGCGCTGCTGCGGGATGAACTCGTGGAGCCGTTTCCGGGCCTCTATCGCATTCCTCCGGGATCGCAGGACGGAGCGCACGAAAATGTCCGAGGGAACTCCTGAGGCGGACGAGGTCTCGTGCATCGAATGACTGCTCTCCTTTTGGAATCCCTCCATCCCGATGCGGAGGCGGCACTCGCGACCCGAGGGCCGATTCTGCGGGCGGTGGATCCCAATGCGGCCCCTTCGGACCTCGCGACGGTCGAGGCCATTCTCACGCGCGGTCGCGGGCGGATCGGAGCCGACCTTCTTGCCCTTTGCCCGCAGCTACGAGTGGTGGCGCGGGCGGGAACCGGGCTCGACAACGTGGACACCCTGGCAGCGGCTCGGCTCGGAATACCGGTTATTTATGCCCCGGGCGCCAATGCGGACACCGTGGCGGAGCACACACTCGCCCTGATTCTCGCGAGTGTGCGAGGCATCGTGCGGGTGGCGAATCGGGTTCGTGCGGGGGGTTGGGAGGATCGCCGCCATTATGGGGGGCAGGAAATCCGTGGCCAGAGGATCGGGATAATCGGTCTCGGCGCGGTCGGCCGTCGCACGGCGGAATTGGCGAGGGCATTCGGCATGCAGGTCGCGGTGGCGGTGCGAGGGGAATCCGCCGCTACTTCCCCATTCCCGATCTTGCCGATCGATGCGTTATTCGCCCAATCCGACGTCGTGAGCTTGCATGTGCCGCTCACCCCGGAGACCCGATCGATGGTTGATGCGCGGCGGCTCGCCCTCATGAAGGCGGGAGCCGTCTTGATCAACACTTCGCGGGGCGGACTCGTCGACGAGGGGGCGTTGCTGGCTGCGCTCCGGTCTGGGCACTTGGCCGGCTACGCTGCGGATGTTCTCGAGCAGGAACCCCCGAACCCGGATCACCCTCTCCTGGGATGCGAGTCGGTCATCCTGACTCCGCACATCGCTTCTTTGACCGGCGCGACGTACCGCCGAATGTGTGTGAATACCGTTCACAATGTACTGGCAGTCCTGGACGGGCGAGATCCCGAACCCGGGACCCGTTTCGTCGCGAGGCCGTGACAATTCCCGCCGATAGATCGAAGTGACTCGACTCATGAACAAGAATTTCAGCCTCAAGATCGAACCGTCGTTCCCGCGCCTCGCTCTGATGGCGCTCACGCTCCATGCCGGTTCCAGCCTGTCGTTGGGCCAAGAGAAAATTCCGGAGCCACCCGACCTTTTGAAGGGAGGAACGCGCGACCAGACGCACGATTGGAACTTGGGGCCGACCGGCGCCCGCGGTTGGATCTTCGGGTACAAGGGCGAGACGACGAGTGCGAGGCAAATCCTCGTCACCGAGGTCGCCAAAGGCTCTCCGGCGGAGGGTGCGCTTGCACCCGGCGATGTCATTCTCGGAATCGGGGACAGGCCTTTCGACGGCGACGCGCGGAAGGCCCTCGCTCGCGCCATCACCGCGGCCGAGCGGCCGGAAAATCGTGGTCAACTCCGGGTGATGCGGCGCCGAGGATCGCAAACCGGTGGAGTGACGATCAAGCTCGCACCGCTCGGGGCGTTTGCCGCCTCCGCTCCGTACTCGTGTAGCAAGTCGGAGAAAATTCTCGACAAGGCCTGCTTGGCCATCGTGCAGCGCGGTTTCAAGAATCAGCGCCAGCGTGCGAAGATCTCGATCGAGAACGACCTGAACGCACTTGCGCTGCTCGCGTCCGGCGATCCTCAGTATCTACCCCTCGTTGCGGACTACGCACGAGCGGTCGCGGAGGCGACTCCGGGAGGGCACATCTCGTGGGGATATGGCTACGAGACGCTGTTCCTGGCGGAGTACGTCCTCGCGACTCACGACCAGGAGGCCATGAAGGGGCTGCGTCGATTGGCACTGGACATAGCGGAGGGGCAGAGCACGGTCGGAAATTGGGGGCATGCGTTCCGTCGAGTCCCGCAGGGGGATTTGAAGGGCTACGGCGCTATGAATCAGACCGGCATTGTGCTCACCTTGGCGATGGCGATCGCTCGGGAAGCCGGCGTGAAGAGTCTGATTCTGGACGAGGCCATCGCGAGGAGCGCCGCATTCTTGCGTTGGTACGTCGACAAAGGCGCGATTCCCTACGGGGACCACGACCCTTGGCCCTGGCACGAAGACAATGGCAAATGTTCCGCGGCGGCAATCCTCTTTGATTTGCTCGGCGACGCGGAAGCTTCAGGTTTTTTCGCCCGCATGGCGGTCGCGGCTTATTCCGAACGGGAGAGTGGGCACACCGGCAATTTTTTCAATCACCTGTGGGCGGCTCCGGGAGTCGCCCGAGCGGGACCCGCGGCGACGGCTGCGTACTTTGTCGAGGCCGGCTGGGAGCTGGAATTGGCGCGTGCCTTCGATGGCAGTTTTCCGTACCAGCCAACTCCCGCGGATTGGGGCGGGGACTCCTACAACGGGTGGGACTGCACCGGCGCTTATGCGCTCCACTTCGCGTTGCCACTCCGCAAGACCATCCTGACCGGCAAGCGACCGTTCGTGCCGGTGCCGCTCGAGGGTACGGCACTTCAAGCCACCATCGATGCCGGCCGCGATTTCAGCTACTGGACGGAGGAGAATCCGTACGCTCAAAAATCCCTTGAGGCTTTGTTCGCCGGCCTGAGTTCCTGGTCCCCGGCGGTGCGTACGCGATCCGCGACGGCCTTGGCAACCAGGAGCGGCGGCTTCACGGCGCGCCTCGCGGAGCGGCTCGCCAGCGATGATCGTTTCACGCGATACGGGGCGGCGGAGGCGTTGGCTCGGTTGGGCAAGAAGGCGGATCCGCTCGGCAACACACTCCGGACCCTGCTTGCCGATCCGGATCCGTGGCTGCGGATTCTCGCGGCGCAGGCGATCTCCGAATTGAGCCCCGAGCAACGCAAGAAATCGGTGCCCGCGCTGCTGTTGGCAACCCAAACCCAGGATCCCAAAGACCCGCGCCAACGAGTGGCGAGTGCCCTGGGCGAGGCGCTCTTCGATACCGCTCCCGGCAAACGGGGACCGGCACCGATTCTGGGCAAGTCGCTCGACGGGGTGGATCGGCCGGCCTTATACGCGGCGATTCGAACTCTCCTCGCCAACGAAGACGGGCGCATTCGCAGCTATGTCGCTCCCGTCCTGCGGGTCTTGGATGACTCCGACTTCGGGGCGGTGCTCCCTGCCCTCCTCGACGCGGTTCGCCACCGCCCTCCGAGTGGTCAGATGTTCGCCTACGAGATTCGCATGGTCGGACTCGAACTCCTCGCCAAGCGATCCATCAGGGAGGGCCTCGACCTCGCGTGGATCATCATCAACGAAGACGAGTGGGGCCGTGACTTCGACAAGGCGGGTCGGGCGCTCCTCCACTACGGCTCGGCGGCCAAATCGCTGATCCCTCGCCTGGAAACCGAAACTCGGGCGTGGGCAAAAGAGAAGGGGGAGAAGCTTCAGGCTTCCCTCGACAACCTCCTGACCAAACTGCGCGCGGCTCCTTCCGGCCAAGCGCTCGTCTCCGCCGAGGACTTTGTCCGACGACACCAGGCCCCGTGAAGATGGGTCTTCAGGCGGCGGCTATCGCGGCAGCGATGACGGAGAGGTGGCGGGTGCAATCCGAAGCACCTGCCACGACAGAGGACCGGATTCGATGCGAGATTCGGTCAGCCCGGCTGGTAAGGGGCTCAGGGGAGGGGTCGCGAGGACCGGGGGCGCGCGGTTTTCCTCGCCCGGCTTGATCACGAGGCGATCACGGAGCTCGGACTCCAACCGATCGAAGGCGATTTCCTCCGGTACGAGCAGGATGGGCACGGCGGGATCGTGGCCGCGGCCGGCATAGTGGAGGAGGGCAAATCGGTCCTCACCCCAGAGCAGCACGCGACTCCCGGGCGCGACGTGAGCGCGGAGAGCGTGGAGGCCCGGTTGGAATTGGCGCGCGGGGCTTGCCTGCCAGGCGGTTCGCCACTCGGACCAGGAGCGGGGGACTGTCAGGTCCGGGCCCACCAGGGGGATCATCAGGGCCAAAATCAAGGGAATGCGGAGAAGCGCCGGGGCGGCCGAAGTCAGGGCCGCCAGGAGGCCGGCGAGGGGCACGAGAAACAGTGAAAAACCCTGACCGCGAAAGGAAAGGTCCTGCCAGCCGGAGGAGAGGGCAAACGTGGCGGCCACCAACGCAAGGCTGAGCCCCGCGCGAGCGAGGATGCGGCGACCGCGGAGTCGAAGCAGGGAAAGCCCGAGGGCCGCCCCGGCCCAGATCGCCAAGGTCGGAATGGCTCCAACCGAGTCCCGAAAGAGGAGGCTCGCGACCGGGGCTTCGAGCGTGCCGGTTGGTGGGAGTTCGATTGGAAATTGGCCAGGGAATCCGTGCGCGCTCCAGGCGCTGAGTAGCGCGGCAACGAGAACGCTGAACGCGGCGACCAGGGCCCTTCCTCGGTGGGGATGCAGCATCACCAGCAGAACCGCGGCGAACACGAGGGCCGGAGCGCCTCGAAGATCCAACTGACCAAGGATGGCCCCGCCCATGGCGGACGGAACGAGCCACAGGCAGCCGGCCCCCGCGCAATAAGCCAAGGCGCAAAGTAGGAAACCGCCTGCTCCGAGACCCAGGTTCCACGGATGAAGCAGGTCTTGGCCGAGCCAAGGAGAGAGCGCGACGACGCTGATTCCGATCGGAATCACGAGCTCCCCCTCGCACCGAGAATGTGGCATCTGCGGGTCGGGGGAGGGGCTCTCCACCGGTGCGAAGGCTTTCACGAGCAGGAGATGGCGGCGAATCGCATAGAGCCCGAAGGCCGCCCCGACCAAGAGGAGGCCGAGCACCGAGAGTCGCAGGGGCCTCTCGGTCATGCCGGCCCAAGCCGCCCAAACGGCGAGCATTTTCAGGCCGGGTGCCTGCGCGTCGGAGATCCCGTGAACTTCTCGACTATCGATGCGAGCGCTGAGGGCGGCCGCGAATCGGCCCTCGAGATTCGTGAGTTCGCGGCCGTCCTGCCGGAGGGCCAGCCCGGCCAGGGCCGCACACATTCCGAGGTAAGCGACTCCGAGGGTGAGCTTTTGCATCATGCGTTGGTTTCCGTGATACCTTCCCCTCGCCGTGACTCGCGATGCTACTCAGGGCGACTCGAAGCCACACCACTTCCGCGAGGTCCTCGTTCTTGTTCCTGAACGCCGCCCCTCCGCCGAAGATGCCATCCTCTTGTCCGGGCTAGCCGCGATCGGATTGGCACCGAATTTGATGCTGGTCGATTCGGGCCGGGCGGAGGAGGAATTTTCCGCCGCGGTGCGCACGCACGCCCCCGACGTGGTGTTTGCCGTGGATCAAGGGGAGTCTCGGGAACTACTGGCGCGTGCGTTCCAGTTGCTGCGCGCCGAAACTGCGTGTCCCTGCTTCATCACCGGAGACCTTTCGAGGCGAGAGCCTCCGGGCCAAAACCTGTGGCCTGAGGCGCAACTGCTGGACGCCGATCCCCTGGTCGCCCTGCGAAAGTTGTTCCCGAACTCGACTCGTCCCGTGCCCCTCGACGTGGCCGCGATTTGGCCGGGCAGAGGACTGCTTCCCCCCCACTCCCTTTCTCTGTGTCCCGAGTTAGGGGTGCTGCCGGTGCTCGCGGAGCGAGCCAGTCCCGATTTACTCTCGCCCGTCTCCGCGTTGGCTCGGCTCGAAGCGCCGAGCCTCCGCGTCAATTCCATGGCTCCGCTGGCGGAGCTCCTCGCGACCGTCGATCGCGCTTCGGATCGAGCGCGGTCGATCATGATTCTCGACCGCGAACCGAACGACACCGTCTTGACTGGTCTGCCCGGCTTGGCGGAACGTGGCCTACCGATTTCGATCCGGGTGCGCGCCGACCGAACCCATCCGGGGGACTATGCCGACTTGGCGCGGCGCGGCGCGCGCGTGGTCTTCTTCGATGTGGATCGAGTGGAGGGGGCAACCTCACTGCCCGGGTCGTCAGCATCCGCGCAAGATCTCGGGAGGCACGTCGACTCCGCTCGGTCTGCGGGCCTGGCAGTGGGCGCCGCGGTCGCGGTCGGGCTTCCGGGAGAAACGCGCCGCCAGGCCGCAGATCGCACGGAAGCACTGAGGGCGCTCGTCTTGGATCGGGCCGCCGTTTTCCCGTTCGAACCCACGATGGGAACGCCTGCTCACGCGTGGATCGCGGATCGAGGTTGGCTGCCGAAACCACGGGAGCCCTGGATTCGTGAGGTCCATCGACCCCTCATTCAGCCTTCGGCGACCGACACCGAGTTTTGGTGGTCCTGGCAGGAGTCCCTGGAGTGGATGGCCGAGGTTGAAACGAGGCCACGCCAGTGACCGCATTCCGAGCCCCACCTTTGCCGAAGCTTCGCGAACGGCCGCCCCGAGGTCGGGTGTTGGTGCTTGCCCCCCATCCCGATGACGAGACCATGGGGCTCGGGGGCACCCTGGCTCATCACGCCGCACAAGGAGATCACGTCTGCGTGATCTTCGTCTGCAACGGCATTCAGGGCGATCCGGACGGCTGGTTCCCTCGGGACGAAATCGTGCGCATTCGCGAAGCGGAGGCTCACGCCGCGGCCACGGTGCTGGGAATCCGGGAGCTGCGTTTCCTCGGCTACCCTGACAACCTCTCCGATGCGGACATCCACGTCTTCGAAGGTTTGCCGAGTGATCCGGACGAAGCGCGTCGCACTCTCGCCTACGGATTGGCTCAGATCGTGACGGACGCGATTTCGAGCGGAGGCTTCGAAATCGTGTACCACCCTTGGGCGGGGGAGCTGAACACGGACCACTGGCTCGTGGCCCAAGGCGCGCGCATCGTGCAGGAGCATCACGCCGGCCAAATCGGGCCGGCGTTTCTCGGCTACGATGTGTGGTCGCCCTCGATTCCCGACGTGGTCATCGACACCTCCGACACCATGGCCAAGAAACTCGAGGCCGTGCGCTGTTACCGCTCCCAATTGCATTACCTCGACTACGAACACGCGGTTCGGGGGCTGGATGCTTATCGGAGCCTCCTGTTGCCGCGGGGTGCGACCTTCGGGGAAGCGTTCACCGGTGCGTATCGTGCGGCCGACTGACTCATGCGCATCGTCCAAGTCCTGCACAACTTTCCGCCCGAGTTCGACGGCGGCGTCGAACGGGCGGTGGCCTCGCTCTCCGTCGGATTGAGGGAGCTCGGGCACGAGGTCCAACTCGTGGTGGGCTCGGAACAACACTCCGCGCGCGCCCACGTCTTGCGGACCGAACACCTGGGTTTTCCGGTGCATCGACTCGTGCGAGGGGCGACCTTCCGATCCGGCGTCGACCCATTCGAACCCGAACTCGCGGAGCGATACGAAGAAGTCTTGCGCACCGTCGAACCTGACGTGGTTCACATCCACCACTGGTGGAACTTGGGAGATGATCTCGTGCGGCGGGCGGAGCGGCTCGGGATTCCGACCGTCCTCACTTTCCACGACCATTTTGCCACCTGCGCGAAGTTTTTTCGCTTGCCGTCGGGGATGGAGCCGTGCCGTCTGCGGGCTTCCTCCGCCGCCTGCGGGCCGTGTGCCGCCCCTGGGCTCGGAGTGCCCGAATCCGAGGTGGCGAGACGGATCCCAGCGCGCTCCGCCGCGTTCCGGTCCGAAGCGAGAACGGCGCGCGCGCGCCTTGCTCCCTCGGAGTCCCACGCACGGTGGATTCGCGAGTATCTGGAGGAGCCTGATCTCCCGGTCGAGGTGGTGGGATTGGGCGTGACGAACCAATTGCGGGCGCCCGCAACACCTCCGTGGGTGCCACCCGAGCCGCTACGTCTCTTGCACTTCGGAAACCTTGGACGCATCAAGGGAGTCGAAGTGCTGGCACGCGCCGTCGAGTCGGCGGACCCGTCCGGTCAGAGGATTCGACTCCTGATGGCCGGTGGAGTGGTGGAGTCCGACCTCGACTTGGGACGAGCCGAACTGCTGGGGGCGTACGACCACGAACGCCTCGAGACGATCGCCGAAACTGCCCATCTAGCGGTCTTTCCGAGCCTCGCGATCGAATCCTACGGACTCGTGGTGGATGAAGCCCTGCGCTTGGGGCTCCCCGTGATCGTGGGCGACCGCGGTGCGTTGGACGAACGCATCGGCAGCCGCGGGGTCATCGTTCCCTCTGGTTCCGTGGAAGGTCTGGCGGATGTCCTGCGGGCGATTCTTGCCGATCCCGGGATTCTGGCGGCGCTCCAGGGGGGAGAAGCCGCTCCCCTTCCCTCGATCGAGAGTATGGCCCTCGCTCATGTCGCGATCTACGAACGAGCGCGCGGGGGCGAAGCACCGCCGCCCTGCGATCTCGAGCGCCCGATACTGGAGCGGCTCACCCATTTCCAGGAGCGCCTCTTCGACATCCTGGCCCCCGGAGGAGTGCGGGCCAAAGCCCCCGAGAACCCTATGAACCCGCGCTTTGGAGACGTCAAGACTCGACCGGGCATCGACCCCCGAGGCGACTTGGTCAGTGTCATCACGAGAACCCGCAACCGGGTCGGCCTCTTGGCCGAAGCGGTCGCGTCGGTGGCCGCACAGACTCATCGCAACGTCGAGATGATCGTCGTGAATGACGGAGGTGAGGATCCGGAACCCGCGCTCGCGCCGTTTCGGGATCAGCTCAAGATCATCAAACTTGAGCCGGGGCGTGTCGGGCGCTGCTTGGCCGCCAACTTGGCACTGAACGCCGCCTCGGGGACTTGGATCGCCTGGCTGGACGACGACGACCTTTTTTATCCCCATCATCTCGAAGTGGCTCTGGAGGAACTCCGCCGGGGCCAGTTTCGGGTCGTGTACACGGACGCCCATCGCATCGATCAGGTCCGTGAACACGAGGGAGGGCCGTGGCGGGAGGTCGGGCGATCCGTGCCGTACTCGCAAGACTTCAGTCGGCTCATGCTGTTTCGCCAGGCCTACATCCACCTCGTCACCGTGGTCCATCACCGCGCTTGCGTGGAGTCGCTCGGCGGCTTCGACGAAAGCCTCGAAGTCTTGGAAGACTGGGATCTCTTCTTCCGCTTTGCCCAAGACTACGAGTTCCGCCACCTTCCGGTCGTGACCAGCGCGTTTCGCATTCGCAACGACGCGAGCAACGCGGTCACTGCCCTCCGCAAGGAATTCGCGGAGACCAGGACGCGCCTGTTCAGTCGCTACATTCATGTGGCGTTTCCCGAGCTCTTGGCCACGGTGCAGGCGGGTCACGAGAAAATCGTCGAACTCGAACAGCGCCTCGCGGATCTGGAATCGAGGAAGCCGTGAGCGCCGGGCTGCGGATTCGTCCTTACGAGCCCTTGCTGTCGGCCCGCGAAGTGGCAATCGGACCGGCGCTCGTCATCGCCCCCCACCCGGATGACGAGATCTTGGGCTGCGGAGGGACCTTGGCTCTCCACCGTGCGGCGGGTCACCGGGTGGTGGCCCTGATCCTGACCGATGGGGCCGGGGGAGATCCCGCGGGAGCCTCCACGGGGGACCTGGTGGCACTGCGCAAAGCCGAGAGTGAGGAGGCCCTGCGGCGGCTGGGCGGGGTTGAGTCCCACTTTTGGGGACATCCGGATGGGCGTCTCGCCGAGGTTTTGGGGCTGAGTCGTGACCTGGCTCAGTTCATCCGTTCGGTGGCGCCCAGTACGGTGTTTTTTCCTTCGCCCTGGGAAATCCATCCGGACCATCGCGTCGCCGCCCTGGCCGCGATGGATGCAGCCCAAAGGATCGAGTCTCCGCCGCGATTCTTGGCCTACGAGGTCGGTGCTCCGATGCCCGCCAACGCCATCGTCGACATCACGAGCGTCATGATCCGCAAAGAAGCGGCCGTCCTCGCCTTCGCGTCCCAACTCGTCCAGCACGACCTGGTGGGCAAGATGCGGGCCATCGCTCGGGCCCGAACCGTGAACGTACCGGATGGCCACGTTCGCTACGCCGAGGCCTTCCTCCACCTGCGCCCGGATGCCGTCCAAAGCTACCTGGCGGCCCAGGAAAACTTGCTCCTCCAGAACGACGAAATTTGCCGTTTCCCCCGGTGATAGGGCAAGAAGAGCGAAAAAGCCGGTGGTTTCCGCACGGTTCTGGAAGGCGTGTTACGTTTCGAAGCGCCTGAGCCGATCGCCGAGGTCCGGGGAGTCCCGCCCCCCCAAAAAAGCTTGGACCGGCGAATCGTTCAGGTCGACAACGCCAGGGAACCTGCCGCCCCATGACGCCTGACGTGCTGACTGCCGATCCCGTGTTGGTCTCGACCCTGAAAGCCGCCCTGGCTCCCCGGGCGCGCTTGCGTCCCACCGTCGCCGCGGTGATGACGAGCTGGAACAAAAAGGACTGGGTGAGAAAGAACCTGCGCTCCCAGATGGCGCAGACCACTCCCTTCGACCAGATCATCGTGGTCGACAACTGTTCCAATGACGGCTCGATCGAGATGATCCGCTCGGAATTCCCCTCCGTCCATCTCATCGTCATGCCGCACACGCGCTACGGCGCCTGTGAGACCTTCAACATCGGGTTCAAGAACGCCTCTACCGACTACATCGCCATCCTCGATGACGACGTGGAGTTGACTCCGAACTGGCTCGAAACGGTGCTCGAGCGACTGGCCGTCGAGCCGGTGACCACCGCGATGATCTCCTCCAAGGTCGTCGAGCCCGAGGAGCCGGACTGGTACACCAATCACCCTGAGGTCAACCGCGAGCGCTACATGGCCACGTTCCGAGGGTGCGCCACCCTGGCGCGCCGCGACGTGCTCGAAGCCTGTGGTTACTATGACGAGGACTTCTTCATCTACGGCAACGAGCGGGATCTCGCGGCCCGGGTGATGAATCGTGGCTATCGCATCCTCCAGTATCCCAAGGCGGTGGTGCGTCATGGCACTCCGTTCGGCATGAAGAAGGGGCGTCGCAGCCTCTATTTCCATGTCCGCAACCTTTGGTGGTACTTCTTCAAGCATGTTGCCTTCGCGGACATCGCCCACTTCTTCGCGATCCAGTTGGCCCTCAAACTCGGGTTGCGCAGGGAGTCCGTCAAGGCTGACGCCATCGGCACCATCGGCATCTTTCAGGTCATCCGCGACACTCCGGCGGGCTGGCGAACCGTCGCGAAGGCCACCTTCGACGCGTTCCTCGGGTTGCCCCGATGTCTCAAGGTCCGCATGGTTTGCCGCGCGCCTGATTTTTCCCTGCCCACGAAGTGACCGAGCCGGGGAGGGGCGGTCCACTTGAGCCTCTCTTCCGTGACGGCGGTGGTGGTCGCCTACAACGCCAAGGATCGGCTGCAGGCGACGATCGACGGGGTGCTCGCCCAGGGTGTTGCGGAGGTCCTCGTCATCGACTCGGGTTCGACGGACGGCAGCGTCGACTTGGTCCGAGGCGCTCGCGTGGTGCGCTTTGCGCACAATGTCGGCCCGGGAGTCACCCGTAACCGGGGTCTTTTGGAATCGACCTCCGAATTTGTGCTGTGGGTCGACGACGACATGGAACTCGCGCCGGGCACGGTTGCGGCCTTGCACGCCGAGCTCTTGGCGAACCCGAGAGCGGTCATGGCCGGGCCGGTGATCTACGAAGCCGGCGCCCGCGAGCGGGTGCAATACGCCGGAGGAGATCCGCACTTTTGTGGCTTGTCGGCGATCTTTCGCACTCCGCCGGCTCCCGCCCGCTCCGGTCGGGAAAGCGGTCTTTTGACTTCGGGTTGCCTGCTTGTGCGCCGCGAGCCGATGCTCGCGAGCGGCGGGTTCTTCGAGCCCTTCTTTTATCTCATGGAAGATGTGGAGCTGTCGCTGCGCATGCGAGCGCTCGGCCACGAGCTTCGGCTGGTGCCCGCGGCGGCAGCGTGGAATCGGGGGGCCTCGGAAGGGCTATCGCTGTCCCCCGAGGGTTACCCTGCGAAACGAGCTTATTGGCAGGCGCGCAACCGCTGGATGCTCCTGATGCACCAGTGGTCGCTGCACAACCTCATGGTCCTGGCGGGGCCTCTTCTTTTTTTCGAACTGGTCCATCTGGGTTTCGGCGGTCTGTCCGGCCACCTCGGTCCGATCCTGCGCGGCAAGGTGGATGCGATCCGCGAACGGCGGGGCGTGAGGGCTTCGCGGCGCCAGTGGCAATCCTTCCGGAGAGTCCCGGAACGCGCGATGCTTGGGGCCCCGCCGTTGTCACTGTCGAGCAGCGCGTCGCGAGTCAGTCTCGTCGGCCGTCTCTCCCATGTTGTCGACGGTGCTCTCCGCCTCGGCTTTCTGGCGATTCGAGGTTGGCTCACATGACCGTGGATGTGGTCATCGTCAACTGGAATGGTGGCGAGGCTGTGTCCACCTGTCTCTCGTCGATCAGTTCGGCCGGTCGTGGGGTCCGGACCATCTGGATCGTCGACAACGGATCCACGGACGGTTCTTGCGACCCTCTCTCCGACCACCCTCACGTCCGACTGTTGCGCAACGAAGGCAATCTCGGCTTCGCCAAGGCCGCCAACCAGGGCGCCCGCGCCGCGTTGGCGAGCGGAGCCGAATCGGTTCTCTTTTTCAACAACGACGCCGAACTCCGGCCGGGGGCCGTGGAACGATTGATCGCGGCGACGGTGCGGCACCCCGAGGCGGGCCTCTTTGCGCCCCGGATCTACGCGGATCGGGACCGTCGCACGCTGTGGAGTTGCGGGGTGGATATCGGCTTCGGGCCCAACCTCGGGCGCCTCCGCGGGTTCGGCGCACCGAGTGAAGGCCGCTTTCTCGAGGAAGGTCCGGTGGATTCCCTCACTGGATGTGCCCTGCTGGTCCGACGCTCCGTGTTCGAGCGGATCGGCTTTCTGGACGAGGATTTTTTTGTCTACGGCGAGGATGCGGAGTTTTGTGAACGGGCCGCCAAGGCCGGAATCGGTGCCATTTACGTTCCCGACTCGGAGGTCGTCCACGCGGGAGGGAGGAGCACGGGTGGTGGCTACTCCGCGCCTCGCAAGTATCTGAGCGGCTTTGCGATCGTGCTGTTCCATCGCAAGCAACCGCGCGGGATCCGCATCCTGAACTCGATCGTCTGCGATGTCCTCCTCTGGCCGGCGACGTGGCTCGGGGCTACCCTGCGCGGAGAAGGCCGCGCCGCTCGGGCGAAGTGGGCGGGAATGTGGGATGGGCTTCGGCGGCGCTCGGCGGAAGCCGGCGTCCGAATCTGGAGTCGGAAGTCGTGAGAATCGCCCTTCCGACGCACCTTTTTCCCCCTCGCCATCGGGCGGGCGTCGAAGTCTACACGGAGTCGCTGGCGCACGGGCTTTCCAAGCTCGGGCACGAGGTTGCGGTCATCACTACGGACGAACTCGACGGGGCACGGGTTGGCCGCATCCGTTCCGAGTCCACCTCCTTTGGGCACGTGCACCGCATTGCCCACGATCGGCGAGCCGCCACTCCGCTCGAAACTCTGGATCGCCCGGAAGTCGTGGCGGCGGCGACGGAGGTGCTGCGGGCCTTTCGACCCCATGTCGTGCACTTCCAGCACTTGATGTACCTTGGCCTTCCGCTCGTGCGGGCCGCCCGTGGTCTCGGGGCCAAGACGCTGCTGACGTTGCACGAGTACTGGTTGCTCTGCGCGCGGGGGGGGCAGTTCCTCCGGCCGGACGGGGTGCGCTGCGAGCGTGCGGTCGCCGATACCTGCGCGCGCTGCCTGCCGTCGTTTGCTTTCGGCCGAACCAGGAAAGAAGCGGAGATCGCCCGCGCCGTGCGGTGGCTGGAGGCGAAGGGCGGCATCGACCTGTTCCCCTGGTTCAAGTCGCGAAAGGCGGGACCTCGGGAAGCGGGTCTCACGGAGGAGGCCCAACCGACTTGGCTGGACTTTCTCTCCGAGCGAGGCGCCCGCATTCGCGACGCGTTTTCGAACCTCGATCAGGCTTTGGCCCCCTCGCGGTTTCTGCGGGAACGGTTCGTCGATGCGGGCTTTCCTGGCGAAAAGATCCTCTATTGGCCCAATGGAGTTGCCGAATCGTCGGAAAAGCGTCGAGAACGCCCCCCTCCTCGTCGGCCGCTCCGGGTAGGATTCCTGGGTTCCATCGTGCCTCAAAAGGGGCTCTTGATCCTGGTCATGGCCCACCGGGCGCTGCCGCGCGGGAGCACTGAACTCAGAATCTATGGCCACCTGAATGCCGATCCTGCTTACGGCCGCTTGGTGCGGACGGAAGCGGTGACGGAGGAGGTGACCTTTGCCGGTCCTTTTTCGGGAGCAGACCGGGATCTTGTCCTCGCGGAGATAGATGTCCTCGTGGTGCCTTCCCTGTGGTTCGAGAATGCCCCCATGGTCATCGCGGAGGCCGCCTTGGCAGAGTGCCCGGTCGTGGCCTCAGACCTCGGGGGAATGCGGGAACTCGTGGAGGAGCACCGAGCAGGACTCCTGTTCGCACCCGGTGACGTCCAGGACCTGGCACGCACCCTGCGAAGATTTGCGGATGAGCCGACCCTATGGTCCACCATTCGGGCCGGCATGAAACCACCCAAGACCGCGCGCTCGGCCGCGTCGGAGTTATCAGTTCACTACGCCCGCCTGGCGGGAGCTACCCCATGACCACCACCTACACGACCGAGCAGATCCTCCACTACAAGGCCGACAACGAGCGGCGCGTGCGCGAGGCCGCCGAACGCGGGGACGTGTTCGTGGACGGGATGCCGCTGAAGGTGACCATGGAGCTCACCGCGGACTGCAATTTTTTCTGCCGTATGTGCGAGTTCCCGGTGCCGAGGGAAGACGGGCGCAAGAAGGGCTACGACTTGCATATGCGCACGGAGCTATTCGACCTGCTTTCGCCGCAGGTCATGCCCCATGCGCTGGTCGTGAACCTGACCGTGGTGGGGGAGCCCTTGATGATTCCCTACCTCGACCGCGTGATCGAACAGGCGCAGGAGTGGAACACGAAGATCGAATTCATCACCAACGGTCAGCTCCTGGATCGGACCATGGTGGAGAAGGTCGGGCCGTGGACTTCGGCCATGATCATCTCGTTCGACGGAGGCACCAGGCGGACGTTCAACCGCATCCGCATCGGCGGTGACTTCGATGTCATCACGAAAAACATGCTCGTGTTCGATCGGTGGCGCAAGAGCCTGCCGGAAGGCAGTTGGAAGCCCGGCCTTCACCTGAACGTCACGCTGATGCGGGAAAACATCGAGGAGCTCCCCACGATCATCCGCATCGCGAAGTTGCTCGATGTCAATCGGGTCGCGGCGGCGTGGATGATCGCTTTCAACGACAAAATGGCGCAGAGCTCCTGCTTCCGGCATCCCGCGCTCGCCAATGCGAGCCTGCGAGAGGCCCGCCGGGTCGCTGAGGAGCTTGGCGTTTCCGTGGGCTTGCCGGCCGAGATTCCCGGCCCGAGCGAGGCCGAAATCGCGTCCACGGTGCTTCGCGAGCCGGACCTTCGAGACGGGCCACTGCCTCACCTTCGGTCGATGCTCGAGGGCGGAGCGGAGGTGGAGATCATCTCCATGCCCGCCGCCATCGACGAAGCCTTCCACGAATACACGCCGCCGCCGACCGCGGGGCCGGCCGGACTCGCGAGCGAGGGTTTGCGCGAAGTGAACGTGCACACCCACGCCCAGGAGCGAGCGTTCGGCAGTCCCTTGCAACAATCGGCGGACGAGCGGCGATTGCAAGCCCAGGTGGCAGCCAATGCCGTGTCCGAGCCCCCGGCTTCGCCTCCCACCCTCGGCTACGGGCACGCGGCCGAGCCCAAGCTCGAGGGAAGTCGCTACACCTGCAAGTTCCTGTGGAACGAACTCTTCGTGAACATCTCTGGGGACGTCGCGCCCTGTTGCATCCAAGGACGGCCGATCGTCGGCAACATCCACCAACAGGATTTGGCCTCGATCTGGAACGGGCCGCCGATGCGCGAGATGCGCGAGCGCCTCGTCCAGGGTGATCCGATTCCCTGCTGTCGGGATTGCAACTACAACACTCAGCTCGGCCAGGGGACCTACCGCACGGATACGTTCTTCATCGAGCGCCCCCGCCGCACCTGACCTTCCGCGCCCGCGGCGGCTTGGCAGAATGCCGACGTGCCCGGACGCCCCCTCCATGTCTTGTTGGTTGCCCACGGGCTCGCCCCCGAATTCCGCGGCGGGACCGAACTGTACGTGGAGCGTCTGGGGCAGGCGCTGTCGTCGGCCGGAGCTCGGGTCTCACTCCTGTGCGGTTCGAGCCTGGCCAAGTCCGAAGCGACCCTTGAGCGATTCGACCTCGGGGGCATAGAGGCCTTCCGACTGCACCGGAGCGGGCTCTTCGTCGACAATTGGGAACGGTCCTACGCCCCCGAAGTCGAGCAGATCTTCGCGAGATTGCTCGCTGATCTGAAACCCGATGTCGTCCACGTTCACCACTGGATTCGGCTCACCCGTACCCTGGTGAAAACCGCGAGCGCCGGGGGTTATCCCGCGGTGGTCACGCTCCACGATCTTTGGAGTACCTGCCCCCGGTGCTTCCGGGTCCGGGACGACGGGTTTTGCACCCGCGCTCTATCGCCCGAGGAGTGTCGATCGTGCGTGCCCATCGACCCCTGGTGGTCCCAGTCGGAAATCGACGCGGGGATCCAGGGCTTCGCTCGCGACTTTCGCCGCGAACTCGAACTCGCGGCCAGGCGGTTCGTGCCGACGGAGGCGCATGGTCGATTCTTGGCCCAGGCACTCGGGCGCAGCTTCGACGATTTTACGGTGTTGGCCCATGGCTCGCTCGGTCGGCTCTCCCGCCGTCCGGCCCGGCTCTCGGACGACGGAACCCGGATCTTGGAGCTCGCGCACTGGGGACATCTGTACCCGATGAAGGGCCTCCATCTCGTCTTGGAGGCCATGCGCCGGTTGAGTCCTGCCGAACAGGCTCGGTTGCGCTTGCACGTGTTCGGCGAAGCTTTCGATCCCACCTACCTCCGTAGTCTGCTGGAGCTGGCCGAGGGTCTCAATGTACGGTGGCGCGGGCCTTACGCGCCCGAGCAACTCGAACACGAGGCATTGGATTGGGCGGTCATTCCTTCCATCGCCCACGAATCGTGGTCGTTCGTGCTGGACGAGGCGATCGGCCTCGGGTTGCCGGTCTTGGCGAGCCGGCGCGGCTCACTGGGGGAGCGGCTGCAGAAGAAGGGACTCCTGTTCGAGCCCGAGAGTGTCGAGGATTGTGCGCGCGCCCTGCGGAGAATTGTCTCCGAACCTGGGTTGGGCGACCAGTTGGGATCGGTGGACCAGGCGCTTCCGTCCATGACGGAGCATGCCACGCGACTCCTTGCGCACTACGAGGAAGTCCGCTCGGCGCCGCGAATCGAACTTGCGTCGGACGTGGATCGGGACCGGGCGGAAGCGGCGGCGCTGGCGACCCTGGTTGAAAATCGCACCCTCGCATTGCGCGAAAGCCTGGGGCGCGAGGATGCTCTGCGCGGTCGGGTGGCTGGACTGGAAGAACAGGTCAGCCTCGCCACCGAATCGGTGCGTCGCCACGAAGCGCAGGAGCAGGCCTGGAAGTCCTCGATCGATGCGCATCGCGAAGAAATCGAACGCCACCGCCGTGATGCCTTGGTGGCGCTGGCGGCGGCCGATCGATCGGCGGCCGAGACGGCGGGGGAGCGACGCGCGCGGGAACTCGAGCGAGCCGGTGAGGCCTCGCGCCTCGCCGAGGCCACGGCTCGCGAGGTTTCCGAAGTGGCCAAGGGTCGGGAAGCCGCGCGGCGCCTCGCCGAAGAATTGGCATTGGCCCGGCGAGCCGTGGACGACTCCGCCCCGGTGCGCGCCCACCTCACCGCCCTGACCACGGAACTCGCGGAGGCTCGGCGAGCGCTCGCGGCCGCCCAGTCGGAGGCCGATCGAGCCCGCGGCACGCTCGACTCCGCTCGACAATCGCACGAGGAAGATTCAAAGCGGTCATTGGCCCGCATTGAAGAATTGCGCGCGGCGTGGTCGGCGGAGCAAGCGCGGCGGATCGAAGACCTGACCGAACTCGGATCGGAAATCGAGCGCTTGCGGCTCAACCAGGCGAAGTTGCAGCAGCAGCGGGATCAGGCCGAAGCTCGCGAACGCGGCATGACCGCGGAGGCGCACTTGCGAATTCAGCGCCTGCGCGCCGAGATGGCCGCCGAGACCCGCCTGACTCCCGAGGACGGGATCGGGCGTCCGACGGCAGCGGAAAACGCGGTGGCCGATCAGGACCTCTCGCGGGCATTGGCGGACGTCGTGCGGGAGGCCGAAGACCTCGAACTCGAGAATCGGAGTTTGCGAGACGCCTTGCAGTCGCACGGCAAACGGATCGCCTCCGAGCGGCGGGGGCGGCCGACGTCGCGTCGATCTTCCAAGGGCGGCCTGCGGATTCTTTACGTCATCCACGATTTTCTGCCGCGCCACGCCGCGGGATCCGAGATTTACACGTACCGCCTCGCGCAGGCCCTGCGGCGCAACCACGAAGTGTCCGTGCTTTGTACCGAGGCCCACCCCGGAGTGCATTCCTACGAGCTGAAAGAGACCACTTTTGACGGGCTCCCCATCTTCGAAATCAGTCACCAGCACACCACTCCGTGGTTCGAACTTTCGTGGCGCGACCCTCACATGAATCGCCTCTTCGAGGAGATTCTCGATCGGGTGCAGCCTGACGTGGTCCACATTCAACACCTCCAGCATTTGAGCATCGACTTCTTGGGTATCACGAAGCGCCGCAACATCCCGATCGTGTTCACGCTGCACGAGTATTGGCTCCTGTGTCCACGTGGTGGGCAAATGCTGAGGGCGGACTTGGAGCGGTGCACGGAGCCGGTGCCGACCAAGTGTGCGGATTGCATCCAGCACCTTCGTCTCGGCGCTCCGCCCGCCGAAGTGGGGCGGGCCGCGTTTGCGTCGAGGGTCGGGCGTCATCTTTCTCCGGCCATCAAACGAGTCTTGAAACGAGCCCTCCCGAAGGCTCCCAAAGCGGCGCCGGCCACTGCCCTCCCGTCCGAGGCCTATGCCCAGGCGATCGTGCAGAGACTGGCGGCCATCCGGGAGCAACTCGGATCCGTCGACCTCTTTTTGTCCCCCAGCCGGTTTCTCGCCGACACCTTTCTCCGTTCCGGACTCATCGCGGAGGATCGCCTGGAGGTCTCAGACAATGGCCAGGACGAAAGGCCGTTCCAAGGACTCGAGCGCACTTCGTCCCCCGAGTTGAGAGTGGGGTACGTCGGCACGGTGAGCGAGTACAAGGGGGTGCACGTCTTGGTGGAGGCGCTAAATCGGCTGAGCGACTTGCCCGACGTAAGCGGCCACATCCACGGCAGCCTCAAGACCTTTCCGGGTTACGGCGAGAGTCTCGTGCACATTTCGAAAAACTCGCGCACCCAATTCCACGGCCGATTCGCGCCCGACGAAGTGGGGGCGGTGCTCTCGGAACTCGATGTCTTGGTGGTGCCAAGCCTGTGGTGGGAGAATTCCCCGCTCACGATCCACGAGGCTTATATGGCGGGAGTTCCTCTCGTCGTCTCGGATATCGGAGGCATGGCGGAGTACGTCCAGGAGGGCCACTCGGGCCTCCTGTTCCGGGTCGGAGATCCGACGCACCTCTCCGAGCGCCTCCGAGAGCTTCACGACGATCGAGGGTTGTTGGCTCGTCTCGCGGCCGGCCGGCGGGCCGTGAAATCGATCGAGCAGGACGCCGCGGACATGGAGAGGCGCTACTCGATCCTGGCGGCTCGTTACCGCTCCGAGGTGCCCGCATGAAAGTACTCTTCGTGGGCGCGGGGTATCCACCCGATTCACGGGGAGGCACCGAGGTGCACCAGCGCGATCTGGCGATGGCGCTGATCGCTCGGGGGCACGAGGTCCGGGTGTTCGCTCGCACCGGCGATGCTGCGGTCCCCGAATTTTCGGTCCGGCGGCGCGAGTTCGAGGGAGTCGAAGTCGACGAAGTGGGCTACCGCTTCTCGGATGTGCGGGGCGTCGCGGATGTCCTCGTCAATCCGCGGATCGACGAGGCCTTCATGCCGGTGTTGGACCGAGCCCCGGTCGACCTCGTCCACATTCACCATTTGACTGGACTCTCGACGGGGATCTTGGACCGGCTGGCGGAACGGGGAATTCCCACCGTCCTCACGCTGCACGATTTCTGGCTGAGCTGCCTGCGCGGCCAGCGGATCACTCCGGAGCTCGAGCGCTGCGAGACTCTGGATCGGGAACGCTGCAGCCGCTGCCTCGCTCGCTTGTGGCCGCACTTCGAGATGTCTGGCCCCCTCCTGCTCGAGTTGGACCAGGCCCTGCGGGCGCGCCTCCTCGGAGTGGGTCGATTGATCGCGCCTTCGCAGCATCATCGAAGCCGGTTCGCCGAGTTCGGGATCGACCCGAGTCGCATCGAGGCGATTCCGCATGGCCTCGATCTCGCGCGGATCCCGGCTCGAATCGGCCCGGTGCGCCCGCGCCGCCGCATCGGCTTCCTGGGCTCGGTCATCCCCACAAAGGGAGTGCACGTCCTGATCGAGGCCATGAATCGTCTCGGGCGACCCGAGCTCGAAACCCACATTTACGGTGAAGCTCCCTCGTTTCACGGGGATCAGGGTTACTTGGAGCGATTGCGGGCCCAGGCTCGCGCCGACCTTCGGTGGCATTGGCACGGGTCTTATTCCCCCGATGACTTGCCGCGAATTCTGACCGAGCTCGATGTGCTGGTGGTGCCATCGGTGTGGTGGGAGAGTTTTTGCCTCACCCTTCGGGAAGGAATGGCGGCGGGACTCCCGGTGATCGCCAGTGACCTCGGGGCGATGCACGAGGCCTTGGCGGACACCGGCGAACCGGTCCTGTTTCGACCCGGCGACGCCGACGACCTGGCCCACAAGATCGCCGCGGTCGTGGACGACGACACCTTGGCCAATCGGGCCTCCGCGTTCAGGGACCGAGTTCGCACGCTCGAGCAGATGGCGATCGATACCGAGCGCGTCTACCGGGCACTCGCGGGCAATCCGGAGCGAAAGCGCGCGCACCTGACGTCCATCGCGCCGCGCAAACACAAGGGGGCACCGAGTCCCTACGCCACCGTGTTCATTCCTACCTGGAACGGCGGTGAGCTGTTTCGTGGTGTTCTGGATAAGGTCCTCGCCCAGAAGACCACCTTTGACTATGAAATCCTCATCATCGATTCGGGGTCGACCGACGGCACGCTCGAATTGGTGAAGTCTCATCCGCGAGTCCGGTTGGTCCAAATCCCGAATCACGAGTTCAACCACGGTTTGACTCGCAACCGCGCCGTCCTCGAGGCTCGCGGAGAAATTGTCGCTCTGCTCACTCACGACGCCGAACCGTGGGACGAACACTGGCTCGAGTCCCTCGTCGGCAATTTCGATGATCCGGACGTAGCGGGAGCTTATTGCCATCAGGTGCCCCGGCCGGATTGCAACCCTTGGCAGCGTGACCGTCTGCAAGGCTGGACTCACGGGGAGGGGAATGCGGTCCAGAAGCGACTGGCGCACCCCGATCAGTGGGCGAGTCTGCATCCCTTCGACCGCTATCGGCTCATCGCGTTCGACGACGTGGCGTCGTGCGTGCGCAAGTCGGTCATGGATTCGATCCCCTTCGAGCGACGCCAGTTCGGGGAGGATGTCGCCTGGGGTAAGGAGGCCATCCTCGCGGGGCACACTCTCGTGATGGACCCCAAATCGGTGGTGATCCACTCCCACGAGCGTCCGATTTTCTACGAGTTCAAGCGTGTGTACTTGGACCATGCCAACCTGAACGACCTCGTAGGCCTCCAGACGGTGCCCACTCTCTGGCATGTCGCGAAATTCTCGGTGGCGGCTTCGATGCACCTCGGAGGCGTCATTGGGCGAGCGAAGATTCCGCTGGCGCAGAAACTGTTCTATTGGCTGAAAACCCCGCTCTACGGCATGAGCCAGAACCTCGCCCAATACCTCGGGGCCAAGGCATCCTTGGCCGGGAAGAAGGGCGCGTTCGGAAAGCTCGACGCATGGCTTCGACGCGGAGTCTGATCGCTCTGTTGTGGTTGATTTCGACGGTTTGGGCCCAGAGTCCGCGCCGGGTAGTGATCCTCGGCATCGACGGATTGGACCACGGAATCGCGTCGGACTTGATGGCACAGGGCGAATTGCCGGAACTAGCACGCCTCGAGCGGGAGGGCACCTTTGCTCGTTGCGACACCACCAACCCGGCCCAATCGCCGGTCGCTTGGTCGAGCATGATGACCGGGGAGCCGCCGGCGGTCACGGGGATTCGCGATTTCCTGGTGCGTGGCACCGAGGGCGGCAAGATTTGGCCGCACAACGGCTTGGTCCGAGTGCAGGAACGCGGGGTGATGCGGGGAGGGATCCGGTTCTTCACCTACCTGTTGATTTTCCTCGTCGCGCTCGTGCCGTGGTGGCTTTGGAAGCGGAGACGGGGTCTCGCCATCTGCCTCGGAATGGGGATCATGGCGTTCCTGTTGCTCCTCCAGAAGGAAATTCCGGAGAGCGTTCTCGTTCCCCACAATCGCCGTACGACCCGCGCATTCTTCGAAGAATTGGACGAGGCCGGTATTCCGGTCACGAGCTTGTTTGCGCCGTGTTCGTTCCCCGCACCCGAATTGAAACACGGCCGATTGCTGGCCGGACTGGGAGTGCCCGATCTCTTGGGAACCCACGGCGCCTGCTGTGTCTACCGGGGCGAGCCGGTCCCGGGCGGAACACGTTGGACCACGATGGGTTCGCGCGAAGTGGCCATGGCACCCACCGCGGATGGGAATGGTTGGGGGGGCGCGGATCTCCTCGGCCCGAAACACCCGCGAGGCCGCGAAAACCTGCGCCTGAAATTGGCAATGCAGAGGGCTCGGGAGCGCTATCTCTTGCAAGTCGGCAAGCTCGAGCTCGAGCTCGAAGCCGGTCGCGCGACCCCCCTGGTGCCACTCCAATTTGAGTGGAGCCCGATATTCCCTGACGTCTCGGGAATCACCCGCTTTCGGCTCATGCAGGGCGGCGATCGGCCGGTTCTGTATCAAGAACCCGTGCAAATCGACCCTCGCTTGCAGGTGCCGTGGGCCAAGATCACGAGCTCGGCCGAATACGGTAGGCAATTGGCGCGCTCCGGCCTCTTCGAGACGGTGGGCTGGGCGACCGCCACCAATCCCTACCAGGATGAACTCATCGACGACGAAGCCCTGCTCGAAGACGTCGCCTTGGTCCGCACCCGCCAAGAGAGCATGGTGATCGAGACTCTGCTAACTGCGGATTGGCGGGTTCACTTTTCCGTGCTCAGCACTCCCGACCGCCTCCAGCACGTGTTCTTCAAGGACCACGACCGGGAGCACCCCGGGCACGACGCGGAAGCGGCCAAGCGGCGGGGGGATGTGATTGCGCAGGCTTACCGGGACGCCGATCGGTTCATCGGACGCATCCGACGGGAAGTGCTCCGCGATACCGACGTGCTCCTCGTGGTGTCGGACCACGGATTTGCTCCCTTCCGGTACGCGGTGAATCTGAATCGCTGGCTCTTAGAAGCCGGGTATCTCGAGGGTCGGCCCACCGTTGCGCGCGATCTCCAATCGCACCTGGGGAAAGCGATTGACCACGTCGAATGGAATAAGAGTCGCGCTTACTCGCTGGGCCTGGGGCAGATTTGGCTGAACCAAGTCGGCCGGGAACCGCAAGGCATCGTCCCGGTTTCTGAGCGTGCGAAACTGGTCGAGGAAATTCGGCAGGGTCTGCTCGCCCTGCGCCACGAGGGAAGGCCCGTCGTCCGATCGGTGAGTACGCGCGCCGAATTGGGTGAGAGAGCCGACGATCCGGACGCTCCCGACTTGGTGGTGGGCTTCGAGCGGGGATACCGCGTATCTTGGGCTTCCTGCCTGCTTGGCATGGATGAAGCACTCATCGTGCCCAACTTGTCGAGGTGGAGCGGCGATCACTGTTCAGTCGATCCGGAACTCGTGCCGGGACTATTGGCCAGCAATGTACGTTTGGCGGCGGGGAAGAAGAGTCTGCTCGACATCGTGCCAACGCTGCGCGCTGTGCTAGGCCTCGCGCCCAAGGCGAATCAAGCCGGCCGGTCCCTGTGGGTCGGCCCATGAGCGGCAGGGAGTGGGCGCGCCGAGGCCTACACATCGCTCTGGGGAGCGGAGCGTTCCTCCTGCCGATTCTCGGTTACGAAGTGGTGGCGCTGCTGTGCGGTTCGGCAATTCTGTTCAATTGGTTGGTCTTGCCTCGGTGGGCGAGCACGCGCTGGTTGCTCAGGGACGGGGATCAGTCCGGGCACCGAGGGCTCGTGATCTATCCCGCGGTTGTGCTCGGCTTGGTGCTCTGGGCCCGCGACGATTTTGCGTTGGCCCAAGCGGGTTGGATTGCCCTCGCGGTGGGCGACGGACTCGCTCCGATCATCGGTTCGGTGCTCACGGTTCCTCGTTGGCCCTGGAGCAAGAACAAGTCCGTACTCGGAAGCGCGGGGGCGCTAGCCGCGGCCGGCCTCGTCCTGTGTTTTCTCATGCCCTGGCCGAGTGCGCTCGGGGCGGCGGTGGGCGGAATGATAGGAGACAGCGCTCCTTCACCTCTCGACGATAATTACACCGTGCCTTTCGGGGCTGCCCTCGGATTTTTAGTCGCCTCCGGGAGCCTCGCGTGAATTCCACCATCGAGGCGGTGGTCTTGGGCTTGGCGCTGGTGGGAGCCGCCGGTGCCGGACGGACCGTGACGCTGAGCGGAGCCCTTTCGGGGGGCGTACTCGCGGCCCTCTTTGCCAAGTTCGGTGGCGAGCTCGCGTTGGCCGGATTTGCAGCCTTGGTGATTCTCGGCTCCGCCTCGACGAGGATCGGTTACGAACGCAAGCGTCGCCTGGGGGCGGCCGAGGACCACGCGGGAAGGCGAGGAGCGGCGTCGGCTTGGGCGAATGCCGGGGCGGCCGCGGCCTTTCTGGTGCTGCTTCCCGTCCCCGGGGGGCTCGTCGCGGGATTGGCGGCACTGGGCGCCTCACTCTCCGACACGGTTGCGGGGGAGATCGGGCTTTTGTCCAATCGCCCGCCCCGACGCCTGCTGTTCGGACCTCCCGTTCCGCCCGGGGTCGACGGCGGAATGTCCTGGCTCGGCACCGGAGCGAGCCTGATTGCGGCTGCCGTCATGGGGGCTATCGCCGGCTTCGGCGGGAGCGATGCCGGATTGGGAATTGCCGTAGCCGTGGGTGCGTTTGGCGGCAATCTCGTCGACAGCCTGCTCGGCGCAACGATCGAATCACGATTTTCCCGCGCGTGGGGAAATGTGATCACCAATTTTCTGGCGAGTGGATCGGGCGGAGCGTTGGGACTCTGCCTGCATGGCGTGGGAGTTTGAATCGCCATGAATCGCTGGCTCGAAATCACTCGCCCATTTACGTTGTTTCCCCCTCTCTTGGGCATGGTGTCCGGAGCATTGTCAGCGTGGGGTTCCGGGCGGTCCCGCCTCGAGCCGACCGACGCGGTCATGTCCGTAGTCCTCGGGGCGGTCATGGCGGCGCTGTTGAATGCCGCCAGCAATGTCCTGAATCAGATTTGTGACCTGCGAATCGACCGCATCAACCGTCCGGACCGGGTGCTTCCATCCGGGCGGATGACCATCCGCTCCGCTCAATTCTTGACCCTCGGTCTCTATGCCGCGAGCCTCGCACTCGCCGCCGCAATTCAGCCCGCGGGTTCGCCGGAGCTGTTGGTGATCGTCTTGCTCACCGCGTTCCTGACCTGGGCTTACTCGGCTCCGCCCCTGCGGTGGCGTCGAATTTGGTGGGCGGCGCCCCTCGTCATTGCCATTCCTCGGGGTGGGCTGCTCAAAGTCGCCGGATGGGCCACGCTCGCACCGGTCTTCAGTGACTCGGAGCCGTGGTGCTTGGCGGGGATTTTTTTCCTCTTCGTACTTGGTGTAGCCAGCATCAAGGACTTCGCGGACGTCGAGGGGGATCGGGCCGATGGGGTCCTGAGCCTTCCCTTGAGGTGGGGTGCCGAGCGGGCGGCTCGCATGATTGCGCCCTTCTACGTGTTGCCCTGGCTGCTTGGCTTCTTGATGGTCGTCGGGCCCGCCGACTCCGATCCGATTCTGTCGATCCCCCGCGCCGCAGGCGCCTGGCTGTTCGCCGGGCTCGCCGTCCTCGGGGCGTTCGCGGCGACCAATCTCGTACGGCGTGCGCGAGAGCTCCACGAGCGAGGGCCCGGGGCAGCGGCGTGGCGGCATCTATACTGGCTCATGATGGTGGCCCAGGTGGGAATCGCGGTCCTCTACTTTCTGAGATCGTGACTCGCGGCCTTGACCCGCCGACCGATTTACGCCACCTTCCTGGTGATGGCTCCCTTGGTCACACTCACCGGCGCGACGGGCTACCTCGGCTCCGCCGTTGCCACCGAGCTCCTTGATTCGGGTTATCGCGTTCGGGTCAGCGTGCGGGATCCGGCACGCCTTCCTCACCACTTGCAGGGTCGGGTGGATGCCTTGGTTGGCGACCTGGTCTCCGCAGGAGCGCTGGACTCGGCCTTGGAGGGCGCAGACGCGCTCCTCCACGTGGCTGGGTTGGCGGCCGATTGGGCCCCTGAGCGATCGGCATTCGAGCTCGGAAATGTCGTAGCGACTCGGGAGACTCTGGCCGCGGCCGCCCGGGCGCGTACGAAGGTCGTGGTGGTCACGAGCACCGTCATGGTGCTCGGTCCGACCGATGGATTAAAAGAGGGAAACGAGGCTACCCGCCGGCCGCCCGGCGCGCTGACTCTCGACTACCAACAAACCAAGGCGACGGCGCTCGATCTGGTGCGCAAGGCCCGCACCACGAGCAACGATCTCCGCGTCGTTTTTCCTGGCGCACTCTTCGGCCCGGGCCCTTTGACCGACGGCAACTACTTGGCGCGGGTCATGGACCTCCTGGCGGAAGGCCGCTACCCCGCTCTCCCCAAGATGTCTGGTCAGAGGTGGTGCCTCGCCCACGTTCAGGATGTGGCGCGTGGTCACGTCTTGGCCCTCGAGCGAGGGTCCAGGCACGGGGAGTGGATTCTCGGGGGCGAAAACGTCGGTTTCGACGAACTGTTGCCCGAGATGCGAGATGCCCTGGCCCTTCCGGGGCTACCGCCTCGCATCCCCGGCGCCTGGCTCGGCCTTGGCCTCTCGCTCCTCCACGGGTGGGATTGGCTGCAGAATCGCCGGCCGATTTTGACCGCCGGGGGAGGCCGGGCGATGCTCAGCGACTGGGCCTTTTCCAGTCGCAAGGCCCAGGCCGAGCTCGGGTACCTCATCCGTCCGACCCGGGAGGCGTTCCGGGAATTCTGCCGGGAGCACGCCCAAAGGCGAAGGATGCGGGCCCGGATCGCGGTCCCGTGAGCTTTGGATCAAAGCGGACAAAACCCGCAATTCCGATCGCGCTTGCGGGGGTTCCGCCCGCTCTGATCCAGGGCGTCGAATCCGGAAGGATCCCTGAAAGCCCGGGGCACTCTGGGCGTAAGAGCCCCGTGAGCGCCGAGCCTGCTTCAGAGACGGAGCTCCTGAGCCGGGCCCGCAACCACGACCGTGCGGCCTTCGCGGAACTGGTGCTGCGCTACCAATCCTCCTTGGAAGCTCTGTTGCGAGGGTACGTGAAAGATCACGACCGCGCGAACGAGCTCGCTCAGGAGGCGATCTACAAGGCCTTCGTGAATCTCGACCGGTACTCCGACGAGCACCGGTTCTCCACCTGGTTCTTTCGAATCGGCATCAACCTCGCGATCTCGGCGCATCGTAAGCGGCGACGCGAAGTTCAACCCGGTGAAGAGGCGATGGAGTCGAAGACTCCCGCCTCGGAAGGCTCGCTGTTGGATCAGGCCGTCAAGAACGAGGAGATCAGTTTGCTCCAGCGCGCGATCGGCAGCCTGCCCGAGCGCTATCGGGACATCCTGAAGATGCGCTTCCAAGACGGTCTCGAATGCAAGGAGATTGCCCGTCGTCTCGGGTCGTCTCCCAACACCGTGTCGATGGTCTTGTTTCGTGCCAAGGATCGCCTGAGGCAGGAATTGGATTTGCCGTGAAACTCACCTGCCGCGAAGTCGGTGAACGCGAAGAGCTCTTGCTCGACGGCGAGTTGGTCGGGCCGGAGGCGGCGGCCTGCCTCGATCATCTCGAATTGTGCGCCGATTGCCGATCCCGTTTCGAAGGCGGCCCCGCCCTCGAACGACTGATCCTGGCCTCGCTGCCGCGGCTCCGGGCCGGCGATGACCGGAATTCCGCGGCGAGGCCGGCATTCCGGCGCGCCATTCCTTGGGCCGCTGCGGCCGCGGTCCTGCTCTCGATCGGCTTTTTGGCCTTCGACCAGGGTCGCCGCGTCGAGCGCGAGGACGGGGCGCACGCTCGACCCGACCTGGCCCTTGCGACCGAGCAGGCGCACTGGGTCGCGCCGTCCGATCGGTCGTTGGCGCTCCGCGGCCCCTCCGGCGGAATGGTCACTCTGAGCGCCAATTCGAGGCTGGGGGTGCAGCCCGATGGCACGCTCGAACTCTTGGCGGGGGCCCTCAGCTACGACGCCACCGCGAGCGAACTACAATTCCACGTGCCCTGCGCGAGTGCGCGGCTTTTGGCCCGTGGCCAGGGCTCCCTTCTGTCGGCCGGAGTGGGGGGCCGGCCCTTTTCGATCCTGACGCCGACGAGTGGGAGCGCCACGGTCCGTCGAGGGTCCGCCGAAGTCGATTCGCTCCCTCTCGGGGACGCACACGTCCTGAGCGCGGCCTGGGAATCCGGCGTGGGCAGTGCGCTCGCCCGTTTGGATGAACTCAGCTCGAACGAAGCCCTGGTCGTGGTGACTCGCGAGGAGGCGTTCGAGGCCACGGAACGCGACCAGCAGACGAAGGAACAGCTCGAGGCCGAATTGGGCGAACTTCTGGCCGAGAACTCGCGCATCCGCCTCGAAAACGAAACCTTGCGGCGCAAGCACGCGGTGGCGGACAACCTGACGCTGCGGGACTTGTTCCAATCTGTGGGTGAGCTCTCGGAAGTCGCGCACGGTCCCCGCCGCATGGAACTCGGAACCCTGGTTCGCGCGGCGGCCCGGGCGTCGACGGGCCGCGAAGCCGAAGCGGTGGAAGCCGTTCACGCCACGCTCTGGGCGTCCGGCAGCAGCTCCGAGCGACGCCGCGCGGGATTCATGCTGCTCGGCGCGCTGCGTTCCGCAGTGGCGAAACAAGCGCTGGTCGACGCTCTCTCCACCGTGGACAAAGAAACCCGGCCCCAGGCGATCGAAGCGCTGGCGAGCCACGATGATCCGTCGCTCAGGGATCTGTTTGTCGCGCATTTCCGCGAATCGAGCGACGAGTCGGTACGCCTGGCGGCCGCCGGGGCCTTGGTCCGACTCGGCGACGTCGGCGAGCCCTTGGCTTGGCTCGAGTCGTTTTTCGATCGGCCGGTCCTCTCGGGCCGCGCGCGCATGCGCATTCTGTCGCGACTCCTCGCCGGTCCTTCCGATCGGGTGGGGCCCATCTTGGTGAAGGCCCTCACTTCGCCTCGGCTCTCGGTGCATTCCAAGACCGAGATCGTGAGCCTCCTCGGTCGCATGGGAACCAGGAAGGCGATCGAGGTCCTCGAGTTCGTGGCGCAGGTTCCGATCGAGCCCGAGCTCTTGCGAGAGATCGAACGCGCGTTGGCGCGCTTGCGCCAGCTTTGATCAGGGACAGAGCGTCACGGCCGTGCCTGCGGGGCGAAGCGTGACACACACCGGTTGGGAGATGTACCCGATCCCGGCCGCAAGGAGGGGATCGAGGGTGACAAACGCGACACTGAAAGGCGTGCCCTCGAGGGAGACCGGAAGATTGGGCGTGATGGAGAACTCGCCCAATCCGCCGGCGTTCAGGGTTCCGGCGAAGCCGCTGAACGAGAAAAATGGCAGGAGAGTGGGGCCGCCGAGGGGAGGCACATCGATGGGATTGACCACGCCGGCGGAGCTTCGAAAAAAAATGTCGTCCCCAAACGGCAGTCCGCGGATGTCGGGGGACGGCAACTGCAACGTGGGAACGTAGAGACCGGGAGCCAGATCCGGGACACAGCGGGTCGGCCAATTGAGCGACATCGCCGCCACGTACGGATAGCCGGCGTAGAACTGGGAGCTCACGAGGAATCGATTCACCTCGAAGTTGTTCATCACTCCGATCGTGCCTTCCAGAGGAGCGCAGATCGCCATGTCGGTCGGCTGAACTTCGACGTCGACGATATTGAGCGGCGCGGGGGATCCGGCAGCCGGAAAGCGCGCGAGGAAGACCGGCTGGGACACTGATTGGTTGGCGTCGAACACGTAGACGCCGGCCGTGCCGCCGTTCATGTTTCGCCCGGCGATGTAGAGGCGACGGTAGCGATCGAACGTCATTCCGGCCGGTGCCCGCAGGCCCGCCGCGGAGCTCGGTGGATAGCCGAATGCTGCGACAAAACTCGGCATCGGATTGGCGGGCACGGTTCCGATCAGATTTGTCTGGCCGAAGTCCGAGGCGATCAAGAACCGCTCACGGGCTGCGTCCCACGTCATGCCAATCGGTCCGATCATGCTGGCCGACAGGTCGAAGAAAGTCGTGAGGGTGGGATTGGCGAGCGAGAGGTCGGCGCGCATGAGCAAGTTGTTGTCGCGGCTCAGCACGAACAGGAAATCGTCCGCACCGTCTCGGCGCATGATCAGGCGACGGGGTTGAGCCAACGAACCGCTGGTGATCACGCGGGTCGGAGCCCCTCCGTTCAACGAGTTGTAGATCGCGATTCCCGAGCCGCTCGCCGAAGCTCCGAAGGCCACGGCCACCAAGGGGTTGGCGCCGGTGCTGCGCACGAACACGTCCTGTGCGGCCGTGAATCCCGCCGGGGCGGTGAACACTTGGCCGAGGTCCGTGCCCGCGGGGGAGAGCTTGCGCACCTCGTCGCCCCGACACAGGTAAAGAAACCCGGAACTGTCGAAACAAAAGCCTCGAGCCGCGCCGGCGCCTGCTGGGGTGACGGTTCCTCGCTGCACTCCGTTCGGTAAGTAGAAACGCAGGACCGGCGTCGGAGCGGTTTGCATCCCCGCGTCCAAGGCCCAGACGAGTTCGGTAGGAGCGGTGAGCGCTTGGGCGCCCGCCATCGCTGCGGTGAATAACAGGAAGGTGAACTTCTTCATGGGGAGGACCGGGGTCGAGTGCCCACTCTTGGACGCAACGCGGGTCGAGAATCGTCCGGGCGTTCCCCGGAGGTTAGAGGATGTCCCGCAATTCTTCGAGAACCTCGTGGCGAACCCCATAGTGCGCGTCGATGGCGAAGCGTGCGAACGGGGGCAGCGCGGGCGACTTGTCGCCGAGAATGCCCAGGGCCGCCACCGCGAAGGCGCGGGCGAAATCGGGCTTGGTCGGATTTTTCGCGAAGGCCGCGAGTGGATCAATCGCGGACTTGTCGCCGCGGCGGCCGAGTCCAGCGGCCACCGCCGCACGCACCGACAGCGTGCCGGATTGTTCCAGCAGGGCGAGCAGCGTGTTCGTGGTGGACTCGTTCCCGAGCAGTCCCAAAAACAAACCCGCCGCGGCCTGAACCTCGGGATTCTTGGACCGAACCAGGATGGCCTCGACCGCGGAGATGGCGGCCGGGTCTTGGCGGACGATCAGGCCCTGGATCACGTGCGATTGCACGAAGGGGTCCTTTTTTTCCTCCAAGACTCGAAGGAGGAGCCCCGTGTCCGCCGGGTCCCCGATCAAGGATAGGGCAATTGCATAGGCTCCGGTCAAACTCGAGTCGTTCGCCGATGCGAGACCTTGCCGAAGGGTAGGAAGGGAATCCTTGTCGTGGGCAACTCCGAGCGCCAGCGCCGCAAACGCCCGATTTTGCTGGTCGCTGCCTTGATGCACGCCCCGCAAGATTTGTTTGGCTCCGTCACCCCCCATGCGCCCGATCGACATGACCAAGAGTCGCCAGGTAAAGGCGTCTCCTTCGTTGGCGAGGAGTGCCTGGAGTTCGCGCACACGCTTGCCGTCGGGATTGGCGAGCACACGGCCCGCCGCGATCGCCGCGCCGGCCCTGACCGAGGCCTTCGGGTGCAAAAGACCGCGCATCACCACGGGCTCGGCGAGGGGGTCGCGCGTCTTGGCCAGCGCAGCGTAAGCCAAGGCCAGAAAGTCCGATTCCTTCACCAAGTCCTTGTCGATTCCGGCCACGAGGAACCCGGTTTCTGCGCAGGTTCGAGGGGCCGAGCGGGGAGGAGCCAAGTCGTTCTTGCCGATCAGGCCGACCCCGATTGCGCGGAGGCTTTCGAGGTCGCCACCGCGAGCTCTTTGGAGGGGTTGGGTGGTGCCGAGGCCGTCGGTGAGGAAGGCCTTGGCGACGCTTCCGGCCGACAGGGCAAGGGCTTCGATGGCCAGGCCGCGTTCCCTCGCGGGGCGACCGGTGTCTTTGGCGAGACCCTCCAACACTTTTTCCGCGCGCTCCACCCGGAGGAGCCCGAGTCCGAGAATCGAGGCCTCCCGCACGGTCCGTTCTTTGTCGCCGAGGAGTTTGGCCAACAGATCGACTTCCGCGTCGCCGCCGACTTTGCCCAGCGCCAAGGCTGCAGCGTCACGAATGTTGGGATCGCGCTCTTTTGCCAACAGTTCGCGCAGCAGGGGCAGGATGTCCCGGGCGACTTCTTCCGCGGTGGGAGCTCGTGGCCCGACGACGGCGTATCCGCTGTCGTCGCCGCCGACGGTGAGGCGGGCGACCCCACGGGTCGGGAACCAGTCCTCCTTGTTGAGGGACCACCAACTTTCCCACTGCCGGAGGTCCCGCCCCTGGGTGGTGTTCCCGGCTCCCCCCCGAGATCCGGGGCCGGGGGTTCCACTGCCGCCCGGGTTGCGGTTTCCTCCGCCCGGAGTCGGACCTCGGTAGGACCCGCCGTGGGCGAAGCCGAAACTGGCGAGGAGGGTAAGAACGAAGATGATGCGTGCGAAATGGCTCACGTCTTTAGCTCCCGGGGAGAGGGCAACCGTCCGCTCGTACGGGGCACTGTCCCGGTTCTGTGGCCCGGCCCGGGGGCTTTTCGGCCGCCGCCGTGGGTCTGAAAAGGGCGGCTTCGACCCGTCAGGCAAGGCAACAACCCGACCCTACGCAAACCCGGAGCCAACAAGTGCGAGAGGGGGGACTTGAACCCCCACGGGGTTGAGCCCGCCAGATCCTAAGTCTGGTGCGTCTGCCAATTTCGCCACTCTCGCCGAAAATGGAACGAGGCGGGTTTGAGCTCCCCGCCTCGCCGGTGTGGTCGAACCGAATCGGATCAGACCATGCCCTTGAGAGCCTTCATCGGCGCGATCTTGACGACGTTGCGGGCGGGTTTTGCCTTAAACATCATCACTTCGCCGGTGAAGGGGTTCTTGCCTTCGCGAGCCTTGGTGGCGGGCTTGCGCACGACCTTGATGCGCAGAAGGCCGTTGAAGTTGAAGATGCCTGGGCCCTTCTTGCCGAGGTTCTTGCCGATGAGGTCGGTGAGGGCCTCCATCATGGTCGCGACATCCTTGCGCTTCATGGTGGTCGCTTCGGCGAGCGCATTCAGGACTTCGGACTTGCTCATGGGCTTCGCACCGGACGCTGCTTTGGCCATCGTGAATCCTCGATTCTTTCCCTGGGTTTCGCCGGTTTTCCATGTCCGGCGCGCGCAGATTGTCGGAGAATTCCCGCATTCTGCAAGGGGCAACCGCAATTTTTCTCGGGAAAAGCTTGAGGATGAGAATTGGAGGCGGTCGCGGCGCCGCTTTTTTCCACCCGCACGGCTTCGGGTTTGTGCCGAGACGGGAGCGGTCATAGACTCTCCGCGCTTCGCCCCCGTAGGCTAATCGGATAAACCACTGGCCTCCGGAGCCGGGATTTCGCGTTCGAATCGCGACGGGGGTACTCAGCGGCTTCGATCCTCGGATCGAAGCCGCCCCTTTACCTGCGCCAGTAGCTCAGCCGGATAGAGCAGCGGTTTTCTAAACCGCAGGTCGCGTGTTCGAGTCACGCCTGGCGTGCTGCCGCTCACCGGGCCCGAGCGTTCCCCGTCGGGTGATGCGCTCACCACGCTGAGCTTTCATCGCTGGTCGAATCCTTCGGCGCTGCGACATTTCTTGATGCTCGCGGTGGGGGCTGGTACCTTCCACGCACCAACGGAGGATGTAGCTCAGTTGGTAGAGCGCAAGATTGTGGCTCTTGTGGTCGCGGGTTCAAATCCCGTCATCCTCCCTGAGCGGCGCCCTCGGCGTCGCTTAAGCTCGCGTAGCTCAGTTGGTTAGAGCAGCTGATTCTTAATCAGCGGGTCGAAGGTTCGAGTCCTTCCGCGGGCATCATGGTGTAGAGAGGCGGGCGCTCCTCGGGCGCCCGCGTGGCGGGGGCAAGGGGAATCCAGCTTGGCCCCCGTCAGTCACCGGGCTCCAGGAAAACGGGCCAAGTTTGCGAGCGGAGCCGGGACGCGATTGGACGAGTCAGAGAGGTCATGCGCTTGCTGAGTCTTTGTCTCGGGATGGTCTTGTGGAGCCTGTGCGGCGGCTGTGGGAAGTCTCCCGCGGAGGCTTCGACGCTGCCGCGTGGATGGGTGCCGCCGGGGCCCCCTCGGCTCGCGATCCTGTACCCAAGGCACACCATCATGGACCGCGCGCCCAGCCTGATGTTTGTCGCACCGGACGACGAAGGGCCTTTCGAAATTTGGATCCGCGTGGGAGAGGGGCGGGCGCGCCACTTGAAATCGCGGGCAACCAGCTTGGCGTGGCCCGTCGAGCTGGAACCGCTCAAAGAGGAAGAGCGGGTGTACTGGATGGTGCGCGGCGCCTCGGGAGTGTCGCGCAGCGCCGCCGAGTTTCGCGGATGGCGGGTCGCCAAGCTCGGATGGCCCACGCCGGCAAACCTCGCCGTGGCGGGATATCCGGTGGAGAGCTGGCGCCTCGCCGCCCGCTGGTTCGAGCCGATTGATGACGCCGTCTCGACCTGGGCCTCCGCGGCGGGGCTGCCGGTCTCGCCTTGGTGGCAGCTCCAAGGCCGCCCTGGTACGATCCCGCGCCTCCGGTGGAGACCGTAGCCGCCGCCTCAGCCATCTATGTCCGAACGTGCCTTCGCTCTGACCGTTCCCGCCGACTCTCGCTACCTGAAGGTGGTCCGGGCATTTTTTGCTCCGGTGCTGGAGGAAATCTTCGGGGAGGAAGCCGCCTTGATGATCCTCGCGCTGGACGAGTCGTGCTCGAACATCGTCAAGCACCGCTCCGGGGTTCGAGGGGACGCGACGATCTCGGTGCGCATCGCGGTGCACGACCACGAAGTGGAAGTGCGCCTCGGCGACTTCTGCGCGAAGGCCGACATCCCCAAGATCAAGCCGCGGGAACTCGAGGACTTGCGACCGGGCGGACTCGGAACCCACTTCATCGATCAAATCATGGACCATGTCGCGTTCGAGGCTGATCCGAACCGACCCGATCGTATGGACCTGGTTCTCAAGAAAAAAAAGCCAGAGGGGAAAGCCACTGATGACCACCAAGGTTGAACTCTTGCCAGGGGGAGAGGGCGGACATCGCACCCTGAAAGTCACTGGCGATGTCGACATGGACACGTCGCCAAGCCTGAAAGAGCAAGTGCTCAAGGCGTTGAAGGGCGCGAAGTCGCTGCGGGTCAACCTGGCGGGAGTGGGTTACCTCGATTCGTCGGGGATCGCGGTGCTCATCCAGGGGTTGAAAGAGGCCCAAAAGGCCAAGGCTGAATTTGTGCTCCAGGCCCCGAGCGCCCAGGTGATGTCGGTCATCAAGTTGGCGATGCTGCACAGCATCTTCCGTATCGAGCCGAGCGGAGCCTCCTGATGCCGGAAGCGGCATCCAAATCGAACTTCGTGACACGCCGTCTCGGCGAACTCGGACGCGGCGCGCACGCCAGGGTGCGGGGCTTGCGGGAGCCTCTCGAACACTTGAGCGGGGTCTGGTACCTCTTCGTGCTCACGCTCAAGTACTCGTTCGTGATGCCCTTCACCGGTCGCACCCGCCTGCGCACCAATCTCGTGCCCATGCTCGGAAACGTCGGGGTCAAGTCGTTTCCGATCGTCTGTCTGATCTCGCTCCTGATCGGGGCGATCTTGGTCATTCAGACCGGCACCGTGCTCAAGCAGTACGGCCAGCTCTCGCAACTTCCGAAGCTCGTGGCGCTCTCGATGACCCGCGAGTTCGGCCCGGTGATGACCGCGATCATCATGACGGCGCGGGTCGGAGCGTCGTTTACGGCCGTCTTGGCCTCGATGAAAATCAATGACGAGGTCATGGCGCTCGAGACGATGGCCATCAATCCGGTGGGTTACCTGGTCGCGCCGAGGTTTCTCTCGATGCTGATCATGATGCCCTGTCTCACTCTGTTTTCGTACCTCGTGGGCATGGGCGGTGGTGGGCTGGCCGCCCTTCAGCTCTACCAGATTCCGGTCGAGTCGTACGTCTACGCGACCATCAACGGCATGGGGATGCTCGATGTTTGGGCCGGACTCATGAAGTCGGTGGTGTTCTCCGTGATCATCAGCATGACCTCTTGCTACTACGGATTGATCACGGAGGGGGGGCCGATGGGCCTCGGCCGCAACACCATGGTGTCGGTGGTGACGAGCCTCGTGGTGATCATCCTCGCCGACGCCCTGCTCGGGGCGTTCACGATCAAGTACTTCTTCGCATGACCCAATCGGCCACTCCCATCATTCGGGTCGAAGACGTGAGCCTGCGCTTCGGCCAGACCGAAGTTCTCAAGGGCGTGACCTTCGAGGTGCCGGCGGGCGCCACCACCTGCATCCTCGGCGGTTCGGGAGGCGGCAAGTCGACGCTGCTCAAAGTGATGATCGGGGTCCTGCGGCCGACTTCCGGTCGGGTGTGGATCGACGGCGAGGAGACTTCGCGTTTGAAGGAACGAGACTTCGACCGCGTGCGCCGCAAATTCGGGGTGATGTTTCAGGGTGGGGCCCTGCTCAACTCCATGACCGTGGGCGAAAACGTGGCCCTACCACTCCAGCACCACACGAAGCTGGATGACGACACCATCCAGACGATGGTCACCATCAAGCTCCAGCAGGTCGATCTCTTGCACGCGAAAGACCGGCGGCCCAGCGCCATTTCGGGCGGAATGCAGAAACGTGCAGCGGTCGCACGAGCCTTGGCGATGGATCCGAAGATCCTCTTCTACGACGAGCCCTCGGCCGGACTCGATCCCATCGCGACCTCGCGCATCGACCAATTGATCAACGAACTCAAGTCCACCATGAACATGACCAATGTCGTGGTGACCCACGTGATGGAGAGTGTCCAGCGCATCGCCGACCGGATCGTGATGCTCGACCGGGGTCGCGTGGTCTTGGACGGCACGCTCGATGATCTCCTGGCGAGCGAAGATCCCCTGATCAAGCAGTTCCGTACCGGGGAGCTGCACGGGCCCAACGCGGGAGTGAACAGCTTGCAGGCCTACGTGCAAGATCTTTTGATGTAGTCCGCAAGGCGAGACCCAGCATGGCGCAATTCAAGAAAAACGAAATCGTCTCCGGCGTCTTCATCCTGCTTGCGGTAGGGGTCTTCGCGCTGTTTGCTTTCCAAGTCGGGGGATTCAAACTGCCGGGCGCCTTCCAGCGGAGGGCGACGCTCTGCTCGACTTTCTTCTCCGACGTGAAGACGTTGGAGGTCGGCCAAAAGGTCACCGTCGGAGGCCAGCGCGTCGGCAAGGTGGTGGGCATCCGCATCGCCGGCCCTGAAGAAGGGGACCTCGCGCGGTTCCTCGGCAGCTTTCCTGGCACTCTCGAAGCCGAGGAGCGGGGAAAGCAGGTCCTGCGCGTGGACTTTGAAGTCTGGGACGATCAAAAACTGCGCATCGACTCCGCGTCGGGCCGGATCCAACTCGCGACCGACGGCTTCTTGGGCACGCACTTCTTGAAACTGGATCCGGGGATCCTCGGGGCGGCCGGGCAAGCTTTGGAAGAACTGGGCCGCGCAGGCCCGGTGCTGATCGGGACGCATCGATCGACCGAACTCGGAGACCTCACCTCCGACGCTGCGGCGATGCTGGTCGAAGCCAAGAGCATTCTGAAGAAGGTCGATCAGCGCATGCTCTCGGCCAAGAATCTCGACCGCTTCGATTCGATCCTCGTGCGGATCGACGAGGCCTTGGTGGAGGTTCCGAAAATCGCGACTCAGATCCGCAATCTCACGGATCCGGCTCATCCCGATGGACTCCACGCCCGCGTTTTGAATCCGGTGCAGTCCCTGCTTACGACCAGCGAAGCCGCGGTCAGCCGCCTCTCGAAGGAGGTGCTCGAAGTCACCCTCCCGAAGAGCCATGCCCTGATCGATTCGGCGACGGCCGCGGTCCAGGAGGCTCACCGTGGGGTCGAGGACATGCGCCGCGCGATTGCGGATGTGCAGGCGAAACTCGCGGTCATGGATCCCAAAGTCAACGCGATTCTCGACAATCTCGCGGTCACCACCGGGAATTTGGAAACGCGCCTCGATGCGATGCAAGGGCAACTGATCGCGACGCTCGCACAGGCCGAGGGTCTCATTGCCGACGCTCGGCCCGAAGTGGCGGAGACCTTGCAAACTCTGCGGCGGGCGATGTGGGAGCTCGAGATCGCCATGCGCAAGCTGAGGGCGAATCCGGCCACGTTGATTTGGGGAGACAAAGAACCGGTGCTGAATGTCGCGCCGACCGACGAATCGGATCGAACCAAGACTGGTCGAGCCCGGCCCTTCGGGCAGCGGGAGGAAAGCGATGGCGACTGAGTTCGCACGGCGCGTGGCCTGCGGCCTGATCCTCGTCATCGGCCTCGTCGGGTGCGGTGGGGTGGCAGCGGTGAAAGATCCCTTCAATAAGGGAGTGGCTCACTACAGCCAGGGTCGCTATTCCCAGGCCATCGCGGAGTACCGCTTGGCGCTGGAGGACAACCCGGCCGATCTGCGGGCCCAATTCAACCTGGCATCGACGTTGGAGACCGAAGCCGACCGCCTCGAAGACGAAGCGAGCCGCGAAGCGGCGGTGCTGGTTGCCCAGGGGCAAGCGTCCGTCGCGACGGAAACCCGAGCGCGCGCGGAGAGTTCAGCCCTCCCACTCCGCACCGAGGCACTCTCGATTTACGAGTCCATCCTGGCGGTGGATCCGCAAAACGTCCGCGCCTCCGTGAATGTTGCGGCGCGCGAGTATGAACGGGGCGAAACCGAGGCGAGTTTGTCCAGGCTTCAGGCGTTGGTGAAGGCCAACCCGAACGCCCGGCTCGCGCGTACCTCCTTGGCGCAGCTTCTTCGCAATGAAAAGCGTCTGGAAGCCGCGCTTGCTGAACTCGAGGCCGCGCGTTCGATCGATCCCACCGATGTCGACGTCTGTTTCTCGCTCGGTCAGTTGTGGGAGGAACTCGGGGATCCGGCGTTGGCGAGGCGAGCCTATGAGCAGGGGCTTGCGCGCGAGTCGGAAGATCTCGGGACCATTCTGGCGCTTGGGCGGCTGGAGCGGCAACACGACCGCTTGCGCGAGTCGCGAAGTTGGTTTCAGCGGGCTCTCTACATCGCACCGAGGCTTTGGGAGGCCCATTGGCAACTCGCCGAGCTGAGCGAGGGCGAGGGCTTGCTCCGAGAATCGGTTCAGCACTGGTGGGACGCCGAAGAACTCGACGCCGAGCGCCCGTTGAAGGTCGCGCGCCCCGACTACCGGGGAAGATTGGCAGCTCTCTACCGGCGCTTGGCGGACGAAGCCGTCGCAGGGTCCTCGTCACCGTAGAGCCCGGCGGTAAGCCGTTCCAAGCCGGCGGCAACGCCCAACGTGAGCCAGCGCGACAGGCGGCCGGCGGGCAGCGCTCCCGGGTGAAGAGGGAGCGGCCCGGTCTTCAACAATTTTCGGTCGGCGACTCGGCGGTGAGCCTGGATGTTGGCGCGAGCACGCAAAGTGCGCGACAAGAGTCCAGCGGCGGACAAGAGCCCCTGGGCGTAGGCGCCCCCTTGTCGTCGAATCGTCCAGAAGGTGGCCTGGGCGATTTCGTGGACCAAGAGAAGGGGACTTAGGCGGAACATGGTCGAGCCGCTCCAAGTTCGCAAGACGGCCAGCCACCGGTTGCGCGTCTGCAGGAGGACCCGACGATCGCTCGGAGCTCCGCCCGCCCGCAAGCTCAAGCCCGCCGTGCCATGGCCATGGTCGATCAATGCGTCGGGAACGCTCGAGAGCTTGGCTCCGAGAAGGGCCAAGCGAGCTCCGAGTTCGTGATCTTCAAAGAACATGAAAAACTCGGGGGACCAACCGCCAGCGGCGATCGTGCGCTCGCGGTGAACGAGCAGCGCGGTGCTCATGAGGCTGGTGATCGCAAATCGGTCCCGCGGCGCCTGATCGAGAGGCAGATAGGCGCTCGCCAGCGCCATTTGTCCCGTGGGGTGGGAGTATCCACCATCACATTGAACGGTGGGGGGCGAAGTGCCAGCGATCAGGATGCGCGGCTGGGCAGCGGTGAGTTCCGGGTCGTCCGTGAACGCTCGGAGCAGGTTGCCGAGAGTGTCTGGGCGCACTCGCGCGTCGTTGTCCAAGAACAACACAAATTCGCCTTGGGCGGCTCGCAGTCCGCGATCTCGCGCTGCCGACGGCCCGAGGTTTCGACTCTGGGCTAAGACCTGCACCCCCGGCTCTTGGCTACGCAGCCAGAGCAAACTGCCGTCCGGCGACGCATCGTCGACTACCAGGATTTCGGCGGGGCGGACGAAGGAGAGGTTCAGAGCTTCGAACACCGCCGGCAATCGAGCCTCGCCCGCGAAATTGACGATGACGACGCTGATCGAGCCGGACCCCATTCGATGAGGTTAACAACCGGCTCGCCGTGGCGGGGCGACGCGCGCATAACGGGCCTTAAAGAGCCGCGGAGAGGCCCGGCTCGACGAGATGGCGATAGAGCCTGGCGACCCGCTGATCCAGAGCCTGTTCGCTGTACTCGCGAGCCGAGTTCTTGGCCTCGGACCCGAGGCGCGCCGCCATACTCGGATCGCTGAGGCAGGCAATGAGTCCGTTGGCAAAGCCGGCGTAGTCATGGCCATCGACCAGCCAGCCGTTCTTGTCATGGATCAGAGCTTCCCCGCCGCTGCCGCTGAAGGCGACGACGGCCTTCCCCGCGGCCATGTAGTTCACGAGCTTGAGAGGAAAGCCGACACACTCTTCCCGAGGTAGCGCCACCGCGTCGGCGGCGGCGAGCCAGCGTTTCACCTCGGGAAACGGGAGATCTCCGAGGTGGAGGATCGCCTCGGTCGGAAGGTCCAAGCGCCCGATCCTCGACGCCAGTTCACCCTGGTCTCCGCCGACAATGACGAGTTTCGCGCCGGGGACTTTCTTTCTCACCTCCGGGAAGAGTTGGAGGAGCTGCCCGACGCCTTGAAATTCGGCCAGATTTCCGGTGTAGAGCACGATCGGAGAATGGTCCAACCCCAACGCCGACCGAGCCTCGCCGCGACTCGCCAAGTGGAACTCGTCGAGGTCGACGCCAAGCGGAACGGACGTCACTTTGTGGGCGGGAACTCCTTGCCCAATCACGTAGTCACGAAGCCGGTCCGAGACGGTGACGACGTGGTCGCACCACCGCGGAATTCCACCATCGAGGATGTCGCAGGCCACCTTTTTGAGGAAGCGCGGGAGTTTGAAAAAGGTGTAGTCGAAAATCTCGTGCCGCAGGGTCGTGTGGGCGTCGTAGATCACTCTCACGCCGCCGAGCCAACGTTTTACCAGCAGGGCACAGAGCGCCCCCTCGAAGTGGTGCGCGTGGATCACCCGGATCCTCTGCTCGCGGACCACGCGGGCGAGCCGACGGACGAGTTGGGGGTCGAGCAAGACGAGCTTGCTCCAGTTCGGGCCGGCGGCAAATTCGTGGTAGGAAGCGAAGTGGCGGGTACGATGCAGAGTGAGTCCGGGAACATCGGAGGTCGTGCCCAAATGGTAGGTTGCCACGTGTACGTCGTAGCCCGCGCGGTTGAGCGACTCGCCGATCTGAAGGATGCGCTGAGGCGTTCCCCGTCTGGCGGGGAAGGGGCACGCCGCGACCATCGCCACGGGTAGGCGACCCGAAAACGGCCGCCAGTTCAGAGCCAAAGCGGAATGGGGATGCGCTACGACCGACAATCCAGGGACTCCCAGGGGGACGCCTCGACCGACCCGGTCGGGATCCTACGCGAATTCCGCGGAGAACGAAGTGCCAGCGTGGTGGTTCCTTGCTTCCAGTGTGAAACGACCATCGACCGCACGATGGAGAGCCTGTGTCGGCAGTCGGGTGGGAGGTCCTACGAAGTGATCGCGGTCGACAACGGGTCGACTGACGGCACTCGAAATAGGCTCGAGAGTTGGTTCGAGCGCTTTCCGAGTCTGGTCCGCATCGTCCACGAACCGCGGCCAGGATCCTACGCAGCGCGCAACGCCGGAGTCGCCGCGGCACGTGGGGAGATTCTGGCCTTCCTCGACGCCGACGCGGTGGCCGCCTCCGGGTGGCTCGATCACTTGTCGGCGGCGCTCGCAATCGAGGGAGTGGTAGCGACCGGTACCGAAGTCGAGGCCGCTCCCGACCAACGATCCTTGGTCGCGCGCCACTCCAAGCTGATGGGGTTGCTGGAACAGCGCGCGACGATGCGGCACCCGAGAGCTCCGTTCTTACAGACGGTGAGCCTGGCGGTCCGGCGAGCCGACTTCCATGCCATCGGGGGCTTCGACGAAAGTTTGTTCAGCGGGGGAGACGCCGACTTCTGCTGGCGCTTGCAGCAGCGCTTTCCTGCCCGTCGCCTCCACCTCGTGCCCGAAGCCCTCGTGGAGCATCACCACCGAACCACCGTCCGAGGTTTGTGGAGTCAGTTTCGTCGGTACGGCGAAGGGGATGTGATCTTGGATCGCAAGCACGGTCAGCGGCCAGGCCATTTCTGGTCCAAGTCGGCCCTCGACACGATCCGAGTTCTGGTTTCTCCGATTCTCGGACTGGCGGGGCTCATCCAGGCCGCCGCGCGGAAGGATCCAGTCTTCATCGTCTCGCCGTGGCTTCGAATTATTCAGATTCTCGCTCGTCGGAGAGGGCAGTGGGGGGTGCGCGCCGGCCACTCCGCGCCGCGCCATCGGGCCTGAAGACGACCGGGAACCGCGGGTGCTTCCGATTGGGAATCGCGACCGTTGACATTGGGGAGCCTTTCGGACTAAGTTCAACGCGTTGCCGTGGCGCCCGCTGACTCGGCCGCCCTGGTTTCCCACTCTCGAGATGATGACGAAAGCCGTTTTCGTGTCACTCGTCCTTGGTTACGCAAGATCACCTTCACGGAGTGAGTCCATGCACTTTGCTCGAACGGGAGCTTTGCTCTCCCTCGCCGTCGCCCTCGCGGCGCCGGTGGGCCTGGCGCAAACCTATCCCACGCCGACCTTTCCCGATCTCGGCTACTTCAATTGCAACGAGGCTACGGGAGCCACGGTGAACAACACCGCGTTCCCCGGCGTTGCCACTCTGGGCTACACGTTTCCTGCCCCGGGTGCGATGACCTTCCTCGCACCGGGCCAACTCGGTGCCTCGGCGCTCAATGTCTCCCCCGCCACCATGGGGGCGGGCGTGCCTTTGGCCTCGGGAGTCGCCCCCAATTACGGGGGAGCCTTCACCGTCGAGTTTTGGCTCAACGTGCAGGGCGCGAACCAGGCCAATCTGTGCTGGGACGCCTCGGCCGGTGCGTTCCAGATCGTTGGCCCCGCGACCACGGCCGCCGGAACCTTCTCGTGGCGTGGTGGTGGCACGACCGCCACGAACGAGTACGTGAACTTCACCTACAACACGGCGATTGGGGTGTGGCAGCACGTCGCCTTGGTGCAGGATCCTTCGATCGCCTCGCGCCGCGCTTACGTGAATGGTGTGCTCAATGCTTCCGCGACCTTCTCTCCGCCGCCGGCCGGTTACCCTGCCGCCACCGGGTTGATCTTTGGCGGCAACGCCGCCGGTGGAGTGGCCAGCGACTTCGCATTCGACGAGATTCGGGTGTGGAGCCGCGCTCGCACGCTCGCGGAGATCGCTGCCAACTACCAGGCGGAGCTGACTCTCCGTAACGGACTCACCGTGACGCAGTCGATGCCAGGTGACATCACCCTGATTCTGCGCAACGCCTCCATGACCGCCGACAACGGTTGGACTCTCATGAGCGCCGCAACCACCGGAGCCGGCAACCAGGGCCCGGTGTTCGGCATTTACTTCGACATCCTCGTCTACCAGATTTTGACCGACAGCACCTTGTTCCCCCAAGTGCCGGGCTTCCCTCTGCACTTCCCCAGAAGCGTGCCCTTCCCGCTGTTCCCGGAAGGGCCGTTCAGTGTCGGACCCGGGACTCTCTCCCCGACGTTCACCGGGCTCACCTACGACTTCGTGACCATTCTGACGGGTCCGGGCTTCGCCGGTCCCACCACTCTCGACTCGGCGTCGAACGTGGTCCGCCACACCTTCCTGTGATCCGCAATACCGAAATTGAATAACCAACAAGGAGTTGTCATGCGTCAGAGAGTCATCTTTGGAATGGCGGGCGTGTTGCTCGCCTCTGCCTTGGCCAGTGCGCAGCCGCTGGCGGGCACCTACACCATCAATCGGTTTCTGCCTGCGGTGGGAACCAACTTCAATTCGCTCGCGTCGGCAGTGGCCGCCCTGGTCGCCGGCGGAGTTTCGGCTCCGGTCACCTTCGACATTTATGATGACGACGGGATGACGGGGCTGCCTTCGCCTTTCACCGAATCGACGGTGTGGCAGCAATTGATCACTTCGGGCAACATCACCTGGGGAACCAGCACCGCGGTGCTAGTCCTCGCGAACATCGCCACCGCTTCCCCCACCAACCGCATCACCTTCCAGGAGGCGGCGGGAGAAAACGTGCAGTTCAACGCGGCAGGGACTGCGATGGGCATTGCCTTCAACGGGGCCAGCTACGTCACCATCCGCGGGATCGAGATCTACGGAGCGCTGTACGACGGAATCTCGCTTTACAACGACGCCAACATGAACGCGGTCGGCCCCATCGGCAATATCATCGAAGGCTGCAACATCCACAATTGCTCTTCGGCGGGAATCGTGCTCTACGGCAACGTTCCCGGCCCCCAAAACACGATCATCCGCAACAACTTCCTCTGGAATCTCCAGACGGCCGGAACCGGCGGCTTCTATGGCAACGCCCGCTTCGGCTACATCAGCTCACGCCGCTGCCAGGGAACCGTCATCGAGTTCAACACCTTTTACGTCAATACCCTGGACGCCTTGAATGCGGCGGATGACCCCTTCTGCGCCGTGATCGGCTCTACGCGGGGTGCGCCTTCGTCGCCCATGGCGTCGATTCGCAACAACCTCTTCGTCAAGGTCCCCACCACTGTCAACGGGACTTTCTATCGGTGGCGCGATGGCATCAACATCCCCAACGTTCCCACCTCGATGGACTACAACCTCTACGACGACACCTCGGCCGGCACCTTCATGGTCGATGTCGGAACGACCTACGCGAACCTCGGCGCCTTCCAGGCAGCAAGCGTGCCTCGCGAGGCCAACGGTCGCACGGGTGCGGCCAGCCTGGTCAACGCGGCCATGGGCGACCTGCACATCCAACTCGCCAGCGCGGCCGTCGGTGCGGCGGATCCCGCGGCCACTCTCCTGACCGACTTCGATGGTGAGGCTCGTCCCGGCGGATGTGCGCGCGACGTCGGTGCTGACGAGGTTGCGGAGTCTGGCCCGGTGGCGGCGTTCAACGCCGTTCCGGCCGGTGGACCCGCCCCCTTGGTCGTGAATTTCTCGGACGCGAGCTATTCCTGCGCCGGGGGAATTCTGACGTGGGCGTGGGACTTCAACGGCGACGCCATGACGGACTCCACGATCCCAAATCCCACCTTCATCTACACTTGCCCCGGCATCTACACGGTCAGCCTGACCGTGGGTGATCCGCAGGGCTTCAACACCATCACCGTCAACAATATGATCAATGTCGGTGATTATCAGTTCGCGATGAGCACCTCGGGCCCCGGCCCGAACCAGTTCGACTTGACTATCACGCCGGTTCCGAGCACCTGCCCCAACGCGATGGGGGCGGTTCAGGGTTTCACCCTCATCTCCCTGAGCAACCAAGGTAATCCGGTGGGCAGCGGTCCCTTCTTCGGGCTCGTCTTGGACGCCGTGACGTTCAACGCCTTGCTGAGCCCGATTGGCGTCGGCAATCCGTTGCACTTCCTCGTGACGGGTGTCACCTATCCTGACGGCGGGAACCTCGTGCTGCCCGCGCCGCTCTTTGCGCCGCTCGCGGGCCTCCGCCTCGACGCCACCCAGGTCTTCCTGGATGGCGCGTTCCAGGTGGTGCTGGTCTCGAACACCGCTGGCGTGCAGTTCTGATCTCGGGGTCTTCCCGCAGGTCCAGTCGACGCCCGCAATCCTTCGGGTTGCGGGCGTCTCTTCATGTCCGGGCCGCCTTGCCGGTTTCGAGGGATCACGAGCCGGTCGAGCGAGTGATCCGTACCCCTAGCTTCGCCGCTTCGTAAGCGGCCTTGAATCGCTCCGCGGCCAACAGGCGCCGCAAGTCGCCCTCCACTTCGGCGAGGGGGGGGAGCGGGTCTCTGCGCTCGCACTGGAGGAGGTGCCACCCGAACGCGGATCGCACCGGAGCGGAAATCTGCCCGACTTCGAGACGGGACCCGGCTTCCACGATGGCTTGGTCGAGATTGGAGCGACCGGGAGCGAACGGCCGCAGAAGCCCACCCGAGAACTTCGTGGCCGTGTCATCGCTGTACTTGACCACGAGGTCCGCGAAGGCCATCCCCTGTCCGGCATCACTCTGAGCCAGGGAAACGCGAGTCATGGCGGCCTCGAATGAGGGGAGCTTGCCGCGGGGATCCGGCTTCTCGCTAGCGCCGAAGAGGATGTGTCGCAGGGTGATTTTGGGGCCGAAGTGATTGGCTTTCGTGGGGTAAGCCTGCTCCAGATCGGCGGCAGTGAACCATGCTTGGGCCAAACGGGCCAGCGAAGCTTTGACCCGGAACCCCCTCGTCGCGATGAACGCCTCCTTCCCGAGTCCGGTCTGCTGACGGATGAGGTCTTCGAAGGGAATTTCCTGTCCTTCGGCTCGAAAGGTGGCACGCTGCAGTTCGAACTCTGCCTCGAGGTCACGCGGGGTCAATTCTAGCTTCTGCTCCTGCATCAACCGCTGGCAGATCACCTCCTGGACGAGCGTATCCAGGAGTTTGCGAATCTCTTTGTCGTCGAGCACGATGACCAGTTGCTCGACGAAGGTCTTGCTCGAGATCGGCTGGCCATTGACCATCGCTACCGTCCCGGCGGGGAGGGATGCGCGCTCGCGATCGATCTTGGCGGTATCCCGCGCTTGTTTGAGCCACGCCCGCTGGTGCAGGTTCTCGACCGGGGCGTCGGGCGGCAGCGCCAGCTCGGCCCGGCAGAGGCGCTCAAGGAGTGTGACCCCGCGGGTCTTGCTGCGGAACACCGCATAGGGAATCTGATTTTCGGCCAGGGTGTCGGCGAGGGACTTGCCCTGCGAGGCCTTGAGCTGGGTATCCAGCTCTTGGCACTTGCGGTCGAGGTCGGCTTCCGTGACGGAAAGGCCCTTTGCGCTCGCCGCCGCATTGATGAGCATTTCGTCTTCGACGGCGGAAAGGATCCGCTGACCGTCCGCGCCGGGTCGTAAGTAGCGCGCCACCATCTCCTCCTCGAAGGTGGCCTCCGGGATGGGAATCCCGTCGACGACCGCCACCGCCCCCGGAGGCACGGGGTCCCCGAACTGGAGTCCGGCCGGGGCCTGCGCCACCCCGGGGGAGCCGAGAAGGCCGAGAACAAGTGACACGAACACCGCAAGAGGACGGATTTTGCCCACGAAGAACCTCCCGAATTCGTGGGAGGATAGCGAACCCCGGCCGTCCCGGCAGGCCCGGCCCCGGGAGGTTTCGCCGGAAAAAGCTTTCAGGCTCGCTGCCTTTGCCGCCGATCGAAGGAGGAAGAAGAGGGGCCCTCCCCGCCCCGGAAGGACAAGGGTCATGAACAAGCTCTGGTTAGGTCTGTTGGTCTCGGCGCTGGCCTCGGTGCTCCCCGCCCAGGATGTGGTTCGCCTGCGAACCGGAGCCTCGGTCGAGGGCACGATCGTCAGCGAATCGGAGTCGGCGGTCTCGATCCAGGTGGATGGCGGCACCATGGAGGTCAAGCGGGCGCAGATCCAGGAGATCGTCCGCGGGGCTCCAGTTCCGGCATCCACGGTGGACGGCGAACTGGCCTCCATGTCCCATTTCCCCGAAGAGTCCATGGGCCACTTCCTGTACCGGGATGGGCATCGGGTGGGCTTTCGCATCCTCAACCTCGGCAAGGAGCGTCGCGACGGTGTACCTATGTACGCCCTGAGCGACCGCCTCGTGTTCGTGAAGCACCCCGGGGCGTCGCCGGAAGTGGATGTGGTCGCGAAGGAGTTCGTGGACGTGAGCTTGATGCCTCGAGGGTTCGATTGCCGTTTTGGTAGTGGTCTCACCTCGCGCACCGCGGAGGGCCGGATCGAGGGCGAACGCCTCGCGATCTTGGACCGGAGCGCGGAGGGGACTCGCGAGCGCACGACGCACTTTCGCGCGGATCAGGAGCTCATGGGATTTAGCCTTCGCCGGCTGGCCAAAGAATCCGGTCACGACGCCGACCGGCTCGTACACCACCACTTTCGGACCCGCGACCAGGTGTTCCTCGAGACCCAGATCGAGCGGCGTCGGGATCGTCTTCTCGTGCGGGGCCGCGAAAAGGAAGTGGTCGTGCTCCGTCAACGCCGCGGCGCGTCCTCAGTGGAATCGTGGTTTGACCCGGAAGGGCGCCTCCTACGCGAAGAGATCGGTTCACCCCGCCTC